>NZ_JBSFVM010000001.1:0-1481583 GCF_053592315.1 Streptomyces sp. NPDC002754
CGATCTTCGACCTCGTCGACTACGGCGTCGTCGGCGACCTCTTCGACGTCGTCCCCGCCCTGACCGACGAGGTCA
Source organism: Streptomyces sp. NPDC002754 (assembly GCF_053592315.1). Classification (NCBI taxonomy): domain Bacteria; kingdom Bacillati; phylum Actinomycetota; class Actinomycetes; order Kitasatosporales; family Streptomycetaceae; genus Streptomyces; species Streptomyces sp. NPDC002754. The sequence continues at coordinate 76 of NZ_JBSFVM010000001.1, forward strand.
AGACCCGCAAGGGCTAAGGGCCTTCGGGACTGGTCGAGGTTGCCGACGGGGCCGCGTGGTGTTCGCACCGCGCGGCCCCGTCCGCGTGACGGGACGACGAAAAGGACCCATTGACGCCGATCACGCCGACCGTTAACTTCGCTATACGGATTGTTGATTCCGTGAAGTGGAAACATCGAGCATATGGAGAGTGCACGAATGGGTCAGCAGGAGAAGGTGTCGACGAGCCTCGCGGGCGCGGTCAGCGAGAGCATCAGCGCCTCACTCGCCCCGGTCGACGCGGAACTCGCCCGCCGCTACCCGGGAGACCCCGGCACCCGTCAGCCCGTGCACACGGTCTACGTCCCCGGTGACGCCTTCGACGCCGGGACCATCCGCACCTGGGGCGACAAGGCGCTCGCGCAGCTCGACGAGCACGCACCGGACGCGGCCTCCTTCGCCGCCGTCCTCGGCCTGAGCGAGGAGCTTGCCGGGCCGGTCTACACCCGCGTACGCGCGAAGCTGGAGCGCGAGCCGGTGGAAGACCTGCGGGTCGACTTCGAGGACGGCTACCGGCCCGCCTCCGACGCCGACGAGGACGAGACCGCGGCGCGCGCCGCCCGCGTCATCGCCGAGGCGTACGCGAACGGGACGGCCGCTCCGTACATGGGCATCCGCATGAAGTGCATGGAGGAGGCGGTCCGCGACCGCGCCATCCGCACCCTCGACATCTTCCTCACCGGCCTCATGGAGCACGGCGGCCTGCCCGAGGGCCTCGTCCTGACGCTTCCCAAGGTGACGTATCCGGAGCAGGTCACCGCCATGGTGCGGATCCTGGAGGCGTTCGAGAAGCAGCACGGGCTCGAGGCCGGCCGGATCGGCTTCGAGATCCAGATCGAGACCAGCCAGTCCATCCTCGGCGGCGACGGCACCGCCACGGTGGCCCGCATGATCGAGGCGGCGGAGGGGCGCGCGACCGGCCTGCACTACGGCACCTTCGACTACAGCGCCTGCCTCGGCGTCTCCGCCGCCTACCAGGCCAGCGACCACCCGGCCGCCGACTACGCGAAGGCGGTCATGCAGGTCGCCGCCGCGGGCACCGGGGTCCGTGTCTCGGACGGTTCGACGAACGTGCTGCCCGTCGGTTCCACCGCCAAGGTCCACGACGCCTGGCGCCTGCACTTCGGCCTCACCCGGCGCGCCCTCGCCCGCGCCTACTACCAGGGCTGGGACATGCACCCGGGCCACATCCCGACGCGCTACGCCGCCGTCTTCGCCTTCTACCGCGAGGGGTTCGAGGCCGCCGCCGCGCGACTGTCCGCCTACGCCAACCAGGCCGAGGGCGACATCGCCGACGAGCCCGCCACCGCGAAGGCCCTGGCCGGTTACCTGCTGCGTGGTCTCGACTGCGGCGCCCTCGACGTCGCCGAGGTCGCCCGCCGCTCCGGCCTCACCCGCACCGACCTGGAGTCCTACTCGGCCCCCCGCCGGGGCGACCTGACGGCTTCGGCCCAGTAGGGCCAACCTCAGCCTCTGGTTCGGCCCATCGGCCCCTGCGGCCTTACCAAGCCCCTGCGGCGGTCGACCGATTCAAGCCCCGCCGTTCGAACGAGAGCCAGCGGGGTCCGGGGCGGAGCCCCGAGGCGTCAACCCCGGCACCGCCTGCTCAATCGCCGCAGGGGCTCAAAAGATTGGGACTCTGCCCCATACCCCGCTGGCTCTCGTTCGAACGGCGGGGCTTGAAATGGCCGCACCGGCACTGAGCCGCTCCGGCCCGCCCCGCTCAGTCCGCCGGAGGCAGTTCGCCCGAGCCGCGCTGGATCAGACGCGTCGTCAGCTCTATCCGCTCGGGCGGCAGCGCCGCCCCGTCCAGCTGCAGGAAGAGACGGTCCGCCGCCGTGCGGCCCAGCTGCGCCGCGTCCTGCGACACCACTGTCACGCCCGGCTTCAGCAGGTCGCCCAGCTCGATGTCGTCGAAGCCCACCAGGGCGACGGGGCGCTCGCGCTCGGCCAGGACACGGATCGCGGTGACGGTCACACGGTTGTTGCCCGAGAAGATCGCCGTGACCGGGTCGGACCCCGTGAGCATGTCCTCGGCGGCGCGCCGCACCCGCTCGGGCTCGGTGGCACCGAGCGAGACCCACCGGTCGGCGATGGCCAGCCCGGCATCCTCCATGGCCGCCCGGTACCCGCGCACACGCTCGACCGCCGTGTGGATACGGGGCTGGTCACCGATGAAGCCGATCCGGCGGTGCCCCTGGGCGACGAGGTGGGCGACGCCGTCGCGCGCGCCGCCGAAGTTGTCGGACAGCACCACGTCCGCGTCGATCTTCCCGGCCGGCCGGTCCACGAAGACCGTCGCGACGCCGGCCGCGATCTCCGGCGCCAGGTACTGGTGGTCGATGCCAGCGGGGATCACGACGAGACCGTCCACGCGCCGCGCGCACAGCGCGAGCACCAACTCCTGCTCCCGCTCCGGGTCCTCCGCACTCGACCCGTTGATGAGCAGCGCCCCGTGCGCCCGCGCGACCTCCTCGACGGCGCGGCTGAGCGGCCCGTAGAACGGGTCGGCCAGATCCTCCAGGACGAGTCCGATGCTCGCCGTACGTCCCTTGCGCAGGACGCGCGCGCTGTCGTTGCGCCGGAAGCCGAGCGCGGCGATCGCCTCCTGTACGCGGCGCTCGGTGTCCTCGGTGACACCCGGCTCCGCGTTGACGACGCGGGAGACCGTCTTCAGGCCGACCCCGGCCCGCGCGGCGACGTCCTTCATCGTCGGTCGGTTGCCGTAGCGGTTCTCGGTGCGGCGGGCGGTACGGTCCACTGTGCGCTGTCCTGTCCTGTCGTCCCGGCGTGTGGCGTCGAGCATAGGGCCTGGACAACGTTGTCAGATGCGGGAGAGACTGTCCACCACTGATCGGTTGCCGACCGCAGCCGCCCATCCGACCTGCCGTTCCGGGGGAACAGACACTGATGCACATGGACCTCGTCGCCGCGCTCGACATCGGCGGCACCAAGATCGCCGGTGCCCTCGTGGACGACCGGGGCCGCCTCCTCCTGCGAGCGCAGCGGCCCACCCTCGCGCAGGAGGACGGCGAAACGGTGATGGGCGCGGTGGCGGAGGTGCTCGGTGAGCTGACCGCCTCCGAGCTGTGGCCCCGGGTACGCGCCGTGGGTATCGGCAGCGCCGGTCCCGTGGACCGCACGCGGGGCACGGTCAGCCCGGTCAACGTGCCGGGCTGGCGCGGGTTTCCGCTGGTCGACCGGGTCCGCGCGGTGACCGGAGAGCTGCCCGTCGAGCTGATTGGCGACGGCGTGGCGATCACGGCCGCCGAGCACTGGCAGGGCGCCGCCCAGGGCCACGACAACGCGCTGTGCATGGTCGTGTCGACCGGTGTCGGCGGCGGCCTGATCCTGGGCGGTGAACTCCACCCCGGCCCGACGGGCAACGCGGGTCACATCGGCCACATCAGCGTCGACCTCGACGGCGATCCCTGCCCGTGCGGCGCGCGCGGCTGCGTCGAGCGCATCGCCAGCGGCCCCAACATCGCCCGCCGCGCTCTCGCCGAGGGCTGGCGGCCGGGGTCCGACGGTGACGCCACCGCCGCTGCCGTGGCGCGGGCGGCCCGCGCCGGTGACCTGGTGGCGATCGCCTCCTTCGAGCGTGCGGCGCAGGCGCTCGCGGCCGGAATCGCGGCGACGGCGACGCTCGTGGAGATCGACATCGCGGTGGTCGGCGGTGGCGTGGCGAAGGCCGGTGACGTCCTGTTCATGCCGCTGCGCCGCGCGCTGCGCGACTACGCCACGCTGTCGTTCGTTCAGGGCCTCACGGTGGTCCCGGCGTCGACGGGCACGGACGCCGGTCTCGTGGGCGCGGCGGCAGCGGCACTGCGCGTGGGCCCGGGCGTGAACGGGGCGCGCCGACAGGCGGTGTGAGGCGCCGACGGGCGCGCCGTCGCCGCTGTCCGGCCGGCTGCCGGCCCCGGCGCACCCCGGGCACGCAGTCGTCGGCTACGCGGGCAGTTGCCGGTCCCGGCGGACCGCCTCGCCCACCGTCCAGGCCGGCGCCAGCAGCCCGGTCAGGCCGCCCAGCGTGATGAGGCGCAGGGTGAGGCGGTCGCGGCAGACCACGGTGACGCGGCCGTCGTGCTCGCCGGCCCTGTTCGCGGCGCGCTCCAGGAGCCTGAGGCCGGAGCAGTCGATGAACGTGGTGCCGGTCAGGTCGACGACGACCACGCGATAGGGTCCGGCGGCCACCGAGTTGAGCATCGGGGAGATCCGGTGGAACGTCAGGATGTCGATCTCACCAGAGAGTTCGACCACGACGCAGTCACCGACGGTGCGCAGCCGCGGCGTGAGGACGCCGTCCTCCGGTGCGGATGTGATGTCGATGGGTCCGAAGGCGCTGAAAGCGCCGTCCTGTTGCCCACTCTGTAGCATCTGGCCCCCCGGGTCACATGCCCGGCCGGGTCCGAAGGCGGTACCGGCGGGCGGAACGAGGCCACCGGGGTCCTGGGTGCCTGGCCGATCACGCTAGCCGGAGGCTTCCCCCGCTGTGGTGGCGTAACGATTCCCGAGCGGCATACGTCACTTGAAGGGGTGAGTAAATCCGAAATCGCTTGACGTCCAGGGCTGTTCCTCTAGGGACGTCATCCGTGTGTTTCGCGCACACCCCGTGTGAACTCCGCACCGTCACCAGGCGTGCGCACACGGTGTCGCCCACCCTCGGTGCACGCTTGACTGGCTCGGAGAAGTGCGGGAGGTCATGATCAGGGCCGGCCGTCGACCGTCGGGCAGCGGTGGGCGCCCTCCGTCCTGTGGGGTCTCCCGCGCGTGGCTCCGGGGCTCCCCCCGATGTCCCGGAGCCGCTCGGGCGGTGTCATGGCGTGCGACCGCCTGGTACGCAGAGCCCGCCTGCCGCGACTTCCCTGGGTGGCGGTCGGGCTCTGCGTACGGCGGGCCCCGCGCGGCGGTCCGGGAGGTCGCTGCCGTATACATCGATCCCCTCATCAGCCGCTGGTTTCCGTGACAGGGTGTTGCGGGCAAGCCACAGGGGGCCGATGGATGAGGGGGAACCGTGATCGTCTGGATCAACGGGGCGTCCCGCGCGGGAAAGACCACCGTGGCGCGGGAGTTGATCGACCTGCTCCCCGATTGCACGCTCTTCGACCCCGAGGTGATCGACGGCGAACTCGAGCGGCTGCTGCCCGCCAAGCGGCTCGCCGAGGTGAGCGACCATCAGGACCTGCCGATCTGGCGGCGCCTTGTCGTCGACACCGCCGCCGCGCTCCTCGCCGAGCTGGGCGGCGTCCTCGTGGTGCCGATGGGGCTGTTCCGCCAGGAGTACCGCGACGAGGTCTTCGGTGGGCTCGCGGCCCGGCGGATCCCTGTGTGTCATGTGCTCCTTGCTCCTGGGGAAACGATCCTGCGCGCCCGTGACCCCGCCGATGAGCCCCCCGCCGACGTCGAGCCGTACCGGGCCGCGCTCGGCGGCTGGCTCGCCGGCGACGCCTACCCCGTCGACAACGGCGCCCTGTCCCCGTACGAGACCGCCGTGCGGATCGCCGCCGCCCTGCGCACTGGGGACGCGCCGTCCTGCGACATCGTGCAGACGCCCGAGCCCACCGCCGAGACGGTCGCCGCGGGCGTGCTGCTCTTCGACGACGAGGACCGGGTGCTGCTCGTCGACCCCACGTACAAACCGGGTTGGGAGTTCCCCGGCGGTGTCGTCGAGGCCGGCGAGGCGCCCGCGCGCGCGGGGGTGCGCGAGGTGGCGGAGGAGACGGGGATCCAACTCGACGATGTACCACGGCTGTTGGTCGTCGACTGGGAGGCGCCCGTCCCGCCCGGCTACGGCGGCCTGCGCCTCCTCTTCGACGGCGGCCGCCTCACGGGCGCGCGGGCGCGCGAAGTGCTGCTGCCGGGCCCCGAGTTGCGCGCATGGCGCTTCGTGACGGAGAGCGAGGCATCCGTGCTGCTGCCCCCCGTGCGCTTCGAGCGGCTGCGCTGGGCCCTCAGGGCGCGCGAACGCGGCGCCGCCCACTACTTGGAGGCGGGAGTCCCGGTGGGGTGAGCGCGCGCCACCGCCGCCCGCAGCGCCGCGCCCGCCCCGCCCACCACCGGATCGCCGTGCCCGAAGCAGGCCACCTCGCTGTCGAGTGCGGCGAGCCGCCGGTGCGAGGCGATCGCCCGCTCCTTGTCGAGGTTGAACACGCCGAGCATCACCTGCCCGTCCAGCGGTGACACCGCGATCGCGTCGCCGGTGAACAGCACGCCGTGGTGGGGGAGATGGAGCGCGATCGACCCCTCGGTGTGTCCCGGCGCCGCGACCACGTGCGCCCCGCCGCCGAAGTCGAGCACGTCACCGTCGTCCAACTCCCTTACGTAGTAAGGGAGCACAGGGTCGACCGGAGGCGGCGGGAGCTGGGCGAGTGCCTGGGCGTGAAGGGGGCGCTCCCACTCCTCGTGAACCGGCTCGGGCCCCACCGCCTCGCCGCGCACATACGGGGCGTCGAGCCGGTGCGCGGACACCTCCGCCCCGCTCAGCCGCGCGAACTCCCCTGCCCCGCCCGCGTGGTCCTCGTGGAAGTGCGTGAGCACGATCCGCCGTACGTCACCGGGCTCGTGCCCCCACGCGCGTACAGCCTCGGCGATGGGCTGTGCGGCGCCGACCGCGCCCGCGTCGACGAGCGTCAACCCGGCCGCGTCACGCCAGAGATACGCCTGGCCGACGGCGAACCGCAGCAGCCGGAGCCGGGGCGTGACATCGATGGTCTCGATGATCGGGTACGCGTCGGTGGTGTCCATGCCGCGACCGTACGAGCCCCGTGCCCCGAGCCGCGTACGACTTGGCTCAGGGCAGAGACGTGTTGTGCGTGCTCAGTTGGCGGCCGCGTACTTCTGTAGGAAGAGGGCCTCCGCCACCGAGAGGCGCTCCAGTTCCTCGGGGGACACCGACTCGTTGACCGCGTGGATCCGGGCTTCCGGCTCGCTGAGGCCGATGAGGAGGATCTCCGCCTCCGGGTAGAGCGAGGCGAGCGTGTTGCACAGCGGAATCGAGCCGCCCTGGCCCGCGTACTGCATCTCCTGGCCGTCGTACGCCTGCCGCATGGCGTCGGCCAGGGCCGCGTACGCGGGGCTCCCGGTGTTCGCGCGGAACGGCTGGCCCTGGCCGACCTGTTCGACCAGGACCCTGGCGCCCCACGGGGTGTGCGCCTCGATGTGCGCCATGAGGAGCTTCGTGGCCTCCGAGGCGTCGGCGCCCGGCGGCACGCGCAGGCTGATCAGCGCGCGGGCGCCCGCCTGCACCGACGGCGTCGCACCCACGACGGGCGGGCTGTCGATGCCGAGGACGGTCACGGCGGGGCGCGCCCAGATGCGGTCGGCGACCGTGCCGGAGCCGATCAGGCCGACGCCGTCGAGCACCTTGGCGTCGGAGCGGAAGGATTCCTCGTCGTACTGGAGGCCGTCCCAGGACTCGCTCGCCTCCAGGCCGTCGATCGTCGTCGAACCGTCCTCGGCGCGCAGCGAGTCCAGCACGCGGACCAGGGCGGCGAGGGCGTCCGGGGCGGCGCCGCCGAACTGTCCGGAGTGCAGGTTGCCTTCGAGGGTGTCGACCTGGACGCGGACCAGCGTCATGCCGCGCAGGGTCGCCGTCGCGGTGGGCAGGCCGACGCGGAAGTTGCCCGCGTCGCCGATGACGATCGTGTCGGCGGTGAGCAGCTCCGGGTGCTGCTCGGCGTAGCGCTCCAGGCCGCCGGTGCCCTGCTCCTCGGAACCCTCCGCGATCACCTTGACGTTGACCGGCACCCCGCCGTTCGCCTTCAGCGCGCGGATCGCCAACAGGTGAAGCAGCACGCCGCCCTTGCAGTCGGCCGAGCCGCGCCCGTACCAGCGGCCGTCCGCGCGCTCCGTCAGCTCGAACGGGGGCGTCACCCACGCCGCCTCGTCGAGCGTCGGCTGTACGTCGTAGTGCGCGTACAGCAGCACCGTGGGCGCGCCTTCGGGGCCGGGCAGGAAGCCGTACACCGACTGCGTGCCGTCGGGGGTGTCGAGCAGCGCGACATCCTGGAAACCCTCGGTGCGCAGCGCGTCGGCGACCCAGTTCGCGGCGCCCTCGCTCTCGCTCTTCGGGTACTGCTCGAAGTCCGCCACCGACTTGAAAGCGACCAGTTCGGTCAGCTCCGCCTTGGCCTTCGGCATGAGCGAGGCGACGGTTTCGGCAATCGGATGCGGCGACATGGGCACGCTCCTCGTAGGTGCGACGTTGTGCAGGGTGTGCGGAAGATCCTCCCACAGAGGGCTCGCGCACTGCCCGCCGTAGGATGCCTGGGACAGGTGCGGCAGGCATTCCAAGATGGCCGAAACGGGAGCAGCAGACAGTCGTGAGCAGCGAGAATCCGGCGACGGACGGCACGGGCGGGCACGAGACGGGCGACGGGGGGCCCGCCGGGAGCGTGTGGGACGTCGTGGTGGTGGGCGCGGGCCCGGCCGGCGCCTCCGCCGCGTACGCGGCCGCGAGCGCGGGGCGTCGGGTGCTGCTCCTGGAGAAGGCCGAACTGCCCCGCTACAAGACGTGCGGCGGCGGGCTCATCGGCCCATCGCGGGACGCGCTGCCGCCCGGTTTCGTGCTGCCGTTCAAGGACCGGATCAACGCGGTGACGTTCTCCCTGAACGGCAGGTACACCCGCACCCGGCGCTCCAAGAAGATGCTGTTCGGGCTCATCAACCGGGCCGAGTTCGACGCGCAGCTCGTCGAGCACGCGCAGAAGGCCGGCGCCGAACTGCGCACCGGCGTCACGGTGACGAGCGTCGAGCAGCACGGCAGCGCGGTGCCCGACCGGCGCACCGTCGCGGTCGGGCTGCAGGACGGCGAGACGGTCCTGGCGCGGGCCGTGATCGGCGCCGACGGCAGCGCGAGCCGGATCGGGGCGCATGTCGGCGTGGAGATGGACCAGGTCGATCTGGGCCTCGAGGCGGAGATCCCCGTCCCCCGGAGCGTCGCCGAGGACTGGCAGGGGCGGGTCCTCATCGACTGGGGGCCGATTCCCGGCAGTTACGGCTGGGTGTTCCCGAAGGGCGACACGCTCACCGTGGGTGTGATCTCCGCGAAGGGCGAAGGCGCCGCCACCAAGCGGTACTTGGAGGACTTCATCGCGCGCCTCGGGCTCGCCGGCTTCGAGCCGTCCATCTCGTCCGGGCATCTGACGCGCTGCCGGGCCGAGGACTCGCCGCTCTCGCGCGGCCGCGTCCTGGTGTGTGGCGACGCGGCGGGGCTCCTGGAGCCGTGGACCCGTGAGGGCATCTCGTTCGCCCTGCGCTCGGGGCGGCTCGCGGGGGAGTGGGCGGTGCGCGTCGCCGAGGCACACGACGCGGTGGACGCGCGACGCCAGGCGCTGAACTACGCGTTCGCCGTCAAGGCCGGGCTCGGCGTCGAAATGGCCGTCGGGAAGAGCATGGTGGCGCTCTTCGAGCGTAGGCCGGGGCTGCTGCACGCGGCGCTCACCTCGGTACGCCCCGCGTGGAACGCGTTCGCGAGGATCACGCGGGGCTCGTCCACCCTGGGCGAGCTCGTGCGGGCGCATCCGGTGGCGGGGCGGGCGCTGTCGCGTCTCGACCGCTGAGGGTCATTTGACCGTGATGCGGAAGACGGGGTGGTCCGGCGAGGCGGCGGTGAGTTCGTCGTCCGTCGACTTCGCCGTGACGCCCTTGAAGTAGTCGTTGACCTGCCAGCCCCACCGCGTCAGGTAGGTGCGCAGCACCTCGCGCTTGAGTTCGTCGTCGCCGATCTCGACGGCCTCGAACGTACGAACCTTGCGGCCCACTCGCAGTTCGCCGCCGCCCGCGGCCAGCATGTTCTTCACCCATTGTGAGTGGCCGCGGGCCGAGACGAGGTACTGTGCGCCGTCGTGCGCATGCGGGTTCACGGGGATCCTCTGCATCTGGCCGCTCTTGCGGCCGCGTACCGAGAGCTCCGCGGAGCCCGCGAGGCTGAGCCCGCGGCGGGCCAGCCAGCCGATGGCCTTGTTCATGCGGATCGCCGTCGGGTTGGCCTTCAGGTAGTAGGGCTCGGGCTGTGCGTTCATGGTGGCTCCCGGAATCCTTTTGGAGAGCGGTGCTCTCACTTGAGAGCAGTGTGCACCGGATTGGTGATCCAAAGCAAGAGCGGTGCTCTCTTCTTTGAGCACCGCACCGCAATGTGTGCACCGCTCCCCATCCGTGGAACACTCGGACCATGAGTACGAGCCGCAGTACGCCCCCACGAACCAAAAGTGCCGCCCAAGGAGCCCGCGCCCGCGCCCGGCAGGAGGTCACCTCCGCCATCAAGGACGAGGCGCGCAGACAGCTCGCAGAGGACGGCGCGGCCAAGCTCTCGCTGCGCGCCGTGGCCCGCGAGCTCGGCATGGTCTCCTCGGCTCTGTACCGCTACTTCCCCAGCCGCGACGACCTGCTGACCGCGCTCATCATCGACGCGTACGACGCCATCGGCGCGGCCGCCGAGCAAGCCGACGTCGGCTTCGTGCGGACATCGCCGGCCACTGAGCGCTGGAGCGCGGTGTGCGGGGCGGTACGGGACTGGGCGCTGGCATACCCGCACGAGTACGCCCTCATCTACGGGTCGCCCGTGCCCGGTTACACGGCCCCGGACAGTACGGTGCGGGCCGCCGCGCGCGTCGGACAACTGCTCATCGGGATCGTCCGCGACGCGCACCAGGGCGGCGCGGTGACGCCGCCCCCGCTCTCCGAGGCGCTGCGGCCCGAGGCCGAGCGGATGGCCGCGGACCTCGCGCCGGATCTGCCGCCGGAGACGGTGACCGCGCTTGTCGCCGCGTGGGCGCAGCTCTTCGGGCTCATCGGCTTCGAGCTGTTCGGCCAGTTCAACCGGGTCGTCGAGGACCGCCCCGCGTTCTTCGCGCACGCCGTGGAGCGGCTCGCCCGGGACGTCGGGCTCGCCGCGTAGCCGTACACCATCGGACGCGTCACGCGTACTCCCCGGGAAGTACGCGTGATCACCTCGCACGGCGGACGCCAGGCGCCACCCCCGGCGCTTAGCGTGGCGGCATGGACGAGCAGCGCGTACGCGACGGTGGGCCGCCCCTGCAGTGGGACGGCCCGCCGTGGCTGCGTGCCCGCTGGGGACGAGGCCCGATAACGGGCGACAGGGCGTGGCCGTGGCGGTCCACACTGCTCGTCACCGCGTTCGTGCTCGTGGGGACGAACTTCGCCGCGCACGGGCAGGCGGGCGAGCGCGCGGACCTGGACGTCTTCGCGCGGCTGCTGATACTGGCCGGGGGCGCCCTGCTGCTGTGGCGCCTGCGCCGCCCCGTGCTCGTCGCGTTCGGGACCGCGGCGTGCGTGACCGTGTACCTGGGCGCCGGGTATCCGTACGGACCCGTGTTCCTGCTCGTGGCCCTCGCGTGCTTCTCCGCGATCGTGGCGGGGCGCCGGTGGGCGGCGTGGGCAGCCGCCGGGATGCTCTGGGCGGGGCATCTGCTCATCGGCCACTGGCTGTACGCGTACCTGCCGCCGACCGGCGACGGGCCCGCCGGGTGGGGCGACGAGGGCATCGTCGCGGCCTGGGTGCTCGCGGTGATGGCGATCGCCGAACTGGCGCGCGTGCGGCGCGAACAGTGGCAGCACGCGCGCGTGGAGCGTGAGAAGGCGGCCAGGCGGCGGGCCGACGAGGAACGCCTGCGCATCGCCCGCGAACTGCACGACGTGCTCGCCCACTCCATCTCCGTGATCAACGTGCAGGCGGGCGTCGGGCTCGCCCTCCTCGACACCGACCCGGAACAGGCACGCACCGCGCTGACCACCATCAAGAGTGCGAGCAAGGAAGCGCTGGGCGAGGTGCGGCAGGTCCTCGACACCCTCCGGACCCCCGGCGACGCACCCCGCGCCCCCGCCCCCGGCCTCGACCGCCTCCCGGAACTCGTCGACCAGGCCGCGGGCGCAGGCCTCACCGTCGACGTCAGCACCGAGGGGCCACGGGCCGCGCTGCCGCCGGGCGCGGACCTCGCCGCGTTCCGCATCGTGCAGGAGGCACTCACCAACGTCGTACGGCACTCGGGCTCGCGCCACGCGCGCGTACAACTGTCCTACGGGGACGCCGAGATGACGCTCACCGTCGACGACGACGGGCCCGCGACCCACGCCCGGGCGGGCGGCAGCGGCAACGGGCTCGCCGGAATGCGCGAGCGCGCCGCCGCCCTCGGTGGCACGATCGAGGCGGGCCCGCGCGCCGACGGAGGCTTCCGCGTCGTCGCCCGCCTGCCCTTCACCGCAACGCCTCAGGAGGCCCCGGAGTGATCCGCGTACTGCTCGCCGACGACCAGTCGCTCGTCCGCGCCGGGTTCAGGGCACTGCTCGACGCGCAGAGCGACATCGAGGTCGCGGGCGAGGCGGCGGACGGCGAGGAAGCGGTGCGCCTGGTGCGCGAACTGCGCCCCGACGTCGTGCTCATGGACATCCGCATGCCGCTGCTCGACGGCCTCGCGGCGACCCGCAGGATCGGCGAGGACGCGGACCTGGAGGCGGTGAAGGTGGTCATGCTCACCACCTTCGAACTCGACGAGTACGTCTTCGAGGCCATCCGCTCCGGGGCCTCCGGGTTCCTCGTCAAGGACACCGAACCGGACGAACTCCTGCGCGCCGTACGGGCCGTCGTGCACGGCGACGCGCTGCTCTCGCCGGGCGTCACCCGGCGCCTGATCGCCGAGTTCGCGGCGCGCTCGAAGGAACCGGAGACCGCGGCGCCGCTCGCCGAACTGACCGAGCGGGAGCGGGAGGTGATGGCGCTCGTCGGCATCGGCCTGTCCAACGAGGAGATCGCCCGACGCCTCGTCGTCAGCCCGCTCACCGCGAAGACCCATGTGAGCCGCGCGATGGTGCAACTGGGCGCCCGCGACCGCGCCCAACTGGTCGTCCGCGCCTACGAGTCGGGTCTCGTCCGGCCGGGGTGGCTGGGCTGAGACGCCCCACCCCGGCGCGTGTCAGACCCCCGAGTTCTCCCGCCAGAGCGCGGCGAGCGTGGCGTCGCCGCGCACGGCCGGGAACGGCAGCCGGTTCCACAGCGACAGGTACAAGCGCGCCGCGCCCCCGGTCAGTTCGCACTCCGCCTCGCCCGAGGCGCCGCGCTCGGTGACCGGGGGATCCTGCGTGATGCGCACCGTCCATACGGCGTCGGGGCCCGCGTCGGTGGCCCGTACGCGCAGGATCCGGGGCACGTCCGAGCGGACCCGGCTGCGCTCCCGGGCGTGGAAACCGGTGAGCAGCTCGTCGATGCCGTCGGCCGCGAACTCCGGTGTGATGGTGGTGGGTTCCTCATCGCCGATCCGCGCTTGGGCCGACTGCGCGTCCACGCGGTGCACCGTCGTCTCGTGCGCCTGACGGCGCGCCCAGAACGCCAGCGGCGAGGGGGCGGGGAGGAAGGCCCAGCAGTCCACGTCGGACGGTGCGCTGGTCAGGGCCTCGACGAGCTGCCGGTGGCCTTCGCGATACCAGGCGAGCAGGTCGGCGCCGTCCAGGTTGGAGCGGTCCTCGATGCCGTGCGGTTTCTGGAGTCCCGCCACGTACGAGGTCGCCCAGCGGTGCACCGCGCCCTGGTGACGTAGAAGATCGCGTACCTGCCAGCCGGGGCACGTCGACACCTTGGCGTCGACGCCCGCCTCCGTGGCGGCCGCGGCCAGCAATTGGCCCTCTTCGTCGACGATTCGGATGTGCTCGGCAATCTGCATGGACTGAGACATGGACTGAGTCATGGGCTGAGTCTGCCGTCCGAAGTACGCATCCATGCAAGCCGATTGATTCAGTTCGTCGCCACGCGCCGCGTCGCGAAGCCTATCGTGGCCGCGACGGCGGCGAGCAGCGCCACGCTTGTCAGGGCCGCGGACAGCGAGAACCAGTCCGCCATGAAGCCGATCGCGGGCGGGCCGAGGAGCATGCCGCCGTAGCCGAGCGTGGACGCGGCCGCGACGCCCGTGGGTCCGGCGAGCGCCCCGGCCCGTTCGATCGCGACGGGGAAGAGGTTCGCGAGGCCGATCCCGGTGATCGCGAAGCCGATCAGCGCGAGCCACACCGTGGGCGCCAGCGAGCCGAGCAGCATGCCGAACGCCCCGGTCAGTCCGCCCGCCACCAATGTCCGGGTCCTGCCGAGCCGTTCGAGCAGGGTCGTGCCGGTGAGCCGGCCGATCGTCATGGCGAACGCGAAGCACGAGTAGCTGGCCGCCGCGATGCCAGGGTGGGCGTGCAGGTCCTGCTCCATGTGCAGCGCGCTCCAGTCGGCCAGCGCCCCTTCGCCGTACGCCGTGCACAGCGCGATGAGGCCGAAGACAAGCACGAGGAGGCGGGTGCGGCCGTCGATGCGCACCGGCTCGCGCCGGTCGTTCTGGGGCGAGTTCTGGGTCGATTTCTGCGGCGAGTTCTGGGGCGTACGGTCCGCCGGGACCGGCGCCGGGTGGCGCAGCAGTGTCGGGGCGGCGCACGCGGTGACGATCAGGCCGAGCGTGGCGATCGCCATCAGGTGCTTCGTGGGTGTCAGGTGCGCCGCGACCAGTCCGCCGAGGCCCGAACCGACCATGCCGCCGAGGCTGAACGCGGCGTGGAAGCTCGGCATGATCGGCCTGCGAAGGGCGCCGACCAGGTCGACGGCGGCGCTGTTCATCGCCACGTTGATGCCGCCGTACGCCGCCCCGAACGCCAGAAGGACGAGGCCGAGCGTGAGGGGTGAGTGCGTGAGGGGCGGAAGGATCACGGTCAGAGGGAGCAGCACGCCGCACGCGACGGTCACCGCGTGCGAACCGAAGCGCCGGCACAGCCGTCCGGTCAGCATCATCGTGATGACGGCGCCGGCCGAGACACCGAGCAGGGCCAGGCCGAGGTCGCTCGCGGACGCCCCGGTCTGCGCCTTCACGGCAGGGATGCGCACCACCCAGCCGGCGAAGACGAAGCCGTCGAGCGCGAAGAACGCGGTGATGGCCAGGCGCAGCCGGGCAAGGGACGCGGCGCGGGGGTCGTCGGCGCTGACGGCCCGTAGTTTGTTCAGTAGCGGCACAAAGTCAGAGTAGGCGGGACTCTGTGGCCGAACAAGGGGGCTGCTCGCAGGTGTGTGTAGGTCACACGGTGAGCGCCCGCATCCGCCCCCCGCCTACACCGTGAGCGCCCCGCACCCGACCCCGCCTACACAGTGAGCACCCGCACCCCCGCCTCCTCGAAGCGTTCAAGGGTCGCCTTCTCCGCCGCCGTGTCCGTGACGAGGACGTCCACCTGCGCCAGGTCGCAGATCCGCGCGAACGCCCGGTGGCCCAGCTTGCTGGAGTCGGCCGCGACCACCACGCGATCCGCCCGCTCGCACAGCATCCGGTTGATCGCCGCCTCCGCCTCGTCGTGCGCGGACGCGCCGTGCGTGACGTCGAGGCCGACGACGCCGAGCACCGCCGTGTCGAGCGTGACCTGGCCGAGCACGCCGTCGGCGAGCGGGCCGATCAACTCGTACGACTGCGGGCGCGCGACCCCACCGGTGAGCACGATCTTGAACTGGGGCCGCACCGCAAGCTCGTTGGCGATGTTGAGCGCGTTCGTGACGATCGTCAGCGCGGGCGTCCCGGAGGCGAGGTCGGGCCGGACGGCGAGCGCCCGCGCCACCTCCGTCGTGGTCGTGCCGCCGGTGAGTCCGACCGCCTCGCCAGGGGCGAGGAGTTCGGCGACGGCCTTGGCGATGCGCTGCTTCTCGGCGGCGCCGAGCGCGGCCTTGTAGCGCAGCGGGAGTTCATAGCTGACTCCGTGCACGACGGCGCCGCCGCGGGTGCGCACCAGCATCTGCTGCTCGGCGAGCCCGTCGAAGTCGCGGCGGATGGTTGCGGCCGAGACGCCGAGCTCGCTCGCCGCGTCCTCCACGTCCAGGCGCCCGCGCTCGACGAGTAGTTCCAGGAGGGACTTCCAGCGGGCGTCGCGGGACATCGGCGGCTCCAACTCGTCGTTCGGTTCGGTGGCACGACCTTAACTGGCATGCGCACGAATGCTTGATTGTGCGCGAAAGCTGGCTATATCTTGCAGGAACACGCATTCAGTCAGCGCGCCCCCAGAGGCGTGACCAACCGCGGAGCGGGGGCACGACATGAGCAACGACCAAGGCCGCACGGGCCACAAGGAAAGCCACGTCAAGGAAAGCCACGTCGAGAACGAACTGAACAGCCAGCCGGAGTGCTGGACCCGGGCCGCGGGGCTCGCCACCCGGCACAAGGCGGCGCTGCCCGCCTCGGGGGAGCGGGTGGCGATCGTCGGCTGCGGCACCTCGTGGTTCATGGCGCAGGCCGCCGCCGCGCTGCGCGAGCAGGCGGGCCAGGGCGAGACCGACGCATTCGCGGCGTCCGAGTTCCCGGCCGGGCGCTCCTACGACCACGTGATCGCGCTGACCCGGTCCGGCACCACCACCGAGGTCCTCGACCTCCTCGCCGCCCACCGGGGCAGGGCCCGCACCACGGCCATCACCGGAGACCCGGCGACACCGATCGCGGACGCCGCCGACGACCTGGTGGTCCTGGACTTCGCCGACGAGCAGTCGGTCGTCCAGACCCGTTTCGCCACCACCGCGCTCACGCTGCTCCGCGCGCACCTGGGCCTGCACTCCGAGCAGGCGGTCGCCGACGCGCGCACGGCGCTCGCCGAGCCGCTGCCCGAGGGGCTCGTGGACTGCGAGCAGTTCACCTTCCTCGGCCGCGGCTGGACGGTCGGCCTCGCCAACGAGGCAGCGCTGAAGATGCGCGAGGCGTCCCTGTCCTGGACCGAGGCGTACCCGGCGATGGAGTACCGCCACGGCCCCATCAGCATCACCACCTCCGGCACCGCGACGTGGATGCTCGGCGAGGCGCCCGAGGGCCTCGCCGAGCAGGTCGCCGCGACCGGCGGGCTGTGGATCGAGGGCCGCCTCGACCCGCTGGCCGAACTCGTCCGCGCCCAGCGCCTCGCGGTCGCCGTCGCGGCCCGCAGGGGGCTCGACCCGGACCGCCCGCGCCACCTCACCCGCTCGGTGATCCTTGACGCCAACTGACTGCCCCGGTACAGGACTTGAGAAGGGAGGGGCTGTGCCCCTCGCAGCAACAGGGACCCTCGTGGGTGCGGCGGCGCCCCGGCGCGGCGCCGTGGCCGCGTTCAACGTGATCACCCTGGAACACATCGAGGCCGTCGTCGCCGGCGCCGAGTCGGCCGACGCCCCCGTCATCCTCCAGATCAGCGAGAACGCCGTCCGCTACCGCTACGGCCGCCTCCTGCCCCTCGCCCGCGCCGCGGTCGCGGCGGCCGAGGGGGCGCGCGTCGACGTCGGCCTGCACCTGGACCACGTACAGAGCGACGAGCTGTTGCGGCAGGCCGCGGATGCCGGGTTCAGTTCGGTGATGTACGACGCCGCGCGTCTGCCCTACGACGAGAACCTCGCGGCCACCCGCGCCGCGGCCGACTGGGGGCACGCGGGCGGGCTTTGGGTGGAGGCCGAGTTGGGCCAGGTCGGCGGCAAGGCAGGTGAGCCGCCCCTGGACGCGCACGCGCCCGGCGCCCGCACAGACCCCGGTGAGGCCCGTGCCTACGTCACCGACACGGGCGTGGACGCGCTGGCCGTCGCGGTCGGCTCCTCGCACGCGATGACCACCCGCACCGCCATGCTCGACCACGACCTGCTGAAGAGCCTCGCGGACGGCCTCGACGTGCCGCTGGTGCTGCACGGCTCGTCCGGAGTGCCCGACGACGAACTGGCGGCGGCCGTTCGCGGCGGCATCTCCAAGGTCAACGTGGGGACGGCCCTGAACATCGCGATGACCGGGGCCATCCGCGAGTTCCTCACCGCACACCCGGAAGCCGTCGACTCCCGCAAGTACCTCAAGGTGGCGCGCGAGGCGATGGTGCGCACGGTGGGCGAACTCATCGGGGTGGTGCGGGGCTGAGGGGGGGGGACTGGGGCCTGATCGAAAACGAAGCCCAAACGACAGGCCCTACGCGCGCCAGTAGACGGACTTGACCCAGATCGTGGCGAGCGCGTCGATGGCGCGCTCCTCGTCCGCCGCGGTACCGCTGTCGTCGTGCCCCATGTGGATGTAGCAGGAGTGCTCCAGCATGGCCGAGAGGGCCGACGCCGTCAGTTCGGGGTCGGCCCCGGGGCAGTACCCGTCCTTCTGCGCGCGCCGGATCTCGGCCGCGATCATCCCGGTCCCCTCGGCGCGGATCGCCAGCCACCGGTCGCGGAACTCCTCCTCCAGCATCGACGCCTGGAACACCCCGACGAGTTCGCCGCGGTGCCTGCGGTACGTGTGCCAGAACGCGGCCACCGCCTCGCGCAGCGCCTCCTGGGGTGCGAGGCCCGCGCGGTAGGGCCGCTGTGTGCGCTCGGACGCCTCGTGGTGGAAGTCCTCGGCGAGCGCCGCCAGCAGGTCGGCCTTGGTGTCGTAGTAGTTGTAGAACGATGCCACCGACTTGCCGGCCTCGGCCGCGATGTCGCTGATCCGGGAGTTGAGGTAGCCGTCCCTGGCGAACACGGTCCGGGCCGCCGCACGGAACGCCTCGTCCGTCTCCCGGCCCTTCCGGGTCGCCTTCGCCGCGCGCTCGGCGCCCGGCGGGGGCACGGTCGTCGCCTTGCGCGCGGGTCTGACGGTGTGTCTCCGCATGCCGCGGCCTTCCCGTACATGCTGCTGGGCCGGCGCGCCGTCAGCGGGCGGTGGTCGGGGAGACCCGGTCGGCCGCCGTCCGCGGGGTGTGGGCGACGTCGCCCGGCGCGCCCATCTCCCGGCGCCAGCAGGCGAATTCGAGCACGATGCCGTCCGGGTCCTGGAAGTAGAAGGACCGCACGAAGACGCCGTCGTGCAGCTTCTCGGCGCGCCCGTCCTCGCTGTCGTCGTGGTCGATGACCGGACTGACCAGGATCCCGTCCTCCTGGAGCCTGCTGTGGTACTCCAGGAACCGCTCCTCGGGCACGTTGATCGCGACGTGGTTCATGGTGCCGACCGCCGAGGTCCACTCGCCGACGCCGGGCACGGTCACCGGGCGGGACACCCCCGGCACCGCGTCGGGCGCGTCGGCGAACCAGAAGAACGCCAGCGCGTTGCCGCCGCCCATGTCGAAGAAGAAGTGCTGTCCGGTGCCGCCAGGGAACTCGATCGTCTTGATCAGGCGCATGCCGAGGACCCGTGTGTAGAAGTCCACCGTGCGCTCCATGTCCGCACACACCAGGGCGAGATGGTTGACCCCGCCCAACTCGTACTTCGGGTTCCGCCATGTCATGGGCCGGACCTCCCTGTCGTCGACCGGTGAATCCGGTTCTGAATCTAAACTCAGATTCAGAACCGCGCCAGGGTGCCGACGCGGCACAGCCGCAGGAGCACGACCGGCACGCCACAGGTGTTCGTCAGCCGTTCTCGTCAGCCGTTCTGCTGGAACACCCGTTTCCGCGGCAATGAGCCGTACTTCCTAGGTCGCGGGCGTCGAGCGCGTCGTCCTGCTCGGCAACTCCGGCGGCGGCTCCCTGATGGCCGCCTACCAGTCGCAGGCGGTCGAGCCGAACGTACTTCCCACGGCGGGCGCCGGCCCCGTGACACCACACACGTACGCGGCCGGATGGGGACGTCTCAGTCCAGCGCCCCCGCGTGGTACTGAACTCCCGGGTTCCACAGCAGGAAGCCCTTGATGCCGTCGGAGCGGGCCGCGTCGAGTTGGGCGCGGACCTCCTTGTCGCCGTAGGAGACACCGAGGGAGAAGTCCTGGATCCAGGGGACGATCTGCGCGTCGGTGTGCCGGGTCTTCTTCGCGAAGGCGGCGAGAGAACGCTTGGTGATCGGGTATGGGTGGGCGTTGGGGTCGGAGACGCCGTACTCGCCCTGCGCCCAGTGCGAGGGGTAGATCATCGGCGCGATGTAGTCGGCCTCCTGCGCGAGCAGACCCACGTCCTGGGCGATCTCCTTCGGCCGGTCGACGGCGATGCCGAACACCGAGACACCGAGGAACGCGTCGTGCTTGCGGACGGCGGCGCGGGTCTCACCGACGACGTCGGCGACGGACCGCTCGGGCGTGGTGTCACCGAGGCCAGGGAAGGACATCTTCGACATCGGGCCGTCGGGGCGGCGGATGTAGTCGTAGAGGATGTCGTCGAAGCCCAGCTTCGCGGCCTCCGCGGCCAGGTCGATGTTGTACCGCCTGACCTCCTTGTTCGCGAAGTTCGTGAACGACAACTGGCCGTAGCTGCCGCCGTTGTAGGCACCCCCGCCGGGGGTCCGCACCACGCGGTCGCGGTGCCCGGACTTCCAGGACTTGGTGGCGAGGATCGGATCACGGAAGGCGACGATGCGGCCGACGACCGTGCCCCCTGCCGCATGGATCTCCTTGATGGCCTTCTTCGCGTCGTAGTACCCCTTGGCGGCGCCCACGCTCTTCGCGAGCGGCACCTTCGAGGCGTAACCGACCTCACCGAGCTCGTCCTTGATGTCGAGCTGCACCGCGTTGATCTTCTTCTGCTTCAGCATCTTCATGACCGGCCCCCGCAGCGCGTCGGAGGCCCAGCCCTGGGCGCTGACGTGCACGGCCTTCAACAACGGCCGGTGCACCGTGAGTTCGGCCTCGTGGCGTGCGGTGTTGCCCGCGGCGTCGGTCGCGGTGACCGTCGTACGTCCCGGTGGGCGGGGGAGCCGGACGGCGAAGGCGCCGTCCTTCGCGGGCTTCGCCGTGTGCCCCGCGACGGAGACCTTCCGCGCGCCGGCCGCCGTGCCCTTGACGGTGACGGGCTGCTGGAAGCCCTCCGCCTTGGTGTCTGCCACCTTGAGTCGGGGCGCCTCGGTGTCCACCGTCAGTTTTCGGACGACCTCGGTGTCACCGGCGGGCCACGAACCGGGTTGGACGACACGTAGTTCGTGGGTGCCGTCCTTGATGTCACCGAGGCCGATGGAGAGGCTGCTGCCGTGCGAGGCCCGCGTCCGCAGGGGCTTGCCGTCGAGGGTGACCTTGAGCTGGTCGCCCTCGGCGCCGGTGACCTCGAACTCCCCCGTGCGCAGGAGCTGCGCGCCCACCTTGCCGTCGTTCGGCAGGCCGACGAGGTTGAGGGTGGTTCCGTGTGCGGCGCGTAGCGAGAGTGTGCCGCCAATGGCGAGAACCAGTGCGAGCAGTACGCAGACGAGGATGACGGGCCTTCGGCGTGGGAAGCCCGCCGGGGAGGCGCCGGCCGCGGGGCCGGAAGCGGAACCGGACGTGGGGGAGGTAGGGGAGCGGAGCCAGTTCTTCCAGTCGAGCCGCATCGGCAGATCCTCCAGGAGGTCTCGTGCGTCGTGGTCTACTGCGTCACCTTCGTGTTCTTCGCGTTCACCGTCTTCTTCGTCTTCACCGTCTTCTTCGGATCGGCACAACTGCCTTAGCTGCTCTGGTCCTTGGGGCGGCCGCGGTCTCCTGTGGCGGTACCGGGAGCGATGCGTCGGATGAGGGGGGAAAGGCCCCGGAGTCCGCCGGTGACCGGCAGGCTTCCCGTTCCCCGACGTCCGGACACCCTTCCGGGGCGGCGAAACCGGCCAAACCTCCGGCGCCGGACAAGGTGCACGCCAACGAGCTGGGCGCCGTGCCGGTGCTCATGTACCACCAGATCCTCGAGCACCCGAAGAGCGCGTACGACCGGACACCCAAGGAGCTGCGCACCGAACTGGAACGCCTCGCCCGCGAGGGGTACGTGCCCGTGACCGCGGGCGCGTATGAGACGGGGAAGATCGACATCCCGGCCGGTGCCCACCCGGTCGTCCTCACCTTCGACGACTCCACCGACAGCCAGCTCCGCCTCGGCGCCGACGGCGAACCCACCGACGACTGCGCGGTCGGCGTCCTGCGCGCCGTCGCCCGGGAGCATCCGCGCTTCAAGGCCCGCGCCACCCTGTTCGTGAACGGCGACGCCTTCGCCGCCACCGGCCAGAAGAAGGCCCTGACCTGGCTGAACAAGAACGGCTTCGAGATCGGCAACCACACCCTCGACCACGCCAACCTCGCGCAGAGCGGCACCGCCAAGGCGCGCGCCCAGATCGCCGAGGGGCAGCGCTCCATTGAGCGCGACGTCCCCGGCACGGACGTCCGCTCCCTCGCCCTCCCGTACGGCATCCAGCCCGAGCCCGCCGACCTCGCCCTGACCGGCAGCGCCTCTGGCACGACGTACAAGAACAAGGGCGTCTACCTCGTCGGCGCGAACCCCGCCCCCTCGCCGTACGCGGACTCCTTCGACCCGGCCGCGATCCCGCGTATCCGCTCGGCCCCCGCCAAGGGCAAGGACGCGAACTACAGCTCCGAACACTGGCTCGACCAGCTGTCCGCGGGAAAGCTCACCCGCTACACGTCCGACGGCGACCCGGACCACATCGCGTACCCGAAGGGGACGGGGACGCGACCGGGGAAGGCGGCGGAGAAGGGGAAGCTCCGGCCGTACTGACCCGCGGACTACGGGAACGCCCGCGCTCTCGGGAACACTGGACCCATGAACGAACTGTTCGCCCGCGACCGCACGGAGGTCGCCCCCGGCGCCGTCCACGTCCCCGACTGGCTCGACGAGCGGGAGCAGCGGTGCCTCATCGAGCTGTGCCGGACATGGGCGCGCCCGCCCGCCGGCCTGCGCGATGTGCGGCTGCCGGGCGGGGGCCGGATGAGCGTGCGGCAGTTCGGCCTCGGCTGGCACTGGTTTCCGTACGGGTACGCGCGCACCGCGGTCGACGGTGACGGCGAGACGGTGAAGCCCATGCCGCGGGAGCTGGAGGCGCTCGGCCGACGCGCGGTGGCAGCGGCCTACGGTGAGTCCTGCGAGGGCGACCCGTACGACATCGCCCTGATCAACTACTACGACACCGATGCCCACATGGGCATGCACAAGGACCGCGACGAGAAGTCGGCGGCGCCGGTGGTGTCCCTCAGCCTCGGTGACACCTGCGTCTTCCGGTTCGGCAACACCGAGACACGTACGAAGCCGTACACGGACGTCGAGCTGCGCAGCGGGGACCTGTTCGTGTTCGGCGGCGACTCGCGGTTCGCGTACCACGGTGTGCCGAGGACCGAGCCGGGGACGGCGCCGCCCGGACTCGGCCTGACCGGGCGGCTCAACATCACGTTGCGGGTCAGCGGGTTGTAGCGGGGATCGGTTCGGGCGGCGCCGACCGGCTACCATTCCTGAGCGTGATCAGGGCGAGGAGTTGCTGATGGGCGGCGGCAAGGCGGCCTCCGGGGCCGGGGGCCACACGGCGGGCGACACGGCCGGGCGGCCACCCCGTCTGGAGCGGGGGCGCAGCGCGCTCGGTCCCGCGCTCGAACTCGTCCACACCGGGCGGGCTCCCACCCGCGCCGTGCTGACCGCCGAGCTCGGTGTGACCCGCGCGACGGCGGGCGCCGTCGCCGCGGAGCTGGAGGCGCTCGGCCTCATCCGCATCGACGCGAAGCCCAGCGCGGCGTCCGGCTCCCAGGGCCGCCCCTCGCACCGTCTTTCGGTGGCCGACGACGGACCGGTGGCACTCGCCGCCCAGGTCCACTCCGACGGCTACCGGGCGGCGCTCGTCGGCCTCGGCGGCGGCATCGTCGCCACCACGCCGGGCTGCGAGATCATCGACCCGGACCCGGCGGACGTACTGCGTTCCCTGGTGGAGGCGGGCGTCCAGCTCCTCGAATCCACGGGCCGACGCTGCGTGGGCGCGGGCCTCGCCGTCCCCTCCGCGGTCGCCGAACCCGACGGCACGGCCCTCAATCCCCTCCACCTGGCCTGGCCGGTGGGCGCGCCGGTGCGGCAGATCTTCACCGACTGCGTACGGGAAGCGGGCCTGGACGTCCCGGCGTTCGCGGCCAACGACGTCAACCTGGGCGCGCTCGCCGAGCACCGCCACGGCGCTGGACGCGGCGCGCGCGACCTGCTGCTTGTGGCGACCGGCCACCGCGGAGTGGGCGGGGCCCTGGTCCTCGACGGTCACCTCCACACCGGCAGTTCGGGCCTCGCCCTCGAGGTCGGCCACCTCACGGTGAACCCCGAGGGCCGCCCTTGCCACTGCGGAAGTCGCGGCTGCCTCGACGTCGAGGCCGACCCGCTCGCCTTCCTCACCGCGGCGGGCCGCACCCCCGACCCCGGCGGCTCGCTCCTCTCCCAGGCCCGCGACCTGCTGGCCGACGCGAAGGACGACCCGGCCGTCCGCGCGGCGACCGAGGCGCTGATCGACCGCCTGGGCCTCGGCCTCGCCGGCCTGGTCAACATCCTCAACCCGGACCGCATCGTCCTCGGGGGCCTCCACCGCACCCTCCTCGACGCCGACCCCGAGCGCCTGCGCGCCGTGGTCGCGGACCGCAGCCTGTGGGGCCGCAGCGGCAGCGTCCCGATCCTGGCCTCGACCCTGAGCCACAACAGCCTGGTGGGCGCAGCGGAGTTGGCCTGGCAACCGGTCCTGGACGATCCGCTGGGGGCGCTCAGCGGGGGGTGACGGCGGGGCGGACGTTCCCGCTCACCACTACTGCCCACGCGGCGGGCTCGCCCGCTCGGGCTGGGAGAGGAGCGCGAGCAGCCCGCGTACCCCCGCGTCGAACGCCGCCGCATCACCCGATGCCCGCGCCAGCACGTAGCCACCCTGGACGGTCGCCACGACCGCCGCCGCGATCTCGCGCGGCACCAGGCGGGCCGCCAACTCGCCGCTTTCCAGGGCCTCTTGGGCGATCTCGGCGATCCGGCTCTCGACGTACGCGATCGTCTCGGTGACCGGTGACCGGTGACCGGCGACCGCAGCTCGTCGCTGGTGATCACGTCCGGGTCCATCGTCAGCCGCCCGACGGGGCCGCCGCGCGGCACATCGCGCTCGCGGAGCAGATGCGCCTGCAGACTCAATGCGTGACCTGGGGTCCGCTCTCTGGCACCCCCTCGATCCCACCCGTGCCCGGAACCAGGCCCTGAACGTACCGGCCGAGCACGCCGACCATGATGACCTCGCACCCGAGCATCAGCCGCTCCACAAGCCCGATCAGCTCCCGGCCACCCGGCCCCGCCGAATAGGCCATCACCCCGGCCCCGACCACCGCGAGCAGGGACAGCGTGCGCAGCCACCAAGACGTACGCCCCGCCGTGGAGTTGAGCCGCCCCGCCAGGACGAGACCGGCCGTCGGCAGCGCCGCGAACGCCGCGACGGACGCGTAGCGGTGCACATATGCGGAACCGGTCAGCTGCGTGGTGAGCGGATCCGTGGGCACCACGGCCGCGAGCACCAGACCCGCACCCCAGATGGCCAGCAGCACGGACGGCAGCCCGCGTATCGCCGCGAGCCGCTTTCTCGCCACCACCAGGAGCAGCAGCGAGACCACGCCGAGCGAGGCCATCGCGGTCTCGATCGGCCCGCCGCGGTCCAGCGCCGCGAAGTCGCTGACAGTGAGGGACAGTTGGCTGAGTCCCGGGTCGGTGTCCCGAGGAGCCAGTAGCGCCGCCATCATGGCCACGACCACGGTGGTCCACACCAAGGGTGCGAGCCGGCGGCCGAGGCCGCTGAACATGAACCGCCGGCTGAAGGTGTCTCGTCTCGAAGTCCGCACAACCCGATCTTCCGGCCGGACGGCGCCCCTTCACCATGGGGGCCGCCCCGGACGCACCCCTGGTCCGACCCTGACCCGTGTCAGGGGCAGCCGGGCGCCCAGGAGCAGCCCCACACCGCTCACGTACTCCCGCGGAGGTACACACAGTGCCGCTGGCCGTACGACGACCCGGACCCCCTCCCGGCGGGACGCTCGAGTCATCACCACAAGTGGACGCCCGGCACACCGGTCCGGCGCCACCGGAACAAGAGGAGATGAGTCGGATGCAGACCCTCGCGGAATTCGGCCCCGGCAACGGCCCCGGCCCGTGGATCCTGTTCTTCCCGCTGATCTGGGCGGCCGTCATCGTCGGTGTCGTCACCCTGCTGCGCCGCACCGTCTGGCGCGGCCGACGCGGACCCTGGGGCTCCGGCCCCGGCGACCCCCGCCTACGCACCCGCCTCGACGAGAACTCGCCGATCGCCGTGCTTGGCCGCCGCTTCGCCGCCGGTGAGATCGACGAGGACGAGTACTGGCGCCGACTGACCGTACTGAACGAGGAGTTCGGCCACTACGGCACAGACACCGGCACCGACCGCAAGTCCGGCAAGGGCGGCGCGTCATGAGCACCGCCACGACGCTCACCCCCACCACCCTCGCCGCGCGCGTCGACAACGCCGTCAAGGTGTACGGCTCCGGGGACACCGCCGTCCGCGCACTGGACGGCGTGAGCGTCGGCTTCCGCGCCGGACGGTTCACCGCGATCATGGGCCCGTCCGGCTCCGGGAAGTCGACCCTGATGCACTGCGCGGCGGGCCTCGACACCCTTACCGAAGGGGCCGCGTACATCGGTGACACCGACCTCGGCTCCCTCGACGACCGACGCCTCACCCTGCTGCGGCGCGACCGCATCGGGTTCGTGTTCCAGGCGTTCAACCTCGTACCGACGCTGAACGTCGCCGAGAACATCACCCTCCCGATCGACCTGGCGGGCGAGCGCCCCGACCGCGAGTGGCTCGACGCGCTCGTGGACGTCGTCGGGCTGCGCGACCGGCTGCACCACCGGCCCGCCGAACTCTCCGGTGGGCAGCAGCAACGCGTCGCCGTGGCACGGGCGTTCGCGGGCCGCCCCGATGTCGTCTTCGCTGACGAACCCACCGGAAACCTCGACTCCCGCTCCGGCGGCGAGGTGCTCCGACTCCTCGGCGACGCCGCCCGCCAGGCCTCCCGCGCGGTCGTCATGGTCACCCACGACCCGGTCGCCGCCGCCCACGCCGACGAGGTCGTCTTCCTCGCGGACGGCCGCCTCGTCGACCGCATGGAACGGCCGACCGCGGACCGGGTCCTCGACCGGATGAAGGCCTTCGACGGCCCTCCTCCCACTGAAGGCGGTGGCTCGTCATGAACGCCTCCGTGCGCCTCAGCCTCACCTCGCTGCGCGCCCACAAGCGGCGCTTCGCCGGAACGTTCAGCGCGGTCCTGCTCGGCGTCGCGTTCCTCGCCGGCACGCTCGTCATGGGCGACACCCTGCGCGCGAGTTTCGACTCGATGTTCGCGGGCGCCAGCAGCGGCACCGACGCCGTCGTGCGCTCCGGCAACGTGATCACCACCCCCGGCGAGAGCCAGGGCACCCGCCGCCCGGTGGACGCCTCGCTCGCCGACGATCTGGCGAAGGTGCCGGGCGTCGCCGCGGCGGCGCCGAACATCCAGGGCGCGGGCCAACTCGTCGACGCCCACGGCAAACCCATCGGCGGCCAGGGCCCGCCCACCCTCGCCGGAAACTGGATCGACGACCCGAAGCTCAACGCGTACCGGCTCGCCGATGGCCGCACTCCGCAAAAGAGCGGCGAGGTCGTCATCAACCGCGGCGCCGCGAAGACCGGCGACCTGAAGGTCGGTGACACGACCACACTGCGCACACCCGACCCGGTGAAGGTCACCATCGTGGGCCTGGCCACCTTCGGTGGCGAGGACGGCATGGCGCAGACCACCTTCACCGGCATGACCCGCGCCGACGCCGAGAAGTACCTCACCCCGAAGCCGGGGGAGGCGTCCACCATCCAGGTGCGGGCGGGGCCCGGCGTCAGCCAGCAGGAGCTAGTCGATTCCGTGAGTGGCAGGCTCCCCAAGGGAGTTGAGGCGATCACCGGCGAGGAGTCGGCGCAGGAGAACACCGACATGATCTCCGGCCAGTTCCTCACCCTGTTCACTACCTTCCTCCTCGTGTTCTCCGGCGTCGCGCTGCTCGTCGCGACCTTCTCCATCCACAACACCTTCGCCATCGTCGTGGCCCAACGTGCCCGCGAGAACGCCCTGTTGAGGGCGCTCGGCGCGGCCCGCCGGCAGATCGCCACGGCGACCCTGGTGGAGGCGACCGCGGTCGCCGTGGTGGCCTCGGCCGCCGGGCTCGCGGGCGGCATCGGCATTGCGGCCGGGCTCCAGGCGCTGTTTCCCGCCATCGGATTCCCGTTCCCGGAAGGGGACTTGGTGGTCAGCCCGCTCTCCATGCTGCTGCCGCTGGCCGTCGGCATCGTGGTGTGCGTCGGCTCGGCCCTGCTGCCCGCCCTGCGCGCCGGACGCACCGCACCGCTGGCCGCTCTGCGCGAAAGCGCCGTCGACGACTCCGGTGCCTCGCGGCGCCGCGCCGTCCTCGGTGGCGTGCTGGGCGCGGCCGCGATCTCGACGACCCTCGCAGGCGTACTGGTGTCCCCGTCGATCACCCTCGCGGGCGTCGGCGCTGTGCTGGTACTCGCCTCGTTCGTCGTGCTCGGCCCTGTCGCGTCCACGTCCGCCGTACGGGCCCTGGGCGCGCCGCTCGACCGGCTGCGCGGTGTCACCGGCGGGCTCGCCAGGCGCAATGCGCTGCGCAGCCCGAAGCGCACCGCCGCCACGGCGAGCGCCCTCATGATCGGCGTCGCGGTCGTCTCCCTGTTCACCGTCTTCGGTGCCTCGCTGAAGGCCACCATGGACCAGACCGTGAACCGTTCCTTCGCGGGCGACGTAGCCGTATCCACCCCGTCGTTCGGCGCGGGCGGCAGCGGCCTCAGCCCGAAACTGGCGCCCGCGATCGCCGAGCGGCCCGAGGTGGCCACGGCGGTGGGCCTCGGTAGCGGCGTCGCCGACGTCGACGGCAAGGGCCGCGCCCTCACCGTCACCGACCCGGCCGCCCTCGCGAACTCCTTCGACCTCGGCACGGTCACCGGCTCGATGAACGGCCTCGGCAAGAACGGCATCGCGATCACCCGCGCCGAGGCCGACCAGCAGCACCTCGCGGTCGGCGACACGGCACGGCTCGCCTTCACCGACGGCGCGAAGGCGCCGTTCTCGGTCCGCGCGGTGTACGGGCAGTCCGAGCTCGCGGGCGACTACGTGATCTCCCGCGAGGCCTGGGCACCGCACCGCACGCAGGACGCCGACAGGCTCGTCTCCGTCACTTTCAAGGACGGTGTCTCGGCGGCCGACGGCACGAAGGCGGTCGAGAAGGTCGCGGCGGCGTACGGCAATCCGGATGTGCAGACCCGTGACGCGTACGCACAGTCCTCCGCGTCCGGCATCGACATGATGCTGACGCTCGTCTACGCGCTGCTGGCCCTGGCCGTCGTCATCGCGCTGCTCGGCATCGCCAACACCCTCACCCTCGCCGTGCACGAACGGACCCGGGAACTGGGCCTGTTGCGCGCCGTCGGCCAGACGCGCGGGCAGCTGCGGGCGATGGTCCGCTGGGAGTCGGTGCTGGTCGCCGCGTTCGGCACGGCAGGCGGGCTCGTGCTCGGCGGTTTCCTCGGCTGGGTCCTGGTGAAGGCGTCCGACGGGGCGAGCGACAGCGCCTTCGCGTTCGCGCTGCCGCCGGGCCGGCTGGCGATCGTGGCCCTCGTCGGGCTCGCCGCCGGCGCCCTCGCGGGCCTGCGCCCCGCCCGCAGGGCGGCACGCCTGGACGTACTGCGGGCCATCGCCACCGAGTGAGCTGCCGAGTGTGCGACGTACCTTTGGTGATCACCGCCCGGTCAGCCTGCGACGGCCGACCGGGCGGGAGCATGCGGGGACACCGTGCGCTCGTGCGTGTCCGTGCGGTGCGCGGGCTGCGTCGCGTACACCGGGTACGGCGCGATGGCCATCGCGGGGGCGGGCGCCGGCAGGGCGAACCAGACGACCTTGCCGTCCTCGCCGTGCGGCCGCACACCCCAGCTGTCGCTCACCGCGGCGATCATCGCGAGTCCGCGGCCGCAGGTGGCGAGGGGGTCGGCGTCCCGTACCTCGGGGAGCCTCGGGTCGTGGTCGTGCACCGAGACGGTGAGCGTGCCGCTGAGCAGCTCGATCTCCACGGTGCAGAGCTTGTCCGGCTCGGCGTGCCGGTGGACGTTGGTCAGAAGCTCGGTGACACAGAGCGCGGCCATCTCGATCAACGGATCGAGATGCCAGTAGCGCAACTGCGCCGATACGATTCTGCGGACCTGACCTATCCGCGACGGCAGGGCTTGGAGCTCCACCGTGCAATGCCTGTTCGGCTGGCTGATCACGGCTACGACTCCCCGAAATTGAGTCCGGAAGAAGACGAAAACGGATCGAGCGGTGCGACTGCGCTGTGACAGGACTGCCCGCTCCGTGTCCGGCGGGCTGGTTCGCAGCGTTATCGCCGGTAAACCCTGAGTAGTGATGTGTGACCAGCGTTACTCAGGAGGCGTGGGCGTGCAACTTCGCCGGGGGTTCGCTGCGCAGACGGTGCGCTATCCGGTGTGCGAGGTGGCGGCGCGGACGGCCTCGATGAACCGCCGGGCCGCGGGTGGCCCGGCGGCGCCGCCCTGTCCGCCGAGGTGCAGCAGATAGCGCCGCCCGTCCACGGCGGCCATCGCCCGGTCCTCGGCACCGAACCACGGCCTGCCCGCCCGGACTTCACCCAGTGGAGCGCTGTCGATCTCGCTCCCGTAGCTCGTGAGCAACTCCAGCCTGCCGCCCGCGATCCGGACCTGCCCCGCCCGGGTCAGTGACCGCAGGCGCCGGCCGATGCGCACACCCGTCGCCGTGAACTCCGGCTCCGCCATGCCGTTTCGCCCCCTCGAGTGCGTGTCTGCGGTGCAGTCTGCACGCACCTGGCCAGGAGCACCAGTGCGCATGTGGACGCGCTGTGAAGCAGCGGGGGCAACTTCTTCGTGCGCCCCCCTCGCACGTACGTTCCCGGATTCTCCCGGCGTCCCGGGCGCGTGTTCCGTCTCTCTCCCAGGCGTTCCTTTGAGACGCTCAAAGATGCATTTATGCAGGTGAGAAGCGTGCGCAAGGTGCTTATGATCGTGGTGTCCGGCTGTCGTCGGCGTTCCGGACCGGCGCGCGGAACGATGGTCGGGCACGACGAGAAGGAGCCAAGCGGTGAGCACCACGGAACAAGGTCGGCCCACGGGCGAGGGCGCGGCATCCGGCGCCCTCCCGACGCTCGACGTCGACCACACGGACCTCGGCTACCGTGAGTGGCTCAAAGAAGCGGTACGCAAGGTACAGGCGGACAACAACCGCTCGGCCGACACTCACCTGCTGCTCTTCCCGCTCCCCGAGCAGTGGGGCATCGACCTCTACCTCAAGGACGAGTCGACGCACCCCACGGGCAGCCTCAAGCACCGCCTGGCCCGCTCGCTCTTCCTCTACGGCCTGTGCAATGGCTGGATCCGCCCGGGCCGCCCCGTCATCGAGGCGTCGAGCGGCTCGACGGCGGTCTCGGAGGCGTACTTCGCGAAGCTGATCGGCGTCCCCTTCATCGCGGTGATGCCGCGTACGACCAGCGCCGAGAAGTGCCGCCTGATCGAATTCCATGGCGGCCAGTGCCACTTCGTGGACGACTCCCGAACGATGTACGCGGAGTCGGCGGCCCTCGCCTCTCGCACCGGCGGCCACTACATGGACCAGTTCACGTACGCGGAGCGGGCCACGGACTGGCGCGGGAACAACAACATCGCCGAGTCGATCTATCGCCAACTCGCTCTGGAGCGCTACCCCGAGCCCGCCTGGATCGTCGCCACCGCGGGCACCGGCGGCACCTCCGCGACGCTCGCCCGCTACGTCCACTACATGCAGCACGACACCCGCATCTGCGTCGCGGACCCCGAGAACTCCTGCTTCTTCGAGGGCTGGACGACCGACAATCCCGACGCGACGAGCGACTGCGGTTCCCGCATCGAGGGCATCGGCCGCCCCCGCATGGAACCGAGCTTCGTGCCGGGCGCCATCGACCGCATGATGAAGGTCCCCGACGCGGCGAGCGTCGCCGCGGTCCGCGCCCTGGAGTCGGCCATCGGCCGCAGAGCGGGCGGCTCGACGGGTACGGGCCTGTGGAGCGCCCTCAAGATCATCGCGGAAATGGTGGCGGAGGGCCGCACGGGTAGCGTCGTGACCCTCCTCTGCGACCCGGGCGACCGCTACTTGGACAAGTACTACTCGGACGCCTGGCTCCGCCGGCAGTCCCTGAACATCACCCCATACGCCGAGGCAATCACGCGCCTACTGGAGACGGGGGAGTGGACGGACTGATCCCGGGCGGGCGCATCGAGCGTGTGCGTGGGCTTCGCGGGCGGCGGTCCGGCAAAATCAAGCCCCTGCGGCGATTGAGCAGCGGGGTCCGGGGCAGAGCCCCCGAGGCGTCAACCCCGGTCGACCGCACCATCACGCCGCCGCCGAAGCCACCCGCCGGTCAAGCGCCCCCACCGCATCGCGAAACGCCTTCCCGAGCCCACCCCGCCCAAGTCTCATCCCCACCCGCACCGCGCCCCCCGCATCCACCGCGAACGTCCACCGCACCCGAGACCCCCCACCGGGAACCCCTTCGATCCGCCACTCCTCCACCATCGCCCGCAGCCCCGGCACATTCGTCTCGTCAACGCGATACGCGTAGACCTCACCGGGCTCCGCGGCGACGATCGTCTCCAGGAACCGCGTCCCACCCTTGAGCCGAACCTCCCGCCGAGCCCCACCGTCCAACGGCCGCGCCAGCGTCACCGCGGAGAACCACTCGGGCCACCCGACGACATCCTCGGCGAGCGCCCGATACACGGCATCCGGAGAAGCCGACACCTCACGGGCGAACACGAGCCGCAGCGGCGCACTGTCGACGAAGTCGAGCTCGACGGGGAGAAGACGGCGTGCCATGAAGGTTCAGCCCCCAACGGTTGAATCGGCGGACGCGACGCCCGGCCCAACAGGCGCCACCAGTGGCCGAGTTGACGTACTCCAAGTGACGTGACCGGTCCCGGTCACCATAACTGGCGCACCGTCAGATGTCTGTACCGTCCTCCGGCTCAGCCTCAGCCTCAGCCTCCGGCTCCCCGGCCACGACGAGCCGCATGTGCTCGGCGACCTCCGCCCGCGCCTCGACCGGCAACCCGCCGTCCGTCACCAACGTGTCCACCTGGTCGAGCGAGGCGAACGAACTCAGCCCCACCGTCCCCCACTTGGTGTGGTCCGCCACCACGACGACCCGCCGCGCGGACTGCACGAGCCGCCGATTCGTCTCCGCCTCCGCCAGGTTCGGCGTGGACAGGCCGGCCTCCGGGCTTATCCCGTGCACCCCGAGGAACAGCACGTCGAAGTGGAGCGCCTCGATCGCCTGGTCGGCGACAGGGCCCACCAGCGAGTCCGACGGCGTGCGCACGCCACCGGTCAGCACCACCGTCGCCGCCCCCTGCCGGGACGCCGCACCGCGCTGCGAGGCGTGGAAGACATCGGCCACCCGCACCGAGTTGGTCACCACCGTCAGGTCCGGTACATCGAGCAGCTGCTGGGCCAGCGCGAACGTCGTCGTACCACCGGAGAGCGCGATCGCCGTGCCCGGCGCGGCCAGCGGAGCCGCGGCGCGCGCGATGTCCTCCTTGGCGGTCAGCTCCAGGCCCGACTTGGCCTCGAAACCGGGCTCATGGGTACTGGCCTCGACGACCGGGACCGCTCCGCCGTGCACCTTCTCGACGACGCCCTGCCGGGCCAGCGCGTCCAGATCGCGCCGGACCGTCATGTCGGAGACACCGAGCTTCCTGGTCAGCTCGTTGACCCGGACGCCGCCGCGCCGACGGACCTCGTCGACGATCAGGGCGCGGCGCTGCTCCGCGAGGAGGTTCTGATTCTCGCTCACGTCCGTCGGATCCCTTCGGCTCGTCCCGCCTGTCACCACCGCCGTACAGGCCAGCGCTTTCTCGTCATCCTCGCACGCGCCACCGACACCGGGACCACCGCCCGCGCTGCCGACCTGCGCCGCGACGGGGGCGACACGGGGTGAATGGGGCGGGGTGCCTCGGGGAGATTCCGTGACGAGGGGTGCCCGTGGGGGCGCCAGGCCGGGATCCTGGTCGTGTTCAGAAACGGGGGACACATGAGTACGACGCACGAGCACGAACAACAGAACGGCCCCGCCGCGGAGCCGACGCCGACGCCTTCCGCGACACCGCCCATGACCTCGGACGAGACCGCCCTGGAACTCCTCGTCCACGGAGTCGGCGGCACCACTCCTCAAGAGATGCTCGACGACCCGCAGCCCGTGCGGGTGTCGGGCGACGAGACGGCGGCCGTCTTCCGGCGCGGCGAGGACGCCGACGCGGAGGCGCGCCCCGACGACTACCGGGGCAAGCCCGTCCCCGAGGCGTACGTGTGGTGCAACCTCACCTCGGGCAACGGATCACGCGCGCTGTGGCTGCTGCTGCTCCCCTTCATGGTGGTGAACCTGTCGCACTGGATGCGCCCCAACGCCCGCCGCAGGTCCCGCACCGTACGCCTCTACGGCCTGCTCGTCCGCCTCCTGTCGCTCACGCTCACGGTGCTGCTGGTCGGCGCCGCGTGCGAGGTCGCCCTGGACCTGACGGCCTGGCAGTGCGCGGGCACGCCCGCCTGCGCCGAGCAGCGGGCCTGGCTGGGCTTCCTCGCGGAGGGCTGGTGGAGCCAGCCCGGCCGCCGGCTCGCCCTCGCCTCGCTCGTCCCGAGCGCTCTCGCCGTCCTGCTCTGGTACCTCTCGCACCGCACCTGGAGCGCGTACGAGGCTCAGCGCCCGCTGCCGCACATGCCCGAGCCCACCGACGGCGAGATCGACAACGCGCTCGGCAGGCCCGGCTTCTGGTACGGGCGGCGTCTGGTGTCCCGCCTGCGCTCGGCGCACACCGCGGCCGCGCTGCTCACGGTGGCCGCGGCCGTCGGCACGTCCGCGGCCCGCTTCGACCGGGAGTCCGGGGGGCCGGTCCTGCTCGACGTACTGGGGTGGGCGATCGTGGGCG
The DNA here is from genome assembly GCF_053592315.1 of Streptomyces sp. NPDC002754. Classification (NCBI taxonomy): domain Bacteria; kingdom Bacillati; phylum Actinomycetota; class Actinomycetes; order Kitasatosporales; family Streptomycetaceae; genus Streptomyces; species Streptomyces sp. NPDC002754. The sequence goes on from NZ_JBSFVM010000001.1 coordinate 34,803, forward strand.
CGCTGGTCCTCGGCACCCTCGCCGTCATCGGTGTGATCGTGCACCGCGGCCGCAGCGAGAACCGGGTCGACGACACCCTGGACCGCACGGTGGTGCGCGCCCTGCCCTACGCGGCGCTCGCCCTGCTCGTCGTGACCATGGTGTACGCGGCCTGGTCGCGACCCGGTTGGCAGTCCTCCGGCCGGCTGCCCGGGGACACGAGCTTCGGTGGCATCGTCCTCGTCCAGGGCGCGCTGGTGGTCGCCCTGGCCTTCGTCGCGCACGCCATCTACCGCACGGCCCGCGACCCGCGCACCGCCCTGCGCGGCCTCGGCGGGCCCGCCACCGCGATGCTCGCGTGCGCGCTGGGCGGCGTGATGACCGGAGGCGTGGCGCAGCGCGTCGCCGACTGGCTGGACGGCACCAGCGGCCTCATCAAGGGCCCGCCCATGCTGCTGACCTGGCAGGCCTCCGTCATCCCGCCGCTGCTGATCGTCCTCGCCGTCCTGTGCGGAGCGCTCGCTCTGCGCACGGCCCGCATCAAGAAGCGCGAGACCGCTCAAGTGGCTGTCGACTACCACCTCGACGAGAAGCCGGGCGCCACCGCCGAACCCCCGGACGCGGCCCGTACGGCACGCATCGCGGGCACACGCGCGCGTGCCGCCCTCACCGACAAGGCACCGGAGATGATCGGCGTCGTAGCCTCGGTGGCGCTGCTGCTCGGAGTCCTCGCCGTGGTCGGCGCCTGGACCACAGGGAAGGTGCCGGGGAGCGCGGCCCGCGGTTCGTACGCGGTCGTACAGGGGGCGGCGGACTCCGCGCAGGCGCTCGGCTCCTGGCTGATCGGCCTGGGCTTCATACTGTTCGTCACCTGGGGACGCCGCGCCTACAAGGACGCCTCCGCACGCCGCACCATCGGCATCCTGTGGGACGTGGGCACCTTCTGGCCGCGCGCCGCGCATCCCTTCGCGCCCCCGTGCTACGCCGAGCGCGCCGTCCCCGACCTCACCTGGCGCATGGCCACCTGGACGCAGGCCACCGGTGGCCGGCTCATCCTGTCCGGGCACTCACAGGGCAGCGTCCTCGCGGCGGCGGCCGCCTGGCAATTGCACCCCTCCGTAAGGAAGCGCGTCGGACTGCTCACCTACGGATCGCCGCTCGAGCGGCTGTACGGGCGCTGGTTCCCCGCCCAGTTCGGGCCCGAGGCGCTGGCCTCGCTGCACCGCCAGGTCGACTGCTGGCGCAATCTGCACCGCAAAACCGACCCTATCGGCGGGCCGATCAACCTGCCGGGCAATTGCGGCCCCCAGGTCGACCACAAGGCACTCCTCGACCCGCTCGCCTACGGGCGTACGGCCGAACACCCGCTCCCCGCACCGATCCTGGGCCACGGTGACTACCAGGCCGACCCGGTCTTCGCCGAGGAGCGCGCCCGGCTGCTCGCCCGCCTCAAGCCGGGCGTACCGCAGCAACGACCGGAGGGAGACCAAGAGCAGGCCGAGGCTCAGGGCAGCTCCGGCAGGTCCTCCGGGTAGAGCAGCGTGAGGGCGTCGGTGTCCAGCGCGTCGAGCTGGGCGACCCGGCCCGCGTGCCGCTCCACCATCGACTCGAACGACTGCCGCGCGGTGCGGCCGTTGCCGAAGGCGGGCCCCTTCGGGAGCACCGTGAAGTACTTGAGCAGTGCTTCCGGCGTCCCGTCGGCCAGCCGGTACTCGTGCTCGTCGGCCTGCTGCTCCACGATGCGCAGCAGTTCCTCGGGCTGGTAGTCGCAGAACGTGATGGTCCGTGAGAAGCGAGAGGCCACACCGGGGTTGGTGGACAGGAAGCGCTCCATCTCCGCCGTGTAGCCGGCGACGATCACGACGACCTCGTCGCGGTGGTCCTCCATCAGCTTCACGAGCGTGTCGATCGCCTCGCGGCCGAAGTCGCGCCCGGAGTCCTCGGGGGACAGGGCGTACGCCTCGTCGATGAACAGGACACCGCCGTGGGCCCGTTGAAAGGCCTCCTGAGTGCGGATCGCGGTGGAGCCGATGTGCTCGCCGACCAGATCCACACGGGACACCTCTACGAGGTGGCCCTGGCCGAGGACGCCGAGCGAGGCGAGGATCTCGCCGTACAGGCGTGCCACCGTCGTCTTGCCGGTGCCAGGGGAGCCCGTGAACACCAGGTGCCGCCGCACGGAGGCCGCCTTGAGGCCCGCCTCCTGCCGCTTGCGGCCCACCTCGATCATGTCGGTGAGCGCGCGCACCTCGCGCTTGACGCTCTCCAGGCCCACGAGCGCGTCGAGTTCGCCGAGGACGCGCTGGGACGTGCGGGACTCCTGAGCGGGCTCCTGGGGCGCCGCCACGGGCCGCTGGTCGGGCACGGCGCTGAGCAGGCCGACGGTCTGCGTCGCGGTCTGGAGGGCCGGCTGCGGGGCCGCCGCCGCGCCGGCGCGCACGCCGCCGCTCTCGTCGCTCGCGCAGTCCTCGATCAGCGGCCCGTCCTCGGCGAACTCGTAGCCGCCGCGCGAACACCGCTCCGTACGACACTTCTTGAGGCTCGTACGGCAGCCGTCGATGACGTGGAATCCAAAGCCGCCGCTGTCCGCGACCCGGCAGCCGTGGAAGCTGCCCCGGCCGCCCGCGGACACGTAGAAGCCGGCTTCGGCGGGCGAGGTGACCGTGCACCGCTCGATCGTGGGGTCCGCGCCCTTCGTGACGATCACGCCGGTCTGCGTGGCGTCCACGGTGCAGTTGGCGAGCGTGCCGCCGCTGCCGTGGTCGCGGAACCAGGCGCCCGTGGCGGCCTCGCGGATGCGGCAGTCGTCTAGTTGGGCGGTCGCCCCGTCGCTCACCGACACGGCCGTGTTGCGCACCTGGGAGAGGTCGCTGTCGACGACGTCCACGCGCGAGCCGCGGTCGAGCACGAACAGCGCGTCCGGCACGTCGTGCACCCGGCAGGAGTCGAGCACGGCGGTCGCGCCGTCACTGACCCAGACGGCCGGATAGTCGCCCGTACTGTCGTGGATCTCGGTCTGGTTGGCGTCCACGCGCGTGCCGGGGTCCCACACCGAAAGCCCGTTGCGCCCGAACCGGCTGACGGTGGAACGGGTCAGGGTGAGCACGGACCGGGAGCGCAGGTCGATCGCGTTCTCCGGGACGTCGTGCACACGGCAGTCGGCGAGGGTGAGCACCGCGTCCGTGTCGAGCGTGACGCCGTCCCCCGTCGTGCGGTGCACATCGCAGTCCGTCAGGTGCGCGGCGGCCCGCCCGGTGATCTGCACACCGGAACCCTTGACCTCGTACACCTCGCAGCCCACGGCCTCCAGGCCGGAGTGCTCGCCGGTCGCGGACAGGCCCGCACCCGACGTGTGGTGCACCCGGCAGCGCTCGAGCCGGGGATGCGCGCCGCCGCGCACCGCGACGCCCGCCTGCCCGGCGGCGACGACCTCGCACTCCTCGAACACGCCGCCCCCGCCGTCCAGGACGGCGATGCCGATGCCGCCGGGGTTGTCGACGGTGCACTGGCGCACCATGGGCCGGGCGCCGCCGCGCACCTCGACGCCGACCGCGGACCGGGTCACCACGCGGACACCGACGATCTCCGGGGCGCCCTCCTCGACGAGCAGCGCGGGCGACGCCGCGTCCTGCCCTTCGACGTGCAGGTCACGCACGGTAGCGGAGGCCCGTACGGTCACGGGGACACCGTCCGCCGGTGCGATCCGCACGGAACCGGGGGAGCCCTCGGGGCCACGCAGCGTCACGGCCCGCCGCAGCACCAGGTTCTCCCGGTACGTACCGGGGGCCACGGTCAGTACGTCGCCGTCGGTCGCCGCCTCAAGCGCGGCGGCCAGCGACGCGTACTCACCCGTGCGGCGCCGCCACCGCGAAGTGCTGGTGTGCGTCACCTGGACCGAGCCCTGTGCCATGGCGCTGATCTGCCCCCACCTCGTCGTACGCAGGAAGTGTGCGCGCCTCGCGCGGCGCTGTTTCCTGGCTTCTTCCTGTGCTCTGCCTGCCTAAAGGTGGCTCCACCGTAGCGTGCGCGGAGCACGGCAGTTGACCAGAGCGGCGAGCCTGTGGACGGCGGTCAGCTGCCCGTGCCGGTCCTTCCCCAGTCGGGTCCCGCAATGTCCCAGGCGCTGTCCCAACGCGCGTACCGGCGGCGCATCATGCGCCACAGGGCGAGCCGCCGGGCGCCCTCCACCAGGCCGGTGACGGCGACGGCCGCACCGAATCCGGCGAGCGCCGCGTGCGTGGCGGCGGTGGGCCGGTCGAGGGGGCGGCCGACGGCGCGACCCTGGTCGTCGGTCCACACGGTGAACTTGTCGCCGCGGTGCGGGGTGCTGAGGGCGGCGACGACGCGGTCCTGCCGGGTGGAACCATCCGGGGCCCGCCAGGTCGCCACCACGCGCGTGTGCGCGTCACGCGCCGTGGAGGTCTCCGGGTCGGGGTCCAGCGGCGGCTGCGCCACCTTGTGCAGCACGGTCGCCGTCACCTCGTGGCGCATGCTGCGCTGCTCCTCCACGGAGCGGTACAGAGCGTCACGCGAGACGGACCCCGCGACGATGCCGACCACCGGGGCGGCGACGACGATGAGGAACAGTGCGATCAGGGCGACCCAGGCCTCTGCCAGGTCGGTCCTGCGGCACACGGGATTGTGGCGCCAGCGCCAGAGCCCGATCAACGCTCGCACGGTCTGCACCCCCTTCCGGGTCTGTCATAACCCCGAACGGCAGCGCCCGCATGCCGGAGGGGAGAAGAGAGAGCGACGTCACCCGACCCAGGTCCCGGCTCGCCCCTGACCACCGGCGCTTCCGACACTGCCATTGTCTCTCAACGAGCATGTCGCGGCGCCGGGTTCCCCGACCGGGTGACGGTTATTCGAGGATGGTCAAGGGATCCCCGATACGCATGGTGCCGGTCGATTCGGGTACCAGGTTTGTGCCGAAGCACAGTTGGTCGCCGAAGCGGCGGTGCCGCGCCAGGGTGCGCAGCGGCTCCTTGCCACGCTCCGCGGTCTGCTGGTTCGTCGTCGTGACCACGCAGCGGCCGCTCCTCTTGGCGATGCGGAAGGTGACGTCGCCGATCGCGATGCGCGACCAGTCGTCCTCCGCCCACGGGGGTGTCTCGGAGACGACGACATTCGGCCGAAACCGGTTCATCGGCAGCGGGCCCTCGTCGGCATGGTCACCTTGAGCGATCAACGAGTTGAGGGCGTCGAGGGACGAGAGCGTCGTGAGGAGCAGCGGGTAACCGTCGGCGAAGCTCACCGTCTCGCCCGGACGCGCGTACTCGGGGTCGATGGGCCGCCTGGTCGCCGGGTCGTCCAGGTGCATCAGGCGTATCTCGGTGTCCAGGTACGCACTCCACCACGCGTGGGCCGCGCGGTCGGCGGGGACCGCCTCGACCTTGTCCGACCAGACCTCGATCGTGGTCGTCTCCCGCGGCTCGGGCACCTCGACGCTCAGCGGGTCCATCGCCGGGGCCGACAGACGAACGCCGCCGCCGGGGAGCTGCTCGGCGGCGGCCAACGCCAGGCGGGGATGCGGCCGTTGCGTGACGATCTTGTCGTCCGCGCCCACCAGCACCCAGCGCCGGTCTCCGGCCAGGCCCCACGGCTCCACGACGACCTCACGCGGAGCGTGCCCCCGAACCGCCTTGAGCGGGTGGACATGGATCGAACTGAGTGCTGGCTGCGACATGCCGGTAATTCTGCCAGCAGCCACGGACATCGCCCGTGGCTGCTGGGGGTGGGCCGGGGCGTTCCGGCCGTGTCGGGTCAGTAACCGCGGTACTGCTGGCGGTTGTACGGATCCTCGTACGGCGCGGGGGCGGGCCGCGGCGTGGCCGGGCGCATCGCCTCGTAGCCGGTCGCCTGGCCGGGCGCGGGACGCTGCGGCTGCTGGACCTGCGGGCCCGGATAGCCGCGCTGGGCGTGCGCCTGCTGTGGGATGTACGCGGCCGGGGCCGCCTGCATCGGGGCGGCCTGCGGGTGCGGATACCCGTACTGCGGCGCGGGCGCGGAGTGCGCCGACGGCAGGGCGGGCAGCGCGGCCGGCAGCGCCGGCAGGTGGCTGTTGCTGTCGTACGCGGAGGGAACCCGGATCGGGGCGATCTGCGGAGTACCCCGTTCCGCGACGAGTGAGTCGTAGATCGGAGTGTCCGGGAAGGACGGCGCGGAGTAGTAACCGCCGCCATATGTGGAGCGGGGGGAGGTCATGACACATAAGTTAAGCCCACGATGTGGTCGTTGGGGTAGACCGATAAGAGGGTTCTTTTGCGTGTCGTGTGTGACCGCGCGTCCTCAATGCGAGCGAACTTGGGGAAAACGGTCGTCACTCGGGGCAGTTTTCCTGTAGAGGTCGAAGATTTCGGGGGTTACCGGCGGTTGGCCAGTGATCTTCGAACGAGCCTCTGGGAGTCGCTGGGCCACAGGGAATATGTTGGCCGGTAAGCCGAGGTCGGGCGTTTGGGGCGGACATGACAATGGCTAAAGGCGCGAATGTCGGGGTGCGGGCTTCGGCCGTGCGCGTCGAATTGGTCCGGCGTGCGGGCCCCGGTGTGCCCGACGTCGACGCCTCGGCGCTCCTGCTCGCCTCCGGAAAGGTCCGCTCCGACGCGGACTTCGTGTTCTACAACCAGCCCGCGCACGCCTCCGGGGCGGTCCGGTACGAGGGCAGGTCCACCGGCGGGGGCGCTGTCACCGACACCCTCTTCGTCGACCTCGCGCGCGTGGAGCCCGCCATCGAGCGGGTGGTCCTCGCGGCATCCGCGGACGGCGGGGCGTTCGGGCAGGTGCCGGGTCTGTACGTCCGCGTCGTCGACGCGGCGGACGGGACCGAACTCGCCCGCTACGACAGCGCGGACGCGACGGTGGAGACGGCCTTCGTCCTCGGCGAACTGTACCGCCGTCAGGGAGCCTGGAAGTTCCGGGCCGTGGGCCAGGGCTACGACAGCGGCCTGGCGGGCCTCGCGACGGACTACGGCATCACGGTGGACGAACCGCAGAAGGCAGCGCCGCCCGCCGCCGCCCCTTCGGCTCCGCCCACCCCCGCGCAGCCCGCGCGGCTGACCAAAGTGACGCTGACGAAGGCGGCACCCACTGTCTCCCTGGCGAAGCAGGGCGGCACGTCCGGCGCCCTGCGCGTGAACCTTAACTGGGAGATGCGCAAGCAGTTCGGCGGCCGGGGGAACAAGCGCGCCCGGAACCTCGATCTCGACCTGTGCGCCCTGTACGAACTGACCGACGGGAGCAAGGGGGTGGTGCAGGCCCTCGGCGACGCCTTCGGCGCGGTGGGCAGGGCCCCGTACATCCACCTCGACGGCGACGACCGCAGCGGTGGCCTCGCCGCCGGCGAGAACCTCACCATCAACCTCGACCACACGAACGCGTTCCGCCGCATCCTCGTCTTCGTGACCATCTACGAAGGCGCGCGCAGTTTCGCCGACCTCCATGCGACGGTCACGCTGCAACCGGCGCACGGAGCGCCGATCGACTTCTCCCTGGACGAGTGCACGGTGCCCTCCACGGTGTGCGCGCTCGCCCTGCTGACGAACGACGGCGGCGATCTGACCGTGCAGCGCGAGGCCCGCTATCTCGTCCCGGAGCGGGGCGTCAGCCCGCAGCGCACCGTGGACCGCGCCTACGGGTGGAACATGAGCTGGACACGGGGTCGCAAGTAGCTTGGCGCAGCGCGGTGTTCACCCCCGGTCGGGCGCGGCGTACGTGCGTCCCTTCCAGGCCGCGCCCCGCCCCCTGTGGTGCTGCACGGCGGAATCCACCGTCATCAGGAGGTACAGCAGCGCGGTGAACGGCAGCAGCGGCGCCAGCCACAGCGTCTGCCGGTAGTAGCGCAGCATGGGGATGTACGTTCCCGCCATCACCGCCCAGGCGAGCGCGCCGAGCAGCGCGGTCGGCGCGCTGCCCGCGACCAGGCCGGCGATCAGCGCCGCGGGCGGCACCAGGTAGACGAGGGCGAGTCCCAGCACGGTGGCGAGCAACACCAGCGGGTTGTGCCGCAGTTGGGCGTACGCGCTGCGGGACACCATGCGCCACAGATCCGCGAGGCGCGGATACGGCCGCACACTGTCGACGCGCTCGGCCAGGCCGAGCCAGATGCGGCCGCCAGAGCGCTTCACGGCCCGCGCGAGCGACACGTCGTCGATGACCGCCTGCCGGATCGCGTCCGGGATCCGCGCCCGCTCGGCTGCCTCGGTACGCAGCAGGACGCAGCCGCCGGCCGCCGCGGCCGTGCGCCCGCCCTGCCGCGCGATCCAACGGAACGGGTACAGCTGCGCGAAGAAGTACACGAACGCGGGCACCACGAGCCGCTCCCACACGCTCTCCACGCGCAGCCGCGCCATCTGCGACACCAGGTCGAAGCCGCCCGTGCGCGCCGCCGCCACCAACTCCCGCAGGCTGTCCGGTTCATGCGCGATGTCGGCGTCGGTCAGCAGCAGGAACTCGGGGTCACGCGCGCGTGCCAGGCCGATGCCGTGCCGCACCGCCCACAGCTTCCCCGTCCAGCCCGCGGGCGGTTCGCCCGGTGAGTCGACCGTGAGGGAAAGCCCGCCGAATCGGTCCGCGAGGGTGCGCGCCACCTCGCCCGTGCCGTCCGAACTGCCGTCGTCCACCAGGAAGATCTCCGCCCGCCCCGGATAGTCCTGGGCGAGCAGCGACGGCAGGCTGTCGGGCAGCACCTGCGCCTCGTCGCGGGCCGGCACCACGACACACACATCCGGCCAGCTATCAGGTGCGGTGCGCGGCGGCAGGCGCAGGTCCGTACGCCAGAAGAAGCCCTGACACAGCAGCAGCCACAGCCACGCGGCGAGCGAAGCCGCGGTGATCCACACAACGACGTCCATCCGCCGCAGTCTGCCCCACCGGCACGGGCATTGTCGGGCCCATCGTCTATGGTTTTGGGGTGAAGATCGCGCTGATGGACTCCGGAATCGGACTGCTCGCGGCCGCCGCCGCGGTACGGCGACTGCGCCCGGACGTCGACCTCGTGCTCTCCTCCGCCCCCGAGACCATGCCCTGGGGGCCGCGCACGCCCGAGGACGTGACCGAGCGTGCGCTCGCCGTCGCCGAGGCCGCCGCCGCACAGGGCCCGGACGCGCTGATCATCGCCTGCAACACCGCCTCCGTGCACGCGCTGCCCGCGGTGCGCGCCCGGCTCGAGCCAGGCATCCCGGTCATCGGTACCGTCCCCGCGATCAAGCCCGCCGCCGCGGGCGGCGGCCCGGTCGCGATTTGGGCCACCCCGGCGACCACCGGAAGCCCCTATCAGCGGACGTTGATCCGGGATTTCGGGGGCGGCGCCCAGGTCACCGAGGTGCCCTGCCCCGGCCTCGCCGACGCGGTGCAGTGGGCCGACGAGGAGGGCATCGACCGGGCCATCGCGGCGGCGGCGGCCCTCACGCCTCGTGATGTAAGGGCCGTTGTCCTGGGCTGCACCCATTACGAACTGGTCGCGGAGCGTATCCGTGCCGCGGTGCAGCAGCCCGACGCATACCCTTCCCCAAGCTCTCAACAGAGGTCGAGCAGGGGAGACCCCATTGTCCTGCACAGTAGCGCGGGCGCCGTCGCCGCACAGGCGCTGCGCCGGATCGGCGAGAGTCTGCAGACCGAGCCCGATACGCGCGGCCGGCTCACCGTGCTGCTGGGCGGCCGGGAGGACACGCTGCCCAAGGAGGCGCTCGCCTACGCGGAAGGTCGCGATCTGCAGGCGCTGAGCCACGCGGGGTGAGCAACCGCACCGGCCCGACGCACAGGGCTGCGCAAGCCGGTGCCGGACCCGCGGAACATGAGTAGGCTCGAGGGCATGAGGGAACACGCCCCCGACGAGCACGCAGGGCGACGCTCTTCCGCCCACGCGACCGACATCTGGACCGGCCGCGCACACAACCGTGTGCAGTGGTTCCTGGCCTGCGGCGGGCTCGCCTGCCTGGCCCTGGGCATCGAGCTGGCCGTGGACAACTCCTGGGCCACCGGAATACTTGCCCTGGCCATGTCCGTGGTCGGCCTGATCGCCGTGGGCCTGCTCATCCTGTTCGGCACCCTCGCCTTCCTGCACGTCGCGGTGAAGGTCGACAAGGACCACCTCGAAGTGCGCTGCGGCCACGTGGGCCTGCCGCGCCGCCGCATCCCGCTCGCCCATGTGGTGGAGGCGGACGTCGCGCCCCGCGTCACGCCCCGGCAGTGGGGCGGCTGGGGCTACCGCTGGCGCCCGGAGATCGGCACGGCCGTGGTGGTGCGGCGCGGCGAGGGCGTGGTGCTCCGCCTCGGCGACGGCCGCAGGTTCACGGTGACCGTGGACGACGCGGAGAGCGCGGTGCGGCACATCCGCGACCGCCTGAAGCCGACCGCCGCGGGCCCGGTCGTCTGAGCCGACCCGCCCGACCTACTCAGTCGAGGCCGCCCTGGAGGAATTCCAGGGCGGCCTCGTCGTCGCCCGGCGGCCCGTTCGTGAACGGTTCCGCCGTGGCGATCCCGGCGAGCAGGCCCACGCCCGCCGTCACGGTCGTGAAGCTGAGCGCGTTGCCCACCGTCGCCATCGCGGCCACCGCGGTCAGGGCGGCGCCCGCCGCCAGCACCACCTGCGTCGAGCGTGCGGAGCGCCACAGGACGTACAGCAGCCAGCAGTAGGCCGCCGCGAGCAGCAGCACGCCGATGAGCCCTTGTTCGGCCGCCACCTGGAGGACGGCGGAGTGCGGCTTGCCATCGGAGAGCGGGGCTTGCGCGAGCGTCGGGCTGAGGTCTTCGAAGCGCCCGGGCCCCGTGCCGAGAGCGGGATGCACCTCTGCGAGGTGCACGGCGTCGTGCCACAGCAGGATCCGCCGGTGCGAGAGCCACGTCTCCAGGGAGGCCGTCGATCCTGCCGGCAGGACGCCCTTGGCGAGCGCCACACCGAGACCGGCCACCACCGACGTCGCGAGGCCGAGGCCCGTCAGGCCGAGCGCCCGGCTGCGCAGGCGGGCCGCCGCGAGCGAGCACAGGACGACACCCGCGCACACCGTGATCCCGGCCGGCGAGTCGACGGCGGCGGCCACCGCCACGCTGCCCGCCGCCAGAACGTGCAGCACGACCCGCTGTGGCGGCTGCCGCGCCGACCAGGCCGCGCAGCACAGCGCCCCCGCCGACAGGGCGAGCAGCGCCGCCGTCGCGCCGACCCGGCCCAGCGGCGTCACGACATCCGGTGCGGGGGCCGCGTACGGGGCGGTGAGCGCGAGACACAGGCCGCCGAGCCCGACCGCGCAGGACGCGGCGACCGGCACGAGCGCCCCGCCGATGCGCCCGCACGCGTACCCCGCGATCACGGCGAGCACCGCCAGGAGGATCCCCTCCGGTCTGCCCGCGCGCGCGGTCGCGCTGATCAGCGACCACGCCGCACAACACCCGAGAACCGCGACACCCACGGCGTCCGAGGCGCCGCGGTGCTCCCGCAGCGTGCCGTCCGTCGCCGCACCCGTCGACCACCCCGTCGCATCCACCCGTCGCCCCCCGACGTAGCCGGGCCCCGGACGCGAGGCCGGACGCGGCCGCGCTGTCGGGAACCCGGCCACACGCTAACGGCTGGTGGCCCGCGGCGGACCGGTGTTGCACAGGAACGTTCCGCCGTACGGGCCGGAGCGGGGCGCGCCGACCGTCATGTCGGTGTGACAGTGTCGCGCCGTACACTCCCCGGGTGACCGCCACCGCACCTCCCGTAGCCCCGTCGGACGAGCCCGCAGAGCAGTCTGTGCTTTCGAAGGTTCGCTCCCACCTGCGGCGGTCCGTTCCCCTCGCACTCGCGGTGATCGCCGGACTGCTCCTGTACGTGAGCTTTCCGCCGCGTGAGCTCCCGTGGCTCGCGCCGATCTCCTTCGCGCTGTTCGGCGTGGCCGTGTACGGGCGGCGGCTGAGGGCGGGCTTCGGACTCGGCCTCGCCTTCGGGCTCGCCTATTTGGTGCCGCTGCTCTCCTGGACCGGCGTCGACGTCGGGCCCCTGCCGTGGCTGGCGCTCGCCGCCGCGGAGGCACTGCTGGTCTCGCTCGCGGGCATGGGCATCGCCTATGTGTCGCGGCTTCCGCTGTGGCCGCTGTGGGCCAGTGGCGTCTGGATCGCGTCCGAGGCACTACGCGCGCGTGCCCCGTTCGATGGATTCCCGTGGGGGAAGGTCGCGTTCGGGCAGCCCAGTGGGGTGTTCCTGCCGCTCGCCTCGCTGGGCGGCACCCCGCTGCTCGGCTTCGCCGTGGTCCTGTGCGGCTTCGGGCTCGGCTCCCTCGCGCTGCGGGTCAGGAAGGTGCGCCGGACGTCGTCCGAAGGCGCATCGTCCCTCAAGGGCCTGTCCTTCCTGAAGGACAAGGGCATCGCCGTCGCGGCCGCGTTCACCGTCGCCCCGGTCGTCGCCGGAGCGCTCGCGATGCCCCTGGTGGCGACCTCCGCCGAGGCCGGCACCGCGCGCGTGGCGCTCATCCAGGGCAACGTGCCGCGGATGGGCCTCGACTTCAATTCCCAGCGCCGGGCCGTGCTCGACTACCACGTGCGCGAGACCATGAAGCTCGCCGCGAAGATCAAGTCGGGGCAGGTCGAGCGCCCCGACCTGGTGCTGTGGCCGGAGAACTCCTCGGACATCGACCCCTACACCAACCAGGACGCCTACGACGAGATCACCAAGGCCGCGCAGGCCGTCGGAGTGCCCATCTCGGTGGGCGCCGTGGTGACCCCGCAGGACGGCAAGCCCCGCAACCGGCTCATCCAGTGGGACCCCAAGACAGGACCGGGGGCCGTCTACGACAAGCGGCATCTGCAGCCGTTCGGCGAGTACATGCCGTACCGCGGCTTCTTCCGGATCTTCAGTAAGGACGTCGACCGGGCGGGCAACTTCGTGCCCGGTAAGAAGCCCGTCGTCTTCGACATGTCGGGCACCAAGGTCGGCAACATCACCTGCTACGAAGCCGCGTTCGACGACACGGTGCGCGACCAGGTCCGCGAGGGCGCGCAGATCCTGTCCGTGCCGAGCAACAACGCGACGTTCGAGCGCAGCCAGATGACCTACCAGCAGCTGGCCATGGACCGCGTGCGGGCCGTCGAGCACGGACGGGCCGTGATGGTCCCGGTCACCAGCGGGGTCAGTGCCGTGATCGCGGCCGATGGCTCGCTCGAGCAGCAGACCGGCATGTTCGAGCCCGCCACCCTGCTCGCCGACGTCCCCAAGCGCACCTCGCAAACGCTCGCCACGCGCGTGGGCGCGTGGCCTGAGGCGCTGCTCGTCGCGATCGGCGTCGGGGGCCTCGGCTGGGCCGTCGTGCGGGCCCGCGCGGGGCGTCGCTCGGACGCCTGATGGGGCTTGTGGCCTGCCGGTTCGTTGGGGCGCACAGGTAGGCTCGTCGGCATGGCGACTCCTGAATTCATCCGTACGATCCGGGCCTCCGCGGGCCACCAGCTGCTGCTTCTGCCGGGGGTCAGTGCCATCGTCTTCGACGACGAGGGCCGGGTGCTGCTCGGGCGGCGCGCCGACTCCGGCAAGTGGTCGATCATCGGCGGGATCCCCGAGCCGGGCGAGCAGCCCGCGGACGTCGCCGCGCGCGAGGTCTTCGAGGAGACCGGAGTCGAATGCGTCGTCGAGCGGGTCGTGCTCGTGCAGGCGCTGCAGCCGATCACGTATCCCAACGGCGACCGGTGCCAGTTCATGGACACGGCCTTCCGCTGCCGGGCCACCGGCGGCGCGGCGCGTGTCAACGACGACGAGTCGCTGGACGTCGCCTGGTTCGCCCTGGACGCGCTGCCGCCGCTGGAGGAGTTCTCGCTGTTCCGGATCAAGCAGGCCCAGTCGGAGGGACCCACATGGTTCGAGACCATGACCGAACGCTGAAGTATGGGTGCCGCCCATATCGGGCGGCGCCGATCGGCTGCCTAGGGTGCCAGTCATGACGCCGCACACCCCGCTGACCGCACCCGCCGCCCCCGAACTGGATCTCGGCGGGCGCACCGCACTCGTCACCGGCGCAGCCAGTGGCATCGGCCGGGCCTGCGCCCTGCGCCTCGCCGCGGCGGGCGCCAAGGTGAGAGCCGTGGACCGGGACGCGGCGGGGCTCGAGGCACTGGCAGGGGAGGCCGAAGGCGTCGAGCCGTACGTCCTGGACCTGACCGACCTCGACGCCGCGGAGGAGGCGGCGGTCGGCACCGACGTCCTCGTGAACAACGCCGGGATCCAACTGGTGCGGCCCATCGTGGAGTTCCCACCCGAGGTCTTCCACACCGTGCTGACCGTGATGCTGGAGGCCCCGTTCCGGCTGCTGCGCGGTGCGCTGCCGCACATGTACGGGCAGGGCTGGGGCCGCATCGTGAACGTGTCGTCGGTGCACGGACTGCGGGCCTCCGCCTACAAGTCCGCGTACGTCGCCGCGAAGCACGGGCTCGAAGGCCTGTCGAAGACCGCCGCGCTGGAAGGCGCGGCGCACGGTGTCACCTCGAACTGCGTGAACCCCGGCTATGTGCGCACGCCGCTCGTCGAGCAGCAGGTCGCCGACCAGGCCGCCGCGCACGGCATCCCCGAGGAGCGGGTGCTCGGCGAGGTGATGCTGCAGGACAGCGCGATCAAACGGCTCATCGAACCTTCCGAGGTCGCCGAGGCGGTCGCGTATCTGTGCACGCCGCATGCCTCGTTCATGACCGGCACCTCTCTCGTTCTCGACGGCGGCTGGTCCGCCCACTGAACTCCGGTTCATTTGTCCGGTGTTGATGGGTTTCACGAGTATTGCGGTCCCTCGATCGGGTGGCCGCGATTTCGAGAAGACGCGAGTTGTCCACAGGGCTGGCAGGCCCGACCGTTCGACGGGTAATCCTTGTCCGCATGTCGCGCCACCAACCGCACTCATCCGCCGCCTCCGGCCCGGTGACCACCGAGGACCCGCAGGCCCCGTTCCTGGAACTGCTCGCCAGGGGCGCCTCAGCCGATGCCTACGAACAGCCCGTGCTGCTCGCCCGGGCCGAGGGCCGGGCGCCCGAGCGGATAGCGGCGCTCGAGGCGGCCAAGGCGCTCGCGCTGCGCGTACGGGCGGAGATGGAGGGCAGACGGCGCCGCGAGGCCGAGCTGTCCGCGCTGTTCGAGACCGCGCACGACCTCGCGGGCCTGCGCGACCTGGACGCGGTGCTGCAGGCCATCGTCCAGCGGGCCCGCTCGCTGCTCGGCACCGACGTCGCGTATCTGACGCTGAACGACCCGGTCAGGGGTGACACCTGCATGCGCGTCACCGAGGGCTCGGTGGCGGCGCGCTTCCAGCAGCTGCGCCTCGGCATGGGGGAGGGGCTCGGCGGCCTCGTCGCGCAGACCGCGCGGCCGTATGTCACCGACGACTACGGGCACGACGTGCGCTTCCAGCACACCCGCAGCATCGACGCGGGCGTGGGGGACGAGGGGCTCGTCGCCATCCTCGGTGTGCCGCTCATGCTGGGGGCGCAGGTGATCGGGGTGCTGTTCGCCTCCGATCGGCGCGCGCGGGTCTTCGAGCGTGAGGAGATCGCGCTCCTCGGGTCGTTCGCCGCGCTCGCCGCCGCGGCCATCGACACCGCGAACCTGCTCAGCGAGACCCGGCAGGCGCTGAACGAGCTGGAGCGCGCCAACGAGATCATCCGCGATCGCAGCGGCGTCATCGAGCGCGCGTCCGACGTGCACGACCGGCTCGCCGAGCTGGTGCTGCGCGGCGGCGGAGTGCACGACGTGGCCGCGGCCGTCTCCCAAGTCCTCGACGGCACCGTGGAGTTCACGGAGGCGGAGGCGGCGCCCGACCACGCCCTCGAAGCGTCCCGCGCCGACGGGCACGCGGTGCGCCACCGCGATGACTGGGTCGCGGCCGTCGCCGCGGGCGGTGAGCTGCTCGGCGCGCTCGTGCTGCGCGGCCACCCCGGCCTCGACCCGGTCGACCAGCGCACCCTGGAGCGCGCCGCCATGGTCACCTCGCTGCTGCTGCTCGCCCGGCGCTCCGCGGCCGAGGCCGAACAGCGGGTGCGCGGCGAGCTGTTGGACGACCTCCTGGACGGGCGTGACCGGGACCCGCGGCTGCTGCGCGAGAGAGCGGAGCGGCTGCACGCCGACCTCGACGCGCCCCATGTGGTGCTCGCCGCCCGCCTGGAGAGCACCGACGGCGCCGAGCAGCAGGCGGCCGCGCGCCGCCGCCTGTGGTCCGCGGCCAACCACCTCGCGGCGACCCGGCACGGCCTCGCCGCGGCGCGCGACGGCGGCACCGTCCTGCTGCTCCCGGCGGACACCACCGCCGCGTCGGAGCTGGCGTCCCAGGTCGCGGCCCGGCTCTCCGAGGCGATCCACGACAGCGTCACCGTGGGCGCATCGGCGCCGGTCACCGACCCGGTCGGGACGGTGGCCGCCGCGTACGCCGAGGCGCAGCGCTGCCTCGACGCGCTGCGGCTGCTCGGCAGAACGGGGCAGGGTGCGGCGGCCGAGGACTTCGGCTTCCTCGGACTGCTGCTCGCCGACAGCCGGGACGTCGGCGGCTTCGTCGCCCGCACGATCGGCGACATCGTCACCTACGACGAGCGCAAAGGGACCGATCTGCTGCGCACCCTCGACGCCTACTTCGCGTCCGGCATGAGTCCGGCCCGTACCAAGGACGCGCTGCACGTGCACGTGAACACGGTCGCTCAGCGTCTGGAGCGGGTGGGCCGGCTCCTCGGCGATGACTGGCAGTCGCCGGAGCGCGCACTGGAGATCCAGCTCGCTTTGCGCCTGCACCGCTTGTCCGCCCCCGACATAGCCTGACCCCGCCCGCGAGGCCGAGCGCGAAGGCGATGGTGGAGGTGGTCGCGTGGCCAGTTGGTGTCCGTTCGGTTTGGTGTCCGTTGGGTCAGTGGCTCACGGCATGGGCCTCGATTCGGGCAGAGTGAGGGCGGAGTGGGCCGGTCGCCTCTCCGGGGAGGGCATGGTGGTGAGGCTGCGCAGTCTGTCGTTGCGTCGCTCCAGAGCTTGGGGTGTCGTCGGGAAGAGGGTGGCGCCGCCCTTGCCGACCAGTGCCTGGTTCATGGTCACGAACTCACGGGTGTGGTGTTCGTAGGCGTCGAAGCCCGTGACGTGGCCGTTGTCCGCCAGGGAGTCGGCAAGCATGTACGCGCCCACGAGAGAGAGGCTGGTGCCCTGTCCGGTGAGGAACGAGGGAGCGTACGCGGCGTCGCCGAGGAGTGCGACCCTGCCGCTGGACCAGCGGGGCAGGTGAATCTGCCCGACCGCGTCGAAGAACACGTCGTCGGCGTCGCGCATGGCGGCCAGCATGTCCGGGACGTGCCATCCGGCGTCGGCGAACACCTCGGCGACAAGGTCGCGATGGGCTATCGGGTCCCTGAAGGCGTCGAACGGTGGGTTCGGCCGGGCGAAGTTCAAGAAGGCGTGCACTTCGTCGTCGTCCCCCGCGGCATACAGCGCCGCGGCTCTGCCCGGGGCGTTCCACATCACGGTCTCGTGGGAGAGCCCGAAGGTGTTGCGTATGGGGAACACGGCGAAGCAGTAGCCGAGGTACCGATGGAACTGTTCTTCGGGGCCGAACAGCAACTCCCGTGTACGCGAGTGCATCCCGTCCGCGCCGAACACCATGTCGAACGTGCGCCTGCTGCCCCCGTGGAAGGTGACATCGACTCCGTGGTCCGACTGGTCGAGGGCGGCGATGGAGTCGTTGAACATGAACTCCACGTCGTCCCGGACCGCTGTGTAGAGGGCGTCGGTCAGATCCCCGCGTCGTACCTCCAGGTCGTGCCCCGCGACACCACCGGTGACGTCGTGCGGGTGGACCGAGGCCACCTGGCTGCCGTCTCCTTCGAAGAAGGTCAGACGGCGCAAGTCGATGTGCGCGTCGCGCAGTTGCGGCAGGATGCCCATCCTGCGGACGACTTCAAGTGCGGTGCCGCGCACGTCGATGGGGTAGCCGCCGCTTCGCAGCGTGGCCGCCTTCTCCACCACCGTGACCGAGTATCCGTAGCGGTTCAGCCAGAACGCGAGGGTGGGGCCCGCGATACTGGCCCCGGAGACGAGGGCCGTGCGCCTCGGTGCGGTTCGTGTGCCGGTCGGCTCCTCGGTGCGGGTCATGCGTTGGCTCCTTTGCTCATGGTGCGTGTGACGAAGAGGGACAGCGCCGTGACGACGCCGGCGACGATGAAGCCGGTGACGAAGGCCGATTCGGCCGGCACATCCGACCCGGAGGGGGTCCGGGCGGTGAGGAGCGCACCCGCGAACTGCGCACCCACGGCGAAGCCGATCACGCGGGTCACCAGGACCAGGCTGGTGGCGATGCCGGTGTCGCCTTGGTCGACGGAGGTGGCGGTGCTGGTCACCATCGCCGTGACGCACAGCCCGTTGGCCAGGGCGATCAGTGCCTTGCCGGCGACGAGGTGCCAGGTGTCGGTGTGGACGGCTGCCAGGGCAAGCAACGCGGCGGCCATCATGACGACTCCGGTGGTGACCACCGCACGCGAGCCGAACCGCCGCGCACCCATCCCACCGATGGGCCCGGCCAGCGAGGCGACCAGGGCGCCAGGTAGCAGGAAGAGGCCGATCTGGGTGGCACTGGCCCCGAATCCGTAGGCGTCGGTGGGCACCGCGAACAGTTGCGGAACGAGATAGACCGCCACCGAGGTGCCGACGCAGATCACGAACGTCAGTACGCAGGACTTCCACACCGCGGGCCGGGCCAGCATGCGCAGGTCCACCATCGGTGAGACCGCACGGCGCTCCACGGCTGTCCATCCGGCCACCAGCCCGGCCAGGACCAGGAGGAGGGCGCCGAGCACGAGTGGCCGCGAACCGATGTCGGGTGCCGTCGCGAGGACGAGCATGAGGGTGACCAGCGTCCCGCTCAGGAGAAGAAGGCCGGGCCAGTCGATCCCCGCACCGTCCTGCCGTCCCGGTGAATCATGTGGCATCAGTCTGTTCACCAGCAGCGTGGAACCCATGACCGCGATCGTCGGCAGCGCGAACATCCAATGCCGGGACAGGCCTTCGGCCACAGGGCCCGCCGCCAGTGTTCCCGCCATCCCGCCGCCGACGAACAGCCCGCTGACCACTCCGATGGCCACCTTCGACTCTCCCGCAGGGAGATGCTTGCGCACCACGATGAACGACAGGGGCAGCGCGCCCACCATGGCGCCCTGCAGTACCTGACCGAGCAGCAGCACGGGCAGGTTCGGCGCCAGGGCGGACACCAGGCCACCGGCCGAGACGACGGCCATGAGCCGCGTGAGGACCCGCTTCCCTCCGTAGCGGTCGCCGAACTTGCCCGCGACGGGTGTGATGAGCGCGCCGGTGATCAGGAGCACGATGCTGAGCAGCGCTCCTTCGGAGGGGCTCATGTCCAACTCACGTTGCAGAAGCGGGAGCGTCGGTGTCACCACCGACTCCAGGGCACCTGTGGCGACCGCCAGCAGGCCGAGGGCCCCGACTGCGGTCTTCCCGATGGGGACCGGTGGCGCCAGGGTCGTGGTCATGGGCGTCCCTTCGTTCATTGCCGGGTGGGGGAGGCGGCGCGTTCGCCGTGCTGATGACGAGGAGTGTGTGGTGCCGACCACGCGTCAGGCGTCATACCGGGGAGCCAAGTTGAAGGTGCTACCCCGGTAGGGGGTGGAGGCGCGGGGGAGCAGACACCCCGCCATGTAGCCCCCGAACCCACTGCGAAGCCCCGCGGTGTAGTGGGCCGACACATGGATGTCGGAGCGCAGCGACCTTAGGTTTCCGGCCGTGAGGCGTACACGAGCAGACCCGCTCGCCCGCTCCCGCCCCCGCCGCACAGTCCGCCGCTCAGCCGCCGGCCCGGCACACGAAGCCGTCCGCCCGCCGTCCCGATCGCCACGTCCCCGCAAGTGAAACTGGTGACCTTCATGAATGACACCCAGACCGCAGGAACGGCCGACCAGGCCCGTTCCGGCGGCATCGGCCGCATCGTGGCCGCGAGCCTCATCGGCACCACCATCGAGTGGTACGACTTCTTCCTCTACGGCTCGGCAGCGGCGCTCGTGTTCAACACGCTGTTCTTTCCCAACAGCGACCCGCTCGTCGGCACCCTGATCGCCTTCGTCACCTACGCGATCGGGTTCGCCGCCAGGCCGCTCGGCGGAGTGGTGTTCGGCCACTTCGGCGACAAGATCGGGCGCAAGAAGCTTCTGGTGATCAGCCTGCTCATGATGGGCGGCGCCACCTTCGCGATGGGCCTGCTGCCCACCTACGAGTCGATAGGCGTCGGCGCGCCCGTACTGCTCACGCTCCTGCGCCTCATCCAGGGCTTCGCGCTGGGCGGCGAATGGGGCGGCGCGGTGCTCCTCGTCTCCGAGCACGGCGGCGACAAGCACCGCGGCTTCTGGGCTTCCTGGCCGCAGTCCGGCGCACCCGGAGGCAACCTGCTCGCCACGGGTGTCCTTGCGCTGCTGGCCGCGGTCCAGTCGGAAGAGGCGTTCCAGTCCTGGGGCTGGCGCATCCCCTTCCTCCTCTCCGGAGTACTGGTGATGATCGGCCTGTGGATCCGTGTCTCGGTCAGCGAATCCCCGGTGTTCCTGGAGGCCCAGGCGAAGGCGGAGGCCGCGGCGGAGCGGGGCGTCGAGGAGAAGCCGCCGGTCGTGGAGGTCTTCCGCAAGAACTGGCGCGGTGTCCTCGGAGCCATCGGCACCCGCTTCGGCGAGAACATCTCGTACTACGTACTCACCTCCTTCGTACTGGTCTACGTCACCACGCACCTGGAACTCTCCAAGAGCACCGCTCTGAACGCCGTCCTCATCGGCTCTGCCATCCACTTCGTGACCATCCCGCTGTGGGGCGCGCTGTCGGACCGGGTCGGACGCAGGCCCGTGACCCTGATCGGGTCCGTCGGCATGGCGGGGTGGGCGTTCGCCTTCTTCGGGCTCGTGGACTCGAAGTCGTTCGGTGTGATCACGCTCGCCGTCACCGTGGGCCTGGTGCTGCACGGCGCGATGTACGGGCCGCAGGCCGCGTTCATCTCGGAGATGTTCGACACCAAGGTCCGCTACTCGGGGGCCTCGATGGGCTCCCAGCTCGCCTCGATCATCGCCGGCGCGCTCGCCCCGATCATCGCCGTCGAACTCCTGAAGGACTTCGACTCCTCCACGCCGATCGCCGTGTACGTATCCGCTGCGGCACTGGTCACGACAATCACGGTCGCGATCCTGAAGGAGACACGGGGACGCGACCTGAGCGAGGTCAGGACCGCCGGGGAGGGGGCAGCGGTGCGTGATGCGGCGGAGTCTGGGGCGAGCAGGGCGAGCCAGTAGACGCGACGGGCGGTGGACGGTCAGCTCGCCCCCGTGGCGCTCCAGCTCTCGATCCCGACCGGACCGCTGTACCGGCTGTGGCGGCAGGCAGCCCCGGAGATCCGTCTGAAGACCACCACCCGCCGGCACGAGGAGAACACGACCGAACCCGATACGCAGCCGCTGCCTCCGTTGGACCACTCGGCCTTCCGCGACCTGACCGAGACGCAATACGACTTCTACGCAGGTGTCTTCCTGTCTTCCTGTCGGACGTCGAGCGCCGGGCCGCGATCCGCGACACCTATGACCAGCTGTGGCTGACCTGGACGAAGGCGCTGTCCAGCGCCGACATTCGGCGGTACGCCTGGAGCGTGCTGCGCACCACCGTGATGCGGCGCACCCCCCACTTCGACGGGCGCCCCCGCTTCGAGCACTCCGCCTTCGACACCCTCGCCCTGCGGGAGCTGAACGGACCGGACCACGCGCGGCAGGCCGTGGACCAACTCGGCGAAACCCAGGACCTGTTCCGCGCCATGAGCCGGCTGCCCGACTCCCAGCTCGACGTGATGGTGCTGCGCGCGCTGGGAGGCCTGAGCGAGGAAGCCGTCAGCAGCCTGCTGGGCGTTCCGCTGGCCGGCGTCCGCTCCGACGAGCGCTACGCGATCCAGGTCCTCGCCAGCATCCTGTGCTGCCCGCCGCACCCCTCGGAAGGGAACCCCACGTGACCAGCCACAAGACCACCATCCAAGCGATCCTGTCCCGCGCCCTGTTGGCCCGCGACCGCAGGGTGCCGGCCGACATCGTCCCCCCGCGCACGCTCCGCGCCGCCGCACGGCTGGTCCTTGGCGCACCGGGCACGGGCCCTGAACAGGCGGACGAGACCGGCGGGTACCCGAGGGACATGTGCGAGACCGTCCTGTCCCAGATCACCCCCGCCGAAGTCGACTTCGTCACCGACGACTTGCCCGGGCCCCGTGGCGCGCTCGCGCTGGCCTGTGTCCTGCAGCTCACCGACACCGACGACGGCGCCCGGTTCTGGTGGCAGTACGCCGCGGGCGCGGGGCAGGGCGCCGCCGCCTACTGCCTGTACCTCCACCACCTGGCCTCCGGCGAGGACGAACTCGCCCAGTGGTGGCTCCGCCAGACCAACGACATCGCCGCCCCGGTGATGACCGATGTCTCCCCGGCGCGGACGGACGACGAAGAAGAGCGGGCATCGGCCAACCACTTGCTCCTCGGCGCACCCATCACCACCATGCTCCGTCTCCTGCGCTGCCTGGCGGCTCACCCCCGCCACCGAGGTCCTGTCGTCTCCCAGCTGATGAACTACCTGTCCACCGCGGTCGGTGTCGGCTACCTGCGCCACGACTTCGAGATCCCGCTGCCCGGCGCCGACTTCGCCAGTCAGGTCGCCGCTCGGCTCCTGCCCGACCCCGACGGCAAACCAGGAAATCAAGGCCTCCTCCATCACTGCGCCTGAGGCCGGTCCGACGGCTACGAGTTGTCCGACGGCTACGAGTTGGGGGAGCTGTTCGGGTTTGTGATGACCGTGGAGGGCTAACCGGGATCCCATGAGTGAACCGAACAAGGGAACTGATCAGCAGAACAAGACGACGAAGCGGGATGCCGCTTCCCGGGCGCGTGACAGCGCCGACAAGGCCACCGCTCCCGTGAGCGACGCCGCCAAGAAGACCGAGGCCAAGGCCGACGAGGCGGCCTCGATCGCGCAGCAGGGCGCAGAGCGGGCGACCGAGGGCGCGGCCGGAGCCGTGGGCAGCGCGGCGCGGAACGTCGAGGCCGGGCGGCAGGCGGCCGTCGCGGCGACCGGGCAGGTCACCACCGTGGCCCGTACGGCCTGGACCGCTGTGGCCCACCGGAAGATGCTGGCCATGGGCGTCGGGGCCGGGGTCACCGCCGTCGGCGCCGCTTCGTATGCCGTGGGGCGCCGCGCGGGTCGGCGTCCGTAGGACGCGGTGCGCCGGGTGCCCCGCTTCGCCCGGACACGCGCGTGGCGTTCACGGATGCCGGTCGCCAGGTCGTACGGCACGCTGGAGACGTACGCGTAGGTGCGTGGCCGGAGGTGGCGATGGAGCCCGTGCGGGCGCTGGAGCGGATCGCGTTCCTTCTGGAGCGGGAGGGTGCGCCCACGTATCGGGTGCGCGCGTTCCGTACCGCCGCGGGGGTGATCGCCGGCCTGGCGGACGCCGAGGTCGCGCGGCATGTCGAGGCCGGGTCCCTGGAGTCACTCAAGGGCATCGGGCCCAAGACCGCCGCGGTGATCCGGGAGGCGGCCGCGGGGCAGATCCCCGACTACCTCACGCACCTGGAGGACGAGCTGGCCCGCACGGTGCCCTTGGAGGGTGACGCGGGCGTCGGGTTGCGGTCCCTGCTGCGTGGCGACTGCCATCTGCACTCCGACTGGTCGGACGGCGGCAGCCCGATCGAGGAGATGGGCCGTGCCGCGCAGGACGTCGGTCACGAGTGGGCGGTGCTCACGGATCACTCGCCGCGGCTGACGGTGGCCCGTGGGCTGTCGCCGGAGCGGCTGCGGGAGCAACTGGAGGTGGTGGCCGAACTCAATGCGACCTGGGCGCCGTTCCGCCTGCTCACCGGCATCGAGTGCGACATCCTCGACGACGGGTCGCTCGACCAGGAACCCGAGCTGCTCGACCGTTTGGACGTGGTCGTCGTGTCGGTGCATTCCAAGCTGAGGATGGACGCCGCCGCGATGACACGGCGGCTGGTCGCCGCGGTCGGCAATCCGCATGCCGATGTCCTGGGCCACTGCACCGGCCGGCTGGTCACCGGCAAGGGGCGTCCCGAGTCGCAGTTCGACGCCGACGAGGTGTTCGCGGCGTGTGCGGACAGCGGCACCGCGGTCGAGATCAACAGTCGGCCCGAGCGGCTCGATCCGCCTCGGCGGCTGCTGCGTAAGGCCGTGGCGGCGGGGACGTTGTTCGCTGTCGATACGGATGCGCATGCGCCGGGGCAGCTCGATTGGCAGCGAATCGGCTGTGCGCGTGCTGAGGAGTGTGGGGTTCCGGTGGAGCGGGTCGTTACCACGTGGGCGGTGGAGAGGTTGCTTGCCTGGACCGGTGGTGACTCGAGGCCTGCTTAAAGGGTGTGCGGCAGCGGGGGAAAGATCGGGGCTGCCCCGGACCCCGCTGCTCAATCGCCGCAGGGGCTTGAATGCCTGCTCAATCGGCGCACGGGCTTGAAGAGCCTGCTCGATCGGCGCAGGGGCTTGATCGGGCGGAACCGGGCGCCCGGGTGGCCTCGTGATTGGCATCACGGGGGGCGTGCAGATCATTGAGGTGACTGGATACGGCGTGCGTTCCGCGGTGATCACCCTGCGGCGGCGCGGGGCGTCGCTGGAGTTCGTGGTCTTTCCGATGCTGCACGTCGCGTCGCCGACGTTTTACGCGCAGGTCAAGCGCCGGTTGCGGGAGTGCGACCTGGTCGTCATGGAGGGCATCCGCGGGAAGTCGGCCGTCGTCAGCACGCTCACGCTCGCCTACCGGTTCGCCCCGCGCCGCAGCCGTAACGGTTTGCAGCAGCAGACCAGAGAGGCGCTGCTCCCCGCGTCCGTGCCGGTCCTGTACCCGGACGTGACCGCGGCGGAGGCGGTCGCGGACCTGAAGACGTTGCCGCGGTGGACCTACCTGCTGATGCTGCTCGCGGCCCCCGTGATGGGCCCGGTCTTCGCGCTGCGCGGGCCGCGCGCCTTCCTCGACGGGGACCTGGAGGTCGACGACCTGCCCACGACGGCGCGGGCCGAGATGCTGGCCGACCGCCCGATCGGGCACGCCATGTCCGACCACCGCGACCTGCGGCTGCTCGACGCGCTCGACGGCATCCACGCCGAACCGCTGCGGGTGGCCGTCGTCTACGGCGCCGGGCACGTCCCGGCGATCGTGGCCGGACTGCGCGAGTGCCACAGCTACCGCCCCCGGAACGCGGAGTGGCTCACGGTCCACGTCCCGACGTGAGCCACTGGTACGCAGGTCGGACCCGGTCCGGCCCCGTCTCATCGCCTGGCCGGGAAGATCTTGGCGGGTGGACCCCTTTCGAATCCTGGCCGGGGAGGAGATATCTTGATGTCGAGCAATCCGATCCAAGACTGCAGATGACGTGGAAGACGTGGAAGCGGAGCACCCGGTGACTGACTCGACCATTATTTACACGCACACAGACGAGGCCCCGGCCCTCGCGACGTACTCCTTCCTGCCGGTCATCGAGGCCTACGCGTCCACCGCCGGTGTCGGCGTCGAGACCCGTGACATCTCCCTGGCCGGGCGCATCCTCGCCCAGTTCCCGGAGTACCTGACCGAGGAGCAGCGCGTCCCGGACGCCCTCGCCGAGCTCGGCGACCTGGCGAAGACGCCGCAGGCCAACATCATCAAGCTGCCGAACATCTCGGCCTCCGTCTCGCAGCTCAAGGCCGCCGTCGCCGAGCTGCGCGAGCACGGCTACGCGCTGCCGGACTACCCGGACGAGCCGAAGACCGACGAGGAGCGCGAGGTCGGCGCCCGCTACGACAAGGTCAAGGGCTCCGCCGTCAACCCGGTGCTGCGCGAGGGCAACTCCGACCGCCGCGCCCCCGCCTCGGTGAAGAACTACGCCAAGGCCCACCCGCACCGCATGGGCGCCTGGACCGCCGAGTCCAAGACGAACGTCTCGACCATGGGTGAGAACGACTTCCGCTCGACCGAGAAGTCCACCGTCCTCCCGGCCGCCGACAAGCTGAAGATCGAACTCGTCGCGGACAACGGCACCACCACCGTGCTGCGCGAGTCCGTACCGGTCCTCGCCGGCGAGGTAGTCGACGCCTCCGTGCTGCACGTCGCGCCGCTGCGCGAGTTCCTCACCGCGCAGATCGCCCGCGCGAAGGAAGAGGGTGTGCTGTTCTCCGCGCACCTGAAGGCCACCATGATGAAGGTCTCCGACCCGATCATCTTCGGTCACGTCGTGCGCGCCTTCTTCCCGGAGACCTTCGCCCGCTTCGGCGCCGACCTGGCCGCCGCGGGCCTCTCCCCGAACGACGGTCTCGGCGGCATCTACAAGGGCCTCGAGACCCTCGCCAACGGCGCCGAGATCAAGGCCTCCTTCGACGCCGAACTGGCCGCGGGCCCCGACCTGGCCATGGTCGACTCGAACCGCGGCATCACCAACCTGCACGTCCCGTCCGACGTCATCATCGACGCCTCCATGCCGGCGATGATCCGCACGTCCGGCCACATGTGGAACAAGGACGACCAGGAGCAGGACACCCTCGCGGTGATCCCCGACTCCTCGTACGCCGGTGTCTACCAGGCCGTCATCGACGACTGCCGTGCCAACGGCGCCTTCGACCCGTCGACCATGGGCACCGTCCCGAACGTCGGCCTCATGGCGCAGAAGGCCGAGGAGTACGGCTCCCACGACAAGACCTTCGAGATCCCCACCACCGGCACCGTCCGCCTGGTCAACCAGGCCGGCGACGTCGTCCTGGAGCAGGCCGTCTCCGAGGGCGACATCTTCCGCGCCTGCCAGACCAAGGACGCCCCGATCAAGGACTGGGTCAAGCTCGCCGTCACGCGCGCCCGCGCCACCGGTGACCCGGCCGTGTTCTGGCTGGACGAGGGCCGTGCCCACGACGCCCAGCTGATCAAGAAGGTCGAGCAGTACCTGCCGGAGTTCGGCCCCGAGGGCCTGGACATCCGGATCCTCAACCCGGAGGACGCCACCAAGCTCTCCGTCGAGCGCATCCGCCAGGGCCTGAACACCATCTCGGTCACCGGCAACGTGCTGCGCGACTACCTGACCGACCTCTTCCCGATCCTGGAGCTGGGCACCAGCGCCAAGATGCTCTCGGTCGTCCCGCTGATGAACGGCGGCGGCCTCTTCGAGACGGGCGCCGGCGGCTCCGCCCCGAAGCACGTCCAGCAGCTCGTCAAGGAGAACTACCTGCGCTGGGACTCCCTCGGTGAGTTCCTCGCGCTGGCCGTCTCCTTCGAGCACCTCGCCACCACGACGGACAACGCCCGTGCGAAGGTCCTCGGCGAGACGCTGGACCGCGCCACCGGCACCTTCCTCAACGAGGACAAGTCGCCGACCCGTCGCCTCGGCGGCATCGACAACCGCGGCAGCCACTTCTACGTCGCCCTGTACTGGGCCCAGGAGCTGGCCAAGCAGACCGAGGACGCGGAGCTCGCCAAGGCCTTCGGCCCGCTCGCGGAGAAGCTCGCCGCGAACGAGCAGAAGATCGTCGACGAGCTGATCGCCGTGCAGGGCTCCCCGGCCGACATCGGCGGCTACTTCCAGCCCGACTCGGCCAAGGCCGACAAGGTCATGCGCCCGTCGCAGACCCTGAACGAGGCGCTGGCGTCGCTCGCCTGATCCCGTTCGCCAACAGCTCCGCCCCGGTCGGCCGTGCCGTCCGGGGCGGAGCCGTTTGCGGTGTTGTTCACGCTGCGCGGAAGGCGCCGTATTTGACGCTCTTCCTACGCCCTGACCTGGGTAAGGTGCAGCGATGAGCACTCTGGATGACGCACGCCCGGGCATGGACCCGGCGATCCGACCGCAGGACGATCTCTTCGGGCATGTCAACGGCCAGTGGCTGGCGACCGAACCCATCCCCGACGACCGCTCCAGCTGGGGCCCCTTCGTGGAGCTCGTGGACGTGGCCGAGCAGCGGGTCAAGGAGATCATTCAGGAGATCGCGGCCGGCGGTCCCACGAGCCTGGACGCGGACGCGGCGCGCAAGATCGCCGACCTGTACGCGTCATTCATGGACGAGGACGCCGTGGAGGCCCGCGGGCTCGACCCGCTGCGACCGCTGATCGACGAGGTGGCGGGCCTCGGCGAGGTGAGCGAGCTCGCCGGCTTCCTCGGCCGCTTCGAGCGCAAGGGCGGCTCCGGCCTCTTCGGCGCCTACATCGACAGCGACGACCGGAACTCCGACCGCTACCTCTTCAACATCCTCCAGGGCGGCCTCGGCCTGCCCGACGAGTCGTACTACCGCGAAGAGAAGTTCGCCGAGATCCGCGAGAAGTACGAGGCGTACCTCATCGAGCTGTTCACGCTCGGCGAGCACACCGACCCCGCCGGCGCCGCCCGCACCGTCCTCGCCCTGGAGACCCGGCTCGCCGAGGGCCACTGGGAGCGCGCCGAGACCCGCGACGTACAGAAGACGTACAACCTCACCACCTTCGACGAACTCACCGCGCTCGCCCCGGCGTTCGACTGGCGGGGCTACGTCACGGGGCTCGGAGGCAAGGAAGAGACGCTCGCCGAGTCGTGCGTGCGCCAGCCCTCCTACCTCACCCACCTCTCCGCGGTCCTCACCGAGGTGCCGATCGAGCAGTGGCGAGACTGGCTGCTCGCGCGCGTGCTGCGCTCCGCCGCGCCGTATCTGTCGACGCCGTTCGTGCGCGTCAACTTCGAGTTCTACGGACGCACGCTGAACGGCACGCCGGAGCTGCGCGCCCGCTGGAAGCGCGGGGTCGCCTTCGTCGAGGGCTCCATCGGCGAGTCCGTCGGCAAGGAGTACGTGGCCCGGCACTTCCCGCCGCGCTCCAAGGCGCTCATGGACGAGCTGGTCGCCAACCTCCTGGAGGCGTACCGCCAGTCCATCTCCCGCCTCGACTGGATGACGGACGAAACGAAGGAGCGGGCGTACGAGAAGCTCGCCACGTTCCGGCCGAAGATCGGGTACCCGGACGAGTTCCGGGACTACTCGGGGCTCTCCGTGGTCTCCGACGACCTGCTCGCCAACGCGTACGCCGCCGATGCCTTCGAGCACGACCGGCAGATGGCGAAGATCGGCGCGCCGGTCGACCGCGACGAGTGGTTCATGCTGCCGCAGACCGTGAACGCGTACTACAACCCGGGCACGAACGAGATCTGCTTCCCGGCGGGCATCCTCCAGAAGCCGTTCTTCTCGCCGGACGCCGACGCAGCGGAGAACTACGGCGGCATCGGCGCGGTCATCGGGCACGAGATCGGGCACGGGTTCGACGACCAGGGTGCGCAGTACGACGGGCAGGGCAACCTGAACGACTGGTGGACCGCCGCCGACAAGACCGCCTTCGAGGCGAAGTCCAAGGCGCTCGTCAAGCAGTACGACGGGTTCTCGCCGCGGAACCTTCCGGGGGAGTTCGTCAACGGGTCACTGACCGTGGGGGAGAACATCGGTGACCTGGGTGGGCTGACGATCGGGCACACCGCGTACAAGATCGCGCTTGATGGTGCGCCTGTGCCGACGGACGGTGAACTCAGCGGTTCTCAGCGGCTGTTCATGAACTGGGCGTACTGCTGGCGTACGAAGCGGCGGCAGGAGCAGGAGCAGCAGTATCTGACGATTGATCCGCATTCGCCGCCGGAGTTCCGGGCGAACATTGTGCGGAATCTGGATGAGTTCCATGAGGCGTTTTCGACGGTGGTCGGGGACGGGTTGTGGGTGGAGCCGGGGGATCGGGTGCGCATTTGGTGAGACGGTGTTGGGCGGGGCCGGATGGTTGAGGCCGTCCGGTCCTACGTCTCGGGGCGCTGCCCCGGACCCCGCTGCTCAATCGCCGCAGGGGCTTGAAATGCCCACCCGCCGCTGGGGGTTGATCAGCGGAGCTGGGAGTTGAGGAAGGTCAGTGTCGATGCCCATGCCTCGTGGGACGCCGACGCGTCGTAGACCTCTGGGCGGCCGTCGTTGAAGAAGGCGTGGTCCGCCGGGTACATGCGGAAGTCGGGGTCGACGCCCGACTGGGATGTGATCGCCGTGCGGAGGCCCGTCAGGGTGGCCTGGGGGATGGCCTCGTCGTGGTCGCCGTAGTGGCCCTGGATCTGCGCCGTGAGGCGGGAGAAGTCCGGGACCTCGCCCTGGATCACGCCGTAGAACGGGACGGCCGCGCTGACCCGCTGGTCCTCGGCGGCCAGGTACAGGACGAAGCCGCCGCCCATGCAGAAGCCGACCGCGCCGACCGTGTCGGACGTGACCGCGGGCAGCGCGAGTAGCAGGTCCACCGCGCCGGAGAGCAGTTCGACGCCCCGGCTCACCGGCAGGTCCCGCATCATGCGGAACGCTTCCTGGGAGTCGTGCGCCACGTTCCCGCCGTACAGGTCGGGGGCGAGTGCCACGAAGCCCTCGGCGGCGAGGCGGTCGGCGACGTCGGCGATGTGGTCGGTCAGGCCCCACCACTCCTGGATGACGATGACGCCGGGGCCGCTCCCCGAGGCAGGCAGCGCCAGATAGCCGTGGGCCGTGCTGCCCTGGCTGTCGAACGTCACGTTCTGGCGGGCCGGGCGGCCCGTGGACCGGGGGGTGTGCGGAGTGTGTGCCATGAACCCACGATGCCACCGCGGATCGCCCGCGGTGGCATCGGTGGGGTCGGGACCGGCCGGGTCAGTCCTTCTTCTGCGCCGACTGCAGCGCCGTGATGCACATCGCGATCGCCGACTGCAGCTCCTCGAGGCGCTGCAACATGTCGTCCTCGACGATGTCGTCGATCTCCTCGGCGGCGACGTCGTCGAAGGTCAGCTCCTCGAACGCCTTCGTGGCCTTCTGGAGGCTGCTGTAGAACTTCGCGCGCCGCTCCTGCACCCGCAGCTCGGGGTCCTTCTCGACGGTCTCGGCGACGAGCGTGCGCACGGTGTCGTACGCCTCGCGGGCCCACTCGCCCGCCTCCTCGTCCTCGTCCAGCTCGTCGATGAGGGACAAGTGGCGCTCGGCCTCCTGGCGCAGCTCGGGGGAGGCCTCGATCTTCTGGCCCGCGGGGGTCTTGACCTGCCCCTCCTCCGCGATCCTGCGCACGTACTCGAGCTGGCCGCCGGTCTTGGTCTCCTCGGCGACGGCCTTCTTCAGGTCGTCCGTGCGCACGACGTCGCGCGCCATGCCCGTACGCAGCACCGGGTCCTCGTCGAGGCGGTCCATCAGCGCCTTGCGGGCGGCCTCGGCGGTGCCGGGGTCGGCGAGGATCGCGGCCCGCAGCGCGGTCGGGTTCTCCGCGACCTCCAGGGCCTTCGTCGGGCGGATGCCCTCGGACTCGGCGGCCGCGGTGATCGCCTGGCCACGCATCGAGGTCGCGCTGTTGCGGGACACGTAGTACGACAACCAGACGTCGGCGTCCGGGAGTTCGATGTCGGCGCCGGGCTCGAGGCCCTCGAACTGGGGGACCAGACCGTCGTCCGCCGCGCTGTCCCACGCCTTGTAGAAGCGCATGACGCGGTCGGGGGAGCAGCCCGCGAGTTCGGCGAACTTCCGGGCCGAGACCTTGACGGACTCCCCGGCGGACTGCCCGCCGGGCCGCACGCTGCGGGCCACCTTCAGGGCGAAGGCCCAGCCGCCGGTGCGGGCGTAGACGCCGAACTCGTGGGCGTCGCGGGTGATGGCCTCCGGTACGTCGCCGGGGGCGGGGTCGTCCTCGGCCGCCGCCTCGGCGTCGACCTCGGAGCTCTCCGCGAAGGGGACCTCGGTGGGCGGCGTCCAAAAGTCGCCGGACGGGCTGTCGGGCGCGCTTTCGGGGGCCGGGGCGGCGGCGTCCGGGGTATCGGTGGTCGGCGGGGTCCACATGTTCGTGGTGTCCCAGGGCTCGGCCGTCTCCTCGTTCGCGGGCGCGGCGGGGCCGGCGTCAGGGGCGACGGCCGGCGCGGGCACGGGCTCCGCGGGAACGTCGTCGCCGGTCGGGATGGCGGCGTCGGACGAGTCGATGGCTACGGACACGTATGCAGCATACGCAGGTCAGTTCGCCGCCGCGGGATAGGGGCGTCACGGCGTGTCACGAGGACGGGTTCTCAACGCTGCTGGCCAGGGACTTATGTCTGACTTATTCGAGGACTGTTCCCGGTGGCTTGAATCTTTCGCCTCTCAACCAAGGCAAATCAACACGCGACCGTGGGACCTATGACATTTCCTGCCAACGACCACGTACCCGCATCCACCGCTGCCATTGGTCACCGATCGGGATTCGTTGCCCTGCGCGACCCGCTGAACGTGGCGATCAGCGCATGGCGCAGTCAGATGCGCACCGACTCGTACTCCGAGAAGACGATCAAGCTCCGCTCCGGAGTCCTCCTCAAGATCTGCACCGATCAGAACGTCCCGGACGGCCGCCTCAAAGAGGCCCACGTCCGCGACTTCATCGACGACGGCGACTACATGCCGAACACCGTCCTCGCCTACCTCCGCGCCCTGCGGAAATGGGGCCAGTTTTTCGGCATCGACGACCCCACGGCCCGGATACGAAGGCCCCGCACCCCCGAATTCGTCCCCCGCCCGGTCACCGAACCGCAGCTCGATGTCCTGCTGGCATCCGCGAACCCCCGCATGGCCGCCTGGATCAAGCTCGGCGCCTACACCGGGCTACGCGCCTCCGAGGTCGCCAACCTGCGGGGCTCACAGTTCTACGACCAGGGCACGAGCATCACCCTCTACGTGCAGGGCAAGGGCGACAAAACCGCGTCACTGCCCATAGCCCGCCACGTCGCCGACACGATCCGCCCGTTCATCGGCACCAGCGAACGGCTGTGGGACGTCAACCCCGTGTACGTGTCCCAGCAGTTCCGTCTCTACTCGCAGTCCCTCGGCCTCAACCTCGGGTTCCACCAGAACCGGCACCGGTTCGGGACGATCCTCTACAAGACAACCCGGGACCTGCTGATGACGCAGCGCCTCATGAGGCACGCGTCGCCGAAACAGACGACCGCGTACGTCCTCGTCTCCGACGACGCCGCACCCATCGTCGATTCCCTGCCCAGTTTCAACACCCTCGCCGCCCCGGACGGCCCCGCCGACACGTGGTCGGTGCGCATGTCCTACTAACCCGCCGCCCCTCTTGGTGCCTGCCCGCACGCCGACCGCAGACAGGCACCCCCACCGCCCTCACCGGAAGAGAACCCGCCCGTGACCGACATCCCGCCGCCCGGCATGCAGGGCCCCGAGACGCTGATCGCCGAACTGTCCGAAGGCATCGCCGAGCTTCAACGAGCCGTCAGCGAAGCCGACTTGGCGCGCACGACGTGGCTCGCCCTCGCCATCGCCGAACAAGCCCAAGGCTGGGCGTCGCGCGCCGTCAACGTCGACGACACCACCGACGAACGCCGCTTCCGCTCGATGGACGGTCTCCTCGTCGACTCCGTCGGCGCCGTCATCGAAGCGTCCGAGGTCCGCTTCCCGCGGCTCACCGACGCGTTCGCCCGCGCCCAGGTCACCGGATGAACACCGCCG
The DNA here is from genome assembly GCF_053592315.1 of Streptomyces sp. NPDC002754. Lineage (NCBI taxonomy): Bacteria > Bacillati > Actinomycetota > Actinomycetes > Kitasatosporales > Streptomycetaceae > Streptomyces > Streptomyces sp. NPDC002754. The sequence goes on from NZ_JBSFVM010000001.1 coordinate 68,200, forward strand.
CCCTCATCGACACCGGCCCGCTCGGCTACCTCGACCGGCACGGCACCCTCGTGTGGTCCCCGGCCCGTACGTGGCTGCTCGACGACGACGGCGGCACCGTCGTCACGGTCCTCACCGGCCCCCAGGCCGTCGCCGAAGCCTCCGCAGTGCGCACGCTCCTGGAATCAGGCATCTACCGCGGCAAACTCGTCCGCATCATCGAGCACCACACCGACGAGGCCGGCCACCCCTCGTACGCCGAGCAGTGGCGCAGACCCGATACCACCATCCACCGCCGCCCGATAGCCGCCGACACCCTGCGCGCGCTGCTCGGGCCTCTCCTCGACGCCACCACCCCGACCGGGCCGGTCGTCGACGGCACCTACACCTCGGCCCTGACCACCGGGCGGTGAACGGTCGTGGTCGTGGCGCGGCTCGTCGACTCCACCCCCACACGGGGCGGCGTCGGCACCGCGACATGGATCACCGCCACCGGCGTCAGGGTGCAGGTTTCAGCCAAGATCCCCACCCGTCCCACCAGCGGGCACGGTACAGCGCAGGAAGTTATCCCCGATGCCCAGTTCGCCCTGGGCGCCGACCACCGCTTCCACGCCGTGCACGCCGACGGCAGCACCACACCCGTCACCGACCGGCACGTCTGTGACCTGCTGGAACGCCCCGCCGACTACCTCCGCAGTCTCCTCGCCAGTCTTGACCAGGAAGGCCCCACCCATGGCAATCGCCTTTGAGCGCACCGAGATCACTCCGGCTATGGCCGCAAAGTGGCTGGCCGAGGCCAACAGCCACAACCGCGGCACACGTCCGGACCGCGTCGAGGCGTACGCACGCGACATCCTCGCCAAGACATGGCTGGAGAACGGCGACGCCCTCCGGTTCGACGAGAACGGCGTACTGCTCGACGGACAGCACCGCCTGGCAGCGATCGTCGAGGCCGACAAGGCGATACCCATGTTCGTCGTCACCGGCCTGCCGCCCGAGGCGCAGGAGACCATGGACTCCGGTATCCGCCGCACCCTGTCCGACGTGTTGCAGTTGCGCGGCGAGATCGACGTCCACACGCTGGCAGCCGTCGTCAGGCGCGCACTGACCTACACGCACTACTCAGGCGACCGCATGCACGGCTTCACCCGCCGCGACACGTTCACCGCCGCCGAGTGCCTGGACTTCCTGAACAGGCACCCCGAACTGCGGTCGTACACCAAGCACGGCAAGACGATTGCCCGGTCGTGCTTCATCCCTGCCTCGGCCGTCGGTGTCGCGTACTGGCTCTTTGACCGTCTCGACGGCCCGGACACGTCCGAGTTCATGGCGCGCCTGCAAAGCGGCGCCAACATCGACGACACCGACCCCGTCTACCAACTGCGCAGCCGTGCCCAGCAGATGCACCGGGGGACCGCCCGCTACCCGACCTACCACTACCTCGCGCTCACCATCAAAGCGTGGAACGCCTACCGGCTCGGCCAGACCGTCACTGCCCTGTCCTTCCGCTCCGGCGGAGCCGCCCCCGAGCCCTTCCCGGAGCCGAAATGACCAGCGTCGACCCTGCCCAGTGGCGGGCTGCTGCCGACGCCATCGACGCCGAGTACACCGGCCCCGGCATCGACGTGGAGGTCCGGTACGCCGCCGCCTACCTACGCCGCCAGGCCGACCAGGCCGCCCAGGACCAGGCCCGGCCGCCGAACGTGAACTACGTGGTCGAGGTGTACGACGACGTCGCCGAGGAGTGGGTGATCAGCAACTCCCGCACCACCGACCTGGACAAGGCCACGGCCACGATGCGCGGGCATCAAGGCCGCTGGGGCCGCGCTGCCCGCGTCGTAGGGGTCGTCGAGACGCACACCGTCATTGCCGAGGCCGACGGGCAGGCATGCACGTGCGGCGCGGCGGGGGACTGTTTCGTTCCGGCCGGGCACTACGCCGACTGCCCCGAGGCCGTCCGGTGAAGCCGTGGCGGCCCTACGTGCCCGTGTTCTGCACCTCGATGGCGTTGACGGCGATTGTCGTCAACGTCGGCAACCCGCTGGGCATGGCGGCGAGCGGACTGGCGGTCGCTATCCAGCCGTTCGTCTGGCGCAGTGACCATCGCGCCTACCTGGCCCGCCGCAGCAGAAGGGACCGACTCATGAACGACCGTATGCCTGTTGACCTCGTCGACGCCCCGCGCCAGGCGTGGGTGACGCTCCACGACGGCGAGCGCGTCGACTGCACCATCGTCCGCACCGGGCCGCGTGAGTGGTCGGCTACCCCGGTCCGGGACGTTGCCGTGACCGACGTCGCTTCGGCGTGCGTCGACCAGATACCCGCTTACGCCGACGTGGCGTTCGCACTGCGCACGTCCGAGTAACCACCGCATACGCACTGGGGGTTGTTGTTGTGGAATCAGAGCAGATCGTCTTGAACCGGTGGCACGGCAAGCACACCAAGGCGAAAGCGTGGCAGGCGTGCACCGAGACGGCGCAGGCCATCACGGCGGCGGGTCTGGCTCGCCGGTACGGCGTGAAGGTCGACCGGCGCCGGTACGTCAACGGCCGGTTCCGTGACGTCGAGTACCGCTTGGTGCTCGTCGACCGCACGCCCGACGAGCCGAGGCCGGCCGCTGTCGAACGCCTCTACCGGCGGTGCAGGGGGCCGCGGCTCGTGCGGAGCGCGTAGGGCGGGGCCGGTTGTGGGGGTGGCGCGTGCAGAAACGTTTGTGCGTTGCGTGCGCGCACCCTCACGCTAGGTGGGTTTCTACAAGGATTTGCCCCAGGGCGCGGCGAATTTACGCGTTCCTTTGTCGAAAACCGACAGTGATCGCGACAATACTCAGATGAAGTGGCCCGACACGCACACCGCCCGGATCACCCTCGCCGCCGCCGTGTTCGCCGCAGCAGTCGGCACCTACGCACTGTGCACCTCGGTCTTCAACTGGCCAGCCGTCCACGTCGCCCAGGCCGCAATGATCGTGCTGATCCTCCTCGCCGCCACCGGTCTCTGCCTCACCGTCTACGAGGCCGCCGAGGACCGCACCCACACCGACAACCCCGAGCCCGCACCCGAGCCCGAGCCGGTGGGGGAGGACACATGAAACCCACCGTGTGCCGCGCCGTCCACTTTGTGGCCTACGGGAGCCTCAAGGGCACGTCGCGCTGCCGCGCCGCCGTCATCACCGAAGTCCACGGCCGCGCCACGGACCCGATCACCCTCGACGACACCGGCCCCTGGAACGTCGCCCTCACCGTGTTCCACCCCAACGGCTGGACCATCGAAGACGTCTGCCTTCAGGACGAGGCCCCGGACGGCGATCACCGGCCCGGCTCGTGGCACTGGCCCGAACGCGTCGGCGAGTAGCCGTGGCCCGCCGCGAGCGCCGCACCGGTCAGGACGCCTACATACCCGGCAACCTCCTCGACTGGACCGACCACACCCACTGGGCCCGGACCGAGAAACCGTGCCGGTACTGCGGCGAGTCCACACAGCTCCGCGACTCCCGCCGCGCCCCCGCCCACAAGACGTGCGCCGAGGCCGCCCTGACTGAACGGGCCGCCGAAGCCGCCGACGCCCTACAGATCGGAACCTGACCGTGGATGACGACGACCTCGCGCAGCACACGATGAACGCCATCGTCGCCGCCCTCGACGGCAACGACGAGGGCGTCGGCGAGGCCCTCGACACCATCGCCGCCACCGAAGACCCGTACACCATGTACGCGGCGTGCTGCGGGTTCGCCGAGATCGCCCGCCAGTCCATGGTCAAGCTGTACGGCGCCGCCCCGGACACGGACGCCGGGGACATGTGGCAGGCAATACCCCGTGAGGACAGGGACCTCGAACCGGCCTCGCTGTTCGCGATGCGGTTCATCGTCGCCTACGCCAACAACGACCCCGACCTCCCGCCCGCCCTGTACCGGGCCGCCCTCCAAGCCTCCGCCGAGGAGTTCACCGACTCCGTCCTGTGTCTCCTCCTCGACACCGCACGACTCCTCAAAGCGATGCGCGAGGCGGCGGCATGACCACGGGGGACACGCCGATCACCTTCACCGACGACGGCCGGGAACTGTGGGACCAGCAGACCGGCGAGTCCGACGCCCAGTACCGCAGGTACACCCGGTACCAGCTCCTCGGTGGCGCCCGGTCCGTGCGCGCGGTCGCCGAGGAAATCGGCATGTCCGCCTCGTACCTGCACAACATCGCCCACCGCTACCGGTGGCGCGAACGCGCCAAGGCATGGGACCGCGAACAGGACCGCCTGTTCCTCGACAAGCTCGCCGACGAGCGAAAACGCATCGTCGACGAACAGCTGAAGCTGTCGCGGAGCATGCTCGTCAAGGTCGCCGCCCGGCTCAAGGATCTCAACCCCGACGAACTCACCCCCGGCGACCTCTCCCGGTGGGCGCAGGTTCTCACCCAGATCCAGCGACAGGCCCTCGGCGAGCCCGACCGGGTCGCCGTCTCCGGCACGCCGGGCGCCGCCCCCATCACCGTGACCGCCGTCTCGGCGGACCCCGCCGCACGAGCCCTTCAGTTCGAGGAACTGCGCACGTCCCTGGAACACGCGATAGCCACCCCGATCGGCGAACTTGACCCCGCGGAGCTGCTCGATGACGACGATTGAGGAAGCCGAACTCCGGGCCATGCGCCGCCAGTACGCCGCGCACGCCGCCATGACCTCGCCCGCGAAGATGGGCCGCTACGTCATCGGCCGGCCATTCCACATCCGCGCTCACACGAAGGTCATAGACGACGAGCTGTCGCGGCTGACGACGGACTCCGGGGACCGGCTGCTGATTACAACGCCCCCGCAAATTGGCAAATCGACCCTTGTGTCCGAGTTGCTGCCGCTTTGGTGGCTGGCCCACCACCCGCGCCACCGCGTCTCCATCGCCTCGTACGCGGCCAGTCTCGCCGTGAAGAAGGGGCGCGCCGTGCGGCAGCTGGCGGGCGCGAGCGGCGCCGCCTTCGGTCTTCACCTCCAGGCGGGCGCCCAAGAGGTCTACGACTGGTCCCTCACCACGGACGGTGGTGTTCGAAGTGTCGGAATCGGAGGGGGACTTACCGGGCATTCATCCCACCTCGGCATCGTCGACGATCCGCATAAGGACCGCGCCGAAGCCGACTCCCCCCTCATGCGCCAGAAGGTGTGGGACTGGTGGTCGTCCGTCTTCCTGTCCCGCCTCAAGCCCGGCGCCCCAATAGTGATGATTTTGACGCGTTGGAGTGAAGACGACCTCGCCGCCCGCGTCCTGCACCACGAAGGCCGCGCCGACGAGGGCGGCCGGTGGCGCGTCCTCGACCTCGAAGCCATCGCCTCCGGCCTCCACCCCGACCCCCTCGGCCGCGCCCCCGGCGCCCCCCTCACACACCCCGAGATCGACGACGACGACCGCGAAGCCCTCCTCGCGCACTGGGAAGACAAGCGCCGCACCTCCACCCCACGCGACTGGGCCGCCTTGTATATGGGCAGGCCGACCCCCGCCGAGGGCGGCCTGGTCGACGCCGAGCTGATGCGTCAGCGAACCCACCTCGCCCCGCCCCCGGCGACCCGGTCCGCGGTCGCCATCGACCCTTCCGGCGGCGGGCACGGCGACACTGCCGGAATCGTGGCCGGCCACCTCGCGGACGACGGCAAGGTGTACCTCACCCACGACCGCACCGGCTTCATGTCGTCCGACAAGTGGGCCCGCAAAGCGTGCCTGTTGGCGATCGAGGTCGACGCCGACCGGATCTGTTACGAAACCAACTTCGGCGGCGATCTAGTGAAGATCGCCATTAAGGCCGCATGGGACGCCCTTCAGCAAGAGGGCGCCATTGAGAAAGACCGCATGCGCCCGTACCTCCACGGCGTCCACGCACGAAAGGGCAAGCTCCTCCGCGGAGAACCCATCGCCCAGGCCATCCGCGAGGACAACGTCCGACTAGGCGCGCAGCTACCGGAGTTGGTAGCGGAGTGGTGCCAGTGGACCGCAGACGCCCACATGTCGCCGGGCCGCATCGACGCGTCCGTCTACCTCGTCAAGGAACTGATGCCCCCGCCCGGAGCCGCCCGCCGCGGCATGCAGACCGCGGCCGGTGTGAGCCGCGACCAGTTCCCCGCCGGAACCCAGCAGCCCCGCCGCCCCTACTAGCCGCGTGTGCCCCGGCCCCGTGGCCGAATGCGCCCTACCGTGCGCCTGCCGCGCACCGGAAGACTCCCCGGTCATGGATGACAACTCGCCCAAGAATTTGGACAGTTCGAACGCCTACTACCGGGGCACCGTCGCGGGGCTGTTACAGCTCGTCGTCGACCGCGTCGCCGAGCTGCGCAAGCACAACACCGAAGGCACGATCGTCACAGACGAGGCCCAAGCCGCGATCCGTGACCTCACGCTGAATGCCAGCCTGGTGGATACCGCCGTAACCGAGCTGCGGCTGCGCGCGGAGACAGCCGCACTCATCGAGGACGACTAGACTCGCGCCCCCGGTCGCCGTTGTCCAGACACCCACGACCCGATCCAAAAGGGGCTCGGCCGGTGGGAGCGGCCGGGCCCCTGTGTGTGAGACACGCAACGAACCCTCTTGATCAATTTCCGCCGCGCCCTGCCAGCCGCCTAACGTCCCCCGGACACATCAACAGCCGGGGGGCTTATCAAGCGGGAGCAAGACAGTGACCCACCTGGCATACGGCTTTAGGTACAGCGGCGGCGAGCCGGTCTCGAACTGGGTGGGGATACCGCTGCTCGTCCTGATGGCCGCTGTCTGCGTCTGGGCCCTCTGGCCGCGCAAGTGACCGCCCATAACGTCCTGGTCCGGGCCATGTACGCACTGGTCTTCGGTGGCATGGTCGCCTACGTCGCCCAGGGTCTGTTCCACGAAGGCTGGGTGTCCGCGGCCTTCGGCGTGGTCACCGTCGCCGTCTGCGGCGTCTGGAACCTGCGCCGGGCCACAGTGCAGCGTGACCGGCACCTCGGCCGCACCGGCACCCATCTCAGCCGGTTCCTGCTCACCCGTACCGGCCTCGTCCTCGGCCTGGTCGTGCTTGCGCTGTGCGTGGCCCTCGTCATCGCGACCGGCGACGACACGTGCCCCTCGATGGACGCTGCCGGGAAGTGCCGCATGCCCCGCCACATGAACTGGTAGCCCTTTACAGGGGGATGACTCCGGGGTTCGCCGCGACGGGGAGAACGCGCCGTTTCAACCGGGTCTGGAAGATCTCTTGTTCGTAGGCGGCCCGCAGCAGGCAGACCACCGAGTTGACCGTGCGTTTCGACAGGCCGTTCCCTTGCTGGCCTCCACACGTGGACAGGTAGTCGGTCACGTCTTGGACGTCGTCCTCGGTGAGGCGCCGCGCGGGGCTGTCGCCGATGAGTTCACGCACCGGCAGGAGGGACCGGCGGTAGTTCTCCCGTGTCCGCGGGGCGCAGGCCAGCGACATCAGGTAGTTGTCCAGGATCTCGTTCACGAGTGGCCCGGCGAGGAGCATGTGGGCGAGGGCCTGCGCGCACGCCTCCGCCGATTCGTAAGGGCCGGTGCGCGGCTGTCGGCGGCGGCCGTCGGGCAGGCGCAGGGACTCGTATCGCGCGTACCAACCGCCGTGGCCGTCCTCGGGCAGTCGCGGGCATCGCTTCCCCATGAGGCGCTTCGTGCCGGGAACCCGGCACGAGCAGGCCTTGTACGGCTTCGGGATACCTCTGCTCACCGCTTCCCCTGCCCCTTCCTGTGGACACGAAAGGGCCCCGGCTGCCGTGGGATTCGCCGGGGCCCTTCCGCCTGTGTGGACACACCCCCTGGGCACGACCACCAGGGCACCACTGAGCGATGCAAGCTCTATGACCGTAAGCCGGGTTGTGGGGTTCCGACAAGCCCGACCAACGCCAATCATCACAACTCAGCGTGCATGGACGGCATACTGCCCGTATGCCGCTCTTTCTTCAGTTGCTGCTCACCGCCGTGATTGTGTTCGGCGCGTCAGCCCGCATCACCCGCATTCTGGGAGCGGACAAGATCACCGCCCCTCTGCGGGCCAAGCTCACCGTTTGGACAAAGTCCACAAGAGCCGCTGACTTCCTCGTCTGCCCGTGGTGCTGCGGATTCTGGGTATCCCTCGCCGTCACCTACATAGCGTGGCTGGTCAACAGCTTCCCGATCCTCGACGCGCAGTTCGGACTCGGCGCCGTCGGCCTCGCCTTCGGCACCTCCTACTTCGTGGGGCTGCTCGCCGATCTCGAAGAAGACGACGGAGGCGAGTAGCCGATGGCGCGCGGACGATTCGCACACCGCACGCCCCAAGCCACCTCCTTGGCGCCGACGCGCACGATCGTTTCGTCAGCCGCCCGGATCAAGCGGGACCAGTACCGGGTGGCGTTCAAGGACCGCCCCGAGGCCGCCGAAGCATGGAAGTACTACCGCCTGGGCCTGGTGCGGTTCGGGGTGGGATGGCTCGCCGCCGCCTGTTCCCGCGCCCGCCTGTTCATCGGCCGCATCGACCCCGACGGCTCCGGCGACCCCGAGCCCGTCGACGACGCCCGAATACAGGCCGTCATCAACGGATTCGCGGGCGGCCAGCAGGGTCAGTCGCAGCTCATCGAACGCATGATCATCCACCTTCAGGTGGTCGGCCAGACGTTCCTCGTCCGCATCGAAGACCCCGACACCGGCAAGACGCGCGAGGTCGCGGCGACCGCCTCCGAGGTCGAGCGCAAGGGCAACGACGTCCGCCTCATCCTCGACGAGAAAACCAGGGTGCCGCTCACCGAAGACGGCGTCACACGCATCTGGAACCCCGACGAGGTCCAGGCGTGGCTGCCCACGTCCACGGTGTTCAGCATCCTCGACGAGTGCAGGCAGCTCCGCGCCCTCAACGCCCACATCCTCGCCACCGCCGACTCCCGTCTCGCCGGGGCGGGGATCCTCACGTTCCCCGAGTCCGCGACGATCGCCTCGCCGACGCAGGGCGACAGGCAGCAGGTCCTCGAAGACGCCGACATGAACGCCCTGGTGGAAGCGTTCATGACGCCGCTCGAAGACCGCTCGTCGGCCGCCGCGGTCGTCCCGGTCGTGATCCGCGTGCCGGACGAGTCGGTGAACGGCATCAAGCACATCACCACCGACACCCCGTTCGACGCGATGATCCCCGACCTCATCGAGACGGCAAGGAAGAACATCGCCCTGGCTTTGGATGCCCCGCCGGAAATTGTCCTCGGCATCGGCGAGACGAATCACTGGAACGCCGAAGCCGTCGACAGCCAATCGATCCGCGTGCACATACAGCCGAACTTGCAGACCATCACCTCCGCGCTTACCTCCGAGTGGCTCCCGTACGCCATGGAAGCCGCCGGACTCACCTACACCGATGACCTTGTCGTGTGGGCCGACGTCTCCGACCTCACACAGGAACCCGACCGCTCCGAGACGGCACTCGAACTGTTCAAGATCGACGCCATCAGCAACGAAGCACTGCTACGGGCAACGGGGTTCACGGACTCGGACGCGCCGACCGAGGACGAGCTACGCCACCAGTTGATGGTCAAGCTCGCCGAGACCCCGCAGGGCGCCTCCATGGTCGCCGCGTACCTCGGCCTGCCCGTCCAAGCCACCGACAGCACCACCACGACCACCACGCCCGCGGCCGAGGAGGTCGACGCCGAACCAGCCCAGGGCGAGATCGAGCCGACGGCCGGCCGTCCCGAGCTGACCACCGTGGCGGCGGCGTCGTGGGACATCGGACGCTGCGAGATGGCCGTCATGCGCGCCCTCGAACTCGCCGGGAAACGGCTCCTGACGGCGCCGGTGCGGGGGCAGTGCCGCAACGTGAAGCCGTGGGCGCTCCACACCCAGTTGCGTGCGGACGTGAAAGACCTCGACCGCATCATGTCCGGGGCCTGGGACACCGTCCGCGAACTCGGCGCCCCGGACCAGGTCGTGGCCACCCTCGACACCTACACGCGCGGCCTCATAGCCACCGGCACCCCGCACACCACCTACCGCCTCGGCACGGCCCTCACGACCCGCAGGACGGCGGCCTGATGGCGTCCGAGCAGATCGAGCGGGAATGGCTGCCCCGCGTCACACAGGCCGTCCGCAAGGCCGTCGCCTGGTTCCTCGGCCGGTCCGCGGGCCGCGCCCGCGACGCCGCCCGAGCGGCCACCGAGAGCCGCCCCTACGACCTCACCACCGGCATGCCCACCCAAGACGACTTCACCGACGAACTGTTCACCGACCTCGAACCCGCCCTCGGCGACGTGTTCTCCGACGGATTCTGGGACGCCCTCGACGACCTCGGCGCCACCACCGACACCGACACCACCCCCTACGACCCCGGCACCGGCACGCCCAGCACGGCAGGGGGCCCGCCGGGCGTGCGCGACGTGTACGGCGGCACCGAAGCCCAAGAACGCCAGGTGTACCTGGCATCCGTCCACGACCGACTGTCCACGTCGCAGTGGGCGCCCGGCGTCTTTGACGACATCCGCACTCTGCTCATGCAGTCCGTCGAACAGGGCTGGACCCTCGACGAAACCGTTGACGCCATCGCGCCCGTACTGGACCCCGACGGCGACGTTCACCGGTCGTGGATCGAGCGCGTCGCAGTTAGTGAGCTGCACGGCGCCTACTCGGCCGGCACCTATGCGGCGGCGATTGCCGAGGGGCAGGCAGGCGGCGGCGTCATGCCCACCCTCGTCTGGTTGGCGACGCTCACGGACGAGCGCACGCGCATTCCGCACCGGGTAGCTCATGGCCAGCGGGTGAAGGCCGGTCAGCCGTTCATCGTCGGCGGCGAGCCCCTCCGCTATCCGGGAGACGTCCTGGGAAGCCCGGCGAACACGATCCGTTGCCGATGCTCACTCGCTGTAATGCATGCCGATCTGCCCGTAACCGCTTCAGGAGGCCCGTCCATGGACCGGCACATGCACTGGGAAGGGCCGCTCGCGCCACTCGACACTATGACCGCCGACCGGCGTCTACTCGCTGCCCCGGCCGACGAGGCGCGCACCCGCCCTATGCCGTTGCCGCTGCTGTTCCAGCCCAGCCTGGAGGACGAGCACCGAGGGGCGCTGTGCGTCGGCGTTATCGACACCGTCGACGTGCGAGACGGACAACTGTGGGGGACCGGCCGGTTCGACACCGCGAACCCCGAGGCCGCCGACGTCGCGCGCCGCGTCGACGAGGGCTTTCTCGGCTGGGTGTCGGTCGACCTGGACGACGCCACCTACGAACTCGCCTACGACGAGGCGGGGGAGCCGTACGACTCGGCCGCCGACTGGCGCCTCATGGGCGCCACCCTCGTCGCCCATCCCGCCTTTGCCGACGGCGCGAAGATCCACACCACCAGCCCCGAGGCTTCCGAGGAGGACGCCGTGCCTGTTACCGCTGACTGCTCGTGCAGCCCGTCCCAGACCACCTACGCCGACAACCCGTTCCCGCCCAAGGCAGACAGCACGGGCGAGGCCCCGAAGTCGTCCCCGACTGGGTCCGGGGACAAGCCGGACCAGGAGGCCGCTGCCCCCTGGTCCGGCAAGCACCTCGTCATCAAGCTCGGCGACCAGACCTACGACGCCGAGTTCACCAAGGACGCCGTCACCGTGGACGGCGCAAAGGTGCCCCTGGACACCGCCAAGCCGGGCGAAACCGCCGATGAGTTCACCGTCGGCTGGACGAACGGGGACGGAAGTGGGGTTGAGGCGGACATCGACCTCGCCGAGGGCACCGTGGACGGGCTGCTGATCAGCGCCGACGACGGCACCGAGACCGAGGTCAGCGGCACCGTCAAGACCGCCGCCGACGACAAGCCCAAGGACGACGACGCGAAGGCCGACGGTGAGGGGAAGGCCCCGCAGAAGGGCGTCAACCCGTTCCCGCCCAAGACCGCCGCGCACGCCGCCGTCCGCCGCCCTGCCGTGCGGACCCGCCTGCACCGCACCGGCCGCTACGACCACCCCATTGCGGCGGCGGCCGGCCCTCTCGCGCCCCCGGCAGACTGGTTCGAAAACCCGCAGCTCGACGCGGCGGCGCCGATCACGATCACCGACGACGGCCGCGTGTACGGGCACCTCGCAGCGTGGAAGACCAACGGCGCCGACACCTGCCACACCGGCTCGCGCCCCGGCACCTGCACCACCGTGCCGCACAGTTCGTACGACTACGCCTATTTTCATGTCGGGGCCGTGCGTACCGACGACGGGCGAGACATGGCCGTCGGCAACCTCATCGTCGACACCGACCACGCGTCGATGTCCGCGGACTACCGCACCGCCGGAGCGCACTACGCCCACACCGGGGCCGCCGTCGCCGCCGTCCGCGCGGGCGAGGACGCCCACGGCATCTGGGTCTCCGGCAGCGTCCTGCCGCACGTGAGCGACGAGCAGATAGCCACCCTGCGCCGCGCCCCCCTATCCGGCGACTGGCGCTCGATCGGCGGCAACCTCGAACTGGTGGCCGCGCTCGCCGTCAACAGCCCTGGGTTCCCGGTGCCGCGCGCCCGCGTCGACGAGTACGCCCGCACCGCATCCCTCACCGCGGCCGGAGCCCTCATCCACGACGACGACACGATCACCACGGCGTCCGTCGCCGCCGAGGTCGTCCGCCGCCTCGACGAGCGCGAAGCCACACGCGCCCGCCACCAGGCCGCACTCTCCCTCGCCGACACCGTCCACGCCTCCGTGCGCCTCGCCCGCCAGCAGCGCGCACAGCAGTTCGCGAAGCCCGTCGTGCGCGCACGGCGCGCCCGAGCGGCCCACTTCGCGAAGGTCGCCGGGGTCGGCGCCGACGACGGCAAGGAGTCCTCCCCGGCCACTGACACCGCTGGGGGAGTGGAGCTATCGGAGGACGACGTCGCGTTCATCGCCGACGTCCTCGGCCTCGACGCCACTGACGTGCAGGCCGTCGAGCTGACCGAGGACGAGGCCGCCGAGGTTCTGGCGATCCTCGCCGCCGACGATGAGGACACCGACGGTGATGACGGGCTACTCGCCGCGCATGCTCCCGCCCGTGACGATGTCCAAGATGTCGGATTCGCGAACTGGGTTGAGAAGACCGGCGGCCTAAATCCGTACATCCGTCGTATAGCGAAGCATCTCCGGGCCAAAGGTATGACTCAGTCGCACGCCATCGCGTCCGCCGTCAACACCGTCAAGCGGTGGTGCCGAGGCGGCGGCGGGAACGTGAAGCCGGACACGAGGGCTAAGGCGTGCGCCGCCGTCGCCGACTGGGAGCGGGCCAAGGCCCAAGCCCGCGCGACCTGAACCGACCAACCACCCTCAAAAGAAGGAGACCGGACAAGTGGGATGCGGCTGCGGAAAGCGCTCCAAGAGCCAGGCCACGGTGTGGCGCGTCACGTGCACCGGACAGGCCCCGAAGAACTACGCGACCGAGCTAGAGGCCAGGGCTGCCCTCGCGGTCTGTAAGGGGAGTGGGACGTACACGAGCGCCCGCGCCAACTCGTCCGCCAAGGCGGCATGACGGGCGTGCGGGGCGAACGCTCGCGCACGTCCACGTTGACCGTCGGCGAGATCAGCCCGGAGGCGGCCGATGAGGCGTGCACCCGCTGGCACTACTCGGCGACGACCTCGCGCGGCGTCGCGGTCGTGCACGGGGTGTGGGAGGCCGAGGTGTGGCGCGGTGTGTTGATGTACGGGCACGGCTCCAACCGCAATATGGCGCGCCCCTTCGGTGTCACCGTGCATGAGGCTGCCGAGCTGACGCGGATCTGCCTGGAGCGGCACACGGTGCCGCTCACGGCGATTCTGTCCCGCTCGGTGCGGCTGCTGCGCCGCCACAATCCTGGCTTGCGCGTGATCGTGTCCTATGCGGACCCGGCCGAGGGGCATCACGGCGGCGTCTATCAGGCGGCCGGGTGGACGTACACGGGTACGGCGACGTCGCAGGGCGGCTACGAGCCCGCGCACGTGGTGCGCGGGCGTCTCTACCATCCCCGCGCAGTGCGGAAGAAGGGGTGGAAGAACAACACGCTGTGGCTGCGGGAGAACGTCGACCCCGACGCACAGCCCGTCGTTCACGAGCCCAAACACCGCTACGTGCTCGGCCTCGACCGCCGGATGCGACGACGGGTCGCCGCGCTCGCCCTGCCGTACCCGAAGACGGACCGGCGGCCCTCGTACAAGCCGTGCGGGAGGTGCTCCCCGCGGCTCGACGTCCCCACAGAGCACGCCCCGGCTCCGGCCCCGCCGTCGCCGGTCGAGGGGCAACTCGCCTTCACCGTCGACTAGTGCGCCCTCATGGCCGAGGGCCCCACCCGTTGGCCTGTGGCGGGTGGAGCCCTCTCGTGCGCGACGCCCCCTTGTGTACTCCTGCTGTAATGTTCCGTACACTGGGATTATGTCTACGTATCCGATCGCGGAAGCACGCGGCCAGCTCGGCGAACTCGCCCGCCGCGCCGCCCAGCACGAACACATCGTTCTCACCGACCGGGGCGTCCCCACCGCCGTCATCGTCTCCCCGGCCGAACTCGAAGACCTCGAAGACTCCCTCGCCGTCACCCGCCTCGAACGAGACCGCGCACTGGGCCTCGACCGGCCCGCAGTCCCGCAGGCCGAGGCGCGCAAGATCCTCATGAAGGCCGCAGGGCTCACGGAGGATGACGTTCGTTGACCTGGCACGTCCAGTGGGAACCCACCGCCATAGATGAAGCGGCGGGTTTCCTCAAGAACGACCCCCAGACCATGGCTCAGCTCATCAGGGCAACCGACGCACTCGCCGAGAACCCGCGTCCGGCAGGCTCCACCGCGTGGGGCACCAGCCACCGCCGACTGCGCATCGCCGCGTGGCGCGTCCTGTACCGCATCGACGCGGAAGCCGAGACGCTGCACATCGAGCACATCGGACGCCGCCCCTTGGACTAGCAGCAACACGCCGGGGCCCCCGCAGCCAGCAACGGAAAAGGGACCCCGGCACTACAGTGTGTAGCACAAGCCGAATATCCGATCTGTCTGCTGAGCTGAGAGCCGGGACATCCGCCCACCCGTAGGGGTGGCGGTCATGCGTGGGAGCACGCTATGTCTCAGCTCGATCTCTCCGCCCTGCTCGCACAGATCCGCGAGACCCCCGACAGCGCTGCACAGCTCGTCGCGGACTACCTCGGCGACAACCCCGACACCGACCTCCAGGCCGTCGAGGACGCCGCCCTCGACGCCTTCAACGAGGTGTACGGCGACGGCGAACAGAACTACAGCGAGGACGACCTCGCACACCTCCAGTCCGCCTCCGAAGTCCTCACCCACGTCCGTGACGTCCGCCAGACCCGGCAGACGGAAGCCGACCAGCGTTCCGCGCAGGCGCGCGACCTCGCTGCCCGTACCGAGAGCCCCGCCGACGCTTCGCCTGAGGGTGGCGACGGCGACGGCGGCCAGGCCGCCCCCGAGGGTGCGGCCGAGGCGGAGGCGGCCACCGAAGGCGCGGCCGAGCCCGTGGCCGCCTCCGCCACCAACCGACTCCCGGCCCGCCGCCGTACGGGCGGGGACCTTGCCCGCCTCGCAGACGAGGCCGGCCGGGACACCAACTGGTCGATCACCGCCGCCGCCGACATCAACGGCATTGCGGCCGGGGCCCCCCTCGACGGGCTCGGCTCGCTCGCCGAGGCCGCAATGCGGCGCCTGTCGCCCATGATGCGCCTCGGCAACAACGTCAAGACGTCACTGCCGATCGCGACACTGTCCCTCACCCGCGATGACGCCCTCATTGCGTCCGGGGGCTCGGACCAGTCCGAGCGTGCGCTCGTCGACGCCGCAGCGAACGAACGCCGCCTCACGGGCGGGAGCCTGACGGCGGCCGGAGTCTGGTGTGCACCGTCAGAGACGGTCTACGACCTGTGCGACCCGCTCGAAACCACCGAGGGCCTCATCGACCTTCCGTCGATCACGGTCGCGCGCGGCGGCATCCGCTACCCGCAGTCCCCGGACTACTCCGAGGTCTACACGCAACTCCAGGACGGCGTGTGGGAGTGGGACCCCGACTCGGACACCAACGAGGCCAAGCCGTGCCTGACGCTGCCCTGCCCGGACTTCGACGAATGCCGCCTCACCCCGTACGGCCTGTGCATCCAGACGGACATCCTGACCAACCACGCGTGGCCGGAACTCGTGCAGGACTGGACGAACCGGCTCCTGATCGCACAGCAGCACCTCGTCAACAAAAACATCATCGCCAAGATGATCGCCGGGTCCACGCCGGTCGCGTTCACCGCGGGCGAGGGCACCGGCTCCTACCAGGCACCGGGCGGCACGACGTCCATCCTGGACATCCTCGAACTTCAGGCCGTGTACCTGCGCACGAAGAACCGCATGAGCTTCACGCAGACTCTTGAGGTCGTGCTGCCGCCGTGGACGCGCCCGTTCATCCGCGCCGACCTCGCCAAGCGCACCGGCGTCGACCTCGTGTCCGTCAACGACGCACGCGTGGACAGCTACTTCGCGGACCGCCACCTCAAGATCCAGTACCTGTACGACTTCGACGACATCGCGACCGCGTCCGCGCCGACCACGTACCCGACGAGCATCAGCGCGCTGATGTACCCGGCCGGTACATGGGTGGCCGCCCGCCAGGACGTCATCGAACTGTCCGGGGTCTACGACTCGACGAACCTCAAGAACAACAAGTTCACCGGCCTGTTCGCCGAAGAAGCGATCTGCGTGATCCAGCGCTGCTACGAGTCGCTGTTCATCACCATCGACATCTGCCCGGACGGCGCCACCAGCGCCCCCGTCGATGTCGTGTGCCCGACCGTCTGACCGACCGCCACAGCTCCCCGCAGGGGTGCTGTGGCGGGTGCGGGCCGCTCACGGGAGCTGCACCCCGCACCCCGCCGCACACCCCTGCGGGGCCCCACCCCGAGGGAGTGAGTGATGGCGGTCGCTTTGGACATCGTCACCAATCCACCTAGCCAGCCTTACCGGTACGGCCTGTTCTCGGCCGCGACCGTCTACGACGACGCGAGCTTTGACCCGCGCGGCGGCGATTACACGTGGCGCGTCCAGGGCTGCACGCCGGGCGCGGAGTGGGATTACTGCTGGCAGTCCCCGTACGAGACACAGGACCCCAAGTCCGTTCTGCCCGACCAGTGGATGCAAGCGTCCCCGTTCGTCGTCTACGACGGCGTCACGTGCCTGCGCGTCGGCGAACCAGATCTCGGCCCGGTAGCAGAATCCCGGCTCACCCTGTCCGAACAGGGGCAAGCCGAACGGCACTTCTGGGCGCAGCTCGGCGACGAGGCCGCCGACACCGACGACGCGATCCTCACCGACGCCGGGACACCGTTCGCGTCCGTCACCGACGCCATCGGCGCACTTGAAGCCCAACTCGCCGCCACCACCGGCGCCGCCGGTGTCATCCACATACCGCGCTACGCCATATCGCAGCTCGACGCATGCGCGATCGTCCGCGACGGCAGCACCCTGCGCACGCTGCTCGGGACACCGATCGTCGCCGGAGGCGGCTACGGCTACACCGGCCCCGACGACGCCGACACCGATGACGTGCTGTGGATCTATGCGACCGGCCCCGTCACCGTGCGCCGCGGCGTCGTGCAGGTCTACGGCGGCGACGCGGGCGGCTTCGACCAGAAGACCAACGAGGTCTGGCACATCGCCGAACGCCCCTACCTCATCACGGCCGACTGCCCCATCCTCGCCGCCGCCGCAACCGCGCCCGGCCGTCCGGACACGGTGTGGCCGACACCGCCCAGGGTGCCGTTCGAGATGCACGTCGACGCCAGCGATCCGCGCAACGTGAAGGCCACTTTCACCGGCGCGGCGGCGTGTGACGCGGTCGACATGACGTGGGGCGACGGGTCGGCCAGTTCCGTTCCGGTCGACAAGGCGACCGGAACCGGCGCCATCGCCCACGACTACTCGACCAGCAGGCCGCCGACGGCCCGAACTCGCACGAAGCGCGCCACGACGGCGCCCAAGTCCTCGAAGAAGAAGGGACGGTGACCCGTCGTGGCCACCCAATGCGCCAAGGTCGTCCGGGGCACGATGCTCCGCGTCACCAAGCTCGACGCGTGCGGACGCGTCGTCGAAGGTGACTGCTCGCAGGTCACCACCGACGGATTCGTGACCGCCACGCTGACGATGGAGACCGAAGACGGCTCCGAAATCAGCCTGCAGAACGCCGCAGGCAACACCTGCATCTCCGACAAGAAGCCCGACTACCTCAAGTACGTGACGGCGGAGATCGAGTTCTGCCAGGTCGACCCCGACCTTATGGCCCTCATCAACGAGAACTACCTCCCCGTCCTCGACGCGCAGGGCAACACGGTCGGTTTCCAGGGCTCCACGCAGGTGCCCGACGGCGCCGGGTTCGCGCTGGAGATCTGGTCGGACGTCATCGGCTCCGACGTCTGCGACAACCCCGACGCACAAGGCGCGTGGGCGTACTTCCTGCTGCCGTACGTCACCGGCGGCATGCTCGGCGACCTGGAGATCCAAAACGATGCGGTGACGTTCACGATCACCGCCAACACCAAGGACGGCAACCGGTGGGCCGAGGGCCCCTACGACGTCGTCCTCGACGAGGCAGGCGAGCCCGGCCCGCTCCTCAACGGCGGCGTCAACAGCAATGCGCCGTACTGGTTCCAGATCACCAACGTGGCCCCGCCCGAGGCGCACTGCGGATGCCAGCCCGTGCCGACGCCGGACTTCCCGACGGAGGCTCTCGCACTGGACGCCACCGTCGGCGCCGACGGCCTCACCGTCACCGCGACCGTCACGAACGCCAAGGGCGACACCGTCACGATCGACTGGGGCGACGGCACCTCCGCCGAGAACCTCGACGTCGACCCGTACTACACGGCCACCGGCACCCACGTGTACGACGCCGCGGGCGACGAGACGGTGACCGCGTCCAGTGAGGGCGAGACGGACACCGCCACCGTCACCACCACGACGGGGGCGTGACATGCCCACCTCGTTCACGATCTCAGCCAAGTGCGGGAATGACATCGCAACGGCCGTCGTGGAGATCCCCGACTACACCGGCACACTGACCGTCACCCAGGTCGCCGACCTCGACGTGTCCGCCGTCATCGAAGGCCTGTCCGACGACACCACCGCCAGCATCGCCTGGGGCGACGGGGCATCCCACAACGACATCCCCCTGACAGACGGCGCCTCGCCGGCCACGGCGCACACCTACGCCGACGCCACCGGGAACCCGTACACGGTCACGGCCACAGGGGACCAGACCGGCGCCGTCCTCACCGCAAAGGTCACCGTCTCCTACCCGGACATGGCCGTCACCGGCGACGCCAGCAACGACCCCACAGTCACCGTCACCGTCACCAAGATCGCCGGACCCAACGCAACCATCGCGATCGACTGGGCCGACGGCAGCCCGGTGGAGGGCGCCGACGTCACCAATCAAACCGCCACCGCCACGCACACCTACGCGATCAACGGCGAATACACCATCAGGGCCATTGCCCCGGAGACGTCACAGTCCACCAACACGCAGGCCATCACCATCGACGGCGCAGCGGACGCCGAGTGACCCGCCCCGCCCCGCTCACTGGCCGGACCGGCGACCACGTGTCGCCGGTCCGGTCCGGCGCGGCCAAAGCCGTGGAGGTGGGCCCGTGACGTGCATCTGGCCTGCGGACATGTCCTGCTGCGAGGAATGGAGCAGTTACCCGGTTGAGGTGCGCGCCTCTGCACTCATCACGGCGTCGGACATCCTGTGGGCACTGTCCGGGAGGGTCTTCACCGGGGAGCCGCTTTCGTCCGCGTTCACGCCCGAGGAGATCGCGGAGCTGGAGGCGCTCGGCTACACCGACGGCTGCTCGACGATCCTGCGGCCGTGCAAACAGCACTGCGGGTCGCCGTGCGACACGTGCGGCTGGCCCGGCGACCTGTACGGGGCCAACTGGTACGCGCCGTGGGCCCCCTACATGGACAACGGCCGCTGGTTCAATGCCACGTGCGGGACGTGCGGCGACCGCTGCCAGTGCGGCACCGGCCTCGACGTCCTCGCACTCCCCGGCCCCGTCGCGAAGGTCAACGCCGTCTACGTTGACGGCACGGTGTTCACCGACTGGGCGCTCTACAACGCGGACATGCTCGTCCGCACCGACGGCGAGCAGTGGCCCGGCTGTCAGTCCCTCGATAAGGACCTCACCGAAGAGGGCACGTGGGGCGTCGACTACACGCGCGGTGTCCCGGTCCCCGAGGGCGGCAAGCGCGCAGTAGCCCAACTCGCCTGCGACTTCGCACGACTGTGCGCCGGGGACAAGCGGTGCCGGATCCCCGCGAACGTCGTCGCGGTGACTCGGGACGGAGTTTCTTACGACCTCGATCCCACGTCGTTCTATGCGGAGGGCAAGACGTCCATCCCTGCCGTGGATATCTGGTTGGCCTCGGTGAACCCGAAGCACATCCCGCGGCCCTTCGGGGTCTACACCCCGCAGACCGTGCGCCGTGACGGCTACGTGCGGCGCCAGCCCGGCGAGGTGACGCCGTGACCTTCCCGGCCATCGACTCACCCATCGGCACCCTCCTCGCGACCGTCACGGCCTGCGTGTGCGCCAAGTTGCGCGACGTCGGCCGCCCCGCTTGTGACTGCTGCCTCAAGCACAGCAGTTCGGTCCTAGAAATGGACGGCTGCACCTGCGACTGCGACGACGACGACGAGGCGGCCGGCCGAGTGACGGGCCGCGTCGTGACGATCGGCCCGGCTTCGTCGTCCCTCGACACCACGGGCAACTGCCAGACCGCCATGGTCCAAGTGACATTGCAGGTCGGGGTGTTCCGCTGCATCGAGATACCCGACGCCACCGACGAACCCGACTGCGACGTGGCGACCGCCGAAGCGCTGGGGTTCCTCCTCGACGAGCAGGCCATGCGCGCCGCCGTCTCGTGCTGCCCCGACCTCAAGCGCATCCCCGGCAAGTGGCAGCTCACTCCCGGCCAGTGGGAGCCGCACGGCCCTTCGGGCGGGTGCGCGGGCGGCGTCATCACCGTCGACGCGTACGGCTTGATCACTTTCCCCAAGACCCCGACGGAGGCCACACCGTGACCACGAAGCGCCGCACTACGAAGAAGACCGCCGCGCCTGCCACCGTCCGCGTTGAGGTCGTCCGCGAGTTCGTCGGCTCACCCTCACGCGGCGACGTCATCGAGGTCACCCGCACCCACCGCCTGGACACCCTCATCCGCGCCGGGTTCTTCAAGGAAGTGGACTGATGTCCCACCTCGACATCAACACCGCCGAAGTGAACCGGCTGCTGTACGGCGCCGGTGGCCCCGTCGTCCGCAAGGTCACCGCCGACACCCGGCGCGTACAGGCATACGCGAAGCAGTACGCCCCCGTCGACAACGGCCCTCTTAGGGCTTCGATCACCGCCGACGTCACCGCGAACCCGGCCCGCAGGAACGTGACAGGCCGCGTCGAGTCCCGCCTGCCGTACGCGATCTACCAGGAACTCGGCACCGGCATCTACGGCCCCCGAGGCACACCGATCCGCCCCAAGCGGGGCCGCTATCTCGTGTTCACCCCGAAGGGCGCCTCGCGTCCCGTGTTCGCCCGCCAGGTGCGCGGCACCCCGCCCAAGCGGTACCTGACGCGCGCCCTCGCCGTCATGGCCGCTCAAAGCGGCTACCAGGTTCGCGCCGGTAGCGGATCCCTCTAACACCCTCACCCCGCCAGGAGTACCTGCCATGTCCGACGCTCTCGTCTTCACCACCGCACCGAAGACCTCCACCGTCCCCGACATCGAGTTCACCCTCGACGACCGCGACTACCTCGCACACGGCCCGAAAAAGGCCGCCTGGGCTTCCCTCGTCCACGGGGCGACGAACGCGTCCGGGCAGGGCATCCACGCCGTCCTGACGTTCCTCGACGCGTGCCTCGATCCCGCCGACCAGATGTATCTCGAACAGCGCTTGCGCAACCGGGACGACGACCTCGACGTTGACGACCTCCTTGGCGTCGTCAACGCCCTCGTCGAGGAGTGGGAGCCGTACCTGGGCGAGGAGTTCGCCGAACTCACCGGCGAGAACCGGGCCACCCGCCGACAAGCCGCACGCCGCACCCCCGCCAAGCGCACCGCGAAGCGGCAACCGGCACGCAGGCCGACCGGTGCTCCGGCCCGCCAGGACGAGGTGAAGCAGTAGCCCATGGCCGAGCTGCGCATCCCCCGCGATCCCCCCGTGGCCTTCGAGGTCGACGGGGAAACGGTCGTGTGCGAGCACACGACCGCCGAGTGGTGGGTGCGCCGTCTCGCCGTCGCCGACTGGCTCGACCTCGCCACCGGCGCCGTACCGATCTTGCAGAAACGATTGCTCGACCGCGATGACCGGTTCGACCTCGACGACGCGGCCCGCCTCGCCATCGCCATCACCGAACTGGTGACGGGCATGGGGTGGCCGCGCGCCGTACGCCTGGCCGCCACGGTCGGCGCCGCATGGCCGACCTTCGAGGCGTGGGCCGTGACGAACGCCCACGGCCTCGACCTCCTCACCGCGCCCCCGCGCCGCACCCTCGCCGCCGCGTACGCGATGTTGCTCGGCCAGTGCGAAAAAGAAGCCGAGGCCGACGCCCTGATCCGGCGCCTCGACGACCCGAACGGGATGCCCGGCATCACCCACGGCGAGCGCCGCAAGGCATTCACGATGTCCGCCGAGGAGATCGCCGCCATGCAGCAGGGCGTACCCGCGCTCAAGGGCGGTGGCGGCTGATGGCACTGGCCGACGCCTATGTCGACATCGAGGCGAACACCCAGCCGTTCTCCCGCCAGCTCCTGGCCCTGCAACGCCGCGTCGCGCGCGCCAACTTCCAGATCCGCGTGTCCATCGACCAGACGACGCTGCGCCGCCAATTGGCGGCCATGCAGCGCATCGCCCGGTCGACGCGTGTCGAGATACCCGTCGACGTCGACACCACGGCCGCCACGACGCAGCTCACCCGGTGGCGGACCCGCCAGGACAACAACCCCGTCAACGTCCCCGTACGCGCCGACAACAAGACACTCGCCAAGCTGTCGGGCACGCTCGGCAAACTGTTCGCCACGATCGGCAAGAGCGCCGTATTCGCGACGCTCGGTATGGCGCTCGGCGGCGCCACCGTGCAGGCCGGTGCGTTCGTCGCCGCGCTCGCCCCGGCCGTGGGGATCCTGGCCGCGCTGCCCGCCGCGCTCGGCGGCGCGATCGCGATGTTCGCCGCGGTCAAGCTCGGCATGGACGGCATCAAGAAGGCCGCAACCCCGGTCACCGCCGAGTTCGAGTCGCTGAAAAAGACGATCTCCGGGACCTGGGCGTCGGCCCTGTCGAAGCCGTTCGCGGACATGGCACAGAACATGGGGCCGGTCAAAACCGCCTTGAACGGGCTCGCGCAGGAGATGTCGAAGACCGCGGCCGCCACGGTGTCCTGGGTCGGCTCGACCAAGGGCATGTCCCAGATCAAGACCATCATCAACGGCGCCAAGGCCGCGTTCTCCGGCATGAGTGGGCAGGTCAAGCCGCTCGTTCAGAACATGGTGAACCTCGGCGCCGTCATCTCGACCGCGTTCGGTGCGAAGCTCGGCAACTCCCTGGGCGGCCTCCTCAAGAAGTTCAACGAGTGGCTTGCCGCGGCGATCAAGGGCGGCGACGCCGTCAAATGGGTCGAGAACGCGGTGAAGGTGTTCAAGACGCTCGGCGACCTCGTCAAGAACGTCGGCGGCGTCATCAAGGGCGTGTTCACCGCCATGTCGACGGCCGGGGGCGACTCCCTCGGCGTCCTGGGCAAGATGGCCGGCGAGCTGAACAAGGTCCTCAACTCCGCGGCCGGGCAAGACGCGCTGGTCTCGGTGTTCACGCAGCTCAACAACGTGTTCAAGGCGCTCGCGCCGGTCATCCCGTCGGTCGTGACGGCGATCGGCGGGATCGTCAACGCGCTCGGCCCCTCGCTGACGGGCGCGCTGGACCAGATCGTTCCCGCCTTCCAGAAGCTGCTCGATGCGCTGCCCGAGGTCGCCGCGGCGGTGGGCGATCTGGTGTCCGCGTTCGCCCCGTTCATCGCGGATATCGTCGGCCTGGCCGCCGCGATCCTGCCGCTGGCCGCGTCGCTGGTGTCGTTCCTTGCGCCAATGGCGCCGCTGATCGTGGCTCTGATCGGGGTGGCCAAGGCGATCGCGCTGGTGAACATCGCTCTCAGGGCGATGGGGATGGCTGCGCTGTCGAACCCGGTGGTGCTGGTCATCATGGCGATCGTCGCCGCGGCGATCCTGCTGTGGCAGAACTGGGACACCGTGTCGGCGGCCGTCGTCGCCGCATGGGAATGGATCTCCAGTACCGCAGTGACGGCGTGGAATGCGATCTACGCCGCCGTCTCTGGCGCGGTGTCTGCCGTGTGGGGCGTGATCCAGACGGTGTTCGGGGCGATCGGCGCGTTCTTCACCGGCGTGTGGAACGGCGTCGTCGCAGTCTTCACCACCGTGTGGAACACGATCAAGACGGTCGTCGAAGTCGCGATCAAGGCCATCATCGTGGTCCTGGCGATCATGTTTGCGCCGATCACCGCCATGATCGCGGCGATCGTCCTCCTGTGGCAGAACTGGGACACCGTCTGGAACGCGATCAAGACCGCGACATCAGTCGCGGTCAACTTCATCTGGACACTCATCCAGACGATTTTCACCGCGGTCAGTACGTTCCTGATGACGATCATTCAAGGCTGGGTGATCATCTTCACCACGGTGTGGAACGCGATCGTCACGGCCGTCACGACCGCCGTGAACTTCGTGTGGATGATCATCCAAACGATCTTCTCCGTGATCGGGGCGTTCCTGTCCGCGGTCGTGCGCGGCTGGCTGATCATCATCACCACCGTGTGGACCGGCATCCGCACCGCCGTGTCCACCGCCGTCACGTTCGTCTCCACGATCATCCGCACCGCGTTCGCGGCCGTCGCCGCGTTCATGTCGTCGGTGTGGAACGGGATCCGCGCGGTCGTCTCGTCGGTGTGGAACGCCATCCGCTCGACGATCTCAAGCGCCGTCAACGCCGTATGGTCCGCGGTGAGTTCCGCGTTCAACCGGGTCCGCTCGGTCGCCTCGTCCGCCTTCAACGCCGTGCGCTCCACCATCTCGTCCGCGATGAGCAGCGTCCGCAGCACCGTGTCGAGCGCGGTGAGTTCCATCGTCGGGTTCTTCCGTGCGATGGGGAGCCGGATCATCGGCGCCATCGGGAATATCGGCTCCCGGATCGCCGGAGTGTTCCGGAACGCGGTCGGCGCCGTCCGGGGCGTGGTGAGCGGCATGATCAGCAGCATCGCCGGAATGTTCTCCGGCCTCGGCGGGGCGATCGTCCGCGCGATGGGCAACATCGGCTCAAGGATCATGAGCGCCATCCGGGGATCCATCCCCGGCCCGCTGCGGAAGTTCATCCCCGGCCTCGCCGACGGCGCGATCGTCTCGGGCCCGATGCTCGCCCAGATCGGCGAGGCCGGGCCCGAGGCTGTCATCCCGCTGACCCGCCCGAGGCGGGCTCTTGAGCTGGCCAGCAAGTCCGGCCTTGACCGGCTCATTCTCGCCAACCACTACCGCGAGCGGGCGCGCGGCAACCAGTCCGGCCCCGCCGCCCTGTCGAGTGCGAGCGACGGCGGCGGCAACGCGGTCGTCATCGAGAACATCACCGTCACGTCGAACGCCCGTAGCGAGGAGGCCGTGGCCCGACGTGCGGCCACCCTCATCGCGGCCCGAGCCGGAATCTAGGAGGAGCGGGTTCATGTACGCGGGATGGCTCGAACTTGCAGGCAATGAGGTCGTGAACGATGCGCGCGCATGGGCGGCGGCAATGGCGCACGGACTGCCCGTGAAGTGCGAGCCGTGCGACGGCATGGCGGCCGGTCTCGACGAACCCCCGTACACCGGCAACCCGCAGATCGACCAGGCGCCGTGGTTCGACAAGACGCGCCCGGAGTCGGCGCGGTTCCTCGGCGTCATCGGCCTGTCAGCCACCGGCTACTCCGCCTCACCCGTGTCCCGCACCGTCACGGAACTGATCGGCGACGGCGCATCGTTGGGCGCCCTGCGTCGTGCACAACGCGACATGGTGTACGAGGTGATGCTTTTGGCCCTGGACGACCAGGCCATGAGTTACGGCTACGAGTGGCTCGCCGCCGTCCTGCGCGGCATCGACTGCGCCGGAACGTGCGGCGGCGCGGACATGTGCGTCATGACGTCCTGCCCCACCACCCGCCCGGAAGGCATGCTCCGTCTGCGGCACCTGTACGACGTCGGCCTCACTGACGGACTCACCGAGTCGGAACACCGCTATCTGTCCCGTGGCGGCATGTGCGACGCCGCGCAAGGCTGCTGCGAGGGCTGCGACCAGGACCCGGCCCCGCAGTACGCGAAGGCGACGTTCACGCTCAGCGCGGGCATGCCGCACATCTACCGCGAACCGCTGCCCGTGGACGACGGCCGATGGACCAGCATCGCAAACGGCAACGTCCTCACCGGCTACGACCCGGAACAGATCGCAGCGGATTGCCCGCAGGTCGCCTCGTGCGCGTCCGACCCGGACTGCACCCTGCCTCCGCTGCCGCCGTCCGTTGCCGTGCCGAACAACCCATGCTGGCCCACCGGAAAAGCAACGTTCCGCCGCACATGGATCACCGTGCACCCCACGCTGATGCCGCAGTGGGCGGAAATGGTGCCCGTCATCGAGGTCTACTCCGGCGAGAAAGACCTGCGCCGGTTGACCATCCGGTTCTATCCGAACCCGGCCGGCCTCGACTGCTCACAAGCCGGGGCCGACCCGTGCTCGGCCTGTACGTCGGTCAACGTCGCCTACCTGCCCTCCCGCTCGACGTTCACCCTCGACGGGCGCACACGGTTCGCGTCCGTCGACTGCTCCACCGCGACACGCACCGGAGCCGCCTCCCCCCAGCTGTACGGGCCCGGCGGAGCCGCGTTCGCGTGGCCGGTCTTCGAATGCCCAACGGGCCTGTGCATCGAGATCCTCGCCGCCGACAACACCGTCACCCCGTCCACGCAGGTACGGATGTTCATGGCTCACCGCAGTGATGCCGCATGACCGGTGTGCTGGGGTGCGCGCAGGAGTACCGGGCGGAAATCCGCTGGTCGGGAACAGCCGGGGAACAGTTCGGGCAGGTGTTCATGCTCCCCGAACTGTCCCAGGTGTCCAGCGTGAAGTGGCAGCGCTCACTCAACGACACCTCGGAAGCGTCCGTGGTGATCGTGAAGCAAGGCATGTCTGCGGACTGCTGCGGGCAGCTCGCCAACGTCCGCGAGTGGGCGCACGAGTTGTGGGTGTGGCGCGGCGATGAGTGTGTGTGGCAGGGCCCGGTGGTGACAGTCGCGGAGACCCGCACGACCATCACCATCACCGCGAACGATGTGACGGCTTGGCTCGCGTTGCTCGCGAACTACGTCAACATCAACTACACCGGCTACGACGCGACCTATGTCGCGTGGAACATCATCAGCCGGAACTTGCAGGCCGCGCTGTCCACGCCACCCGACTACCCGGCGATGCTCTCGTACCTCGTCCGGGAAGACTGCGGGTCGAAGCCGAATTACAAGAAGGGAACGTGGATCGCCTATGTCCTGGACATCGTCGAGGACTTGTGCGCCTACGGGTTCCAGTACACGACCGTGGGCCGCACCCTGTACCTGCGCGACATCAAGACCCAGGCAGCGCGTACACAGGCCCGGTTGACCAGCCCGGACTTCCTCGGCGAACTCACCGTCACCCGTAACGGGCTCGGGGCCCGCACGAACGGTGTCGCGACGAACCAGCAGCAAAACCCCGACACCAGCGTCTGGTCCGGCAAAGCCTACGTCGCCTCCACCCTGGGCACCCCGTACGGGCGCCTGGACGGCATCGCGAACCTCACCGACGAGAACGCGACGAACGCGCAACTCAAGGCCGCAGCTCTGGCCGTGAAGGGCTCGCGCTACCCGGCCCCGACGGTCATCGACACCGGGCAGAACTCGCAACTCGCGCCGACGGCCCCGGTGACCGTCGAGCAACTCGTGTGCGGCGAGACGTTCGACATCGCCATGGATGACTTCTGCATCCCCGTACAGCAGACGTTCCGGCTCACGGAAGTCGCCGGGGAGTGGACCAGCGGCACGGAGAAGATCACCGCCGCGTTCAGCTCACTTTCCATCACCGGCAATGAAGAGGCGGCGACATCTGATGCTGCGTGAACCCCAGGGGACCCCACCCCACCTCGCCCTCACCGGCGACCCAATCCGGCGCCTCGGCGCTGTCCTGCGCCACGCCGCCCGCGTGCGCCGGCCGACCGACCCGGTCGTGGTCGACGAGGTCGTCATCGAGTACGCGGGCACCGAGTGGACCGTGAACACCGATGACGACGAGCCCGGAAATGAATGGTGGGAGGACCCCGTGACCGGCACCCGCCGACTCGGATCCGAACTGACCAGGGGCGAGGCCCCGTTGGACCAGAAGGGACGTGAATAGACTTGGCCAGGTGCGGGTGTGGGAATACGTCGTGTGCTTGCTCGGTCCTGGGGGCCGACGGGATCGCGGTCACCGGAAACGGCGGAGCGACCTCGCCATACGTCGTGATGTTGAACCTCGGCAGCGGTGACGACTCATCGTGCGCGCAGGTCATGCAATGTGTCGGCTCCAACCTCGGCGGTGGCCTCACCTTCGACGACGGGAGTCGTGAGATCTATGTCGACATCTCCTCGGACACCGGGAACCTCACCGAGTACGGGTCCGACGGCGGGGTCTACACACCGCCGAGCGTGGTCACCGCCGGAACCGCGACCACCGTCACCGGGCACGGCACGCCGGAGGACCCCTATGTCATCAACACGGCGCCGGAAGTCGGTGACACCGCACTTGAGGCGGGGCCGGGTGTCACCATCAGCGGTAGCGGCGTCACGAGCGACCCCTATGTGATCTCGTCGCAGGGCGAGGGAGCGAGCTACGGCGTCGCGCAGAACATGAGCGTCGTCGAAATGACCGTGATGGGGCGCATCGCTATACCCCTCGGCCTCAAGGCGACAACCAACGTCCTGGCGAACGGCGACGTCACGGACAACGGCAACGGCACCCTGACGATCAACCGGCCCGGCTACTACGTCATCGCCGTCACCCCGCGATTCCAGGCGTCGGCCCGCGCATACGGGGCGGTGTATGCGTACATCGAGAACGCGGCGGGCGCCGCCCAGTCGTGGGGCGGCATGAGCGTGCCGGTGTCCCCGGACGGCCGCACCGCCTACTCCCTCGGCTATGCCATCAACGCCACCGTCAACGTGACGTCGCCGACCGTCGTCAAGCTGTCTGTCTCCAAGTCGACGTACATCGTCACCGCACGTTTGAACTGGGCAGAGTTCGTGATCCAGCGCATGGGCCCGGCCTACGGCGGCGCCTCCGGCATGGACGGCGACGCGCCGCCCGCAGACGACGGGTTGGTACCCGCTCCTGCGCCGGTGCCGTCGCCGGAAACGGACTTCTGACATGGCACTGCCTGTGAGTGTTGCGACGACCACGGTGTCCGGGCGGTACACGCAGTGGGACGGCCGCCCGTGCGTCGGCGCGGTCACCTTCACGCCGTCCGTGTGCCGCCTCATCGCCGACGACGGCACGATCATCGCGGGCGGCAAGACGGTGACGCTGGACCAGAACGGGGAATTCACCACCAGCCTGGTCTCCTCACACCAAGACGCCGTCGCCCCTTACGACTTCTGCTACTTCGTGACCGAGGAAACGTCCTGCTACGGCTGCGCCCGCTCCTACACGATCAGTACCGCGTGCGGGACTGAGTCGCTGGTGGACCACATGACGTCCATCGACGCATGGAACGACGTCACCTACGATCCGGCCGCCGTAGGCAACATCGGCCCATACACGGACCCGTCCGCATCCGACCAGGCGGCCCTGGCCGCCAACGGATACCGCACCATCGAGTACGGCCGGAACATTCCCTACGACCCCGACCTGCTCTACAAAGTGACCTACCGGGTACGCACCGACCGGGCGCCGACGGCCGGCGTCCCGTACGTCTACCTCGGACTCACCGGCATCGCCGCGGACGGTGCGACCCGGGTCAATACGTTCGGCGTCGACTCGCTGACCAACCAGCACTACCTCGCGGCGCGACGCTCAGACCTCACCCCCTCCGCCCAGTACACGACGTTCACCGGCTACGTGACCGGGCATTCCACGAACAGCAACGACGGGCTTATCCCGCACCCGGACCCGGACTTGCCCGGCGCAATGCACGAGTCAACAGCGTTCATGCGGCCGTTGATGTTCCTGCTCTACCAGTGCTCCGGCGGGTTCCAGCTCGTCGACTCTGTGTCCATCACGCCGATCTGCAAGCTCGACCTGTCTGACGTGCTCAGCGGCGGGGGCCCCTATGGCGATTGACATGGTGACGTTGGCCGGACGGTACGTGGACCTGGACGGCGATCCGTGCGAAGGCACGGTGACGTTCACGCCGCCGTGCCTGGTGCGGGACAACTACGGGCACGTGATCCTGTCCGGCTCGATCACCGCCGAACTCGACAACCTCGGCCGTCTCCTCGTCCAGCTCCCGTGCACGGAACAAGACGACCTCTCGCCCTCCGGGTTCTGCTACCACGTGACAGAGCGGTTGCAGTGTTCGGACTGCATCGAGGAGTACGACATCCGCCTCGACTGCACCGGCCGCGACCCGGAACCGTCGGCCGCCGTCGAGTGCCTCGACGACGGCTACAGCGTGCGGCTCGTGGTGCCGGTGACCGCGACATTCCCCGTCACCGTCGACTGGGGCGATGGCAGTGAACGCGAGGTGTTCGACCGGGACGACACCATCCCCCACACCTTCAACGAATCGGGCGCATCGCACATCACCGTCGTCGACGCCGACGCACATGCTCTGCCCCTCGACGGCCCCGACCGCATCCCCTGCACCGACGCCGCGACAACCGCCTCCGACACCGCCACCAAAGCGGCGTCCGCCGTCGACATCTCCACCCTCATGCCCCAACCGTGCTCCGACGAGGTAACTGAAAGGGGTGCCGATCGTGGCTGAACAGGACTGCTGCGGCACCGTCGTCATCCGCGGCCCCAAGGGTGACAAGGGCGACGCGGGGCCGCCCGGATCCACACAGTTGCGCGTACGCGACCCGATCACCAGCGACGGCACCGGGACACAAGGCGACCCGTACGTGATCGGGCTGTCCCTGTCCACGGACGAGGGCAACAATCTTGAACTCGGCGTGGACGGCGGCCTCTACTCGCGGCGGGCGGACGGCTCCGAAACATCCGTGACGGCCGGCCCCGGCGTGGAGGTGTCCGGCAGGGGCACCACCGACGACCCGTACGTCATCACCGTCACGGCTGAAAGCCTCGGCGACATCACCTCCGTGACCGGTACGCACGGTGTGACGACGACGCAGGACGGGACCGACGTCACCGTGTCGGCCGATATCTCTTCCGCGGCCGGAAACCAACTCCTCCTGAACGACGACGGCGGCCTGTACGTGGCCGCGCCGACCAACATCGGTGACAACACCCTCGTCGTCGGCGACGGCTTGACCGAGGTCGGCACGGGCACCACCGACGACCCCTACGTTCTGTCCACTCACCTTTCCGCAGACAACGGCAACGTTCTCGTCTACGGCAGCGACGGCGGCCTCTACGTCCCTGACTCGGACTCCGGCGGCGAGTCGGCTCAGATCGGCCCGTGGACGGATCTGCCGTACGACACCGCGAACTGGACGATCGCCTCGGTGAAACCGCAGTACCGGCTCATCGGAGACAGGCAGGCAGCGGTCCGTTTCAGCCTCATGCCCAAAGCGGGGGTGGTCGTCAACAACTCTCATCCGATCACGCTGCCCGACGAGATCATGCCCGCACAGAGCACGTGGAAAGACGGTGTGGTCGGCGGGTCGGCCAAGGGCGGCGCGGGAACCGTGTCCGGCGCCACGGTCCGTTTCGACATCAACATCACCGACGGCTCGATCATCGTGATTGACCAGCGCGGCATCACGACCTGGATCGGCCTCGACACCATCTACTGGCTGGACTAGGAGACCCCCTTCGATGATCATCTACGACAACGGCAAGCGCCTCCAGTACACGGACTCCGCGGGGGTGGAACAGACGGTCGTGACCCAAGAGGACCTGACCGGCGACGCGTTCGCGTTCTGCAACCTCACCGCCCCCCAGACGATGGCCGCCGCATGGGCAACGGTCCCGATCACCCTCCTCGCCTCCAAGAACGCCACGGTGTCCGCGAACAAGCTCGTGCTACGGCAACCCGGTATCTGGTTCGTCATCGGGCAGATCAACGCGAACGGCTACGCCAGCTCCGGCACCCTCTACTGCCAGCTCGACGGGATGAACTCCGGCAGCGCCTACTCGGGCTACGACTACAACGGAAACCGCCGCTACGGCGCCGTCACACGAGGCATGGCGATCTCCACCGGCACCAGCGCGATCACTCTCACCGCACAAGTATCGAGGGACACCGGAACCCAATACCCCCTCATCAACAGCGCCATGGTCCAAGCCTGGTGCGTGCAGGCGACGACGGCTGCCGCGGCCAGTGAACTCCTGGACAGCCTGACCGCCTCCGGCCTCATCGCCGAGGACGACCTCCCGTGAGGCGACGCCGCAGGCGCCGGGCAGCCGCGTGGATCTACGTGGCGGACCGGCTGCGGAGGGTCGTCGACCTGCCGCTGCCCGAACACCCCACCGTGCAGCTCACCCTCTTCGACCCGCCCCCGTATCGGTGTCGGGGGCGGGCACGCCGTGCCGAGTGGTGCGGACGATGACACGGAGCGCGGGGAGGTACAGCGCCGCCTGGAGCCTACTCGGGGGGCTGCGATGGCCGGCCCGCCGCTTCGGGGGCGCTCACCGGTAGAACCCGGAGCGCTAAGGACTGCCGCGCGGGGGACGCTTCTCCTCGCACTCCGGGGGCATAGGGGCGGTCCGCATCAGCGGGGCCGTGTGCACGGGTTGTAGTGCTGGTATCCGCCCATGGCGGGCGGTCCGGAGGGGCGGGCGACGGAGACGCGCCAGACCCGTTCCAGCGTCGCGATCGACTGCCCGCATCTGACGCACTGTTCGCCCGCAGGCACGTACGTCACGTACTGCCGCATGTACGGGCTCACGTCCTCGTCCGCTTCGCGTCCCTGCGCTGACTTGTTCATGACGGTCACCCCGCGCCTCCCACATGGCTTGGTCGTTGTGCTCTGCGGATAGCCAACCCGCCCAGCGGGTGGCCCGGTACCGTCGGGGGAAGGGGCAAACGTAAACGCCGTAAACGGCCCACCGCTCCAACGCCGCTTCAACTATCGGGAGTTGAACATGGCACGCACGACACGCACGCCGAACGTGCAGCTCAAAGCACTACTCGCACAAGCGGGATGGACACGCGTCCAACTCGCCCGCCACGTAAACCGCCTCGGCGAACAGCTCGGCGTACGCCTGTCCTACTCCGGGCAAGCCGTGTCCCAGTGGATCGCCGGAACACCACCGAAACCCCAGGTCACCCCTCTCATCGTCGAAGCACTGTCGATGAAGCTCGGGCGGCCCGTCACGCACGCCGAGGCCGGCCTAGAGCGGCCGGTGGACGAACAGAGCGCTGAACAGGTCGACACTGTCGAGGAATTGATCGACCTGGCAAGGCAGGACATGGACCCCACCCGGCGCGGCCTGTTGGCCGCAACCGCCGTCTTCTCAGCGGCCCTCACCATCCCCACCTTCACCGACGTCGCCCACGCCGACGTCCCCGTCACCCCCGGCAAGGCCACCACCCGCATCGGGGAATCCCAAGTGGGCTCGGTGCGCAGGATGACGGAGCGGATCGCCGACATCCTCGACGAGGACGGAGCAGGACACGCCCGCCCCATGGCAGGCGCCTACCTCGTCAACACCGTCGGCCCGTGGATGCGCGCCAACGCCTCCGAACAAGTCGCCCGCGACATGCGGGCCGCCGCCTCCGACCTCGTCTACCTCGTCGGGTGGATGGCGATGTACGAGAACGACCACGCCCAAGCGCAAGCGCGCTACGTGCGCGCGCTGCGGCTCGCCGGTGAGGCCGGCGACCACGTCACGTACTGCCGTGTCCTGCGCGGCATGAGCCTCCAATACACGAGCCTCGGGCACGGCACCAAGGGCTTGCAGCTCGCCGACTCCGCGGCCGAAGCCGCCCCGAGCAGCGGGCCACGCCTCGTTGCCTTCCTGCGCGGACAGCAGGCCGCCGCCGCCGCGATGACCGGCGCCCGCCACCAGGCCCACAACCGGATCCGTGAGGCCGAGACGGCACTCGGCAAGGCCGACAACCGCCGGGACGCGATCGGCGGATACGACCGCACCGCATGGCTGTTCCACCTGTCGAAAGTCCTCTATGAGGAGAGGGACCTGCCCGGCAGCATCAAGGCCATGCAGGACTCCATCAAGATCCAGCCCGCCCACGAACGCCAAGGTCGCGTCCACGCGTACGCCACCCTCGCCAACCGGCAGCTTGAACACGGCCACCTCGACGCTGCCTGCTCGTCGTGGTCAAGGTTCCTCGACGACTACGAACACGTCTCCTCGGCGCGCGGCGATGAGCACATGGCGACGATGCGCCGCGATCTGCGCCCCTACGCGACCGCGCGCCCGGTGCGCGACCTCGCCGACCGGGCTCGCGAAGTCGCCGCCATGAAAGCCGCATGAGGACGCCCCCGGTAATCGGGTACCGGGGGCGCCACTTCACGCTAACAGTCAGTCTCAGGTGCGCGAGTACACCCGGATACGAGCCATCGGCACCGGCTCACCTATCCGCTCGTCGTACGCGCGCCGGATCCGGGCCGCCGTGATCTGCACCGCCGTTGACCCGACGACCAGGATCGGCGACAGCTCAACCTCGCCGTCAACGACCCGCGCCTCACACACCTCCGCGGCGTGCTCATAGCCCATGGGGTGATCGCCCGTCCCCCGAAGGGCATTGTCGAGGAGCCCCGACGCGTCAGCCGCCCCGGACAGTTGGCGGGCCGTCAGGGACAAGATGTCGAGGGTTCGCTGTGTGGGCATGAGGGGTTCCTTTTGGTGGGGACCAGGGCGCCCACACTTTACGGAACAGCCGGCCGGGAAGCGGTGCCGGGAAGCGCTGGGAGCGCCGCCCGGCGCGATCCCCACCGGCACCGGACGGCTCCCCCTCGATCAGCCTAGGTCCCGTGCGGCCGGGAGTACCTGCCGCATCGTGGTTCCGGTCAGGTCCGAGACGCGTACGGCGTGCCCCAATTGGGCCTCGCCGTCCTCGCTGACGCCGCCCGCTGCGCGGATCCCCTCAACGATCGGGGCGATCTCGCTGTACGTCCTCCGCATGATCTTCAACAGCCGCGCTTCCGGGCTCGTCGTGGTGTCTGCAATTGCAGACACCTTCGGCTTCGGCGGCTTCCGGTAACCGAGCTGCACGGCGACATCTTTCAGCGCGGCCTCGGTTGCCTCCCCGTACTGCGTCTGCGCCGTCTCCCACTGCTGTCGGGCGGCATCCGGACCGTGCTTGCGCAGGACCGGGTAGAGGGCTTTCGACTGGCCCGTGTTGACGTACACGGCGAGCGCTTGAATCACGGTCGCGGAGTTCATCAACTGGTAGGCGTACGGGCGGGAGTAGCCGAACTCGTCGCTGATCCATTCCTTGAACGACTCCCACGGGCCCTCGCGCCAGAGTTCATCGTCGTGGGCTTCCTTGATGGCGGGGCCGGCCTGCCTGACGAGCTGTTCGTTAGCGGCCCGGACCGTGGAGTCGTTCGTAGCTGCGGCCGAGTTGATCGTGCGGGTGAGGGTGGCGAGGCGGGCGGCTCGCGGCTCGACGATCTCACCCTCGACGATCTCGCCCTCGACAACTTGCGCATCGATGACGGCGAGTTCCGCCCCAGTGCCGACGGGGTGGGTCTCGGGCGATGTGTCGCCGAACGCGTTCGAGAGATCTCGGCGTGCCATCAGCCCCACCCCTGCTCGGTGATCAGCTCGTTGAAGTGCGAGCCGGACGCGCTGATCTCGTCACCGATCGAAAGCCGGTAGTCCTCCCAATCGGGCACCGTCACCTTCGCAACCGGCCACCCCCGCTCGCGGAACCCATCGCGGGCATAGCGCGTCGACTTCGCATACGGCTTCGTGCGATTCAGCAGGACGAGACGCTGAAGCGGGGTGGCGCGCACGGCGTCGACGGCGTCGAGGGCGGCCCCCATGCGCATCGTGCGGCGGATCTCGCTCGTCGAGGGCATGAGGGGGACGAGGGCGACGTCGGCGATTTTCAGCACGGGCCCGGTGAAGCCGGGGTGGTCCTTGTGCTGCGGGCAGTCGACCACCACCCGCTCCGCGCTCCCGGCGAGGGCGGGAATGTCGGTGTGAGCCTGCGTCGACGCCATGGGCAGGATCGGGAACCCGAACCCGTCGATGTCGTCGGCCCACTCGCGCCAGTGCTGCGCGGGGTCCGCGTCGACGCCGACGGTCGGGAGGCCGCGTTCGGCGAATGCCTTGGCGAGCCAACCGGCGGTGGTGGTTTTCCCGGTCCCGGCTTTGTAGTTGATGACGGCGATGATCACGCGGTGCCCCTCCGTGGTGGTGATCCACGAAGCCTAACCAGCCTCTGACCTGCGACGAAGCCCACGAAGCGGGTAGATAACCCTCATCCGCAGGTGGGGGCGGTGCACGGTTTCGGACCGTTTACAGTGGGCGCCCAGAGACGATCAAAGAGGGGGCCGCGGTGGCGGTGAATCCGGCGACGGGATGCGGGTGCACCATGTGCACGGGCGAGATCTTCAACGACGAGCCGGTACGCGCTCCGCGCGTGCCCGAGCGGCCCGCCACCGACGCCGAGGCCCGCGGCCGGCCTGCGTTGCGGCTCGTCGTCGACAACACCCGCCGCTGAACGCAGATCGCCCTCGTCCGGCGGACGGGGCGAGGGCGGATGAGCGAGGAGGCGGCAGTTATGCGGCCGGGAACCAGACGGCGAGCTGTTTGGCGATCGTGGGCACTTCTAGGCCGCCCTGGGCGACGTCGATAACGAACGGCTCGGCGGCGTCGGCGTCCGGGTAGCCGGGGCGCGTCGCGGGGGCTCCGTTGAAGCGCAGGAAGGCGATGCAGCACAGCCACGCGGTGCGCTTGTTGCCGTCGACGAGCGCGTGATTGCGCGCGAGGGAGTGCAGGAGCGCGGCGGCCTTCTCGTGGAGCGTGGGGTAGGCCTCGGTGCCGAATACGTCGGTCTTGGGGCGCTCGATGGCGGAGACGAGGAGGCCGACGTCACGGACGGCGTGGTCGCTGCCCGTGATGCGTGCGGCGACCGCCTGTACCTCGTAGAGCTTGAGGTAGCGCACGGTCACTGGAGGCGGTCCAGGGTCTCGGCCTGCGTGAACATGAGTTCGTCGAGGAGCGTGTGGATGCTCATTTCGGCGCGCTCGTTGGCCTCGTCGATGGCTTCCAGGATGAGGTCGTGCTTGCTGCGGCCCTCGCGCTCGGCCCGGTCGGCAAGCGTGCGGTCGGTCTTCTCGGGGAGTCGGAGGTTCAGAGCCATACCGAGATGGTACCACGGCAGTACCACGCTACCGGGTGGGCTAGCCGACGTCCTTCGCGTACAGGCGTCCGGTCTCGTCCGCCCAGACGGACACACGCCGGTAGATGGTGCTCGGGCCGCCGGAAGCCATCCCGGCCGCTCCGGACGCGGCTCCCAGCCCACCGGCTGCGGCGCCGCCGCCGAACATCGCCACAGCGGCCATGATCATCGGGATGCCGAAGACGGCACCGATGATCGTGAGGCACAGCAGGACCCCGAGGAGCATGAGGAACACGCCGCCGATCATCGACAGGACGCCGATCCCGCCCACAGCTACGCCTCCGGCCTTGGCCATGTTCCCCGTGGTGTCACTCTTCTCGGTCTGGGACTGAATCAGGGCGGCGCCGGTCTGCCGGTGGACCACGGTCCAGCCGTGCGCGGCCTGCTGGCCGATGAACCGTTCTATCTCCTGCTCGATCCGCTCCGGGCTTGCCGGTTCTCCGAAGCCGTCGAAGACGGTGCGGGTCTCGCGGGCGGGGCCCCAGGTCTGGGCCGTCGTGATCGTCATGGTGGCGTGCCTCGCTGTGCGGGGAGGGTTGATCAGGCGGGGTTAGAGGGTGGCGAGGATGCGTGCCTTGGCGGTGGCGAACTCCTCGTCGGACAGGACACCGGCTGTGTGCAGCTCGGCGTACTTCGCGAGTTCACCGGCTCCCGACGCGGCGGCGGGGGCGGTGGGGGTCTGGTGTGCGGCGATGGCGTCGTCCACGGCCTTGCGGATCGCCTCGAACGCGGCGGTTTCCTTCTTCGGGAACACGACGGCGTTTTCGTCGTTGACGGCGTCGTAGGTGGCAAGGCCGAGGCGGTGGTGTTCGGCGCGGGATGCGACGTGTCCGGCGATGGTGAAGCCGATGAACCCGCCCATGATGCGGCCCGCGTCCTTCCACCGCACGGCAGTGATCTGGCTTACGGGGATGCGCTTGTCGCCTTGTCCGCGAGTGAAGCTGCGTGTGCGGGTGATCTCGACGTATGCGCCGTCGAAGGTGAGGGTGCAGTCTGCGCCCCTGGCGTGCATGACCGGCATGGCGGGGGGGGTCCTTCGGGTGGGGGAGGGCGGGGCTTAGGCGGGGGTGAAGGTGGCGGTCCAGTCGCCATCGGCCATGGCGTCGATGTAGTAGGCGCCGTCGAGGTCGTAGGCGTGCGTGGTCGTGCTGCCCGAGGCGCTGATGTTGTTGACCAGCTGGTTCATGTCGAAGTCGTCGCCCTGGAGGGTGAGGATCATGTTCGACTCGGTCCCGCCGAGCGTGTTCCCGGACCATGTGATCTTGACCTTGTAGTCGCCGTTGAGGTCGACCTTCTTCGTCTTGTTCGTGCCGTGCCCGGAGAGGGTGACGGGCTTGGCCTCGGTCTTCTCCTCGGCGGGCGCGGCCTTGGCCGCCGGGGCGACCTCCTCGGACGCGGACTTCTTCGGGGCGCTGCTGCTGTCCGTGCTGCCGTTGCAGGCGGTGAGGGCGAGAGCGGCGGTGG
Source organism: Streptomyces sp. NPDC002754 (assembly GCF_053592315.1). Classification (NCBI taxonomy): domain Bacteria; kingdom Bacillati; phylum Actinomycetota; class Actinomycetes; order Kitasatosporales; family Streptomycetaceae; genus Streptomyces; species Streptomyces sp. NPDC002754. The sequence goes on from NZ_JBSFVM010000001.1 coordinate 107,136, forward strand.
CGAGGCCGGCCGCGGCGAGGGTGATGCGGGTGCGGCGGCGGGTGGTGGTGGCGTTCATGGTGGGGGTTCCTTGCGGTGTGGTGGTGGAGGGGTTTTTCGGTAAGCCCAACGTAAGTGTGTGCGGGCTTAGTTGGTCAGGGGCGAACGCCCCGAATGGGGTGGTCGAAGGTCCCTTCGGTCAACTTCGATACTTGACAGGCGCATGACTTGACGGTGTGTCCGTCGCTGAGACCTGGGGGTCTTGTGCGTCAACGAAGCGTGGACGCCCGCCCGGATGGGTGGTCATGTGGGCCCGGCGCATCCGTTTCGCGCGGGCCGGGTTGTACGTCGTACAGGCAGGCGAGCGAACGCCGTGGCGATGCGGGTGCACACCCGGCGGCGGTTCCGTTGTCCTGTCTCGGGCCCCGCCGTCCGTCCTCGATACCGGGCGGCGGGGCCGCGTGCGCGGCGCAGTGCGGCGGCTTGCCCTGGTGCGGGAGCCGGTCGGTGCACTGCGCCCCGCCGTGGGTGGGGCCTGGCTCACGCCTCGCAGGGGCGGCCGATCAGGCAGAACGGCGCGAGGTCGTCCGGGCAGGTGCACCGCATGGCGTCCAGCTCGGCGTCGGTATACATCGTCCCGGCGCCGTGTTCGCCTCGCAGGATGGGGCGGGGGTCGTAATTGAAGGACATTGCGGCGCGGTCGCCTCGGCGGATTCCGTCGCGGTAGTCGTAGTCGTACATCGGGGGTTCCTTTCGGCGTGCGGGGCGGTGGTGGGCGCCCCGTTCGTTCTGAGTAGAACTCTACACCATTAGGTTCACGCTGTCACCTTTGGGGGGTGTGGCCCGCCGCACGGCCCCGGCCCTACTCCTCCACCCCGAGGTGCTCCGCGATCCGGTCCAGCTTCCGCCCTTGCTCCGCGATCACATCCGCCTGCGCCGACAACGACCGCAGCAACGCCGACAGTTCGGCCGACTTCACGGGAATCCACGCGGGCTGTTGCTCGCGGTCCTCGGCGGCACGGTCGGCCGCCGCCGCGGTTGCGGCGGCGGCGTCCTCGGTGAAGCTCACGCGGCCTCCTGCTGCTGCTCGCCTCGGACCGGCTCATCGCGCACGTTCGGAGCGGTGCCGTGCACGTCCAGTGTGGCCTGAACGACCGGCTGAACGGTCCCGTTGTCGAGGAGGCGCCCGCCGCCGTCGTACAGGGACAGCCCCAGACCATCACCGAGGTTCGTCGCGGCCCTTTTAAGGGCTTGTGACTCCGACGTCTTGATCGCCTGATCATGCGCGTCGCCGAGCGACTTCTGATTGGCCGCGTCCCCGGCCGCGTACTCCTCGAAGAACGCGAGCCGGTTGCCGTGCGGATCGAAGATCTCCAGGCGCAGCTTCGTGCGGTAGATGACCGTCCAGCGCGAGCGGCCGTCGGTGGTGGCCGCCGGGTGCTCGATCTCGCGGACGAGCTGCGTGTCATTCGTGTACGACCAGCCGCCGAACCCGAAATAGCGCAGAAGTGTGCGCCTGATGTCCCAGGCTTCGAGGTGATTGAACCCCTTCGCGTCTTGCCGTACGCGGCGGGCGTCGAGTGGGCGTAGGAGGTAGTCCCGTTGCAGGGCGTTCAATCCTCGGGGCGTAGGCCCGGTAGGCTGGGTCGTGGAGTTCCTTTCGGGAGTCTCGGTCGGCTGCTCTTCTGTGGTGGATCGAGTGGCATGAGTTGTCATGGCTCGGGTGACCGTTTCTCTCAGGGTTCTTTCGGTACGGATGGCCGGCCTTCCACGTGGGGGCCGGTCTTCCTTTTTTGCGGGCGGTGGTGGGCGCCCGTTCTGGGTTTTACTCTACCCCAAGTAGGTTCACGCTGTCACCTTTGAGGGTCGGCGGGTAGGTCGTAGTCGATGCCCTGCGCGTCGGCCCACGCGGTGAGCCTGTCCACGCGCCACAGAGGGCGAGTCATGAGGTGCCGGTCAGGATCGGTTGGGAAGCCTCGTATGCCTTGCACCATCCACCGGTAACTGACGGCGGCCGTCGAGCGCTTGCCGGGGACGCCGAACATCGTCAGAACCTCTTGCCGCGCCAGCAGCAGCGTTCCGTCGGTGTCGTAGTGCGGGCCCTGGGGAAACCACCGGTGTGCACCTACGCCGCGCGAAGTGGGGACAGGGCGGCCGTCGGCGTCCAGCTTGCCCGCCGCCTTGGCCCCGGCGATGACCTGCGACCGGAACCAGACATAGGCTCGGCCGACCTTCCCGGCCGGGGGTCCAAACATCCTGGTCCTGGCCCACGCCTGCACCGTCGACTCTGCCGTACCGGGGAAGATCTCTGCCGTTATCTGTTTGATCTTCATTGCCGGATCGTCGTTGCTCGTCACGCTCGTTTTGCCTTGTCGTTGAACGGGCGGCGGACCCGCTTCGCGACATCGCGAAGCGTGGACATGTGCCACGCCGGGTACTTCCCCGTGATCTCTGGCTCATCGCCGCCCTTGGGGAGCACTCGCCGTGTCACCCACTGATGTACGCCCGCATGGTCCATGCCGAACATCGCCGCGACGTCGGGTACGAAGTACAGGCGCTTGCCCGTAGCGGGGGAGTCGAACGGCAGGGGGATCGGCCGAGTGGGCCGGATCTCCTCCTTGCGCTCGACGGGCCGCCCCCGGCCGTCGAGGTACCCGAGCAGTCGGCCGGCCTCGATGGCAGCCTTACGTGTGTATCTGGGGCGGGCGGCGCCGGGGTTGACCGGCTCGCCGAGCTTGTCCGTGTGTCGGCCCGCGGTGGCGTGGGACACGCCCCACAACCGCGCGATCTGGCTTGGAGACATGGCCTCGTCGGCTGGCATTAGGTGCAACTCCCCCTGTCGTGGAAATGTGCACCTAACTTTACTTAGCGTGGCCGACCGCTGCTCTACGAGCACGGTCACGTATCCCGCCGCCCCTTGTTGTGGGGGACGTTCAGTAGCCGTGCCCCCTGGTCGGCGTGCGCAATGATCGCTTCACGCTCGGCGGCACGTAGCTCCGTTTTGTCGTCGATTCCGGAACGCAGAATGATCATCACGGGCTGCATCTTGTAGCGCCACAAGTGGCGCAGCCAGGTACCCAGAGGTCTGGAGTCGTGGAATGGCAAGCCCTTCGCCTTCAGATCTCGGCGGCGAGCCTCCCCGGCCGCGCTGTACCTGTACTCGGCGAACCGCTTGGCAGCAGTCCTGGTAGTGGAACCGATGTAGCGGATTTCTCCGGTACGGGGATGAGCGAGCGCGTACACGATTCCTCTCGCCTGACTGCTGTGTCGGGGTTCGGTCATAGCGCGCACTCCGGCGAGCAGTAGTGGGGGTCCTCGTCGGGGCCCGGATCGAACCAGACCCCGCACTCACGGCAGGGGTTCCAGTTGTCCATGAGGGGTTCCTTCCGGTGTGGGGCGGTGGTGGGCGCCCCGTCGTTCTTTCATCAAACGTATATGCGGACGGGTCGCAGATACAAGTCTGGTGAACAAATGTGACCCATGCCGCAAGTGTTCATCAGACTTGCATTGCGAGGCGGTGTGTGTGTAAGTTTGATGAAAGAACGACGGGCCGTCCACCACCGGCCCCCACCGAAAGGAACCCCTGAAATGCTGCTGATCACCCGCGCCGCCGACGACATCGAACTCACCGAGTGCGCCGACTCCGGCTGCGAGTTCGTCTGCATGGCGGACGAGCGTGAGGACCTCGGCTGGGGCCAGGACTTCAACGGCGACTGGCTCTGTGAGGCCGATCTTCATGCGTGGGCGGATGCCCTCGGCCTGCCCCTGTCCCCGCGCCGCCGTCCGGCCGCCGTCTGACCGTCCCCCCGCGTGCCGGGCGCTGCGGCGCCCGGCCTGGCCGGCGACCCCCGGAAGGCCCCCTCATGGCTCTGTACCGCCCGCATGAAGTGAACTGCGGACACTGCAACGAACCCCAGGACACCCGCGTCGACGACTTCAACGGAGCCGTCTATACCGACGGTGTCCTCACGCTGACCGTGGACCCGTGTATGCGCTGCGAGGTGCACGCGTACGGCGACAGGGACCGGTGTGACGACGACTGCCCCGAGTGCGCCGAGAACGACGGGGAGGGCGACGCGTGAGCGCCACGGCGTGGATATCTGTGCTCGTGTGCAACGCGTACGACGACGGCACGGAGATCATCACCACCGACACTGCGACCGTCCCGGCCCCGCAGGGCGGGGACGCCTGGTCGGACTGGTGGCAGGAGCACGTGTTCCCCCTCACCGGCACCGGCCACCCCCAAGGGAACGCCGTCCATGAAGTCTGGATCACGGACTCGGACGTCCCGGACCTGGTCGGCCTCACCCATGAGTTCGGCTGAGACGCACTGTCAGTGCCGCCCGGCACCCTGATCAACACACCCTCGATCGAGAGGAATCAGCCATGCGTATACCCGACCCGCACACCCAGGACTTCCGTGACTACGCCGACACGGTCACCGCGGCCCCGCCGTCCGTGGCCCGTGCGATGACGGACGCGATGATCGCGCGAGGCCAACTGCACTCCTGGCGCGTGATCGCCGAAGCGGCGCGCGACTCCGTGCGTCTGCACCGTGCCCTGTCGCTGGTGTGGGACGACTTCAGTAACGGGCCCGAGCTGCTGGCCGAGGCCGAGCGGGACGCCGCGCGGGCGGCGGCTGTGGTCGAGTACGAGCAGCGCGCCCACGCGGCCGGGGTGCGTAACCGTGCGGCCCTGTGTGTGTGCGGGCACTCGGGCTCGGTCAAGCACGCGTCCGCGCTCGCCGAGGGCGACCGGCTTCCGTGCATGACGGACGGGTGCCGGTGTGACGACGTCGAGTACGCCGAGGCTGCCGTATGAGCGGCACGGGGTACGGCTACCGGCTGAACGACGGCCGCGAGATCCTCGTGCACGTCGTGGCCGCGGACGGCTGGCGGGAAGCGTACGGCGGCGGGTGGACGGCGCTCGCGATGTGCGGGGCCGGGCTCGACCGTGAGGCCGGGTGGCCGGGCGAGGGGCAGAAGTGGTGCCGCCGGTGCACGGATTCGACGTATCGCTACCTCGGCGAGGCGCGCGTGTGGCCGGTCGGTTCGTTCGAGCAGCGGGGGCCGTCGGGGGTGGCGGCGTGAGCAGCGGGCCGAGGCACTACCGGGTGTTCGTGGTCGAGACGCGGACGGTCGAGGTGGAGGTGTACGGGGCGCGGGACGATCTCGACGCCCAGGGCGTGGCGGAGCGGGTGGCGGGGGGTGAGGTGGTCGAGGGGGGCGGTGTCTTTCGTCGTCATCCTGTGCGGCGTGCGGCGTCGACGACGTGTTGGATCGACAACCCGAACCGGTTGGGGTGATGGGGTCCACCCCCCTAAAGGTGACAACATGAACCTAAATGTGTAGAGTGGGAACCACGAAGAACGGGGCGTCCACCACCGCCCCACACCGAAAGGAACCCGCCATGAACGAGCGTCAGAGCTGCACCGTCTGGGTCTGCGTCGACTGCATCCACCACCACGCGAACGGCGAGTGCGGCGGCTGCCACGCCCCCGAGGGGCACGAGGGCGGCGAGCCGCTGAACAAGCTGGACCCGCGCAACACCGCCATGGGCATGATGCGCTCCGAGCACCGCGGCGAGAACTTCTGCGGCGACGTGGTCGAGTGCGACTGCGAGACGGACACGTTCAGCCGGTCCGCCTGTGACGGATGCGGCAGCAGCCTGCACGGCGAGCGCCACGCGATGACTGTGTTCGAGGAGGTGGCCGCGTGAGCGCCGGGGGGTGGGTCAAGGTCATGGCGGGCATGTACCGGCGCACCGCCTCCGGCTACACCGCGAGCGCCGCGCGGGATGACGGGACGGGCCGGTGGGGCTATCACTGTCAGCGTGACAGTGCTCCGGCGCTCACGAAGGTGATCGGGTACGGCGAGGCGGGCACGCTGCGGGATGCGAAGCGCGAGGCTGCCGCGCTTATCCGCGTCTACCACTCGGGGCGCCCGGTGTGATGTACCCCACCCCCCTCAAAGGTGACAGCATGAACCTAGATGGGGTAAAATGGATATGGAGCCTAAAAACGGGCCAATCGGTGTGGCCTACGCCGCACCCCTTTGAGGTGACAGAATGAACCTAATGGTGTAGAGTTCTACTCAGAACGAACGGGGCGCCCACCACCGCCCCGCACACCGAAAGGAACCACCGTGAACGCCACCACCACCCACTACGTGACCCTCGTCCCCGGCAACTACGGCCGCGAGTCGCGCGGAGTCTTCCGCACCGCTGGCCCCGGCTTCCACAACCCCGAGTTCCGTCACAAGGTCTGCGCCTACAGCGACGGCACCGTCCGCCTGTCGGCCGTCGCGAGCGTCATTGCCGCCCGGCCGATCGAGCGGGCGCCGGAGCTGGGTACGGTGCGCATCGGGGACACCGTCGAGATCGAGGGCATGGGGGTCTTCCGGGTGACGCGCAAGGCGTTGTCGGATCCGCACCTGGTGCCGGTCGAGGGCTGAGGGCCCGGCCTCCGGGGGCCCCTCCGGGGGCCCCTTCGGGGGCCCGGGGGCGGGGGTCCTTCGCGTCTCCGTCGCGTGTCGTGTACCTGTCAAGTTTTGAGGTCATGACCATGTCAAGAATCGAGTCTGTCCCACCGCGCACCCAAAGGTGACAGGGTGAACCTTTGTGGGGTAGGGTGGAACCAGAACGACGGGGCGTCCACCACCGCCCCACACCGAAAGGAACCCGCCATGACGAACACCGACGGCCCCCGCATGATCTTCGCCCGCGCCTACCGGGACGGCCGGATCGTCGCCGGACACTCCGTCGCCCTTGAGCCGGACTTCGACGAAGCCACCATCGGCTATGAAGCCTTCGCGCAGGCCCTCGCCTCGGTCGCCCGCAAATCCTTCTACTGGGCGCCGGACGAGCCCCTCGACGTCGCCATATGGGTCGGCCCCCTCGCCCCCCTCAAGGGCGCCACGCCGAAGCATGCACGCCGCATTGCCTGCTGACCAACCCTCAAGAAAGAGGCACCCCGTGACCATCAGGAAGCGCGACGGCCGGCCCCTGCGCCTGTACGGGCTGGCCGAGGCCGCCGACCATATGGGAGTGCAGAAGCAACCCGCCCAACGCGCCCTCAAGCAACCCGGCGCCCCGGCGCCGATCGCCGAGCTGCGCATGGGCTCGGTGTGGGACGCCGACGAGGTCGAGGCGTGGGCCGCGACCCGCAGGACGCGTCCCAGTACGCGCAGGCCGCTGACCGAATGAACCGAACCTGAGGGAGCCCCGTATGACCGAGCAGCCGAACCCGGAACTGCGCCGCACGCTGGCGTTCCTGGACGAACACGCCATCATCGCCAGTCCCGTCAGTGAGTACGACGAGGGCCGGGGTGAGTGGATGTACCGGTGGACGCTGCCCGCCGCCGGGGTCGACTCCCCGCCGATGACGGAGGCCGAGACGCTGGCGTATGCGGCCGGGGCCCTCGCTACGGCGGACATGGTTGCCGGGCTCGCCCCTGGGCAGGTGGCCGCGTTCGTCGAGGCGTGCCGGGCGGGTGTCGCCTGACTGGGTGGGGGGTGAAACCCGGGGGGTGAAATCCCCCCACCCGGCCGCTACTGTCCGTGCACGACTGATTACGTATTACAGGCACGAGACAGTACAGAGCTTCCCCGTGAAGCGGGGGTGCGAGAGGGTGAACTTTGAGGTCACAGCCCTCTGGATAGCCTGTGGGGCATGCCTTCGACGCCGAATCCGACTCATCCCGCGGTGCCCTTCGATGTTGCCGAGCGTTGTTGGCGGCTCGTCGTCGACGAGGCTCAAGGCAAGGGTGCGAAGCCGGAGGATGTGCGTCTCGCCGCGGTGGTGACGCTGGCCCGTTGCTCGAACGGCCGGGCGCGTGTGGGGGAGTTGTACGCGCTCACTGTCGACGACCTCGACCTTACGGCGGGCCGGGTGACGGTGGAGCACCGGCGTCCGGGGCCCGCGGCCGGCCGTTCCTATGAGCAGACGTATCTGCTGGGCGAGGACGCGGTCACGGTCCTGGCCCGGTGGATGGCCGTGCGGGAGCGGGTGCAGCACGGGCCGATCGAAGGCGACCGCGTCCGCGCACTGTTCGTCACGGTGCGGGCCGCGCACCGCCCCGACGGGAGCCTGCATCACGTGGGGATGCCGATCCACCCGTCGGGCATGTCCCGCTCGTGGGACCGGCTCATCGGTCGCCTGAACGCCCGCCACGCAGGAGAGGAGGGTTTCCCCCTCCCGCGCCGGTTCGAACAGCTACGGCGCGCCTGGGCAGGCCGTTAGCCTGCAACCACCCTCAACACCCTCACCCCGCTTGGAGCCAATCGTGGGAGCCGTTCAGCCGCAGCTCGCCGAAGCCGTGCCGTACAGCGTCGAGATGCGGGGCGAGTCGTTCTATCTCCGGTCCTGGCACGAGACGAGTGAGGCCGTACACGTGCCGCGCCGTGACGGTCAGGGCGTTCTCGTCCTCGCCGTCGGCGACCTGCCCGCCCTGCACACCGCGCTGCTCCAGGCGCAGGCGTGGGTGCGGGAGAACATGCCGCGCCCGGTGCCCGGTTGGAAGCCGGGGATTGTCGAGTGGATGCTGTACGAGACCGGCGACCATGAGGCGGAGATCTCCGGGCCGTGGGTCGGCGGCCTGTACGTGAGCGCGGCCGGGCCCGCCGACGAGCCCCGCATGCAGGTACAGGCCGAGATCAGTTACGCGGACATGCCCGGCCTCGTCGCCCTCGTCGGCCGCACCCTGCGCCACGCACTGGACGGAGACGGCATGGTGACGGGCGGCGACGGGTCCGAGGGCAACCCGTTCATCCTCGACCCCAACGGCCGCGCATTCGAGGCGGATCCTCGTAGCGAGGGGGGCCGGTGACCGGCCGATACTTCTGGCCTGCGGGGCGCAGGATGCACCACACCACCTGTCCCGTCCTGCAACGCGTCGCCGACGGCGACGAGCCGTCGTGGACGAGGCCCGAGGAATGCCTCACCGCCGACGAGGCGCGCGCACACCTCGCGTTGTTCTCCTCGCCCCGTATCTGCCTGGAATGCACCGGGCCTTGGCCCACCTACTGAAACCGGCCACCTTGGCGGGATCACGCCGCTACTGTGATCGTGCGAGCCGAGGTGCGCGGGCATGTCCCCCGGCTGCGTTCAGAGGGACCGGCACCGGGCCCCGAATCCCGGTGCCGGTCCCGTCCCCGCCGTTAGCGGCCCTCTTTCGCCTTCCGCTTCACGTTCACGCACTTACGGCACTGTGCTTCGTGGCCGCGCGCATGCTGGCGGCTTGAGGTGCGGTTGAAGTCCGGCCACCGCTTGAACACCCCGCACGCCGTGCACACCCGGCCCTCGTCGCCCACGCGGTAGCGGGTATTGGTGCGGACGGCCGGCCACTGTCGGGGCATGTCCGGGTTGTTGCGCAGGAGGATCATGCGCTTGGAGCGGCACGGCCCGCACTGGCGGCGCCGGTAGGGGCTGTTGGCGCCCACCTTCGCGAACGCGGTGATCGGCTTGGTCTGGCCGCACAGTACGCACTGGCGTTCCGTCTCGACGGTGGCCTCTGCCTGGTCGCCAGTGAACATTGTTGCTACTCCTCGCGTGTGCGTGTGACTCTCGTCGTGAGAGACAGGGGATTTCGGATGCTTCGTTATGCGATAGGGCAATGCCCGGAGTGCGGGCGTCAGGATGTAGCGGTGACCAGTGGCGCGCGCATGTGGCGGCACGATCATGCGGCACAGCGGCGGGTGGTGTGTCCGGGCGTCGGGCGCCCGGCGGCGAACATCGTTCCGCGCCAGTTGGAGTTCACCGCCGAGCAGCTCCGTCTCGTCGATCTCGTCGACGAACACGGCGCCCTGGTGGCGTTCGGTGTCCCGGTCGATGAGACGGCGGTGGATGATCTTTTCTCGTCGGCGGGATTGCTGCCCGCCTGAACTGGCGGGTAGGTTCCGTGCGTTCACCGCGTGAGGGTGGAACGGGGTCCCCTGGACAGGGGACGGCGAGGGGGCCCCGTTCCCGCTTGACCGGCAGGGGTGGGGGTTTGTGGGTGGGGGTTTGCAGACCAACCGGCCCACATGAAGTAGCCCCCATCCCCTGCTCGCCACCAACACCCTAAGCGGTTGGCTGGTTCCCGTCAGTGACTTCGAACGAATGAACCGAACGGACACCGCAATGCCCGCACGGTCACTGACTCCGGCGCGGCTTGCGCGGCGGCGGCCGTTGCCCACGGGTACGGTTCTGGCCGCCCCAGATGCCGTGCCGCTCGTCGCCGTCCTCACCCGCCTGTCGGCACTCGCGCCGGTACCGGCACCGCCCGCAGACCGTCAGCGCCAACCGGTGATCACTCTCGCGGCGCCCCGGATCGGGGAACCACAGATCGGGGTGCGCCGAACACGGAGGCGCGGGCTCGTCGGGGTCGTCGTACACACGCCGCTGCACCATGCGCTTGCCTCCCTGAAAGTTGGGGTAACCGGTCGCGGGGGCGCGGGTCCGAGGGATAGCGGCCGACCGGGGTCATGTGTGGGGTTCCTTGGGGTCGCGCCATGCGGTCGGGGGCCAGTGGACGAGCAGCGTTCAGGGCTCCGCCTGCGGCCCGATGGCGGCCTGCGCCAACGCCTCGGGGAAGGCGTGTCCGCCCGCGATCGCTTCGAGGACGTCGCGGTACAGCATCCATTCGTGTGTGTGGATGGCCTGACAGGTGGCGAGGGTGTGGTCCTGGCTCGTTTCTATGTGCTGTCGGCGGGCGTCTATCAGCTCGGGTGTCAGTCGTGGCATGGGTTCTCCAGGCTGGTGCGGCACTGCTCGCAGAATCGTTTCTGCGCGTGGGTGCGCGGGGTGTGCTCGGCGTGCGGGCGCAGGAACGTGCGGCCGCACGCTGTGCGGCGTGTGTGGCCGTCGGCGGCGGCCTCGCCGGTCGCGGCATGAATGCAGGCGTCGGGGCTCGCGCCGAGGGTGACGCGGGCGGGGAACTGGCCGTCGATGATCCGCAGCACCGGCCGCAGATCGGACACCCGTACGGTGCGTTCGCGGGTCCGCTCGACGAGGCGCTGCCACCGGGTGGGGCGCGCGTGCCGTGCGCGCGTACGCGGACTCTGGGATGCAGTCACGGCGCTACCTCCCCGGCGTCGCCGGTGCCGGTGATCGCTACGCGGCAGATCTCGTCGGCTATCGCGTCGAGCAGCTCGACGAGCGAGGCCAGTATGCCGGGGTCGCCGGGCTCGTACTCGGTGACGCCCACGATCGACTCCATGGGCGGACGGTCGGGGCAGTGACGGGTCAGGGTCACCGTCAGGGCGTGATTCATCCGGTCCCCCTCTCGCCGACCTCGTCTTCCCGGTAGCGGGGCAAGTCCTCGACGGCGGCCCGTTCCTCGGCGCGCGAGACGGGCGGACTGGGCGGCGTCGGCTGTTCCTCGTCCTCGGCCAACTCCACCTCCAACTCCTCGACGATCTTCTGGAGTTCGTCGGCGAGCTGACCGTGGGGGAGTCCGGCGGTGAACGCGGTGACCTCCGCGGTGTCGGATTCGCCGGGGCGGACGAGGACGGCGCCGAGGGCTTCGCGGCCGTCGATGATGACCGGGTCCCCGGCCGGGGTTCCGGCGTCGTTGCGGAACCGGACGGTCAGGCCGCGCAGCAGTTCGAGGAGTGTCCTCGGCGACACGGCGGCGGTCCGGGTGATCTCGACGGCGAGGCCGGTCGCGGGGTACGGCTGGCGTCGGAAGATCACGGAGGCGACTGCGTCGTCACTGCTTATCGGCTGGCTGGTGGTTGGCACGAGTAACTCCTGTCGAGGCGGCTGCCGTTCGAACCGTTCCGAGTGAAGCTTGGCCTCTCGCCCCCCTCGTTACACGGGATTCCATCGTCTTGTTGACGCTTCGTCTACCGAATCCGGTAGGCGCTCGGCTGAGAGAAACAGGTAGGGATCGTCGCTGGTCAGGCGACACCCCAGGGCTTCACCCGTTTGCCAGCCGGATGCATGGACTTCCACGGGATTTATGGCGGACGGGGGGCGTGAGCGTGCCGGGACGCGCCAGGGCCGCTACGGGATCCTGTTCGAATATCTGTCTCGGCTCCCCACAGCTCACCGCAGCAGAAAGCGCGGCGAGAGCAACGGCGGGTCATGAGGCCTCCCGTCGTCGGCGGCGGATCGCGAGGGCGCGCCACATGTCACGCAGCCCTGGGTGTTCGGGCTCGGGGCGTGCGGGGCAGACGGCGTGATGCGGGATGCGCACCCATCCGTCGCCCCGGCCCGGGTAGACGAGCCCGTACAGAAGCTGCCGGTGGAGCTGGGCGGGTATGTGGCGTGCCGGATACTCGCCGGGTTGCAGCGCCGTGGGCATGTCGTGGTCCCCGCCGGTACGCCGCAAGTCGATGGGTGTCCGGCAGTGCGGGCAGGGGCGTATGAGGCCCTTGGCGGGTATCTCTCGGTCCTCGGCCGGGTCGTACAAAGTGATCGCCGGTTGCCCCGCCGGAACGGGCTCGACGGCGATCGGCTCCACATACGAGCGGCTCAGGCTCTGGCGGGCCTCGAACTCAAGTTGGCGTGCCTTGCGCCGCTCACGGTCACGGTGACACTTGGGGCAGGGGCGGGCGTACGAGTTCAGAGCCAGATGCTCGGTGGTGGTGTGGGCTCCGTAGCCCATCATCACGAGCCGTTTCGCGTGCTGACAGTCGGGCCGGTGGTAGACGTTGCTACGCCGGTTGATCACGAGATCGTCTGCCATCGGCCCTTCCTTTCCTCGAAATCGATCACGTTGTCTTCGCTGTCGCCGTCGCCCTCGATGACCGGCGGCGGCAATGTGTCCTGCGGCGGCGGCGGGCCCGGACGGCCGGCGCCCTTGTGGACGACCCAGGCGGCCCGCTGCATCGCGGCCCGGCACTCGTCGCACAGTCCGTCCTCGGGGACCTCCGCGCCGCGCTTGAACGGCTTGCGGCAGGTCTCGACGGCGCACTCGGCGAGGTCGTCGGCGCGCTCGGCGTTCAGGCCACGGTCGGGCGGGACGAGGCCCTCGGCGCGTGCACGGCGGCGGGCGGCGAGGTGGTCGACGCACAGCGGGCAGTCGGCGCCCGTGTCCACGTTGGCGCCGTCCTCGCACCGGGCATCGGCGCAGGCGCCTTCACGCAGCAACGCCATGGCGACACCGACGCCGGTATCGAGGCCGGGGCCGTCGGCGGAGTGCGCGGCGTCCTCGTAGCCGTGGTCGACCCACCGCCGCTCGATGCGGTCGATGAGCTGCTCGGTGCTGCGTACGCGTAGCTGCTGGTCGATGAGATCGGCCAGAGGCACCGGCGGGCGTTTGGGCAGCGGCCGGGCAGCGTGGGTCCGCAGCTCGACGGGCAGCGCCCTGAACACCAAAACCCGGGGGCTCACGTCCGGACGCGGCGCAGCCGCATCGACTCCATCCTCTGGTGAGACGCCAGCGAGGCCCTGCGGGCGCCCGGAGGGGTGCGCCTGTTCTTCTTTGGTCTTCTGGTTGTTGTTCTTCTTATGTGTGCGATTTGCCGCCGGTGGATTCTTGGACGCTGGCTCTGACCTGCGGTTTTGCGTGCAAGGTGCCGTGTCGGCAACTGGCCCGTGGCTCTGACCTGCGGTTTTGCGTGCAAGCTCGTCGGCGTCTGGAGCGGACGACCAGAGGTCGGTTTCTGGACGCTGGCTCTGACCTGCGGTTTTACGTGCAAGGTCGTAGCGGTCCGGGTCGTCGGTGATCCGCCATTCCTCGTCGCCGTACGTGCCATCGGTGTTCCGGTGCTTCTCACGGGCGAGGTACCCGAACGTCTCAAGTTCCTTGAGCGCGGTCCGGATCGCGGCGCGGCCCTCGGGGCCCGTGGTCATGAGGAACTCGACGGTGATGACGCGGCCGTCCTGATGGGATGCGATCTCCCCCAGGAGCCCGCGGGCCCGGCGGCTGATCCGCTTGTCCCGGTGGGCCTTGTTGGCGAGCTTCGTGAAGTGGCTTTCGGGGGATGGCGTACGTCTGATGCCCCCAAGGAAGTCACGGCCCCAGCCGATCACGCGCGCACCCCACGGACGCCCGCAGCGGCCCGTGCGGCAGAAGTTGCCACGGGCATGCAGGGGGCGCATGTGTGCGCCGTCGGGGTGTGGGGGTGGGGGGTCATGCCGCAACCATAGACATGGACACTTCGCAGAATCAAGTACGGCTTAACACCGCTCTGCCAGTCTTCCAAAGCGCTAGCGTGGCTTCATGTTGCAGCGCACCGAGCCCGGGTCGTGACAGGGGTGGCGGTTGGGGTGGCGCGGGGTGGCGAAGTGGCGAACTAAATACTGACGGCAACGGGTTGGAACATCAAGCCTGACTTAAGCGAATCAGGCCACAGCTTTAAGATTCACAACAGAAACGTTAGGATGAGCCACATGCAGACCAACCCGATCTACCGCGCTGGGACGAACGCCAAGTTCTCCATGTCCATGCGTGCCGCCGTCGTCACGGCCGAGCTGACTCTCGGGGCCTTCGCTCCACTGCTCGGTGTCAGCTCGACGTCCGTCAGCTACCGCGTGAATGGGAAGGCGCCGTGGCGCCTCGAAGACATCGACAAAATCGCCGACGTGTTCGACATCCCCCCGACTCAAATGCTCGCCGGACCCGGCGAGTGGCTGAACAGCATCAATCCGGCCAATGTTCAGGCCCGCCTGAAGGCCGTAAGTCCCCGACCTGGGGATACGGACACGTAGGCACTCCTGAGTGATCGGGCGCGTGCGGGTTGACGAGCCACTTTATCGTTCCGATTGGGCCGTTTTGCGCGCGAGTTGCCACAACGGCGCGGCGGACGCGTGTACGAAGCCGGGGCGGAGGCCCGGACGGGCCCGCCATTCGCGGCTCCCCCTTCTGCGAACAGCGGGCCCGGGCTCGGCCTCGACCGCGCGCCGCTGCGGGAGGACGAGGGCACGGGAGGCTCGATACCGCAGCATCTCAGCGCGCGGCTCGCGGCGGACGGGGCCAAGGGGCCCTACCGGTGGGCCGAATGGCCCGGATTCGCCCGCCCCCTCCCGTGTGGCACCCCACCGGCGTCACGGCCTCGGGGCTCTGCCCCGGACCCCGCGGGCTCTCGTCCAAAGGCCGGGCTTGATCCGTGGTCCGTGCGGGAGCGGCGCGGGGCGCCCTCGCGGACCGGGGCGTAGTGGTCGAAGGCGGCCTCCAGGGCGCCCTCGCCCCGGGTGAGGGACGGCAGTTGCTGCTCCAGGGCGCGCACCCGGGCCGCGGGGGTCAGCCCGTCGACCGTGGTCCATGCCCCGCCGTCCGTGCGTTGCCCCGTCGGCACGGCCCGCAGTCGGGTGATCAACGACAGTACCGCTCCGTACAGGTCGGCCGGGATGTCCAGGCGGAAGTGGTGCATCGGTTCGCACACCGCCGTGCCCGCGCGCGTGAGTGCGCTCATCAGGACCAGCGGGGTCAGCCCGCGGAAGTCGCCCGCCGTGCTCGACATCGACTTGTCGAAGACGGCGTGCGCGTGGCTCTGTCGCGGCGCGTATCCGGAGTGCGTCAGCGTCACCGTGCAGTCGGTGACCTGCCAGCAGAGCATTCCCTGGCGCAGCGTCCTGTGCACGGCCTCCTCGATGGCCTTGATGAAGGCCAGGGGGAGGGAGCCGAGTTCGATGCCGAGCCGAAACGCGACGCCCGAGCCGATCGGCGCCGGGTCGACCCGCAGACCGATGGTGGCCAGGCGTGTCCACGAGGTTGACGTTCGTGCCGGCCACCGGGAACGACACCACGGCCGACTTGATGGTGATGCCGCGCCGGCGCTCCAGGTCGAGGGAGTCGGTGCGGGTGCTTCCGTCGTCGACGCGGCCGAGCTCGTCGATCACCCCGGCCGTGTGCAGGAGGCGCTCGGTCAGGCTGGTCTTACCGGCGTCGACGTGCGCGAGAATGCCCAGATTCAGAGTGTGCACTGACAGTCATGTCCATGGGGGAGAGGGCAGGGGCCTTCTGAAGGAACATGTCTGTCGTGCGCATGGATCGGTCCTCACGGTAGGGGCGCGCGGGAATGCCGCTGCGATCAGTGCAGCAGTGGACCGCGCGCGCCCCGGCAACCGAATTACGTGCCGTCGGCCATCCTCGCCGACCACCGCTGCTCGACCCTCGCCAGGCGCCAGTAGGCGATCGCCGCGACCCACACGACCACGAACAGGCCCACGATCACGTACCCGACGTTGTCGAGGTCGAGACCGGCGATCCACCCGGTGACGGCGTCACTCAGGTCGAGCTTGTCGTGCAGGACGCCGACGAGTTCGATCGTGCCGATGAAGAACGCCACCGCGATCGACAAGCCGGTGATGGTGAGGTTGTAGAACACCTTGCGCACAGGGTTGGAGAACGCCCACTGGTAGGCGAAGTTCATGAACGTGCCGTCGAGCGTGTCGAACAGGCTCATGCCCGCGGCGAACAGTAGCGGCAGGCACAGGATCGCGTACCACGGCAGGCCCGCCGCCGCGCCGCTGCCGGCCATCACCATCAGCGTCACCTCGGTCGCGGTGTCGAAGCCGAGACCGAAGAGGAAGCCGAGCGGGAACATCTGTCCCGGCCGGGTGATGGACTTGGTGAAGCGGCCGAGGATCCGGTTCATGAAACCGCGGGAGTCCAGGTGCTCCTCGAGCTTCCGCTCGTCGTACGAGCCCGCGCGCATCGCCTTGAAGACCTTCAAAATGCCCATCAGGGCAACGAGGTTGAGCGCCGCGATGAGGTACAGGAACGTACCGGACACGGTCGTGCCGACGACGCCGAGTACCTGGTGGGTGCCCGAGTTGTCGTTCAGCAGGGTGCCGGCGAGCGCAGCGCCGCCCGCGACCAGCGCCGCCATCGCGACCACCACGCTGGAGTGGCCGAGCGCGAACCAGAAGCCGACCGAGACGGGCCGCTTGCCGTCCGCCATCAGCTTGCGGGTGGTGTTGTCGATGGCCGCGATGTGGTCGGCGTCGAAGGCGTGCCGCATGCCGAGCGTGTACGCCGTGATGCCGAGGCCGATACCGAAGGCCTTGTTGCCCACTTCGTAGTGCTCGGGGACGACGAGCAGGAACAGCACGCCGAACGCGACGACGTGCAGCGCGGCGATCACCGCGATCAGGCCGGCCGTGCGCAGCGTGTCCTCGCGGCGCCAACGGAAGGCAGGGGAGGGGGAATTCAGGGCAGGGTTCGGGGAGTTCCCGGGCAGGGTCATGCGTCGATCACGCTCCAGCACCTCGTGGAATGACTTCGTGAGATGCCGCGGCCGGTCTCCTGGCTTACGGGCGTGCCCGCCGCTCCGGCCTTCCCAGTGGCCGACGGCCGCCAGTGGCGTACAGGGTGGAACGGCGCGCTCCGGACGGCGCTGTCCGAAACCCGATCACAGTGGCGAGGGCCGCTCCGGAATGGGCCCCTTGGGGGCCGTCACCGGTCTTCCCGAGCACCACGGCCCGGCCACCCTACTAGGGGCCTGTATTGGGTTCTACTCTGGGCTCGCGGGGGCTGGCGCCTCCGTCTCCGGTGTTGTCGTCGGTCGACGACGCTCCGCGTCGCCTCCCTCCTCCGCCTTGGATCCGAAGGCGCCAGCCCCCGCTCCCTGATCCAGACCAGAACCCAATACAGGCCCTACCTACCCTGAAGCGCGCTGACGGGCCCGGTCGATCTCCTCGTAGGCCTTCTCCCGGCCCTCCCAGTGGGAGCCGTCGACCGATTTGCCGGGTTCCAGGTCCTTGTAGACCTCGAAGAAGTGGGTGATCTCCAGGCGGTCGAACTCGGGGATGTCCTCGATGTCCCGGGTCGCGCCGTGCCGTGGATCGTGCGCGGGCACGCACAGCACCTTCTCGTCCGGGCCCTTCTCGTCGCTCATCACGAACATGCCGATCGCCCGGCACTCGATGACGCAGCCGGGGAACGTCGCGTCGCCCGTCAGGACGAGTGCGTCCAGCGGGTCGCCGTCGCCGCCGAGCGTGCCCTCGATGTAGCCGTAGTCCGCGGGGTACTGCGTCGACGTGAACAGCATCCGGTCGAGCCGGATCCGGCCGAGATCGTGGTCCATCTCGTATTTGTTCCGGGACCCCTGCGGGATCTCCACGATCACGTCGAACGCCTCGGCGCGTGCCTGACTGCTGCCCAATGTGGCCTCCTTGCCGCATTCCGACGCCCACGAGTGTGCGCTGTACCGGGCAAGGGCGGAAGACCTCAGACGGCCGGAGGAATGGCGAATTCGAGTTCGGGTCGGTCCCAGGCGACGGCCGGCGGGCGCGCGGGCACCGTGCCGGTGCGGTGTGCGCCCATGGAGCGGTAGAAACCCTCGGCGGGCGGGTGCGCGACGACGCGGACGTGGTCGAGGCCCGCGGCCAGCGCCTGGGCCCGCATGTGGTCGACGAGCAGCCGCCCGATGCCCCGGCCCTGCGCCTCGTCCGCGACGAACATCAGGTCCAGCTCCGGCGGCTCGGTGAGCAGCGCGTAGAAGCCGAGCACGCGCTCGTCGGCCGAATCCACGGCTACGTAGACGTGGTGCGCCTCTACGTAGTCGGGTCCCACCCGGTAGCCCGCGACCATCGAGGCGTACGGATCCCGGTAGGCACTGGAGCCGCGCACGAGGCGGGTGAGGCGCCGGGCGTCCTGGGTGGTGGCCCGCCGGATGCCGACCGCCGGAGTTCCCCCACGGCGTGTAATGCTCGCGTTCATGTGTCGAGTATTACGCATATGGGGGCGGCGTCAGGAGGTCGGCACGGTCGACTGGGCCTGGCGCAGGAACGTGGCGTTGTCCGGGGTCTGGCGCAGCTTGTCGAGCAGGGCCTCGTAGGAGGCGGCCGGGTCCCGGCTCTGCAGGGCGCGCCGCAGTCCGCGGATGACGGTCAACTCGGCTGCGGGGAGCAGGAGTTCCTCGCGGCGGGTGCCGGACGGGGTGAGTTCGACGGCCGGGTGGACGCGGCGCTGCGCGAGGACGCGGTCCAGGCGCAGCTCCATGTTGCCGGTGCTCTTGAGCTCCTCGAAGTAGTAGTCGTCGGCGCGGGATCCGGTGTCGACGAGCGCGGTGGCGAGGATGGTCAGCGAGCCTGCCTCCTCGGCGTCGCGGGCCGCGCCGAAGAAGCGCTTCGGGCCGTGCAGGGCGGCCGCGTCGACACCGCCCGACAGAGTACGGCCGCTGGTGGAGGCCGCGTTGTTGTACGCGCGGCACAGCCGGGTCAGGGAGTCGAGGAGGATCACCACGTCGCGGCCCTGCTCGGTGAGGCGCTTGGCGCGCTCGACCGCGAGTTCGGCGAGCGCGATGTGCGCCTTCGCCGGCTGGTCGAACGTCGAGGCGTACACCTCGCCGCGCACGGAGCGGCGCATGTCGGTGACCTCCTCGGGGCGTTCGTCGACGAGCACCACCATGAGGTGGGCCTCGGGATGGTTCGCGGCGAACGCGGCGGCGAGCTGCTGCAACAGCACCGTCTTGCCGGTCTTCGGTGGGGCGACGATCAGGCCGCGCTGCCCCTTGCCGACGGGCGTGAACAGGTCGACGACCCGTCCGGCGAGCGCCGCGGCCGGGTGCTCCAGGCGGAACCGCTCACTGGGGTGGAGCGGGGTGAGGTCGGCGAAGCGCGGGCGGCGACGGGTCGCCTCCGCGGGGGCGCCACCGACGGTCTCGACGTGCGCGAGGGAGTGCGGCTTCCCGCACGTCCCGTCGACGAAGTCGCCCTTGCGCAGGCCGAGTTGGCGGATGAGGTGGGCGGGGACCTGGACGTCGTGCGACGTCGGGATCAGGTCGGCCGCCCGCAGGAAACCGTGCCCGTTCCCGCCGATGTCGAGGACGCCGGCGGCGCGGACGGGTTCTTGGGGTGGAGCGGAGGTCGTGCTCATAGTGGTGGCCGTGGTCATGGTGATCACAGGTCCTTTCGCGGGCCGAGCCGCGGACGCGGCAGGCATACAAGGGCAGGGAAGGGAGGGGATCCGGCGAAGGGCAGGGGCGGCTGAGCGCGCCCTGCGGCCGGGGAGAACCTGGTGCGTACGGCGACGGGTGAAGAGCCCGCCAGAAGCCGCTGACCAGGGATGACGTGCGCTGCGTGGCGACGGGAAAACCGTCGGATCAAAAGCGCTGAAGAGAGTGATTCGGTACCGGCGCCTCGAAACGGGCGAGCACATGTACCACTAAGACCGTACCACCCGAACCCTGCCGCGCGGCAAGCCCCGGCTTCGGAGGCGGCGCGCCCTATGCTGATCCGCCATGTTCTCCGATCACGGTCCCACCCTCCGCGAGCTGGCCGTTCAGGCGCTCTCCTCGGTCGAGCGGGGGTACGACCTGCTGGCGCCGAAATTCGACCACACGCCGTTCCGTACGCCGGATGTCGTGCTCGATTCGGTGGGCCGCGCGCTCGCCGGGCTCGGCCCGTACGACACCGGGCTCGACCTGTGCTGCGGCACCGGGGCGGGCCTGCGTGTGCTGCGCGAGGCGGGTGTCGGGCGGTCCGTGGGCGTGGACTTCAGCGGCGGCATGCTGGACGTCGCGCGGCGCGGCGAACCGCCGGCCCACTGCGTCCGCGCGGACGCGCTCGCGCTGCCCTTCGGTGAGGTCTTCGATCTGGTGGTGAGCTTCGGGGCGTTCGGGCACTTCCTGCCGCGCGAGTGGCCGCGGCTGTTCTCCGAGGTGTGCCAAGTGCTGCGCCCCGGCGGGCAGTTCGCGTTCCCGCTGCCCGCGCCCGCGGTCCCCGGTTCGGTGGGCTACTGGGCAATGCTCGGCTTCGACGGTGCGATGCGGGTGCGCAACGTGGTGTGGCGACCTCCGTTCGTCATGTACTACCGGCCGTTCCGACTCGGTGACGTACGACGGGAGTTGGGCCGTGCCGGATTCGACGTGGCGCTGCACGCGCTGCCCGAACTCGGCGCGCGGCCCGACGGCAGCCCGCGGTGCAGACTGGTCGTGGCCACGCGCCGCTGAGCGGGGCGCCTGGGCTGATCAGTGTCGGCGACCCGCCCGCAGTTCGAGGCGCCGCCCCTCGAACTTCGCGCGGAAATCGCGGTCGTGCGAGACGACGGCCACCGCTCCCGGGTACATCGCGAGCGCCGCCTGGAGGTCCTCGACGAGGTCGAGCGCGATGTGGTTGGTCGGCTCGTCGAGGATGAGGAGGTCCGCGGGGCGGGTCACCAGGCGGGCGATCTGAAGGCGCCGCTGCTGGCCCGCGGACAGGGCGGCCACCGGTACGTGCAGGTCCTCCTCGCGGAACAGGCCGAGCGTCAGGAGCTGTTCGGCGTACTCGTCCGGCAGCCCGGGCCGCCCGGCGGCGAATGCCGCGAGCAGCGGGAGCCGTGTGGAGCGGGTGGGCAGTTCCTGCGCGAGGTAGCCGATCCGGGCGGGGCGGCGGGCCGTGCCCGCGTCCGGCTCCAGGTCGCCGGCCAGGACGCGCAGGAGGGTCGTCTTGCCCGCGCCGTTCTCGCCGGTGACCAGGAGGCGGTCGCCGGGCGTGAGCGTGAGGAGCCCGTCCAGGCGCAGCCGCTTGCCGACCTGTACGCCGTCGAGCTCGGCGAGGGGCCCCTGCGCGGCGGCGGGTTCGTCCGCCGCCGACAGCGCCGTCGTGAAGCGCAGTGGTGCCGGTGGCTTCGGCGCCGGGTTGCGGCGCAGTTGCCCCAGGCGTTCGCGGGCGGAGCGCACCTGCCCGCCGAGCTTCGCCTCGCTGGAGCGGCGGTGCTTGCCGAAGCCCTGTTTCGGGTCGCCGCCCGTGACGGCGAGCCGTCTGGCCGCGGCCTCCAGCAGCTCCTCCGTGCGGGCCACCTCCTCGACCCAGTCGGCGTACCGCTGCTCCGCGCCGCGCCGGGCGGCGGCCTTCGCGGCGCGGTAGCCGGCCCAGCCGTCGCCGTACCGGTGGACCGTGCGTGCGTCCCGGTCGACCTCCAGGATCGTGGTGGCGATGCGCTCCAGGAAGCCGCGGTCGTGGGTGACCGCGACGACGGTGCCGCGGTGCGCGCGCAGTTGTTCCTCGAGCCAGCGCACGGCTGCCGCGTCGAGGTGGTTGGTCGGCTCGTCGAGGAGGAGCAGTTCGGGGGCGGCGGCCAGGACGCAGGCGAGCGCGAGCCGGGACTGCTCGCCTCCGGACAGTGATCCGAGCACGCGGTCGCGGGTGATCCGGGCGAGCCCGAGGCCGTGCATGGCGGCGTCCACGCGGGCGTCCGCCTCGTATCCGCCGCGTTCCTCGTAGGCGATCAACAGCTCGCCGTAGGCGGCGAGTTCATCCTCCGAGGCCGCGCCGAGGGTCTCCTCCGCACGCCGCAACCGGTGTTCCATGGCGCGCAGTTCGGTGAGGGCGAGGTCGACGGCGTCCTGCACGGTGCGGTCCGCGTCGAGGTCGAGGGTCTGGGTGAGGTGGCCGATGCCGCCGGGGAAGCCGACGGTGACCTCCCCGGCATCCGGTGTCTCGGCCGCGGCGAGCAGCCGCAGCAGGGTCGACTTTCCGGAGCCGTTCTCGCCGATGACGGCGGCCTTCTCGCCCGGACGGACGGTGAAGCGGACCTGGTCGAGGACGGTCCGGGTGCCGTAGGACTTGGTGACGTCCTTGACGGACAGCTGTGCCACGGCAGTGGGCACGAGGGTATGGGCGCGTTCGCGCATGGGGCTTCCCTGGAATGTGAAGGGGGTCTACGGACAGCGGAAACGGCGGCATCGGCCGTGCCGGACTCAGACGTAGAAGTAAAGGAAAGCCATGACGTCACCATAACAAGACGAACCGTCTCGCCTCAAGTGGGAAAGTGGGAAACGGGCTGCCCTCCGGACCCGACCGGATCGCGCCGCACGCCCGCCGCGCCTAGCGTGGACGCATGCCTGCCGGGCCGTGTCGTGCCCGGCGACCGACGGAAGGGTGTCACTCATGTCCGCTCGTCCTGAAGGCGCGCCGGTCTGGGCCGACGCCATGTTCCCCGACGTGGAGGCCGCGAAGAGCTTCTACGCGGAGCTGTTCGGCTGGACCTACGACGAGGGCAGCCCCGAGTTCGGCAACTACACGCAGGCGAAGACGCCCGACGGCAAGAGGGTCGCCGCGCTCGTGCCGCAGATGCCGGGCGCGGAGGGCGTGCACCCCGCCTGGAACCTGTACCTCGCCACCGCGGACATCGGGTCGGTCGCCGAGCGGATCAGGGACGCGGGCGGCAGCCTCATGATGGACCCGATGCAGGTCGCCTCGTTCGGCACGATGGTCACCGCCCAGGACCCCGCGGGCGTCGTCTTCAGCGTCTGGCAGCCCGACACCCACGAGGGCTTCGAGAAGGTCAACGAGCCCGGCGCGTTCTGCTGGGCCGAGGTCAACACCCGCAACGCCGCGAAGACCGACTCCTTCTTCCCCACCGTCTTCGGCTACGGCGTGAAGAAGATGGAGGACGACCAGATCGACTTCAACGTCTGGGAGCTGAACGGCGAGCCGACCATGGGCCGCATGGCGATGACGGACGACTTCCCGCCGCATGTGCCCTCGTACGTCAATGTGTACTTCGTCGTCGGCGACTGCGACGCCGCCGTCTCCACCGTGCAACGCCTGGGCGGGAAGCTGCACTTCGGGCCCACCGACACCCCCTTCGGCCGGTTCGCGGCGGTCGCGGACCCGCAGGGCGCCGCGTTCTCCGTCATCGACGTGACGGCGGCCAAGGGTGAGATGCCGAAGGTGTCCTGACGTTCAGTCGGACGACACGTCAGTCGGATGAAGGGAGCTCGAACCCCAGCTCCCGAGCGGCGAGTTGGGGCGTCGGCTGCACCCAGCGCTCCACCGCCGCGGCGTTCTGCGTGGACGACAGGGACCGCAGCTCGGCCCGGTCCAGGTAGAGCGTGCCGCTCAGGTGGTCCGTCTCGTGCTGCACGATCCGCGCGGGCCAGCCCGTGAACTCCTCGTCCACCGCCCGCCCTTGCTCGTCGAGGGCGCGCAGCCGCACGCGCTCGTGCCGGGCGGTGACTGCCTGATAGCCGGGCACGCTCAAGCACCCTTCGTAGAACGCCACTTGGCGCGCGCCCACGCCGTCGTACGACGGGTTGACCAGTACCCGGAACGGCTGTGGAACCCGCCCACGCGCCGCCCGCACCTCCTCGCTGACGGCCGCCGCGTCCTCGAGGACGGCGAGCCGCAGCCCCACCCCGATCTGCGGCGCGGCCAGGCCCACGCCGGGTGCGGCGTGCATGGTGGCCCGCATCGCGGCGATCAGCCGGGCAAGCAGCTCGTCCGGGAGCTGCCCGTCGACGGGCTCGGCGGGGCGGCGGAGCACCGGGTCGCCCGCCGCGACGATCGGCAGTGGCTCCCCGGCGGCCTCGTGCAGGAGGGACTCGACGTGATCACTCAGTGACGTGAACGGCATCGCGCCAGGATGCCAAGCGTGATCGCGCGCGCAGTGTGCGGGGTCCGGGAAGGGGTCCGTTGCGGGGGTCCGGGAATGCGTCGGCCCTTCCGGAGGTTCTGATCTTGTGGCCGCATCCCACGGATGGTGCGGCAGAGGCACAGGAGAAGGTTCGAAGGTTCCGACGGATGACGCAGACGCCGACGCACACGCAGACGTACGCACCGCACGAGGGTGCCACCGGCCCCGCCGCGCCGCACACCGAGGACGGCGGGTTCCACCCCCTCGACCACCCCGCGTACGCCGCGCTCACCGGCCCGCACGCGCATTTCGCCGAGCGTGGCGGCAGCGGCATGGCGCTGCGCTACCCCACCGACGTCACGCCGTGGACCGCGCTGCCCCCTGACCCCGGCCCCTCGGACTGGGCGGGCCTCGCCGCGTTCGCGGCTCCCGACGGAACGCTGCCGCTGCTCGGCACGGACGTCGAGCTGCCGGAGGGCTGGGAGACGACGGTGGACTTCGCGGGCGTGCGGATGGTCGGCGACGCGGTCGACGCGAGCCCCGACCCGGAGGCCGTCCTGCTCGGCGCCGACGACGTGCCGGAGATGCTCGACCTGGTGGCCCGCACCCGGCCGGGCCCGTTCACGCCCCGCACCATAGAGCTCGGCACGTACCTGGGGATCCGCCAGGACGGCGCGCTCGTCGCCATGGCGGGGGAGCGCCTGCACCTGCCCGGATACACCGAGGTCAGCGCCGTGTGCACCGATCCGGACCACCGGGGCAAGGGCCTCGCGGGCCGCCTGGTCAAGGCCGTCGCGGCCGTCGTCCAGGAGCGCGGCGAGACCCCGTTCCTGCACACCGGCGAGGGCAACAAGAGCGCGATCCGCCTGTACGAGTCCCTGGGCTTCCACCTGCGCAACACGACCCGCTTCCGGACGGTGCGCGCGCCCCGGTAGGGCGGAGTGGCGGCCGGAGTGGTGGCCTGGGGCCTGTCGTTTGGATCAGGCCCTACGGCTCTTCCTGTGTCGCGTGGTTGTAGCGCACCAGATAGTCCGCGAACCGCTCCAGGTCCTCCTCCGGCCAGTCCGCCAGGCGGTCGCCGAATATCTGGCGGCGGTTGACGGTCACCTGACGCAGGACGTCGGCGCCCGCCTCGGTCGGGTGCAGGACCTGGACCCGGTGGTCGTCGGGGTCGACGCGCCGGATCACGAGGCCGGCCCGCTGGAGGGCGCCCACCTGGCGGCTGACGGTCGACTTGTCGAGGGCGTAGTGCGCCGCCAGGTCCGTGGCGCGGCAGCCGCCCCGCTCGTCGAGGTGGGCGAGCAGCGAGTACGAGACGAGCGAGAGCTCCGGGTGCATCCGCGCGGCGGTGGCCCGCGCGCGCCGGGCGAACGAGGTCAGCTCGCGCTGAATGGTCTCCACGGCCGCCTCGCGGTCGGCCGGGTGATCTGGCTGGGCCACGACGGTTCCTTTCCCGATGCTCGTTGCACTCTACAACCCAGTTCTGTCCGGCACCGGTCGGACGTGGCGCGAATCTCTTATGCAACTTGTTGCAAAAGCGGTGGCGGGTCCTCTACAACTGACTCGACCGTTCACCGCTCACGGAGGGCCCCATGAGCCGCTACCCGCACCTTCTCGCCCCGCTCGACCTCGGCTTCACGACACTGCCGAACCGCGTTCTGATGGGCTCGATGCACGTGGGCCTGGAGGAGGCGCCCAACGGGTTCGCGCGCATGGCCGAGTTCTACGCCACCCGCGCCCGCGGCGGCGTCGGCCTCATGGTCACCGGCGGCATCGCGCCCAACGCCGAGGGCTGCACCTTCGACGGCGGCGCCAAGATGACCACCGAGGCGGAGGCCGCGCAGCACCGCGAGGTCACCGACGCCGTGCACGCGGCGGGCGGCAAGATCGCCATGCAGATCCTGCACTTCGGCCGGTACGCACACCACGCGGGGCTCGTCGCCCCGAGCGCCGTGCAGGCGCCGATCAGCGCCCACGTCCCGCGCGCCCTCACCGACGAAGAGGTCGAGCGGACCATCGAGGACTACGCGCGCGCCGCCGAGCTCGCCAAGTCCGCCGGGTACGACGGCGTCGAGGTCATGGGCTCCGAGGGCTACCTCATCAACGAGTTCATCGTCTCCGCCACCAACCACCGCGAGGACCGCTGGGGCGGTACGTACGAGAACCGGATCCGGTTCGCCGTCGAGATCGTGCGGCGCGTGCGCGAGCGGGTCGGCCCGGACTTCATCCTCATCTACCGGCTTTCCATGCTGGACCTGGTCCCCGGCGGCTCGACCCTGGACGAGGTCGTGCACCTCGCCAAGGAGATCGAGGCGGCCGGAGCCACCATCATCAACACCGGCATCGGCTGGCACGAGGCCCGCATTCCCACCATCGCCACCTCCGTGCCGCGCGGCGCGTACACCTTCGTCACCAAGAAGGTCATGGGCGAGGTGAGCGTGCCGCTGGTGACCACCAACCGCATCAACACCCCGGAACTCGCCGAGGAGTTGCTCGCCGACGGCGCCGCCGACATGGTCTCCATGGCGCGCCCGATGCTCGCCGACCCGGAATTCGTGAACAAGGCCGCCGCAGAGCGCTCCGACACCATCAACACGTGCATCGGCTGCAACCAGGCCTGCCTCGACCACATCTTCAGCCTCCAGATCACCTCCTGCCTGGTGAACCCGCGCGCCTGCCACGAGACCGAACTGGTGCTGACCCCCACCCGGTTGAAGAAGCGCGTCGCCGTCGTCGGCGCGGGCCCCGCCGGACTCGCCTGCGCCGTCAGCACCTCCGAGCGCGGCCACGACGTGACCCTCTTCGACGCCGCCGCCGAGATCGGCGGGCAGCTCAACGTGGCCCGCCAGGTCCCCGGCAAGGAGGAGTTCAACGAGACGCTGCGCTACTTCCGCACGCAGCTCGAACTGCACGGCGTGACCGTCAAGTTGGAGACCCGCGTCGAGGCCGACGACCTCGACTCCTACGACGAGGTCGTCGTCGCCACCGGCGTCGCCCCACGCACCCCCGCCATCGACGGAGTCGACCACCCGAAGGTCGTCGGCTACCTCGACGTCCTGCGCGGCCAGGCGCCCGTCGGCGACCGCGTCGCGATCATCGGTGCCGGCGGCATCGGCTTCGACGTCGCCGAGTACCTCACCGACGACGGCTCCAAGGCGAGCCTCGACCCGGCCACGTACTTCCGGCAGTGGGGCGTCGACATGGACTACGCCGACCGCGGCGGCCTCACCAGGCCCGAGCGCCCCACCCCGCCCCGCCAGGTGCACCTCGTCCAGCGCAAGACCACCAAGGTCGGCGCGGGCCTCGGCAAGACGACCGGCTGGATCCACCGCACCGAACTGCGCCACCGCGGCGTCACCATGGTCGCGGGCGCCACGTACGACCTGATCGACGACGCGGGCCTGCACGTCACCGTCGAGGGCGAGCAGTCCCTCATCCCCGTCGACACCGTCGTCCTGTGTGCGGGCCAGGAACCCCACCGCTCGCTGTACGACGACCTGGTGGCCGCCGGTCGTACCCCGCACCTGATCGGCGGCGCCGACCTCGCGGCCGAACTCGACGCCAAGCGCGCCATCAAGCAGGGCACCGAGGTCGCGGCGGCCCTGTAGGACCCTCTCCGAGACCGGGTGGTCACGTGTCCGGGCCCGCCGGACGCGTGGCCGCCCTCACCTACTCGTACTCTGGGCGACATGTCACTCCCGCACGCGATCCTCACGGCGCTCCTGGAGAAGCCGTCGTCGGGCCTCGAACTGACCCGCAGGTTCGACAAGTCCATCGGCTACTTCTGGTCGGCCACGCACCAGCAGATCTACCGGGAGCTCGGCAAACTCGAACGCGAGGGTCTGATCCGCGCGCTGCCCAACGAGACACCCGCGCGCGGCCAGAAGAAGGAGTACGAGGTGCTGCCGCAAGGCCGCGCCGAACTCGCCCGCTGGACCGCCGCCCCGCAGGATCCGAGACCCCTGCGCGACCCACTGCCGCTGCGCCTGCGTTCGGCCGCGGTCGTCGGCACGGACGGCATCGCCGAGGACCTGACGCGTCATCTCGCCCTGCACCGCGAGCAGTTGGCCACGTACCAGGACATCGAGAAGCGGGACTTCCCGCCGGGCAAGAACAGCGAGGCCGACCGTCTCCAGCACGCGGTGCTGCGCGCGGGCATCGACCTCGAACGGTTCTGGGTGGACTGGCTGGAGCGCACCCTGACGGAGTTGGACTGATCCTCAGCGGCCCCCCGTGGTCACGGTCCGCTCCGCCGAGAAGGCGCCCCACGTCCCGTCCGGCAACTGCGCACGCAGCTTCACCCGGTGCCGCACGTGCGGCTTCTTGCCGATGTAGAAGCTGTACGTCGACGAGTCGGCCGGCGCGCTCTCGCCCCACATCACCGTCGTCGCCTCCCGGCCGTCCAGGAACACCTGGTATGCCGGGACCTCGCCGCCGGTCCGAGGCGGCGTCCACGCCAGGTCGATGTAGTACGCGCCCTTCGAGCCGCGCGCCGACGCCTCGAACCCCGATGGGGCGGTACCCGGCCCCGCCTCGCCCTTGCCCCGCGCGGTCGTCAGGCGCAGCGTCCCGCTCGCGGCCGAGGTGTTGTCGGCGGCGTCCCGGGCCCGCACGCTGAACGCGTACGCGGTCCCCGGCCGCAACCCGGTGACCAGCGCCCGCGTCTCCTTGCCGCCCACGCTGTGGATCTTCGCGGCGCCCTGATAGATGTCGTACGAGGCGATACCCCGGTCGTCCGTCGCCTTCCGCCACGTCAGCGACACGGCCCGGCCCCCGTCCGCCTCCCCGCGCAGCCCGGTCGGCCGGCTCGGCGCGGCGCGGTCCTCCTTGACGGCGGCCGGGGTGGTGACGGTGACGCGGGTGCTGGCGGGCCCCAGCGAGCCGTCGGTGCCGCGGGCGCGCACCGTGAACACGTAGCGGGACGTGGGGTCGAGCCCGGTGACGTCGACCATGTGCTGCCGCGCGGAAAGCCGCTGCACGCGCTTGGCGCCGCGGTACACCTCGTACCCCTTGACCTCGGCCGTGCTCGCGGGCCGGTTCCACATGACGTGCACGGAGGTGGCGCTTCCGGCCTGCGCGGTGACCCCGGCCGGCGCGGAGAGGGCGGGCCCCTCGGCCTTCGCGCTGTCGGAGAGGAGACCGCAGGAGGTGAGCACGGGCACGAGCGCGGCGGCGCAGGCCGCGTGGGCGAGCGGGGCGCGTGGGGGGAGGCGTCGCACGGAGGGCCTTCCGTTCGAACGGATTGGTACAGACCTGTATGGCACGAGAGGAGGGATTTCCTCAAGGGGTTCGCGCCAACAGGTCTGTACCAAAGGCCCGTTGAGGGGGCGGGGAGGTCACTCGTCGCCTCCCTACCTCCTCATTCCTTCCGGTACGTGTACGCCTCCGAGGCCGCCGCCGCGACCGCGTCCAGGTCCGCCCCGGTGGAAGCGGTGACGACCGCGGCGATCGCGCCCTCCACGAAGGGGGCGTCCACGAGGCGAGTGCCGTCCGGGAGTTCGTCGCCCTCGGCCAGCAGCGCCTTCACGGTCAGCACGGCGCTGCCGAGGTCGACGAGGACCGCGACACCCGCGCCCCGGTCGACCTCTGCGGCGGCCGCCGAGATCAGCTCCGAGCTGGTGCCGAGGCCGCCGTCCTCCGTGCCGCCGGCCGCCGCGACGGGCGCGGTGTCGCCGCCCCCGGAGAGCCCGGCCGCGAGCCGCGCCACGGACTCGGCGACGTCCTTGCTGTGCGAGACCAGCACGATGCCGACGGACTTGTCGGGGGCGCTCACGACTCGGCCCCCGCCGCCTCGGCCAGCGCGGCGATCAGCAGCGCCGACGACGTGGCGCCCGGATCCTGGTGCCCGATGCTGCGCTCGCCGAGGTAACTCGCCCGCCCCTTGCGAGCCTGGAGCGGAATGGTGGCCTCGGCCCCGTGCTCGGCCGCCGACCGCGCCGCGGCGAAGTCCCCCTCGGCGAGCGCCTCCACCGCGGGTACGAGGGCATCGAGCATCGTCTTGTCGCCGGGAGCGGCCCCGCCGAGCGCGGCGACGGCGTCGACGCCGGCCTTCAGCGCCTGCGCGAAGTCCGCCTCGCCGACCTCGGCCGCGTCGCCCAGTGCCTTGCCGGTGCGGCGCAGCAGCGTCCCGTACAGCGGCCCCGAAGCGCCGCCCACCGTCGAGATCAACTGCCGTCCCGCCGTGGTGAGTACGGCTCCCGGGGTGTCCGGGGCGTCCTTGTCGAGAGTGGCGCGCACGGCGTTGAAACCGCGCTGCAGATTGCTGCCGTGGTCCGCGTCGCCGATCGGCGAGTCGAGGTCGGTGAGCCGGTCGGCCTCACGGTCCACGGCCGCGGCGGCCACCGTCAGCCATCGCCGGAAGAAGTCGGCGTCGAGCACGTGATCTCCTTGCGTTACAGGTTCGTTGACGTGATGGTGTGCGTGATGTGTGCGTGGTGGTGTGTCGGATTTCCGTGAACCGTCACATGCCCCAGCGAAGGCCCGCCGTGCTGACGGGCGCGTCCCACAGGCGCAGCAACTCCTCGTCGGCCTGGCAGATCGTGACGGAGGCGCCGGCCATGTCGAGTGCGGTGACATAGTTCCCGACGAGTGTGCGGGCGACCGGCACGCCGCGCTCCTCGAGCGCCCGCTGCACCTCGGCGTTGAATCCGTACAGCTCCAGCAGCGGCGTGGCACCCATGCCGTTGACCAGAACCAGCACGGGACTGCTGGGGTTGAGGTCCTCAAGGACGGCGTTCACGGAGAAGTCGGCGATCTCCCCGGACGTCATCATGGGGCGCCGCTCCCGGCCCGGCTCGCCGTGGATGCCGATCCCCAACTCCAGCTCGCCGGACGGCAGGTCGAAGGTGGGCGCACCCTTGGACGGCGTACTGCAGGCGCTCAACGCGACGCCGAAGCTCCGCGCGTTCTCATTGACCTGCCGGGCGATCGCCTCGACGCGCTCCAGCGGCTGACCCTCCTCGGCGGCGGCACCGGCGATCTTCTCCACGAAAAGGGTCGCCCCGGTGCCGCGCCGCCCGGCGGTGTAGAGGGAGTCGGTGACGGCGACGTCGTCGTTGACGAGCACCTTGGCGACCTGCACACCCTCGTCCTCGGCGAGCTCGGCGGCCATGTCGAAGTTCAGCACGTCACCGGTGTAGTTCTTCACGATGAACAAGACGCCGGCGCCGCTGTCCACCGCGGCGGCGGCCCGCACCATCTGATCCGGCACGGGCGAGGTGAACACCTCACCGGGGCAGGCCGCGGCGAGCATCCCGGGACCGACGAACCCACCGTGCAGAGGCTCGTGCCCGGACCCGCCCCCCGACACCAACGCCACCTTCCCGGCCACCGGCGCGTCCCGGCGAGCGATCACCCGGTTCTCGACGTCCACGTTCAGCTCGGGGTGGGCGGCGGCCATCCCGCGCAAGGCGTCGGCGACGACCGTCTCGGCTACGTTGATCAGCATCTTCATTGGTACCTCCGGGTGGCGTGAGCAAGGAATGCCGTGACCTGCGTCGTGCCTGGTCATGTGGGTATTTTGTAGTTCTCGATCTTGGTGGTCCGGGTCGGTCGGTGGCGAGGTCGGGCCGGGCTGTTGCTGACTCAATGCTGACTTTACTGACGGGTTGTCATGTGGTGTTTGTCGGTGTCTGCGGCTCTGTCGCCAGTATCGATGGAGGAGCCGTGTTGGGCACCTGTTGAGACCTGAACCATTCGACGGTGCAGTTTGAGCTGCAGCTGCAGCTGCCGGTGGGTGGAGCTTCATTGGGCCGAGGCGTCAGGCGTCCCGCTGGTTCACGAATCCCAGGCATGCCCTACGGCGGAGCACAGCCGGTCGGAGGGTCCCGCCGAGGTTCTGGCCGCGATTCCGTGAATCGGGGTATCTCGCGCTGGTCGAGGTAGTTCTGGGAGGCAGTCGGCCGGCGGGGCGTGGGTGCTTCTTCGGTCGGCGGCAGTCCGCTGAGGCGCTCGATGTTGACGGCGATGGCCGTCAGGGGGGGGCGGCAGCCCAGGTCCGCATTCCGTCTCGGCGGCGTGCCGGCGCAGGTGTCCTGCGGCGTCGCGGTGGTAGTTCTCACCATGATCTGGCGCAGAGCCTGGATACGAGGCCGGACGTGCAGTCTGCTCCGTGCCCGTAGAGGTGGTCCAGGAGCCGGACAGCGTCGTTTCCGGTGGCAAGGATCCTGGTCTTGGGCTTGGTGGGGTTCTTGCTCAGGCGGACCGGGTGGCCGTAGCGGTGCCCCCAGTCCTCATCAACCAGCTCGTCCAGCAGATGAGAGGGAGGTGTCGGCGATTTCTTCCAGTGCGGCGAGGACCGCCTCGGTGATCAGCTCCAGGCGGGTCAGGTCACGCACC
Source organism: Streptomyces sp. NPDC002754 (assembly GCF_053592315.1). Taxonomy (NCBI): domain Bacteria; kingdom Bacillati; phylum Actinomycetota; class Actinomycetes; order Kitasatosporales; family Streptomycetaceae; genus Streptomyces; species Streptomyces sp. NPDC002754. The sequence continues at coordinate 139,664 of NZ_JBSFVM010000001.1, forward strand.
ACGGCCAGGACAGGGGTGGAGTCGGTGCGCTGTGTGGTGCGCTCGCGCACCAGGCCGGCCTCCTTGAGGCGGGCCGGCGCGAGGTCGAGGAGGCGGTCAGCACGGTCGCTGTCGGCGAGACGGTCGCGGAAGTCGGCCAGCACGCTGTGGTGGAAGCCGGGGTCATCCAGCTCCATGGCCACGGCGTGCTTGAAGTCGATGCGGTAGCGGACCGCCTCGGCGGCCTGCCGGTCCGACAGGCCGAGCAGGAACCGCAACACACAGACGGTAGCCAGTTGAGCAGGCGAGAGAACCGGGCGTCCGTCACGCGGGTACCAGTCGACGAAGTCCTCGTCACGCCACAGGCCATCCAGCCGGTCGCGCACCCATGTCGCCGTCGTGCCGCCGGGTTGCTCGCCCGCGCGACCTGCGCAGTCAGAGGCGGGACTTGTTCATCGGAACGCGGGCGGAGGGACAACGGGCACCTCGACAGCTGCATCGGTCATCGGAACTGCCCGAGCATGCCCCTTGACCATGCAGCCGCACCGCGAAACTCCAAGATCCCCGACAGGGGCAAGCCAGCTCGCAGGGCCCCTTCGGTGCTGATCGTCGGCCTGCGGGGGTTGGTCAGGTGTGGTCGAGGATGCGGTGGGGGCGGTAGGGGGCCTCCAGGCGTTTGCGTTCGTCGGGGGTGAGGGTGACAGTGACGGAGGCGAGGGCTTCTTCCAGGTGGGCGGGTTTCGTGGCGCCGATGACGGGGGCGTCGACGACGGGGTTGTCCAGAAGCCAGGCGAGGGCGATCTGCGCGGCGGAGACGCCTCGTTCGGCGGCGAGGGCGCGGACGGAGTCGACCACGTCGAAGTCGGCGTCCTCGTACATCTCCTCGGCCAGCGGATCGTTGGCGGCCCGTACGGTGCTGCGCACGCCGCCCCGCTCGCGTGCGCCCGCGAGCAGCCCGCGGGCGAGCGGGCTGTGCGGGATCACGCCGACGCCCTGGTCGGCGCAGAGCGGGAGCATCTCGCGCTCCTCCTCGCGGTAGACGAGGTTGTAGTGGTTCTGCATCGAGACGAACCGCGTCCAACCCGCCTCGCGCGCCGTCTGCTGCGCCTTCGCGAACTGCCAGGCGTACATGGCGGAAGCCCCGATGTAGCGGGCCTTTCCGGCGCGTACGACGTCGTGCAGGGCCTCCATCGTCTCCTCGATGGGGGTCTCGGGGTCCCAGCGGTGGATCTGGTACAGGTCCACGTACTCCGTGCCCAGCCTGCGCAGGGACGCGTCGATGGCGGCCATGATGTGTTTGCGGGACAGGCCGCGGTCGTTGTGGGAGGGACCGGTGGGGAAGTAGACCTTCGTCGCCAGTACGTACGCCTCCCGGTCGGGGAAGAGCCTGCGCAGCAGGTTGCCGGTCACGACCTCGCTGGCGCCGCCGTCGTACACGTCGGCGGTGTCGAAGAAGGTGACACCGGCCTCGACGGCGCGTCGTACGAGGGGTTCGGCCGCCGTCTCCTCGAGGTGCCAGGCGCGCCGGGAGCGGTCGCCGTAGCTCATCATGCCCAGGCAGATGCGGGAGACGGTCAGACCGGTGGTGCCCAGCCGGGTGTAGTCCATGGGTGTTCCTCGTTCTAGGGGTGTTCGTCGTTTCGGGGGTTGGCTTCGGTGACGGCCCCGTCGGCCCTGTCGGCGCCGCCGGGTTCGGGCGCGTTTGGCGCGCGTTCTCGGTGTACGGCGACCCCCAGCACCACGAGCACGACCCCCGCGATCTCCAGCGCCACCGGGACCTGCGCCAGCACCACCACCCCGATCACGGTCGCCGTGGCGGGCATCAGGCACACGAGCAGCGCGTACGTGCCCCGGCTCAGGCGGGCCATCGCCAGCTGGTCGCACACGTAGGGGATCACCGACGAGCAGATGCCCACGCCGGCGCCGGCGGCCAGCAGAACGGGGTCGCTGAGCGCGGGTACGGCCTGGGTGACGCCGAAAGGCAGGGCGGCGGCCGAGGCGATGAGCATGGCCAGCGCGAGTCCGTCGATGCCGCTGACGGCCGGGTTGCGGGAGGCGCGGTGGGCGAGGACGACGTAGAGCGTGAAGAGCGCGGCGTTGACGGCCGCGTAGAACAGCCCGAGCGGTTCGACGGCCAGGTGCACATCGGTCAGCAGGGACACCCCGGCGACCGCCGTGACCAGCGCGAGCAGGTTGCGCCCGCTGCGTACGGCGACGGTCGCGAGGGCGATCACGGGCAGGAATTCGATCGCCGCAACGGTGCCCAACGGCAGTCTGTCGAGGGCGAGATAGAAGCTGGAGTTCATGACCGCGAGCAGTACGCCCCAGGCCAGCAGCGACCACCGCGTCGCCCGGTCGGCGGCACGCCACCGCCGCCAGGGTCGCCGCCACACGGCGAAGACGGCGGCGGCCGTCACGATCCGCAGCCAGGCGACGCCCAGCGGCTCCACGCGGGCGAAGAGCAGGACGGCGAAGGCGGGGCCGAGGTAGTGGAAGACGGCGCTGACGACGAAGTAGGCGTGCGGCGGCACGCGCCGGAAGCGGGGAGTACCGGGGGTGCGCGGGCCCGGTCCTTCGCGGGTGGCGCCGTGCGTGCGGGCGGTTCCCGTGTCGGGGTTCTGCATGCCATCTAACCTAGAAACCAGCAGCGCACAGAGCTATCGATCATTGAAGGCGGGGCGGGTTCGTTGTCTTCGGACGGGAAAGCGATGACCAGCGATCACTTTCGGAACGGAAAACGGCCCTCCGCGGCGGCCGCGATCGACGAGCTGAGCGGCGCCCTGCTGCGCCTGCTGGCCGCCGACCCCCGCAGGGGCGCCTCGGACCTCGCCCGCGAACTGGGCGTCTCGGCTCCCACGGTGCGGGAGCGCGTGCGGCGGCTGGAGGAGGCGGGCGTCATCCGCGGCTACCGGCTCGACGTGGACCCCGCGGCGCTGGGTCGCCCGGTCGCGGCCTGGATCCGGTTGCGCCCCGGGCCAGGCCAGATGTCCCGTATCACCGAACTCGCCGAGCGGACGCCGGAGGTGAGCGAGTGCCACCGGATCTCGGGGGAGGACTGTTTCCTGTTCAAGGTGCATGTGGCGGCGCTGGAAGACCTCGAAGTCGTGCTGGACCGCTTCCTGTTGCACGGGCAGACGACCAGTTCGCTCGTCGTCTCCACGCCGGTGCCGCCGCGCCCGCTGCTGTCCTAGATGTATTGACCCGCAGGGTTGTTTACGCGGCTGATGGGTGGCTGGCCGCCAAGAGCGGTGTGGCATCGGTGGTAGTTATAGGTGTGCAGGAAGTCTGCCAGGGCTTCGGTTCGTTCGGCGTTGCTGGAGTACGGGCGCACGTATGCCCATTCGTCGAGCAGGGTGCGATTCAGACGCTCGACCTTGCCGTTCGTCTGAGGGCGATAGGGACGTGTGCGTTTGTGGACGATGCCGGCTGCGTTGAGAGTCTGGGCGAATAGCTGGGATCTGTAGCAGGATCCGTTGTCTGTGAGAACGCGCTCCACGGTGATGCCGTGGGCGGCGAAGAAGACGTTTGCGCGCTCCCAGAAGGAGGCTGCGGTCTCTTTGCGTTCGTCGGTCAGAACCTCGCTGTAGGCGAGCCGGGAGTGATCGTCGATGGCAGTGTGGATGAAGCTGTAGCCGATGACGGGGCTGCCGCCCTTTTGTGCTCCGGTCGTGGCCTGACGGTTCGCGAGGGCTTGCTGGCGGGGCATGATCCGGTGGCCGCCGCCGTCGGGAATGTTGCCGAGCTTCTTGATGTCGACGTGGATCAGTTCGCCGGGGCGTTCACGTTCGTAGCGGCGAATGACCTGGCCGGTGGGCCGGTCCATCCAGCGCAGCCGGTTCATCTGGTGGCGGGTCAGGACGCGATGGACGGTAGAGGCGGGTATAGCCAGGATCGGACCGATGCGTGCGGGGCCGAGTTTGCGCTCGCGCCGGAGCTCGCAGATGCGTTCCTCTATTGCGGTGGGGGTGCGGTGCGGGGTCGACAGGGGGTGACTGGAGCGGTCATACAGTCCGTCGTCGCCTTCGGCGCGCCAGCGTCGAACCCACTTGTAGGCGGTGGTGCGGGAGATACCCATTTCGTCGCTTACGTGTGCGACGGGGCGGCCGGAGCGTACCCGGGCGACAAGGAGACGTCTGCCGTGGACGGTGAGTCGGGCATTGGGGTGGGACACGGAGGACCTCTTTGGTCGGGACAGCCTCCGCGCGCGAGGGGAGCGGTGCGCATGGACTGGCGGGCTGGTGGCGCAGCGGTGGGAGCGCAGGTCAAAGGGGTACGGCCGTAGGTCTGCGGTCGTGCGTGGCTGGTCTTGCGTAAGACCGGGCGGGAGTGCGCTGATCGCGCGGAGCGCAGTCGGTGGTCTTGGGGCAAACCCATGTCGGTCCAGGGCGCCGCCATGTTCCATCGACCGCGCGACGGCTGAGTATGGCCGGTCTCGGGCTACTGCTACCGGGCCATGTCGAGGACGAAGCGGTAGCGCACGTCGTTGCGTTCCAGGCGGTCGAGTGCTGTGTTGATCTCGGTGGCGGGGAGCAGTTCGATGTCGGCGGTGATGTTGTGTGAGGCGCTGAAGGCGAGCATGTCCCGGACCATGCGGGTGCCGTCTCCGCCGCTGCCGGTCAGGCGCTTTTCGCCGTAGCGGAGGCTGGAGGGATTGATCTGCCAGTCCTGTGGCGGGGCGCCGACCGTGACCAGGGTGCCGTCGAGTTTGAGTGCTTGCAGGTAGGGGTCCAGGCGATGGGGGGCGCCGACGGTGTCCAGGATCAGGTCGAAGCGCCATTTCGTTGCGGCCATGGCCGCGGGGTCGGTGGTCACGATGGCCTCGGCCGCACCGAGTTTGCGTGCCTGGTCGGCTTTGCCCGGTGAGGTGGTCAGGGCGACCACGTGGGCACCCAGGGCGTGGGCGTATTTGATGCCCAGGTGGCCGAGGCCGCCGATGCCGACGACGCCAACCGTTTTGCCGGGACCTGCTGCCCAGCGGCGCAGCGGTGCGTAGACGGTGACGCCGGCACACAGCAGGGGTGCTGCCGCCGCGGGGTCCAGGCCGGCGGGCAGGGCGTGGACGAACCTTTCACGGGCGACGTACTCGCCGGAGAAGCCGCCTTGGGTGAGGGTGTGGTCGACGCGGTCCCGGCCGCCGTAGGTGACGGTCGGGTAGTCGAAGCACCAGTTCTCCCGGCCTTGGGTGCAGGCGGGGCAGGTTCCGCAGGAGTCGACCACGTTGCCGATGGCGACCGGGTCACCGGGCTTCAGGGCTGTGACGGCGGGCCCGATCGCGGTGACGGTGCCGGTCATCTCGTGTCCGGCGACCAGCGGGGTGTCCTGTGGACCGGTATGGCGCACGGCGTGCAGATCCGAGCCGCACACACCGCAGTAGTGGATCTGCACAGCGATGTCGTCGTCGCGCAGGTCACGGCGCGTGAAGGGCCACGGGGTGAGGGGGCTGCCGGGCTCGTGGACGGCCCAGCCGACGGTGGAACGCATGAGTGAGTGCATCCTTCGCAGAGAAATGCCGGAGATCTGTGACCGGGTTCGGTTCCGGTCAGCGCAGGCGGGTGGCTGCGATCCCGCCGTCGACGTCGAGCGTGGCGCCGTGCACGAACGCCGCCTGGTCGGAGACGAGGAAGCGGACCGCGTAGGCGATGTCGACCGGCCGTACAGGGGCCCCAGCAGGGGTTCCCTTGGTCATTTCAGCCAGTTGGTCCGCGCCGCCCGACGTGCCCGGGGTGGCCGTTGCTCCCGGCGCGACGGTGTTCACACGGACCCCACGAGGGCCGTACTCCGCCGCCCAGGCCCGGGTCAGCTGTTCGACGGCCGCCTTGGTCGCCGGATACAGGGCCTTGAAGGGGACGCCCACTCGGGCCATCCACGAGCCGATGTTCACGATGACGCCGGCTCCCCGCTCGGCCATGCGTGGCGCCAGCTCGGCGACCAGCACATGCGGGGCGCGGATGTTGGTCGCCCACAGCGCCTGCATCTCCTCGTCAGTCACCATCTCGGTAAGTAGGCCCGGGTACACACCCGCGTTGTTGACGAGGATGTCGACGGCGCCGCCAAGGGCGTCCTGCGCCCGCAGGGCGAAAGCACGGATGTCGGCTGGCTCGGCGCCGAGCTCCGCAGTGATGGCGTGGGCCCGCCCACCGCTCTTGACGATCCGCTCCACGACGCGCTGTGCCCGTCCGGCATCCCGGCCACTGACGACGACCTCGACACCCGAGGCAGCGAGAACCCGGGCGATGGCCTCGCCGATCCCGCTCGACGACCCGGTGACCAGCGCGGTACGCCCGGCAAGTGCAGTGTCGGAGGTGAGGGAGGCCAGAAGCTGCTCATTCGTTTCCATGCCTCAATCGTCTGCCTTCGTGCCGCCTTGCGCCTTGCCTGACACGATCAGCCCCTTGCCAGATCGTGTCCCGCACGGCGACCGGCCGGGACGGGGTTTTGGATAGGGGGATGGACGCCGCGACTACCCAGAGCCTCGAACGAGCCGCCGAGATCGTGATGCGCCACGCCCCGGACCGGGCACGGGCGCAGACGCTCGGTCTCCGGCTCAGCCACGTCACCGCTGCGACCGAGCCCGGATACCAGCACTACACCCCGTCCCTGTCCACTGTTCTCGCGGGACAAAAACGCACACTCATCGGCGATGACGACCAGGTCTGGGGCCGGGAGAGGTTCATCATCACCCCGGTCGGCCTCCCGCTCGTGTCCAGCGTCGTCGAGACCGACCCACAACGAGGCTTCCTGGCAGCCCGATGGCAGCTCGACCCGACACTCCTGGCAGAAGTCGCCGCCGTGATGCCCCACAAGGCCCACCGTGCGGTACGGATGGACCGGCTCGGCGTGTGGTCACCTGCCCTGACCGACGCCTTCTCACGACTGCTCGCCTTGCTTGACGAGCCCGAACACATCCCCATCCTCGGCCCGCTGATCTCCCGGGAACTCGTGCTGCGCCTGCTGCAAACCGACCAAGCACCCCGTGTCCTGGCCGCCCTCGACGACAGTGACCCCATCGTGCCCCGTGCCGTGAGCCTGCTGACCGACCGCATGGCCGAGCCGTGGTCCATGAAGACACTCGCCACCGAGACCCGCACCAGCCAGCCGACCCTGCACCGACGCTTCAAGGAAGCGACCTCCATGACACCCATGCAATACCTCAAGCGCCTGCGCCTAGGCGAGGCCCGCCACCGCATGGTCGTCCTTGGAGAATCCGCAGCACAAGTGGCCCTCGCCGTCGGCTACCGAAGCGTCCCCCACTTCACCCGCGACTACCGTCATCTCTACGGAGCCTCGCCTGCAGCGGACGGTACCCGCCTGCGCGAACAGCTGCGTCAAGGAGGGATCGATGGTTTGCCCGGTCGCAGCGACGCCTCCACTGTCGCTCGTGGTCAATACACCTAGACGAATGAGTCCGGTGTCTGGCTGGCCGCGACCACGGAGAAGGGTGCCCGCCGGATCGGGCGACCCCCGAAACTGTCCGACGCCGAGTTGGTATGTCTGACCGTGGCACAGGTGTTGCTGGGTTTTCCCTCGGCCCGGCACTGGATCCGCTTCGCGCACGCACGGCTGCCTCACCTGTTCCGCTGCCTTCCCCAGCAGTGATGAGGATTCTTGATTTCACTCGGTTCACGGTGCCCGCCGGAGCGGTACGCAACTGGCGCGGCGTCTACAACCGGCTGCGGATATGGGCCGTCGACGGCATATGGGAACGCGTCTTCACCGCGCTGATGGCCCAGGCCGATGCCGACGAGGACCTCAACTGGGTGGTCCCGGTGGACTCCACGATCGTGCGCGCCCACCAGCACGCCGCCGGAGCGCAAAAGGGGGCCCGCCCGGCGAACCGGCCGACCACACCGTCGGCCGCTCCCGCGGCGGACTGACCACAAAGATCCACCTGGCTGGCCTCCGACGGCCGCTGCTGGCCTTCCAGCTGACGGCCGGACAGGCCGGGGACGCACCCGTGTTCACCGACGTCATGGCTCGGCTCCGGGTTCCCCGACGACGTGGACGGCCCCGCACCAGGCCGGACATGGTCTTGGCCGACAAGGCCTATTCCTCCCGCGCGATCCGTGACCACCTGCGTCAGCGGGGCATCCAGACGATCATTCCGAGTCCGGCGGACCCTACCAGCTCCGTCATCGCATGCGGCGCGGCAGCGACGGTGACAGGCGACCCGCCTTCGACCGCGAGGCGTACAAGCAGCGCAACACCGTCGGGTGGAACATCAACCGTCTCGAGCAATGGCGCGGCATCGCCACCCGCTACGACAAGACCGCCGAGTCCTACCAAGCAGCCGTCACCCTCGCCTCGCTCCTGATGTGGGCGCGACATTTGAAGACAACTCCTAGGCGGCGCCGCCCTGGCCCTCCGCCAACAGCAGCGCCGTGCCGATCTCGATGAGGCGGTCGGCAAGGTCGGGGCGCTCTCCCGTGGCCCTCGTGCGGGCCGCGTTGTCGACGACCGTGAGGACCGCCATGACGATGATCCTGGCCTCGGTCGCGTCGAGCCCGGGTCGGACCTCGTCGAGCAGGCGCGCCCACAGCGCGAGGTACTCCCGCTGCGTCTGTCGTGCTGCCTTGCGTTCCTTCTCGGGGAGTTGGTCCAGCTCGCCGATCAACAGGCCGATCAAGTGGCTCTGGCTCAGGGCGAAATCGATGTACGAACGCAGCAGCCGGTCCAGAGTTTCCCGCGGCGTGCCGGGCCTCGCCAGGGCTTGCGCCGTCCCGGCCCTGCGCTGCTCGCCGCCGCGCAGTACCGCGGCCACGAGCAGGTCGGTCTTGGTGGGGAAGTGCTTGTAGATGCTGGGGCCTGTGGCTCCTGCGGCCTCGCCGATGTCGTCGGTGCTCACCGACTGGAAACCCCGCTCGTCGAAGAGCCGGATCGCCTCGATGAGGATCTCCTCCCGGCGGGACACGGCGAGCCCGGCGTAGTCACCCAGCAGGGGCGCCTCGCCGGACGCGCTTCGGGTGCCGAGCGGGCAGTGTGCCGCCGCGTACCCAAGGCGGTACAGGAGTTGCTCGAAGCGGCGGCGGGGCAGCGACGCGCGATGCCACGACGTGGACCCGTATACGGACAGGACCGACCAGGCCAACAACTGTCGGTCGGCCTGGTCGAGTTCGGGGCGCTCGACGTGGAGGAGGTCGCCGATCCGCTCGGCGATGCCGATCAGGGCGCGAGCCTGCTCCCGGCGCCGGTCCTCCGGCAGGTGGCGTGCTTCGCGCTGCCACAGGACGGCCGAGCCGCGCCGATCCAGGGTCTGCGTGGCCGAGGTGCGCAGGTAGGTGTCGAGGTCGGGGGCGGCTGCCGCGGAGTCCGTGATGGTGGTCATGGTGGCGTCGACGACGTGCACCAGCAGATCGGGCTTGCCCTTGAAGTGGCGGTAGAGGGCGGGGGCCGTGATGCCGACATCGGCTGCCACATCAGCGACTGAGACATTGTGGTAACCGCGCTCCCGGAACAGGCCGGAGGCCGCGGCGATGATCCGGGCCCTGCGGTCAGAGGGTCTGCGCGCGGTCGTCCGCCGTGATGCTTCCGTCTGCATCCCACCCTCGCTCTTCACCGTCAGTCATGTCGCCTCAACGTACAACATGCGGTCACGGTCCCGATCATGATCCTGTGCAGTCGTAGCTGCCTTCGTGTCAAAGAGAAGACAGTTAAGGCTACGTCACTCTGAACGTCTTTGATGCCAACAGGCAGGTGTCTTCTGTTCAATCTCTTGCCCAGTCGAGTTAGGGCTGATTCACTTCCGGCTCACATCAGCCCGCTGGACCAGGAAGGGTCGCCCATGGTTGTCGAAGACCACGATGCGCCGGGAGTCGTATCGGCGTGCACGTCCGGGGCTGCCGCGCCCGCATCGGGGCGCCGGCCTTGGATCGTGCTGGGACTGCTCGTCTGTCTGATGCTCGTCAACTTCGCCGACAAGGTGGTCGTGGGCCTGGCCGGAATGGGCATGAAGAAGGAGCTGGGCCTGGACTCCGCGCAGTTCGGCGTCATTCAGAGTGCCTTCTTTTGGCTCTTCGCCGTCGGTGCCGTGCTCGGCGGCCGACTGGGTGGCAAGGTGCGGGCGCGCTGGTTGCTCGCCGGGATCGCGACGGTGTGGGTCCTGAGCCTCGCTCCGATGATCGCCCAGGTCGGGTTCGCCACGATCGTCGTGTGCCGCGTCGTGCTCGGTTTCGCGGAGGGGCCGACCGTGGCCCTGGCCATGCAGGTGGCGCACTCCTGGTTCCCCCCACGCAAGAGGGGTGTGCCCAGTTCGATCGTCATCGCGGGGGCCGGGATCGGGCCACTGGTCGCGGCTCCCGGCCTCACCTGGGTCATCGAGACGTACTCGTGGCACGCGGCCTTTGGCGTCCTGGCGGCGTTCGGGGCCGTGTTCGTCGTGTTGTGGCTGTTCGGCGGCGACTCCGGTCCTGAGGCCGCATCCCCGGTCGCGGGTGCGAAGGTGGCCGTACTGCCCGAACGGGTGCCGCTGCGGCGGCTGTTCTCCACCGGCACCCTCATCGGCCTGTCGCTGCTGTTCTTCGTCGCGTACGCCAATACGTCGGTCGCCGTCAGCTGGCTTCCGCTCTATCTGCGCGAAGGGCTCGGCTACGACGCGGGCATCGCGGGCAAGCTGGTCGTCCTGCCCTATCTGGGAGCCGCGGCGGCGGTGATCCTCGTCGGTGTCATCTCCAGCGTGCTGACCAGGCGCGGGGTCGGCAACCGGATCACCCGCGGTGTGCTGCCCGCCGTCCTCGTTGTCGTCTCGGGCATCTGTACGGTCGCCTTCGCGTCCCTCGATCGAGGTGCGCCGCAGATGACGTTGCTCGTGATCGGGGCCTGCCTGAACTCCGCCGGCTACGGCGTCGCCTTCGCCGGCCTCTCGGACGTCGCCCCCGTGAAGCAGCGTGGGGCCGTCTTCGGGATCGTCACCGGAATCTACAGCCTCGGTGCGGTCGTGGCCCCGCTCGTGATCGGCAGGCTGATCGACGCTGCCTCCTCCGATGCGGCGGGGTACGCGAACGCGTTCCTCGTGCTCGGCGTCACCATGATCGCCGGTGCCGGTGCCGCACTGTTCCTCGTGAACCCCGACCGGGATGCCGAACGGCTGGCCGCGACTCGCGACATCGGAACGCTTGAAAACCGTGAGTCATTGGAAGGCAAGGCTTGACGCCAGGGGTTATCTGCAAGAAAGTGAATCCACAGTAACCAGAGAAGTTCGTCCTCAGGAGCCTCCCACCCATGAAGCGCACCCTCTACACCCAGGAACACGAGGACTTCCGGGCGATGATCCGGGACTTCATCGCCAGGGAAGTGACGCCGCACTTCGAGCAGTGGGAGCGGGACAACCTCGTCGACCGTGACCTCTTCCGCAAGCTCGGCGCGCTCGGGGTCATGGGCTTCGACATCCCCGAGGAGCTCGGCGGTGCCGGCGAGACCAGCTACAAGTACCAGGGCGTCATCAACGAGGAGTGTGCCCGCGCCGCCGTCTCCTTCGGCCACTACGGCGTCTCCACCGGCATCGTCCTGCCCTACCTGCTGGACCTCGCGGGCGAGGAGCAGAAGAAGCGCTGGCTGCCAGGCATCGCCGCGGGCGACATCATGCTCTGCATCGCCATGACCGAGCCCGGCACAGGCTCGGACCTGGCGGGCATCCGCACCACTGCCAGGCTCTCCGAGGACGGCACGCACTACGTCCTCAACGGCGCCAAGACCTTCATCACCGGCGCCCGCAACTCCGAGCTGTGCGTCGTCGCGGCCCGCACCGCGCCCGCCACTGCCGAGAACCGCAGGCACGGCCTCAGCTTGTTCGTCGTCCCGACCGACAGCGAGGGCTTCGCCTACGGCCGCAAGCTGGACAAGATCGGCCTGCGCTCCTCCGACACCTCGGAGCTGTCGTTCACCGATGTGTGCGTTCCGGCCGAGAACCTGCTCGGCGAGCAGGACAAGGGCTTCTCCTATCTCGGCCGGAACCTGCCCCGCGAGCGGCTCTCGATCGGGGTCGGCGCCGCGGCCACCGCCACCGCCGCCGTCGAGTTCGCCCGCGCGTACGTACGGGAGCGGCAGGTGTTCGGCAAGCCGGTGGCTGCCTTCCAGAACACCAAGTTCGTGCTCGCCGAGTGCTCCACCGAGGTCGAGGCGCTGCAGGCCATGGTCGACCGGGGCATCGAGCTCGACGACCTGGGTGAGCTGACCGGTGCCGACGCCGCGAAGATCAAGCTGTTCGGCACCGAGGTCGCGGGGCGCGTGATCGACAAGTGCCTTCAGTTGCACGGGGGTTACGGCTACATGCTGGAGTACCCGATTGCCCGCCTGTACGCGGACACCCGCGTCTCCCGCATCTACGGCGGTACCAGCGAGGTCATGAAGACCATCATCGCCAAGGACCTCGGGCTGTAAGAGCCTGACCTCAGGCTCCCGGCTCCGCCCCGCGCCTCGGCCGCCCCGCTCGCCCCCGGCGGGGCGGCCGAGGCCCTCCCTGTCTTCGTCGTCTTCGCCCTCGGGCCGTACGGAAAGTCGAGCGCCTCGTGACCACCGCACCCTCCGCCCCGGCCGGACCGCTGTCCGGAATCCGCGTCGTCGAACTCGGCGGCATCGGCCCCGGTCCCTTTGCCGGCATGCTCCTCGCCGACCAGGGCGCCGACGTCATTCGCGTCGACCGGCCCGCCGAGGCCGGTGCCGCGTCCAAGCATCCGATCCTGCACCGGGGTCGCCGCTCGGTCGCCCTCGACCTCAAGGACCCGGCGGGCGTCGAGGCCGTGCTCGCTGTCGTTGACACCGCCGACGCGGTGATCGAGGGCTTCCGCCCCGGTGTCGCGGAGCGGTTGGGGGTCGGCCCCGATGCCTGTCTGGCCCGCAACCCCCGGCTCGTCTACGGCCGGATGACCGGCTGGGGTCAGGACGGGCCGCTGGCGCAGGTGCCGGGTCACGACATCAACTACATAGCTGTCGCAGGGGCGTTGGGCGCGCTCGGCGGCGCCGAGGAGAACCCGCCGGTTCCGCTGAACCTCTTCGGTGACATGGGTGGCGGCGGCATGCTGCTGGCCCTCGGGATCACCACCGCGCTGGTGAACTCGCGGACGACCGGCAAGGGGCAGGTCGTCGACGCCGCCATGACGGACGGCACCGCCGTGCAACTCGCACTGATCCACGGTCTGTTGGCGACCGGCCGGTGGGTCGACGAGCGGGCCTCGAATCTCTTCGACGGCGCCGCGCCGTTCTACCGTACGTACCGGACCGCCGACGGCGGACACCTGGCGGTGGGCAGCGTGGAGCCGCAGTTCTACGCCACCCTTCTCGACCTCCTCGGCCTGAGCGGCGACCCGCTCTTCGCCAAGCAACTGGACCGCGACGCCTGGCCCGCGATGGGAGACCGGCTCGCCGAGATCTTCGGCGGTCGTACGCGCGAGGAGTGGGCGGAGCTCTTCGACGGGACGCAGTCGTGCGTCACGCCCGTGTACGGCCTGACCGAGGCGGCGCGCCACCCTCACAACGTCGCGCGCGGTACCTACTACACCGACGGCGGCGTACTCCAGCCCGCGCCTGCGCCCCGGTTCCTCGGGACTCCGGCCACGACGCCGAGGCGTGCGCCGGTCGTCGGTACCCACACCCGCGAGGTGCTCACCGAGATCGGCCTGGCCGAGGACGTGGTGGAGGCGTTGGGGGCGCGGGTCTGAGAGTGGCCCCCGCAAGCGGGCAGGCCCAGGTCGCGGCGGTGACCCGGGCCTGCTGTTCGTGTCGCGCGGCGGTGGTCGCCCCTGAACGCGCGGTGGCGTCGGGCACGCCGTAAAGCGCTCGGGACGCGTGTGAGTCCGGGCGTGGCCCGGACTCACGCCGTCGTGCGGCGGTTCTGTCGGCTCAGAGGAGTTCGAGAATCGTCGCGTTGGCCATGCCGCCCGCCTCGCACATCGCCTGCAGGCCGTAGCGGATGCCGTTGTCGCGCATGTGGTGGACCAGCGTCGTCATCAGGCGTGCGCCCGAGCCGCCGAGGGGGTGTCCGATCGCCATCGCGCCGCCGTTGGGGTTCATGAGCGCGTAGTCGGCGCCGGTCTCCCTCAGCCAGGCCAGGGTGACCGGGGCGAACGCCTCGTTGATCTCGAACGCGCCGATGTCGCCGATGGACAGGCCCGAGCGCTTGAGTGCCTTGGCGGTCGCGGGGGCCGGGCCCAGGGCCATCGTGACCGGGTCGCAGCCCGCAAGGACTGCCGTGTGCACGCGCGCCATCGGTGTCCAGCCCTGCGCCTTCGCGATCTCCGGGGTGGTGATGAGCAGCGCGGCGGCGCCGTCGGAGATCTGCGAGGAGTTGGCCGCGCTCACCACGCCGTCCGCCTTGAACGGTGTCTTCAGCGTCGCGAGCTTCTCCAGTGTCGAGCCGCGCCGTACGCCCTCGTCGGTGTCGAAGACCCGCTCGGCGCCGTCCTCACCGGTGACGGTGACGGGGGCGATCTGCGCGGTGAAGCAGCCCTCGTCGACGGCGCGGGCGGCGCGCTCGTGCGAGTCCAGGGCGTGCTGGTCGAGTTGGGGGCGGGTGAACCCGTACCGCTCGGCGATCAGCTCGGCGCCCACGCCCTGGTCGAACTGGCCCTGGCCGTCGGGGAAGTAGCGGTTCATCACGGAGGGGCCGTACGGCGTACCCGCCCCCGGGGCGCTGCGCGCCGCGCCCATCGGAACGCGGCTCATCGACTCGACACCGCCCGCGACGGCGATGTCGTACTGCCCGGCGATTACCAGGCCCGCGGCGAAGTGGACCGACTGCTGGGACGAGCCGCAGGCGCGCGAGACGGAGACGCCGGGCACTGACTCGGGCCAGCCGGCCGCGAGCGCCGCGAACCGGCCCACGACGCCGGCCTGCTCGCCGACCTGGGAGACGGTGCCCCACACGACGTCGTCGACCAAGGCGGGGTCGAGCCCGGTGCGCTCGGCGAGGGCGGTCAGGACGTGGGCCGACAGATCCACCGCGTGGATGCCGGAGAGGGAACCGCCGCGCTTGCCGACGGGGGTGCGCACGGCGTCGACGATCACTGCGTCACGCATGGGCTGCTCCTGGGGGAGGGCTGAAGGATGGGCGAGAACCGGCGTCAAGTTATTTCTCGCTAACTTGGCTGACCTCTCGCATGGTGCGCCATTAGAGCCCTTGACAGCAAGGCAACCGGAGGTAAAAGTGAAACTCGGCTAACCCAAGGTCAGGAGATGCAGGCATGCCGTGCACGGTATTCGGCGAGGAGCACGAGGTGTTCCGCGAGATGGTCCGGGACTTCCTCGGGAAGGAAGCGGTCCCGCACCTGGAGGAGTGGGTCACGGCCAAGGCTGTCTCCCGGGACTTCTACAAGAAGCTCGGGGAGCTCGGCGTCCTCGGCATCGAGGTGCCCGAGGAGTACGGCGGCGGGGCGCAGAGCAGTCACCATTTCGGCGCGGTGTTCGCCGAGGAGGTCGCCCGCGCCGGTGCCACCGTCGGCACCGCCATGACGCACGCCAACATCATCCTGCCGTACCTGCTGCACTTCGGGACCGAGGAGCAGAAGCGGCGCTGGGTCCCGGGCTGTGTCTCCGGCGACCTCATGCTGTCCATCGCGATGACAGAGCCCGGCACCGGCTCCGACCTCGCCGGCATCCGGACGAAGGCCGAACTGTCCGCGGACGGGACGCATTACGTCCTCAACGGCGCCAAGACGTTCATCACCGGCGGCACCCAGTGCGACCTCGTCCTCGTCGTGTGCCGCACCGCGCCCGCCCCGGCCGACAACCGGCGCAAAGGCCTGTCGATCCTCGTCGTCGACACCACCAGTGAGGGCTTCCAGGTCGGCCGGAGCCTGGACAAGATCGGCCTGCACGCCTCCGACACCGCCGAACTCTCCTTCACCGACGTCAAGGTGCCGGTGGACAATCTCCTCGGTGAAGAGGGCGAGGGCTTCTTCTACCTGGGCCGCAATCTGGCGCGCGAGCGGCTCGTCATCGCCGTCCAGGCCGCCGCCGCTGCCGACGCCGCGGTCCGTTTCGCCAAGGAGTACACCCAGGACCGCGAGGTCTTCGGCAAGGCGGTCGCGTCCTTCCAGAACACCAAGTTCGTACTCGCCGAGTGCGCCACCGACGTCGAGGCGGCGCGGCTGATGGCGTACGAGGCGCTGGAGCGCGACGCCCGGGGCGAGCTGAGCGCCGACTACGCCGCGATGGCGAAGCTGCACTGCACCGAGGCCGCGAGCCGGGTCATCGACAAGTGCCTTCAGCTGCACGGCGGTTACGGCTACATGCTGGAGTACCCGATCGCCCGCCTGTACGCCGATACCCGCGTCATGCGGATCTACGGCGGCACCAGCGAGGTCATGAAGACGATCGTCGCCAAGTCGATCGGCCTCTGAGGCCACCTCCGTTCCCTTCGACTCCCACCCACTGTCCACACAGGAAGCAGGAAGCAACCATGCAGATCAACGGAGTCTCCGCCGTCGTCACCGGCGGCGCCTCGGGCCTCGGCCTGGCCACGGCCACCCGCCTCGTCGAGTACGGCGCCCAGGTCGTCCTCCTCGACCTGCCGACCTCCAACGGCGAGGCGGTGGCCAAGGAGCTCGGCGAGCGCGCCCACTTCGTCGCCGGTGACGTGCGCAGCGCCGACGACGCCGCACGTGCCGTCGCGACCGCCGCCGCCCAGGCTCCGCTGCGCGTCACCGTCAACTGCGCGGGCCTCGGCAAGGGGGGCAGGACGGTCGGCCGCGACGGCACGCCGTACGCCCTGGAGGACTTCGAGTTCGTCGTCGGCGTCAACCTCATCGGCACCTTCAACGTGCTGCGCCTCGCGGCCGCCGAGATGGCGAAGACGCAGGAGGTCGACGGCGAGCGCGGCGTCATCATCAACACCGCGTCCGCGGCCGCCTTCGAGGGGCAGATCGGGCAGTGCGCCTACTCCGCCTCCAAGGGCGGCATCGTCGGCATGACCCTGCCCATCGCCCGCGACCTGGCCGCCGCCAAGGTCCGGGTGATGACCATCGCGCCCGGCCTGTTCTCCACACCCCTGCTCAACAAGAAGCCGCAGAGCTTCCTCGACGCGCTCGGCGCCCAGGTGCCGCACCCCTCGCGGCTCGGCGACCCGGCCGAGTTCGCCCACCTGGCCACGTCGATCATCGAGAACCCGATGCTGAACGGTGAGACGATCCGCCTCGACGGCGCGATCCGGATGGCCCCCAAGTAGACCGTCACCCACCCCTCGCCGCCCGGAGTCAACTGTGTCTGAGATCAACCCTGTTCAACGTGTCGCCATCGTCACCGGTGCCGCGCGTGGCATCGGTGCCGCGACCGCCGTACGTCTCGCCGCCGACGGATTCGCCGTCGCCGTGTTCGACCTGGACGAGGCCGCGTGCGCCGCGACCGTCGCGACCATCGAGAAGGACGGCGGGCGCGCCCTCGCCGTCAACTGCGACGTCTCGGACGCCGCGCAGGTCGAAGCCGCTGTCGCCCGAGTGGACGCCGAACTCGGAGCACCCACCGTCCTCGTCAACAACGCCGGCATCGTCCGGGACAACCTGGTCTTCAAGATGACCGACCAGGACTTCGACTCGGTCATCGGCGTCCATCTGCGCGGCGCCTTCCTGGTGGCCCGTGCGGTGCAGCGCCACCAGACCGCCGCAGGCTGGGGCCGCACCGTCAACCTGTCCTCGTCCGCCGCCCTCGGCAACCGCGGCCAGGCCAACTACTCGTCCGCCAAGGCCGGCCTCCAGGGACTGACCAAGACCCTCGCCATCGAGCTCGGCCCGTTCGGCGTCACCGTCAACTGCGTGGCACCCGGCTTCATCGCCACCGAGATGACCGAGGCCACCGCGCAGCGCATGGGTATCACGTTCGAGGAGTTCACCGACCGGTACGCCAAGGCCATTCCGGTACGCAGGGGCGGCCGGCCCGAGGACATCGCCCAGGCCGTCTCCTTCTTCTGCCGCGAGGAGGCCGGATTCGTCAACGGCCAGATCCTGTACGTCGCCGGTGGGCCCAAGGGCTGACACGTCGCCACCGCCACCGCCACCGCCGCATCCTCTGCCAACGACGCCTGAGGGAAAGCCACATGGAACTCACGGGCCTGCATCTGCCCGACGCGATCCGCCTGCACGCCCGGGAGCGCGGCACGTCCGCCGCGCTCGTCTGCGCGGACCGCACGATCCGCTACGCCGATCTGCACACCCGCACCAACCGGCTCGCCCGCGCCCTGCTGGCCGCGGCCCCCGCCGGATCGCGGATCGGCTTCCTTGCCCGGACGCGTACCGAGGCGGGCGAGATCGTGACCGCCGCGGGCAAGGCCGGCCTGGTGGCCGTCCCGCTCAACTGGCGGCTCGCCGTACCGGAGTTGACGGCCGTGGCGCGCGACGCCGAGCTGCGGGTCCTGCTCGTCGAAACGGAGTTCAGGGCGGCGGCCGACGCCGTGCGCGCGGCCCTGACCGGCCTCCGCCTCGTCGCCATCGGACCGTCCGACGACCCGGACGTCCCGGCGTACGAGAGCTGGCTCGCCGCCCAACCGGACGACGACCCGGGGCGCGGCGGTGCGGCGGATGCCGACGAGGTGTTCCTGCAGATCTACACCTCCGGCACGACCGGCCTGCCCAAGGGCGTGCTGCTCACCCACGGAAACTTCTTCGCCGACGGCACCGAGCTGGAGGAGTACCTGTGGGACGCCGATTCGGTGGCGATCAACGCCCTGCCGATGTTCCACATCGGCGGCCTCGGCTGGCTGCGTGTCGCCCTGACCGCCGGGGCCGCGAGCCTCATGGTCCCCAACTTCACCCCCGAGGGCGCGGCCGAGGCCATCGAGCGGGCAGGCGTCACGCATGCCTTCCTCGTCCCCTCGGTGCTGCACCTGCTCACCGCGCTCCCGGACATCGACCGGCGCGACTTCTCCCGGCTGCGGCTGATCACCTACGGCTCCGCGCCCGTCACACCGGCCCTGCTACGCCGCTCCATGAGCGTCTTCGGCTGTCACTTCATGGGCAAGTACGGGCTGACCGAGGGGGGCGGCACGGTCACCCAGCTGCCGCCGGAGGACCACGCGGGCGACGGGTCAAAGCGCCGGCTGCTCAGGTCCGTCGGGAAACCGCGCCGCGGCGTCGACGTCATGATCGCCGACCTCACGACCGGTCGCCCCGTTCCCGCCGGGACGCCCGGCGAGATCCGCGTCCGCTCCCGCCACAACACGCCCGGGTACTGGAAGCGACCGGACGAGACGGCCGAACTGTACGACGCAGAAGGCCTGTTGAGGACCGGAGACGGCGGATACCTCGACGAGGACGGCTACCTGTACCTCACCGACCGGATCAAGGACATGATCGTCAGCGGTGGCGAGAACGTGTACCCGGCCGAGGTCGAGGCCGTCCTCGCGGAACACCCGGCGGTCGCCGAGAGCGCGGTCGTCGCCGTGCCCGACCCGGTGTGGGGCGAGGCCGTTACGGCCGTGGTCGCACTGCGGCCCGGCGTCGCCCGCCCCACCGCGCAAGAGCTGATCGAGTTCACGCGGCCGCGCATCGCCTCGTACAAAAAGCCACGGAACGTCCACTTCGTCGACGCGCTGCCCCGCAATCCGGGCGGCAAGGTCCTCAAGCGCGAACTGCGCGCCTCGCTCATCCAGTCACCGCTGGTCACCGACAGATTTACTCATTCGTTCGACGAGAGAGGGACGGCCATGGCCGATCTCGAGTACACCGTCCGCGACGGGATCGCGACCATCCTGCTCAACCGCCCCGACCGCAAGAACGCCTTCACCATCGAGATGGTGCACGCCTGGGCGGACGCGCTGATCGAGGCCCAGCGCGACCCGGAGGTGCGGGTCATCGTTGTCACGGGCGCCGGGGGGTCCTTCTGCTCAGGTGTCGACCTCTCCGCCTTCAAGGGGGAGCAGCGGGCGCCGCTCGGCGAGAAGGAACTCCTCACCCAGAACGTGCACCGGGTCGCGCTCGCCCTGGAGGACGTCGACAAGCCGGTCATCGCTGCCGTCGCCGGGCCCGCCGTCGGCGCCGGGATGGACATGGCGCTCCTGTGCGACCTGCGCTTCGGCGGCCGCTCCGCCCGCTTCTGTGAGGGATACATCAAGGTCGGCCTGGTGCCCGGCGACGGTGGCTGCTGGCTCCTGCCGCGCGCCGTCGGCACCTCCACCGCCCTGCGCATGCTGTGGACCGGCGACTTCGTCGGCGCCGACGAAGCGCTGCGCATCGGCCTGGTCGACGAGGTCCACGACGACGAAGACCTGATGGACGCGGTGTACGCCTACGCCGCGCGGCTCGCCGAGCGCCCGCCCGTCGCGATCCGCACCATCAAGCGCGCCGTCCGCCAGGGCGCCCGCCACGACCTGCGCACGGCGCTCGACCTGGTCTCCTCGCACATGGCCGTGATCACCTCCACCGAGGACTCCGCGGAGGCGTTCGCCGCCTTCCAGGAAAAGCGCCCCGGCGTCTTCACCGGCCGCTGAACCCCCTCGCCCGAAAGGCCCTCATGCAGCACATCCCAGATACGGATCCCTGCGCCGAACTCCGTTCGCAGGTACGGCAGTTGACCACGCAGTGGCGGGACGCCGGACGCTACGCGCCCCGCAGCGACTCCTGGCTGCGCTCCTTCGACCTGGAGTTCAGCAAGGAGCTTGCCGCCCGCGGTCTCATCGCGATGACGTACCCGAAGGAGTTCGGCGGCGCGGGGCGCACCAACGTCGAACGCCTCGCCGTCACCGAGGAGTTGCTGCGGGCAGGTGCGCCGGTCGCCGCGCACTGGATCGGCGACCGGCAGATCGGCCCGGCCGTCCTGCGGCACGGTACGCGCGAACTCCAGGAGGAGATCGTGCCGCGCATCGCCTCCGGCGACGCCGTCTTCTGCCTCGGCATGAGTGAACCGGAAGCCGGCTCCGACCTCGCCTCCGTACGCACCTCCGCGGAGGCCGTCGACGGTGGCTGGCTGGTCACCGGCCACAAGATCTGGACGACCCAGGCCCATCAGGCCACCCACGCCTATCTGTTGGCGCGGACCGCGCGCGGGGAGCGCAAGCACGACAGGCTGACCGAGTTCATCCTCGACATGGACAGCGAGGGCGTGAGCGTCACCCCGATCGTCGACCTCGCGGGCGAGCACCACTTCAACGAGGTGCGCTTCGAGAGCGTCTTCGTCCCCGCCGGGCGGGTGCTCGGCGAGGTCGGCCGCGGCTGGAAGCAGGTCGTCGAACAGCTCTCCTTCGAGCGTGGCGGTGCCGAGCGCGCCCTGTCCAGTTACCCCGTCCTCGTGGAACTGATCGCAGAGACCGCCCGGCAGCGTGACGACCGTGAACTGCACGCCCTGCTGGGCGAGTTGGTCGCCCGCCTCGCCGTTCTGCGCCGCCTGTGCTTCGAGGTCGCCCGCGCCATGGACGACGGGCAGGCCCCCGTCCAGCAGGCAGCCGCGCTGAAGTACCTGGGCAACGCGTTCGAGCGCGATGTCATCGAGGCGCTGCGCCGCACCGACCTGTGCCAGGACCCGGCCTTCGACTCCGTCTTCGGGCAGGCCCTGCTCGCTTCGCCCGCGTTCGGACTGCGCGGTGGCGCGGCCGAGGTCCTGCTCTCCCTCATCGCCCGACAGGAGGCCCGCGCATGAGCGAGTTCGCCGAAGAACTGCGGAGCCTGGTGGACGGCCTGGCCGCCACGGACGACACCTCCAAGCTGTGGGACAACCTGGTCGAGCTAGGCCTGCCTCGCGTCGGCATCGACGAGGACAAGGGCGGCTCGGGCGGCCACCTCGACGACCTGCTTGTGGTGGCCGAGGCCCTCGCCGGGCACGGCATCGGCGTCCCCCTCGTCGAGGCGGCCACCGCCGACTGGGTGCTCGCTCACGCGCGACGCCTCGACGCCGATCAGGCCACGGTCCTCCTTCTCGACAAGGCGCCGGACAGGGGGTCCGCAACCGCAACCGTCACGGCGGAGCTCAACGCGGTCCCGTGGGCCTGTGATTCCGCCCAACTGGTGCTGTGTGCCGAGCAGTTCGGGCCCGTCGTCGTCGACCTGCGGCACCCTTCTGTGAGCGTACGTCCCGGCGAGAACGTCGCCGGTGAACCGCGCGACACCGTGTTCCTGACGGACACCCCTGCCCCGCGCCTCGACGAAGCGCCCGGCTACGACGCGATCCGCGAGCGGCTCGCCCTCCTGTGGTCGGCGGCCGTGCTCGGCGCCGCCCACGGCGCCTACCGGCTCACCAGGTCGTACGTCGCGGAGCGGGAGCAGTTCGGCGCGCCGCTGCTCAAGATCCCGGCGGTTTCCACGAACTTGGCCCGCATGCGGGTCCAGCTCGTCCAGGCCGACGCGGCGCTGGCCCTGGCGCGCGAGTCGCCGCCACTCGGCGGAGCCGTCGACATCGCCCGGCTCACCACGGCCGCCGCGGCCACCGAAATCGCCCAGCTGGCACACCAGTTGCACGGCGCCATGGGCATCACCGCCGAGTACCCGCTGCATCACCTCACGCGCCGCCTGTGGGCCTGGCGCGACGCCGTCGCGAGCGAGCGGCACTGGGCCGAGCGCCTCGGACGCCGCGCCGCCGAGGCCGGCGAGAGCGGCGTCTGGACCCGTATCACCACCCCTGCACCCACCTCCATGGACGGCGAGGACTGAGCCCATGACCCACACCACCCCTGATCTCGACTGGGGCGACACCGGTGACCAGGCCGCCGCCACCCGTGGCCTGGTCGACAAGCTGGAGCCCTGCGTCGTACGCAACGAGGCGGGTCGGGTCGTCTGGGACAACGACCGCTGGGACTTCCTGACCAAGGACGACTGCCCCGACACCGTCCACCCGAGCCTGTGGCGACAGAGCGGCCTCAACACCGCGCAGGGCCTCTTCGAGGTCGTACCCGGCATCTACCAGGCCCGGGGCCTCGACGTCTCCAACATGACGATCATCGAGGGCGACACCGGTGTGGTCGTCGTCGACCCGCTGACCTCCAAGGAGGTCGCCGAGGCGGGCCTGGCGCTCTACCGGCGCAACCGCGGTGAGCGCCCCGTGAAGGCCGTCATCTACACGCACAGCCACGGAGACCACTTCGGCGGCGTGCTCGGCGTCACCACCACGGAGGCGGTCGAGGCCGGCGAGTGCGCGGTGATCGCCCCCGAGGGGTTCATGCAGCACGCGGTCAGCGAGAACATCTTCGCGGGGCCGGCCATGCTCCGGCGCGCCGTCTTCATGTACGGCCGCTCGCTGCCCGTCGGCCCCGAGGCGGCGGTCGGCTTCGGCCTGGGGCAGGCCTTGTCCACCGGAACCGTCGGCCTTGTTCCTCCGACCCAGGACATCACCGGGACGGGCCAGGAACTGGTGCTCGACGGGGTGCGTCTCGCCTTCCAGCTCACCCCTGACACCGAGGCTCCCTCGGAGATGAACTTCTACCTGCCCGACCACCAGGTCCTGCTCATCGCCGAGAACGTCAACCACACCCTGCACAACGTCCTCACCCTGCGCGGCGCCCAGGTCCGCGACGCCCACGCGTGGGCCTCGTACATCACGGAGTCGATCCAGCTCTTCCCGGAGGCCGATGTGCTCATCGGCTCCCACAACTGGCCGACCTGGGGGCGGGAACAGGTCATGCGGATGCTCACCGAGCAGCGTGACGCGTACGCCTACCTCCACGACCAGACCGTGCGGCTGATGAACCGCGGACTGACCGGCACCGAGATCGCCGAGGAGATCCAGGGCTTCCCCGGCGAGCTGGGCCGGGCCTGGAGCGCGCGCGGCTACTACGGCTCCATCAGTCACAACGTCAAGGCGATCTACCAGCGCTACATGGGCTGGTACGACGGCAACCCGGCACACCTGTGGCAGCACCCGCCGGTCGAGCAGGCCGAGCGGTACGTCACCGCGATCGGCGGCGCGGACGCCACGGTCGAGTCCGCCCGCAAGGCGTTCGAGGGCGGCGACCTGCGCTGGGCCGCCGAACTCCTGAACCACGTCCTGTTCGCCGAGCCGGAGCACCTGGCCGCCCGGGAGCTGCAGATCGCCACGTACGAGCAGCTGGGGCACGCCCAGGAGAACGGCACCTGGCGCAACATCTACCTCACCGGCGCGAAGGAACTGCGCGAGGCGGGACAGGAGAGGCGCGGCAAGGGCGCACCCCGCGTCGACAGCATCGACATGCTGGCGGCTCTCGGCACCGGGCAGATCTTCGACTCGATGGCCGTACGTCTCGACGGCCCGCGCGCGGCCGCCCACCGGCTGCTGCTGCGCTGGGAGTTCACCGACACCGACGAGGTGTGGACCCTGCTCGTCGGCAACGGCGTCCTCACGCCGATGCGCGGCGACGCCCCCGGCGGCGAGGCGCCGCAGCTGACGCTGCGCCTGGCGCGGACCACGCTCAACTCGGTGCTGGCTCAGCACGCTTCATTCCCCGAGGCGATCGGCTCCGGAGCCGTCACGGTGGACGGCGACGTCACCGTCCTGTCCACCTTCCACGGCCTGCTGGAGAACCCCGCGCGCAACTTCCCGATCGTGCTGCCGTAGCGGCCGGGTACCCGAAGGGGCCGGGCGGAGTCACACTCCGCCCGGCCCCTTTCGCCTGCCCGGAAGTCTCAGGACTCGGCCGCTCGCTTGCGCAGCTCCGACTTGAGGATCTTGCCGGTGGCCGACAGCGGGAGTTGCTCCACGATCACCAAGTCCCTGACGCGCTGATAGGGGGCGACGCGCTCGGTGACGTACTCCATCAACTCCCGTGCCAGGAAGTCCGGTTCGGCCGTGTGTGCCTCGGTCTTCAAAGTGACGAAGGCTACCGGGATCTCGCCGTGCTCCGCGTGCGGCCGGCCCACGACGGACACCTGGGCGACCGCCGGGTGCTCGCGCAGGATGTTCTCCAGCGGGCCCGGGTACACGTTGTAGCCCTTGTAGATGAGCATGTCCTTCGCCCGGCCCACCAGCGACAGCCAGCCCTGCTCGTCGAGCGTGCCGAGGTCTCCGGTACGCAGCCAGCCGTCGACGTACTGCCCCGCGGTGAGCTCCGGGTGGCCGAGGTAGCCGGCCGTGACCTGCGGGCCCCGGACCCAGACCTCGCCTTTCCCGCCCGCCGCCTTGGGCGTGACGCCGTCCATGTCCCTGATCTGGATCTCGGTGTCGAAGAGCGCCAGGCCGGTGCTGCCCTGCGGACGGGGCAGCGTCGTGTCCAGCGGACTGATCGCGACACCCATCGTGGCTTCGGTCAGCCCGTAGCCGTCACTGACCACGGCGTTCGGGAAGATCTCCGTGAGCTCCGCGACCGCGGCCGGGTTGATGGGTGCGGAGCCGCTGCTGACCACACGTACGCATGTCAGGTCGCGCTCCCGCACGTCCGCGACGGCCAGCAGTGCATGGCACAGGGCCGGGGAACCCGTGATGGCATGGACACGCATCCGCTCGATGGTGTCCAGATACCTGACCGCGTCGAACCGGCCGAACACCACCATCGAGAGCCCCGCGGCGGCGAAGACGCTCTGGCTGACCATGCCCATGCCGTGGAAGAGCGGAGCGATGGAGATGCCGGTCGCCGCGCCCAGCGGGATGTGGTGCGCGGTCCGGGCCTCCGGCACATGGCGCAGCATGATGCGGCCCTGCTCGTCCGTGAACGGGACGGCGGCGCTGCGCCAACATGCCACCTGGAGCACGTTCTTGACCAGGTTGCGGTGCAGGACCCGTACCGCTTTGGGGACGCCCGTGGTTCCGCCGGTGAACGCCAGGTGCGCCACCATGTCGCCGGACACTTTCGCCGGCGGAGTCGCCGGAGCCTTCATCAGGTCGTCGAACGCGAGGGTGGGCACCGCGAAAGCGGTGTCCGGCCGGTCGGCGGCAGGCGCCGCGGCCGTCGGGGGCGTCACACAGACGAACCGGATGCCGGCCGACCCTTCCAGAGCCTGCGCAAGCGGTGTCGCGACCGCGGGGTGCGTGAAGGCCGCGACCGCGCCGGAGTCGTCGAGCTGTTGGCGCAGGGCGAGCGCCGGCTGGGTGGGATTGAGCGGCACCACGGAGGCGCCCGCCAGCAGGGTGCCGTAGTAGGCGACCGTGAACCAGACCGAGTTGGGCAGGTGGAGGCCGATGGCGTCGCCCGGTGCGATGCCCTGGTCGCGCAGCCCCTGGGCGACCCGCAACGCGCGTTCGTGCAGCTGGGCGAAGCTCAGCCGCACCTCGCCGTCGATCAGGGCGGTCCGGTCGGGGTAGGCATGGGCGGAACCGGCGAGAAGGTCCGCGATGGTGCCGTCGGGATAGTCGAGCGTGCGGGGCAGCCCTGCGGGCCAGGCGGTGGTCATGCCAGAACTCCTTTGTCCGGTCATGCCCGAGCGTTGTCTCGGGACTCTAGTTGTGGATCACCCGGTGTCCTCGTAGCTGGGCCGTCAGCGTCCGGTCCAGGTGGGTCGGCGCTTCTCGGCGAAGGCGCGCGCCCCCTCCTTGGCCTCGACCGAGGCGAACACCGGGGCGCACGCGGCGGTGTTGCGGGTCCACGTCTCCTCGGCCGGCCAGCCGAAGGACTCGGTCACGATCTGCTTGGTCGTGCGGACGGCGAGCGGCCCGTTCGCCGCGATCCGGCGGGCCAGGGCCAGCGCGCCGTCCAACGCCCCGCCCGCCGGAGTCAGTTCGTTGACCATGCCCAGGTCGTACGCCCGCTGGGCGTCGAGGAAGTCACCCGTCAGCGCGTACTGCATGGCGATGTTGGCGGGGATCTTCCGCGGCATGCGGACAAGGCCGCCACCGGCGGCGATCAGGCCGCGCTTGGTCTCCGGCAGGCCGAACCGGGCGCTCTCGGCGGCGACGACCAGATCGCAGGCGAGGGCCAGTTCGGTGCCGCCGCCGAGCGCGTATCCCTCGACGGCGGCGATCAGCGGCTTGGCGGGCGGGGTCTCGGTCACGCCGCAGAAGCCGCGGCCCGGGATGCCCGAGCGCTCTCCGGCGGCCAGCGCCTTGAGGTCGGCGCCCGCGCAGAACGTGCCGCCCGCGCCGGTGACGACGCCGACGACGAGGTCGTCTCGGGCGTCGAGTTCGTCGACGGCCGCGGCGACCGCGTCGGCGACGGCGCGGTTGACGGCGTTGCGTGCCTCGGGGCGGTTGATCGTGATGACGGCGACACCGTCGTCGAACGAGGTGAGGACGAGGTCGGACATGGTGGTTCGGCTCCTTAACGGGAGGAGGGAAGGGGGAGTTCGGACGCCGTGGGCCGGGCCGGGCGCACCACCGTCTCCTGCACGACGTGCGCGAGGAGCCGGCCGTCGACGCTCCACACGTCGGCGAAGGCGAGCCCGCGCCCGTCGCCCGCGGTGGGGCTGCGCTGGGTGAACAGCATCCATTCATCGGCGCGGAACGTCCGGTGGTACCAGACCGCGTGGTCGAGGGAGGTCAGGAACACCGAGGCCGGTGTGTCCCGCAGCATCCGGGGCAGGTCCGTCGACAGGGCGACGGCCGGGGCGAGGAAGAGGTCGGAGGCGTACGTGAGCGCGCAGGCGTGCAGCAGCGGATCGTCGGACAGCCGCTCGCGCGAGCGGATCCACAGCTTCTGCTTCGTCATGCCGGGCACGGGCTCGGCGGGCCCGGGAACGTACCGCATGTCCAGGACGCGACGGAACTCGGCCTGCACGTAGTCGTCGGGGTTGGTGCGCTCCCAGACCTCGTACAGGTCGGGGAGTTCGTCGGGCCCGGGAGCGCTCGGCATCGCGGGCTGTCGGTCGTCGGTGTGTTCCGGCCGCTTGAACGAGGCGGACAGCGTGAAGACGGTCGCGCCGTCCTGCGCCGCGGTGACCCTGCGCGACAGATACGAGGATCCGTCCCGCACCCGCTCCACGCGGTAGTCGAGCGGGCGGGACGTGTCCCCGGCGCGCAGGAAGTAGCCGTGCAGGGAGTGCACGGCCCGGCCGTCGGGCACGGTGCGGCCCGCCGCCGTGAGGGCCTGACCGCCGAAGGCGCGCAGCGGAACGCCGTCATGGCACCAGCCGCGGAACAGGTCCCGGTCCAGTCGCTCCAGGCCGAGGAACCCGCCGAAGTCCTGGCGTCCAGCCAGCGGCGTCGCGTGCAACACCAGGCGCCCTCAGAGGAGTTCGAGGATCGTGGCGTTGGCCATGCCGCCGCCCTCGCACATGGACTGCAGGCCGTAGTGGATGCCGTTGTCGCGCATGTGGTGGACGAGCGTGGTCATGAGGCGGGCGCCGGAGCCGCCGATGGGGTGGCCGATGGCCATCGCGCCGCCGAGCGGGTTCATCCGCCCGTAGTCGGCGCCGGTCTCACGCAGCCAGGCCAGCGTGACAGAGGCGAACGCCTCGTTGATCTCGTAGGCGCCGATGTCGTCCAGGGCGAGACCGGCCTTCTTGAGCGCCTTGGCGGTCGCCGGGATCGGGCCCTTGAGCATGGTGACCGGGTCGGTGCCGGTCACGACGGCGGTGTGGACGCGGGCCATCGGGGTCCAGCCCTGGGACGCGGCGAACTCGCTGGTGGTGACGAGCAGGGCGGCGCTGCCGTCGGAGACCTGCGAGGCGTTCCCCGCGGTGATCGAACCGTCAGTGCGGAAGGCCGGCTTGAGCCCGGCCAGGGTCTCCATGCTGGAGCCGCGCCGTATGCCTTCGTCGGTGGCGAAGACGGCGCCGTTGTCCAGGGTGACGGGGGCGATCTGCGCTGTGAAGCGGCCCTCGTCGACGGCGCGGGTGGCCCGCTCGTGGGAGTGGAGGCCGTGCTGGTCCATCTCCGCGCGCGTGATGCCGTACTCATCGGCGATCAGTTGGGCGCCCATTCCCTGGTTGAAGCGGACGCCGTCGTAGCGGGCGAAGACGTCCGGGCCGAACGGTTCGCCGAAACTGCCGTCGCCGCGCGTCGTCCCGAGCGGGAGTCGGCTCATGATCTCGACGCCGCCGGCCACGGCCACGTCGTACTGCCCGGATACGACCCCGGCCGCCGCCTGGTGGACGGCCTGCTGTGACGAGCCGCACTGCCGGTCGACGGTCAGCCCCGGCACGCTCTCGGGCCAGCCGGCCGCGAGCACGGCGGCCCGTCCGACACAGCCCGCCTGCATGCCGACCGCCGAGGCGCAGCCCCAGATGACGTCGTCGACGAGGACCGGGTCGAGGTGGTTGCGCTCGGCCAGCGCCTTGAGAACGTGCGCGGAGAGCGAAGCGGAGTGCAGCGTGGAGAGCGAGCCGCCGCGCTTGCCGACCGGGGTGCGTACGGCGTCGACGATCACTGCGTCGCGCATGAGGGTCCTCCTGGGGAACGTGGGGCAGACAGCGGGCAACGGGCTCAGAGCCCGAGGTCCTTGGCGATGATCGTCTTCATGACCTCGCTGGTCCCGGCGTAGATCCGGTTGACGCGGGTGTCGGCGTATAGGCGGGCGATCGGGTATTCGAGCATGTAGCCGTAACCGCCGTGCAGTTGAAGGCACTTGTCGATGACGCGGCCCGCGACCTCGGTGCAGAACAACTTGGCCCGGGCGGCGTCGGCGGGCGTCAGTTCGCCCGCCGCGTGCTCGGCCAGGGCGCGGTCGACGAGGCACTGCGCGGCGTCGACCTCGGCGGCGCACTCGGCGAGCACGAACTTGGTGTTCTGGAACCCGGCCACCGGTCTGCCGAAGACCTCGCGCTCCTGTACGTAGTCCCGGGCGAGGCCGATCGCCCCGGCGGCGTTGGCGTAGGCGCCGACGGCGGCGCCGAGACGCTCCACGACGAGGTTGTGCGTCAGGTACGAGAAGGCCGCGCCCTCCTCCCCGAGGAGGTTCTCCACGGGGACGCGGACATCGGTGAAGGACAGCTCGGCGGTGTCCTGTGCCCGCAGACCGATCTTGTCCAGCTTGCGGCCGACCGCGAAGCCCTCCGAACCCGTGTCCACGCACAGGATCGACAGACCGGCGCGCCTGTTCCCGGGGTCGTACGGCGTCGTGCGGCACACGACCAGGATCAGATCCGCCCGAGCGCCTCCGGTGATGAAGGTCTTGGCGCCGTTGAGAACGTAGTGCGTGCCGTCGTCCGAGAGTCGCGCGCGGGTGGCGATGCCCGCCAGATCGGAGCCGGTTCCGGGCTCGGTCATGGCGATGGCGGTCATGATCTCGCCGGAGAGGAAGCCGGGCAGCCAGCACCGCTTCTGCCGGTCGCTGCCGAACTTCAGCAGATAGGGCAGTACGAGGCAGGTGTGCACGGACTCCGCGCCGAGGACGATGCCCACCCGCCCGCACTCCTCGCGCAGCACGGCCAGGTACGTGAGGTCGGTGACGCCCGCGCCGCCGAACTCCTCCGGCACGTTGATGCCGAACACGCCCAGCGCGCCGAGCCTGCGGTACAGCTCGCGCGGGACGTGGCCCTGACGCTCCCAGTCCGCGTAGTGCGGGACGACCTCGTCGGCGAGGAACGCCCGGATCGTCGTACGGAAATCCTCATGGTTCTCGGTGAACACGGTGCGACGCACGGTCACGTTCCTTCCTGGCCTGCCCGACCACGGGCCGCTCGGCCTCGGCCTACTCGACAGGCATCGCCGAACGGCGCCTAAGTTAATTCGCAATAACCTCTGTGTCCAGAGTCTTGATTGCATATTCCCAGTAAGAAGGCTGCTTGGCCTCGGTGTCGTGAGTCAACGCTTGCCAATGTGACGAATGCAGAGCAGTCTTCCTGCGTGACCGAGATCCTGGAACATCACACGCTCTTCATCGGCGGCCGCTGGGTCGAACCCGCCGGGTCCGACACCATCGAGGTGGTCTCGCCGGTGACCGAACAGGTCGTGGGCCGCGTCCCGCACGCGACCCCGGCCGACGTGGACCGCGCGGTCGCCGCCGCACGCGCCGCGTTCGACCAGGGGCCCTGGCCCCGCATGGCACTCGCCGAGCGCGCCGAGATCGTCAGCCGCGCCAAGGACGCCCTGGCCGCCCGCCACCGCGAACTCGCCGAACTGATCAGCGTGCAGAACGGTTCCCCGACGCTGTTCGCCGTCCGCGGGCAGGCGCTGTCCGCCGTCGGCGTCTTCACCACGGCACTCGCTGCCGCCACGCGGTTCCAGGAAGAGGGCGAACGTCAGGGAACCGGCGGCCCCGTCCTCGTACGCCGCGAGCCCGTCGGCGTCGTCGCCGCCGTCACCCCGTGGAACGTGCCCCAGCTGACCATCGCGGGCAAGCTCGCCCCGGCGCTCCTCGCGGGCTGCGCCGTCATCCTCAAGCCGTCGCCGGAGACGCCGCTGGACGCGAACTGGCTGGCGCAGGTGTGCGCGGACGCCGGACTGCCCGACGGCGTCCTGAGCGTGCTGCCCGCCGACCGCGAGACCAGCGCCTACCTGGTGGCGCACCCCGGCATCGACAAGGTCGCGTTCACCGGCTCCGTCGGCGCGGGCAAGGCGATCATGACGGCGGCCGCCCAGAACCTCACCCGGGTATCCCTGGAACTGGGCGGCAAGTCCGCCGCGATCGTCCTCGACGACGCGGATCTCTCCGTCGCGGTCCCGGCGATCGTCGGCGGTACCTGCGCCGCCAACAGCGGCCAGGCGTGCGTCGCCCTCACCCGCGTCCTGGTCCCGGCCTCCCGCTACGACGAAGTGGCCGCGGCCCTGACAGGCGCCTTCGCGGCGCTCAAGGTCGGCGACCCGGCCGATCCGACGACCGTCGTCGGCCCGATGGTGACCAAGGCGCAGCAGCAGCGGAACCTCGACTACATCCGCATCGGCCAGGAGGAAGGCGCGAAGATCCTCACCGGCGGCGGCGTCCCCGAGGGCCAAGGCACCGGCTGGTACGTCGAACCGACCCTCTTCGGCGACGTCTCCAACGACATGCGGATCGCCCGCGAGGAGATCTTCGGCCCCGTCGTCTGCCTCATCCGCTACAAGACCGAGGAGGAGGCCGTCGAGCTGGCCAACGACTCCGAATTCGGCCTGTCCGGCGCCGTGTTCGGGTCCGACACCGAGCGGGCCACCGCCGTCGCCCGCCGGATCCGCACCGGCACCATCACGGTCAACGGCTTCCGTCTCGATCTCGCCGCGCCCTTCGGCGGCTACAAGAACTCCGGCATCGGCCGCGAGTTCGGGCCCGAGGGGCTGGCCGCCTACTTCGAGCACAAGACCGTCAACCTGCCCGCCCCGGCCCGGTCCTGACTTTCCCAACCCCCTTACTCAAAAAGGAGTTTCGCGCATGCACGCAGCAGTCCTGCACCAGACCGGCGACGAGACGCTGGACGTCGTCGACGCCGAGACCGTCTCCTTCGGCCCCGGCCGGGTCCGCGTCAAGATGCACAAGGCCGGCCTGTGCCACTCCGACGTGTCGGCCATGAGCGGGGTGCTCACCCACCCCGCCCCGTTCGTCCCCGGGCACGAGGGAGCCGGCGAGGTCGTCGAGGTCGGCGAGGGCGTCACTCATGTCAAGGCGGGCGACCGCGTCATCGTCTGCTGGATGCCGCCCTGCGACAGGTGCCCCTCGTGCAAGAGGGGTGAGGGTCACATGTGCCGCAGCGGCTACCGCAACCTCGGCACGCCCAACTTCCATACGGGACACGCCGGATCGGACGGGACGACCGTGCCCGGCATGCTCGGCGCCGGCACCTTCGCCGAGGAGACGGTCATCGCGGCCTACGCGGCCATCCCCATCCCCGACGACGTCCCGTACGAGATCGCCGCGCTCATCGGCTGCGGCGTCACCACCGGCGTCGGTGCCGCCCTCAACACCGCGAAGGTGAAGCCGGGTTCGTCGGTCGTCGTGATCGGCCTCGGCGGAGTGGGCATCAGTATCCTGCAGGGGGCCAAGGTCGCGGGCGCGGCGCAGATCATCGCCGTGGATCCCACAGCGAACCGCCGCGACTGGGCCCTGAAATTCGGTGCCACCGAGGCTGTGGCGCCACAGGACCTGGCGGCGACCGTGAAGCGGCTCACCGGTGGCTTCGGCGTCGACTACGCCTTCGAGGCCGTCGGAAAGTCCGCCACCCTGCGCGCCGCGTACGACGCGACCCGCCTCGGCGGCACGGTCTGTCTGGTCGGCGCCGGCTCCCGTACCGACCTGCCCGACATCAGCATGGCGGAGCTGGTCATGAGCGAGAAGGCGATCCTGCCCTCGTTCTACGGGGGCGACGACATCCGGCGTACGTACGCCACGATCATCGACCTGTGGCGCGCGGGCCGCATCGACCTCGACTCGATGATCACGCACCGTGTCCCGCTCACGGACATCAACGAGGCGATCCGCCAGATGCACACCGGTGAGGCGTTGCGAACCGTCATCGACATCGCCGAGTGACGTCAGGGGCAAGGAGCCGTGCGGTCGGACGCGACCGTGGCACACCGCACGGCCCTTGCCCGGAGGGCTCGCGCCGTTCACTCGAACGGCCGACCTGCCTCGCGGTGCTGAGCGCCCACGGGGAGCGTGGCTGTCAGTCGAACTGGCCCACTGTGTCCGGCGCCCAGAACAGGCAGGCCCGGCCGCCGCGGGCAGGAGGAGCCGTCATGGCCTACACGCCCAAGGGTGCGACGCCCGCCACCGCCGAAGTCAACCGCGCGGCCGTCGCCCGGTATGCCATGGACGACCGGCAGGACTTTGCCGACAACGACCGCGGGTTCATCGCCCCGTTCCCCGACAAGCTGTACGCCACCGATGGCCGCGTCATCTTCGACGCGAGCCGGTTCGACTACATCGCCGACGACGCCCCGGCACCGGACACCGTGAACCCGAGCCTGTGGCGCCAGTCGCAACTCATGCGCAAGGGCGGCCTGTTCAAGGTCGTCGACGGCATCTACCAGGTGCGCAACAACGACATCGCGAACCTCACCGTCGTCGAGGGTGACACCGGACTGGTGGTCGTCGACTGCATGGCCTCGGTCGAGGCGGCCACGCAGGGCATGGCCATGATCCGCGAGCACGTCAGCGACAAGCCGGTGGCCGCGGTCGTCTACACGCACACCCACATCGACCACTACGGCGGCGTCAAGGGCGTGGTCAGCGCCGAGGACGTCGCGTCGGGCAAGGTCCCGATCGTCGCTCCAGGCACCATCGCCTCCTTCGACAAGCACGCCATCGGCGAGAACGTGATCGCCGGCAACGCCATGTCCCGCCGCGCGTCCTACGCCTTCGACAGCCTGCTCGACTACTCCGCGACCGGCTGCGTGACCTGCGGCATCGGCATCACGACCGTCCCAGGTGTGACCGTCTCCTACATCTCGCCGACCGACGCCATCACGGAGACCGGCGCCAGACGTGACCTGGGCGGCCTCGAATTCGAGTTCCTCTACGCCCCGGACACCGAGGCGCCCGAGGAAATGCACATCTGGATCCCGCAGTTGGCCGCCCTCACCTGCGCCGAGAACGCCAACCACTCCCTCCACAACGTCCAGACCCTGCGCGGCGCCCGCACCCGCGACGCCCGCAACTTCGCCCGCTACCTCGACGAGACGCTGGAGCGATGGGGCGACGAGGCACAGGTGCACTACGGCCCGCACACCTGGCCGGTGTGGGAGAACGAGGCTGTCACCTCGTTCCTGGCGTCACAGCGTGACACCTATAAGTACATCCACGACCAGGCGCTGCGCCTCGCGAACAAGGGATACACGCCTCTGGAGGCGGCCGAAGTCATCGAACTGCCAGCGGAGTTGGGTCGCAAATGGTTCAACCGCGGCTACCACGGCACGCTTCACCACGACGTCCGCGCGGTGTTCACCAAGGAACTCGGCATGTGGGACGGCGACCCCGTGTCCCTGCACCCGCACCCGCCGACCGAGTCGGCCCGCCGCTTCGTCGACCTGATCGGCGCGGACCAGGTCCTGGCCGAGGGGCGGCGGGCCTTCGACGCGGGCGACTACCGCTGGGCCGCGCAGATCCTGCACGCCCTCGTCTTCGCGCAGCCGGACAACCAGCCGGCCCGCGACCTCCAAGCCGACGCCTACGAGCAGATGGGCTACCAGGCCGAGGGGCCGCAGTGGCGCGGCATCTTCCTCACCGCGGCCAAGGAACTGCGCGAGGGAGTCCAGCCTGCCACGTTCGCCACCGCGAGCCCGGACACGATCCTCGCGATGCCCATCGACATCCTCTTCGACTACGTCGCCGTCCACGTGGTCGGCGACAAGGCAGCACAGACCGACCTGCGCATCGACTTCTGCTTCACCGACACCGACACCGACGCCGATAACGGCGAGACGTGGACGATGTGGGTCGCGCGCGGCGTCCTCAACGCTCGTCGCGGTGCCTCGCCGGACACACGACTCACCGTCACGGGCCCCAAGGCGGCACTGGTGGGTGTGCTGCTGAACCCGGCGGGCGCGGCCCCGCTCGCCGAGGCCGGAAAGATCAAACTCGACGGCGACGACACCGTCCTTCCGGCGCTGGCCGAGCTCATCGACACGTTCGACCCCAACTTCGACATCGTGACGCCCTGAACGGGCAGCAGTCTGCCGATGGCCTGGGATGCGCCCGCCGCGCACGATGGCCCACAGCATGGGCCTGACCTGCGGCCACGCCAACCTGGGGCACGTTGGTCAGCATCACCCGTTGGGGTCCGAACCCGCGTGGCAGCCGCCGCGGCCCCGCACGGTGGAGGTCCTTCGTGTCAGACGGTGTCCGTCGGCCAGTCCATGAGGCGGGCGCCGATCACCGCGGTCTGGAGCGTGTAGCGGTCGGCCGGGACCGCCGGGTCGATGCCCGTGAGCTGGTGGATGCGGGCGAGGCGATACGTGAACGCCCGTACGCTGAGCGAGAGTTGGCGGGCCGCTTCGGCCGACACGCAGCCGGAGTCGAAGTACGCCATGAGCGTGTCGATCAGCGGCTGGGCGCCGCCGCGTGCCTGGTGCAGCGGGCCCAGCGTGTTGTGGACCAGGTCGGTCATGGCCTGCCGGTCGCGCGTGAGGACGGGGTAGACGAGGAGGTCGGCCGAGTGCAGCACCGGGGTGTCAAGGCCCAGACGGGTGGCCAGGTCGAGCGCGCCCAGCGCCTCCTCGTAGGACTGGACGACGCCGCCGGGCCCTGACTGCGGGCGGCCGATGGCGACCTGGCCGCCCTCGGCAGCGGCGTACGCCTGCTTGGCGAAGTAGGTGAGGACCTCGCTCTGGTCACCGGGGGCGATGCAGACGAGCCGCCCTTCCTTCGTGGTCAGCAGGATGTTCCGGTTGCCGAAGCGTGCGATGACCGCGCTTTCGATCTCGCGCGCGACGGTGTCGCCCTCCTCGTACGCGGCGTCGCCGCGGGCCACCGCAATGGCGTGCTCGCCGGACAGGCGCAGCCCGAAACGCTCGGCGCGCTCGCCCAGTTTGCCCAGGTCGCTGCGGCCGTAGAGCAGGTCGTCGATGAACTCGCGGCGTGCCGCTTCCTCCCGGCGCATCGTCTGGCGCTGCGCGCGCTCGTACCCTTCGGCGAACGCGTCGATGGCCTGCGCGCTGGCCGCGACGACGGCGTCGACCGTCACCCTGGCGCCGATGTTGCCGGTGTGCGTCCGCGCGAGATGGGCGGCGACCAGGGCACGCAGCCCGAGCCCCGCCTGCGCGGCGCGCTCGCCCAGCGCGCGGCGCGCGTCGAGTTCGTCCCGGGTCAGCCGGCGTCCCGTGGCGGCGGCGTCCGCCACCGCCTGCACGTACCCGTCCAGATACCCGTCGGGTACGTCCTGCTGCGACGTCATGCCCACCCCCCATCGCCGTGCCTTCTACTCCCCGGACTTTTTAACGTATGCGCAAGTAGGCATCAAAATCGCGTAAAGATTGCCGGGATCCGGAAGGTACTTCAGGTGGTTGCCCATGACAACGTTCAGGGCAGCACACAGTGCACGCGGAAACAGGAGAGCCAGGGGGTCAGTGACATGACGTGGTTTCTCGGGCTCGGCATCGCGGGAGTGGTGCTGCTCGTCCTGTCCCTGGTGCTCGACGGGGTGCTGGAGGGGCTCTTCGACGGGATCGGGGCCCTGGACGGGCTCTTCGACGGACTGCTGTCGCTGCCCGTGATCGCCGGCTTCGTGTCGATGCTCGGGTTCGGCGGCGCGATCGTGCTCGGCACCACCGACCTCGGTGCTGGGCCCGCAACCGCAGTCGGCGCCGTCGCGGGGGGCGGCGCCGGCTGGCTGACGTGGAAGGTGACCCGCGCGCTGATGCGCGACCAGACCGCGGTGACACCCCGCGGCGCCGACCTCGTCGGCAGCGCGGGCACCGTCGTCACCGCCATCCCTGTCGACGGATACGGCGAGGTGCTGCTGCACCTCGCGGGCCAGCCGACGAAGTTCTCGGCGAAGAGCGCGGTCGCGGTAGGCCGCGGCGCCGAGGTGTGGGTGGCGGACCTCCTGTCGCCGACCTCGGTCGAGGTCCGCACCGTCGACCGCTGACCACCGTCCGCGGGCACCGCCACGAACCATATGAACCGCACGCACCATCACCAACCGACTGCCGTTCGCCGGGAGGCGAGGGGGCAGAGGGGGAAGCCATCATGAGCCCTGTCACCATCGCCGTGGCCGGAGTCGTCGTACTCCTGGTCCTGCTGGCGCTCGTCGTCATCACCCGCTACAAGGTCGCGGGGCCCAGTCAGGCGTTCATCGTCACCGGGCGGCGCGGCAAGAAGTCCACCGACCCGGAGACCGGCCACGTCATCACCGACAACAGCGGCCAGAAGGTCGTGGTCGGCGGCGGCGTCTTCGTCGTCCCGTTCGTACAGCAGAAGTTCACCCTTGACCTGTCCTCGCGGCACATCCCCGTCGCGGTGCGCGGCGCGGTCACTCTGCGCGGGGTCAAGGCGCACCTCGAAGGCGTCGCGATCGTCAAGGTCGGCGGCACCGAGGACTCGATCCGGGCGGCCGCCCAGCGCTTCCTGATGCAGCAGGACGGCATCGTCGGCTTCACCCAGGAAGTGCTGTCCGGTGCGCTGCGCTCCATCGTCGGACGCATGTCGGTGGAGGACGTCATCCGCGACCGGGCCGCGTTCGCCGGGCAGGTCGCCGAGGAGGCGGAGGCGTCGCTGTCCGGACAGGGCCTGGTCCTGGACGCGTTCCAGATCCAGGACATCACCACTGAGGGTTCGTACCTGGAGGACCTGGGCCGGCCCGAGGCCGCCCGCGCCAGGCAGGAGGCGGACATCGCCGAGGCCGTCGCACGCCGCGCCGCCGAGCAGGCGCGGCTGAAGGCCGAGGAGGAGATCGCGATCGCGCAGCGCACGTTCGCGCTGAAGCAGGCCGAGATCAAGGCGGAGACCGACCAGGCCTCCGCGCAGGCGAACGCGGCGGGCCCGCTCGCCGACGCCGCCCGGCAGCAGGAGGTGCTGACCGAGCAGGAGAAGGTCGCCCAGCGCCAGGCCGCCCTGACCGACCGCGAGCTGGACACCAAGGTCCGCAAGCCCGCCGACGCCGCCCGCTACCAGGCGGAGCAGGAGGCCGAGGCCCGCCGGATCGGCCTGGTGAAGCAGGCCGAGGCGGACGCCGAGCGGTCCCGCCTGACCGGTGAGGGCGAGAAGGCGCACCGTGCCGCGCTCGCGGACGCGGTCCGTCTCGAGGGTGAGTCCGAGGCGGCGGCGATCGGTGCGAAGGGCGCCGCCGAGGCCGAGGCCATGCAGAAGAAGGCCGACGCGTTCGCGCAGTACGGCGAAGCGGCCGTGCTGCAGATGCTGGTCGAGGTGCTGCCGCAGGTCGTCGCCAAGGCGTCCGAACCGCTGAGCGCCGTCGACAAGATGACGGTGATCTCCACGGACGGCGCGAGCCAGCTGTCCCGTACGGTCACCGACAACGTCGCCCAGGGCGTGGAACTTCTGAACTCCACGACCGGCGTCGACCTCGCCGCGCTGCTGAAGAACCTCACTGGCGGCAAGGGTGCGGCGGTGCCTGCCCCGAAGCCCGCCGAAGCGGCTGCCGGCGCCGAATCGGCGAACGGCCACATCGAGATCACCGACTGACCGTCTGACTGGTCGTCAACGGCTTAACGTTCGTTCGGCACGGGGCTCCCCGCCCCTCGTGGGAGAAGCGGGGAGTCCCTGCCGTACGAGTTCCGCTGCGGGCTCGGCGATGGGGACACGCGGCGCTACGATGACGGCGCCGTCGCCGGCTGTACGGATGTTCAGTGGCGGGGCGGACTGAGCGGCCCAGCAGATCGGAGCATCGTGTCCACTCGCCCCGCAGGTCACAAGGCGATCATCGAGGCCGCCCGCGAAGAGTTCTCCGAGCAGGGCTACGGGGCCACCTCGATCCGCGACATCGCGGGGCGCGCCGGGGTCAGCCTCTCCGCGCTGTACTACTACTACAAAGGCAAGCAGGACCTGCTCGTCGCCATCCTCGAAGAGGGCCTCGACGCCTACTTCGGCGCCTGCGGGACCGCGCTCGAAGAGGCCGGCGACGATCCCGCGGAGCAGCTGGAGGCCCTCGTCACCGCGACGGTCCAGTTCCGTATCGAGCACCCGGTCAAGAGCAGCATCGTGCTGACCGAGGGCCGCAGCCTGGAACCCGAGCACCTGGCCCGCTACCGCAAGAACGAGGAGCGCGGCACCCAGCAGTTCCGTGAGGTCATCGAACGGGGCGTCGCCGACGGCGTGTTCCTGACCCCCCACCCGGACGACGCCCGCCGCGCGGTGATCGCCATGTGCAACGCCATCGCCCAGTGGTACCGCACCGACGGCGAGGTCACCCCGGGCGAACTCGTCGACCGGTACGTGTCGTTGGCGCTGACGGTGGTGGAGTACCGGCCGCGCTCCGTCCGGCGCGCGGGCCGCAAGTGAGGACGGTCGGCGCACCCGACGGTGGGTCGAGTACCTACCGCAGGGCCGCTGTCACCAGGCCCTCCAGGGCCTCGCGCGGTACGTCGCCCCCGCTCACGAGAGCGTCGAGGATCAGGCCGTCGACGCAGGACAGCAGCGTGTGCGTGCGGGTCTCGGCGTCCGCGACACCGCGCTCGGCGAGGAACGCGCGAACCGCCTCGCGGCCGGCGTTCTCGCGGGCGACGAGGATCTCCCGCAGTTCCGGGTCGCGCACGCTCTCGACCGTGCAGGCGTAGCGGGCCAGCGAGCGGCGGCGGCCCTTGCCTGCGAGACGCCGACGGGCCAGCAGCGCCAAGCCGTTCACGATGTCGTTCGCGGTGCGCAGTGGGACGAGGTCCTCGGCCGTCGACTGCAGCTCCGCCTGGTCGAGTTGGGCGAGGCGCGTGACGAGTGCGGTGAGCAGAGCGGCCCGGGTACGGAAGTACGCCGATGTGGTGCCTGTCGGCAGGGCGGCTCGGCGGTCCACCGCGCGATGGGTGAGGCCGCGGATCCCGTCGTCGGCGAGTACGTCGAGCGCCGCGTCCGCGAGGAGGGTGCGCCGGTCGATTGCCCTGCCCGTTGTCGCCATGGCTCATTTCTACACCTGTAGAGGTTCGGGTAAGGTCCGCCTTCTACAGGTGTAGAAGGCGGGTGGAGGGGTCGGTATGGGCGGACGTGCGGACGTCGTCGGAGGCGGAATCGGTGGGCTCGCCGCGGCGATCGGACTGCGCCGCGTCGGCTGGAAGGCGACCGTCGTCGAGCGCGCGGCCGTGCTCGACGATGTGGGCGCGGGCATCTCGCTGGCCGCCAACGGGCTCCGGGCGCTGGACGAACTCGGTGTGGGGGAGGCGGTGCGGCAGGCGTCGCGCGGGCAGTACACCGGAGGCACCCGCACACCGGGCGGCCACTGGCTCGCCCGGATGGACGGTGCGGCGCTGGAGAACGCGGTCGGCACACCCATCATGGGGATCCCGCGTGCCACCTTGCACCGGCTTCTGCGCGAAACCCTGCCCGCCGAAGTGCTGCGCATTGGCCGGGAGGCCGGACCGGTCGGGCAGTGTGGTCCCGGGGCGGTGCAGGTCGAGTGCGGCGACACGACTCTGGACGCCGATCTGGTCGTGGCGGCCGACGGGATCGGCAGCAGGCTCCGCGGCCAGCTCTTCCCCTCCCACCCCGGACCCGTCCACAGCGGCTCGGCCGTCCTGCGCGCCATCACCGACCAACCGATGGGTCTGCGCACCGACTTCGAGCTGACCTGGGGCCACGGCGTCGAGTTCGGGCACATCGCCTTCCCCGACGGCCGCGCCGAATGGCACGCGGTCCTCGACCTCCCCGCAGGGACGCGGTTCGACGACCCACTGGGCGAGTTGCGCCGCCGGTTCCGTACCTGGCACGAGCCGATCCCCGCGCTTCTCGACGCGACGAACCCCGACGCGGTGCTGCACCACGACGTCAACGAGCTGCGTACGCCGCTCCCTTCGTACGCCGTCGGCCGGATCGCGCTGCTCGGGGACGCGGCGCACGCCATGACACCGAACCTGGGGCAGGGGGCGTGCCAGGCGCTGGAGGACGCGGTCACCCTGGCCGCCGCCCTCGGCTCCGAGCCCACCGTGGAGGCCGCCCTCACCCGGTACGACGCCGAACGACGGCCTCGCAGCCAGGCCGTCGCACGCGCCGCGCGTCAGGCCGGACGCATGGGCCAGCGGCTCAGCCATCCGCTGCGCGTCGCCCTGCGCAACACGGCGATGCGCCTGACGCCCTCCCGCGCCGCCGTCCGCATGATCCTCCGGCACCACGACTGGACCCCACCAAGCCTCCGCCACACGGAAGTTGACTGACACTCACCCCGGTGGCCGGGCTCGTCAGGGCGTAGGTACCGGCGCGCCCAAGCGGTACCCGTCGTCCGCGGAGAAGGCCGCGGCCACCGTGAAGCGGTCCGCGCGGACCAGGGTCTGGCGCCATTCGACCTGGCGGTGGGCCGCGTCGTGACCGAGCCGGTCGATCGCGAACAGCGCCGTGGAATCGGGGCAGCCGAGCAGCGTGCGCTCCGCGCGGGTGGGTACGACGGCGCGGATGCGCTCCCAGCCGCCGCTGATGTGCGTACGGCAGTGGCGTTCCAGCTCGTCGTAGAGCGAGGTGTGTGTGAAGTCGACGGCGAGGAGCGGGCGGGCGACGTCCGCGGGGAGCCAGACGCGGTCGACGGCGAGCGGTTCCCCGTCGGCGAGGCGCAAGCGTTCGAGGTGCACGAGTGGCGTGGACTCCTCCAGGCCGAGGCGGGCCGCGATCACGCCATCGGCGCGCTCGTCGAGGCGGCGGATCACGCTGCGCTGGACCGCCCCCACCTCCTCGACGGAGCGGAAGAGGCTGTACGCCTCGCCGACCTTCTGCTCCAGCGGCCGGCTCGCCGCGAACCGCGACACCCTGCCCCGCTGCGCCGTCACCAGCCCCTCCGTGCGCAGCGTGCGCAGCGCCTCGCGGACGGTGTGCCGACTGACCTGGTACTCGGCGACGAGGTCGTGCTCGCCGGGGAAGACGTCCCGGAACTCGCCGTCCTCGAGGCGCCGCAACAGATCGGCGCGGAGCTGGGACCACAGCGGCTTGCCCTTGGTCCGGGTGAGC
The DNA here is from genome assembly GCF_053592315.1 of Streptomyces sp. NPDC002754. NCBI lineage: Bacteria > Bacillati > Actinomycetota > Actinomycetes > Kitasatosporales > Streptomycetaceae > Streptomyces > Streptomyces sp. NPDC002754. The sequence goes on from NZ_JBSFVM010000001.1 coordinate 181,824, forward strand.
GGACGAGGACCGGACTGCGAGCTGCTGGTGGGCACGGGATGCATGCTCGTCGATTTGAGGAGACGGTGCAAACCACCGGTCGAACTCCTGGCCGCGCTCACACGAACGCGTCCACCAGCATGAACGCCGCCGTCGCGAGCAGCAGGACCGCGAACGCGCGCTGCAACGCCGGTCCCGACAGCCTGGCCGCCAGCCGCCGCGCGTCCCACGCCCCGAGGATCGCGGCGCCGACGAAGGGGCCGAGCACGGCGGGGTCGATGGAGACACCCTCGGTCGTCATACGTGTGGTGAGGGACACCAGCGAGTTGAGGAGGGTGACGACGAGGCTGGTGCCGACGGCCGCCCGCATCGGCAGCCGCAGCACCGACACCAGTGTGGGCACGGCGAGGAACCCGCCGCCCACCCCAAGGAGACCGGTCACCGCACCGAGCCCGGCCCCGGCCCCGGCGGTCCGCACGGGCTCGGCCCGAGTGGTCGCCGATCGCTGTGCCTCTCGTACTTGTACGAGGCTGGGTGCGTGCCCGGCCGTCGCCGTCACCGGCGACCCGGTGTCCGGCGGCACCGCCTCACCACACGTGCGGGTGCCGCGCAGCATCACCGTGGCGGCCACCGCGGCCAGGATGGCGAACGCACCGGTCAGCAGGGACTGCGGCAGGCGGTGCGCGAGCATCGACGCCCCGATGGTGGGTACCGCGCCGACCGCCGCGAACAGGACGCCGGTCCGCCAGCGCACGGTGCCGGTGCCCATGTGCCGGGCGAGGGCGGTGGCCGAGGTGACGGCGACGATGAGCAGGCTGGTGGTGCCCGCGTCGGCGGGGTCCACGCCCAGGAGGTAGACGAGGGCCGGGACCGCGAGCACACCACCGCCGCCGCCGAGCCCGCCGAGCGCGAGGCCGACGACGGCGCCGCAGAGCACGGCGACGATCAGGACGTTCACGCGGGGACGCCGCCCCCACCGGCCGGGTGCTCGACCGGTCCGCGCCATCCGGCGAAGCCGCCGCGCAGGTCGTCGGCGTCGAAGCCGCGGGCCCGGAGCACGGAGGCGGCCACGGACGAGCGGTTGCCACTGGCGCACATCACGACGAGCGATTGATGCCGATGCGGCGCCAACTCGTCTATTCGCGCGACGAGTTCGGGCAGCGGGATGGTGCGGGCGCCGGGGACGGTGCCGGTGTCGTCGATCTCGCCGGAGGCGCGTACGTCCAGCACAGTGAAGGCCCTGGGGTTGTCGGCGAGGCGGGCGTCGAGGGCCTGTGCCTCCATGCGCGGCGTCGACGTCACGTGCTCGGCACTCAGGGCGTCGGCGGGCAGGGCGCCGACGACCCGGTCGTAGCCGATGCGGGCGAGCCGGTTGCGGGCCTCGCGCGCGGTGGCGGGGTCCCCGCACAGGACGAGGTCGGCCCCGGCCGGGAGCACCTCGCCGCATAGTTCTGCGAACCGGCCGCCGAGCGGGACGTTGACCGAGCCGGGAAGGTGCGCGGCGGCGTAGGCGTCCGGGTCGCGTGTGTCGAGGACGCTCGCGCCGTCGGCGACGGACTCCCGTACGGCGTCCGGGGTGAGCGTGGAGACGGGGGCGTCCTCGTCGAGCACCGGGCGGGCCTCGCGGTTGCGCTCGGACGTGAACGAGAAGTAGGCGGGCGCCGCGGCCTGGCCGGATGTCACGACCTCGACGAACGCGTCCTCGGGCATGTCGGCAAGGGCGTAGTTGGTGACGCGCTGGGTGCCGAGCGTGCAACTCAGCGCCGTCGACAGGTTCTTGCCGCAGGCAGATCCTGCCCCGTGCGCCGGGAAGACGCGGGTCGCGTCGGGGAGGGTGAGCAGGCGCTCGCGGGTGGAGCGGTAGAGGGCGCGGGCCATCTCCTCGGCGGACCGGCCGCGCGCGCTGAGCAGATCGGGGCGGCCGACGTCGCCGATGAACAGGGTGTCGCCGGTGAGGACGCCGTAGGGGACGGGGTCGGCCGCGTGCTCGCGTACGACGACGCAGACCGATTCCTGGGTGTGGCCCGGTGTGTGCAGGATCTCCAGGTCGACCTCCCCGAGGCGGAGGTGCCGGCCGTCGGCGAGGGGTTCGGTGTCGAAGTCGACGTCGGCTTCGGCGCCGTAGGAGATGGGGGCGCCGGTGCGCTCGGCCAGTTCCAGGTGGCCGGAGAGGAAGTCGGCGTGGACGTGGGTCTCGATGACGCGCTCGATGGTGAGGCCGTGGTGTGCGGCGGTGGTGAGGTACTCGTTGACATCACGCTGGGGGTCGACCACGACGGCGCGGCCGGTGGTGCGGTCGCCGATGAGGTACGAGGCGTGCGAGAGGCAGTCGAGGTAGAACTGCACGAATATCAGCGGTCCTGCGCCGTCGTGGGTGACGGGCTCCTGGGGCATGACGGACTCCTGGGTCACGAAGGTGCTCGGGGGAGGTGTGCGGGTTAGGCGTGTGGGTTAGGCGTGCGGGTCACGCGAGGCCGCGGAGCATGAGGTTCCAGTACAGGAACGGCAGACCGTGCCGCTTGAGGTACCACATGTCGGTGCGCTCGCGGACCGTGTCGATCAGCGGGATGGAGGGGGCGGGCCGCCCGCTGTAGTCGAACTCGGCGAGCAGCATCTTGTTGCGGGCCGTGGTCAGCGGGCACGAGGAGTAGCCGTTGTAGACGGCGAGCGGCTCCCGGCAGTGCATCGTGGCGAGCAGGTTCTCGACGACCACGGGCGCCTGTTTGCGAACGGCCGCGCCGGTCTTGGAGTTCGGCGAGGAGCCGGCGTCGCCGAGGGCCCAGATGTTGGGGTACCGGACGTGCCGCATCGTGTGCTGGTTGATCTCGACGTAGCCGGCCGGGTTCGCGGCGTCCGCGAGCGGGCTCCGCTTGATCCAGTCCGGGGCGCTCTGCGGCGGCACGAGATGGGCCATGTCGTACGGGAGGGTCGTCTTGTCGCCCGTGCCGAGGTCGCTGACGACGATCTCGCGGGCGTCGGGGCGGACCTCGGTGACCTCGCTGCCGTAGTGGACGTGGATGCCGTACCGGCGGGCCACGTCCTCCAGGACCCGCGCGAACTCCGGAACACCGAAGATGGTGTCCGTCGGGAGCACCAGGTGGATGTCCATCCGGTCGAGGACGCCCTCCCGGCGCCAGTGGTCGGCGGCGAGGTAGGCGATCTTCTGCGGGGCGCCGCCGCACTTGATGGCGCCGGGCGGCATGCCGAACACGGCGCTGCCCGATCGGGTCTCGCGGATGAAACGCCAGGTCGCGGGGGCGGTGTGCGGCAGGTAGTTGCTGGAGAGCCCGTTCTGGCCGAGTCCGGCGCCGAGGCCGGGCACGCCGTCCCAGTCCAGCTGGATGCCGGCGCAGACCACGAGGTGGTCGTAGTGCACGAAACCTCCGTCGTCCAGGCTCACCTCCTGGGCCTCGGGGTCGACGGCGACCGCGGCGCGCCGGATCCACCGGACGCCCTTCGGTAGCACGGACCGCTGCGGCCGGACGCTCTCCTTCAGCGGCGCCCGTCCGCCACCGACGAGCGTCCACAGCGGCTGGTAGTAGTGCCGCTCGCTCGGGTCGAGGACCGCGATGTCCCGCTCGCCGGCCCGCCGGAGCCGCGCCGCGACCGAGACACCGGCCGAGCCGCCGCCCACGATCACCGTCCGGTGGTGCTGCTTGGTCGCCAAGGAAATCCCTCCCGGTCATGCGCTGCGTAATGTACGTACATCTAGGCTAGGGCGTGCGCCCGCCGACGTACAAGTGACCGCGGGGGTTCCGGCGTAAGCTGTACGTACATTTAGGTGGTCCGTGCGACATGGCCGTCCATCGGGGCCGAGGTACTGGAGGACCGGTGACGCCGAACAGTCCTTGCCGACCGGTCGCTCCTCGGCTAGGCAGTGCATGACAGTGCAAGCGACCACGGACGGGGACCGTCATCATGCGAGTCAAAGCTCTCGATCACCTGGTGCTGAACGTCGCCGACGTCGACAAGTCGCTCGAGTTCTACGTCGGCCGGCTGGGGCTCGTGGCCGAGCGGGTGGAGGAGTGGCGGGACGGGAAGGTGTCGTTCCCGTCCGTACGGATCGACGGCAGTACGGTCATCGATCTGTTCGCCGCCGCGCGGACCGAGTCCAACGTCGATCACTTCTGTCTCGTCGTCGACCCGCTGGACTGGCAGGAGGTCGTCGACTCGGGGGAGTTCGACGTTCTTGAGGGGCCGGTGTCGCGCTGGGGAGCGCGGGGGCAGGCGCAGTCCGTGTACGTCAAGGATCCGGACGGGAACACCGTCGAACTCCGGTGGTATCCGCAGGACGTCGAGGGGTGAGTGTGGGATACACCGGCAGGGGCACCGGTCCGTTGACTGGCTAGAACGGCCGTGCGACTGTGAGAGCGCATTGCCCCTTTTAACCTGCCAAGGCCCCCGCGCGAGCACGGGCCGATTCGAGAATGGGAACCGGATACCGTGACGCTCGGCCATGCGCACACCTCTCAGTCCACCGACGCTCCAGCCGAGAGCGACCGCAGTCTCACTCCGGCACAACTCGAGGCCTACGAGAAGGACTTCGCCGCCCGCCCCGCGAACCGGCTGATGCAGAACGCCGTGACGCAGACGACGGTGGACGACATCGCCCTCGACCGGCGGATCGTCACCGCCATCGACCACTCGGTCTCGCACCACCTGGACGACTGGAAGGTCACCAACCAGAAGCGCAGCGGCCGCTGTTGGATGTTCGCCGGGCTCAACCTGCTGCGCGTCGGCGCCGCGGAGAAGCTCGGTGTGAAGGACTTCGAGTTCTCCCAGAACTACGTGCTGTGGTGGGACAAGTTCGAGCGCGCGAACCACTTCCTGGAGAGTGTCATCGACACCTCCGACCGCGACGTCGACGACCGTACGGTGGCACACCTGCTCGGTGACCCGATCAGTGACGGCGGGCAGTGGAACATGTTCGTGGCGCTGGTCGCCAAGCACGGCCTGGTGCCCAAGTCGGCGATGCCGGAGACCGAGAGCTCCTCGGCGACCGGGCCGATGAACCGGGCCCTGATGAGTCTGCTCCGGCAAGGTGCGCGCGATCTGCGCGCGGCGGCCGTTGAGGGTGTCGAGGCGCAGCGGGCCCGCAAGACGGAGGTGCTCGGCGCCGTCCACCGCGTGCTCAGCATCCATCTCGGCACGCCGCCGCAGACGTTCCTGTGGCAGTGGCGCGACAAGGACCAGGAGTTCCACCGCGACGGCTGGACGACACCCACCGAGTTCGCCGAGGCGTATGTGCAGATACCCCTCGACGAGTACGTGTGCCTCGTCCACGACCCGCGTGAGTCCAGCCCGGCCGGCCGCACCTTCACCGTCGAGCACCTGGGCAACATCGTCGAGGCCCCGCCCGTCGTCTACCTCAACGCGGACATCGACCTGCTCAAGCGGCTCACCATGGAGGCCGTCGTGGCCGGCGAGCCGGTCTGGTTCGGCTGCGACGTCGGCCAGCAGATGCGCGCCGACCTCGGCATCTGGGACGCCGCACTCTTCGACTACGAGGCCGTCTACGACGCGTCGTTCGCGCTCGACAAGGCGGACCGGCTCCTCCACCACGAGACGCAGATGACCCACGCGATGCTCTTCACCGGCGTCGACGTCGTGGACGGTGTGCCGCGCCGCTGGCGGGTCGAGAACAGCTGGGGCGAGGAGAAGGCCGACAAGGGCTTCTGGACCATGAACGACTCGTGGTTCGGCGAGCACGTCTTCGAGGTCGCCGTCCGCCGCTCCGCACTCCCGCCGGAGCTCTCCGCCGCCCTCGACGAGCCGCCGATCGTGCTGCCGACCTGGGATCCGATGGGCGCGCTCGCCGACTGACCGTCAACCGGTTGTCAACCGGCCCTCAGGGGAGCACCGGTGAGTCCGGGGGCATCACCACGGCGTCCAGGGCCTGATGCGCGAGGACCTGCTCCGCCGCCGTGGCGGAGCAGGCGATCCACGTCGCTGTGAGATCGGTGTCGCCGTGCACGAACCAGGAGCGGTCGGCGGGCCACCACAGGTCGGGTACGAGGGCGTTGGCCACCTCGGCGCCCTCCCCGACCTCACCGGCGACCACCATTGCCAGGGCGGTCACGGAGTCGACCGGGCCCTGGAACACGGCGTACCCGCGGTGGGGGAGTTCGAGGCGCGGCGCGTCCGCGATGTCGACGGCCGGCCGCACCCGCCACGATGAGATGCCCGTCCCGCTGGTGAGCACGGCCGTCACCGTGCCGTCGTCGAAGTATCCGCACCCCTCCCACACCCCGAAGCAGCAGTCGTCGGGTGTGGCCGTGCAACCTTTCAGGACCGACGCCAACGGCGCGGCCAGCGGACCCGGCAACGTACCCTCGCCCGGCCCGTCGTCGGTATCGGCATCGTCGTCCTCGTCGCATCCGGACGGATGCAGCACACGTACGTACCGCTCGTACCCGGCAGGCAGTAGCGAACCGATCATGCCGGCCGCGAAGTCCGGCAGGGCCTCGCGGACCCATGCGGCGGCCGTCAGGTCGTGGCAGAGCGTCAGCCCTGCGGGAAGCGAAGACATCGTCACCCGTGCAGTATGCGGCCACGAACATAGGGGAAATCCTTAAGCGCCGCGGAGGAAGTCTGGATATCGCGAGCCACCCGCCCCGCCCTACCGTGACAGCCATGACACCCGTGACACGCAGCGCAGCGGTGGGCCAACTCACCACGAACCAACGATCGTTCCGCGACGCGATGGCGAACCTCTCCGCAGGCGTCAACATCGTCACCACGGACGGACCGCGCGGTCGCGCCGGCATCACGGTGAGCGCGGCCTGCTCCGTCACCGACGAACCGCCCACCATGCTCGTCTGCATCAACCGGTCCAGCCGCAGCCACGACCTGTTCACGCAGAACGGGCGGGTCTGCGTCAACGTCCTCGGGCCCGACCACGCCGACGTCGCCAAGGCCTTCGCGGGTGGTGTGCCCGCCGAGGAACGCTTCGCGGCCTGCGGCGACGTATGGGACCACACACTCGCCGACGTACCGGTGCTCAAGGGCTCCGCCGCCTCGGTCGTCGGGCGAGTCACCGGCACCGCCGAGCAGGGTTCGCACACCGTGATGTTCATCGAGGCCGAGCGGGTGCTCGTCGGGGAGGACGGGGCGGGCGCGCTGGTCTACTTCCGTCGCCAGTTCCACTCGATCCCCGAGTCGCTGACCGCGTGACGGGCGCGCTCCGGCGCGCAGAGAGCTACCCGTCGGTGTCCGCGCCGACGCGGTCGTGAGGGACCCGCTCCGCGAGCGCCCGGCGACGGAAGTCGCGTGGCGTCTGGCCATACGCCGTCTTGAACACCCGGCTGAAGTGGCGTCCGTCAAGGAGACCCCAGCGTGCGGCGATCATGCCGATGGGCTGCCGGAGCGCCGCCGGGCTCGCGAGATCCCGCGCGCACCGCTCCAGGCGGCGCGTCCGGATCCAGCCCGCGACCGTCAGGTCCTCGGCGGCGAACAGCTTGAACAGATAGCGGCGGGAGATCCCGTGCGCCTCGGCGATCGAGTCCGGTGTGAGCCCCGGGTCCGGGAGGCGGCTGTCGATGTGCGCGCGGATCCGCAGCATCATCGCGTGCCCCGGCTCCGCCGGTGCCGCACGGTCGAGGCTCTCCGACAGCAGCGCCGTCATCAGCGACGCCGCCCCGTCGGCGAGGCCCGTCGCCGCGGGTCCCGCGCAGGTACGGGCCTGTTCGCCGAGCGAGCGCAGGAAGGGACCCACCACGGCCGCCACCCCGCTCTCCCCGGCCAGCCGGCGTGCCGTGAGACCGCGCACCGCCTCGGGCCGCACCGGCAGCATCGCCCGCGGCACCAGCATCAGCACGGTGCGGAAGGAGGTGTCGTAGCGGAACGCGTACGGGCGTGTGGTGTCGCAGATCGCGAGGTCACCGGGCCCCAACGCCCCGTACACGCCGTCCTGTTCGACGACACATGTGCCGGCGACCTGGAGCGCCACCTTGTAGTGGTCGACCTCACTCCGCGCCGTCAGCCGCTCGGTGCGCCGCACCCGCAGCGGCCCCGCGCTGATGGAGCCGAGCAGGAGCTGTCCCAGCGCGTCGCAGGTGGCCGTGGCGTGGAAGGCGTCCGCCGCGACGGGCCGGGTGTCGAGCCCGCCGAACACCTGCGACATCTCCCGCGCCCAGTGCTCGAAGCGGTCGCCCCGGGCGACGCCGTCGGTGGTCACGTACTCGGTGCTCGTGCACTCGGTGCTCACGGACTCGGGACTCACGTACGAAGGCATGCTGCGCTCCACCCGCCGGAGGACTTTCGATCAAGGTAGTCCGCGTATGCGTGCATGCAAAGGCGGTAACGGATGCACGCGCCCGCACTCCAGGACCGCCCGCCGCGCGCACAGTTCGTCCCGACCCCATCGAACTCCGGCCCCAGGGAGACCGCGTGATCGAGCAGCCCGCACGACCGGAAGCCGCACCGGAACCGCGCACCCGGCTGCGCAAGGGCGCCGTGGGCGTGGCCGGCATGGTGTTCTTCGTGCTGTCCGCGCAGGCGCCCCTGACCGGCGTCGCGGGGACCCTGCCCATCCCGCTCGGCCTCGGCAACGGCGGCGCGGCGCCCGCCGTCTACCTCGTGGTCGGCGTCATGGTCGCCCTGTTCGCCGTCGGGTTCATCGCGATGAGCCGGCACGTGACCGACGCGGGCGCCTTCTACGCGTACGTGTCCCGCGGCCTCGGCCGGCCGCTCGGCGTCGGCGCCTCGCAGGCGGCGATCCTCTGCTACAGCGCGACGCAGGCCGCGCTCTACGGCCTGTACGGCGTGGTGGCGCAAGGACTCGGACAGCGTTACCTCTCGCTCGACATGCCGTGGTGGGTGTGGACGCTCGCCACGATGCTCCTCGTGCACGCGCTCGGCTGTCTGAACATCGAGCTCGGCGCGCGGCTGCTCGCTGTGCTCGTCGTCGCCGAGACCTCGGTGCTGCTGCTGTTCGCCGGCCGTGAACTCCTCGGCGGGGGTGGCCCGCACGGCCTCGACATCGCCGGGTCGTTCGCCCCCTCCGCCTTCTTCACCGGCGCGCCCGGAGTGGCGCTGACCTTCGCCATCGGCTGCCTCCTCGGGTTCGAGTCGACCGCCCTGTACGCGAAGGAGGCACGGGACCCCGCGCGCACGGTGCCTCGGGCAACCTATGTGTCGGTCGCGGTGATCTCGCTGTTCTTCGCCTTCGTCTCCTGGATGATCGTGAGCTACTACGGCGCGGACCGCGTCCAGGGCGCCGCGCTCAGCGCGTTGAGGGAAGGCGATGCCACCTCCGTCGTCCTCACACCCCTCACGCAGACGCTGGGCGGCTGGGCCGGTGATGTCACGCAGGTCCTGCTGGCCAGTTCGCTGCTCGCGGGCGTCGTCGCCTTCCACAACGGGATCAACCGCTACTTCCACTCCCTCGGCCGGGCCGGGGTGCTGCCCCGCGCGCTCGCCCGCACCAACCGGCACGGGGCGCCGTATGCGGCGAGCCTGGCGCAGACGGCGCTCGCCGCGGTCCTCGTCGTGCCGTTCGCCGTCGCCGGGGCAGACCCGGTGCTCACGCTGCTGACCTGGGGCGGCGGCGTCAGCGTGCTCGCCCTCATGCTGCTGTACCTGCTCACCTCGATGTCCGTGATCGTGTTCTTCCGCAGAACCCGGCTCGATGAAAGGATCTGGCACACCGTGCTCGCTCCGCTGCTGGCGATCGCCCTGCTGTGCGGCGCGACGGTACTGGCGCTGCGCAACTTCACCACCCTGGTCTCCGCGTCCGGCGGCACGGCGCTGGTCCTGGAACTGACCGTGGTCGCGGTGTTCGCCGGGGGAGTGGTCCTCGGCCTGCTGCGGCCGGGCGGGGCGGAGCGGGCACGCACGTACGATGGAAGCGAGGAATCATGAGTGAACCGGCGCCCGACCTCGTCTACGTGCTCGACGACGACGAGCAACTGTGCCTCTCCCTGGCCTGGCTGCTGGAATCCGTGCACATCAAAACGGAGTGGTTCACCGACGCCGACACCTTCCTCGCCGCCTTCGACCCGGACCGCCCGGCCTGCCTCGTCCTCGACGTACGCATGCCGGGCATCGGCGGATTCCACGTACAGGAACTCCTCAACGCCCAGGGCGCGGCGCTGCCCATCGTCTTCGTGTCCGCGCACGGTGACATCCCCATGTCGGTGCGCGCTCTTCAGGCCGGAGCCGTCGACTTCCTGGAGAAGCCGTACGATCCCCAGCGGCTGCTCGACATCCTGCAAAAGGCCCTGCGGGTGGCGGGTGAGCGCTACGCGCGCCGCGCCGAGCAGCGTTCCTTGCGTGAGCGGATCACCCACCTCAGCCCGCGGGAACGCGAGATCCTGCGCCAGGTCGTCGAGGGCATCCCCAGCAAGGTGATCGCGCGGCAGCTCGGCATCAGCCTGAAGACGGTCGACGCCCACCGTGCGCGCATCCGCGAGAAGACGCACGCCGACACCCTCGGCGCCCTCATCGGCGACATGATGCGCTGCGGCCTGCGCCCCGAAGAGGTGTGACACACCCTGATGCCCGCCACCGCCGACCTCGCCTGCCCCGACCTGGCCCGCCTCTTCGAGGTCATCGACCACTGCGTCCTGGTGCACGACGCACACACCAAGGACATCCTGTGGGCCAACCCGGCCGCGCTCACCGCGTTCGGCTTCACCCTCGACGAGCTCAAGCCGCTCAAGGCCCCCGACATGAGTTCCAACGCGGCGCAGTACGCGCGGCACATCGGCGTCGCCTGGCTGCAACGGGCCGCCGACGAGGGCCGCAGCCGCATCGAGTGGTGCTACCGGTCGAAGTCCGGCAGTGACATCCTCAGCGAGGCGCTCGCCAAGCGTGTGGAACTCTCCACCGGCCCCGTCGTCATGGTGCAGTTCCGCGACATCGCCGAGGAGAAGGCCACCCGCCGCGACCTCACCCGCACCGAGGCCAGGCTCCAAGCGTTCCTGCGCAACCTCGACGAGGGCATCGTCGTGCTCGACGACGACGGCCGTATCGTCTTCGCGGGCGAATCGGCCGGCATCCTGCTCGACCGGGACCCCGACGACCTGCACGGCAGCGACTTCACCGAGTTCCTCGCCGCCGACTCCACCGCCGTCCTGCGCGACGTACTGAAGGACACCTCACGCGGCGGCCGGCCCACCGACGCCCGCTACCGCCTCGCGGTCGCCGACGACGCCGGCGGCGGACCCGAGCGCTGGTTCGCGGCGCGCAGCCAGTACATCGACATCGAGAACGACCTGCGGGGCCTGCTTCTCCTCTTCCACGACATCACCGACACGGTGCACACCGAGGAGGAACACCGGCGCGACGCCCAGTACCTCAACCACCTGGCGCGCTACAACGCCATGGGTGACATGGCGATGGCCATCGCCCATGAGGTCAGCCAACCCATCGCGGCCGCCCACAACTTCGTCGCGGGCGCACTCGGCCGCATCGACGACACCCCTGAGTCCGGCTCGCTGCGCTGGGGCCTCGACCACGCCACCCGCCAACTGGAGCGCGCCACCACGATCCTGTCGAGCCTGCGCGCCTACGTGGTGCGCCTGGAGGACGCGAAACGGTCCGTCGACGTCAACGACATCGTCGCCGACTGCGCCTACTTCGTGGACGTACGGGCCAGGGCGCACCAGGTCGCCGTGCGCTGGGAACGGGCGCCGGAGGACCTGCCCGTCAGCTGCGAGAAGGTGCTCATCGGGCAGGTCGTCATGAACCTCGCCTTCAACGCGCTTGAGGAGATGGCCCGTTGGCCCGACGAACCGGGTGAGGTCACCATCTGCACCCGCAGGAACGCCGACTGGGCCGAGGTCGAGGTGCGCGACACCGGCGGCGGCCTTCCGGCGTCCTCGGGCGGGCGGATCTTCGACGGAGTGTTCACCTCGAAGGGCAACGGACACGGCATCGGCCTCGCCCTGAGCCACCGCATCATCACCCGCCACGGCGGCGAGATCGAGGCGTTCCCGAACTCCCCGCACGGCACCGTCTTCCGGTTCAGACTGCCGCTGCGGGCCCCAGCGGCGTAAACGATCAGGGAAATCCCCTACGCTCCACCACCCATTCCCAATTGTTGGCTCACGGTGACCCGCATAGCGTGATGAGTGCATCGAGTTCGAGCGATCAACTCGCAGCCCAGGCAGGGGAATTACTCATGACACAGACGCTGGACCCGCCCTCGACCGCCACCGAAGCGGCCTTCGAGCACGTGCTTGACCTGGTGGCCGAGCGCAGGGCGGAATTCGAGACCGCGCGGCACGTACCACGCGACATGATCGCCGAATTCAAGAAGGCGGGCCTCTACCGCGCCAGTGCCCCCCGCCGATTCGGCGGCGAACCACTGCCACCGGCCGCGTTCCTGCGCCTGATCGAGCGGATCTCGCGGGTCGACGGGTCGGCCGGCTGGGTCGCGAGTTTCGGCTCCTCCCTGATCTATCTCGCGGCGCTGCCACTGGAGACCCAGGAGCGGCTGTACGCGGACGGGCCCGACGTCGCCTTCGCCGGCGGCCTCTTCCCCGTACAGGCCGCCGAACCCGTCGACGGCGGCTACCGGGTCTCGGGCCGCTGGAAGTTCGCGAGCGGCTGCAAGGGAGCCGACGCCCTCGGCGTCGGCATCAAGGTGGGCGAGGACCGGGCGGGCCGGCCGCGCACGGCGGTGCTGCGCCCCGAGGACGTCGAGATCGTCGAGAACTGGGACGTCATCGGGATGCGCGGCACCGGCAGCCACGACCTCGCCGTGGACGGCGTCGTCGTACCCGAGAAGTGGACCTTCGTCCGCGGCGGCGAGCCGACCGTCGACGAACCGCTCTACCGCTACCCGGCCGTGCCCTACGCCGCCCAAGTCCTCGCCGTCGTCGGCCTCGGCGTGGCGCGGGCCGCGCTCGACCAGGTCATCACGGAGGGCGGGCGCGCCAGTTACACCGGAGGCCCGGTCGCGGCCGACCGTGCCGCGTACCGGATCGCGGTGGGCCGCGCGGAGGCCCGGCTGCGTTCGGCCCGCGCGTTCTTCTACGAGATCACCGAAGAGGTGTGGGAGACCGTGCTGCGCGGCGACCCGGCCACCGACCACCAGGCGAGCCTGCTGCGCCTCGCCTCCACGGCCCTCGCGCAGGACTCCTTCGAGGTCGCCCGCAGCGCCTACCAACTCGCGGGCATCCGGGCCATCGCGGACGGCAGCCCGATGCAGCGCTGTCTGCGGGACGCCTCCGTGGTGCCGCAGCACGCGTTCTTGCAGGAGGGCCTGTACGACGGGGCGGGGGCGGTGCTCATGGGCGTCGACCCGTTCCCCGGCTATATCTGACCTTTGCTCACGAGAACCCCTACGGCATGAGAACCCCTAAGAAAGGTGTGACCCACATGTCCGCTTCCCCCCAGACACCTCTGCGGGTGCTGTTCTGCATCGGCGTCAACCAGAACTTCTTCGACCTGCCGACCGGGCAGGGCAAGGCGGTCTGGGACGGCTTCACCAGCATGCTGCGCCAACTGCACGAACTGCCGGGACTGAACGTCATCGGCACCATCGACGACGACCAGCACATGGTCGGTCCCTCCGGCTCCTGGCCCTGGACCAGCTATGTCCTCGCCGACGTCGTGGACCAGCCGACCGTCGCCGCGGCCTGCAACCTCTTCCGTACCGTGCAGGTCGGCGAGCACGGCCTGTGGCGGTACATGAAGATCGAGGCCCGCGTCGGCCGTCCGCTCCCGGACGTGACGAAGTGAGCCCCGAGGGCACGGGGGAGCGCGTGGTCCTGGTCACCGGCGCCGCCGGCGGCCTCGGCGGCTGCATCGCCGCACGCTTCTACGACCACGGATACCGGGTCGCCCTGACCGACCTGGACGAGGAGGCCGCGGTCAAGGCGGCGGCCGAACTCGACCCCACCGGCGAGAACGCCGTCGGCCTCGCCCTCGACGTCCGCGACAAGGACGCCTTCACCCGCGCCCGCGACCGGCTCGTCGAACGCTGGGGCGCGGTGCACGTCCTCGTGAACAACGCCGGGCACTCCAAGGTCGAGTCACTCATGGACATCACCCCGGAGAGCTTCGCCGCCGTGGTGGAGACCAACATGCACGGGACCTTCTTCGGCTGCCAGGTCTTTGGCTCGTACTTCGCCGAGCGAGGCTACGGACGCATCGTCAACCTCGGCTCGCTCGCGGGCCAGAACGGCGGCACGGCGACCGGGGCGCACTACGCGGCGTCCAAGGGCGGCGTCGCGACGCTCACCAAGGTGTTCGCCCGCGACCTCGGCCCGCGCGGCGTCACCGTCAACGCCGTCTCGCCGGGGCCGCAGGACCTGCCGGTGGTGCGGCGCACCGTGGACCCGGAGAAGCTCGCGCAGACCGAGGCGATGATCCCGGTGGGCCGCCTCGGCCGCCCGCAGTTCATCGCCGACATGGTCGTCCTGCTCTCCGCGGAGCACGCGGACACGGTGACGGGGGCGTGCTGGGACGCCAACGGGGGGCTGTTCATGCGGTGACCGCCCAGCCACCGGCCCGTGGCGGTGGGCCGCCCCCACGCCACGGGGCTCCGCCCCGGACCCCGCTCCTCAATTGCCGGAGGGGCTTGATATGGCTGGTCCGGTCCCCGCTCGGCGGTCGTCGGAGGGGTGGATATGGCTGCCCCGGACCCGCGCCTCAATCGCCGGCGGGGCTTGATTTGGCTCGGCTGGTGCCCACGCCATACACGCTCTGGAACCGCAGATACGCCGCGAGCCCCTCGGGCCCCAGCTCGCTGCCCAGGCCGCTCGTCTTCGTGCCGCCGAACGGGGCGACGGGGTCCGGGAGATAGCCGTTCACGCCGATCGTGCCGGTGTGCACGCGGTGGGCGACGGCCGTGCCGCGTTCCGGGTCGGCGGTCCATACGGTGCCGCCGAGTCCGAAGTCGGAGTCGTTGGCGATGCGGACGGCGTCCTCCTCGTCCTCGTAGGGGATGACGCACAGGACCGGGCCGAAGATCTCCTCGCGGGCGACGGTCCAGGAGTTGTCGACGTCGGCGAGGACGGTCGGCTCCAGGAACCAGCCGCGCCTCAGGCCGGCGGGGCGGCGGCCGCCCGTGGTGAGCCGGGCGCCCTCGGCGAGGCCCTTGGCCACGTACCCCTCGACCCGTTCGCGCTGTGCGGCGCTGACCAGAGGGCCGATCAGGGTCTCCGTGTCGAGGGCGTTGCCGACGGGCAGCGAGCGGGCCAGGTCGGTGACGAGGTCGACGACTTCGGCGTAGCGGCCGCGCGGGGCGAGGACGCGGGTGCTGAGGAAGCAGGTCTGGCCGTTGTTGGTGAGCGTCGCCGCGACGAGGTCCTGACCGATGGCCGCCGGGTCCAGTTCGGCGTCGTCGAGGACGATGCCGGCCGACTTGCCGCCCAACTCCAGTGTCACGGGCCGCAGCAGGCGACCGCAGGTCTCGCCGATGGCGCGGCCCGCGGCCGTCGAGCCGGTGAACGCGACCTTGTCCACGCCCGGATGCGCCACCAGGTGGGAGCCCGCCGTGCGCCCGCCCGGAACGATGTTGAGGACCCCGGCCGGCACCCCGGCGGCCTGCGCGGCCTCGGCGACCAGGAACGTGTCGAGCACCGTCTCCGGGGACGGCTTGAGCACCACCGTGCAGCCGGCCGCCATCGCGGGCGCGATCTTGAACATGGATAGGACCTGCGGATAGTTCCACGGCACGATCGCCGCCACGACCCCCACCGGCAGCCGGCGCACCTCCACCGAGCCGCCGAGCAGCCCGGTACGCACCTCGCTGAACGCGGTCTCGCGGGCCAGACCCGCGTAGTAGCGCAGCACCGCGCCGGGGTAGCCGACCTCCAGTTGCCGGGCGATGCTCACGGGCATCCCGTTCTGCGCGCTGACCAGCGTCGCGATGTCCTGCGCCCGCGCGTCCAGTTCCGCGGCGAACCGCTCCATCACCTCGGCGCGCCGCGCCGGATCCCAACTGGCCCAGCCTCCAAGGGAGTCGAAGGTGGTACGGGCGGCGTGCACCGCCGCGTCGACATCCGCCTCCACCGCCTCGGGAACCGACCCGAGCGGCAGCTCCGTGCTCGGGTCGACGGGCGTCAGGCGCCGCTCGGTGCTGGGGCGAACCCACGTTCCGCCGATGTAGAGGTGGTCATGGCGATGGTCCATGTGCGTACTCCGTAGGTCGCTCGGTGGACCGTTCCCGGCGGGGACGGCATGCTGCGACCCTGACCCTTCGCGCGCGGCGCGGGACACCACTGGGTGCACGCAATGGCGCCTACGCGTGCACGCGCTGCCGCTCCGGCGCGATTCCACCGGCCTACGTTCGCGGTGACACGGACGTACGGCAAAGCTTCGGGAGCGTCTCATGAGTGACCTGCACGATCACGATCCGCTCGCACCGGTGACCGCCGAGGAGATCCGGACTGCCCGGAACATCCTGAGCGCCGCGGGCCTGCTCGCCGACACGACCCGCTTCGCCTACCTAGGGCTCGAAGAGCCCGCGAAGGAAGCCCTGTTCGACGGCGGGGCCGGTACGTGCGACTGGCGCCGGGTGCGGGTCCTGCTCCAGGACACGGCCGGGGCGCCCGCCCACGACGTGGTGGTGTCCCTGGCGGACCGGCGCGTGGTGACGGACCGGCGGCTCGACCCGGTGAAGGACGGGCAACTGCCGGTGTTGGAAGAGGAGTTCGGCGCCGTCGAGGAGCTGCTCGCCAAGGACGAACGGTGGCTCGCAGCCCTGGAGGGCCGGGGCCTCGACGTCCGGAAGGTGCGGGTCGCACCCCTGTCCGCCGGTGCGTACACCGACGAGTACCCGCAGGAGAGCGGACGGCGCATCCTGCGCGGACTGGCCTTCGTGCAGGACCACGAGGCGGACCACGCCTGGGCGCACCCCGTCGACGGGCTCGTCGGCTACGTCGATGTCACCCACCGCACCGTCGACCAGGTCATCGACCTCGGACCCGTCCCCGTCCCCACCGGCTCGGGCAACTTCGACGACCTCGAGGTCGCGGGAGCGCCGCGCACCACCCAGCGCCCCATCGAGATCACCCAGCCGGAAGGCCCGAGCTTCGCCCTCGACGGCCACCGCCTGACGTGGGAGAACTGGTCGCTCGACATCGGCTTCGACGCCCGTGAGGGACTCGTCCTGCACCGTGTCGCCTTCGCCGACCGCGACACCGGCCGCACCCGCCCGATCGTGCACCGCGCCTCGATCGCGGAAATGGTCGTGCCCTACGCCGACCCGTCCCCGGTGCGCTCCTGGCAGAACTACTTCGACACCGGCGAGTACCTGATCGGTCGCTGCGCCAACTCCCTTGAACTGGGCTGCGACTGCGTCGGCGACATCACATACCTGGACGCCGTCATCGCCGACGAGCAGGGCGAACCGAGAACGCTGCGCAACGCGATCTGCCTGCACGAGGAGGACGACGGGATCCTCTGGAAACACACCGACCTGTGGGCGGGCTCGGCGGAGACCCGGCGCCAGCGCCGCATGGTGCTCTCCTTCTTCACCACCATCGGCAATTACGACTACGGCTTCTACTGGTACCTGTACCTCGACGGCACCATCGCCTTCGAGGCCAAGGCGACCGGTGTCGTCTTCACGGCCGCGTACGAGGGCGACGACCGGTTCCGGGCCGAGATCGCGCCGGGGCTCGGCGCCCCCTTCCACCAACACCTGTTCTGCGCACGCCTCGACATGGCCGTCGACGGGATCGCCAACCGCGTCGAGGAGGTCGACGCCGTCCGCGTACCGGTCGGCCCGGAGAACCGGCGCGGCAACGCCTTCACGCTGCGCCGCACCCCGCTGCTCACCGAGCGCGCGGCCCAGCGCGACGCCGACCCGGCCGCCGACCGCACATGGCATGTCACCAACCCGGAATCCCTCAACCAGCTGGGCCGGCCGGTCGGTTACGCACTGTTCCCGGAGGGGAAACCGACCCTGCTCGCCGATCCGGCGTCCTCGGTCGCCGCGCGCGCGGCCTTCGCCACGAGGCATCTCTGGGTGACCCGCTCCGACGCCGCCGAGCGCTATCCGGCGGGCGACTTCGTCAACCAGCACCCCGGCGGGGCGGGCCTGCCCGCGTACGCCGCGGCGGACCGCGACCTCGACGGCCGGCCCCTCACCCTGTGGCACACCTTCGGCCTCACCCACGCTCCGCGCCCCGAGGACTGGCCGATCATGCCGGTCGACCGCACGGGCTTCACACTCAAACCGTTCGGCTTCTTCGACCGCAATCCGACGCTGGACGTGCCGCGTTCGACGTCCGCGCACGGGGCGTGCGGGACGTCGGACTGTCATGAATGAGTAGCCGTGGAGGTGGGTGACCTTCCGCTAGCCGGGGAACCGCCCGGGCCGGAAGCCCGCGAGCAGCTCGTCGCTCCGCCCGCCGAGGATCTCCGAGGCGAGCAGCCGGCCGATGACCGGGCCGAGGGTGATGCCGCTGTGAGTGACGGCTTCGTAGTAGCCCGGCACGTCCGGCACGGCTCCCACGGAGGGGAATCCGTCGGCGGGGATGGGCCGGTTGACGACACGTGTCCGTGCGACGCGGGCGTTTCCGAGCGCGGGGACGACGCGCTGTGCGGACGCGTGGAGCAGCTGCCCGAGATCGTGCGGATCCGCGGGGCCCTCGTCCGCGGCGATAAGCGCGTCGATCTCGCGACTGTGGAGCACCACGGACGTGTTCCCGTCGGGGCGAATCTCGATGTGCGGTGTGTGCATGGCCCGGCGTACCGGCACCTCGGCGCACTCGATCCGTGTGACGGCGCCGGGCTCCCGGCGCATCGGCAGGTGACGTCCGACGAGCCCGGCGACGTGGGAGGCGTCGGGTCCTGCGGCGTTCACGACGGTGCCGACGTCCAGTGTGCTGCCATCGGAGAGGACAAGTGTCCTGACACTTCCGTCCGCCCCGGTGCCGATGTCCCGCACGGCGGCGCCGGCCCGTAGTTCCGCGCCCGCCGCGACGGCCTCCTCGACCAGCCGGCCGACGAGCCGCCGCCCCTGCACCCAGGCCTCGTCGGGGTAGAACAGCACGCGGGTTTCGTCGGGGAGGGCGAGCGCGGGCTCGAATCGGCGCCGCACCTCGGCCCCCGTACACGCCTCGACCCGATACCCCCACCTCCCCAGCAGCTCGGCCGTCTTCACGAGCTTTGCCTCCGCCGCGACACCGTCAGCCCAGCGCAGATGACCGGTGGGATGCCACCACGAGCCCGCCCCGATCACCCAGGCCAGCTCACGGTGCGCCGCGAGCCCCGCGACGTTCAGGTCGAAGTACGACCTGCTGACGGTCTTGTTGCTGGCATTGACCCACGAAAAGGACCAGTCGCTGACGCCTTCGCCGACCCGCCCGGCATCGAGCAGAACCACCCGCACACCGCGCCGCGCCAGATGCCACCCCACACAGGCCCCGAGCACCCCCACTCCGACAACTCCGACCCGCTCGGGCGGCTTCGTCCCGTACCCGATCCTCACGCAGGTCCCCCTTGCGGCACTTTGGGTCTACGAGAGGCCGGACGCCCCGCGGACTTCGTCCTGCCGTACCCATTGAGCGTCCTCGTCCGACGCGGAGTACGCAGGCAGAACCTTGACCCACAACTCGTCGCCGCGCTGCTCCCGCTCCTGCACCAGTCCGTCCACCCAACGCGCCATTCCGTAGTCGTCGCGCCCGGCACGAAACTCCAATCGCTCATCACTCATGACGCGAGGCTAGTGCCGAACGCCAGTGCTCGGTGGGGCCGTTCACCCATTCGATCCACCGGATCGGATACGTGACCCGGACCTGTCTGGGCCTGACACGGTGATCAGTCCTCCTCCCCGTCCACCAGCGCCAGCAACGGTGCCTGGTCCTCCTCCGGCACATACCCCGCGTAGTAGTCGTACAGCGTTCGGCGTGAGATGCGGGCCGCCGCGAGGCCGTCGTGGGTGCGGATGGCCTCCAGGACCTCCTGGTGGTGGCGGAGTGACGTGCGCATCAGGGCCTCGCGGTTGTCCGCGTGGGCGACCTTGTCGGCGATCAGGGTGCGGACCGCTCCGCGGACGACCTGGTTGGAGACCTCCAGCAGCGCGTTGCGGCTGGCCCGCGCCACCACCTCGTGGAACGCCACGTCCGCCGTGCTGAACTCCTCGTGGCCCGCGTCGATGGCGTGTGTCATCGCCGTCACCGTCTCCTCCATCGCGGACAGTTCGGCGTCCGTGCGCAGGTGTGCCGCGAGCTGGCCGGCCGAGCCGTCGAGGATCATGCGGAAGGAGATCAGCTCGGCCATCGAGATGTGCTCGAGGCGGGCCAGGCGGGTCATCTCCTTGGCCAGTCCGGCCGTCGTGAACGGCAGGATCTCCGGGCCGTGCGGGTCGCCGTGGCGGGAACGGATGAGACCACCGCTCTCCAGGACACGCAGCGCCTCGCGCACCGTGGGGCGGCTCGCGCCGAACTGCGTGACCAACTCACGTTCACTCGGCAGGCGTTGACCCGGCTTCAGATCCCCGGACGCGATCGCCTGCTCGATCTGCTCGACGATCCGCTGGTAGAGCCGTACCGGCGCCACCTGCTGAAACCGTGGCCCGCCGTCTGCCGACGTCACGGCGTCTCCTCCTGCTTGCCCTGAGGGGCCCGGTCGGGCCAGCGCGGTACGGCCTCGGCCGGACGGTTCCGCTCGTACCAGGCCGCCGCCTGGAGGACGCCCAGGTCGTCGAAGCGGCGCCCCGAGATCTGTACGCCGATGGGCCGACCGTCCGCCGTGAAGCCGCAGTTGACCGTCGCGGCGGGCTGGCCCGACATGTTGTACGGGGCCGTGAAGCCGATGTGCGACATCGTTTTGCCCGGTTCCATGAACGGCATCGGCTGCTCCGCCGCGAACGCTGCCACAGGCGCCACCGGCGAGAGCACGATGTCGTGGGGGAGCGTCGCCGCCACCGTCAGGGCCTGGATGCGCATGATCTGCTGGTAGCAGCGGAGCACCCGCGTGCCGGGCACGTCGGCGCCCTCGCGGCACCAGCCCATGATGTACGGATGGACGCGCAGCGCCGCCTCGGGGGAGAGCGCGCGGAGGTCGTTCCAGGAGCGCACCCGCCAGAACAGGTCCAGGTCGTCCAGGAGCTGCTGGGACATGAAGGGCTCCAGCGGTTCGACCGTCGCCCCCGCCGACTCGAAAGTGTCGGCCGCCCTGCGCACCGCCTCCACCACCTCCGGATCCCGCGGGCCTCCGCACCCCGCGTCCAGGTGCAGGCCGACCCGCAGCCCGCGCACCTCGCTCCGCGGCCGCGACCAGTCGATGTCCTGCGGCGGCAGGCTCGTCCAGTCGCGCGCGTCGGGCCTGCTCAGGACCCGCATGAACAGGGCCAGGTCCGCGACCGTGCGCGCCATCGGGCCCGCAGCCCGCCCCAAGTACGGTGTGTCCAGCGGGACTCGGCCGTCGCTCGGCTTGAGGGTGGCCAGGCCCAGCCACGTACCGGGAAGCCGGATCGAGCCGCCGATGTCCGAGCCGACGTGCAGCGGCCCGTACCCGCCCGCGGCCGCCGCGCCCGCCCCGGAGCTCGAACCGCCGGTCGTCCAGGCCGGGTTCCAGGGGCTGCGGGTGATGCCGTGCCGGCTGGAGACACCGGAGGAGAGCATGCCCCAGTCGGGCATGACGGTCGAGCCGAGGACCGATCCGCCCGATTCCAGGACCCGTGCGGTGATCGGCGCGTCCCGCTCGGGGACCACCGGCTCCACCCCCGCGTTGCCAGAAGGCATCGGGACACCTCTGCGGGCGATGTTCTCCTTGAGGGTCACCGG
Source organism: Streptomyces sp. NPDC002754 (assembly GCF_053592315.1). Taxonomy (NCBI): domain Bacteria; kingdom Bacillati; phylum Actinomycetota; class Actinomycetes; order Kitasatosporales; family Streptomycetaceae; genus Streptomyces; species Streptomyces sp. NPDC002754. Next base: position 203,495 of record NZ_JBSFVM010000001.1, read on the forward strand.
CACGCCGTCGATCGGCCCCAGCGGCTCACCGGCCGCCCAACGTGCCTCGCTCGCCGCTGCCGCCTTGCGGGACTCGGCGGGGTCCCGCACCCAGAACGCGTTCAACTCGCCCTCGCGCGCCTCGATCACCGACTGCACGGCGTCGTGCACCTCGACCGGAGACACCGTGCGATCCGCGAAGCGGGCGGTCATCTCGACGGCGGACATGGTGGCCAGGTTCCGTTCAGCGGACATCCGCACCCTCTCCCTCGTGCCGGTGGACAGGTACCACCCTCTTGACAGGTACCGCCTAAGTCGACACGGTACCTGTCAAGTGAGCTTACTGGTCAGGCCAGTTACGGCGGAAGGTGTCGTGCATGAGCAAGGACCGACGGCGCGGGCACCACGTCCGGACGGCCGCGCCCCTCCTGGCCTGCTGTCTTCTGCTCCTGGCCACGGCCTGCTCCGCCGGTTCCACCGCCGCCGGATCCCGCCCCGAGGGCCCCGGCGACTCCCTCGCGGTCGGTGTCACCGCCGAGCCCGCCAACCTCGACTTCACGAAGACCGACGGCGCCGCCATCCCGCAGGCGCTGCTCTACAACGTCTACGAGAACCTCGTGAAGCTCGACCAGCACGGCAAGATCAAGCCGTCGCTCGCGAGGTCGTGGGAGCTGTCGAAGGACCGCAGGACGTACACCTTCCACCTCACCAAGAACGCGAAGTTCAGCAACGGCGCCCCGTTCACCGCCGAGGACGCCAAGTTCTCCATCGAGCGCGTCGTCCCCAAGTGGACCGTGGCACTCAAGGCACAGATGAGCGTCGTCGACCGCGTACGGGCCGTCGCCCGCGACGAGTTGAAGGTGACGCTGAAGCGGCCCAGCAACGACTGGCTGTACCGGATGACCACCCGCACGGGCGCCATGTTCAGCCGCACCGGCGTCGACAAGCTCGCCACCGACCCGGTCGGCACCGGACCGTACGAGCTGAAAAGCTGGAACCGCGGCGACTCGATCACCCTCGCCCGCCGCCCGGACTACTGGGGCCGCGCACCGCACTTCGACACGGTCACGCTGAAGTACTTCAAGGACCCGACGGCGATGAACAACGCGCTGCTCACGGGCACCATCGATGTCATCGGCGCGATGCAGTCACCGGACTCCCTCTACCGCTTCGAGAACAACCCCAAGTACCGCGTCATCGAGGGTTCGACCAACGGCGAGGTGATGCTCTCGCTGAACAACGGTTCAGGGCCCATGAAGAGCAAGAAGGCCCGGCAGGCGGTCCGTTACGCCATCGACCACCGGGCCCTCGTCGACACCTGCTGGGGCGGACGAGGCAAGCTCATCGGCAGCATGGTGCCGCCCACCGACCCCTGGTACCAGGACCTCACCGACCAGTACCCGTACGACCGGGACAAGGCGCGCACGCTCCTCAAGGAATCGGGCGAGGCCGGGCGCACAGTACGGCTGCGAATTCCGACGCTGCCGTACGCCGCCGCCTGCGGCACCGTCGTCAAGAGTCAGCTCGAACAGGCCGGTTTCAAAGTCGAGTTGAGCCAGCTGGAGTTCCCCGCGGCCTGGCTGACCACCGTCTTCAAGAACGCCGACTACGACATGACGATCATGTCCCACGTCGAACCCCGTGACATGCCCGCCGTGTTCGGCGACAAGAAGTACTACACCCGCTACGACAACGCCGCGTTCCGCGAGCTGTTGGCGAAGGCGGACACCGGCAGCCAGAAGGAGCAGGCCGCCGCGATGCGCGCCGCCGCCCGGACGCTGTCGAAGGACGCCGCCGCGGACTGGCTGTTCCTGCTGCCGAACCTGATGGTGGCGGACGCGGACATCACAGGACTGCCGGTCAACAGTGTCACCGAATCCCTGGACCTCACCGGCCTGAGCCGGTCCGGCCGGACCGACCGGTCCTGAAAGGCGGCCCGAACCGATGATCGTCCGTCTGGTGCAGCGGATCGCGATCCTGCTGGCGAGCCTGTTCGTGAGCTCCGTCGTGGTGTTCGCGTTCATGGCGGTGCTGCCGGGAGACCCCGCGCGCGTCGCCCTCGGGACCGGGGCGTCCGACTCCGCGGTGTCCCAACTGCGCACACAGTTCGGCCTCGACCGCTCCCTCGTCGACCAGTACGTCAGCTGGCTGCACGACCTGGTCACCTTCGACCTCGGCAACTCCTACATCTCGCACACACCGATCGGCCCGCAGCTCGCCGACCGCCTCCTGGTCACCCTGTGGCTCGTCGGAACGGGCATGGTGATCGCCTGCATCGTGGCGGTGCCACTGGGCACGCTGATGGCGGTGCGGCACCGCAAACCGTCCGGACTCGTGCTGTCGGCGCTGTCCCAAGTGGGCGTCGCCGTACCGGCGTTCCTCGCGGGCATCCTCATGATCACCGTGTTCGCGGTGGGGCTCGGCTGGCTGCCGGCGAACGGCTGGACACCACCGGCCGACGATCCGGTGCTCTTCCTCAAGCAACTGCTGATGCCCGCGCTGTCACTGGGGTTGGTACAGGCCGCCGTCCTCACCCGCTACGTCCGCAGCTCCGTGCTCGACGTGCTGCGCGAGGACTACCTGCGCACCGCCCGCGCCAAAGGCCTGCGCCCGATGAAGGCACTGGTACGGCACGGGCTGCGCAACGCGGCCGTGCCGGTCGTCACCGTCCTGGCGCTGCAACTGGCGACACTCCTCGTCGGCGCCGTCGTCATTGAGCGCGCCTTCGTGATTCCGGGGCTCGGCAGTCTCCTGCTCGACAGCGTCGCCGGCCGGGACCTCATCGTCGTGCAGGACGTCGTCATGATCCTCGCGGCGGCGGTGCTGCTCGTGAACTTCCTCGTCGACCTGGCCTATGTGCTGATCGACCCCCGACTCAGGGTGCGTGGGTGATGGCTGCTTCGAATATCTCGAACATCTCGGACGGTGGTGTGTCGGTACGTCGCCGCCGCAGGCCCCTGCCCGGCTCCCTCCTTGTCGGCGGCATCGTCGTCGCGCTCGTGGTCGCGGTGGCCCTGCTGTCCTTCCTCTGGACGCCGCACGACCCGACGCTGGTCGACCCCGCCGTGCGGATGCAGGACCCGTCCGCCGAGTACTGGTTCGGCACCGACAAGTTCGGGCGTGATGTCTTCAGCCAGATCATGATCGGCTCGCGGACGACGCTCTACGTCGGCCTGGTCGCGGTCGGCGTCGCCGCAGTCGTCGGTGTCCCGCTGGGCATCCTCGCCGGGATGGGCTCGCGCCGGCTCGGCGAACTCCTCATGCGCGGCAACGACTTGATCCTCGCGTTCCCCGCCCTGCTGCTCGCCATCATGTTCGCCGCCGTATACGGAGCGGGGACGGGCGTCGCCATGGTCGCCATCGGCATCGCCTCCATCCCCGGCTTCGCCCGCCTGATCCGCGGCGGCACCCTCCAGGTCATGAGCACCGAGTACGTACTGGCCGCCCGCGCCGCCGGACGCAGACCGTTCGCCATCGCGCTGCGCCACGTACTGCCCAACGTCAGCAGCCTGATCATCGTGCAGGCCTCCGTCGGCTTCGCCATCGCCGTCCTCGCCGAGGCCGCGCTCTCCTTCCTCGGCTTCGGCACCCCGCCGCCCACCCCGTCCTGGGGCCGGATGCTCCAGGAGAGCCAGGAACTCCTCGCCGCCGCGCCCCGCCTCGCCGTCTTCCCCGGCCTCGCGATCGCGGTGGCCGTCCTCGGATTCAACCTGCTCGGCGACGGGCTGCGCGACCGCTTCGACCCCAAGGTGGAGGATCACCGATGAGCGCCGCTGCCGCGAGCGACGACGTACTGAGAGTCCACGGGCTCGACGTGACCACCGCAGGCGGCCAACCACTGGTCCAGGACGTCGAGTTCACCATCCGCTCCGGTGAACGCGTCGGCCTCATCGGCGAATCCGGCTCCGGCAAGTCCCTGACCTCGCTGAGCCTCATGGGACTGCTCCCCGAAGGGCTGCACGCCACTGGCTCGGTGCGGCTCGCCGGGGTCGACCACGACCTGGTCGGGGCGGACGAGGCGCGGATGTCCCGCGTACGGGGCAAGGACATGGCCATGGTGTTCCAGGAGCCCATGACCGCCCTGAACCCCACGATGCGGATCGGCCGGCAGATCGCCGAGGTGCTGCTCATCCACCGCACCCGGACCGACCGCGCCGCCGCGCACGCCGCGGCCGTGGAACTCCTCGACCAGGTGGGCCTGCCGGACCCGGCGGCCGCGGCGCGCGGCTACCCGCACCAGTTCTCCGGCGGCCAGCGCCAGCGCGTCGTTCTCGCCATCGCCCTCGCCAACGACCCCGCACTGCTGGTGTGCGACGAACCCACCACCGCGCTCGACGTCACCGTGCAGGCCCGCGTCCTCGACCTCATCGTGCGCGGGGTGAAGGACCGCGGCTCGGCGCTCCTGTTCATCACGCACGACCTGGCCGTGGTTGCCACTGCCTGCGAACGCGTCATGGTGATGTACGGCGGCCGGATCGTCGAATCCGGTCCCGTACGCGAGGTGTTCACACGCCCCAGACACCGGTACACCCAGGGCCTGATCGGCGCGTCCGACCTGACGGCCGTCGACGAGCGCGGCCGACTGGCCACCATCGCCGGTTCGGTGCCATCGGCCGGCGCCTTTCCCGAAGGATGCGTGTTCCGCAACCGGTGCACCAAGGCCACCGACCTGTGTGCGACCCGCCCCGCGTGGACCGCGACGGGCCCTGACGCGGGCTACGCGTGCTTCCACCCCGTGCCGAGAGGCCACGGCGGCGTACGGGACGCGGGCACCGCCGACCCCCAGGAGGCAGGACGTGGCTGAACAGCAGACAACCGGCGACGCCCTCCGCGTCACCGACGTCACCCGCGACTACCACCGACCGCGCGCTTCCCTGCGCACGCCCTCCCAGCCCGTGCACGCGCTGCGCGGCGTCAGCTTCTCCGTGCCGCGCGGCGGGCGCTTCGGCATCGTGGGGGAGTCGGGGTGCGGAAAGTCGACGCTGCTGCGCATCCTGGCGGGGCTCGACAAGCCGACGAGCGGGACCGTCGAGGTCGAAGGCCGTGACATCACGCGCCTCAAGGAACGGCGACTCCGCTTCGTCCGCGAGCGCCTCCAACTCGTCTTCCAGGACCCGATGAGCTCGCTCGACCCACGGATGAAGGTGGGCGACATCGTGGCGGAGCCACTCGTCGCGCAGGGCATCGGGAACCGCAAGGAGCGAGTGGCCGAACTCCTCGACTCCGTGGGCCTCGGCGCCGACGCCGCGCGCCGCTACCCGCACCAGTTCTCCGGCGGCCAGCGCCAGCGCATCTCCATCGCCCGCGCCCTGGCCCCGCGCCCGAACATCATCGTGGCCGACGAGCCGGTCAGCGCCTTGGACGTGTCCGTACGCGCGCAGGTCCTCAACCTCATCGCCGACCTCGTCGACGAGCTGAACCTCACCCTCGTCTTCGTCTCCCACGACCTGTCCGTCGTACGGCACGTGTGCGACAGCGTCGCCGTCATGCAGGCGGGCGAGATCGTCGAGAGCGGGCCGACCGAGGAGCTCTACGAGAACCCCCAACACCCGTACACCCGCAGGCTGATCGCCGCCGTGCCCACGCTGGAGAAGGCGCTGGCCGGAGTGACGGCGGCCGACCTCAATCAGGAGCGCCCCGCATGACCTCTCACCTAGAACCCGCGGGCGTGGAAGCCCTGTTGGCGGAGTTCCCCGACGGACTGCCCATCGGCGACACCTGGCTTCCGGCGCCCGCGAGCGAGGCCGTGCGCTTCCCGTACGACGGGTCGGTCATCGGCCGCGCGCCCGTCGGCGACACGGCGCTGGCCCGCCGGGCCCTTGACGAGGCGGTCGCGATCCGCACGCGCGTCGGCGCCCTGCCCTCGCACATCCGCAGCTCGGCCCTTCAGGCGACGCACGACGCGATCGCCGCCCGCCGCGCCGACTTCGAGCGCCTCCTCGTCCTGGAAACGGGAAAGCCCCTGGTCGACTGCCGGGTGGAAGTGGCCCGCACGCTCCTGACGCTGCGCACGTCCGCCGAGGAAGTGGCTCGGCTGCACGGCGAGACGGTGCCGCTCGACCTGCTGCCGTCGGGCGAGGGGCTGCTCGGCTTCTGGACGCGCAAGCCGATCGGCGTCGTCGTCGGCATCGCCGGGTTCAACTACCCGCTGCTCCTCGCCGCGCACAAGCTCGCACCGTCGTTCGCGGCCGGCTGCCCGGTCATCGCCAAGCCCGCCCCGCAGACGCCGCTGGCCACGCTGTGGCTGGTCCACCTGTTGCGCGAGGCACTGGCGGAGGCCGGGGCGCCACGGTCGGCGGTGCAACTGGTCACCGGAGGCCCGGAGGTGGGGGAGACACTCACCACGGACCGCCGCGTCGGCGCGGTCTCCTTCACCGGCTCCGCGGCCGTCGGCCACCGCATCGCGCGTGACGCCGCCCCCACCAAGACGCTCCTCGAACTCGGCTCCAATGCCGCCCTGTTGGTGGCTGCCGACGCCGACCTCGACGCCGCCGCGGACGCGGTCGTGCGCGGCGGCTATTACGCGTCCGGGCAGGCCTGCATCAGTGTGCAGCGGGTCATCGTGGAGGAGGCGGTGCGCGAGGAGTTCGTGGCGCTCCTGAAGCAACGCATCCCGGGGATCGCGACGGGCGACCCGAGGGACGCGGAGACACGTGTGTCGGCGCTGATCGACGAGGGCTCGACGAACCGTGTCCGTACGTGGGTCGAGGAGGCGGTGAAGTCGGGTGCGGTGCTCGCCGTGGGCGGTGACATCACGGATGGCGCAATGCGTCCTGTGCTCCTCCTGGACCCGGACCCTGCACTGCCCGTCTGGAGCGAGGAGGTCTTCGGCCCGGTGGTGTGCCTGCGCTCGGTCCCGGACATGGACGCGGCCTTCGCCCTGGCCAACGACTCGCGCTACGGGCTGCACGCGAGCGTCTACACCGCCTCCCTGGACACGGCGTTCGCCGCCGTGGAGCGCCTGGAGGCGGGCGGCGTGATCGTCAACGAGGTCCCCGGCTTCCGCTCCGACACCATGCCGTATGGCGGCGTGAAGGACTCGGGGGCGGGCCGCGAGGGGCCGAGGTTCGCGATCGACGAACTGACGGTGACCCGGATGGCAGTGATCCGCCCGACGACGAAGAAGGACTGGTGACACGGTGACGCCCCAGGACTCCCCGCAACCCCCGCAACCGACGCAACTGACCGACTACGCAAGCCTGTTCCGCCTCGACGGTCGCAAGGCGGTCGTGGTGGGCGGGGGCGGTGGCATCGGCCGCGAGAGTGCGCTGGCGCTGGCCGCGCACGGCGCGCAGGTGGTGTGCGCGGACCGCGACCTGAAGGCGGCCGAGGAGTCGGCGTCGCTGGCCCCCGGCATGTCGGCGTACGCGCTGGACGTACTCGATGTCGAAGCGGTCGGTCGCGCGGCCGAGGACCTCGACCCGGTCGACATCCTCGTCTTCACGGCCGCGACGAACGTCCGTAAACGCCTCCTCGACTACACGTCGGAGGAGTTCGACCGGGTCGTGTCCCTCAACCTGCGCGCCTCCTTCGACCTGGTGCGGGCGTTCGGCCGCGGCATGGAGGAGCGCGGCCGGGGCAGCATCATCGGCTTCAGCTCGATCCGCGCCGTGACGGTGGAACCTGGTCAGGGTGTGTACGCGGCGACCAAGGCGGGTCTCGTCCAGCTCGCGCGCACGGCGGCGGCCGAACTGGGCCCGTCCGGCGTGCGCGTGAACACCATCGCACCGGGCGTCGTGTCCACCCCACTGACTGCGCAGATCCGCGCTGTCCCGGAGTGGTCCGCCGCGTACGCCGACAAGAGCGCCCTGGGCCGCTGGTCCCGCCCCGACGAACTGGCGGGTGCTGTCGTCTACTTGGCCTCCGACGCGTCGTCCTTCGTGACAGGCAGCCAGCTGTTCGTGGACGGCGGCTGGACGGCGATCGACGGCCGGTACACACCACCGGGCTGAGTCGGTCCCTACAGCGGGCGCCGCGCCACGAAGACGAACTCCTTCCCCGGGCGGCCGGGCGCCTCACGGACGTCCGTCACCGCATAGCCGTGCGCGAGCAGGTCCCGCTCGACCTCCTCCCTGCCCCGGAAGCCCAGCGTCGAGTCCGAGGTCAGGGTCCGGCCGCCGTCCGAGGCGAACACGAAGGTCTGGCGGAAGGTCACCAACGGGCCGTCCACGTCGGTCAGTTGGATCCACGTCTCGACCGGCCCGACGCCGGGGATGTCCGTCACCTGACGGGTGTGGTCGAGGGTCCACTCCTCCCAGGCGCGGCGTGCCGGATCGCGGGTCTCGAAGACGAGGTGTCCGCCGGGGCGCAGGGCTTCGTAGGCGCCCCGCAATGTGCTCTGCCACGCCCATGGGTCGGCGATCGCCTGGGCGACGTTGGCCGTCATGGTGGCGAGGTCGACCCGGAGCGGCGGGAGGGTCGTGGCGTCGCCTTCGACCCACCGCACCCGCTCGCTGCCGGGCTTGCCACGGGCGACGTCCAGGGAGGCCGCGGCAGGGTCGACCCCGACGACCTCGATGCCGCGGGCGGCCAGGAGGAGCGCGAAGACCCCGGTGCCGCACCCGATGTCGAGCACCCGGCGCGCCTCGAAATCCTCCGCGATTCGGAGGTAGGCGTCGAGGTCGCCACGGTCGGGGTCGAGGAGGTCGTAGATCGCGGCGAGCCGGGGGTGTCCGAAGCATGCGTCAGCCATGGGGTCGACGGTAGGCGCGGCCGGGGTCGCTGTCTCGTCCATTACTCGGCTACTCGGCATTGCATGTGCGCGTGTCCCACGAGGTGTCGGCTCAGGGCGAGTTGAGTGCACGCACCGCCGCGTCCGCCACCACCGCGTCCTGCCAGGCCATCCCCGAACCCTTGAACAGCACGGGCCGGTCCGTGGCGTACGGCGACTCGTCGCGTACGACCCGTGCCATGGGGAGCAGCCGCGCGGCCGGCAGCACACCCTCCGCCACGGGGATCACGATGTCGCCGCACTCCCGCAGCGCCGTGTCCACGTCCTCCACGATCACCTGGGCGCGGGCCGTGAGGGCCGAGTCCACCTCGCGGGCGTCTGCGTCGTGCGAACCGACGGCCAGGATGACCGCGTCGTCGCCTAGGAGGGCCGAGTCGAAGAGCGGGGTGGGGGAGGGCGTCGCGCACACCACGAGATCGGCGCGCCGCACCCACGCCTCGGCGTCCGCCGTCGCCACCGCCCGGTCGTCCCCGACCAGCGCCGGATCCACCCGCGACGGGTCCCGTACGACGTAGGTCACGTCGTCCAGATCGGCGCCGACATCCCGCAACGTCCGTACGTGACCGGCCCCTTGAGGTCCCGCGCCGAACACCACGACCCGCCACCGCCGCCCCGGCCGGGTAAGCAGCGGCAATACCGCCGCCACCGACACGGCAGGCGTACGCAGTGTGGTCAGCGCCGCTCCGTCGACGACCGCGGCGGGTGCGTACGACGGCGGGCGGAAGACGAGATGGACGCCCTGGATACGGGGCAGGCCGCGGTCGGCGTTGGCGGGGACGGCCGAGATCGCCTTCACCCCGACACCGAACTCGGACGCGGACGGCATGGCGAGCAACTGGCCCTGACCATCCGGGAGTTCGAGGATCGAGCGGGGCGGTCCCGCGGCCGTCGGGTCGAGGTCGCCGAAGAGTGCCTCACGGATCGCCGCGACCGCCTCGCGGGGCGGCAGCAGCTTCGTCAGCTCGGCGGCGCCGATGTACTCGATCCTCGACGGCTGGTCGCTCTGCGTCTTGTCGGCCTTCTGCACCTGTGCTCCTCTTCGCGTGGGCGAGGACGGTTGATCACCGTATCGCCGGACGGTCAGTGGACCGGCCCCGCCGCGTCCGCGTCCGTGCCCGTGTTCTCTTCCGACTCCGACTCCGGCTTCGTGTGCAGGATTTCGCGCACCTGGTCGGCGGCGCGGAGGATGCTCTCGCTCATGAACTTGCTGAAGCGGGCGATGTTCTCGAGCCGCGCGGCGGCAGCGGAGTCGCGGCCGAGGATCCCGACGCCCTGCCGTGCGACCTCGGCGATCTGCGCGGTGCCGCGGGCGCTCGCGACCGACGACTGGTACCAGACGTCGTCGTCGACGAGATAGCGCTCGCGGCGTCCGGTGTCGCGCTCGCGCTTGATCAGGCCCTGTTCCTCGAGGAACGCCACCGACTTGGAGACGGAGGCCGGGCTGACGTCCAGGCGCCGCACCAGCTCGGACGCGGTGACGCCCCCCGCCTCGCTGGTGAACAGGCACGTCAGTACGCGCGCCGTCATCTTGGGCAGCCCCTGCCCCATGAGGAGGGTCGTGAACGTCTCCTCGTACGCGCGCACCGCCTCGTCGTCCCGCCCCGAAGAGCCCGCGGGCTCGCGCGGGGCGGCCTGCTTGCGGCGGTGGGCGCGGTGTTCGGTGGCGCGGTGCGCGAGGTCGGCGCGGTAGGAGTTGGGTCCGCCGTTGCGCATCACCTCGCGGGTGATGGTCGAGGTGGGGCGCTCCAGGCGGCGGGCGATCTCGGCGTAGGCGAGCCCGTCGGCGAGCCCGAGCGAGATCTGTTGCCGTTCCTGCTGGGTGAGTCGGCCTCCCGGCATCGCGAGCACCTCTTTGTCTGCTGTGTGGACCTGACGCGGGTCAGCGTAGCGTTCACCGCCATCCCGTTGCAACGGAATGGCGCGTTCTGTTGCGTTAGATCGCAACCCGTTGCAACGAAATATGCACAATGACCTGCGACTAAAGGATTAGAGTGCAACAAGTATGTTGATGGATCACGAAACGCAACGTAGCTTTTCACTCATCGGAAACAGCGAAACGGCGAAACGACGACAGCTCAAGGAGCACACAATGCAGAAGTTCGACACCCCCGCCGCCATCTCCGCCGTCCTGCGCCTCCCGGCCGGCCGAGTCCAGGTCATCGCCGCCGACCGCGCCGACACCACCGTCGATGTCCGCCCCGCCGACTCCTCGAAGAGCCGCGACGTGAAGGCCGCCGAGCAGACCACCGTCGAGTTCGCCGACGGTGTCCTGCGGGTCGCCGCCCCGGCCGAGAAGAACCAGCTCCTCGGCGCGTCCGGAGCCATCGAGGTGACGGTCCAACTGCCCGCCGGATCCGGCATCGAGACCATCTCGGCCGCCGTGGAGTTCCGCGGCGTCGGGCGGCTCGGCGAGCTCGCCTGCGAGGGCGCGCACGGCGCCGTGAAGATCGACGAGGCCGCGGGCGTGCGGCTGTCCTCCTACGCCGGTGATGTTACGGTCGGCCGGCTGACCGGTCCCGCCGACATCAAGGTGCAGAAGGGGGACATCCGCATCGCCGAGGCCACATCGGGCGCGCTCGAACTGAACACCCAGATGGGCAACGTGACGGTCGAAGCCGCCCATGGTGTCTCCGCCACCCTCGACGCGGGTACCGGCTACGGCCGGATCCACAACTCGCTGACGAACTCCGAGGGTGCCAAGTCCCAGCTCACCGTCCACGCGACCACCGGCCACGGGGACATCACCGCCCGCAGCCTGTGACACCACCCGACCCACCAACCCACCGATCCGTCGCACCAGGAGAAGCCATGACGAACCGCACCGCACCCTCGGCCGCCGCTCCGTGGACCGGCATGGTCCAGGTCGACGACACCGCCCTCGCCGTCACCGACTCCGGCGGCCCCGGCATCCCGGTCCTCTACCTCAACGGCCAGTTCGCCACGCAGGGTTACTGGCGCCGGGTCCTCGCCGACCTCGGCCCGCGGTGGCGGCACATCACCTACGACGAGCGGGCCCGCGGCAGGAAGTCGGGGACTTCGGCGGACTACTCCTTCGAGGCCGCCGTCCGTGACGTCGACGCAGTGCTCGCCGCCAGGGGGGTCGACCGGGCGCTCATCGTGGGCTGGTCCTACGGCGCGTACGTCGGCGCGCACTGGGCGAGCCGGAACCCGGAGCGCGCCATCGGCGCGGTCCTGGTCGACGGCGCGCAACCCTACGACTGGATGGACGAGGTGATGGAGGCGCGGGTCCGGAAGCTGTTCCGGCGCGTCGGTCGGCTCGCGCCACTGGTCCGACCGACGGGCCTGATCCCGCGGATGTCCGCCGCGCAGATGGCCGAGAGCAACATCGAACTCGGCAGGATCGGCGGCAAGAGCGAACTGGGCGCGGTGCTCGATGCCATCACTGTCCCTACGAGTTACGTGGTGGCTTCCGGCTCGTCCTTCGGCAGTCGCGGCGACGAGCAGGAGCGCATCCGTGCCGGTCTCGCCGAGGTGACCGCCCGCAACGCGCACATCGAGATCCACGCCAAGGTCGCCAGCAACCACGGGGCGATCCTGAAGAAGGACCACCAGGCCATCGCCGAGGCCGTCCGCAAGGTCGCGGCGCTGGACGCCGAGCGTCGGTGACACCCCCCCTACGGCGGCCCGGTTCCTCCGGGTCGCCGTACTCACGGGTTGAGTCCGTTCGTGCCCCGGTAGGGAACCGGCTTTCCGGAGTGCGCGTCGAGCAGGACACGCTCGCCCAGGGGTTTGCTCAGCCGCACCTCGACCCGCTCCAACTTCCCCTGCGAGGTGCAGTTCCGGTCGTCCTCCCGGCCGGTGACGGAGGCGGACAGCACGACGCTGCCGCGAGTCTCCAACACGTCCACCGCGGGCCCGTCGGCGCACACACCGTGCATGGCGACGACGGTCACCGCGCGCCCGTCGGCGGAGACCCGGAGCAGGCGGTCGAGCGGAAAGCCCGGCAGGTCGTGGGCCGCCTCGATCGGGGGCCGGGGGGTCTTCGACGGGACGGCGGCGGCCTGCTTCAGCGGGGAGGCGTACCCGGCGAGGGTGAAGACCCAGGCGGGAACCGATGCCGGACCGCGACTGGTGGACATCCTCATCCGACCCAACTCCACACGCTCGACCATGAGTTGTGGCACTCCATCGACACGCAGCCCCGCCGGACTCTCGTACGCCTCCTTCGCCCCCACCAGGGGCCGGGTGACGGACTCGCCGCCTGCCGCCGCCCAGGTCACCTTGCCGTCCTTCGCCCCGGCTCCGGGCAGCGTGCCGCGCACCTTGAAGTTCTGTCGCTCGTACGCCTGTTGGTCGGCGACGCCGCGCAGGCCGCCGCGCGGGAGCTGGACCGCCTCCCCGGTGGGGTGGTAGCCGGCCCGCCACGCCGCGGCCGCCGACGAGCCGTCCCAGGCGTCGGCCACCCGCCGGGCCCGCTCGGCGAGCGCGTCCCCGCCGCCCTCCGCCACCTTCCCGCTGCCGCAAGCGGCCGCGGCGACAAGCCCGATGGTGGACAGGACGCCCCCCGCCGTCAGCCTGCCGCGGCGAACCGCCCCGATGCGCATGTGACCTCCTGGACGACACCCGGGCCCTTGGCCGGCTCCGGTGCCCCTGTGACGCGCCAGAGCCGGAACGGGTTCACCGCCGAGGATGGTCAGACGGTCAGCGTCGCGGACCGCGTGGAGGCCGAGGAGGGCCCGGTCTCGATCTCGTACGTGCCCGGTTCCACGGCCAGGTCCAGGGAGCGGGTCACCGAGGCGAGGACCGTGTCGTCGAGGGCGAAGGTGACCGTGGCCTTCTCGCCCGGTGCCAGGTCCACGCGTTGGAAGCCGCGCAGTTCACGGACGCGGGGCCAGGACGTCGCGCCGTCGACCCGGCGCACGTACAGCTGCACCGTCTCGCGGACCGGCCGGGCCCCGGTGTTGGTGACCTCGACCTCGCACACCCCCTCGGAGACGCGTGGCGTGCCGAACTCGGTGGTGGTGTACGACAGTCCGTGGCCGAAGGGGTAGAGGGGTGTGCCGGGTTCGTCGACGTAGCCGCGGAAGCCGTGGTCCTTGGAGTTGTAGAAGACGGGGAGTTGGCCGGAGGAGCGGGGGACCGAGAGGGGGAGCCGTCCGCTGGGTTCGCAGGCGCCGAGGAGGACGTCCGCGACGGCTCGGCCGCCCCACGGGCCCGGGTACCACGCGCTCACCAACGCGCCTGCCCCGCCCGCGAGTTCGGGCACCGCGTGCGGTCGGCCCTGGATCAGCACCGCCACGCACGGTGTACCGGTCGCCGCCACCGCCGCGGCGAGCGCCCGCTGCCCGGCGCCGAGCCGGACGTCGGCGAGGTCGACGCCCTCGCCGCAGGTCATCTCCGTCGGGTTGCCGGTGGCGATGACCGCGGCGCCGTTGTCATCGAAGAGCGTGTCGTGTTCGCGTGCGCTGGAGCCGCCGAGCACGAGCACCGCGACATCGGACGCGGCGGCCAGCTCCACGGCCTCCGCGATCCCCGAACAGTCGTCGCCCACCAGGTCACAGCCGCGCGCATACGTCACATCCGCGCCGGTCTCCCGCAGCCCGGCGAGCACCGAGACACCGCTGTCCGGGCGCTGGGGTGATGTGTAGTCGCCGATCTGCTGCGGGATCGAGTCGGCGTTCGGGCCGATGACGGCGATGCGCTTCTTGTCGGACCCGAGGGGGAGCAGCGCCCCGTTGTTGTGCAGGAGTGTGATCGAGGCGCGCGCGATTCGTTCGCTCAACTCCTGTGTGTGGACCCCTTGTTCGGGCGACCCCTCGGTGGCGTAGGGGTGCTCGAAGAGACCGAGGCGGAACTTCAGTGTCAGGACGCGGGCCACCGCCGTGTCCAACACCGAGGTCGGGACGAGGCCGCGCTCCACCGCCGTCCCCAGCTCCGGGACCACCCCGTCCCACAGGCTCAGGTCCGTGCCCGCCGACAGCGCGAGCGCCGCCGCCGACGGCCGGTCGCCGGCCAGCCGCACCAGACGGTCGAGCGCGCAGCCGTCCGCCATCACCAGGCCCTCGAAGCCCCAGCGTTCGCGCAGCAACCCGGTGAGGAGGTCGTGCGAGGCCGCACACGGCAGGCCGTCGAACTCGTTGTACGCGGCCATCACGCCCGCCGCCCCTGCCCGCACGCCCGCGAGGGCCGCCGGGAGGTGGATCTCGTGCAGCTCGCGGGCGCCGATCTCGGTGGCGGCACTGTTCCGCCCGCCCACCGAACTCCCTTGCCCCGCAAAGTGCTTGAGCACGACGGCGGCCCGGTCCGCACCGAAAGTCCCACCCGCGCCCTGCATCCCCTCCACCAGTGCCGTGGTGAGCCGCGCCGCCAGGTACGGGTCCTCGCCGAAACACTCCTCCGCGCGGCCCCAGCGCGGGTCCCGCACCAGGTCGAGCGCGGAGACGAGCGCGACGTGCCCGCCACGGGCCCGCAGTTCGGCCGCCGCGGCTGCCGCCGCCTCCCGGTACAGGTCCGGGTCCCAGGTGGCGCCGACCGCCAGGTTCACCGGCAGCACGGTGCCGTCGAGCGCCTGGTGGCCGTGCGGCACCTCCTCCACCATCAGGACGGGGATGCCGAGTCGCGTGTGCTCGATGACATGTCGCTGCACCGCGTCGGCGACCCGCGCCCCGTCCGCCGCCGTGATGCCGTCGGCGAAGGTGACACCGGACCACGGATCGGCCCGCTGGAGTCCGTACAGCGCGCCCATCCCGTCGAACCGAGACACCTCCTCGCGGAAGGCGTCCGTGAGCCGGTGCCCCTCCGCCGTACGTTCGTACGCGTCCCAGCCGTACATCCGCTGGTTGACCTGGCCGACCTTCTCGGTCAGCGTCATCCGGCCGAGCAGGTCACACACCCGGTCGGCGACCGGCGCTCCCGCGTCCTGGTACAGCTCCATGGTGTGTCAGGCCTCCGTGTCCAGTTCGATGACCCGCACCCCGTACGGTGCGAGCGTCACCTCGTCGAGCGGCTTGCCGAGCCGGTCCGACGGACGCACCGTCAGCTCCTCCTCCGCCTGGCTGACCAGCCACAAGAACCGCCGCCCGTCCTCGTGTACGAGGGTGTCCGCGCTGACCAGCGGCGTGTCCACGGTCACCGGGCGAGCCGCGCCCGCGACATCGGCGAGCGCCGCGTACAGCCGGTGCGTCTGCTCCGGGTTCACCTGCGCCGAGCGTGCGGCCATGTGCTCCAGCGGGTACGTGGCGAGGATCGTCCGGCCCGCGCCGATCTCGTTGACGAGCAGCGCCGGACGGCCGTGCGCGTCCGTCGCGACGACCCGCGCACCGTCCGGGACGACCGGCAGCCACGCACGGCTGTCCTCGTTCCCCGCGACGGCGAAGCGCAACGTCTCACCGGCGCGCACATCACCGAAGTCCTCGGTGAACGTCATGGCCAGCTCGTCGTCCTCGATCGGCTCAGCCACCCCGTACGACAGCTGCATCTCGACCCCGAACAGGCCGTCCAGGTCGTGGAACCACGGCCCGCGCGTTCCCGGGTACTCGCCCGAGCAGAACGACAGGTACACCGTCGCCCCCGCGCGCGCCCGCTCCTCCAGACCGCGCCGCGTACGCGTCGTCAACTGCCGCGTGGACGGCAGCAGATACAGCTGTACGTCACCGTCCTCCGGTAGCCCGTCGACCTCGCGGACGAAGCCCACGGGGAGGTCGGCGCCGCGCGCGGCGACGTACCCCTGGTGCAGCGAGCCGAAGATCAGCGGCCGGTCGGCGGGACGGCTGTACGGGTAGCCCTTCTCCAGGAACGCCGGAACCACGAGCGCCGCACCGGCGTCCGTGCGGCGGCATCGCGGGAAGTCCACGGTCTTCAACACGTCGGCGAACGCGGCGAGTTCACGCAGCGGCTCCTTCGGGCGGCCCGCGCTGTCCGTGATCCCGAAGTGCATCTCGAACGGGTGGTGGTCGTACGGCGACTGCTCCCACAGGTCGTCGTAGTCCGTGTTGTTCCACGCCATCCAGCCGGTCGCGCCGCCGAGCAGCGAGTTGTGCAGGGTCTGCCGGTAGTAGACCCCCGCGTTGCGCGCGGAGACGGTGTCCGTGGACACGCCGAACTCCTCCAGAATCACCGGCTTCCCCGTGACCGCCGCCAGCTCGCACTCGAACGCGGCCCGGTAGTGCTGGCGCGGCCGGTCCGTGTCCGAGCGGTACACGTGCGGGCCGACGAAATCGACGTACTGGTCGGTGTCACGCAGCGAGAAGCCATTGTCCTTGCCGGTGACCTCGATGCCCCACGCGCCGTCGCCGAGCGACACCGGCTGCGTGGCCCCGGCCGCCACCACGGCCTGACACATGAACTGCGCCCACGCCGTCACCACGTCCGAGGCCGGCGGGTCGACCTGGTAGATCCGGCCGTACCCCGGCATCTCGTTGGTGATCAGCCAGCCGGTCACCGCCGGGTGGTCCTTGAACCGGCGTGTCATCTCACTCGCGAACCACGCCTGCCGGCCGACCATCCACACATCCTCGTACAGATCGCGGTTGCCGCGCCAGGCCGGGTCCCAGTTCTCGCCGGACATGTGGCCGACGATGAAGGTGGGGACGCTGCCCATGCCCAACTCGGTGTGTGCGTCGAGGAAGTCCCGGAAACGGTCGCAGAGTTCCTCGTCGATGCGGTGCGGCTCAGGGTGGAAGTCGGGCCAGTAGAAGAAGGAGCGCGTCATGTTCAGGCCGTGGCCGCGGAGGGCCCGGAGCTCCTCGCGCACGACGGCGGGGTCGTAGTTCCGCCACATGAGCGGACCGCCGGTACGGGACCAGTAGTTGGCACCGAGCCAGGGCAGGACGGCGGGGTGGTGGGACAGCTGGGCGCTGTGGCGACGCATGGTGCTCCAAACAGTGGTGCCGAGAATGATCTATCAAGCCCCGCTCTTGGACGAGAGCCAGCGGGGTCCGGGGCGGAGCCCCGAGTCCGCAACGCCGGTGCGGAAATCCAGTCGCTGCGGCATGACCTACGAGGCGGCAGGCCCGGTCGACTCGCGTACGACGAGCCGGGGGCTGTCCGCAAGGTCGGGCGCGGGCACACCCTCCTCGCCCACCTCCGCGAGCAGCACCCGCGCAGCCGCCGCACCCACCACGGTCACCCGCTGGTCGACGGTGGTCAGCCGTGGATGCAGCCAGCGACCGAGCGGCAGGTCGTCGTAGCCGATGACGGACAGGTCGCCCGGAACCGACAGGCCCGCGCGCTGGACGGCGCCGATGCCACACATGGCCATCGAGTCGTTGGCGTACACGATCGCGGTGGGCCGGGGGGAGAGGGCCAGCAGCCGCTCCGTCGCGGCGATCGCGGCCTCGGCGCCGAAGTCCGTGGGGATCACGGCGGCCGGGGCGAGCCCGGCCCTGGCGAGCACATCGGTGAGCACACCCTGCCGGAACCCGGAGTGGACCAGTTCCGGCGGCCCGGACACGTAGCCGATCCGCCGGTGACCGAGGTCGAGCAGATGCTCGACGGCCTCAGTGACACCGGTCTCCTGGTGGCTGAGCATCACCCCGTCAGGGCCGCCGAGCAGCACGAACGGCAGCCCCAGGCGCCGCAGTTGGGCCGGGCGCGGGTCGTCGATACGGCTCTCCGTGAGCACCGCACCGTCCACCCGCCCCTCGGCGGCCAGCCGCTCGTACAGCCGGCCCTCCTCGTCGACGTCCGCGACGAGGTGGAGCAGCAGACCGTAGCCGCGCGGCGCGAGTTCGCTCTCCAGACCGTTGATCAGCTCGCTGAAGTGCGGGTCCGTGCCCAGGACGTCGCTGGGGCGGCGCACCACGAGGGCGATGGTGTGGCTGCGGGAGCGGCGCAGGGCGCTCGCCGCCGCGTTCGGCGACCAGCCGAGGTTCGTGGCCGCGTCCTGGATGCGGCGGCGGGTCTGCTCGGAGATGCGGCCCGTGCCGTTGAACACCTTCGACACCGCGGCCGGTGACACCCCGGCCGCGGCCGCCACGTCCTTGATGGTGGGGCGCCTGCCCGGCGTCCGCTTTCCCAGCGCACTCACATCTTCACCGCGCCACTGACCAGAGCCGTCTGCATCCTCTTCTGAAGCACCGTGTACACGATCCACACCGGGACGAGGGTGAGCACGGTGCCCGCCGTCAGTACACCGTAGTCCGTGCCGGTCACCGACTTCAGTGTGGGCAGGGCGACTTGGATCGTTCGCAGGTCGGGGTCGGGGCCGATGAGGACGAGGGAGTACAGGTACTCGTTCCAGAAGCTCAGGAAGTTGAGGAGGAGCACCGTGGCGATGCCGGGCATGCACATCGGCGTATAGATGTGCCGCAGCACCGCGAAGGTCGAGGCACCGTCCATGCGTGCCGCCTCCTCCATCTCCTTCGGGATGGTCCGCATGAACTGCACCAGGATCACCACCGACAGCGGCAGCGCGGTCGCCGGGAGCAGCAGCACCATGAACGTACGGGTGTGGAAGAGGCCGGTGGCGGCCGCGAGCAGGAACGTGGGGAACAGGGCGGCGAACGTCGGGATCAGGAAGCCGAGCGAGAACACCTTCTCGATCACCGACGCCGCCCGGCCCTCGGAACGGGCGAGCGCGAACGCCGCCGGAACCGCGAGCCCGAGCGTCAACACCAGGGCCAGCACGGTCACGAGCGCCGAGTTCACCACCGCGGTGCCCAGGCCCGCGGTCCGGAACGCCGTCGTGAAGTTGTCGAGTCCGAACGAGGTCGGAGGTGCGAGGGGGTTGGCGAAGATCGCGTCATTGGACTTGAACGCGGAGGCGACGAAGTAGTACAGCGGCACCGCGAGCAGCACCGCGTACCCCCACACCAGGATGTGCGCGGGCCACCACGACCGGCCGAACTTCGCATGACTCTTGCTCATGGGATACAGCTCCGATCGGCTCAAGGCTCAGTGGCTGGCGCGGAAGACACGGCGGACGGACAGCAGGCCCACGAGCCCGGCCAGGAACAGGATCACGCCCACGGCCTGGCTGTATCCGAGGTCCGCCTCGATGAACGCCTTCTGGTAGACGAGGAAGGACAGCGTCGTCGACGAGGTGCCGGGGCCGCCCTGGGTGAGCAGCAGGACGTTCTGCGCGGAGCCGAACAGCGTCCACAGCAGCTGAAGCATCGTCACCACACCCACGTAGTCCCGCACGACCGGGAAGTGGATGCGCCACATCGTCCGCCAGTGCCCCGCCCCGTCCAACTGCGCGGCCTCGCCCAGGTCTTCGGGAACGCTGGACAGGCGCGCCGCGAACAGCACGGCGGTGAAACCGATGCCCGCCCAGACGTCCAGGGCGATCAGGCAGTACAGAGCCGTCGACGAACTGGCCAGCCAGGCATCGGTGAGGGAGCCGAGGCCCAGACCCGACAGGGCGCCGTTGAGCAGGCCGTCGGGGGAGAGGGCGGCGTAGAAGACCATCGCCTTGGCCGGCGTCGAGATCAGGCCGGGCACGAACAGCAGATACCGGATGACGCGATGGCCCGGCGGCTTCTGCGCCACGTAGTAGCCGACCATGTACGCGCACACGATCATCACCGGCAGCGCGATCACCAGCTGGACCGCCGTGTTGCGCACGGCCGCCCAGAAGGCCGGATCGGCGAAGACCGTACGGAAGTTGTCGAGGCCCGCGAAGGACACCGGCTGGAGCATGCCCGGCCAGTGCAGGGCCGCGATCACGAAGATCGCGACCATCGGGCCGACCATGAACAGCAGGTACCAGACGAGCGCGGGCAGCGCGAGGATCGTGCTGCCCCGGCCGCCTCGCTTGCGGCTGCTGCCGGGCTTTTCGGGGGTGGGGGTCCGGCCCGCGGGGACGCTGGGCCGAGGCGTTGTGATCGTCATCGGGGTCGACTTCCGTTCTGGACGTTCTCGACGTATCCGGCGCCATCGGTGTGCTGGGCGCTCTCGGTGTTCTCCACGGGCGGGCTCAGGTGGAGCGGTACGCGGATTCCAGCGCCGTGCGGATGGCGCGCGCGGAGGTGCCGGGGGTGAAAGCGGTCGAGGTCGCCTGGATCAGCGGCTGCGCGGCGACGGACGGGATGTACTGGTCCGGCAGCACCACCTGGCCGACGGAGTCGCCGAGTTGCTGAGCCTTCGCCACCAGCGGGAAGTTCGTGCTGAGCGCTTCGGTGACGACCGACATGTCACGGCCGCCCTCGGTGACGAACCGGTCGACGACCTCGGGCCGGTACATGAAGCGGATGAACCGTTCCACCGCCTTGATCTTCTTCACGCCGTTCGGGCTGATCCAGAAACCGGAGACGGTGTACGTGCGCAGGATGGTCGGCTTCTTCTGCGCGGCCCCGTCGGTGAGGGGGAAGCCACCGACCGAGGTGGTCTTGACAACGTTGTCGGGGACGCTGGCGAGGGCGGAGGACATCGCCGACTGCATGGCCGCGTGGCCGGTGTTGAACTGCGTCGTCATCGCGTCCGACGTGAGGCCCTGCGCTTTGTCGGCGAACACCCCGGCGTCGCGCAGATCCACGAAGTAGCCGATGCCCTCCTGTGCGCCGCGCGAGCCGCTGAAGTCACCGGTGCGGTACAGGTGCCGGGCCTCGGCGGGGGTGAGGAACGTCTGGATGATCTGGGCGAGCAGCTTCTGGCCCGTCCAGTCGTTGCCGCCCACCGTGAACGGGGTGATGCCCTTGCCGCGCAACTTCTTTGCGGCGGCGAAGAGTTCGTCGGAGGTGGTCGGCGGGGCGTCGACCCCGGCGCGCTCAAGGAGTGCGTGGTTGAAGGCGATCGGCCAGTTCGTCCCAATGTAGGGGAAGGCGCGTAGCCGGCCCTCGGTGTCGGTCCACTCGGTGACGGCCTTCGGGATGATCCGCTCGCGCAGCCCCCAGTCGTCGAGGTACCCGCCGACCGGAACGGTGGCGCCGACCTCGGTCCACGACAGCGTCTTGTCGTAGAGGTTGACCATCACGACGTCGGCCTCGGCGCGTGCGAGGCGCGAGGTCTCGTAGACCTGTCCGAGGTCGTCGCCGTTGATCAGGTTCTTCACGGTGATGTCCGGGTTTTCCTTGCGGAACTGGTTCACGACCGCGCGGAACGTGGGGGAGCCGGGGGCGTTCCCGCCCATCTGGCTGTGGATCACCAGGGTGTCGGGGTCCGAGCCGTAGGCGTCGAGCGCACCGCACGCACTGAGCGCAGGCACCGCCGCGAGACCCGCACCCAGAGCCATGAAGCCGCGTCGATTCATCGGTGAGCGCAAGGCGGGAGGCCTCCTGTCGCGTTGGTATATCGATATACCTTTGGGGTGCGAGCACCGTATGCAGGAAGCGGAGGGGGGTCAACCCCTTGGAGCGGTTGGGGTGTTACGGGGTGGGGCTCAGCGGGAGGCTCGAATGCCGAGCCATTGCTCGGCGTTCCAGGCCTCGAATCGCTCGACCTCGGTGAAGCCCAGCTTTGCCGCGAGTCGCATCGAGGCGGTGTTGGCGGACTGGGTGGTGAGCACCACCGGTTCGCCGGGAAGGGTGGCGGCGAGCCAGTCCAGTGCCGCCGTGCACGCTTCGGACGCGTACCCGAGCCCCCAGGCCCGCGGCAGGAACAGATAGCGGAGATCGGCCTTGCCGGCGGCGGCCGGGCGTTGGTGTCCCGGCGTCCTGCGGAGCAGGATCTGGCCGATCATCGTCTCGTCGAGTTCGACGACGAAGCTTCCCGGCCACCGTTCGGGCACCGCGGGCAATTCGCGTTCGAGTGCGACGCGCGACCGGGGGCCGCCGAGGTAGGTGTGCACCTCCGGCGAGGCGAGCAAGTCGATGAACGCGGCGCGGTCCCGGGTCTCGGACCCACGGAGCACGAGCCGCTCGGTCCTGATCGGCTCCGGCGGCCAGGCGGCGAGCCTCAGTTCGTCCATCGGCGCACGCCAACAGGAGGTCGGGAGGGACTACCCCTGGGCCGTGGGGCGGACCACGATGTCGCCGACGTCGACGTTGTCCGGTTGCTCGACGGCGAAGGCGATGGCGCGTGCGATGGCCTCCGGTGGGATGCCGATGTCGCCCATGGACGAGGTGAGTTGGTCCCGTACCTCGGGTGCGATGTGGTCGGTGAACTCCGTGCGGGTCATGCCCGGCGAGACCACCGTCACGCGCAGACCGGCCCCGGCCTCCTGGCGCAGGCCCTCGGAGAGGGTGCGGACCGCGTTCTTGGTGGCGGCGTACACCGCCTGCGTCGGGACGATGCGGAGTCCCGCGGTGGAGACGACGTTGACGAAGTGGCCCGTGCCCTGCTCCCGGAAGACCGGCAGCGCGGCCGCGATCCCGTACAGGACGCCCTTGAAGTTGACGTCGATCATGTTCTCCCAGTCCTCGACCCGCAGGTCGTCGAGCGGGGAGATCGGTCCGATCCCGGCGTTGCTGACGAGAGCGTCGATGCGGCCGAAGCGGCTGCGCGCCAACTCGACCAGCCCGGACACATCCTCACGCACCGTCACATCCGTGCGGATCCAGGTGACTTGGCCGCCGGACTTCTCGATGCGGTTCGCCAGGTCCTCCAGGCGTTCGGGGCGGCGGGCGCCGAGCACGACCTTCGCGCCGCGCTCGGCGAGCAGCAGCGCAGTGGCTTCACCGATGCCACTGCTGGCGCCGGTGATCGCCACGACTTTGCCTTCGATTCCTGACATGGGTGGCCCTTTCCGGGGAGTGGGAGTAGGTGTGGGTAGGCCAGAGCCGTGCCCCAGGGTGAAAGTGGGGGAGTCCCCACTTAGGCTGACGGTGTGACCATAAGTGGGGTAGCCTCCACTTAGCAAGTGGGCACGAAAGGGGCCGGCGATGGGCCGAGGTACCGAGCGGCCGCTGAGAGCGGACGCGCGACGCAACAGGGAGAAGATCCTGGCCGCCGCGGTGCGGGCATTCACCGAGGACGGCCTCGACGTGGGTCTCGAACGCATCGCCAAGGCCGCGGGCGTCGGCAGCGCGACTCTGTATCGGAACTTCCCGACCCGCGAGGACCTGATCGAAGCGGCCTACCGCAATGAGGTGGCCCGGCTCTGCGAGGCCGCCACCGAGCTGCTCGCGGCGCACCCGCCGTACGAGGCGCTGCGCGCGTGGACCCGCCGCTTCATGGACTACGCGAGCGCCAAGTACGGCATGGCCGACGCACTGCGCGCCATGGCCGCCGATGGCGGCAACCCGTACGGGCACAGCCGGGACATGATCGAGGCGTCCATCGCCGAGCTGATGGACGCCTGTACGTGCGCCGGGGCGATCCGCGACGACATCCCCACGAGCGACATCTTCGCCGCGCTCGCCGGCATCGCCCTCACCTCCGCCGGGCCCGGACAACGCGCCCAGGCCGAGCGGCTCCTCGACCTCACCCTGGACGGACTGAGGCGCACGGCCTGAGCGTTCAGGCGAATAAGGCGATTACGGCGGCTCAGGCGACTAAGGCCGCTTAGGCGCGCAGTCCGGGGTGGGCGCGGGGTCTGCTGGGCGCGGGCAACTCCCCGGATTCCACGAAGAGTTCGGGACGTTCGGCCTGGATCGTGCCGATGTCGTCGAACACGCCCTGAAGGTGGCTTCGCAGCGCCTGCTCGGCCCGCGCCGCGTCGCGCAGTTCCAGGGCGTCGACCACCGCCCGGTGCTCGTCGATGAGGTGCTCGATGCGGCGTGGCAGCGGCAGGCTCAGGCGGCGGGCGCGGTCGAGGTGTGCCTTGGCCGTGGTGACCGTGCGCCACAGTGTGCGGTGGCCGCTGGCCTCCATCAGACGGCGGTGGAAGGCCTCGTCCTGCTCGAAGAACAGGTCGTCGTCCGCCGCATCGAACGCGGCGCGCTGCGCGTCGAGGATCGCGCGCAGCGCCGCGATGTCCTGGTCGTCGGCCCGCTTCACCGCCTCGCGCAGCGCGGCCAGTTCGAGCGCCTCGCGCATGAACTGGGCCTCCAGTACGGCGTCGACGCTGATCCGTGAGACGAACGTACCGAGCTTCGGGAAGATGTCGACCAGCGACTCCTCGCCGAGCAGGATCAGCGCCTCGCGCACCGGGGTGCGGCTGACGTCGAGCTCCGCGGCGAGTTCGTTCTCCGACAGCGGGGCGCCCGGCAGCAGTTCGAGGGACGTGATGCGCGAGCGCAGCAGCGCGTGCACCCGTGCCCGGTTGGACTCCCTGGGTGTGGCCTGTGTCGCCTCCTCCGGCGTCCGCCGGGCCGTATTCCTGCTTCGTCGCTGCTCGTCCCGCATGTCGTCACCCTCTCACCTCAGCTGCGGAAATTCTTACATACAAGGCTTGTATGTAAGCAGCTGCACGGGTACAAAGTGACAGGTCCGCTTCCGACCGGAGGTCAACGATGACCAGCCACCCCGTCACCGACACCGAGGTGACGACGCCGTCCGGCACGACCCCGCCACCCCGTCCCCGCGGCCGAGGCAAGAACGTCCGCTGGGGCATCGCCGTGCTCTGTTTCGGCGGCCTCGCGGTCAACTACCTCGACCGCTCCACGCTCAGCGTCGCGCTGCCCACCATGTCCAAGGACCTGCACATCGGCCCCGAGACCCAGGGCTTCGTCCTCAGCGCGTTCTTCGTGACGTACGCGATCTGCCAGCTGCCCGCGGGCGCGCTGCTCGACAAGTACGGCGTGAAGCGGGTCTTCGCGCTCGGTGCGATCTGGTGGTCGGTGGCCACCATCGGCATGGGCCTGGTGCGCGGCGTCGGCTCGCTCATCGGGGCGCGGATGCTGCTCGGCGCGGGCGAGGCCGCCGGCTATCCGGCGCCCGCGAAGGCCGTCTCGCGCTGGTTCCCACGGCACGAGCGCACCCTCGCCAACAGCGTGTGGGACAACGGCGCCCGCGTCGGCAC
The DNA here is from genome assembly GCF_053592315.1 of Streptomyces sp. NPDC002754. Classification (NCBI taxonomy): domain Bacteria; kingdom Bacillati; phylum Actinomycetota; class Actinomycetes; order Kitasatosporales; family Streptomycetaceae; genus Streptomyces; species Streptomyces sp. NPDC002754. Next base: position 228,946 of record NZ_JBSFVM010000001.1, read on the forward strand.
CGCCATCGCCCTGCCGCTCGTCACGATGCTGGTCTCGGTCTTCCACTGGCGGGCCGCCTTCGTCGTCTGCGGACTGCTCGGCTTCCTGTGGATCGTCGGCTGGTGGCGCCTCTACCACGAGCCCGCCGACCACCCGCGGCTCACGAGCGAAGAGCGCGAGTACATCGAGGCCGGTGGCGCCCGCATCGAGGAGACACCCGCCGAGAAGGACGGCGCGCCCAAGGTGCGCTGGCGCGACCTGTTCCGGTACCGGACGGTCTGGGGCATGATGCTGGGCTTCTTCTGCCTCAACTACGTCATCTACTTCTTCATCACGTGGTTCCCCAGCTACCTCGTCGACGAGCGCGGGTTCGACCTCCTCTCGCTCGGCTTCTTCGGCACCGTCCCCGGCCTCGTCGCCATCATGGGCTCACTGCTCGGCGGGTACACGGCCGACCGGCTCCTTCGCAAGGGTTGGTCCACCACCAAGGTCCGCAAGACCTGCCTGATCTCCGGCACGTTGTGCTCTTCCGTCATCGCGCTCGCCGTCGTCGTGCCCACCGCGTCCGGCGCGCTCGCGTTGCTCTCCCTGAGCTACGCCTCGCTGACCTTCGCCACCGCGTCCGTCGCCTCGCTGCCCGCCGACGTCGCGCCCACCGCCGGCCATGTCGCCTCCCTCGCGGGCATCCAGAACTTCGCCTCGAACGTCGCCGGCGCCCTCGGCCCGATCGTCACCGGCTTCCTCCTGGCGGCGTCCGGCGGCTCGTACCTGGTGCCGCTGCTCGTCTCCGGCGCCTTGTCGATCGTCGGCGCCCTCACGTATGCCTTCGTCATCAAGCGCGTCGAACCGCTGCCGGTCCGCTAGCCAGAGAGACCCCTACGAAAGGAGCGCCCCGTGGCCACCACCACGCACCGCGCCGCCGTGCTGCACGGGCCCAAGGACCTGCGCGTAGAGGACCGTCCGGTGCCCGAGCCGGGTGACGGCGAGGTGCTCGTCGCCGTCCGCGCCGTCGGCCTGTGCGGTTCCGATCTGCACTACTACGAGCACGGCGAGAACGGGCCCAACGTGCTGCGGCAGCCGACCGTCCTCGGCCACGAACCGGCCGGGTTCGTCGTCGGCCACGGCGCGGGCACGGAGGACCTGCCCCACGGCACACCTGTCGCGATCGAGCCGGCACACCCCTGCGGGCGCTGCGCCCTGTGCCGGGCCGGGCGCTACAACCTGTGCCCGAAGGGCACCTGCTTCGGCTCGCCGCCCACCAACGGTGCGCTGACCGAACTCGTCGCCGTACCAAGAGACTTCGTGCATCCGCTGCCCGAGGGCATGGACGTGAAGCTGGGCGCGCTCGTCGAACCGCTCGCGGTCGCCGTGCACGCGGTGCGCCGAGCCGGTATCGCTCCGGGTGAGCGGGTTCTGGTCACCGGTGCCGGGCCGATCGGTGTGCTCGTCGCTCAGGTCGCCGCCGCCAGTGGAGCGCTGGTGACGGTGTCCGACGTGGCCCCGGCCCGGCGCGAGTTCGCGGCCCGGCTCGGCGCCCGGACCGTCGACGCGGCCGAACTCACCCCCGACCCCGACCGGGCACACGCGCTCGCCGACCCGGACGGCTACGGCACCGTCCTGGACTGCTCGGGCGTCGGCCCCGCCCTGGTGTCCGGGATCCGCGCGCTGCGGCCCGGCGGCACCGCCGTCGTCGTCGGCAACCCGAACCGCCCCGAGACCGCGCTGCCGTTGGCCTGGATGCAGCGGCAGGAGATGTCCCTGGTCACCTCCTTCCGGTACGCAGCCGGAGACTTCGGGGCGGCGGTGCGGTTGGCCGGGGGCGGGCCTGTGCGGCTCGGGGAGCTGGTCACTGCGGAGTTTCCGTTGGAGCGGGCCGGTGAGGCGTTGCGCTCCGCGCTGGTCGACCGGACGCAGATGAAGGTGCTCGTCACGGTCGGCGGGGTGGGCGTGTGAGCGGGGTCGACCGGAGTGTGCTTCCGAGGCTGAGCCGGGCGTCCCTGGCCCGCTCAACCGCCGCGGGGGCCAGAAAGGATTGGGGCTCTGCCCCATACCCCGCGCCTCAATCGCAGGCAGGGCTTGATCTGGCCCCCGGCATCGTCCACCTCGGCCTCGGGAACTTCCACCGCGCCCATCAGGCCGTGTACACCGCCGACGCGTTGCGGCACACCGACGGGCCGTGGGGGATCACCGGTGTGGCCACCACACCCGGCACCCGGCCCCGGCCGGTGATCGAGGGCATGGCCGAACAGGACGGGCTCTACACCGTGCTCACCCTGCACCGCGGCGGTGCCGTCGCCGCGAGTGTGCCCGGTGTGCACCACCAGGGGCTGGTCGCCGACGGGCAGGGCGCGGACGTGGTCGCCGCCATCGGCGCCGCCACCACCCGCATCGTCTCCCTCACGGTCACGGAGAAGGGCTACACGTTCGGCGCCGACGGCCGCCTGGACCTCGACGACCCGCTCGTCCGCGCCGACCTGGTGGGCGGAGCCACCCCGCGTACCGCCATCGGCCTCATCGCGCGCGGACTGCAACAGCGCCAGCGCGCCGGCTCCCCGCCCGTGACGCTCCTCAGCTGCGACAACCTCATGGGCAACGGGCACCGACTCCGGTCGCTGCTCGACGAGTTCATCGCCGCGCTGCCCGCCGCCGAACGCGAGGACCTTCAGGCGTACGCCGACGGCCGCGTGTCGACGCCGAACGGCATGGTCGACCGGATCGCGCCCGCCACCACCGACGAGCACCGCGCCCTGGCCGCCCGCGCGTTCGGCGTCCGCGACACCGTGCCGGTGCCCGCGGAACCGTACAAACTGTGGGTCATGCAGGACGACTTCCGCGCGGGACGGCCCGCGTGGGAGCAGGCGGGCGCGGTGTTCACCGAGGACGTGGCGCCGTACGAGCTGATGAAGCTGCGCCTCCTCAATGGCGCGCACTCCCTGCTCGCCTACCTCGGACTGCTGCGCGGCCACCGTTCCATCGACCGGGCCGTGGACGATGAACTCCTCAGCCAAGTCGTCGAGTTCGCGATGCGTGAGGAGATCATGCCGACCGTCCCCGAACCCGTCGGCATGTCCGGTGCGGACTACATCGGCGAACTCCTCGACCGCTTCGCCAACCCGGCGCTCGGCCACCGCACCGCCCAGGTCGGCTCCGACGGCTCCCTGAAGATCCCCGTGCGCTGGGCCGGAACCCTCACCGAGGCACTGGCCGCCGGACGCGTGCCGCGCGTCCTCGCGCTCGGCTTCGCCGCGTACGTACGGGTCATCACGGCCGACGACGCGTACGACGAGCGGAGCCTCGGCACCGTCCACGACGGCGCCCGCGCCCGCCTCACCGAACTGGCATCCCGCGCGAGCGGCCCCGACGGAAAGGCCCGCCTGCTGCTCGCCGAAGGCGGTCTGTTGCCTCAAGAGGCGGCAGGGCACGGCGATTTCGCCGATACCGTCGCCGAGTTCGCCCGGATCCTGGACGCCCACGGAGCCGAAGCCGCGCTGCGGGCGGCCGCCACCCGCGACTGACACACCATCCCACGACGCCCGAGAGAACGGCACCCGCATGTCCTCCACCATCACGTCCGCCGAGGTCTTCGTCACCTGTCCCGGCCGCAACTACGTGACCCTGAAGATCACCACCTCCGACGGTGTCACCGGCATCGGCGACGCCACCCTCAACGGCCGCGAGCTGTCCGTCGCCTCCTACCTGCGCGACCACGTCTGCCCGACGCTCATCGGCCAGGACCCGGCCCGCATCGAGCACCTGTGGCAGTACATGTACAAGGGCGCCTACTGGCGGCGCGGGCCGGTCACCATGACCGCCATCGCCGCCGTCGACGTCGCCCTGTGGGACATCAAGGGCAAGGTCGCGAACCTGCCCGTCTACCAGCTGCTCGGCGGCGCGGCCCGCGACGGTGTCACCGTCTACGGCCACGCCAGCGGCAACACCATCCCCGAACTCCTCGACGACGTACGCCGGTTCAGGGACAAGGGCTTCCGCGCGGTCCGCGCCCAGGCAGCGGTGCCCGGCCTGGAGCGCGTCTACGGCATGCGCAGGGGTGATGGCGACACCTACGAGCCCGCCGACGGCAACCTGCCGACCGAGGAGGTCTGGGACACCGGCGCCTACCTGGACTTCGTTCCCGAGTACATGGCCGCCGTCCGCGAGGAGTTCGGCTACGGGTTCCACTTGCTGCACGACGTGCACCACCGGCTCTCCCCGATCGAGGCGGGCCGGCTCGGCAAGTCCCTTGAGCCGTACCGCATGTTCTGGATCGAGGACCCGACACCCGCCGAGGACCAGGAGGCCTTCCGCCTCATCCGGCAGCACACCACGACGCCGCTCGCGGTCGGCGAGATCTTCAACTCGATCTGGGACTGCCAGCACCTCATCAGCAACCGGCTGATCGACTACATCCGCGCCTCCGTCTCCCACGCGGGCGGCATCACACACCTGCGCCGGATCTTCTCGCTCGCGGAGCTGTACGGGGTGCGCTCCGGTTCGCACGGCGCGGGTGACCTCTCCCCGGCCTCGTTCGCCGCCGCGCTCCACCTCGACCTGTCGGTGCCGAACTTCGGCATGCAGGAGTACATGGCCCACCTCCCCGGCTACGAGGAGGTGTTCCACACGTCCTGGACCTTCGAGGACGGCCTGATGCACCCCGGCGACCGCCCCGGCATCGGCGTCGAGTTCGACGAGAAGGCCGCCGCGAGGTTCCCGTACGAGCGCAAATACCTGCCGGTGAACCGGCTGAAGGACGGCGGCGTGCACGACTGGTGAGTCAGTCGAGGCAGTCCTGCGGCGCGGTCCCCGCCGCCGTCAACGGCAGGCCCAGCTGGGCGCGTTCAGTGACCCAGCGGGTGGGGCGGTGGCGGGGATCGCCCGTGGTGGTGTGCAGGGCGCGTTGCAGGTCCAGCATGCGGGCGGCGCCGACCTGATCGCCCCGGGCCAGCGGTCCCGTGGGGTAGCCGAGGCCGAGCGTCACGGCGAGGTCGATGTCCGCGGGGGCGGCGAGCGAACGCTCGGCGATCGAGGCGGCGACCGACACCACGGAGGCGAGAAGGCGCTGCGCCACCGAACCGGCGGTGTCACGGACGAGCGTCACGTGGTGTTCGCCGCGCGCCAGCACCGCACGCGCGTCGCGTGCGGCGGCCGGGTCTGCCGCCGGAGTCACCGACAGCACCCGGCGGCCACTCGCCACGGACAGCGGGTCCACGCCGAACGTGCGCTCGGCGGGGAGTCCGTGGGCGGCGACCGCGTCGGCCACGGTGGTGCCCCAGACCGGGACCAGGACGAGAGCGTCGGCCGACGGCCGTTCACTTGTCTCGACGGTGGCCCCAGTGACGGTCAGGGCGTCCCGCAGCGCCGTGTCGTCGCCCGCCACGAACACGGGCCGGTCCGCGTTCCCCGTCACCGGCGCCTCCGCGACCGAGGACGGGGCCGGGGCATCGGGCCCGTACGCGTACCAGCCCTGTCCGGTCTTGCGGCCGAGCAGGCCCGCCGTCACCCGGTTTGGAGTGAGGTAGGACGGGCGGAGCCGGGGCTCGTGGCGGAAGCCCTGCCAGATCGAGTCGATGACCGCCGCCGTGACGTCGAGCCCGGTGAGGTCCATCAGCTCGAACGGGCCCATCCGCAGGCCCAGTACATCGCGGGCGACCCGGTCGATGTCCGCCGGTGTCGCCACCGACTCCTCAAGGAGTGCGAGCGCCTCGGTCACCAGGCCGCGACCGGCGTGGTTGACCAGGAATCCGGGAGTGTCGGACACCGTCACCGCGCGATGGCCGCAGCTCTCCACCAGCGCAGTGAGGGCGGGCGCGATCTCGGGGCGCGTCGCGGCGCCCGGCACCACCTCCACGATGCGCATCAGCGGCACGGGGTTGAAGAAGTGCAGGCCCGCGAGGCGCGTCGGGTCGTCGAGCGCCGCCGCGATCCGTGTCACCGACAGGGAGGACGTGTTGGTCGCGAAGACGGTGGTGGCCGGGAGCGCCTGCTCCAGCCTTCCGAAGACCTCGGCCTTCGTGTCCAGGTCCTCCCGTACCGCCTCGACCACCAACTCCACGTCGGGACCCGGCGCCCACGGGTCGTCCAGCGGGATCAGCCGTGCCACCGCAGCCGCGCTGTCCTCGGCGGACATCCGGCCCTTGGCGACCGCACGCTCCAGCATGGACCGCACGAAGTCGACGGCCTCCCGCACCGCCTCCGCCCGGACGTCTCCCAGCTCGACGGTGTGTCCGCCGCTCGCCGCCCACTGGGCGATGCCGCGGCCCATGGCTCCGGCGCCGACGATCCTGATACGCATGGCAGTTGTAGACCTTTCGTAGGTACGGAAGACGCGCCGACGGGAAGTGTGTGTCAGCGGAGATAGACCCGGCCAGGGTCGACATCCTCGCGCAGGAGCCGCAGCTCCGCCGCGCCCGGCGGCTCCACCGTACCGACACGGTCGGCCACTTGGAGGTCCCAGCCGGTCGCCTCCTTGACCTGCTCGACCGTGACACCGGGGTGGACGGCGGTGAGCCGCAGCTCCTCGCCGATGCCCTCGCGGGACAGGATGCCCAGCTCGGTGATGACACGCGTGACACCGACACCCAGCGGCCGGATGCCCTCCGCGAGTGCCCGGTCGGGGCCGGGTGTGGTGCAGAAGTCGAGGGTCTCGGTGAAGGAGCGTGGGTTGTGCCGGCGCATCACGACGAAGACCTCACGGGAGTTGGCCATCACCTCGACGCCGCCGCCGGAGCCCGGCAGCCGTACCGAGGGGCGCTCCCAGTCGCCGATGACCGAGGTGTTGAGGTTGCCCCAGCGGTCGATCTGCGCGGCGCCGAGGAAGCCGACGTCGATGTGTCCGCCCTGGAGCACGCAGCCGAACAGGGCCGGCATCGACAGCACCGCCTCCGCGCCCGAGATGAGCACGGCGTCCGCGATGGTCTCCGGGAGGTGCGAGGGGTGCGCGCCGCACACCCCGGACTCGTACACGACCTCGATCTGCGGGGCGACCGTCAGATGGGCCAGCTCGGTGGCGAGGGTGGGGAGGCCGATGCCGGCGAACACCGTGCGGCGGGCGGCCAGTTCACGTGAGGCGACGACGGAGAGCAGCTCCGAGGACGTGACCGATTCTGCGGTCTCGGGCGTGGCGGCAGTCATGGTGGTCAGATCCTTCTCGTGTGTCGCGCTCACAGTCGCTGTCCGTAGTTCACCGGTTCGCTGAGGGCCTCGCCGACCGCGAGGCCCGCCCAGAACTCCTCGCCCTGCTTGGCGACGTACTCGGCGTGGTCGGCCGTCCCGTACACCCACTCCGCCAGCCACTCCTGGAGGCGTTGCGGGTCCTTGCTGATGTGTGACCACGCGCGGTAGAAGGCGTTGTCGCGGTCGTAATAGCCTTGGGCGAACGACGGGTGCGCGCCGCGCGGGCACACCACGACGGCGTCCACGGCGTGCGCGGGGACGAGCGTGCGGTTGGGGTCCGAGCGGACCACGTCGTCCTCGACCAGCTCCTCGACGACGACGATCGCCTTGTCGGCCGCGTACACGGCCTCGGCCTGGACGCCGGTGAGACCCCACATCTGGGTGTTGCCCCGGCGGTCGGCGCGCTGCGCGTGGATGATCGTGACGTCCGGGTTCACGGGCGGGACGACGTAGATCTGCTCCTCCTCGCCGTCAGGGCCCGGATACGGCGAAGTCACCTTGCGCAGCGCGTCGTTGATGCCCGGCAGGTCGCTGCCGCCGTACGAGCGCAGGGGGTAGAACGGGAGCCGCTGGGAGCCGGCCAGGTAGCGGCAGATCATCCCGTAGTGGCTGTACTCCTCGAAGGCGAGCGGCGCCGGGTCCGCCCGCTCGACCCTGCGGCGCAGCTCACCGAGCGAACCCGCGGAGGAGTTGCCGACGAAGGAGGACACGAGGCGCGAGACGCAGCCCGCGGCGAGCATCTGGTCCACGACGATGTCCGCCGTCATTCGGACCACCGTGAGGTCCCTGCGGCCCTGCCGGATGATCTCGTGTCCGGCGGCGGTGGGGACGAGGTGGGTGAAGCCCTCGATGCCGACGGTGGCGCCGTCGTGCACGAAGGTGGCGATGGCCTCCTTCATCGACATGACCTTTGGTGACACGGTGCTCCTCGGTGAGTGCCTGGTGGTCGACCTACCGTCTCAGCGCCTATTGATTGCCGTCCAATACCAAATTAAGGTCTCACCAAGACCGCAGATTAATGAATGGGGGCGGGCTCGTGGAGCTGCGTCATCTCACCGCGTTCACGGCCGTCGCCGAGGAACTGCACTTCGGCCGGGCCGCCAAGCGGCTTCAGATGGCGCAGCCGCCGCTGAGTCAGCAGATCCGGCAGCTGGAGAAGGAGCTCGGCGTCCAGCTCTTCGAGCGCAATACCCGCTCCGTGCGCCTCACGAGTGCGGGGGAGTCCTTCCTTGAACCCGTACGGACCGTGCTCGACGACCTCGACACCGCCGTGCGGGCCGCGAAGGCGGCCGGGCGCGGGGAGTTCGGCCGGGTCACGATCGGGTTCGCGGGCGCCTCCAGCCACGAGACACTGCCGCGGCTCACCCGCGCTGTGCGGGCCGCGCACCCGGCCCTCGAACTGGTCATGAAGGGCCAGACGTACGCCAACGTCGCGCTCGACCGGGTCGCGGACGGCTCGCTCGACCTCGGCTTCGTGCGGCTCCCGGTGACACAGCCGGGCGTGGCCCACCGGGTCATCGACGAGGAGGAGCTGCTGTGCGCGCTGCCCTCCGACCACCACCTCGCCGCGCTCGACGAGATCCCCATCGGCATCCTCGCCGACGAGCCCTTCGTCTCCTTCCCCGCGAACGCCGGCTCCACGGTGCGCGACGCGATGGTCGAGACCTGCGAGGCCGCCGGGTTCAATCCGCGTGTGGTGCAGGAGGCCCCGGACTCGTACACGATCCTGGCGCTCGTCGCGGCGGGCGTCGGTGTCACGCTCACGGTGTCATCGGTCCGGCACATCCAGCAGACCGGGCTCGTCTACCGGTCCCTCGCGGGACCGCCCATCCGGCGCCAGGCGGCCCTTGCCTGGCGGGCCGACAACCCCTCCGCCGCGCTGCGTGCGGTGCTCGCGGTGTGCGAGGAGGCGCTGCCGACTCCCGGGAGTGCTGACGGGGATCGAGCGTAGGAGAGATTGAGACGCCATCCGTCTTGATGGATCGAAAACTTGGTATTGGACCGACTCAGCGGTCGGGTGCGATGGTCGGCTCACCTCCCTGAGCCGCCCGAAAGGTGTTCCGCTGTGCCTGAAGCCACGCACGACCAGGCCGATGTCGTCATCTGCGAACCGCTGCGCACCCCCATCGGGCGTTTCGGCGGGGCCTTCGCCCAGCAGACGCCCGCGGCCCTCGCGGCCCGCGTCATCGCCGAGCTCGTCGCCCGCACCGGAATCGACCCGGACCGGGTCGACGAGGTGATCCTCGGGCAGGCCTACCCCTCCTCCGACGCCCCGGCCATCGGCCGCGTCGCCGCCCTGGACGCCGGCCTTCCCGACTCCGTCACCGGCGTCCAGATCGACCGGCGCTGCGGCTCCGGACTTCAGGCCGTCCTCGACGCCGCCATGCAGATCAGGGCCGGGTTCAGCGAGGTCGTGATCGCGGGTGGCGTCGACGTGATGAGCGCCGCCCCGTACTACACGCACGAGGGCCGCTGGGGCATCAAGGGTCCTGGGCTTCAGCTCCACGACTCGCTGGCGCGCGGCCGGGTCACCGCGGGCGGCATCCACCACCCCGTGCCCGGCGGCATGATCGAGACCGCCGAGAACCTGCGCCGCGAGTACGCCATCAGCCGCGCGGACCAGGACGCCCTCGCCCTGCGCTCGCAGCAGCGTGCCGCGCGTGCCGTCGAGGAGGGCCGCTTCGACGCGGAGACCGTGCCCGTCACCGTACGGGGCCGCAAGGGCGACACCATCGTCAGCGCCGACGAACACCCGCGCCCGGACACCACCGCCGAGCAACTCGCCGCGCTGCGGCCCATCATGGGCAAGGCCGACGTGGAGGCCACCGTCACCGCGGGCAACGCCAGTGGTCAGAACGACGCGGCGGCCGCCTGCCTCGTCACCAGCGCCGCCACCGCCGAACGCCTCGGCCTCACCCCGCTGGTCCGCCTCGTCTCCTTCGCCCGCGCCGGTGTCCCTGCCGCGACCATGGGCATCGGCCCCGTCCCGGCCACCCGCGCCGCCCTGGAGCGCGCCGGACTCACCCTCGCCGACCTCGACCTGATCGAGGTCAACGAGGCGTTCGCCGCCCAAGTCCTCGCCTGCACCCGCGAGTTGGGCCTCGGCGAAAAGGACCACGAGCAGCGCATCAACGTCAACGGCTCCGGGGTCTCCCTCGGGCACCCCGTCGGCGCGACCGGTGTCCGCATCCTTGCCACGCTCGCCCGCGAGATGCAGCGCGGCGAGGCGCGGTACGGGCTGGAGACCATGTGCATCGGCGGGGGCCAGGGGCTCGCCGCGGTCTTCGAGCGCGTCCCCGCCTGACACACCTGAGTACGCCCACTCCCCACTCCCCACTCCCCAGAGCAGTCCCCACCCGTCCCCATCCGCTTGATCAACGACGTTCACGGAGCGACCCATGAGTGCGTCCACCGCCACCTCGCGTGCGGAGACCAGAACCGCCAACAGAGCGGGATTCGGTGCCTTCGTCGGCTCCACCATCGAGTGGTTCGACTTCTATATCTACGGCACCGCGGCGGCGCTCGCCTTCGACAAGGTGTTCTTCCCCGAACTGGACGGCGCCATCGGCACGTTGGTCGCCTTCGCCACCTTCTGGGTCGGCTTCCTCGCCCGCCCGATCGGCGGCATCGTCTTCGGTCACTTCGGCGACCGCCTGGGCCGCAAGAAGACGCTCGTCATCACGCTGCTGATGATGGGGATCTCCACCACCGCGATCGGCCTGCTGCCGAGCTACGCCTCCATCGGCGTCGCCGCGCCGATCCTGCTGGTCTGCATCCGCATGATCCAGGGCATCGGCCTCGGCGGCGAATGGGGCGGCTCCGTCCTCATCGCCTCCGAGAGCGCGCCCAAGGGCAAGTCGGTGCTGTACGGGGCGTTCGCCCAGCAGGGCTCGCCCGTCGGCAACACCCTGGCCACGCTGAGCTTCCTCGCCATCAGCCAGCTGCCCGACGAGTCCTTCATGTCCTGGGGGTGGCGCGTGCCGTTCCTCGCCTCCGCGGTCCTCGTCCTGGTGGGCCTGCTGGTCCGACTCAAGGTCGCCGAGTCCCCGGCCATGGCCAAGCTCATCGAGAAGAAGGAAGTCGTCAAGCTTCCGCTCACCGAGGTGCTGCGCAGCCACCCCGGCCTGATCGCCCTCGGTATCGGCGCCTGCACCATCGGCCTGTCCGCGACGTACTTCAAGTCGACGTTCGCCCTGTCGTGGGCCACCACGGAGCTCGACTTCGACCGCAGTACGTTCCTGACGATCATCCTCGTCGCCAACATCACGCAGGTCATCGTCCAGCCCTTCGGCGCCGTGCTCGCCACCAAGATGAAGAGCTGGTCCCGCGCCGTCACCGTCATGCTGGTGCCCGAACTGGTGCTGCTGCCGGTGATGTTCCTGCTCATCAGCACCAACAACTACGGCCTCGCGATGCTCGGCGTCGCCGTCGCCACCATCCCGCACTGCCTGTACTACGCGGCCCTCGCCGGCATGCTCGCCAGCCGTTTCCCCGCCCACCTGCGCTACACCGGCATCTCCCTGTGCTACCAGCTGTGCGGAACGATCCTCGGTGGCACGACCCCGATCGTCGGCCAGTTCCTGCTCAACCGGACGGGGTCGATCACCGCGGTCATCGCCTACGCCCTGTTCCAGGTCGCGTTGACGCTGGGCTGCATGCTGCTCCTGCTCAAGCGTCCCAACCATGACGAACTGGCTCTTGAAGCTCCGCTTGAGGACGAGAGCCGGCGGAGCCCTGCGACCGCAACCACGAACGGAGCCTGACCATGCCTCTGACGGTGCACGGCATCCCGGAGATCCTCGGCCTCGCCGGGCGCGACCTCGGGCACTCCGACTGGAAGGAGATCACCCAGGAGCTCATCGACGCGTACGCGTACGTCTCCGGGGACCACCAGTGGATCCACACCGACGTGGAGCGCGCGGCGGCCGGGCCGTACGGGCGGACCATCGCGCACGGCTACATGGTGCTCAGCTGGGGCATCCCGATGTTCGGCGAGCTGCTCCAGGTCAAGGGCGTGGGCCGGGCGCTCAACTACGGGGTCAACCGGGTCCGTTACCCGGCGCCCGTGCCCGTCGGCAGCCGCGTACGGCTGCATGCCGCCGTGACCTCGGTGACGGAGGTCGCGCGGGGCGGAGTGCAGATGACGCGGGCGTTCACGTTCGAACTGGAGGGCTCCGAGAAGCCGGCGTGCGTGGCGGAGTCGCTCACGCACTTCTACCCGTGAGCCCGACACGCCCAGCCCGTCCTACGCCACGGGGCTCCGCCCCGGACCCCGCTGGCTCTCGTTCGAACGGCGGGGCTTGATCTGCCCACCCGCTGCGGAGGCCCGATGCGAGCTTCCGCAACGGGTGCTTGATGTGCGCTCCCGCCCGCGTGGGCTCGATGTGAGCTTCCGCCGCGGGTGGTTGATGTGGGCTCCCGTCCGCGTGGGCTCGATGTGAGCTTCCGCCGCGGGTGGTTGATGTGGGCTCCCGTCCGCGTGGGCTCGATGTGAGCTTCCGCAGCGAGGGCTTGATGTGGGCTTCCACCCATAGGTGCTTGATATGAGCGCCCGCCCCCAGGGACTTGACGTGAGTTCCCCTCTTGGGGGCTTGACGTGAGTTTCCGTCGCGGGGACTTGATGTGGGCTTCCGCCCGCAGGGGCTTGACGTGAGCTTCCGCCCGCGGGGACTTGACCTGCGCTCCCGCCCCAGGGACTTGACGTGCGCTCCCGCCCCCCCCCAGGGGCTTGATGTTGCTCACCCGCCCGCAAGGGCGTGGTGTGCTCACCAGCTCCCAGGGGCTTGAGCAGCGGGGTCCGGGCGGCGGGGGCCCGGTGTGTTACTTCTTCAGTGGTGTCATCTTCTCTGCGAAGCCCGGGTGCTTCTTCAGCCAGGAGCGGACCGCGACCTGTTGCTGGCCCTTGTCGACCTTGTTGATCATGGACTCCAGGTCCATGAGCTGCTTCTCGCTCATCTTGAAGTTCTTCATCCAGCCGGCCACGCGCGGGTGGTCCTCGGAGAAGCCCTTGCGGCCGACGCCGCGCAGGTCGTCGCCCTTGCCCCAGGCGTGCTTGGGGTCCTTGAGGTTCTTCATGTCGAAGTCGGCGTAGGCCCAGTGCGGGGTCCAGAGGCTGACGACGATCGGCTTCTTCGCCGCGTACGCGCGCTTGAGTTCGGCGAGCATCGCGGGCGTGGAGCTGTCGACGACCTTGAACTTGGAGCGGAGGTCGTAGGCGGGCATGACCTGCTTCTTCAGGAGGGCCGTCAGGCCCGCGCTCGCCTCGATGCCCGTGATCTTTCCGCCGAACTCGCTCGCGTGGCCGTTCAGATCGGCGAGGGAGTCGACGTCCTTCATGTACGCGGGCACGGCCAGCTTGTTCTCCATCTTGCCCGTGTACCAGGTGCCCAGGGACTCGACGTCCTTGCCGTACTTCTTCCAGTACGGCGCGTGCGTGATCGGAAGCGAGGCGTCCGTCTGGAAGTCCACGTCGCCGCGGGACAGCGCCGTCCACAGCGGGCCGAGCTCGAACTGCTTGACCTGCACCTCGTAGCCGCGCCGCTCCAGGGCCTCCTTCCACAGGTACGTGGTGGCGGTCGCCTCGTCCCAGGGGATGTAGCCGATGGTGACCTTCTCGCCGCTGCCGACGCCGGACACCGTGGACTTCTCCGTGCCGCCGAAGGCGCCCAGGCCACCGGCGACGAGCGCGAGGACGACGACGCCGACCCCGGCGAAGGCGGGACGGGGACGGTGGTTCCAGAGCTGCCGACCGAAGCCGGTGGCTTGCCGCCGCTCGGCGAGGCGCCGGCCCAGCGGCGAGACCTGGGTGCCGAGCGCGCCGGTCATCCGGTCGAGGTAGACGGCGAGCAGCACGATCGCGATGCCGGCCTCCGCGCCGAGCCCCACGTTGAGCTGGCCGATGGCCTCGTTGACGTCCGCGCCGAGACCTTCCGCGCCGACCATGCCGGCGATCGCGGCCATGGAGAGCGACAGCATGATGACCTGGTTGACGCCGGTCATGACGGTGGGCAGCGCCAGCGGGAACTGCACACGCAGCAGCGTCTTGCGGGGCGTCGTGCCGAACGCCTCGGCGGCCTCGACCAGTTCGCGGTCGACCTGCCGGATGCCCAGCTCGGTCAGCCGGACGCCGGGTGCAAGGGCGAAGACCAGGGTGGCGACGATGCCGGCGGGCGCGCCACTGCCGAAGAACAGGATCGCCGGGATCAGGTAGATCATCGCCGGCATCGTCTGCATGAGGTCGAGGACCGGCCGCACCGTCGCGCTGACCCGCTCGGAGTGCGCGGCCCAGACACCGACCGGCACCGCGATCACGAGCGCCAGGATCGTGGCGACGAGCACGAGTGACAGTGTCATCATCGCGTGTTGCCACAGTCCGAGGGAGTCGATGAAGGCGAAGCCGACGAAGGAGAGGGCACCGGCGAGCAGTCCGCGCAGCCACCAGGCGCAGACGGCGAAGATGCCTGCGAGGAGCAGCGGTTGCGGGGCGTCGAGCACGGCGAGGATGCCGTCGTAGCAGCCGTCGAAGATGGACTTGAAGAAGTCGAACAGCCAGGCGGCGTTGTTCAGGAGCCAGTTGACCGCGGTGTTGACCCAGTCGCCGAAGGGAATTCTAGTCACGCGTGGTCACCTTGTTCTTGGCCGCCCCGTCTTGGGCGTCGTCCTGTTCACCGGTCGCGCCCTCGCCGAGCACGGCCAGTAGCCGCTGTTGGCTCACCACGCCGGTCAGTACCTCGTCCTCGACGACTGCGACGGGCTCCGCGGCCCGTTGCGCGATCGGAGTGAACAGGTCGGCGAGTGGTGTTTCGGGGCCGACGCGGGCGGATGCCTTCGCGAGCAGTGCGGCGTCGGTGAGGTCCGCGCGGCCCGAGCTCGCGCGCAGTGCGTCGGGGGACTCCATGACGGCGCCGGCGGTCAGCACGCGCGAACGGTCCACGTCCTGGATGAAGTTGGCGACGTAGTCGTCCGCCGGGCGGACCAGGATGTCCTCGGGCGTGCCGTTCTGCACGATGCGGCCGTCGCGCATGACGGCTATTCGATCGCCAAGGCGCATCGCCTCGTTGAGGTCGTGCGTGATGAAGACGATGGTCTTCTTGAGCTTCTTCTGCAGCACGAGCAGCTGGTCCTGCATGTCCCGCCGGATCAGCGGGTCAAGGGCGCTGAACGACTCGTCCATCAGCAGCAGTTCGGCGTCGGTGGCCAGCGCGCGGGCCAGCCCCACGCGCTGCTGCATCCCGCCGGAGAGCTCGTCGGGGAAGGACTGCTCCCAGCCCTTGAGGCCGGTCAGTTCGAGGGCCTCCGCGGCGCGCTGCTCGCGCTCCGCGCGCGGCACGCCCTGCACCGCGAGGCCGTAGCCCGCGTTCTCGAGCACACTGCGGTGCGGGAACAGCGCGAAGTGCTGGAAGACCATGCTGATCTTGTGGGAGCGGACCGACCGCAGCTCCTTGGCGGGCAGGGCGGTCAGGTCGTCGCCGTCGAACTTCACATGTCCCGAGGTCGGCTCCGACAGGCCGTTGAGCATGCGCAGCAGCGTCGACTTCCCGGAACCGGACAGACCCATGACGACGAAGATCTTGCCGGTCTCCACCGAGAAAGAGGCGTCGATCACGCCGGCGGTGGTCCCTTCGGACCGCAGCTCCTCGCGGTCGGCCCCGGCGCGGAGCCGCTCGACCGCCTCTTCCTGTCGACTGCCGAACACCTTGTACAGGTGCTCGGCCTCCAGCCTGACTGACACATCAACCTCGTTCTGTTCGACCTGCGAAATATTGCAGGATCAAGCAACGTCCGTCGGCCGTGGCGCCTGCCCCGCTTTACGCGGTGTAAACGGTGGGACTCCTCCCGGCCGGCCATGATCTGCTTCCGGCCCGAGTACGATCGGCGTCGTTCAAATGTCCTGTCAATGGGTGGTCGGCCGCTCGCGGCGGGCCCAGGAACCCGAGAAAGGCCGACCGGTGACACCGAGCGTTCCCGCCGACCCGACCGCGCTGCACCCGATGCCCGAGCAGCCGCGGGTCGTCCTCCTCAAGCCCCTGGTCACGTCGCCGCTCATCGAGGTCGGCGAGTTCTCGTACTACGACGACCCGGACGACCCGACCGCCTTCGAGACCCGCAACGTGCTGTACCACTACGGGCCGGAGAAGCTGGTCATCGGGAAGTTCTGCGCGCTGGGGGAGGGCGTGCGGTTCGTCATGAACGGGGCCAACCACCGTATGGACGGCCCCTCCACGTTCCCGTTCCCGATCATGGGCGGGTCCTGGGCCGAGCACTTCGACCTCATCACCGGGCTACCGGGGCGGGGCGACACCGTGGTCGGCAACGATGTGTGGTTCGGCTACGGCGCGATGGTGATGCCCGGCGTCCGTATCGGGCACGGGGCGGTGATCGCCTCGGGGGCCGTGGTCGTCGACGACGTACCCGACTATGGCATCGTCGGCGGCAACCCGGCCCGCGTCATCCGCCGCCGGTACAGCGACGCCGACATCGAGCGGCTGCTCCAAGTGGCTTGGTGGGACTGGCCGTTGGAGCACATCACCGCACACGTGCGGGACATCATGTCGGGGAGCGTCGGCGAACTGGAGCGGGCCGCGCCGACCGGGTGAACCGGGGCGGCGCGGCCCGCGTCGGTCAGTGCAGGCAGAGGCAGAAGGGGTGTCCCGCCGGGTCCGCGTAGACCCGCCAGTTGGTGTCCGGGCGGATCTGGTCCGTCCGCTCCAGGAGCGTCGCGCCGAGGGAGAGCACCCGCTTCTCGTCCGCTTCGAGGTCGTCCACGTCGAAGTCCAGGTGGACCTGTTGCGGTCGCTCCTGGCCCGGCCACTGCGGCGCCTTGTACCCGTCCACCCGCTGGCAGGCCAGGGGCGTCCCCTCGAACCCGACGACGTCGACCCAGTCGGGGTCGTCGGGGTCCACGACCACCCGGCCGCCGAGCAGCTCCGCGTAGAACTCGGCGAGCTGTACGGGGTCGGCACAGTCCAGTGCGACAGCCTGCAGTTTTCGAATCACTTCGGGCACTCCTCGCTCATCCGCCGCTTCTGCGACATCCTGCACGCGAAGTGTCGTACCCGCCACCGCGGCGGACATGCCCGCCGCGGTGGCATGCCGTCAGCCGCGACCGATCAAGTCCGGTGCCGGCTCCGCCAGTTGCTCGCCTGCGGCATCGGCGTCCGTGCCGGGCCCGGTGGTCGTAGCCGTGGCCGTGTCGGGGTTTTCGCCGCCCGTCCGTCGCCACAGCGGCTTCAGCCGGTACGTGAACAGGTACACGATCACCGCGACACCCGCGGCGACGAGCATGCTGAGGTCGCCGGCTCCCGGGTGGGCCGAGGCGAAGGCGCCGGTGTAGATGTTGGACACCCAGAAGGGCACGGAGGCCAGCACGCCGGCCGCCCAGGCCACCAGGCCCCAGTCGACGACCCTGGAGCGGTCGTAGAGCTCGGCGATCCTGCGGGGGTCGCCGCGCCCGCCCAGGTAGAAGTCGATCAGGAGCACCGCGGCGAACGGCGCGATGAAGTACGCGGTCAGGTTGAGGAAGACCTTGAACTTGTCCTCCGTGCCGGAAGCACCCCACAGGCTGATCCCGTAGGCGAGGACGCAGATCCCGGCCACCGCCTGGGTGCGGGTCACGGGGACCTTGAGGGTCTGGACGGAGATCGCGCCGCCGTAGACGTTGAGGAAGTTCTGGGCCAGCGCGGACAGGCCCACGGCGACGAGCGCGGGGACGGCGAACGGGCCCATCAGCTCGTGCAGGGCGGTGATGGTGTCCGAGCTGGAGGCGGAGGCGCCGACCACGACGCCCAGGATGCCGAGCCAGGCGATGGTGAGGAAGTTGCCGAGGGCGGTGTACCAGGTGGTCTGCCGGACGACCTTCGCGGTGTCGGGCAGGTAGCGCGAGTAGTCGGAGGCGAAGGGCATCCACGCCACGAGGAACGCCAGGAACCAGCCGCCGAGGGTGATCGAGCCGCCGGCCGCGCCGACGTAGCCGTCCGCGTGCGGGTTGGCCTCGAAGAGGCTGCCGCCGCGGACCACCGCCACGACCGTGATCAGCACGAACAGCGGGGTGAGGACGTACGTCAGCGCCCGCTGCAGGAAGTTGATCATGTTGTAGCCGAAGATGGCCACGACGAGCTCGACCGCGGTGAGCAGGAGGGCGCACAGCCAGTACGGCAGGTGGCTCAGCTCGGCGAAGGCCTTGCCGCCGAGGATGACCGTCACGGCCGCCCAGCCCACACCGGAGAACACGTTGATATAGGCGACGGGCACGAAGTTGCCGAAGAAGCCGAGCGGGCCGCGCGCCTGGATCTGCTGCGGCACGCCGAGGCGGACGCCCATGCGTGACATGACGGCCATCAGGACGGCGCCGACACCGGCGCCGACGACGATCGAACCGGCGGCGGTGGCGAAGCTGAGCCCGAAGTACGCGGCGCTGAAGCCGAGCAGGATGACCGGGAAGTTCAGCCCCGCGGCGAACCACACGAAGAACTGTGAACTCGGTTTACCGTGTCGTTCGCTGTCGGGGATGTGGTCGACGCCGAACGGCTCGACCTTGGTGACGGCGCTGCCGTAGACGGGCGGGCCCTGGGAATCATGGGTCATGGCGTGCTCCGGGGGACGGGGATGCGGGGGCGGACGCGAGTCACCACGGAAGAGGCGCCGTCTGCGAGATGTCGAAGAAGCCGCCACCGCTGTAGACGAGCGGGGCGAGGTCAGAATGGGTCGCCGACACTACACGTCCGGTGAAGACGGTGTGACTTCCGGCCTCCAGGCGCTCGCCGATCTCGACCTCCAGCTGGGCGGCGGAGCCGTCGAGCAGCGGGGCGCCGTGCTCGCCGGGCGCCCAGTCGAGGGTGGCGAACTTGTCGGTGCCCTTGCTCGCGAACACCTTCGCCACGTCGAGCTGGCCTGCCGCGAGGATGTTGATGCCGATGTGGGTGGCACGGTGCAGCGCGGGGTGTGTCGAGGAGCTGCGCTGGACACACACCAGGACCATCGGCGGGTCCAGCGAGATGCTGGAGAACGCGTTCACCGCGAGCCCCTTGGGCGTCCCGTCGTCGTCGGTGGTCACGACGGTGACACCGGTGATGAACTTGCGGTGCACCCCCTTGACCAGGTCGGCCTCGACGGCGGCCTCGTGCGCCGTCGTGATGATGCCGAGCGCCTCGAGGAGCTGCCGTGAGTCGAAGGTCACGGACTCCTCGGTGACGGTGTCACCGTCGAAGCGGGCGAACGTGGCGCCCGACACCTCGACGGGCCTGCCGGTGGGCGGCACACCCATGAACGTGTCGGTGTGCCGGCCCGAGCTGCGCCAGCGCACCGCCAGCCGGTCCCCGTCCACGACCAGGTCCTCGATCTCCGTCCGCAGATCGGGGAACGCCGCCCGCACCGCGCTGATGCTCTCCTTGAACCCGGCACGGTCCTGAGCGGTACCGGCCGGCCCGCGGCGGCGCACGTAGCCGGGGCTCAACACGGCGTCCAGGGCGTCGACTTCACCCCGGTTCCAGGCCGCGTCCCAGGCGGCGCGGAGGCGGGCGGGGCGGTCGGTGGTGTGTTCCAGGGTGAGTGACATGACGGCTCCATCGATCGGATCGGCCAGCTGTTGCATGGCAGATCTGTTGTATGGCAGTGGACCGTAGGAATCGGGCGTCCGCCGTGTCAATGGTTAGGGCGAAATTCGCCACCCCTCAGGCCGAATTATTGGAAAACGCTAGGTCAGGGATGCCTGTTTACTGACACCCCTTGACGGCTCCCCGGGGCACTCTTAGCCTCACTGCCATGGCACAGCAACAATCAGCAGGCCAACACCTGTGGGCCACGCCCACTCGAGGCAGACTGCGCAAGGTCGTCACCGTGGTGGACGAGGTCCTCCTGGAAGTCGGGCGGCCGGTCGCGACCCCCGTACGCCGCGTCGCCGCGGCCGCCGTGATCGAGAACCCCTGGGCCGGGCGCGGATTCGTCGCCGACCTGCAGCCCGAGGTGGAGGACATCGCGCCCGGCATCGGCCGCCTCCTCACCGACCGGCTGATCGGGACGCTGGGCGGTGTCGAGCACATCGAGGCGTTCGGCAAAGCGGCCGTCGTCGGGCTCGACGGGGAGATCGAGCACGGCGGGGCATTGATCCACACCCCGTACTTCGGCAATGTGCTGAGGGAGCTGACCGAGGGCACCTCGATCATCGTGTTCAGCGACGACCGGCTTGCGGCGGGCGAACCGCTGGCCGTACCGGTGTGGCACAAGACCGCCGCCGCCACCCGCTCCCACTACCAGACCGTCCAGATCCGGGTGCCGGACGCACCGCGCCCCGACGAGATCGTCGTCGTGGCCGCCGCCGCTTCGGGGCCGCGCCCCAACGCCCGTATCGGAGACCGCCGCCAGGACCCCGTGGTCCGCCTCGCCGACTTGGAGACCGCCCGATGAACCTCCGCAAGATCCTGACCTACGTCGAAGACATCCACGCCGAGGGAGGCCGCCCCGTCGACTCGGTGGCCCGCACCGCCGTGGTGCTCGCCGTGATCGAGAACCCGTGGGCGGGCCAGGGCTTCGTCACGGACCTGATGCCCGGCATCGACGAGGTGGCACCCCAGCTCGGCGAGCTGCTCGCACCGCGCGTCGTCGAGGCGCTCGGCGCGCCCGTCGAGGCGTACGGGAAGGCCGCCATCGTCGGCCTCGACGGCGAGGTCGAGCACGGCAGCGCGCTCATCCACACGCTGAAGTTCGGCGACCACTTCCGCAAGGCGGCGAACGCCACCACGCTGCTCCCGGCCGTGGAGAAGCGCGCGGTCGCCGGAGGTGTCTTCGACATCCCGCTGAAGCACATCACCGACGCCACCATCCGCTCGCACCACCAGAGCATCGAGGTACGGGTCCCGGACGGCCCGCGCGCCGACGAGATCGTCATCGGCCTCGCCGCCGCGGCCCAGGGCCGCCCGCAGGCCCGCCTCGCCCCGCTCGCCACCGAGCAGTAGGCACCGCCATGGACAAGCCGTCCCAAGGGGCTGTATCGGGTTCTGCTCTGGGCTCGCGGGGGCTGGTGCCTCCGTCTCCGGCGTTGTCGTCGGTCGACGACGCTCCGCGTCGCCTCCCTCCTCCGCCTTGGATCCGAAGGCACCAGCCCCCGCTCCCTGATCCAGATCAGAACCCGATACAGCCCCTCGTACTCCTGCACGGCGTCGGCCTCGACCGCACCATGTGGGAGCCCGTCACCGCCCTGCTGGCCGACCGCTTCACTGTCGTCGCGATCGACCTGCCGGGGCACGGCGCCCGGCCGCCCGTGCGTGGCGATGTCACCCTCGCCGAGCTCGCCGCCGGGGTCGCCGAGCATGTCCCGGCCGGCTCGCACCTGGTCGGGTTCTCGCTCGGCGCCCTGGTCGCCCAGCAACTGGCGCTGCACCGGCCGGAGTTGACGCGCACGCTCACCTCGGTGAGCTCGGTCTGCCGCCGCACCCCCGACGAGCGGGCGGCCGTCCGGGCGCGGCTGCGGGCCGCCGAGAAGGACTTCGAGGCGAGCGCCGCGGCGTCCATCGAGCGCTGGTACGCGGGCACCACCGTGCCGGACGAGGTCATCGACCGGACGCGGGCCACGCTGCGCGCCAACGACGTCGACTCCTTCCTCGGCTGCTACCGGGTGTTCGCGAACGCCGACGCCGAGCTCGGCCCGCGCCTCGGTGACATCACCGTCCCCGCGCTCGCCGTGACCGGCGAGAACGATCCGGGCTCCACCCCGGAGATGACACACCGGCTCGCCGCGGCCCTGCCCTCGTGCCGGGCCGTGATCGTGCCCGGGGCGCGGCACATGCTGCCCGTCGAGCGCCCGGAGGCGTTCGCCGAGACCCTCACGACATTCATCGCGCAGAGCGCACAGCCCATCGACGAGAGCGCACCTGGAGACACCGCACATGTCTGAGCCAACGACGCTCACGACCTGGAAGCACTTCATCGGCGGCAGGTGGGTCGAGCCCGCCGCCGGCGAGTACTTCGACAGCACCGACCCGGCCACCGGCCGCACCCTCTACCGCGCCGCCCGCGGCACCGCCGCCGACATCGACAAGGCCGTCGCCGCCGCGCGCGCCGCCTTCGAGGAACCGGCCTGGCGCGACCTCAACCAGACCAGGCGGGGGCACCTGCTGCGCCGCCTCGGCGAGCTGATCGCCGAGAACGCCGAGGAACTCGCCCTCATGGAGTCGCGGGACAACGGCAAGCTGCTGCGCGAGATGCGCGGCCAACTCGCCTCGCTGCCCGAGTACTTCCACTACTACGCGGGTCTCGCCGACAAGATCCACGGCGAGACCATCCCCACCTCCGACCGCGCCGTCCTCAACTACACGGCGCGCGAGCCCCTCGGCGTCGTCGGCGCGATCACCCCGTGGAACTCGCCGCTGACCCTGACCACCAGCAAGCTGGCACCCGCCCTGTGCGCGGGCAACACGGTGGTCGTCAAGCCCTCCGAGTACACCTCGGCCAGTGGCCTGCGCCTCGCCGAGCTGGCCCTGGAGGCCGGCTTCCCGCCCGGCGTCGTCAACGTCGTCACCGGGTACGGCGCCGAGGCCGGCGGGCCCCTCGTCGACCACCAGGACCTCGCCAAGATCTCCTTCACCGGCTCCACGGCGACCGGGTCGAAGATCGCCGCGTCGGCCGCGGGCCGCTTCATCGGCTCCACCCTCGAACTCGGCGGCAAGTCCCCGCAGATCGTCTTCGAGGACGCCGATGTGCCGAACGCCGCGATGGGTGTCATCGCCGGTGTCTTCGCCGCGGCCGGCCAGACCTGCATCGCCGGCAGCCGCGTCTTCGCGCACCGCTCCGTCTACGAGGAGCTGCTGGAACGGGTCTGCGAGCGCGCCAAGTCCATCCGGATCGGGGACCCCCTCGACGAGGCCACCGAACTCGGCCCGCTCGCCTTCGAGGCGCAGCGTGACAAGGTCGCCGCGTACGTCGATCTCGGCCGCGAGGAGGGCGCCCGGGTGCTGACCGGCGGCGCACCCACCGACGGCGGCACGGGCGGCTGTTTCTACGAGCCGACCGTCCTGGTCGACGTCGACAACGGCATGCGCGTCGTCCGCGAGGAGATCTTCGGTCCGGTCGTGGCGATCATGCCGTTCGACACCGAGGACGAGGTCGTCGGCCTCGCCAATGACACCCAGTACGGCCTCGCGGCCGGGATCTGGACCACCAACCTGTCCCGCGCCCACCGGGTCGCGGGCCGCCTCGACGCGGGCACGGTCTGGGTCAACACCTACCGGGCCATGTCCCCGATGTCCCCGCGCCAGGGCTTCAAGGTCAGCGGCGTCGGCGTCGAGCACGGCACCGAGACCATCAAGGAGTACACGCGGCTCAAGAGCGTATGGATCAACACGAGCGAGGAGCCCGTGGCCGATCCGTTCACGATGCGGAGCTGAGGCCGCCATGCCACAGATCACCGTCACGCTCGCCGAGGGCCGCACCCCCGAGCAGATCAGGACCCTGCAGCGCGAGGTCCACGAGGCCGTGCTGCGCTCGATCGACACACGGCCCGAGTACATCCGGGTCGTCGTCCACGAGGTCCCCGCCACGCACTGGGCCACCGGAGACACCACGATCGCCGAGCTGCGTGAGGCCACCCGCACCACCGTTCAAGAGGAGTTGTCATGAGGTTTTCGCTGTTCGTGCACATGGAGCGCTGGGACGAGAGCACCACCCACCGCGAACTCTTCGAGAACCTCACCGAGCTGACGCAGATGGCCGAGGCCGGCGGGTTCAGCACGGTGTGGGTCGGCGAGCACCACGCCATGGAGTACACGATCTCGCCCAGCCCGATGCCGATCCTGGCGCACCTCGCGGCGAAGACCGACACCATCCGGCTCGGCGCGGGCACCATCATCGCCCCTTTCTGGCACCCGATCCGGGCCGCGGGGGAGACCGCGCTGCTCGACGTGATCAGCAACGGCCGGGCCGAGGTCGGTCTCGCCCGCGGCGCGTACCAGATCGAGTTCGACCGCCTCGCGGACGGGCTCAAGGCCTCCGACGGCGGCAAGCACCTGCGTGAACTCGTCCCCGCCGTACGGGCGTTGTGGCAGGGTGACTATGCGCACGACGGTGAGATCTGGCAGTTCCCGACGGCGACCAGCGTGCCCAAGCCGGTGCAGCAGCCCACCCCGCCGATGTGGATCGCCGCCCGCGACCCCGCCTCGCACGACTTCGCCGTGGCGCAGGGCTGCAACGTCATGGTGACCCCGCTGATGAAGGGCGACGAGGAGGTGGCCGCGCTCAAGGAGAAGTTCGACACCGCCGTGGCCAACCACCCCGAGGTCGAGCGCCGCCCCGACATCATGGTGCTGCGACACACCCACGTACACGCCCCCGAGGACCCGGAGGGCTGGCGCCCGGCGGCCGAGGGCATCAACAAGTTCTACCGGACCTTCGACGCCTGGTTCGGCAACAAGAACGCCCCGGTCAACGGCTTCCTGGAGCCGAGCCCCGAGGAGAAGTTCGCCGAACGCCCCGAATTCGCGCCGGAGGCCCTGCGCAGGACCGCGATGATCGGCACGCCCGCCGAGGTGATCGAGCGGCTGCGCGGCTACGAGGAGCTGGGCGTCGACGAGTACAGCTTCTGGATCGACAACACGCTCTCGCACGAGGAGAAGCGCGAGTCGCTGAAGCTGTTCATCAAGGAGGTCGTGCCGGCCTTCGAGTAGGAGGCGCCACCACCACGGCATTGCCCGGACGCTTGCATGGCAATTCCGCGTACCTCTGTCAATTGACGCTACGCAACCCAGCAGACTAGGTTCCCGTGCCATGCAACAGACCAGCATGCAGGCGAAGGTCGCCGAAGAGCTGCGCCGGATGATCATCAGTGGAGAGCTGCCGCCACGCTCCAGCCTCTCCGAGATGACGCTGTCGCAGACCTTCGGCGTCAGCCGCACCCCGATCCGCGAGGCGCTCAAGCAGCTTCAGATCGAGGGGCTGGTGGAGGTGCGGCCGCGGGTCGGCACGTTCGTCGCCGTCCCCTCGCGCCGCGAGATCACCGAGCTCTTCCAGATGAAGGAACTCCTCGAAGGCGCGGCGGCCCGCCTCCTCGCCTTCCGCGGCAACGTCCCCGAGGTGGAACGGCTCGCCGCCAACATGAGCGCCGCCGACGACGCGGTGCGCGCCGGCGACCCGGAGCAGTACGAGAAGCTGGTGCACGACTTCCACGAGCTGATCATGGTCGGGGCCGACAACTCCAAGCTTGAGGCCCACTACCGCACCCTGATGAACCAGCTCGCCTACGCCCGCCTGGTGCGCACCTCCCTGTCCCAGCCGGGCCGCCTCACCGAGTCCGACCACGAGCACCACCGCGTACTCGACCTCATCCGCGCCAAGGACGGCGACGGCGCGGAGCGCGTGATGCGCGAACACGTGCGCCGCAGCCATCAGGCGCTCATGGCGGGGATGGACGACGACCGGTTCAAGGACTGACGAACGGTTCAGGGGGTGAGTGGGACCCCGCCGAAATGAGGTGCGGGCACCCGTGCGCGTGGTGTGTCATCGGCGCATGGACATCGAGTTGGGGACACCGGGCGTCGGCGGGCTGGGCGAGGTCGTCGACGTTCTACGGGGATGGCAGCACGACACCGCGCCGATGCAGCTGCACCCCGGCGACCTTGGCTGGTACTGGAGGAACGGCGCGGAGCGCACCGCCGCGAGCGTGCGGACCTGGCGGCGCGGCGGCCGCGTGGTTGCCGTCGGACTGCTCGACGGCCCCACCCTGCTGCGGCTGACCCTCGCGCCCGACACCCACCAAGACGTAGAGCTGGCACGGCAGTTGGTCACCGATATGGGCGACCCGAAGCGCGGGGTCCTGCCCGAGGGGCCGGCCGGCATCGAGGCTCCCCGTGGCGTTCTGCTGCACGACCTGCTGGCCGATGCCGACTGGCCCACCGGCGAGGCATGGACGCCGCTGTGCCGCGATCTCACCGAGCCGGTCCGACCCCCAGCCGTACGGATCGAGGTGGCGGGGCCCGACCGGGCGGACGCGTACGCCGCCGTGCACCGGGCGGCATTCGACGGGGCGACGTTCACCGGGGCGCGGTGGCACGCGATGGCGGCCGGGGCGCCGTACGCGCAGGCGCGGTGTCTGCTCGCGTACGACGACGAGGGCGCGGCGGTGGCGGAAGTGACGGTATGGTCCGCGGGCCCCGGCAGGCCGGGGCTGCTCGAACCCATGGGCGTCCACCGGGACCACCGCGGCCGGGGCCACGGGACGGCTATCTGCCTCGCCGCGGCGGCCACCCTCCGCGAACTCGGCGCGTCCAGCGCCCTCGTGGGCACACCGAGCGCCAACACCGCGGCGGTTGCCACCTACAAGGCGGCAGGCTTCCGACCGCGCCCCGAGGTCAGGGACCGCCACAGGCCCTAGGGTCCTAGTCGCCGGTCGCGCCGTCGGCCATCTCCCGCAGGATGTCGATGTGCCCGTTGTGGCGTGAGGTCTCCTCGACCATGTGCATCAGGATCCAGCCGAGGGTGACATGTGTGCCGTCCCTGATCGGTCGCTTCGCCGTCGCCAACAGGTCCGTTTCCGCGACCAGTTGACGGTATCGGGCGCTCTGCTCCTCGTACTCGGCGACGAGTTGGGGGACAGGGGTCTGCGCGCCGAGCCGCATCTCGCGGTCCGGGTCCTCGTCCGTCCACGGGCCCGCGTCCTCCTCGCCGAGGAAGATCACCTGGATCCAGTGGTACTCGACCCACCGGAGGTGGTTGATCAGGCCGCCCAGTGTCATGAGCGGGGAACCGGGCAGAGGTGCCGCGCCTCCGTGCTCGGGTGCGAGGTCGGCGCACTTGGCGACGGCCGTGGCGCGCGCGTAGTCGAGGAAGGTCGTGAGCATCGTGCGCTCGTCCCACGACGGCGGCATGTCGGTGCGTGTCATGGCGTGATCCTGGCACGGGGCGACAGGCCTCGACAGTAGATTTCGCCGCCGCGCGGCGACCCGGCTACGCCGTCCCGGTCCCGCCGAGCCGCTCCCGCAGCGTGCCCGCGAACTCCTCCGCGCGACCGAGCTGTTTGCGCAGGTCCGCGACGCGGTCGGCCGCCGCCTGCTCGAAGTGGCGTACCCGGTCGAGGAGTTGCTCGCGCTCGTCGCCCGCGGGTGACGGGGTCGCGTCGAGGCGGTCCGTGGCGTCGAGCAGGTCCCGCATCTGGTCGAGGGTGAAGCCGAGCGGCTTCATGCGGCGGATCACCATCAGGCGGGCCACGTCGTGCTCGGTGTAGAGGCGGAAGCCGCCCTGCGAGCGGGCGGACGGGATGACGAGGCCCGTCTCCTCGTAGTGCCGGATGGTGCGCAACGACAGCTCGGTCCGCGTGGCGACCTCGCCGATCTGCATGTGCTCGCTGCTCACGCGGCGCCCTTCTCCGTGTCTACGTGTCTACGTGGGTGGTGTCACCGAGGCCACACCCGGTGACGTCGATCTCTACCCTAACGTCAGGGTAGAGTTGCCGGTCGTCAGGGTCGGCCGTGCGCCACCCGCCCTTTTCGTACGCACAGGCCGCGCGACGCCGGTGTGCCCGACCACGACAGGTTACTTTCCCTTGGCCCCCTCCTCCGCCCCGTCCGTCCCGTCCCCGGCCGCCCGGCTGCGGCGCCTGCGCCGCCCCGACTGGTGGTCCGACCCGAAGGTGTGGCGCACCGAGATCCTGGCCGGGCTCGTGGTGGGGCTCGCGCTGATCCCCGAGGCGATCTCGTTCTCGGTCATCGCCGGGGTCGACCCGCAGATCGGTCTGTTCGCGGCGTTCACCATGGCGGTGACCATCTCCATCGTCGGTGGGCGGCGGGCCATGATCTCGGCGGCCACCGGGGCCGTCGCGCTGGTGATCGCGCCGCTCAACCGGGAGCACGGGTTCGGTTATCTCATCGCCGCGGTGATCCTGGCCGGTGTGTTCCAGATCGTCCTCGGCGCGCTCGGGGTGGCGAAGCTGATGCGGTTCGTGCCGCGCAGCGTGATGGTCGGCTTCGTCAACGCCCTCGCCATCATGATCTTCATGGCGCAGGTGCCCGAGATGACGGACGTGCCGTGGGCCGTCTATCCGCTGATCATCGGCGGGCTCGCGCTGATGGTGTTCTTCCCGAAGGTCACCAAGGTGGTCCCGGCGCCGCTGGTCTCCATCGTCATCCTGACCGTCATCACGGTCGCCGCGGGAATCGCCGTGCCGACCGTGGGGGACAAGGGCGAACTGCCGTCCTCGCTGCCGGTACCGGGCCTGCCCGACGTACCGTTCACGTTCGAGACCCTGAAGATCATCGCCCCGTACGCGCTCGCCATGGCGCTCGTCGGGCTGATGGAGTCCCTGATGACGGCGAAGCTGGTCGACGAGATCACCGACAGCCGCTCCTCCAAGACCCGCGAGTCGATCGGGCAGGGCATCGCCAACATCGTCACCGGCTTCTTCGGCGGCATGGGCGGCTGCGCCATGATCGGCCAGACGATGATCAACGTAAAGGTGTCAGGGGCCAGGACCCGCCTCTCCACGTTCCTCGCGGGCGTGTTCCTGATGGTGCTGTGCGTGGTCTTCGGGCCCGTCGTCTCCGAGATCCCGATGGGCGCCCTGGTCGCCGTCATGGTGATGGTGTGCTTCGCGACGTTCGACTGGCACTCCATCGCGCCGAAGACGCTGAAGCGGATGCCGGCCGGGGAGATCGTCGTGATGGTGCTGACCGTCGTGGTCGTGGTGGCCACCAGCAATCTCGCCATCGGCGTCGTCGTCGGTTCCATCACCGCGATGGTCATCTTCGCCCGGCGCGTCGCACACGTCGCGAACGTCACGTCGGTCACCGACCCCGACGGAGGTCAGGTCGTCTACTGGGTCACCGGCGAACTCTTCTTCGCATCCTCAAACGACCTGGTGACCCAGTTCGACTACGCCGGCGACCCCGACAAGATCGTCATCGACCTCTCCGCGACGCACGTCTGGGACGCCTCGTCGGTCGCCGCGCTCGACGCGATCGAGACCAAGTACGCGGAGCGCGGCAAGAGCGTCGAGATCATCGGCTTCAACCCGGACAGCGCGGCCCTGCACGGAAAGCTGAGCGGCGAGCTCACGGGCAGCAACTGAGGTTCGACGCGTTGCGATAGCGTCGCTCCCTTTCAGGCAAGGGAGAGTGGACGGTGCGGGTTCAGGTGCAGGGGCGGAACGTTCCGAGGTGGGTCCCGCTGGGAGTGATGGCGTTCGGCGGGGTGTTCGTGATCGTCGGGCTGATCCTGGCGTGGTCGTCGATCTCGCTGCTGCAGGACGCGCGGCGCACCGAGGGCACCGTGGTGGGCATCGAGTGGCGCGGCGGTGAAATCCGTACGTCCGGCAAATCCCGCCACCGCGACGAGCCCGCCGCGTACCCGGTGGTCGAGTTCGCCACGTCGGACGGCGTCCGCCGGACGTTCCACAGCTCGACGGGCTCCAACCCGCCCTCGTACGAGCAGGGGGAACATGTCGAGGTGCTGTACCGGGCCGATTCCCCGCAGGACGCGAAGATCAACGGGTTCCTGTCGCTGTGGCTGCTGCCGCTCATCTTCGGCGGTATCGGGCTGTTCATCACGGCTGTCGGCGCGGTGATCGCGATCGTCCGACGGCGGCTGCGGGCACAGCCGGCGCGGTGAGGGCGCCGGCCATGCCCGCGGTACGAGTCGCACCGGCTACTTGGGTTCCGTCGCGATCTGGATGAGGTTGCCGCAGGTGTCGTCGAGTACGGCGGTCGTGACCGGGCCCATTTCGAGGGGCTCCTGCGTGAAGTGCACGCCGAGCGCGGTCAGCCGCTCGTACTCGGCCCGCACATCGTCGACGGCGAACTGGGCGAGCGGGATGCCGTCCGCGATCAGCGCGTCCCGGTAGGGCTTGACGGCCGGGTGGCCCGAGGGCTCAAGCAGCAGCTCGGCGGCGTCGGGCTCCTCGGACGACACGACGGTCAGCCAGCGGACGCCCTCGCCCAGATCCACGTCGTGTTTCGTCTTGAAGCCGAGGATCTCGGTGTAGAAGTGCGCCGCCTTGGCCTGGTCGTCGACGAAGACGCTGGTCATGTGGATCTTCATAGGGTGCTCTCTTCCGGGTCCTGTGCAGGGGCTGCTGGCGTGAGCCACCGCTCCGATATCCGGCGCAGCGGTGCGGTGTTGAGGTCGTGGTACTTGTAACGGCCCTCCCGCCTGGCCTCGACGAGACCGGCCGCCTCCAGCACGGCGAGGTGCTGGGAGATGGCCTGCCTGGACAGGTTCAGCCGATGCTTCATGGTCAGCCGGGAGCAGATCTCGAACAGGGTCTGCCCCGACTTCAGCGTCAGCTCGTCGAGGATCGTGCGGCGGGTGGGGTCGGCCAGGGCTTTGAACAGGTCATCGGCCACGACGCCAGCATAGGCAAGTGCTCGCTTGCCTATCAACCGGAAGAGTTCGGACGGCTCACTGTCGGCGCACCGCCACCTTCTCCTCGAAAGCGGCGAGTGCCGCCGCCCCGACTGCCTTGTCCTGCTCCCCGTTGCCCCCGCTGACGCCCACGGCGCCGATGACCTGACCCTCGTACACGATCGGGAAGCCGCCGACGAACGCGGCGAAGCGGCCGGGGTGCATGTGCTGGATGCCGAAGGCCTCGTTGCCGGGGAGGGCGGGGCCCTTCGGCGTCTCGTTGAAGAGGTGGGTGGCCCGCTGGTGGCCCGCCGCCGTGAACGCCTTCGCGATGGCGATCTCCACGCCGGTGAGGCGGGCGCCGGTCATGCGGTGCAGGGCGATGGGGTGGGCGCCGTCGTCGGCGATGCAGATCGTCTGCTTGACGCCGACCCGCGCCGCCTCGGCCTCTGCGGCCTCCAGCATGATCAAGGCGTCTTCGAGGGTGAGGCGGTGGATGGTGTGCATGGGCTCTCCCTGCGGTGTCGTGTGGCGGTGTGTCAGCGGGCGAGGTCGTCGCAGTAGACCGTCTTGGTGTCCGTCACGAAGTCGAGGGCTCCGCGGCCGCCCTCGGGGAACGCGCCGGAGCTGGAGGCGCCCCAGCCGCCGAAGGGGGGTGCGACGCCGTTGCCGGTGGTGCGCTGGTTGACCTTGACGATGCCGTGCCGCGCCGCGCGTACGAAGCGGCCCGTCGTGCCCAGGTCGCGGGTGTGGACAGCGGTGACGAGGCGGTGGGCGTCGCCGTTGAGGGCGGCCAGGGCCTCGTCAGGACCGTCCACCGGGACGACGGACAGCAACGGGCCGAAGACCTCCGCGGTGTTCACGGGGTGGTCGGCAGGGACGTCGACGAGGAGGGTCGGCAGCAGCCAGTGCCCGGCCGGGTCCGCACCGGGGATCAGGCCGCCCTGCGCGAGCGCCCGTGCTCCCGCCGCGAGCGCCGAGTCCAGGAGCCCGGCGACCCGCTCCCGCTGGGCCGCCGTGGCCGCGGGCCCCATCGCCGCGGCCGGGTCGTCGCCGGGGCCGACGGTGAGCTCGGCGGTGCGTTGCGCCAGGAGTTCGGCGAACTCGGCCGCCACGGAACGGTCCACCAGGACGCGGTCCGTCGCCGTGCACACCTGCCCCGTGAGGCCGTAGGCGCCGGCCGCCACCTCGGTCGCCGCATGTGCCAGGTCGGCGTCGGCACAGACCAACGCCGCGTTGTGGCCGCCCAGTTCGAACTGCGCACGGACACCGGGGTGCACGGCGCGATGCAGCAGGGCGCCCGTCCGGTCCGAACCGGTGAAGCTGACGGCGCGGACCCCCGGTGCGCCGGCCAGCGCAGCCATCGCCTCCGGATCATCGCCCTGCACGACCCGCAGCGCCTCCTCGGGCACCCCGCCGCGATGGCAGGCCGCGGCGAGGCGGGCGCCGACGCCGGGTGTCACGGGCGACGGCTTGAAGACCACCGTGTTGCCCGCCGCGAGCGCCGGGGCGAGCTTGCGGGCCGCGAGCGACAGCGGGAAGTTCCACGGCGTGATCGCCACGACGACACCGAGCGGAACCCGCAGTGTCCAGGCCGAGACGCCTGAGGACTCGGCGGGGTACGTGGTGCCCTCGACCATGAACGCCAGCTGCGCCGCGAGCCTGAACTGCTCGACCGTCTTGGCGACTTCGCCGCGCGCGGCGCCGAGCGTCTTGCCCTCTTCGGCGCAGATCAGCGCGGCGATGCCCGCGGCGTCCTCGGCGAGCGCCGCCGCCGCGCCGTGCAGTGCCTCCGCACGGCGGCCCGCCGTCGCGGCGGCCCAGCCCGGGAAGGCGAGCCCGGCCGTGCGTACCGCTTCGGCCGCATCGGCCGCGCTCGAAGCGGGCACTCCGGTGACCTGTCGGTGCGGTGCGGCCGGGTCGAAGGATGTCACCACCGCCGATGAGCGGCGCTGGTGGGTGGTCTGGTGCGCAAGTAGCTTCTGAGTCAAGATGACCTCCACGTTCTCGTCGGCCCCGACCGCGTCATCGGCGTTTTCCCGTGCCCCCAGCATTCGTCGCGAAGGTGCCGGGCGGCTTCGTACATTCCGCACCTTCGCCGCAGGAGGATGTAGGCAGATGGCACACGAAGCAGCGAACAAAAGGGAGTTGACGGTCGAAAGGCTCCTCGCCGAGCCCGCCGTCGGAGGACGCCTGCTCGGCGGCAAGGCCGGTCTGCGGCAGGCGGTGACCTGGTGTCTTCCGCTGGCCGAGCTGCCGCCGGGGCCTGGCCCCGAGCGTCCCGCGGCGGGCGCGGACCTGGCCGGGATCGTGGTGTTCGCGCCGCTGGCCGAGCTGACCTGCGCGCCCGACTGCCGACGCCTGCTCGCCGGGCTCGCCGCACGCGGCGTCGCCGCCGTGCTCGTCCGCCCGCAGCCGCACGCGGAACCGGACTTCGGGCCGCTGATGCGGGCCGCGGACGCCACGGACCTGCCAATGGTGCGGCTCGCGCCCGAGGCCACGTACCACCACATCGGACGCCTTGTGGCGACGAAGACGATCGCGGCCAGCGCCCATGTGCTGGAGTACGGCGTGCGCGTGCACCGCACACTGGGCGAGGTGTTCGCGTCCGGCTCGGGCCTTCCCGCGCTCGCCCGGTCCATGGCCACGCTCGCAGGCACCTCGGTGCTCATCATGGACGAGGTGGGCCAACTCCTCGCCCGCGCCGAGCGGGCGCGGCCCGCCACGGACGCGCGGTGGCAGGAGCTCGCGGACGCCGTGCACACCGCGCACACCAAGCAGGGGCCACCCGCGGAATCGGCCCTGGGGCACGGTCATGCCACCGCCTGCGACCTCGACATGCCCTGGGGCGAGGAGCAGGTGCACGTCGTGACCGCCCCCGTGCGGGTGGCGGGCGAGCCGTACGGGACGGTGGTCGTCGTCGAGCCCGGTCCGGCGCCCGCCGCGCACGATCTCGCCCAGCACCGGGTGATCGTCGAGCAGAGCGCGCCCCTCGTCGCCTCCGAGATCCTGCGGCAGCGGTCGGTCGTGGAGGCGGAGGAACGCTCGCGCGACGACTTCCTCGACACCCTCGTGCACGGCCGCTTCACCGACGTGCACGAACTCGAGGCCAGGTCACGGCATTACCGCTTCGACACGGAGGCGGAGCACGCGGTGTTCGTCGCCTCGGTGCCGTACGCGGGTCCGGTCAGGGCGCAGTCGCTGCCGCGTTCGGTGGGTGCGCTGCGCGGCGGCCCCGGCTTCACCATGGCCGTGCTGATGGGTCAACTGCTCGTCGTGGTAGTGGAGTTCGGTACTGAGGCGGGCAAGGGGGCGCAGGCGCGGTTCGGGCGGCAGCTCCAGCGGCTCGTCTCCGAGCGCATGTCGAACGGCGTGCAGGTGACGTACGGGCGGGCCGCGCTCGGGGCGGCGGGCGTCGCGGCGAGCTACCGGGAGGCGCGGATCGCGCTTGAGCTGTCGGGGCGGGTGCGCGTGGCGGAGGTGTGCGGCTACGACGAGTTGCAGGTGTTCGCGGCGGTCGAGGCGGCGGCGAACTCCGCTCAGGGCAGGGAGTTCGCCCACGAGGTGCTCGAACCCCTGCGCCGTGCGGACGGACAGACCGGCAACCTGGAAGAGGTGGTGCTCGCCTACATCGCCGAGTCCGGCAACCTCAACGCGGCGGCCCGCCGCCTCCAACTGCACCGCAACACCATGCTGTACAAGATTGAGCGTGCATCGAGGGCCCTCGGCATGGACGTACGGGTGGCGGAGACCCAGTTCACGGTGTGGCTCGCCCATCGGATCGAGACGTTGAACGACTCGCTGCGGGTGCTGCAGGCGGAGCTGGCGCCGCCGGCGTAGCCACCTTCGCGCGCCTGCCCGTGTCCCGCCCGACCGAAGCCACCAGGACCCCCACCGCCGCGAACCCCGCGCATACCCCGAACACCCGGATCAGTCCGGCCGGTTGCGTCCCGAGGAGCGCCACGGACGCAGCCCCCAGCGACGTCGCGCCGAACCGGATCAGGCTGAACAGGCCGAGCCCCGCCCCCGTCCGCCCGGCCGCCGAACGCGAGGCACCCGTGGCCGCCGGGGTCTGCACGAACGCGATACCCGCCCCGGTCAGTACGAGCGCCGCCACCACGGGCCAGGCCCCCATGCCCGCCCCGGTCCCGACCGCGAGCAGCACCGCCCCCGTGAACAGCGCCACCAGACCCCACCGCATGACACCCCGGCCGCCGAACCTCTCCGTGCACCGCCCGGCCACCGGAGCCAGCGACGCCATCGCCAACGGGAGCGCCAGGACGGCCAAGCCGGTGCGGGACTGCGACATGCCCTGCGTCCCGACGAGGTACGCGGGAGTGGCAAGGAGCACCGCGCCGAGGACGAACATCTGCGCCGCCGCCGCGAACGACGAACGCACATACCGCAGTTCGGCCAGCTGGTGAGGGCGCAGGAAGGGTGCGGGCCGCCTGCGCTCGACCAGCAGGAAGGCCGTGAGTGCGAGCACTCCGGCAGCCGCCGCACCCCAGACCACGGGCGCACCGGCCCCCTGCGAGGGCAGCGCGGAGGCCGCGACGAGCAGCAGCGCCGCCCCGCATGTCAGCGTCAGCGCACCGGCCCCGTCCAGGCGCGGCCGTGTCCGAGAGCGGTCGTCGCGGGGAAGCAGCAGCAACCCGCCGGCCACGACGAGTACAGACAGCGGCACGATCTGCCAGAACACCGAACGCCAGCCCAGGAGTTCGGAGAGGAGGCCACCGGTCGTCGGGCCGAGCGCCTGCCCCGCCCCGTTCGCGGCTGCCCACAACGACAGCGCCCTGCCGCGCCGTTCCTCGCCGAGCACCTGCACGACGAGGACCATCACCACCGGCAGCACGGGCGCCGCGGACAGGCCCTGGAGCATGCGGAAGGCCACGAGCAGCGGCAGGTTCGGGGCGAGTGCCGCGCCCGCCGCGCCGAGGATCATCGACGCCATCGACGCGCACAGCACCCGCCGGTGCCCGAACCGGTCGCCGAGCCACCCGGACAGCGGCATCAGCGCCGCGAGGGTCACCGGGAACGCGGTCGCGACGAGCACACCCCGGCCGAGCGGCGCGTGCAGATCGGCCAGGATCGCCGTCATGGGGACATTGACCACGGTGTTCGCCATCGTCGTGGTCAACGTCGCGGTGAGCAGGGGAAGCAGACCGAGGCGGGTGGCGATCATGCCCGGAGTATGCGCGGAGCCACCCGTCGCGAGCCACGTGCAAGGAGCCCTCGATACCGGTGCGCTGCAGGGCACTTCGCACAAGCGTGGCCTCCCGCAACCTCCCTGTGCACGCCGCGAAATCCGCGGGAAACGGGACGTGTCACCGGCCCGCACACTGCACAAATAATGTCGCCCACAATGTGCATCGTCCCTCTGTGGCCTGGCGGCCGGGGTCGTCAGCATGCCCGTCAACCACCCGACAACCAACGGACTTCGGCCCCGCAACGCCGGGCGCCGGGTAGGGAGTGCGGACGTGGAACTCACTGCTGCGCACTGGACGTATCTCGCGGGGGTAGTAGTCATCATCGGCGTGATGATCGCGCGCCGGAACATCGTGGTGCCGGCCGTCCTCGCCACCTTCCTGACGGCCTGGGCCTACAGCGGCGACCTCATCAAGGGCCTCGCGTCGATCTTCACCGCGAGCCTGACGGCCGCCGGCCAGCTCTTCTCCATCTTCCTCATCATCGCCATCATCACGGCGCTGCTCGGCGGCCTGCGCGCGATGGGCGCCGAGCACCGCATGGTGCGGCCGTTCCGCGGGCTCATGCGGGGCGGCCGGGCGGCGTTCCTGACCATCGCCGCCGCCACGTACTTCATCAGTCTCTTCTTCTGGCCGACGCCCGCCGTGCCCCTCATCGGCGCGATCCTGCTGCCCGCCGCGATCCGGGCGGGGCTCCCCGCGATGACCGCGGGCGCGGTGATGGCCGTCGCGGGGCAGGGCATGGCGCTCTCCAGCGACTACGTCATCCAGGTCGCGCCGGGGCTCTCCGCCAAGGCCGCGGGGGTGGGCACCGGCGCGGTCGCGGACCGGGCGATGGTGCTCTCGCTGATCACCGGTGCGGTGGCGCTGACCTACCTGTACCTGCGCGGACGGCGCTCCTTCGGAGTGGCCAGCGACGAGCACGAACTGCGCTGGCTCGCCCAGAAGAACGGGCTCGACGAGGGGGCCGAGGTGCAGCTCGGCGGCTCGCCCGGGGCACGCGGCATCGGCAAGGGAGCGGCCGCCGCGGCCGCGACCCGCGCCGCCACCGACTCGGACACCGCCACGCAGGTTCTCGAACC
The DNA here is from genome assembly GCF_053592315.1 of Streptomyces sp. NPDC002754. Classification (NCBI taxonomy): domain Bacteria; kingdom Bacillati; phylum Actinomycetota; class Actinomycetes; order Kitasatosporales; family Streptomycetaceae; genus Streptomyces; species Streptomyces sp. NPDC002754. The sequence continues at coordinate 265,695 of NZ_JBSFVM010000001.1, forward strand.
ATCGCCAGAGGTGGCCGCGGCGCCGCCGAAGCCCGAACCGGTGCGCCGCTCCCGCCTGTTCGCCGTACTCGTCCCGGTCACCTTCGCCGCCATCGTCGGCTACATGCTCCTCGGCAAGTTCACGAACGTGGTCGGCGAAGTGCAGGGCGACGAGGCGGCCGGGCTCGTCGGCGGAGTCGCGATGCTGCTGCTGTTCGCGGCGGTCTTCAGCATCGACGGCAGCCACGGACTGACCACCGCCGCCTCCCACGTCGTGGACGGCCTGGTGTTCGCCTTCAAGGCGATGGGGGTCGTCGTGCCCATCGCGGGCTTCTTCTTCCTCGGGAACGCCGAGTTCATCTCGCAGATCACGGGCGTGCACGACGCCAAGCCCCCGGCGCTCCTCTTCGACCTGGTGGCCTCCGTCGACCAGCACATCCCCGACAACGGCTTCATGCTGTCCTTCGCCATCCTGATCATCGGCATGATCACGGGCCTGGAGGGCTCCGGTTTCGCGGGCCTTCCGCTGACCGGATCGCTCGCAGGGGCGCTCGGCCCGGCCGCGCACACCGACCCGGCGACCCTGGCCGCCGTCGGCCAGATGGGCTCGGTGTGGACCGGCGGCGGCACCCTCATCGCCTGGTCCTCGCTGCTCGCCGTCGCCGGCGTGGCACGGGTGCCCGTGCAGGAGCTCGTACGCCACTGCTTCCTGCCCGTGGTCTCGGGACTCGCGGCGGCGACGGCGCTCGCCACGGTGCTCTTCTGAACCGCACGGCCGGGCATCCGGCACTGTGCACAGACATCGCCGCGGGGCCTGTGCACAAACACCATCCACCCCTCAACTCGCCCCGCCTACTTTGGAGTCACCCGGAAAGCGGAAAGGACGCCGCAACATGACCGAGCTTCTCTCAAGGGACGAATTCCGCAGCGCTCTCGAAGACGCCATCAAGGGCCGTGAGGCCAAGAACGCCTCCTTCAGCAGGGCATGGGCGGACGGCGAACTCAAGCGGGAGCATTTCGCACGCTGGGCCGAGAACCACTATCACTACGTCGGCCCGTTCGCCGACTACCTCGGCTACATCTACGGAAACACCCCGGACGAATTCACCGGCGCCAAGGACTTCACCCTCCAGAACATGTACGAGGAGGAGATCGCGGACATCCGCCACACCGACCTCCTCATCCGCTTCGCCGAAGCGTGCGGCACCACGCGGGAGCGCGTCGAGGACCCGTCCAACATGAACGCGGTCACCCGCGGGCTCCAGTCCTGGTGCTACGCCGTGGCGATGCGCGAGCACTTCGTCGTCGCCACCGCCGCGCTCGTCGTCGGCCTCGAATCGCAGGTCCCCAGCATCTACAAGAAGCAGATCACTCCGCTGCGCGGCTCCTACGGATTCACCGAGGACGAGATCGAGTTCTTCGAACTCCACATCACTTCCGATGTCGTGCACGGCGAACGCGGGTACCAGATCGTGCTCGACCACGCCGACACCCCGCAATTGCAGCAGCGCTGCCTCCAATTCGTGCGCTGGGGCGCGGAGATGCGCTTCGCGTACACGAAGGCGCTGTACGACACGTATGTCAGCCCGGATCTGGAGCGGACCGCGGCCGCGTAGCGGAAGACCGAAACGGGGCGGCCCGCGCCGCCCCGTTTCACACCCCACAGACCTGCACCGAAAGAACGGGAAAGAACAGGGAGGGAGCCCATGTCCGACTGGGTGGACGTCGCCGAACTCGCCGATCTCAGCAGGCGCCGAAAGAAGCTCGTGACCGTCGGCGACACCCGTATCGCCCTCTTCCACGACGCCGGTGAGGTGTACGCCTTCGCCGACGCCTGCGTACACAAGGGCAAAGCCCTGTCCCGCGGCGCCGTCCTCGGCGGCCGCCTCATCTGCCCCGGCCACCAGTGGGCCTTCGACCTGCGCACCGGACGGGCGGACGACCGGGACGAGTGCCAGCCCGGGTATCCGGTGCGGGTCGAGGCCGGCCGGGTCCAGGTCGACGTGGAATCCCTCACCGCCGCCGCGGCGGCCCTGCCCGTACAGGAGTGAGCCCATGCCCGAGCAGCCCGAGAACCCCCGCAGCGTCGCCGTGGTCGGCGCGGGCCAGACCGCGGCGGTCGCGGCCCGCACCCTGCGCCGCCGCGGTTTCACCGGAACCATCACGCTGATCGGCGACGAACCGTACGCCCCGTACCAGCGCCCGCCGCTCAGCAAGGAACTCCTCGACGGCTCGCAGCAGCCCGGGGACGCCGCGCTGCTCTCCGACGACTGGTGCCGTGACAACGACATCGCGCTCCGCCTCGGCGCCGAGGCCCGCCGCATCGACACCGCGGCCCGCACCGTGGAACTCGCCGACGGCACCCGCGTCCCCGCCGACCGCGTGCTCCTCGCCACCGGGGCCCGCGCCCGACGGCTGCCGGGTGTCCCCGAGGACGACGAGCGGATCGTGCACCTGCGGGGCATGGCCGACGCGCTGCGCCTGCGCGAACTCCTGCGCCCCGGCGGGCGCGTGGTGATCGTCGGGGCCGGCTTCGTCGGCTCGGAGGTCGCCTCCACGGCGCTCGCCCGAGGAGTCACCCCGGTCGTCCTCGAACAGGCACAGGTGCCGCTCGCGGGCGTGCTGGGGCCCCGGCTCGGCGGATTCTGCGCGGATGTGCAGCGTACGAGCGGCGTCGAGCTGCACACCGGCGAGACCGTCGCCGCGGTACGTACGACACCGGACGCGGTCGTGGTCACCACGGCGAGCGGTCTCGAGGTGGCGGGCGACGCCGTGGTCATCGCGGTCGGCGCGGTCCCCAACACCGAGGTGGCCCGCGCCTCCGGCCTCTCCGTCTCCAACGGTGTCCTCGTCGACGAACACTGCCGCACCAGCGTGCCCGGTGTGTACGCGGCCGGGGACGTCGCCAACCACAAGCACCCCCTGTACGGGCGGTGGGTACGCGTCGAACACTTCGACAACGCCAACAAGCAGGCGATGGTCGCCGCGAAGAACATCCTCGGTCGCAGTGTCGTGTACGACGACCCGCACTGGTTCTGGTCCGACCAGTTCGGCCTCAATCTCCAGCACTGCGGGGATCCGCACGGCTGGGACCGCATGGTGGTCCGCGGTTCGCTCGACGAGCGCGATTTCATCGCCTTCTACCTGGTCGACGGAGCCCTTCGGGCGGCCTTCGCCGCCGAGCGCGGCGGCGACGTGTACGCGGCGAAGGAGCTCATCGCCGGCGGCGCGCGCCCCGACCCCGGCCTCCTCGTCGACGAGGACACAGACCTGATGGAACTCATGCAGGTCACGGCAGATGCGGAGCCGGTCGCCGACGCGGCCGGGACAGGGGGGGAACTGACGGTGGCGACGGAACTCGAATACGTGAAGGTGGCCCGCTCGGGTCAGGTCCCCGAAGGCGTCGTACGCCGCTTCTTCGTCGGCGACCTCGAACTCGCGGTGTCCCGCTTCGAAGGGGACGTCTACGTGAGCGCCAACTACTGCACCCACCTCGCCTGCCACCTGTCCGCCGGCAAGGTCACCGAGGACGGACTGCTCTGTTCCTGCCACGGCAGCGTCTTCGACTTCTCCACCGGGGAGCCGCTGTCACCCCCGGCGGTGAAGCCGATCAAGATCTACCCGGCCAGGGAGGAGAACGGCGAGATCTTCGTGGGCGGACTGTGAGCGGACGCCCCCTCAGATCCAGGTGTCCAAATGGCGGACACCCAACTGCCCGTGACCAGCCGAAACTTGGTGTGCGACACGACGCCCGGTGTCGCATATGCCCGTATTTGGGCATTTAATTTGACGGGAGACGTCAACCCGCGCGTCAGTCTCGGCACCACAGAACGGGCGTTCCACGGATGAAAATCGGCTTTCTGCTCTTCAATGCCTACGGAATCGGCGGCACCATCCGCTCCACGATGAACCTCGCGGGCGCGCTAGCCGAGGCGGGCCACGAAGTGGAGATCGCGTCGGTCGTGCGATCCAGGGAACACCCCGTATTGAAGCCGGCGCCCGGAGTGAGAATTCTTCCGCTCGTCGAGGCGCGGCGCGGCTCCGCGGCCTTCGACCCGGAGCACGATCCGGCGGCCTTCCCCTCGCGGCTCTATCTCCGCGCCGACGGCCCCTACGAGCACTCCAGCACCCTCACCGACAGACGCATCGTCGAGTGGCTGAACAGAACCGACGCCGACGTGATCGTGGGGACACGCCCCGGCATCAATGTGCTGCTCGCCGAGTACGGCCCCCGCGGCGCGCTGCGCATCGGGCAGGAACACCTGACGCACAGCATGCACAAGCCGGTCATCCAGTCGGCCCAGGACAAGGCGATCGCCGCCCTCGACGCCTTCACCACCGTTTCCTACGCCGACGCCGAGTGCTATCGCGAGGCCCTGCCCGGCATCGACACCGAGATCCGCTGCATCCCGAATGGGGTTCCTGTGCCGGATGTCGCCAAGTCGACCGGACGGAACAAGGTGGTCGTGGCGGCGGGTCGTCTCATTCCCGTGAAGAACTACTCCCTGCTCGTCGAGGCCTTCGGGCACGTCGTGGCCGAGCGCCCCGACTGGTCGCTGCGCCTCTACGGCCGGGGCCGGCTCGCGGGGCGGCTGCGTGAGCAGGTCATGGCGGCGGGTCTGAACAACCACGTACGGCTCATGGGGGCCGTCGCGCCCATCGAGCCGGAGTGGGCGAAGGGGTCCATCGCGGCGGTCTCCTCGAACGCCGAGTCCTTCGGCATGACCCTCGTCGAGGCCATGCACGCGGGCCTGCCGGTCGTCGCTACGGACTGTCCGTACGGGCCCGGCGAGATCATCGACGACGGACGCGACGGATTCCTGGTGCAGCCCGGCGACCCGAAGGCGTTCGCCGCCGCGCTGCTCGACCTGATCGAGGACGACGAGCGGCGGCACGCCATGGCGGAGGCGGCGCAGCAGAAGGCGCTGACCTTCACCCCGCGGACGGCGGCCGAACGGTTCGTCGCCCTGGTGTCCGAGCTGGGCGACCCCGGCGCCCTCGACCTGCCCGCGACTCCGGGACGCGTACGACGACCGGTGCGCAGCGTGATGCGCGAACGCGTCGGCACCGTCGCACGCCCCGTCCTGCGCGCGTCCCTGCGCAGCCCCGTCCTCGCCCCCGCCCTGCGCACGCTGATGCCCCGGCGCGCCAAGCGCCTCACCCGCGTCCCCGGCTTCCACCCCGTGGCCCGCACGACGGCCACGACCGAGGGGGACATCGTCGTCGACATCACCGGCGTACACACACCACGAGCCGCACTGCTCCTGCAGCAAGGCGATGACAAGCTGCGCCTCCCGTTGCACCCGGAGTCCGGATTTCTGCGCGCCCGCATCGGACGGGACCATGCGCTGGGCGAGGGGGAGTGGGCCGTGTCCGTGGAGCGCGCCGACGACGGCGTACGCCGCCGGGCCGACTCCCTGACGGTGGAGACCGCGGCACTGGTCGGCCGCACACCGGAGCTGGTCGGGGACCAGGTGACCTCCCGGATTCCGCGTACCACGGACACCGGACATCTCGCCGTACGGACCTGGGCCCGCGCCGCACACCTCGAGATCGGCACCGTGGACACGGGCGGGAGCGCCCTCATCGTGGAGGGCCGGATCGTCGGACGGCCGCTGGGCGACGACACCGTGGCGGTGGCGTCGCGACGCGGCGAGGACACCGCCTTCGAGTCGGCGGAGGTCGTGGTCTCCGGCGACCACGTGTGGTTCTCCGTGCCGCACGCCGACTTCGCCGAGCGGTGCCGGGCCGCCGGTGAGGACCGCGAGTTCTGGGACCTGCACCTGGTCGACCGCGGCGCCCGGATCCCCGTCGGCCGGATCGGCGGAGACGTGGCCCGGCGCAAGGCCACCGACCCGGTACCCCCGGCCTTCCACGAAGAGGCCGGGGAGCGGCAGGTGCGGATCGGTCCCTACTTCACCGCGAACAACAGCCTGGCCGTGACGGTCCGCGAGGTGACCCCGTCCTCGGAACCGCGGCGCGACGCGGTGGTCAGCGCCCAGGGCACGGAGGTCCGGCTCAGCGGGGTCAGGTAGCGGCGCCGCCCGGCAGCCGGTGGGTCAGGGCTTCGGCTCTGGCTCGCGCTGTTTGAGCACGGGTTGCTCACCGGCTGCCGCGCTCGCCCCCGTCGGCTCCGGCAGTGTCCGGAACAGCAGCCAGCTCAGCAGGGGCATGAGGATGAGCGGGGTCAGGGCGGTGCGCAGTGATGTCTGGTCGGCGACGGTGCCGATGAGGGGGCTCGCCAGGCCGCCGATGCTCACCGTGAGGCCGAGGGTGATGCCGCTCGCCGTGCCGACACGCGAGGGCAAGTAGTCCTGCCCGAGCGTGACTTGGAGCGAGAACGGGACGTACAGGCCGGCCGAGGTGAGCGCGAGGAAGACGTAGAGCGCCGGGCCCGGCACCCACACCACGCCCGCCGCCGCCGCGGCCGTCAGCAGGTAAGACCAGCGCGAGACGGTGACCCGGCCCCAGCGCCCCGCCAGCGCGCCGCCCAGGACACTGCCGACCGCGCCACCCACGTAGAGCACGAACAGGGCCACGGTGCCTGCCACTTTGCTGCCGCCCATGCGCTGCGTCGCGTACAGGGAGACGAAGGTGCTCAGGCCCGTGAACACGATGGAGCGGCACACCACCGCGAACGACAGGCGGACGAACGCCGGCACATCGTCCCTGGCGGGGGCCGACGTGGCGGCCGACGACGTGTTCCCGCGCCGTCCCAGCGCCCGCAGCACCGGCAGGCAGATCGCGGCGCCGGCCGCCGCGGGCAGCACCAGCAGGGGAGTGAAGCGCAGCCCGCCCGTGGCGACCGCGGCGGCGACCAGGAGCGGCGCCAGCGCGAAACCGACGTTGCCGCCGAGCGAGAACCAGGCCATCGCGCTGTGGCTGCCGCGGCTCGCGAGCCGGGCCACCCGCGCCGACTCCGGGTGGTAGGCGGCCACACCGATCCCGGACACGGCGACCACGGCGAGGGTCACCGCGTACGAATCGCTCACCCCGCTCAGCGCGATGCCCACGCCCGCGAGCAGCGTGCTCAGCGGCAGCAGCCACGGCATCGCCCTGCGGTCGGTGAGCAGTCCGAAGAGCGGCTGCGCCACCGACGAGAGCAGCGAGGCCGCGAGCACGATGCCGGACACGGCGGCGTAGCTGTAGGCGCGTTCGGCGACGAAGTACGGCACGAGCGAGGCGACGGCACCCTGGTAGACGTCCACGCACGCGTGCCCGATGGAGAGAAGGGGGATGGAGGCGTTGGGGATGTCGGAGGTGTTGGAGGTGTTCTTTCGCACCCGGTCATCGTCGCGACCTGCCGCGCTGTCCCGCTTCCGATAACCTGCCAGACAATGTCGAAGAACCGCCATGCCGCGCGACACGCTGACGGTCACACCGACCGACACACCGTTCGGCACACCCCGGTGGCCCCCACTCACACCAGGTACCTCGCGCACGGAGCCGAGATCGACGCCCACCGGCACGACGACCACCAGATCGCCTACGCCGGCCGGGGCGTCGTCGCCGTCACCACCGACGCCGGGTCCTGGGTCGCGCCGGGAACGCGCGCCCTGTGGGTACCCGCCGACACCGTGCACGCCCACCAGGCCCACGGCGACGTCGAACTGCACTTCGTGGGGCTGCCCGCGACCGAGAACCCGCTCGGCCTCGACACCCCGGCCGTGCTCGCCGTCGGCCCGCTGCTGCGCGAGCTGATCATCGAGTACGCGCGCACCGGTTCGCCGGACACCACAGACGTCGGCAGCCCCGAACGAGCGCGCCTGCGTGGGGTGTTGCTCGACCAGCTGAAGCTGACACCGCAGCAGCCGCTGCACCTTCCGACACCGACCACGCCGCTGCTGCGCGCCGTGTGCGACCTCCTGCACGCCGACCCGGCGGACCCTCGCACCCTGGCCGAACTGGGCCGGGAGGTCGGGGCGAGCGACCGCACGCTGTCCCGGCTCTTCCGCGGCGACCTCGGCATGACGTTCCCGCAGTGGCGCACCCAACTGCGCCTGCACCACGCGCTGATCCTGCTCGCCGACCGCACACCGGTCACGACCGTGGCGCATCTGTGCGGCTGGTCGTCGACGAGTGCGTTCATCGATGTGTTCCGCCGCGCGTTCGGACACACACCGGGTTCACACCAGTGACCAGGGCGGAGGTCGCGCGCCTCTTGACGTGTCCGTACGTACGCCGATGATGGCCGGGTGAGGACACAGAGCGGCGAATCGGTACTGTCCAGGGCCGTCCGGATCTTCGAGGCGTTCACGCCCGACGAACCGGCCCTGACCGTCTCGGCGATCGCGCGGCGCACCGGCCTGCACGTGGCCACGGCGTCGCGCCTGGTCGCGGAGCTGGTGTCGCACGGGGTCCTCGCCCGCGACGGCGACCGCCGGGTGCGGATCGGGCTTCGGATGTGGGAGCTGGTGACCCGCGCCTCGCCCGCGTTGTCGCTGCGGGACGCCGCGATGCCGTTCATGGAGGGCGTGCACGATGTGGTGGGCCACCACGTCCAGTTGGGCGTGCTCGACGGCGACGAGGTGCTGTTCCTGGAACGGCTGAGCGCGCCCGGTGGTGTCATCAACTACACGCGGATCGCGGGCCGGCTGGAGCTGAACGCCTCCTCCAGCGGCCTCGTGCTCCTTGCCCACGGCTCCGCCGAGCTGCGGGAGCGGGTGTGCGCCGAACCCCTCCACCGATACACCGCCAACACGCCGTGCACGGCCGCCGGGCTACGGGCCTTGCTCGCCGACATCCGCCGGCAGGGCTTCGCCTGCTGCCCCGGCTACGTCCACCCCGACGCGCTGGGCATCGCGGCGCCCGTGCGCGACGCCCACGGCGACGTGTGCGCCACCTTGTCCGTCATCGTGCCGAACGGGGAGGGTTCCGCGGCGATCGTGCCGGTGGTGCGGACCGCGGCGCGCGGCATCTCCCGTGCGCTGGCCGCGCGTTCGTCTCTCACTCATTGAGAAGGGCCTCGCGCCCGCCGCCCGCGGCCACACATCCTTCCTGTCAACCCAACGACGGGAGGCGACAGCGTGGTCGGAACTGGCGTGGTCACAGGCATGGAACCGATCGCCGAGGACGTCGTGTCCGTGACCCTCGCGCACCCGGACGGAGCCCGGCTCCCGGACTGGACGCCGGGCGCGCACATCGACCTGGTCCTCCCGGACGGCACGGTTCGCCAGTACTCCCTGTGCGGCGACCGCTGGGACGCGCGCACCTACCGCGTCGCCGTCCTGCGGGAACCGGACGGGCGGGGCGGGTCCGCGTACGTGCACGACCGGCTGAAGATGGGGGACCGGGTCGGGATCGGGGGCCCGCGCAACAACTTCCCGCTCGCACCGCTGGCACCGCTCACACCGCTCGCGGACTCGGGGGCGTACCTCTTCATCGCCGGAGGCATCGGCATCACCCCGCTCCTCCCGATGATCCACCAGGCCGAACTCCTCCGCCTGGAGTGGCAGTTGCTGTACGGCGGGCGGAACCGGCCCTCCATGGCCTTCCGCGAGGAACTCCTCGCGGCCCACGGCGGGCGCGTGCACGTCGTGCCGCAGGACGAGGAGGGGCTGCTCGACCTGGATGCGTGGCTGGGCGCGCCGCGGGCCGGTGTCAAGGTCTACTGCTGCGGGCCGCCTCCGCTGCTCGCCGCGGTGGAGGGGGCGTGTGCGGGCTGGGAACCGTACGCGTTGCGCACCGAGCGGTTCACCGCCGCCGAGCGCGGTGCGCCGGTCCGGGACACGGCCTTCGAGGTGGAGCTGCGGCGCAGCGCCCGGACCGTGCGCGTGGCCCCCGACGCGTCCGTGCTCCAGGCGGTGCGCGGGGCCGGGGCCGAGGTGGTGTCGTCCTGCGAGCAGGGCACGTGCGGGACGTGTCTGACGCCGGTCCTCGAAGGCGAGCCCGACCACATGGACTCCGTCCTCACGGACCACCAACGGGCCGCTGGTGACTGCATGTTGGTGTGCGTGTCCCGGTCCTGCGGGGACCGCCTCGTACTCGATCTCTGAGACCTCCGAGGGTCCAAGGACGCACGAAGGAGCATGCGACATGACCGAGGCACCCGCGCACGGCACCGCGACGCCGCCCACCAGCGACGTCGACCCGTTCGCCCACGAACACCTGCTCAACCCCGAACCCCTGCACCGGTCGCTGCGCGTGGCCGGACCGGTCGTGCATCTGACGCGCTACGACGTGCACGCCCTCGCCCGCTACGAGCAGGTGCACGCCGCGCTCGTCGACTGGCAGCGCTTCGAGTCGGGCTCCGGCGTGGGGCACGCCAACTTCCGCCACGAGGAACCATGGCGCAAACCCAGCGTCCTCCTGGAAGCGGATCCGCCCCTGCACGACGCACCCCGCCGGGTCCTGCGCGACATCCTGGCCCCGCCCGCCCTGCGTCGACTGCGGGACACGTGGTCCGCGGCGGCCGAGGAGCTGGTCGACCAAGTCCTCGCGCAGGGAACGGAGTTCGACGCCTTTACGGCGCTGGCGGAGGCCTTCCCCCTGCGCGTGTTCCCCGACGCCGTGGGGATCGGCCCCGACGGACGTGAGCACCTGCTGCCGTACGGGAACATGGCCTTCAACGCGTTCGGGCCGCGCAACGACCTCGTCGTCGCCGACGCGCACCGGGCCGCCGAACTCGGCTCGTGGGTGGGTGCCCAGTGTGCGCGCGAAGCCCTCACGGAGACCGGTTTCGGCGCCGACATCTGGGCGGCGGCCGACCGCGGCGACCTCACGCGCGAGCAGGCGCCCATGGTGGTGCGCTCGCTGCTCACCGCCGGTGTCGACACCACCGTGCACGGCCTCGCCGCCTGCCTCTACGCCTTCGCCACCTACCCCGAGGAGTGGCAACGACTGCGTAGGCGGCCGGAGTCGGCGCGTGTCGCCTTCGAGGAGGCGATCCGCTGGCAGTCGCCGGTGCAGACGTTCTTCCGTACCGCCACCACCGATGTCACCATCGCGGACAGCGTGATCCCCGAGGGCACGAAGATACTGATGTTCCTCGGCGCCGCGAACCACGATCCGGACCGCTGGGCCGACCCGGAACGCTTCGACCTCACCCGCGACCCCTCGGGGCACGTCGGCTTCGGAATGGGCCTGCACCAGTGCGTCGGCCAGCACGTCGCCCGCCTGGAGGCGGAGGCGCTCCTCACGGCGCTCGCCCGCAGGGTCGACTCGTTCGCGTTCACGGGCGAGCCCCGGCGGCACATCAACAACACCCTGCGGGGCTGGGAGTCGCTGCCCGTCCGCGTCCGTCTCGCGGGCTGAACGGGCTGACGGGCCGGAGGTGTCACTGGCGTGGCGCCGACGCCAGCTCGTCCCGCAGCAGCGCCACCTCGCCGACCTGACCTGTGCGATACGCGGCCCGCGCCACCAGGTGGGCCGCGACCGCGCTGGTCACGAGCTGGAAGAAGGCGACCAGGGCGAGCGTGCCCAGGTCGACGCCCGAGCGCAGGCGCAGCGCGACGCCCGCCACGAGCATCAGCATGCCGAGGGTCTGCGGATTGGTCGCGGCGTGGCTGCGGGTCAGTACGTCGGGCAGTCGGAGCATGCCGATGACACCGGTCAGGCAGACCGCGGCCCCGACGAACAAAAGAATGGATCCGGCGAGATCGGTGACGTCGTGCCAGTTCACGGGCGCTCCTTCTTGAGGGAGATGATGCCGGACCTCGGCCGGACGCCCGGCCGGTCGCGCGCCGCGATGAAGCGGGCGATGGCCACCGAACTCGTGAAGCCGAGGAAGGCGATCACCAGCATGATGGAGAGGTAGTAACTGGTGCGCGTGATGGCGGCGTTGACGCCGATCCCGGCGATGATGAGCACCGCCGCGATGTCGACGGACACGGCCCGGTCCAGCATCGAGGGGCCGCGCCAGATCCGCACCAGGAGCAGCGCGCCGGCCAGGACGATCAGCACCAGCGCGCCGTTGAGCAGGATGTCGTTGGCCATTTTCATGCGTCGGGCACCCTTTCTTCGGGAGCGGTGAGCCGGGCGATCTCCTCGCGTGTGCCGAAGGCCCGTACGACGAGGTTCTCCAGGCGCCGCACGTCCACGCGGGCCCGGTCCACCGCCCGCGGGTCGTCGGCGTGCACGACGTGCAGGAACAGCGTGGCGGTCGACCCGTTGACCTCCACGAGCGCGCCGCCCGGGACGCTGGACACGGCGACGGCGGTCGCCGCGATCATCAGGTCGGTGCGGCAGCGCAGCGGCACCGCGATCACGGCGGCAGGACCCGGCCTGCCGCGCAGCGTCTCCCAGGTCACGGTGACGGTGGACGAGGTCATGTCGTACAGGAGGTAGCCGGCGAGCCGGACGATGCCGACGGGCCGCAGGCGCAGATCGAGTTCGACGGCGGGCAGCGGGAAGACCAGGCACAGCAGGACCGCGACCACCACGCCGCTGATGACGTTGCCCCAGCTCAGGCCGGTCCACAGCAGCGTCCAGATCACCGTGAGCCAGGCGATCAGCGGCAGGTCGATGCGGCGCCAACGGCCGCGGGGGCTCGAGGAGTTCACTGGTTGAGCACCGCCTCCACGTAGGGCGTGCGGGAGAGGAGTTCGGCGGCCGAGCGGTCGGCGAGGCCGGTCAGCGGGGTGGCCAGGAGTGTGTAGGAGAGGCCGAGGACGACCGCGGCCGCCGTCGCCGCGGTCATGGTGCGGGGCACGCGCATCGTGGTGCGCACGCACACGGCGGTCGCGACCATGGTGTCGCCGCCGACGTCGCCGCTCTCCTCCGGAGCCGAGTCCGAATCGTCGCTCTCCTCCAACACGTCGTCCTCGGAGGGGGGCTGCTCGGGCGCCGCCCGCCAGAACACCAGGTTCCACACCTTCGCCATCACGTACAGCGTCAGCAGACTGGTCACGGCGGCCGCCGCGAGCAGGGTGTACGACCAGACCCCGCCGGCCGCCGCGCCCGCCCGCATCAGGCCCAGCTTGCCGAGGAACCCGGACAGGGGCGGGATCCCGGCGAGGTTCATGGCGGGCACGAACCAGAGCGCGGCGAGCAGCGGCGCGGAGCGCATCGTGCCGCCCAGGCGCGTCAACTCCGTTGTCCCGTACCGTTTTTCGAGCAGCCCCGCGGCCAGGAACAGGGTCGTCTGTACGGTGATGTGGTGCGCCGTGTAGACGATGGCGCCGCCGATGCCTCCCTTGGTGCCGAGCGCGAGCCCGTACAGCATGAAGCCGATGTGGCTGACGAGGGTGAAGGACAGCAGGCGCTTGAGGTCGGTCTGGGCGACCGCGCCGAGGATGCCGATGATCATCGAGGCGAAGGCCACCGCCATCAGTACGCCGGAGAGCCGGTTGCCGGGGAAGAACAGTGTGTCCGCGCGGATCATCGAGTACACGCCGACCTTGGTGAGCAGCCCGGCGAACACGGCCGTCACCGGCGCCGGGGCCGTCGGGTACGAGTCGGGCAGCCAGGCCGCGACGGGGAACGCCGCGGCCTTCACGCCGAACACCGTGAGCAGCAGCACCTCCGCCAACGTGCTGACTCCTTGAGGGAGTTCTGGCATGCGCTGGGCGAGTTGCGCGAAGTTCACGGTGCCCACCGCCGCGTAGGTCACGGCGATCCCGCACAGGAACACCAGGGACGAGACGAGGGAGACGACCACGTACGTCGACCCGGCCCGTACCCGTGGCTCCGTGGCGCCCACCGTGAGCAGCACGAAGCTCGCCATCAGCATGATCTCGAAGCCGACGTAGAGGTTCACGAGGTCGCCCGCCAGGAAGGTGAGGGACACACCGGCGACCAACACCAGATACGCCGGGTGGAAGACGGCGATCGGCGCCCGCTCCTCGCGGTCGGCCATGCCCTGGCTCATCGCGTAGATCAGGACGATGAAGGTGACGGCGCCTGACACCAGGAGCATCAGCGCGGCGAGCCGGTCGGCGACCAGGGTGACACCCAGCGGCGGCCCGAAGTCGCCGAGGTGCACCACGAGCGGGCCCGTGCGGTCGGCCTCGACGAGCAGGATGACATCGACGGCGACGACCGCCGCGAGCACCCCGGCGGTGATGAGCCGGTGCAGCCAGCGCAGCCGCGGTCCGATGAACAGGGTCAGTCCGCACACCACGAGGGGCAGTACGACGGGCAGCGGGACGAGGGAGTTCACCGGGTCTCCTCCGGGCGGGTCTCGGTGGGCTCGGCCGGGTCGGCGGCGGCCGCCTCGGGCGGGTCCGCGCCGAGGACGTCGTCCCACAGGTCGCCGCCCGCGTCCCGGGCGCGGGCCTGGTAGGCGCGGTTCGCGCGCAGCCTGCGGCGCTGCTCCCGCCGCTCCTCGCGCCAGGCGCTCGGGCCCTCCTCGCGATGGATCTCGCGCAGCTCGGCCCGCTCGGCGGAGATCTCCGCGCGCAGCACCACCCGGCGGTCCGCGACGTCGTCCGGCACGAAGTCCGAACCGGTCAACTGGCTGCTGCGGTACGCCATCGCGAGCACGAACGCCGTGGTGGCGAGGGTGATGACGACGGCGGTGAGGATGATGGCCTGCGGCAGCGGATCGGTCACCCCGGCCGCGTCGACGCCCGGGTACAGCAGCGGCGGAAATCCTGCCGTCCCCGTCGAGGCGAGGACGAAGAGATTGACGCCGTTGCCGCACACGATGATGCCGACGAGCACCCGGGTGAGGCTGCGGGTGTGGATGAGGATCCCGCCTGCGCTGGTCAGCACGACCGCGCAGACCAGCAGGGTGAGACTGACGGTCACGAGTTCTGCGCCTCCCCGGCGAGCGCGAGACTCGCCTTGTGCTCGGTCTGCTGGTCGATCTTCGAGCCGAGCGCCCGTACGACGTCCAGGACCACGCCGAGGACCAGCAGATACACCCCGAGGTCGAAGAGGACGGCGGTGCTCGCGTGCCAGTCGCCGATCAGCGGCAGGTGCCCGTGCCAGGTCCAGCCGTGCAGTACCGTGCCGTCGGCGAGCCCGCCGAGCGCGACCGACGTCGACAGGGTCAGGCCGAGCCCGGTGAAGAAGCCCGGGTGCACCGGCGCCGCCACCGCCAACTCGTGCCGCCCGCCCGCCAGATAACGGATCGTCAGGGCGATCCCGGCGACCAGACCGGCGACGAAGCCGCCGCCCGGCAGGTTCTCCGCGCACAGCAGCAGGTACACCGACAGCATCAGGATCGGGTGGAAGACGAGCCGGGCGACGACCTCGAAGACGACCGAGCGGTGTTCGGGCGCGAGGGTGTCACCGGCCACCAGCCAGCTGCGCTCGGGCGCGCCCTGCTGGTACTTGGCGGGCACCTTCAGCCGCGACGTGGCAAGGGACCATGCGGTCACCCCGCCAGGCAGCCGGGGCGGCGGCGCGGTCGCCCGGCCCTGGCGGCGGTGCACGTACAGCAGGCTCGTGACACCGAGGACGGCGACGGCGAGGACGGCCGACTCGCCCATGGTGTCCCAGGCCCGGAAGTCCACGAGGATCGTCGCGACGACGTCCTTGAGGCCGTGGTGCGCGGTCTCCTCGATCAACGCGGCGCCCGCGGGCTCGGCCGTGCGCGCGCCCGTCGCCAGCCACACCGCGCACGCCACCGCCACGCTGCTGCCGAGCGCGAGCAGCATGCTCACACCCCACCGCCAGGTCCGCTGCGTGTCGCCGAAGAACACCGGGAGGCGCCGCAGGACGAGGACGAGCACGACGGTCGACACCGTCTCCACGCCGAACTGCGTGAGCGCCAGATCGGGCGCGCCCTGAACGACGTACAGCAGCGCCGTGCCGTACCCGGTCAGGCCCGCGAGCACCGCCGCTTTCATGCGCCGCTGCACCACCAGACACATCAGGGCGCACGCACACGTCAGCGCACCGACCCCCGCCTGCATCGGGTGGTCCCACAGGCGCGGCGCGGGTGTGCCACCCCAGGGCCGGTCGGTGGCGAGGACCGCGACCAGCCCGACGAACATGACACCCAGGACCGTCGCCACGTACGAGGGCAGCGAGCCCTTCTGCACCGCGCCCGTGATCTGGAGCGCGGACCGTTCGAGGCCGAGCACGGTCCGGCCGAACACCTCGTCCGCCTTCGGCCAGGCGAACCGCCGCCCGAGCCGCACCACCGGCTCGCGCGCCAGGAACAGCGCCGCGCCGCCCGCCCACGCGAGCACGGACAGGGCGAGCGCCGACCCGAATCCGTGCCACAGCGCCAGGTGGTAGGGGTGCGCGGGGACCGGGTACTGCTTCGCGTACTGCTCGAAGAGGTGCGCCGGCCAGTCGATCCCCGGACCGAGCAGCAGACCGGCGAGGGCAAGGATCGCGGGCGGCGCGAGGAAGGTGACACCGACCCGGTGCACGGGGGTGTCGGCGACACCGGGCTTGCGCGCGAACGCACCCCACAGGAAACGCAGGGTGTACGCGGTGGTGAGTGCGGAGCCGACGACGATGCAGGCGAGCACCCACCGCTCGGCCACGGTGCCGTGCAGCAGCGCGTCGAACGCCGCCTCCTTCGCCGCGAACCCGAGCAGCGGCGGCAGAGCGGCCATCGACGCGCCCGCGAGGACGGCGACGCAGGCCACCCACGGCAGTCGTCTGCCCACCCCCGACAGGTGCCGCAGATCGCGGGTGCCGCTCGCGTGGTCGACGATCCCCGTCAGCAGGAACAGCGGCGCCTTGAACAGCGCGTGCCCGAGAAGCATCGCGATGGCCGCGAGCGCGGCGTTGTACGTCCCGTCACCCGCGAGCACCACCAGAAAGCCCAGCTGGCTGACGGTTCCGTAGGCGAGCACCAGCTTCAGGTCGTTGAGCCGCAGCGCGCGCCAGCCGCCGAGCAGCATCGTCACCGCGCCCAGGATCAGGACCACGGCACGCCACGGCGCGACATCCGCGAAGGCGGGGGCGAACCGCGCCACCAGATAGACACCCGCCTTCACCATCGCGGCGGCGTGCAGATAGGCGCTGACCGGGGTGGGCGCCGCCATCGCGTTCGGCAGCCACATGCTCAGCGGCCAGATCGCCGACTTGGCGAGCGCACCGCAAAGGATCAGGACGAGCGCCGTCGACAGCGTGCCGCTCGCGGCGGGCGACGACTGAAGGATGTGCGAAATCCGGTACGTACCCGCCAGGTGACCCAGCATCAGGAAGCCGACGAACATCGCGAGCCCGCCGACCGAGGTCACCGTCAGCGCCTGCAGCGCGCAGCGGCGGCTGGCGCGCTTCTCGCTGTCGTAGCCGATGAGCAGGAAGGACAGGACGGTGGTGAGTTCCCAGAACAGATAGAGGGTCATCAGGTCGTCGGCCAGGACGAGCCCGAGCATCGCCCCGGCGAACGCGAGGAGGCTGCCGCCGAACGAGCCCAACTGCCGGGCGCCGCCCTCGAAGTAGCGCACGCAGTACAGCAGCACGAACGTCCCGATGCCGGCCGCGAGCAGCACCATGACGAGCGACAGGGCGTCGAGCCGGAACGCGATCTCGACGTCGTAGTCCCTGATCCACCACCAGGCCTCATCGCTCGCCCTGCCACCGCTCACCTCGCCCCAGCGGGACAGCGCCCACCCGAGGGCGGCGGCGGGCGGCAGCGCGAGCAGCACGAACGCGCGGGATCCCACCCGGCGGATCAGCGGGGCAGCGCAGAGCGCGACGACGAAGTGTGCGAGGACCAGTGCGGTCATACACGATACATATCGGGTGAAAAGGCGTACGCCGGGTGGGGCGCGCCGAGGGAAGGCGGGATCGGCTACCGCGCTTGGTGTGTGGTGCGGGCCGCGACTGCCCCGCCGTCCACCAGGAGGTCGGTGCCGGTGATGAAGGAGGCGGCCGGGGAGAGGAGGAACGCTGTCGCCTCCGCGATGTCGTTCGGGGTGCCTGCGCGGCCCGTGCCCGAGCCCTCGATCATCGCGCGCATGTGGGAGCCCGACTCACCGGCCAGCTCGGCGCGGCCCATCCGCGTCGAGACGACCCCGGGGCTGACGGAGTTGACGCGGGCCCCGCGCGCGCCCCACGCGAGCGAAGCGGCCTGGACGCGCAGGTGGTTGGCGCGCTTGGCAAGGGCGTAGGCGGCGCCGGGGTCCGACAGGGCGTCGGGCCGCAGGAACGGCAGGTCGAGGAGATCGTCGGTGGGAGTGGAACGCAGCGCGGTCTCGACCTCGGGCGGCAGCGGCGCCATGTGCCCGGCCATGGACGCGATCACCACGCCCGCGCCGCCCGCCGCGACCACCCTGCCGAACTCCTCCAGGACGAGGGCCACGCCCAGCAGGTCCACGGCCAGCACCGCCGCCGTCGGCGCCTGCACCGGGGACAGGCCCGCGGTGTTCACGACCTGCGTGACGGGGCCGAGCGCCGCGCACTGCCCGGCGAGCGCCGCGACCGACGCCCGGTCCGAGACATCGACCCGCACCGGGGTGACCTCGTAGCCGTCCGCCGTCAGCTCGTCGACCGCCGCGGCCAGCAGCTCACCGTCGAAGTCCGCCGCGACGAGCCGCGCTCCGGAGCCCTGACGTCGGGCGATCTCCTTCCCCATGCCGCCGACACCGATGACGACCACTACAGGTTTGGACATGAACTTCCTCCTCGTTGATCGGGCATTGCACTGCATTACGCTGCCAACGTGACGAACCCCTCCGAGCCCGACCGGGCCCGCCCGGCCAACCAAGGCCGGCGGGTCGCCGCCCGCAATCGCGCCGCCCTCATCACCGCCGCCCGTGAGGTCTTCGCCGAGCAGGGACTGAACGCACCGCTGTCGACCGTCGCGCGCCGGGCCGGGGTCGGGCAGGGGAGTCTGTACCGGCACTTCGCCGACCGGGTGGCCCTGGCCACGGCGGTGCTCGACGAGAACGTGCGGCAGATCGAGACGGCCGCCGCCGAGCCGGACGCCACCCTCGAGTCCGTGCTCGGCGTCGTCACGTGGCACATCACCCGCTCCACCGCCTTCGTCGACCTGCTGCGCCTACGCGGTGGCGACGACCAGGGCCGGCAGCTGGCGGCGCGGGTGCGCGGCGTGCTCGGCGGGTGGGCGTCCGCCGGGCGCGGGCTTTCCGCCGACGAGTTGATGCTCGCCATCGCGATGGTCTCGGGCGCGGTCGCGGGCCCCACCCTCGCCGAGCGCGAGCGCCTGGCGCTCGCGGCCTGGGGGCTGCTCGGCGTCGAGGTGGGGCCGCTGCGGTCCGTCGAACTCGCGGTGAGCTAGGGTCTGTCGTTTGGGTCAGGCCGGACGACGGACCCAAGCGTCAGCCGCCGTTGGAGAGGCGGATTCCCTTGGCCAGCGCGTCGAACTTGTAGACGTAGCCGCCCTTGGGGCCGCTGACCGTCATGTAGGCCTCCTTGCCGCCCGGCTTGATCGCGACGTTCGTCGCCGACTGCAGGCCCTTGGCCTCCTTCGCGGGAACCTCCACCGTGCCGAGGCGCTCGCCGTACTTGCTGAAGACCGCCATGGCGGGGCGGCCGTGCAGCGCCTGGTAGAGGTTGCCCTCGGCGTCCACGGCGATCGAGTCGGTCTGCGCGAGGCCGCCGTCGACGTGGATGGCCTCGTGCCGCGTGGTCACCGCCGTCCTGTCGGCGTCGAGCAGCAGATACGAGATGGTGTCCTTGGCCAGCTCGCTGATCCACAGGCCCTTCTGCTCGGGGTCGAGCATCACGCCGTTGGGGTGCGCGAGCTTGTCCGCGAGGACCGTGGTCTTCTTGCCGTCGCGGTCGATGCGCACGATGCGGCCCTCGGCCTCGCCGGTCTTCATGCCGTGCAGATCGCTGACGTAGAGGTTGCCGTCGTCGTCGAACGCGATGTCGTCGGGGTTCATCGCGGAGCCGTCCACCTTGCCGGAGAAGAACGTCCGCCGGTCCGAGCCGTCCTGCGCGATGCTGATGACGTCACCCGTCTGGTACTCCGTCAGGTACACGCGGCCGTCGTGCGGGCTGATCTGCGCGGAGGTGTAGGCGCCCGTCTTGTCGGTGTAGACGCCTTTGTGGTCACCGGTCTTCACGTCGACGGAGAGCACCTTGGGCTCACCGGCCGGCGCGGTGACGTCGACGACGTACAGATCGCCGCTCTTGGTGAGCACCGGGCCCTCCAGCAGTGTCATGCCGGTGGCCTCGTGCGGATTGGTGGCGTGGGAGACCTGGGTGGCACGGATGGTGTGTTCCGCGCCGGAGGCGGCGGCAGGCCGTGCGTCCGAGGTACCGGCCTTCTCGGTGCCGCAGCCGGTGAGGGCGAGGATGCCGAGGGCGGCTGCTGCTGCCAAGGGGAGTCTGGTGGTCATGGGGGTGCACCTCTCTGTCGTCGTCCGGGTTGCGCCGCGCCGTGGTCGAGGTCGCGGGGCCCTGCCCCGGACCCCGCGCCTCAATCGCCGGCGGGGCTTGATCTGCGTGTCTCAGGCCACGGACCACCCCCCGTCCGACGGCAGCACCACCCCGTTGAGGTTCACCGCATCCGCGCTGAGCAGGAACGTGATGGACGCGGCCAGCTCCTCCGCCATCGCGAGCCCGGGGATCGCCACCCGCATCCTCGCGGCGCGCGCCGAACCGTAGGGCGCACCCGCCGGGACCTCGATGCCCGTGGCGACGGCGCCCGGCGCGACCGCGTTGACCTGCACACCCGTGCCCGAGTACTGGTACGCGGAGGACTTCGTCAGGCCCACGAGCGCATGCTTCGACGTCGTGTACGCGGCGCCGGCCGCCGAGCCGCGCAGCGCCGCCTCGGACACGATGTTCACGATCCGGCCGCGGCCCGCCGCGAGCATGCCCGGCACGACGGCACGCATCAGGAGCATCGGGCCGTCCACGTTGATGCGCATCACCCGCTCCCAGATCTTGTCGTCGACCTCGTGCACGGCGGCGTCGTTGTCCATCACGCCCGCGACGTTCGCGAGCGCCTCCACCCGGCCGCCCGCCGCGGCCAGGACTGCCTCGGCGGACGCGGGTTCGGTGATGTCCGCGGTGACGGGCACGACGGACTCGCCCAACTCGCTTGCCAGGTCGGCCAGTTTGTCGCCGGACACGTCGACGGCGACCACTCGCCCGCCCTCACGCACGACCCGCGAGGCGACCGCCTTGCCGATACCGGAGGCCGCGCCGGTGACGACGACGGTCTGCCCGGCGAAGCGGCCGGAGGTGATCTGCTCGGTCCACGGCTCGGGGGTCCCGATCTCGATGCCCGGCTCGGCGGTGGTGGCGGGCGCGGCCGGGGGAGCGGTGGGCAGGCCCTCGGGGATCTCACCGGTCTCGGCGGCGGTGACCAGCACATCCACCAGCTCCGCGGGGAACTTGCCGCCGGACATCTTCACGAGCTGCTCCAGGGGCAGAGCGAGCGCGGGGGCCAGGGCCTCCTCGCTCTGCCCCTGGGACGCCAGCATGCCGCGCAGGATCTGTCCTGCGGCCGGGTCGGCGAGCCAGTCGCGCAGCGGTGAGGCGGGGGTGAGGTTCGACATCGCGGGCCTTTCGCATCGTGGTGCCGGGGCAGGGCGGGGCCGCTCGCCGTGCGGCGGTCCGCACCGGACCCCTACCGGACAGTGTTGTCCGGTTGTTGGGTTACGGTACCCGTGACGGTGCGGAAGTCCCAGCGAGGGCACCCCCTGCGCCGCATGTCCCCCCACGAGAGGAAGCCGCCGCATGACCCTGCCGCAGTGCGACACGCCCCCCACCCCGCAGGAGACGGCGGAGCTCCGTGAGCTCTACCGCGTCGAACGCGAGCGCCGTGTCCGTCCCGACGGCGCGGCCCAATACCGCTCCACCACCGCCGAGTTCGGCTACTTCGCCGCCGACCCGTACGCGGGCGAGGTCCCCGAGCGCGAGCCGCTGCGCGACACCGTGGACGTCGCGGTCGTCGGCGGCGGGTTCGGCGGAATCCTGGCCGGCGCGCGGATGCGGCAACAGGGCCTGGAGAAGGTGCGGGTGATCGAGCAGGGCGGCGACTTCGGCGGCACCTGGTACTGGAACCGCTACCCCGGCATCCACTGCGACATCGAGTCGCACGTCTACCTGCCGATGCTGGACGAGACCGGCTACGTACCCGAGTGGAAGTACGCGCCGGGCGATGAGATCCGGCGGCACGCGGTACGCATTGCCGAACGCTTCGCCCTCTACGACGACGCCGTCTTCTCCACCTCCGTCACCGCCCTGGCCTGGGACGGCGGCGCACACCAGTGGGTGGTCACGACGGACAGGGGCGACGAGTTCCGCGCCACGTACGTCGTCACCGCGACCGGCACCCTCTCGGAGCCCAAGCTGCCAGGCATCCCCGGCATCGAGGACTTCAAGGGACACACCTTCCACACCTCGCGCTGGGACTACGGCTACACGGGCGGCGGCCCCGACGGCGGCATGACGGGCCTCGCCGACAAGCGGGTCGGCGTCGTCGGCACGGGAGCCACCGGCGTCCAGGCCATCCCGAAACTGGCCGAGGATGCCCGCAAGCTGTACGTCTTCCAGCGCACGCCCTCCGCCGTCGACGTGCGCGGGCAGCGCCGGATGACCTCGCAGGACGTCGGGGCCGACCGGCCCGGCTGGGCGGACGAGCGCCGCGAGAACTTCCTGCGGATCGTGTCCGGCGAGGACGCGGAGCGGGACCTGGTCGCGGACCGCTGGACCGAGTCGGCGGCCCTGCTCGAAAAGCTGCTGCCGAGCTTCCGTCGGGACGGCGAACCGGACTTCGAGGCCGCGTACGAGGCCGCCGACGACGCCACGATGAACCAGATCCGCGACCGGGTCGCCGCCGAGGTCACCGACCCCGCGACCGCCGAGGCCCTCAAGCCCTGGTACCGCTACGCCTGCAAGCGGCCCACGTTCTCCGACCTGTACCTGCCCGCCTTCAACCGCCGCAACGTCACGCTGGTTGACACCGCGGACACCCATGGCATCGAGCGCATGACGGAACGCGGCGTCGTCGTCGGCGGCGTCGAGTACGAGATCGACTGCCTGGTCTTCGCCACCGGGTT
Source organism: Streptomyces sp. NPDC002754 (assembly GCF_053592315.1). NCBI lineage: Bacteria > Bacillati > Actinomycetota > Actinomycetes > Kitasatosporales > Streptomycetaceae > Streptomyces > Streptomyces sp. NPDC002754. The sequence goes on from NZ_JBSFVM010000001.1 coordinate 288,506, forward strand.
CTCGATCGGCGTCTCCGGTGTCACGTCGGGGAAGCTGCCGGTGACGGGCCGCGACGGCGTCCAACTCCTCGACGCGCTGGCCGAATTCGGGCCGCGCACCCTGCACGGATTCACCAGCGCCGGCTTCCCCAACCTGATTCAGTTGGGCCCGATGCAGAACGCCTCCAGCGTCAACTTCAGCCACATCCTGGACGAGCAGGCCGCTCACGCCGCGGCCCTCGTGGCGGCAGCCGAGAAGGCCGACGCCGTCCTGGAGCCGACCCCCGAGGCCGTCGACGCCTGGCGCGCGACCTGCGCCGAGGGCTCCCCGGACCACGAGTGGTTCCACGCCGAGTGCACCCCCGGCTACTACAACCGCGAGGGCCGGGGCCGCCCCAACGGCCCGAACTCCTACCCGCACGGCGCGGTCGCCTTCCACGAACTGCTGCGGCGGTGGCGGGAGGAGAGCGTGACGGAGGTGCTGCGCAAGAAGGGGTGACGGCCCCCGGCCCCTATGGCTTCAGGTCGGCGCGGAACGAGTGGTGGTCCGAGTACTCGCTGGCGTGCACCGCATGGCTTCGCGCGTCGAGGCCGCGCAGGAAGATGTAGTCGAACTTGCTGTACCAGTCCGTGGTCGTCGCACAGTTGGGGTCGGCCGCGGGGTGGCACCGGGGGTCCGCGTCCTTGGCCAGTGACCACATAGGAGCGAGTTCGGGAGCGTCCGGTACGGCGTTGAAGTCGCCCAGCACGATGGTGCGTTCGTGCCGGGCGACCGCCTTGGCGAAGAAGGCGACCTGCTTCTCGCGGAACGACTCCTGCTGCCGCTGCGCGAGATGGGTGTTGAAAACGCGGACGGGACGGCCGGCCACCGTGGCGGTGACGGCCAGATAGCCGCGGTCCTCGGAACCGCCGTCCGGATACTCGACGGTGACCGGGTCGGTCATCGGCGCCGCCGACAGGATCGCCTGGCCGTAGCCGCCCGGTTGCCACGGAGGCCCTCCGCAGCGGCCCCAATTGCGCAGCACCGAGCCGTACTCGACGTGGTAGGTCAGCCCGTAGAAGGTCCTCAGATGCGCGCGAATCTCCTCCACATCGCGTACGCAGGCCTCCTGCAGGCCGACGACCTGGGGCGCGTACGTCGCGATGTCAGCCGCTCTGCCGAGGTTCTGGCCGCTGCCGCAGGGATTGCAGATGTTCCACGTCATGACCCGGTCCGCCGCGATGTTCTGCGCGGCGCCCGGCGGCAGCGGGATCGGCTTCGCGACCACCGCGCCGCTGGGCGCGCTCGGGCCGATGAGCACCGCGCAGACAGCCGCCACGGCCACCACGCACCACCGCCTGCGCCGTCCGGACACCCGCGCCCCCGCTTCCTCGCCTCTTTGTCGTGGGTTGGTGATCCTGCCACTACCGCACGGCCGTGGTCTCCAACAGTTCGCGCGCCATCTCCTGTGCGGGCAACTGGGTCTGCTCGGCGATGCGGTGGAACGTCTCCTGGGCGGAGTGGGCCGGCCAGTCGGGCGGGAGGTGCCCGGCGGGGAGCCGGGGATCGGTGCGGATGGTGTCGAGCCACTCGCTGACCAGTCTGAGCCGGGTGCCGAGGGGGTCGGCCGGGGCCGCGTCTGCCGCGGTCCACCTGCTGTCGAAGGCGCGGTAGCGGGCCGCGATGCTCTCCAGGTCCCACGTGTCCCGGACCATCTGCGCGATGTCCGTGGTCACCCCCGCGGCCCCGTAGAAGATCTTCACGTGCTCGGCGAGCCCCAGCTCCGTGACCTCGGTGGACACGTCGACCTTCCCGGGCGCGATCCACAACCCGCTGTAGAGCGCGCCGAATCCGGACCAGGCGAGGCGGGAGCGCAGCTCGTGGCGCTGGCGCTTCCAGGAGTCGGGCAGCGAGAACGCGAGCAGGGTCCAGGAGCCGTCCCACTCGTCGTTGACGGCGCCCTGCTTCCAGATGCGCGTGCCGCCGTCCACCAGTACGCGCTCGGCCTGCGCCGTCAGGCCGAAGTGCATGCGCCGGCCCTCGCGTCTGCGGCGCAGCAGGCCCCGGTTGACCATCCGGGTCAGCGTGGACCGCACAGCCTGCTCGCCGACGCCGACGCGGCCGAGCACCTCGATGATGCTGCCCGAGTACACGTACAGGTCCCCCTCCTCCAGCACGTGGTTGCCGAAGAAGGCGAGCAGGAGCGACTGCGGGCGCGGCTGCGGGCCGTCCGCCGCGTCACTGATCAGGCTGGTCACGTCGTCATTGTCGTACGCCACGGTGGAAAGCGTACGGCCGCCCACCGACAATGCGGCGGGCGGCCGTACCGGCTCAACGGCCATCGGCGGGCAGCGCGGCGGCAGTGACGGTGGCGGAAGGATGTTGGACGGCATGGGAGAGAGCGCCCTTGCCGGTCTCGCGCACGAAGCAGACGGTCACCGCGGTGATCAGGGAACCGCCGCAGACCAGCAGGGCGATGGGGGTGCCGTTGCCGCTCCCCGCGACCAGGGTCCCGGCGATCACGGGGGAGAAGCCCGCGCCGATCAGAGTGGCGCCCTGGTATCCGAGCGAGGCACCGGTGTAGCGCACGCGCGTGCCGAACATCTCGCTGAACAGGGCGCCCAGCGGGCCGTACATGATCGACTGGGAGAGGCCGTGGCCCAGCACCACGGCGAGGATCAGCAGACCCGGCGACTTGGAGTCGACCAGCGCCAGTACGGGGAAGGCGAGCGCCGCGGAGAGCAGGGCGCCGGCGAGGACCACCGGGCGGCGGCCGACGCGGTCGGACAGGATCGAGGCGCACGGCAGCACGACGAGCGCGACCGACGAGGAGACCGTGAGCGCGGTCAGCGCCTGCGGCCGGGCGTAGCCGATATCGGTCGCGTACGAGATGAGGTAACTGGTCAGCAGGGACTGCGCGGTGAAGGCGCCGATGCCGACGCAGCAGGCGAGCAGGACGGGGCGCGGGCGGCGCAGCACATCGACAATGGGCAGCCGCGCGGTGGCGCGTTCCTCCTTCACCTCGGCAAACAGCGGACTCTCGACGACCTTCAGCCGTACGAAGAGGCCGACGCCGAGCAGCACCACGCTCAACAGGAACGGCACCCGCCAACCCCACGACAGGAACTCGTCCTTGGGCAGCGTCACCACGAGCCCGACGACGGTCGCGGAGATCAACGACCCGAGTGGCGCTCCCAGTTGCGTGAAACTGGACCACAGTCCGCGCCGCCGCGCCCCCGCGTGCTCGACCACCATCAGTGTGGCGCCGCCCCACTCGCCGCCGATGGCGATGCCCTGCACCACGCGTAGCGTGATCAGCAGCAGCGGCGCCCACACGCCGATGGTGTCGTACGTGGGCAGCAGCCCGATGACGAAACTGGCGCCGCCCATCAGGCCCATCGTGAGCAGCAGCATCGACTTCCGGCCGAGACGGTCCCCGAAGTGCCCGAACACGATCCCGCCGAGCGGGCGGGCCACGTACCCGGCGGCGAAGGTGCCGAACGCGGCGATGGTGCCGACGGCCGGGTCGGCGCCGGGGAAGAACAGCTCACCGAAGGCGACCGCGGCGACGGTCCCGTAGACGAGGAAGTCGTAGAACTCGACGGCGGTCCCGAGCAGACCGGACAGGGCAACCCGCCGTAGTTGTTTGGTGTGTTGGGACATCGCGGACTCCCTTGGGCAGGGGAAGGGTGCCCGCGAATGTATGCGCGAAGGTAGCTGCGGTCAATAAAGTGCACAACATGAGTGAGTCGCAGGGCCATTCCCCTGGGTGGGTTACCGTCTCGCGCGTGACCTCGACGCCCTCATCGCCCAGCCCCAGCCCCAGCGGCTTCGCCACTGACCGGCTGACCATGCTGCCCTTGCGCGTCGAGCATGCCGAGGAGATGGCGGAGGTGCTCTCCGACCCGGCTCTGCATGCCTTCATCGGCGGTGTGCCGGACACGGTCGAGGAACTGCGGGCGCGCTACTGGCGGATGCTCGCGGGCTCGCCCGACCCGGCCGTCACCTGGCTCAACTGGGTGGTCCAACTCCGGGGCGAGGAGCGCCTGGTGGGCACGGTGCAGGCGACCGTCGGCGGCGGGGCTGCGGAGATCGCGTGGGTCGTGGGCGCCCCGTGGCAGGGGCGCGGGATCGCCACCGAGGCCGCGCGGGGGCTCGTCGGGTGGCTCGGGGAGCGGGGTGTCGGGGCGCTCGTCGCCCACATCCACCCCGAGCACCACGCGTCCGCCGCCGTCGCCACCGCCTGCGGGCTGAAGCCCACGGACGAGTGGCAGGGCGGCGAAGTGGCGTGGCGGCTCAGCGGCTGATCGTGTTCAGTCGCCGGCGGTGGTGCTCAGCGGAAGGCCGGAAGCCCCGTCAGCGTCTTGCCGATGACCAGGGAGTGGACCTCGCTCGTACCCTCGTAGGTCAGCACCGACTCAAGGTTGTTGGCGTGCCGCATCACCGGGTATTCGAGGGTGATGCCGTTCGCGCCGAGGATGGTGCGGCACTCGCGGGCGATCTGGATGGCCTCGCGCACGTTGTTCAGCTTGCCGACGCTGATCTGCTCCGGCGTGCCTCGGCCCTCGTCCTTGAGCCGGCCGAGCCGCAGCGCGAGAAGCATGCCCTTGTCGAGTTCGAGCGCCATGTCGGCGAGCTTCTGCTGCGTCAGCTGGTACGAGGCCAGGGGGCGCTCGAAGACCGTGCGGTCACCGGCGTAGGAGATCGCCGCCTCCAGGCAGTCGCGGGCGGCGCCGAGCGCGCCGAACACGATGCCGAAGCGGGCTTCGTTGAGGCAGCCGAGCGGGCCGGAGAGGCCGCGCGCGTTCGGCAGCATGGCGTCGGCGGGCAGGCGTACGTCCTCCAGGACCAGCTCGCTGGTGACGCTGGCGCGCAGGGACAGCTTGCGCTTGATCTCCGGCGCGGAGAAGCCCGGCGTACCCGCCGGGACGAGGAAGCCGCGCACGCCCTCCTCGGTGCGGGCCCAGACGACGGCGATGTCCGCCACCGAACCGTTCGTGATCCACATCTTGGCGCCGTTGAGGACCCAGTCCTTGCCGTCGCGCTTGGCGTTCGTGCGCATCGATCCGGGGTCGGAGCCCGCGTCGGGCTCGGTGAGGCCGAAGCAGCCGATCTTCTCGCCCGCCGCCATGCCGGGCAGCCACTGCTGCTTCTGCTCCTCGGAGCCGTACTTCCAGATCGCGTACATCGCGAGCGAACCCTGCACGGAGACGAGGCTGCGCAGGCCGGAGTCGACGGCCTCCAGCTCCATGCACGCGAGGCCGTACGAGACGGCGCTGGTGCCCGCGCAGCCGTACCCCTCCAGGTGCATGCCGAGGACGCCGAGGCCGCCCAGTTCGCGGGCGAGCTCGCGGGCCGGGATGGAGCCGGCCTCGAACCACTCGGCGACCTTCGGGCGCAGCTCGCGCTCGCCCATGGTGCGCACGGTGTCGCGGATGGCGCGCTCCTCGTCGCTCAACATGCCGTCGATGTCGACGAGTTCGAAGGGGTGGAGGGGGGCTGCGGACATCGCGGACTCCTTGGCTGCGTGGCTGGTCGGCGCTAGGGTGGCGGATATCGGATTTTGGATCCAACTTTGATTTACGTCTCGGATCGTAGCCGCACGTCCACCGCTTGCCAAGGTTCCACAAGGAGAGCCGTATGCCGGTCACAAGGCCCCTCGCCCAGGGAGCCCTTTCAGGGCTCGTCGTCGCCGACTTCGGCCGGGTCCTCGCGGCCCCGTACCTCACGATGCTCCTCGCCGACCTCGGCGCCGAGGTCATCAAGGTCGAGCGCCCCGGTGTCGGCGACGAGACCCGCTCCTGGGGGCCGCCGTTCGCCGACGGCGAGGCCACCTACTTCCTCGGGGTCAACCGCAACAAGCGCTCCGTCGCCCTCGACCTGACCGGGGAGCCGGGCCGCGAGGCCGCCCGCGCCATCGCCGCGCGCGCCGACGTCCTCGTGGAGAACTTCCGGCCCGGCACGATGGACAGACTCGGCCTCGGCTACGAGGAGCTGAGCGCACTCAACCCCGGCCTCGTGTACTGCTCGGTGACCGGGTTCGGCACCGCCGAGGGCGCCGCGCTGCCCGGCTACGACCTGCTGGTGCAGGCCATGGGCGGCCTGATGAGCGTCACGGGGGAGCCGGGCGGCCAGGGCACCAAGGCCGGTGTAGCGCTCGTCGATGTCATCACGGGGATGCACGCGGGGCTCGGCGTGATGGCGGCGCTGCGCCACCGCGAGCGCACCGGCGAGGGGCAGAAGGTCGAGGTCTCCCTGCTCACCTCGCTGCTCTCCGCGCTCACCAACCAGGCCTCCGCGCATGTCGCCGGGGGAGTGGTGCCCCGCGCGATGGGCAACAAGCACCCGAGCATCGCCCCGTACGAGGTCCTCGACGCCAAGGACCGGCCGCTGGCGCTCGCCGTCGGCAACGATCGGCAATTCGGCGCGCTGTGCGCCGAGTTGGGGGTGCCCGCCCTCGCCGATGACCCGCGCTTCGCGAGCAACACCGCGCGCGTGGCCCACCGGGAGGAACTCCTGACGGAGCTCTCCGAGCGGCTTCGCGAGCGCGGCGCCGACGAGTGGTTCGAGACACTGACCGCCGTCGGAGTGCCCTGCGGCCCGATCAACGACCTCGGTGAGGCGTTCGCCTTCGCGGAACGGCTCGGCCTCGCCCCGCGCGTACACATCGACGACCCGAACCGCGAGGCACCCGCCGCGCAGGTCGCCCATCCCATCCGGCTGAGCGCCGCCCCGGCCGCGTACGTCACGGCTCCGCCCAGGCTCGGTGAGCACACCGAGCAGATCCTCGCCGAGCTGGGGCTTTCCGCCGCCGACGAGGTCGGCGATGTCAGTGCGGCTCCGTAGGATGGACGCCATTCACCACGTGCTGCCGACGCCCGGCAGAGAGGAAGAGGAGCCGCCATGACGACGCCCGTACCGAGGCGGCGGCCCCCCACGGCGCAGCAGTTCGTCCTGGAGGAGCTGCGCCGGGCCATCACCAGCGGAGAGATCAAGCCGGGCATGCCGATCCGGCAGGACGCCCTCGCCGAGCAGCTCGGCGTGAGCCGGGTGCCGCTGCGCGAGGCGCTCAAGACGCTGGAGGGCCAGTCCCTCGTCGTGCACCACGCGCACCGCGGCTACTTCGTGGCCGAGCTCTCCCTGGCCGAGCTGCGCGAGGTGTACCGCATCCGGGAGATCCTGGAGGCCGAGGCCGTACGCGAGGCGATGCGCGCCGGCGGCACCCTCCTCGACACCCTGGAGGAGGCCCAGGAGGAGGTGGAGGCGCAGGCCGCCGCGGCAGACGTGGCGGCGATGGCGGCCGCCAACCGCCGCTTCCACTTCGTCCTCTTCGAGGCGTCCGGCATGCACCGCCTGGTGCGCCTCATCGCGACCCTGTGGGACGCCACCGACGCCTACAGATCCCTCTACTACGCGGACTCGATGAGCCGCGAGCACGTCCTCGCCGAACACCGCGCGGTCCTCGACGCGCTGCGCGAGGGCCGCACGGAGGACGCCGTGGTGCTGCTCGACGGACACCGGGAGCACGCGGTGGCCGCGCTGGAGGGGCTGCTCGGCTGAGTGCACGACCAAACGGCCGGGGGGCGCGTAGGTACGGAAGTGGCCCATGCCGGACCTCCGGCATGGGCCACTTCCTACGCGTACGGGGTCAGCAGACGCTGTCCGAGGGCTTCGGGTTGCCGAGGCCGAACAGCGGGCGCAGGCGCAGGCCCGCCCACGTGCCGAGGATGGCGACGGCGCCCCAGATCCAGCCGTGCAGCGAGCCGGAGACGATGCCCGCGAGGTACGCGCCGATGTTGCAGCCGCCCGCGAGGCGTGCGCCGATCCCCATCAGGATGCCGCCGACGACCGCGGCGACGGCCGTACGGGCCGGGATGCCGCGGTGCAGCTTCCACACGCCGCCCGCCGCGGCCGCGACCGCCGCGCCGACCATGATGCCGATGTCGGTGAGGCTTGTCTTGTCGGCGAGCACCGGGCCCGCCAACTGGGCGGAGTTGCCGGGCTGCTGCCAGAACGCCCACGTCTCGGGGGAGCCGCCGAGCGCGCCCACCACCTTCGAGCCCCACAGCGAGAACGCGCTCGTCACACCCCACGCGCCACCGGACACCAGCAGCACGCCCGCGCCGAGCACCGCGAGCACCACGGCGCCCGCCGCCAGCGGCCAGGAGCCGCGGACCGTACGGAGCAGCGCGCCCTTCGCCGACGGCGGGGTGCCGACCGGCGGGGGATTGCGGCGGGCCTGGACGGTGCGCGCGATGAACCAGATCGCGGCGAGCGCGACGATGGTGATCGCCCAGGAGCCGAGCCAGCCGACATGGTCCGACAGCAGGTACGGGTCGAGCGCGGGCAGATCGCCCCAGAGCCCGAACTGCCAGGCGGCGAGGGTGGAACCGACGATGAACCCGAAGAGCGTGAGCACGATCGAGCTCTGTCCCGAGCCGACGGCGAACAGCGTTCCGGACGCGCAGGCGCCACCGAGCTGCATGCCGACCGCGAAGATGAAGGAGCCCACGATGAGGCCGATGCCGAGCGGCCCCGCGCTGGGCGCGGGCACCGAACCGAAGAGGCCGGTGCCGGTTCCGATGATCAGCGCGAAGAGCGTCGCCGTGGTGCCGAGCAGCAGGGCGTGCGCCCGCAGCCCGGTGCCGTTGCCGACGGCCACGAGCTGGCGCCAGGCGGAGGTGAACCCGAACCGCGAGTGGAACAGGGCGAATCCGAGCCCGAGGCCGAGCAGCAACAGGACGCCCGGCTTGGCGCCGTGCTGGACGAACACGTAGACGGCGAGCGCCGCGCCGATGACTCCGGCGCCGACGAGCGGCCCCCAACGGGTGGGCGGCGCGGTCTCGGCGACCGGGGTCGGCGAGGAGGTGGGGGACGGGGTGAGCAGGGTGGCGCGCGGCGGCGCCCCGGCGGGGGGAGCGGTGGTCACGGCAGATCTCCGGCAGGTGGAGTGGGAACGCTCTCGGGTCGTTCGGGGGAGTGGTGGACGTCAGCGACGACAGAGCGCGTCGTCGACACTCCACGACGTGGCCGCGAAGAGCGCGAGAGCCAGGTGCCGAGCGGGTCCGAACATGTGCGCCACTTTAGGCTCCGCCGGGGGATCGGTGGGGGGCGTCTCACATCGCGGGCACCCGGTCTCGTGCGGTGGTCCGCACCCCACGCCACGGCGCTCCGCCCCGGACCCCGCGCCTCAAACGCCGGCGGGGCTTGAAGGACCGCCTCAAACGCCGGCGAGGCTGGAAATACCAATCGCCGGCGGGGCTTGATCTATCAAGCCCCGCCGGCGATTGAGGCGATCTTTTAAGCCCCTGCGGCGATTGAGCAGCGGGGTCCGGGGCGGAGCCCCGGGAGCTCAGCCCCGGGGGGCCAGCCCGCTCCCCGGCTACGCCGGATACGCGTGTGTCTGCGTCGCCTTCACCGTCGCCCAGACCTCCGCTCCGGGCTGCAGCCCCAACTCCGCCGCCGCCACCGTCGTAAGATCCGCGGCCAGCGGAAGCTCACCGGAGAGGGCCGCGCGGATCTGGTCCCCGTGGGCCTCCATGCCGCTCACCTCGCAGCGCCACAGGTTGCGGGCACTGGAACCGGTGGGCTGCTCCCGGTGCAGCGTGACCGCGCTCGGCGGGAATGCCACGAAGACCGGACCGGAGAGGTCCTCCGTGGTCGTGATCGCGGGACCGTCGTCCGCGATGTGGACGGTATGTCCATCCGCGCTGCCCCGGTACAGGTTCAGGCCGACGAGCTGCGCGATGTAGTCCGTACGCGGGCGGCGCGCGACATCCGACGGGGCGCCCTCCTGGACGACGCGGCCGTGCTCGATGACGACGAGCCGGTCGGCCAGCACCATCGCGTCCAGCGGATCGTGCGTGACCAGGACCGCCACCGCCTCGAACTCGGCCAGGTGGCGCCGGAGTTGGGCCCGTACGTCCAGGCGGGTACGGGCGTCGAGCGCGGCGAGCGGCTCGTCGAGGAGGAGGAGCCGCGGCCGCGTGGCGAGCGCACGGGCGAGCGCCACGCGCTGGGCCTGGCCGCCGGACAGCCGGCGCGGCTTCGCCCCGGCGTGCTCCGCGAGCCCCATCCGGTCGAGCCAGGCCTGCGCCTGCGTACGGGACTCGGCCTTCGTGGCGCCCTGGCAGCGCGGCCCGAACGCCACGTTGTCGAGGGCGGTCAGGTGCGGGAAGAGGAGGTAGTCCTGGAACACCACGCCCACGGGACGTGACTCCGGCGGCGTGCCGTCGAGGGATGTGCCGTCGAGGTCGAGGTGCCCCGCGTCCAGCGGCGTCAGCCCGGCCAGCGCGCGCAGCGCGGTCGTCTTCCCGGCCCCGTTCGGCCCGAGCAGCGCGACGACGTCGCCGGGCTTCGCGGCCAGCGCGACATCGAGCCGGAAGGTGCCGCGGTCCACGACGAGCCGCGCGTCGAGGCCCGACCCTGCCACATCCTCGTACGGTGCCGGCTTCTCAAGGTCGGTCATGACGCGGTCATCCAGCGGTCACGCAGGCCCGCGAGCACCGTGATGGACACGGCGAGCAGCACCAGGCTGAGGGAGATCGCCGCGGCCGGGTCGCTCTGCATGGCGAGGTACACGGCGAGCGGCATGGTCTGGGTGCGGCCGGGAAAGTTGCCGGCGAAGGTGATCGTCGCGCCGAACTCGCCGAGCGCCCGCGCCCACGCGAGCACCGCTCCGGCCGCGATACCGGGCGCGATCAGCGGCAGCGTCACCCGCCGGAACGCGGTGAACCGGGAGGCGCCGAGCGTCGTGGCCGCCTCCTCGTAGCGCGGGTCGGCCGCTCGCAGGGTGCCCTCAACGCTGATCACGAGGAACGGCATCGCCACGAACGCCTCGGCGATCACGACGCCGGTCGTGGTGAACGGCAGCGTGATCCCGAACCACTGGTCCAGGTACTGCCCGACGACACCGTTCCTGCCGAGCGCCGTGAGCAGCGCGACACCGCCCACCACGGGCGGCAGCACCAGCGGCAGCGTCACCAGGGCCCGTACGAGACCGCGCCCCGGGAACTCCGTGCGCGCGAGCAGCCACGCCAGCGGCACCCCGAGCACCAGGCTCACCAGCGTCGCCGACGTGGCGCACACCAGCGACAGTTGGAGCGCCTGCCACACCTCGGGGCTGGTCAGCTGCTCGGGCAGCTGCGCCCACGGGGCCCGTACGAGCAGTGCGATCAGCGGCACCACCAGGAACGCGAGCCCCACGAGCGCGGGTACGAGCAGCGGCAGCGGAGGGACGCGGCCGCGGCGGCGCCGCGACCCGCCCTCCACAGTGTCGTGCACTGCGGTCACGGCTTCAGGAACCCGGCATCGGTCAGCGCCTTCTGTCCGTCGGCGGACTTGACCAGCTCGATGAACGCCTTGGCCGCCGCGGCGTTGGGCGCCTTCTTCAGCGGGGCGATCGGGTAGGCGTTGATGGCGTCCTTGGACTCCGGGAACTCCACGCCCTCCACCTTGTCACCCGCCGCGTGCACATCGGTCTTGTACACGACCGCCGCGTCCGCCTCCTTCAGCTCCACCTTCGTCAGGGCGCTCTTGACGTCCTGCTCGTACGAGACCGGGGTGAGCTTCAGCTTGCTCGCGGTCAGCGCCGTCTGCGCGGCGGCGCCGCACGGCACCTCCTTTGCGCACAGCACGACCTTCTGGCCGGGCTTCGTGAGGTCCTTCAGGGACGACACCTTGTGCGGGTTGCCGGGGAGGGTGGCGATCTCCAGCTGGTTGCGGACGAAGGTGCTCGGCTCGCCGTCGGCGTCACCCGCGTCGGTCACCGTCTTCATCGTCTTGGGGCTCGCGGCCGCGAACACATCGGCGGGCGCGCCGCCGGTGATGCCCGCGGCGAGGCTGTCGCTGCCGCCGAAGTTGAAGGTGACCTTGGTGCCGGGGTGCTCCTTCTCGAACTGCTTGCCCAGCTTCTCGAAGCTCTCCTTGAGGGAGGCGGCGGCGAACACGTTCACCGTCCCGGACAGCTTCTTGCCGCTGGACGAGGAGCTGGGCGAGGAGCCGGAGGAGTCCGTGTCGGACGATCCGCAGGCGCTCAGCGTCAGCACCGCCGCCGCCCCGATGCCGGTCACTTGCAGCATGCGGCGGGTCGTGGTCCTGCGTGCGGAACGGGTTGTCACGGTTCAGCTCCCCTGCTGTGTCCTGGAACGCTTACGGCGAACATACTGCCGCATCTGCCAGGTGTAAGTCGCCTGTGGGTTCGCATGATCCCGATGGATGGACGGGGTGGGTCCGCATGTGCGTTCCTACGTGAGTGCGGCTGCCGACCGCTCAGACGCGGTCGATATGGACATTCGTCGACTTCACGCGGGCCGTGGCCTCCATGCCGACCTCCAGGCCCAGCTCCTCCACCGCCTCCCGCGTGAGCAGCGAGACGAGCCGGTGCGGACCGGCCTGGATCTCCACCTGGGCGGCGACGTCGCCGAGCTTCACGGCGGTGACGATCCCGGGGAAGGCGTTGCGCACCGAGGTGTACGAGGGGTGATCGTCGGCGTCGTCGCCCGCGGCCAACTCCACGGAGAAAGCGGCGAGATCCTTGCCCTGGACGACCCGGTGCCCGCTCGCGTCGCGGTGTGTGACGATCCGCCCGGCGTCCGCCCACCGCCGCGCGGTGTCGGGGCTGACGCCGAGCAGCCGTGCGGCCTGGCCGATTGTGTAGGACTGCATGCGGCCAAGTTACCTTCCGGCCGCCGCGCGAAGATCGCTCAACGTGCCCGACAGGAACATCGCGGTGCGCCCCTACAACTGCGCGAACAGCGCCTCAAGCGGCGCGGGCACGCACCCGGCGTCGCAGGCCGCCTCGGTCAGCAGCCTCCCGTAGCGGATCTTGCGGCCCGCCTTGGTGCCGAGGAAGCGGCGCAGGCGGCGGTGCGCGGACCTGTCCTGCTGAGCGGGCTGGCGCGCGAAGGTCTGCCAGGGGCTCCACTCGCCCGCCTCGCGGACGACCTCCTCGACCCGTGCCGCGCCGAGCGCGCGGATGAACTCGTCCTCCAGGTCCGCGACACACACGAAGACGGTGTCCTCACCCCGCCCCAGCGCGCGGTCGTAGAAGCGCCGCTCGCGCTCGTCGCACAGCCCGCTCAGCCGCAGCCCGAGCCCTTCCGGTCCGAGCAGCCGTGCGTACCGCCCCACATTCATCGCTCCGCCCATGGACACGACACACACGCCCTCGGCCGCGAGGTCCCGCCCGCGCCGCTCGGCGAGCGCGTCAACCGCCGCGACGTCACTCAGCCCTTCCAGGAGAACGGCGCCGTGCACGCGCAGGCGCACGGCCAACGCGCGCGCCGGGTCACCGGGGCCGCCCGCCGCCCACTCGGCGACCGCCTCGTGAAACGCCCTCATGCCTGCCGTGTCCGTCGTCTCCGTCACGCGCTCAATCCTCTGCTGGAAGGGCCGGGAGCCCAACCGAGTATCACGGCGAGCCGGAAACTCGGTCGAACCGCTCCCGTGCCGCACCGCGCCGGTACTAGCCTCGAAGTCCGTTCAAAACGCCCACGCATGCCATGGGCACATTCTGCGGGACGTTTCTACGGGCACGTACCGCGGCCCACACAAGGCGACCCCCAGGGACCCGTATGGACGCCACACCTCCAGGACCCCGCCTCCTCGAGCGTGACCTCGAAATGGCCGCGGCGACAAGGGCGTTGGACGCGCTGTGCGGTGCGCGGCGCACCGGCGGCGTGGTCGTCTACCGGGGTGAGGCGGGCGTCGGGAAGACCGCGCTGCTCACCCGGATCGCGGACGCCGCCCGCACGCGCTGCACCGTGCACGCGGCGCGGTCCGGCGAGTCCACCACGCATCAGCCGTTCCACCTGGTGCGGCACCTGCTAGGCCCCGCGCTCGGCTCGGCCTCCCCGCGGACCGCGTCCGGTCCCGCCCTCGACGTCGCGGGACCCGCCCTCGGTCTCAGCGCGCCCGGCGCCGTCCCCACGGACCCGCAGGGCGTCCGCGACGCGCTCGACACGCTCCTCGCCGAACTGGCCCGCGGGCGCGGCACCGCCCAGGGCGACCCCGAGCCGCTCGTCCTGCTCGCCGACGACGCCCACTGGGCCGACGGCGAGAGCCTCACCTGGCTCGCCTCGCTGGCGCCGCGCCTCACCGCGCTGCCGGTCCTGCTCGTCGTCGCGCACCGCCCGGAAGAACTCGCGGACACCTCGCGCGAGACCGCGGCCAACCTCGCCGCACTCGCCCGCGCCGCCCGCCTGCACGTCACCCTCCAGTCCCTCACCCAGGAGGCCACCGGCGACCTGGTGCGCGGCGTGCTCGGCGACACGGCCGACGACGTCTTCTGCCGCGAGGTGTGGGCGGTGACCACCGGAAACCCGTACGAGGCCGTGGAGTTGCTCGCCAAGTGCAGCGCCCGCGGCCTCGCCCCGACGCAGGACTCCGCCCCGGTGCTGCGCGCCTTCGGCGCCACGGCGCGCGGCGGCGGCATCGTGGCCCGGCTCGGCGAACTCGACCCGGACTGCAACCGGTTGGCGTGGGCCGCGGCCGTCCTCGGCACCGACATCACGTTCGCCTCGGCGGCCGGGCTCGCGGGCCTGCCGCCGGAGCGGGCCACCCGATGCGTGCAACTGCTGCGCGACGCCCGCATCCTGGCGCCCGTCGGGGGGCCGGACGGCCCACGCCCGGCCGCCTTCGGGGAGGTCTTCGACCCTTCCGAGTCCCTCGACTTCCAGCACCCGCTCGTCGGCACCGCCGTCTACCGCAGCGTCCCGCCCGCCACCCGCACCGCCCTGCACGGCCAGGCCGCCTGGACGCTCACCCGGCGCGGCCACGGGCCCGCCGCGATCTCCCGGCACCTCCTCGAGGTGCACCCCGACGACGACCAGGAGGCGGTCCGCCAGCTGCGCGCCGCCGCCGCCGAACACCTCGCCGTCGGCGCGCCCGAGGCGGCCCGCCGCTGCCTGGAGCGCGCCCTGCGCGAACCGCCGTCCGTCGTCCACCGGGCCCAAGTGCTCTACGAACTCGGCTGCGCCTGCCTGCTCTCCTCACCCGTCACCACCGTCCAGCACCTACGCGCGGCTCTCCAACTACCGGGCCTCACCGATCAGTTGCGCATCGACGCCACCCTGCGCCTGGCCCAGGCACTCGCCCACGGCAACCAGATGCGGGACGCCGCGCGCTGCGTCGCCGACAGTGCCGCCGTCACCCCGCCCGGCACCCAGCAACTACGGTTGCTGGCTGCCCGGTTCATGTACGAGTCGTTCCTCGCCGAGGAGGACGACGGGCCCGGCCGGTCCGAACAACTCGCCTCGCTGGCCGACCCGTTGCCCGGTGCCGACAACGCCGAGCGCGCCCTGCTGACCCTGCGCGCCTTCGACGCGATGCTGCGCGGCGAGAGCGCCGACCACGTGGCCGACCTGTGCGACCGCGTCCTCGTCGACGGCCGGCTCGCGCCCGGACTCGGCTGGACCGACACCGAATGGGGCTTCGAAATCCCCGCGCTGCTCGGCATCACGCTCGCCTACATCGACCGGCTGCACGACGCGGAGGGCCTGTTCACCGACGCGCTGCGCACCTTCGAACTCGGCGGCTGGAGCGGCGCCCACCTGGCCTTCGCACACATCCTGTGCGGAGCCGTCGAGCGCAGGCGCGGCCGCCTCGTGGAGGCCGAGGCGTACCTGCGCGAAGGGCTGCGGCTGGCCGAACGCGTCGGCGGCCGGGCCACCGTCCACTGGGACGCGCTCTGCCTGCTGATCGACACACTGCTCGCCCGCGGCCACGTCGACAAGGCGCTCCAACTCGCCGACGACCACGGGTTCTGCGCGCCCTACCCGGACGCGCTGATCCTCCCCGACGCCCGCTCGGTACGCGGCCGCCTGCTGCTCGCGCTCGGCCACGCCAAGGAAGCCAGGGCCGAACTCGAGGGCACCGCCGCCTCGACGACGCCCCGCGGCCGCCACAACGTGCAATGGGCGCCCTGGCCCTACGATCTCGCGGACCTGATCGCCGAGGAGAACCCCCAGCGTGCCGCCACGCTCCTCGCCGACGCCCGCCACTGGGCCGGCGTACTAGGCACCCGCAGCGCCGTCGGAGAGTCCCTGCGCCGCGCGGCCGCGTCGGCACCACCGGAGCGGGCCCACGCCCTGCTCACAGAGGCGGTCCGCAACCTCGCCGACTCCCCGGCTGCGTACGAAGAGGCCGCCGCCCGCCTCGACCTGGCCGAATCCACCACCGACCCCACCCAGGCCCGCCGCGCCCTGACCCTGGCGGAAACCTGCGGAGCGGATGGCTTGGCGGAACGGGCGCGGGCGCTGCTCGGGTCCCTTTAACCGCCTGCGGCGGGTGGGCCAATCAAGCCCCTGTACCGGGTGAGCCATTTCAAGCCCCTGCGGCGATTGAGCAGCGGGGGCCCGGGCAGAGCCCCGTGACGTAGGCGACGGTCAGCCCGCCACCTGCCCCGCCGACTCCGTCACATGCCGCCACGTCCGCACCAACTGACTGAACTCCTTGACCTGCACCAGCACATGCTCACGCGCCGCATCCTCCGCCCGCCCCGCCGCCCCCGCGGCAATCGCGTCGGCAATCTCCCGATGCTCCGCAAGCGACCTCCGCATCCGATCCGGCACCCGCAACTGCAGCCGCCGATACGGCTGAAGAGCCCGCTTCAGCGCATGAGCCTGCTGCCGCAGATACTCGTTCCCGCACGAGTCGTACACGACCGCGTGGAACCGGGCGTTGGCGTAGTAGTAGGGATCGGCGTCCCCCGCGCGCGCATGCTGCTCGCACTCCCGCAGCGCGTCCTCCAACTCGGCGAGCGCCTCGCCCTCGATGCGTCGCGCCGACAGCCGCGCCGCCATCCCCTCCAGCTCCGCCATGACCTCGAAGCGCTCGGCCAGCTCGGACACGCTCAACTCGGTGACGTACGTGCCCTGCTTCGGGCGGATCTGTACGAGGCCCGACCGTTCGAGCGCCTGCAGCGCCTCGCGCACCGGCGTGCGCGAGCAGCCGAACTCGCGCTCCAGCTCCGCCGGGTCAAGGCGCTCGCCCGGCCGGTACCGGCCGTCCACCACCGCGTTCTCCAGTGCGTCGCGCACGCGCCTGGCCTCGGGAACTCGAGCCATCTCCACCTCCGATTGCCCAGATTATCCGCCCGCTCAGGGGGTGGCGTCGGCCACTCCTGTGATCTACGGTGCGCTTGTTATATACATCACGGCCTGCGATGCATATCAAGCGTCGGGGCAAGACGTGGAGAGGGGCGCGGATGGGCCAGCGTGACGAGCGGCACGGCGGACGCCACGACGAACGTCACGGCGAAGGCCGCGACGGCTGGCTTCTGACCGACCTGTACCGGGCCCTCGGAAGGGTCGGCGGGCAAGGAGTGGACGGCGCCGACCGCCCGGCGACCGACGCCCCGCTCGACCAGCTGCTCGCGGCCTGCGAAGTCCTGATGAGCGACGTCGGCGAGGCCTCCATGCGCGCCGTCGCGGCCCGTGCCCTCGCCGCCTACGGCGCGCTCGACGACACCGGCCGGCTCACCTTCTTCGCCCACATCACCCAGACCTACGACGCCGACGCCGACCAGGTCCGCGCCGCCTACCGCCGCTGGGAGGAGGCACGCGCCACCGGCTCCCAGGGAGAAGCGGAACTCGTCCGCCTCTTCGACGTCGTCGAGCCGGCCCGCCAGCAGCTGCTGCGCCGCATGAACCACGCGCCCGACGCCACCCTCGCCCTGGTCCACATGCGCGCCGACCTGCGCCGCCTGCTGCCCGCCCGCCCCGAACTGCGGCCCCTCGACCACGACTTCCACCACCTGCTCACGTCCTGGTTCAACCGCGGTTTCCTGCGCATGCAGGAGGTCACGGTGGACTCGCCGCCCGAGCTGCACCGCCATCTGCTGCGCGGCGAGCGGGTGCACCCGATGGCGAACGAGGCCGAACTGCGGCGCCGTATCGAGCCCGAGGACCGCCGCGTCCACGCCTTCTTCCACCCCGCCACCGGCGACGTACCCCTGATCTTCGTAGAGGTCGCCCTCGTCCGCGGGCTGCCCGACAGCATCGCCCCGCTGCTCGAACCGGGCCCCTCGCTCAGTGCCGCGCACGCGGACACGGCGGCGCTCTACTCCATCAACAACGCGCTCGACGGCCTCGCCGGAGTCTCCTTCGGCAGCTTCCTCATCAAGCAGGTCATCGAGCAGGTCGGCGAACAGCTCCCGCACCTGACGCAGTTCGCGACACTGTCCCCGATCCCCGGCTTCCGGCCGTGGCTGGAGGGCCGGGCCGCGAGCGAACCCCAACTGCGCGCGCTGGTCGCGGATTTGGAGTCTCTGGAGCAGGGCACGCTCCCCGCGGCAGCGGACGTCGAGCGCATCCGCCCCCGTCTCCTCGACGCCCTCGCCCGCTACATCACCGTCGAACGGCGCCCCGACGGCCGGCCCCTCGACCCGGTCGCCCGCTTCCACCTGGGCAACGGGGCCGCCGCATGGCAACTCGACTGGCCAGCCAATCAGTCGCGCGAAGCCTGGGAGCAGTCCTACGGAGCGATGATCAACTACCGCTACGAACCGGACCAGTTGGAGCGCCGCCACGAGGACTTCGTGCGCCGCAGGACCGTCGCGATCGGCGGGCCCCTCAAGAACAAGAAAGGAACCACCGCCATGGGAACCATCCCGACGGAACCCTTCCGCACCATCCACCGGTCCTTCGTCGAGCAGACGGAACTCCGCCCGGACAAGGCGCTCTTCGAGCTGCCCGACGGGCGGTCGGTGACCTACCGCGAGACGGCGGACCTCGTGTCGCGCATCGCCGCACGCCTCGTCGCCGACGGCGTCGCCCCCGGCGACCGCGTCGCCATGCAGGTCGACAAGTCGGTCGACGCCATCGCCCTCTACCTGGCGACGCTGCGGATCGGCGGCGTGTTCCTGCCGCTCAACACCGCCTACACCGGCGCCGAGATCGACTACTTCATCGGCGACGCCAAGCCGCGCGTCCTCGTCTGCCCGCCGCATCGCCGCGCCGACCACGCCCACCGCGAAGGCCCGGACCTCGTCGTCGAGACCCTCGGCACCGCGGGCGACGGCAGCCTCCTCGAAGGCGATGCCCACCACGACGACGTATACGAGGCCGCTGCGAGCGACCCGGCCGCCATTCTCTACACCTCCGGTACCACGGGCCGCTCCAAGGGCGCGATTCTCACGCACGAGAACCTCGCCTCCAACTGCGAGGCACTGCTGGCCTCTTGGCAGTTCACGTCCGATGACCGGCTCATCCACGCCCTGCCGATCTTCCACGTCCACGGCCTCTTCGTCGCCGCCAACATGGTGCTCGCCTCGGGCGCCTCCATGTTCTTCCTGCCGAAGTTCGACGCCGACGCGATCGCGGAGCTGCTGCCGCGCGCGACCGTGCTCATGGGGGTGCCCACCTTCTACACGCGCCTGCTCAAGCACGAGAAGGTCACCCCGCAGACGTGCGCCTCCATGCGCCTGTTCGTCTCCGGCTCCGCGCCGCTGCTCGCCAGCGACCACGAGGCGTTCGAGGCCCGCACGGGTCACGCCATCCTCGAGCGCTACGGCATGACCGAGACGGGCATGAACACCACCAACCCGTACGAGGGCGGCCCCCGCAAGCCCGGCACCGTGGGCAAGGCGCTGCCCGGCGTCGAGATCCGCGTGGTGGACGCCGAGACCGGAAAGCCCCTCGAACAGGGCGAGGTCGGCAGCGTAGAAGTGCGCGGCCCCAACGTCTTCGCCGGGTACTGGCAGATGCCCGAGAAGACCGCCGCCGAGTTCCGCGAGGACGGCTTCTTCATCACCGGCGACCTCGGCCTCATCGACGAGGACGGCTACCTCTGCATCTCCGGGCGCGGCAAGGACCTGATCATCTCCGGCGGCTACAACGTCTACCCCAAGGAGATCGAGTCGCTCCTCGACGCCCACCCCACGGTCCTCGAATCGGCCGTGATCGGCGTCCCGCACCCGGACTTCGGCGAGACGGCTGTCGCCGTGGTCGTCGCCGCACCGGGCCAGGAGCCGCGGGAGCGGGACCTCATCGACTCCATCTCCGCCGACCTCGCCCGCTTCAAGCACCCGCGCGCCGTACGCGTCGTGGAGTCGCTGCCCCGCAACGTCATGGGCAAGGTCCAGAAGGCCGAACTGCGCAAGACCTACGGGGACTTGTTCACGACGCCCTGACCCTCCCCGCCCTCCCTTTCCCCGCTTTCCTCATCCCCTGCTTTCCTCAATCCCGGTCTCTCAGTGTGGAGAAGACGATGGTCCTCTATGGAGTGGCAGCGCTGGCGGTGTGCATGCTCACGGGCACGCTCGCCGGTGAATACCTGGGCGAGGCGCTCGGCGTCGACGCCAATGTCGGCGGCGTCGGCTTCGCCATGATCATGCTCGTGTTCGCGACCCACTGGCTGCGCCAGAAGGGGAAGTTCCCCGAGGTCAGCGAACAGGGCGTGCTCTTCTGGAGCGCGATGTACATCCCCATCGTCATCGCGATGGCGTCCACGCAGAACGTGTACAAGGCCGTCACCGGCGGCCCGATGGCCCTCCTGGCCGGTCTGCTCGCGCTCGTCGCGGGGGTCGCCCTGGTGCCGGTGGTCGCGCGGATCGGCGGGCGGGGCGAGCCGCTCCCGCCGCTGACCGAGGCCGGGACCGAGGCCGACATCGAGACCGACACCGAGACCGAGTCCGCCACCGAGAAGCAGGGGGCCTGACGTGGATACGTTCGTCTCCGTTTGCAAGGACAACGGCCTCATAGTCGCCTTCGCGCTCGTCGGCACGCTCATGCTCGTCTCGGCATGGCTGTCCAAGAAGCTGACCCGAGGGCGGCTGCAGGGCTCCGCCATCGCCATCGTGCTCGGCCTCGCGCTCGCCTACTGGGGCGGCTCGGCGACCGGGGGAGAGGCGGGGATCGCCGACATCACCACGCTCTCCGGGATGAGCCTGATGGGCGGGGCGATGCTCCGCGACTTCGCGATCGTCTCCACCGCGTACGGCGTCGACCTGAAGGAGATCAAGGGCGCGGGCCCCGCCGGCGCCCTGTCGATCCTGCTGGGCGTCGTCGTCTCCTTCGTCGCGGGGGCGCTCATCGCCGCGCTCTTCGGCTACCGGGACGCCGCCTCGCTCGCGACCATCGGGGCGGGCGCGGCCACGTACATCGTGGGTCCCGTCACGGGCACCGCGGTGGGCGCGAGCTCGGACGTGATCGCGCTGTCGGTCGCCGCAGGCCTGGTCAAGTCCGTGGTGGTGATGGTGGGTACGCCCTTCGCGGCGCGCCTGATCGGCCTGAACAACGCCAAGTCGGCGATGGCCTTCGGCGGTCTGCTCGGCACCACGTCCGGCGTGGCAGGCGGCCTCGCGGCCACCGACAAGCGACTCGTCCCGTACGGGGCGATGACCGCGACCTTCTATACGGGCGTCGGCTGCCTGCTCGGCCCGTCGCTGTTCTACGTGTCGCTGCGGGCGCTCGTCGGAGGGTGACCGGGGCCCGAAGGGCCTACCGCAAGGTCGGCGGAACGAAATCCAGCACAGCACCATCCCCACTCCCGTTCACCGGAAGCAAAGGTTGTGCACATGCCTCGACTTCGTACGATCACGACCGCCGCGGCGGCCGTCCTCGCTCTCGCGGGCGGCGGCCTCGCGGGAGCCCCGCACCCGGCGGAGGCGAGAGCCGGGCACGGCGGCCAGGGCGGCGGCAGCGCCTGGTTCACCTCCTGGGCACAGTCCCAACAGGACGCGGCGACGGACCCGTTGAGCGACCAGTCCGTACGGACGGTCACGCACCTCAGCCAGGGCGGGGACGGCGTCCGCGTCCGCATCCAGAACACCTTCGGCAAGGCGCCCCTGGAGATCGGCGGCGCCTCCGTCGGTCTGAGCGGCGACGGAGCGTCCATCAAGGGAGACACCCACCCGGTCCGTTTCGACGGGAAGAGTCACATCACCGTTCCCGCGGGCGGCGAGGTGTGGAGTGACCCCACCGACCTCGCCACGGCGGCGCAGGACGACGTCACCGTCTCCGTCGCACTCAAGGGGACGGCCACCCCCGGTCAGCACCGCACCGCGCTGCGCACCAACTACCTCACGCCGCAGGGCACCGGCGACCACACCGCGGACACCAGCGGCGCCGCCTACACCAAGACCGTCGATGCCACGTACCTGGTCAGCGCCGTCGACGTGCACAATCCGCGCCTCAACGGCACGGCGGTCGCCTACGGCAGCTCGGTCGTCGACGGCGTCGGCAGCACCAACTGCGGCCCCGGCTGCACCGAGACCGGCACCAACCGCCGCTGGACGGACGACCTGGCGCGCCGCGTGCACGCCGAACTCCCGCCCACCGAACAGGTCGCGATCGCCAACGCGGGGCTCAGCGGCACGACGAGCGCGGCCGACTGCCCCGGCACCCCGTCGAACGTTCAGGGCCTCGACGCCGCCACCCGCCTCAAGAGGGACGTCCTCGCCCTGCACGGCGTCACCTCGGTCCTCTACTACTACGGCACCAACGACCTCGCCTTCGGCTGCGACGGCGAACAGATCCTCGCCAGCTACAAGAAGGTGTTCAAGGAACTGCGCGACGCCGGAATCAAGATCTACGTCACGCCCATCACACCCCGCCCCGGCTACAGCGACAAGAACAACCTGGACCGTCACACGGTCAACCTCTTTACGAATAAGGCGAGTTCGTGTGACGGAACCTGCGAAGGCGTCATGGACTTCGACGAGGTCCTGAAGGACCCCCTGCACCCCAACAGCATCGAGCCCTCGTACGACAACGGGGACGGCGTCCACGCGAACATCGCCGGGCAGCAGGCGATCGCCGACTCGATCTCGTTGCGGATGCTGCGGGTGCTGAGGGCCGGCGCGCTGTAAGCGACACTCGACCCCCATTTGCCTATAAGTATTAGGCAGGTGCAGAATGGGTTTCGGTAACAGTGACGGGGGTCGAGGGAGAGGGCGTACGGCCATGGTGCGTGCCGGATTGACCGCGGAGCGGCTGGCCCGGGCCGGTGCCGAGCTCGCGGACGAGGTCGGCTTCGAGCAGGCGACCGTCTCGGCCCTCGCCCGGCGCTTCGACGTCAAGGTCGCGAGCCTGTACTCGCACGTCAAGAACTCGCACGACCTGAAGACGCGGATCGCCCTGATCGCCCTGCAAGAGCTGGCCGACCGGGCCGCCGAGGCCCTGGCCGGGCGGTCCGGCAAGGAGGCGCTCGTGGCCCTCGCCAACGTCTACCGCGACTACGCCCGCGCACACCCGGGCCGCTACGCCGCCGCCCAGTACCGGCTCGACCCGGAGACGGCGGCGGCGAGCGCAGGGGTTCGGCACGCGCAGATGACGCGGGCCGTGCTGCGCGGCTACGACCTCACCGAACCCGACCAGACCCACGCCGTCCGGCTCCTGGGCAGCGTCTTCCACGGCTACGTCAGCCTCGAACTGGCCGGCGGCTTCAGCCACAGCGCACCCGACTCGGCGGAGAGCTGGGCGCGGAGCCTGGACGCGCTCGACGCACTGCTGCGCAACTGGCCCGCGCAGGCGTGAGCCGACGAGTCCCGCGAATCCCGCCAGTCCCGCGAGTCATCCCACACCCTTGATCAACAGATTGACGCCACCATGAACAGCACCAACACCCCTGACTCCGTCCATGAGTTGACCGCCACACCGCTGACGGACGACCTCGTCCACGGTGCGATCGACATCGAGCGCACCGCCCGCGGTCTCCTCCCGCACCGGCTCCCCGCCTGGGCCCGCTCCCAGAACACGGACGGCCAACTGGCCATGGCCGAGTCGCAGCCCTCCGGCGTCCGCCTCGCCTTTCGCACCCGCGCCACCGTCGTCGAACTCGACACGGTGCCGACCAAGCGCGTCTACGTAGGTGTGCCCCCGCGCCCCGACGGGCTCTACGACCTGCTCGTCGACGGTCGGCCCGCCGGGCAGGGGAGTGTCGCCGGCGGCGACATCCTCACCATCGACATGAGCGCGGGCACGTACGAGCACGAGGAGGCCGGGCAGCCGGGAACGCTCCGGTTCGACGGCCTGTCCGAGGCATCCAAGACCGTCGAGATCTGGCTGCCGCACAACGAGACCACCGAGCTCGTGGCCCTGCGCACGGACGCCCCCGTGGAGCCGGTGGGCGCATCCGGCCGCAAGGTGTGGCTGCACCACGGCAGCTCCATCAGCCACGGCTCCGACGCCGCGAGCCCGACCACGACCTGGCCCGCGCTCGCCGCGGCGCTCGGCGGCGTGGACCTGGTCAACCTGGGGTTCGGAGGCGGCGCCCTGCTCGACCCGTTCACCGCGCGCACCTTGCGGGACACCCCGGCCGACATGATCAGCGTCAAGATGGGGATCAACCTCGCCAATGCCGACCTGATGCGCATGCGGGCCTTCACCCCCGCCGTGCACGGCTTCCTCGACACCATCCGCGAGGGGCACCCGACCACCCCGCTCCTCGTCGTCTCCCCGATCCTGTGCCCCATCCACGAGAAGACGCCGGGGCCGGGCGCCCCCGACTTCAGCACGCTCGCGAGCGGACAGCTGCGCTTCATGGCGATGGGCGACCCGGCGGAGCGCGCGCAGGGCAAGCTCACCCTGGAATCCATCCGCGAGGAGCTGGCCCGCATCGTCGCCCAGCGCGCGGCCGACGACCCGCACCTGCACTACCTCGACGGCCGCGAACTGTACGGCGAGAAGGACCACGAGGAACTGCCGCTCCCGGACGCACTGCACCCCGACGCCACCGCCCACCGCCGCATCGGCGAGCGCTTCGCGGACCTGGGGATCGGCCCCCTGATCGATCAGCCGAACGGGCCGGTTAGCATATGAGCGCCGCCTAGCTCGAAAGAGACGCACGTGACTGTCAATGACGACTCGTTCACCAACTGGAAGCACCGTGAGGAGACCGCGGAGGCAATGATCCCGATCATCGGGAAGCTGCACCGCGAGCGGGACGTGAACGTCCTGCTGCACAGCCGCTCCCTGGTGAACAAGTCGGTGGTCAGCCTGCTCAAGGCCCACCGATTCGCCCGCCAGATCGCCGGCGAGGAGCTCTCGGTCACCGAGACGATGCCCTTCCTGAAGGCTCTCGCCGAGCTCGACCTCGGGCCCTCCCAGATCGACCTCGGCATCCTCGCCATGACGTACAAGACCGACGGTCGGGGCTTGAGCGTCGAGGAGTTCACGGCCGAGGCCGTCGCCGGCGCCACCGGCGCCCTGAAGCTGGAGCGCGGTGAGGGCCGCGACGTCGTCCTCTACGGCTTCGGCCGCATCGGCCGCCTGGTCGCCCGCCTGCTCATCGAGAAGGCGGGATCCGGGAACGGTCTTCGCCTGCGTGCCATCGTCGTGCGCGGTGGCGGTGAGCAGGATCTCGTGAAGCGGGCCTCGCTGCTGCGCCGCGACTCGATCCACGGCCAGTTCCAGGGCACGATCACCGTTGACGAGGCGAACAGCACGATCAACGCCAACGGCAACGCGATCAAGGTGATCTACGCCAACGACCCGTCCGAGATCGACTACACGGCGTACGGCATCAAGGACGCCATCCTGATCGACAACACCGGCAAGTGGCGCGACCGGGCGGGCCTCTCCGAGCACCTGCGTCCCGGCATCGACAAGGTCGTCCTCACCGCGCCCGGCAAGGGTGACGTGCCGAACATCGTGCACGGCGTCAACCACGACACGATCAAGCCGGACGAGCAGATCCTGTCCTGCGCCTCCTGCACCACGAACGCGATCGTGCCGCCGCTCAAGGCGATGGCCGACGAGTACGGCGTGACGCGCGGCCACGTGGAGACCGTCCACTCGTTCACGAACGACCAGAACCTGCTGGACAACTACCACAAGGCCGACCGTCGCGGCCGCTCCGCGCCGCTCAACATGGTCATCACGGAGACCGGCGCCGCCTCCGCCGTCGCGAAGGCCCTGCCGGACCTCAAGGCGCCGATCACCGGCTCCTCGATCCGCGTCCCCGTCCCGGACGTCTCGATCGCGATCCTCAGCCTGCGCCTCGGCCGCGAGACCACCCGCGACGAGGTCCTCGACCACCTGCGCGACGTCTCGCTGAACTCGCCGCTGCGCCGCCAGATCGACTTCACGGACTCGCCCGACGCGGTCTCCAGCGACTTCCTCGGCTCCCGGCACGCCTCGATCGTCGACGCGGGCGCGACCAAGGTCGACGGCGACAACGCGATCCTCTACCTCTGGTACGACAACGAGTTCGGCTACTCGTGCCAGGTGATCCGCGTCGTCCAGCACGTCTCCGGCGTCGAGTACCCGACGTTCCCGGCGCCCACCGCCTGACACCGGTACGCACCTCCCGAGGTCGGTCCCGCTTCCCGCGGGGCCGGCCTCGCGGCACTTGAGCGGGCGCCTGGGCCGGCATGTGGACCGCACTTGACGGAGTGATCAACTGGCAGGCAGGATGACGAGCATGTTGACGCATCGCACCCTCGCTCTCGGAACGGCCCCCGTTCCGGACCGATGTGGTTGCGCGCGCAGCGGCCTTTAACGGCGGCTCGTAGTGGGCGTTCAGCCCCTCGTCGTCTTTTCCTCCCGTACGTTTCGTAAGAGCCCCCGCCCCGCAGGGCGATGGCCGCGCACGTACGGATCCCCCTCGCGTTCAGCGCGTTCTCTCGTCACCCGTCACCGCGTGCCTGTGGAGGCTCCCCTTGTCCGTGACCGAAATGCCCCCTTCTTCCTCCGCTCTTGAGCTCCGCCCCGCCCACATCCCCGCCGACGGCCTCTACGAGGGCCGCCGCACTCTGCACCGCACCCCCGACGGCTGGCAGGACCGCCCCTACGAGCTGTTCGAGCTCGTCCCGCAGGGCGCCACCATCGGCGCCGAGATCAGCGGCCTCGACCTGAGCCGGCCGCTCTCCCCGGAGCTGCGCGAGGAGCTGAACCGGGCGCTGCTCGAATGGAAGGTCCTCTTCTTCCGCGGCCAGAACCTCAGCAGCGAGGACCAGCGCGAATTCGCCCGCAACTGGGGCGAGTTGGAGACCAACCCGCTCCTGGAGCGCGGCGACAGCGAGGACGTCGTCCGCTTCGACAAGGGTGCGGGCGGCGTCCCCAGCTACGAGAACGTCTGGCACACCGACGTCACCTTCCGTGAACGCCCCGCCCTGGGTGCGGTGTTGCAGCTGCGTGAGGTCCCGCCGTTCGGCGGCGACACCATGTGGGCCGACATGGCGGCCGCGTACGACAACCTCTCCGACGAGGTGAAGGCGCGCATCGAGGGCGCCGAGGCCGAGCACGACTTCCTGCCCGGCTTCCGGCGCTTCTACGGCCCCGAACGGCTCGCCCAGTGGCAGGAGTTGTTCCCGCCGGTCACCCACCCCGTCGTGCGCCGCCACCCCGAGACCGGGCGGCGCATGCTGTTCGTGAACACGTCCTTCACCACCCGGATCCTCGGCATGGAGCGCGCCGAGAGCGACCGGCTGCTGCGTCTGCTGTACCAGCAGGCCCATGTCCCGGAGTTCCAGGTGCGGTTCCACTGGCAGCCGGGCGACACCGCGTTCTGGGACAACCGCGCCACCCAGCACTACGCGGTGGCCGACTACGGCGACGCCCGCCGGGTCGCCGAGCGCGTCGCCATCGCGGGGGACCGCCCCTTCTAGGAAGGCGGCGCATCCTTCTAGGAAGGTGGTGTCGGCGGCCCGAAATCCCTCTCTCCGGCGAGGTGTTGACCGGGCCGCCCCTCGATACTGGCTCCCCAAAGGCACCTGCGGGGCCCTCCGCAGGGGTCGGGTCACGAGGAGCCGCACCATGCGTCTGCCGCGCCGCACCAGCCCGTACCTCGTCGACGGGGCGCTGGCCGCCCTCGTCCTGTTCGCCGTGTCCCTGCAGTTCCTGTTCCCCGACGAGGGCGGCGACCCGCTGTCCTGGCAGGGCTTCCTGCTGGGCGCGGGCACGGCGGTGCCGCTGATCTGGCGGCGCCGCGCACCGATCCTGTGCGCGGTCGCGATCTCCTGCGCCGCCCCGGCCATGGCGCTGTACCACGCGCCACCACCCGACGTCGTGTACGGCGGACTCGTGCTGCTCTACACGCTCGCCGCGTACGCGGAGTCGGCGCCGCGCCGGATCATGCTCGTCGGCTGGGTGATCGGCGCGTCGGCGACGATGTCCATGAAGGAGCATGCCGAACCCTTCGAGTACGCCTTCCACCTGCTCAGCCTCCTGAGCGCCTACGGGTTCGGGCTGCTTGCCCGCACCCAACGCGCGTACACCGCCGCCCTGGAGGAACGTGCCCGCGCCCTGGAGCGGGAGCGCGAGATCGACCGTGCCCGCACGGTCACCAGCGAACGCGCCCGCATCGCTCGGGACATGCACGACGTGGTCGGCCACGCCGTCAGCCTGATGGTCGTCCAGGCCGAGGCGGGCCCCGTCGTGGTGCGCAGCGACCCCGCGCGCGCCGAAGCGGCGTTCGACGCGATCGCGGGCGCCGGACGCGAGGCCATGCAGCAACTCCGCCTGATCCTCGGCATCTTGACCGACACGGGCAACGGCAAGGGCGGACTCGAAGCCCCCGTGCCCGGCCTCGCCCGCCTCCCCGACCTGATCCGCCAGGTGTCCACGACCGCCGGAGTGGCCGTCACCCTGCACGTCGCAGGCCACCCCCGCCCCGTCGCCCCCGAAACGGAGACCGCCGCGTACCGCATCGTCCAGGAAGCCCTGACCAACACCGTCAAGCACGCGTACGCTGCCCGAGCGGACGTACAACTCGACTGGGGAGAAACGGAGTTGGCGATCACCGTGACAGACGACGGAACCTGCTCCGGCCCACCCGAAGCCGGTGGCGGGCGCGGACTCGTCGGCATCGAGGAGCGCGCCGCGGCCTGCGGCGGCAGCGCACACAGCGGCCCCGGCCCGCACGGCGGATTCCGGGTCACCGCCCGGCTGCCCGCGGCGACCCGACAGGCCGTCGAAAGAGCGCCATGAGCATCCGCGTCGTCGTCGCCGACGACCAGGAACTGGTGCGCAGCGGTTTCACCATGATCCTCGACGCGCAGCCCGACATCGAGGTCGTCGCCGAGGCGGCCGATGGGAACGAGGCGGTCACGGCGGTGCGCGGTCACGCGCCCGACGTCCTCCTCCTCGACATCCGCATGCCGCACATGGACGGCATCGAGGCGGCGCGCCGCGTCTGCGAGCAGTCCAGTTGCCGCGTCGTCATGCTGACCACGTTCGACCTCGACGAGTACGTCTACGAGGCGTTGTACGCGGGAGCGTCCGGGTTCCTGCTCAAGGACGTGCGCCGCGACGACCTCGTGCACGCCGTCCGCGTCGTCGCGGCAGGGGACTCCCTCCTCGCCCCGTCCGTGACCCGCCGCCTCGTCGCCGACATCACGCGCCGCAGGCCCAAGCCCCCCGAACCGCCCGCCCTTTCGGCCCTCACCGCCCGCGAGACCGAGACCCTGCGCCACCTCGCCCGCGGCCTCACCAACGCGGAGATCGCCGCGACCCTCCACGTCAGCGAACACACGGTCAAGACACACGTCAGCAACGTCCTGAGCAAACTGCACCTGCGGGACCGGGTGCAGGCGGTCATCTGCGCGTACGAGTCTGGTCTTGTGGCGCCCGGCTAGCCGATCAGGGTCCGCTTCGGGCGCACCACGCAGAACTCGTCGTCCTCCGGATCGGCCAGCACCGTCCATGACTCGTCGCCGGTCTGCCCCACGTCCGCCCTGTGCGCCCCGAGGGCGACGAGCCGCTCGATCTCGGCGTCCCGGTCCTCCGCGGTGCAGGTCAGGTCGAGGTGCAGCCGGTTCTTGGCCGCCTTGGCGTCCGTCACCGGCATGAAGCAGATCCCGACCGGAGCGTTCTCGTCCGGGCCGATCACCACCTCCCGTTCCCGCTCCGACAGGATCCGCCAGCGCAGCGCCCCGGCCCAGAAGCGGGCCAGGGCGGGAAGGTCGTGGGCGTCGATGACGATGTGGTGCAGCGAAACAGGCATGCGCTCCAGTATGCGCGGCGCGCCCGACGCCCGTCTCTCACTCGCGCGACCCATGCCGTGCGGCCGCGCCTCCCTCTTGCGCGCGAGTCAGGAACCGCCCGCCCCGGCGATCCGCCACACACCACTGCGCGAGCACGCTGACGGTGTCCCATCGGAACCCTCCGAGGAGGCGCCGTGCTCAGCGCACTCGCCCGGGCGGCGACCCGCCGCCCCCGTACCGTGATCCTCACCTGGCTCGCCCTGATCGTGCTCGGTTTCGGGCTCGGCACCGGCGTCTTCGGCCGGCTCTCCGACTCGGTCCCCGACGTGCCGGACACCGAGTCCGACCGCACCGCCGAACTCCTCGACGACATCGACCCGCGCGGCGAATCCCTCAGCGCCGTCGTCGAGGCACCCCGCGTCGCCGACCCCGCGCTGCGCGCCCGCGTCGAGCGGACCGTCACGGACCTGCGCGGCATCCCCGGCGTCGCCGCCGTCCCGAACCCGTACGCCACCGAGGACCTGGCCTCCCGCGACGGCCGGGCGCTCATCGTGCCCGTCACCCTGAAGGGCGGCCTCGACGACGACGCGGAGGACACGACCGTCGACGCCGTCGCCGACCGGGTCAAGGAGATCGACGGCGCGGACGTCCATGTCAGCGGCGGCCCGCTGCTCGGCGACCAGCTCGGCGAGCGGGCCCAAGAGGACGTCCAGCGCGCCGAGTTGATATCACTGCCGATCGTTCTCGCACTGCTTCTTCTGATCTTCGGAGGGCTGCGCGCGGCCGGACTGCCGCTGCTCGTGGCGGTCAGCGGCGTGGCGGGCGCGTTCCTCGCCCTGTTCGGCTTCAGTCAGGTCACCGAGCTCTCCGTCTACGTGATCCAGGTGACGACCATGCTCGGGCTCGGCCTGGCCGTGGACTACGCGCTGCTGATGGTGATGCGCTTCCGGGAGGAACGCCGGACGAGCGCGGATGTCACCGAGGCCGTGCACCGCACCGTCGAACGTGCGGGCCGCACCATCCTGTTCTCCGGCCTGACCGTCGCCGTCAGCCTCAGCGGACTGCTCGTCTTCCCCAGCCCGTTCCTGCGCAGCATGGGCCTGGCCGTGGCAGCCGTCGTGGTCGTCGACATGCTCGCCGCGCTGACCCTGCTGCCCGCGCTGCTCGCCCGGTTCGGCGCACGCATCGCCCCGTCCAAGCCGCGTGCGCCCGGCGTGGAGGGGCGCGCCTTCGCCCGCCTCGCCCGGTTCGCGGGCCGCCGCCCGATAGCCGTGACGACGGTGAGCGTGCTCGCCCTGCTCACGCTCGCGCTGCCGGTCGGGAACCTGCGCATCGACATCGGCGACGCCCGCCAACTCCCCGCCTCCACCGCGGCGCGACAGCTGTACGACACCGTGCACGCGCACTACCCGCCGGGCGTCGGTGTGGACCCGGTCGTCGTCGTGGCACGCCCCGGCACGGACCCCGCCTTCGAGACCCGGGTGAAGGCCCTGGACGGCGTCGCGTCGTCCGAGACACAGACCCTCGACGACGGAACCCGCGTCCTGCACGTCACGCCGTCCGGCTCGGTCGACGGTGCCACGGCGACCCAACTCGTCGAGAAGGTACGGGAGTTGCGCGGCGGCAATCCGGTGACCGTGGCGGGCGTGGCCGCCCGGCTCGTCGACTTCCGGCAGATGCTCGCCGACCGCGCGCCCTGGACCGCACTCACCGTCCTCGCCGGCATCCTGGCCCTGTTCTTCGCGTTCACCGGTTCGCTCCTCATCCCACTGCGCACAGTCCTCACCACGCTGCTCAGCCTGGGCGCCGCGCTCGGTGTGGTGGTCCTCGTCTTCCAGGACGGGCACGCCGCGTCCTGGCTCGGCGGGGAGGGACTCGGCGCGCTGAGCCTGACCGCGCCGCCACTCATCGTCGCCATCGCCTTCGGGCTCGCCATGGACTACGAACTGTTCATCCTCGCCCGGATGCGCGAGTCGTGGCGCGCGACAGGGGACGCGCAGGAAGCGGTGGTGACCGGGCTGCGGCGCTCGGGCCGCGTCGTGAGCTGCGCCGCCCTGCTCCTCGCCGTCGTCTTCGGCGCCTTCATGACGGGCGGCTTCGCCCCCATCCTGGAGATCGGCCTCGGCCTCACCCTGGCGGTCGTGATCGACGCGACGATCGTACGGATGCTGCTCGTACCGGCGACGATGGCGCTCATGGGTACGCGCGCGTGGTGGGCGCCGCGAGCGCTGCGCAGGGTGCATGAGCGGTTCGGTGTACGGGAGAAAGAGGCCCCGAAGGGACGGATGGTGACGTCACGTCAGTAGCGAGGGCGTACGCGCGAGGGCCCCGGACGCACTGTCCGGGGCCCTCTCATGTCAGTCGGTGGTGCGCGCCGTCAGACGACGGCGATCGACCGGCCCGCCCACTCGGGCGCGGGCTCCGTCAGCTCGGTGAAGCGGTCGCGG
This sequence comes from Streptomyces sp. NPDC002754, assembly GCF_053592315.1. NCBI lineage: Bacteria > Bacillati > Actinomycetota > Actinomycetes > Kitasatosporales > Streptomycetaceae > Streptomyces > Streptomyces sp. NPDC002754. The sequence goes on from NZ_JBSFVM010000001.1 coordinate 320,778, forward strand.
ACGGTGGCCGGGAACTCGGCCGCCTTCCCCGCCTCCTGATCGACGTGGATCGCGAGCAGCTCGGTGGTCGCCACCGGGTCCGCGTCCGGGGCGGGCTCGCCCGCCTCGTCGTCCACCACGAACATCTCGTGCGTGAAGCGCGCCTTCTTCGACGCCGCCCCCAACACCCGCGTACGGATGGCGAGATGGGCGCCCTCGGGGACGTCACGCAAATAACGTATGTGCGACTCGACCGTGTAGAGCGAGCAGTGCGTGGACTCGCGGTACGTGGAGTCCAGGCCCGTCTCGATCATCATGGCGTCGGTGGCGTGACCGAAGGCGAGCACGTAGAACGCCTCGCTCATATGGCCGTTGTAGTCGATCCACTCGGGGCGGACCGTGCGGTGCAGGAGGGGGAGCTTTGTCATCGCAGGTCAGCCTACCTTCCGGCCGAGCCGGCCCGTCGCGCGCAGCACGTCGATGACGCCCTGGTCGCGCTCGGCGACGAGGTCGGCGATGGAGCGGCCGTCGGCGGCGACGTCGCAGCCCACGACCACGGAGTCGTACAGCTGCTTGTCGAGCTCAGGGGCCTCGAGCCGCGTCCACGGCGACTTCAGGGACGGGCCGAAGTGGTCGAGCATGTGCGCCATGCCGCCCTCGCCGCCCGCGAGCGCGAACGTCAGCATCGGGCCCATGAACGCCCAGCGCAGGCCGGGGCCTTCGGTGATCGAGTCGTCGATCTCCTTCACCGTCGCCTCGCCGTTGGCGACCATGTGCAGCGCCTCGCGCCACAGGGCCTCCTGGAGGCGGTTGGCGATGAAGCCGGGCACCTCGCGGTCCATGGTGATGACCGACTTGCCCGCGACCTCGTAGAAGCGGGAGGCCCAGGCCGTGGCGTCGGCGTCGGTCTGCTCGCCGCCGACGACCTCGACGAGCGGGATCAGGTACGGCGGGTTGAACGGGTGCCCGACGACCAGGCGCGCCGGGGTCGCCGCCGTGGTCTGCATGTCGGTCATCGGGTAGCCGGAGGTCGACGAGGCGATGACGACGCCGGCGGGGGCGGCCGCGTCGAGCCGGGACAGCAGATCGCGCTTGAGGTCGAGGTCCTCGGGGGCGCTCTCCTGCACGAACTCGGCGCCTGCGACGGCCTCTTCGAGGGTCGGGGCGACCGTGAGCCGCTCGCGCGAGGCGCCGTCGGCGAGGCCCATCTCGGTGAGGGCGGGCCAGGCGGCGTCGACCAGGCGGCGCAGCTTCTGCTCGGCGTCGGGGGCCGGGTCCCAGGCCTGCACGTCGTAGCCGCGGGCGAGGAAGTGGGCGACCCAGCCGCCGCCGATGACGCCGGCTCCGACGCAGGCGACCCGGCGGACGTCCTCGGGAGCGGTGAGGGGGGAGGTCATGAGGGTGGTGTTGCCTTCCGGTGGTGCGGGTGCGGGCTTACGTGTCCGGTCTTACGTGCGTGGGCGTCAGGCGCGCGGCTTGAGGCCGAGCAGCGCGCGGGCCTCGTCCGGCGTCGCGACGCGCGAGCCGAGGGACTCCGTGATGGTCACGGCACGCTCGACGAGCTGGGCGTTGGTCGCCTTGTTGCCCTTGCCGAGGTAGAGGTTGTCCTCCAGGCCGACGCGGGCGTGCCCGCCGAGCAGGATCGACTGCGCCACCCACGGCATCTGCATGCGGCCGAGCGCGAAGCTCGCGAACTGGGCCCCCTCCGGCAGCATGTTGACCATCGACTGCAGGACGCCCGGGTCGGCCGGGGCGCCCCACGGGATGCCCATGCACAGCTGGAACACGGTCGGGTCGTCGAGCAGGCCCTCCGCGAGAAGCTGCTTGGCGAACCACAGCTGGCCGGTGTCGAAGATCTCCAACTCGGGCCGCACGCCCAGCTCTTGAATGCGCTTCGCGCCCTGGCGCAGCATGTCGGGCGTCGACACGTACAGGTTCGAGCCGTCGCCGAAGTTCAGCGAACCGCAGTCGAGCGTGCAGATGTCGGGCAGCAGCTCCTCGACGTGCGGCAGCCGGTCGAGGCCGCTGACGAGGTCGGTCCCGGGCAGGTGGTTGAGCGGCTCGTCCGGGTCGATGACCAGGTCGCCGCCCATGCCGGCCGTCAGGTTGATGACGACGTCGGTGCCGGTCTCCTTGATCCGCTCGACGACCTCGCGGTACAGCTTCGTGTCGCGCGAGGGGTCACCGGTCTCGGGGTCCCGTACGTGGATGTGCACGACGGCAGCACCCGCGTCGGCCGCCTCGACGGCATTCTTGGCAATCTGCTCCGGCGTAACAGGCACGTGCGGACTCCGCCGCACAGTGTCACCGGCACCGGTGAGCGCGGCAGTGATGATGACGTTCTCGGTGGGCATAGGGGAACCTCCCAGGTGTGTCTCCGCCTTCGGCGGACGTGCAAATCAAGCGGGTGCGCAATTCAAGCGGTCGGGCCAATCAAGCAGCTTGGCCAATCAAGCGGGTGGGCCAATCAAGCCCCTGCGGCGATTGAGCAGCGGGGTCCGGGGCGGAGCCCCGTGACGTGTGGCTACGGGGCCGCGATGGTTCCGTCGACGTAACTGAGCAGCGCGGCATGCATCGCATCCGCCGCCGCCCCAACCACCCCCCGGTCGACCGAAAGCACCTGCGTAGCCAACCCATCAATGAGCGCGGTCAGCGCATACGCCGCCGCACCGGAATCGAGCGACGCCCGGAACACGCCCTGCTCGACCCCCCGACGGAGGACATCCGCCACGGTCTCCCGCCACTGCCGGTAGTAGTCGGTGTGCAGCCGCCCCACCGTGGTGGAACGCGCCGCCTCGGCCCACAGGTCGAGCCACACCTTCCACTGACGCCGCTGCTGCTCGGTGCGCGGCGTCTGCAACTCGATGAGCTGGCGCAGCTCCGCCGCCGCGTCGTCCGCCTCCGCGAGGTGCGCGGCGCGGCGCGCGGTGTCCTCGTCCATGCACCAGCGCACCGCGGCCTCCAGGAGGTCCGCGCGGCCGGGGAAGTGGTAGTGGATCGCGGCGGTACTGGTGGCGCAGGCGCGGGCGATGTCGGAGACCCGTACCGCGTGGAACCCGTACTCGGCGACCAGTCGGACCGTCTCCTGGACGATCTGCAGCGGCCGACCGCCCTCCACGGGCGCCGGCGCCCCGACCTCGGCCGCCAGGGGCCGCGCGCCGAGCAGCCAGCCCGGATCGACGCGCGCCTCGTCGGCGATCCGCGCCAGCTCGGCCACCGTGAACCGGCGGGTGCCGCTCAGCGAGCGGGAGAGCTTCGACGGATCCATGACGATGCGGCGCGCGAACTCGCGCTGGCTGACACCGGCCGCCGTGATGACCTCACGGACGCGGGCGGCGGTGTCGGCAGGGGTTGCCTCGTTGCTGGATTCCACGAGGCACGACCCTAACCAAGCGTTGAGAAGAACACAACACTGATGCCATCAATCCATGGAAAACACTGGCCATTGAGTCTCTGACTGGCTCATCAGTCACCATCGCAACACGATGACCGACGCCAACCGGCCCCGCAGGCGTCGCTGCATGCATCCAAAGGATCCGCTGTGAATCGTGCCAACATCCTTGCCTCAAAGGGGAGTTGACCCCATAGGGTGCGGGCTCTACGTTGCCGCCGAGCACCAGGGCTCCCAGGGGGACACCCATGCGTTGCACGCGTCGCACACTCACCGCTGTCGCCGCCATGCTGCTGCTCGCCGCCACCGCTGCCTGCGGCTCCGGCTCCGACAGCCCGAAGTCCGAATCCACCGGAACCGGTGGCACCACGAAGCTCAAGGTCGGCATCATCCCGATCGTCGACGTCGCGCCCCTGTACCTCGGGCAGAAGAAGGGCTTCTACAAGGAGCAGGGCCTCAGCCTGGCCATGACCATGGCGCAGGGCGGCGCGGCGATCGTGCCGGGCGTGGTCAGCGGCCAGTTCCAGTTCGGCTTCTCGAACTCCACGTCGCTGATGGTCGCCCAGTCCAAGGGCGTCCCCGTCAAGGTCGTCGTCAACGGTGTCGGCTCGACGGGCAAGCAAGGCGCGGACTTCGGCGCGGTCGTCGTGAACAAGGACAGCCCGATCAAGTCCGCCAAGGATCTCGAGGGCAAGAAGGTCGCCGTCAACACGCTCAAGAACATCAATGACACCACGGTCCGCGAGTCGGTCCGCAAGGGCGGCGGCGACCCCTCCAAGGTGAAGTTCGTCGAGCTCGCCTTCGACCAGATGCCCGCCGCGCTCGACAAGGGACAGGTCGACGCGGCCCAGGTCGTCGAGCCGGCCACCGCCACCGTCAAGGCGCAGGGCGGCCGCGTGATCGCCTCCAACTACGTGGACACGGCGCGCAAGTTGACCGTCGCGATGTACTTCTCGTCGAATCAGTACGTGGCTCAACACCCGGACACCGTCAAGAAGTTCAACGCCGCCACCCAGAAGTCCCTCACCTACGCCAACGCGCACCCCGATGAGGTCCGGGACATCGTCCGCACCTACACGAAGATCCCGCAGGCGACGCTCGACAAGGTGACACTTCCGGCCTGGCCCGCGCAGTGGAACCGCCCGTCGCTCGACACCCTCGCCAAGCTCGGCAAGCAGGACGGCCTGTTCGAGAAGACCCCCGATCTCAACACGCTGCTGCCGTGATCTCCGCGGTGCCCGGCCTCCTGGGACTTCTCGTGTGCGCGGCGCTGTGGGAGGTGGTGCCGCGCCTCGGCCTGGTCAACCCCGACTTCCTGCCGCCCTTCACGACCACGCTCAACGCCCTGCGCGGCGAGCTCGCCGACGCCGCCTTCTGGGCCGCGCTCGGCGACACCCTCACCGGCTGGGCCCTCGGCCTCGCCCTCGCCACCGCGGGCGGCGTCCTCGCAGGCCTGGCCATCGCCACGGTCCCGTACCTTCGCGCGCTCACCGCGTCCACCATCGAGTTCCTGCGCCCCATCCCGTCCGTGGCGCTCATCCCGCTCGCGATCCTGCTCTACGGCACGGAGCTGCGCTCGGTCCTGCTGCTCGTCGTCTACGCCGCGTTCTGGCAGGTTCTCGTGCAGGTGCTGTACGGGGTGCAGGACGTGGACCCGGTCGCCGACGACACGGCGCGCGCCTTCGGCCTCGGCACGTGGGCGCGCGTGCGGCACGTCGTGTGGCCGACGGCGCTTCCGTATGTGATGACGGGGGTGCGGCTCGCCGCCTCCGTCGCGTTGATTCTCGCCATCACCGTCGAACTCGTCATCGGGGCACCGGGGTTGGGGCACCGGATCAATGTCGCGCAGAGTTCCCAGGCCGTCCCGGACATGTACGCGTTGATCCTTGTGGCCGGCTGCCTGGGCGTATTGATCAACACTGGAGCGCGGTTCGTGGAGCGCCGCGCCCTGTCCTGGCACCAGTCCGTACGGGCGGAGGCCCCGGCGTGAGCCGCACACTCCGCGCCCTGCGCGCCACCGCCCTGGCCGTGGCCCTGCCCTGCGTCCTGGTCGCCATCTGGTGGTTCGCCTCCGACGGAAGCACCAGCTTCTACGCGCCGCCCCTGCGCACGATCCTGTCCCGCTTCGACGACACCTGGACACCGGACCGGCTCCAGGACGACGTCCTGCCCAGCGTGCTGCGCCTGCTCGCCGGATACGCGGCCGCGGGCGTCGTCGGCGTGGCGCTCGGCGTCGTCATCGGCTCCTCGCGCCGCACCCGCGCCGTGTGCGAGCCCGCCCTGGAGTTCCTGCGTGCGGTGCCGCCGCCCGTCCTGGTCCCGGTCATCATGCTGTTCGCGGGCATCGGCGACACGATGAAGATCGCCGTGATCGCCTCCGGCTGCGTCTGGCCGGTGCTGCTCAACACGGCCGCGGGCGTACGCGCCGTGGACCAGGTCGCCGCCGAGACGGCCCGCTCGTACGGCATCGGGGGAGCGGCCCGGCTGCGGCACCTGGTGCTCCCCGCCGCGAGCCCGCAGATCTTCGCGGGCCTGCGCCAGGCCCTGTCCATCGGCGTCATCCTCATGGTCATCAGCGAGATGTACGCCTCCAGCAGCGGCCTCGGCTTCGCCGTCGTGGAGTTCCAGCGCTCCTTCGCCGTACCGGAGATGTGGACCGGAATCCTCGTCCTCGGCCTGCTCGGTGTGGTGCTCGCGCTGCTGTTCCGGCTCGTCGAACGGCGGGCGCTCGGCTGGTACCACGGATCGCGCGGGGCGCGGCGAAAGGAGGGAGGCGGCGGTGCTTGAGGTCACGGGACTGCGCAAGCTCTACGAGGGCTCGGGCCGGCAGGTGGAGGCGCTGCGCGATCTGACGTTCCGCCTCGACGCGGGCGAGCTGGTGTGTGTCGTCGGCCCCTCCGGCTGCGGCAAGACGACGCTCCTGAAGTGTGTCGCCGGGCTGCTGCGGCCGACCGCTGGATCGGTCGCCCTGGACGGAGCGCCGGTGACGGGCCCGCGGCCCGGCCTCGCCGTCGTCTTCCAGGAGTACGGGCGCAGCCTCTTCCCGTGGATGCGGGTCGCCGAGAACGTCGAACTCCCGCTCAGGCAAAGGAAATCGATCCCCAAGGCGGTCCGCCGCGCACGCGTCGCCGAGTCCCTCGAAGCGGTCGGCCTCGCAGGCGTCCACCGCGCCTACCCGTGGGAACTCTCCGGCGGCATGCAGCAACGGGTCGCCATCGCCCGCGCGTTGGCGTACGAGCCGGAGGTGCTCCTGATGGACGAGCCCTTCGCCGCCGTCGACGCCCAGACCCGCGCCGACCTGGAGGACCTGGTGCGCAGACTGTGGCGGGAGCGCGGGATGACGGTCCTGTTCATCACGCACGACATCGACGAGGCGGTGTACCTGGGGGAGCGGGTGCTGGTCCTGAGCGCGTCGCCGACCGTGGTCCTGGAGGACGTGGCCGTCGAACTCCCGGTGAAGCGCGACCAGTTGACGACCCGAGCCGACCCGCGATTCACGGCACTCAGGAGCCGGGTCCTCGAGCAGATCCGCGAGGGCGGGGGCGCGGGCGCCACCGAGCCCCAGGACCGGGTCACGAAGCCCTACGGGTAACCGAGGGTTACCGGCAAGTACCTCGTCCGCTTTCCCGCTCGGGCCCCCAAATGCCTTAACGTGTGGCCGTGGACAGTCAGGGTGAGCGGGCGGTTCGGCTGCGCCTGACCGGGGCCGCGGCCCTCGCCGCAGTATCGGGAGTGGCAGGCGCGTGGGCGTACGCGCGCAGCGGCGCGTCCGCGGGCGATCTCGTACGGGACCTCGCGGTGGGCTGGGCGTACGTGGTCGCCGGCATCGTCGCCTGGCGGCGCAGGCCCGCCAACCACACGGGGCGCCTGATGGTGCTCGAAGGCGTCACCTGGTTCTTCGGCAACCTCCAGGGCACCGCCGTGCCCGCGCTCTTCGCCTTCGGTGCCTGGTGGGAGGCGCTGAACATGGCGATCCTCCTGCACCTCGTCCTGTCGTTCCCCGAGGGCCGCCTCACCACGGTCCTCTCGCGGCGCCTGGTCCAGTTCGCCTACGGGCTCGTCGCCGTCGGCGGATTCGTGCGCACGCTCCTGTTCGACCCGGCGACCCAGGCCGGGGCGACGTACCTGGACTGCCGCGCGTGCGGCCCGAACCTGCTGCACGTGCCCGCCTGGGACAGTCTCTTCGGCCCGTTCGACGCCGCGTACCACGCGGCGGGCTGGGGACTCTCGGTCGTCGCCGCCGTCGCGATCGTGCTGCGCTGGCGCAACGCGTCCGCCGCCCGCAGGCGCGCCCTGCTGCCCGCCTGGATCGGCATCGGCGTCGCCGTGGTGTTCCTCATGTGGGACATGCTCTTCTACGTAGTGCCGTGGCTCGGCGGCGTCGACTCGGTGGCCGAACAGGCCGTCTACTTGTTGTCCGACCTCGCCCAGGTCGCCGTCCCCTTCGCCTTCCTCGCGGGGCTGCTGCGCATGCGCCTTCAGCGCGCCGAGGTCAGCGGGCTCGTCATCGACATCGGCACCGACTCCGACCCGGCGCGGCTGCGCGAGGCGCTGGTGCGCGTCCTCGGCGACCCGACGCTGCGGCTCGGCCTGTGGAACGAGCGGCGCGGCGGGTACGTCGAGGCGGCGGGGCGCGAGATCGGCGAGGACGGGCGGCCGGGCCGCACCCCGGTCGCCGCAGCCGACGGCCGCCCGCTCGCCCTGCTCCACCATGACCCCGCGCTCGACGAGGACCCCGAACTCCTGCAGTCCGTGGCGGCCGCCCTGCGCCTCGCCCTGGAGAACGTCTGGCTGCGCACGCGCGCGAAGGATGTCGCCACCCGCATCGTGGCGGCAGCCGACGCCGAGCGCGGCCGCCTGGAGCGCGATCTGCACGACGGCGCGCAGACCCGCCTCGTCTTCGCCCTGATGTCCGTGCGCCGCGTGCAGAAGGGCCTCGCGGACCACCCGGACGCTGCGCTGCGCGAGGCCGCCGACGAGGCCGAGGCCGGTGTGCGGCACGCCATCGAGGAACTGCGCGGCATCGCCCACGGCATCCACCCCGCCGTCCTCACCCGCGAGGGCCTCGCCGCCGCGCTGAGCGAGCTGGCCGAGGAGGCCACCGTGCCGGTCGTCGTCGCGGCCGAGTCCCGCCGCTACGACCCGCTCGTCGAGTCCACCGCGTACTTCACCGTCTGCGAGGCCCTCACCAACGCGGCCAAGCACGCGGAGGCCCGCGCCGTCAGCGTCTCCGCCCGGCACCACGAAGGACGCCTCGTGGTGGAGACCGTGGACGACGGCGTCGGCGGCGTCGACCTCGCGCGCGGCACCGGCCTGCGCGGCCTGGCCGACCGGCTCGCCGCCGTCGACGGCGTACTGCACATCCACAGCCCCGCCGGGGGCGGAACCAGAATCAGGGCGGAGCTTCCGTGCGGGTGATCGTCGCCGAGGACTCGGCACTGCTTCGGCTGGGGATCGTACGACTGCTGACCGACGAGGGCATCGAGGTGGCCGCCGAGTGCGGCGACACCGCGCCGCTGCTCGCCCTGGTCGCCGAGCACACCCCGGACGCCGTGCTGCTCGACATCCGTATGCCGCCCACCCATACCGACGAGGGTCTGGTCGCGGCGGCGGCCGTGCGCGCGGCGCACCCCGGCACCGGCGTGCTGCTGCTGTCCCAGTACGTGGAGACGACCGCGAGCGTCCGCGCGCTCGCCCAGCGGCCCGAGGGGTTCGGCTACCTCCTCAAGGAGCGCGTCGCCGACGCCGAGGAGCTGAGCGGGGCGCTGAAGCGCGTGGCGGCGGGGGAGACCGTCGTCGATCCGCTGGTGGTGGCCCGCCTCATGGACATGCCGCGTCCGCGGGGGCCGCTCGACGAACTCACGGGACGCGAGCGCGACGTGCTCGCGCTGATGGCCGAGGGGCGCTCCAACGAGGCCATCGCGAACAAGCTGGTCATCGGCGGCAAGACGGTCGAGACCCACGTCCGCAACGTCTTCGCCAAGCTCAGCCTGGAGTCGGACCCGGCCGAGCACCGCCGCGTCATGGCAGTGCTGCGCTTCCTGCGCGGCTGACCCCGCGCCCGCCACCCACGGGTGGAAGAGGTTCCGGCTACCCGCTCCGTCGGACGACGCGCTACCCCCGTAGCCCCCGTACTTCCCCCGTACGTCGTCCGCGGAGCGGTGCCGGACCCCCACAGTAGGCGGACCGACCGGCGGGGACATCAGGGTCAGCCCTGAGATCCGGAAGTGACCCAGGGCACATACCGTCCGGTCGGGTCCCGGGCGTAGAGTCCCCCCAGGAGGACAAAACTAGCGGCGCTAATTTACCGCTTCGGCGCCCTCCCGACCTGGTCCACCGCCGAACCAGCAGTCAGTAGTACGGAACGGAGCGCTACCCGATGGCCACTCTCTCGCTCGCCGCGATCCTCGCCGACAACGCCCGCCGGTACCCCGACAAGACGGCCCTCGTCGCGGGCGAACTGCGCAGCACCTTCGCGGAGTTGTGGCTCCAGGTCCGCAAGCAGGCCGCCGCCCTCGCCGACCTCGGCGTCCGCCCCGGCGACAAGATCGCCCTCATGGCGCCCAACACCGCCGAGTTCCCGCACGCCTACTACGCGGCCATCGCGGCCGGCGCCGCCGTCGTCCCCGTCCATCTGCTCCTGTCGGCGTCCGAGGTCGAGCACGTCCTCAAGGACAGCGGCGCGACGCTCCTGCTGTGCCACCCGGCGCAGGCGAAGACGGGCGAGGCGGCCGCCGACGCCGTCGGCATCCGCACCGTCGCCCTCGGCGCCGAAGGCGAGCTGGAGAAGCTCACGCACGACGCCGAGCCCATCGCCACGTACGCCACCCGCGACGCCGACGACCCGGCCGTCGTCTTCTACACGAGCGGCACCACAGGCGTCCCCAAGGGCGCCGTACTCAGCCACTTCAACCTCGTGATGAACGCGACCGTCGAGGCCTTCGACTGCAACGAGCACAGCCCCGACGACATCGTCCTCGGCGCCCTGCCCCTCTTCCACGCCTTCGGCCAGACCGCCTCCATGCACGCCACCTGGCGGGCCGGCAAGACGCTCGTCCTCATGCCGCGCTTCGACGCCGCCAAGGCCATCGAGCTGATGATCCGCGAGCACATCACGGTCTTCCAGGGCGTGCCCACCATGTACGTGCACCTGCTCACGGCGGCCGAACAGGCGGACACGATGCCGAAGTTGAGGGTCGCCGTCTCCGGCGGCGCCTCGCTGCCCGTCGCGGTCCTCGAACGCTTCCAGGAGCTCTTCGGCGCCCCCGTCCACGAGGGCTACGGACTGAGCGAGACCTCACCCGTCGCCGCCGTCAACCAGCCCTGGTACGGCGCGAAGGCGGGCACCATCGGCCACTCCATCTGGGGCGTCGACGTCGAGGTCGCCCGCGCCGAACTCGACGACCGCATTGAACTCCTTCCCACCGGCGAACTCGGCGAGATCGTGGTCCGCGGCCACTGCGTGTTCTCCGGCTACCTCGGCCGCCCCGAGCAGACCGCGGAAGCCCTCGTCGACGGCTGGTTCCGCACCGGCGACCTCGGCACCAAGGACGCGGAGGGCTACCTGCGGATCGTCGACCGCAAGAAGGACGTCATCATCCGCGGCGGCTACAACGTCTACCCGCGCGAGGTCGAGGAGGTGCTGATGCGCCACCCCGACATCGACCACGTCGCCGTCATCGGCCTGCCCGACGAGGTGCACGGCGAGGAGGTCTGCGCGGTCGTCGTGCTCAAGCCGGACACCACGCTCGACGCCGCCGAACTCACCACGTGGTCCAAGGAGAACCTGGGCAAGCACAAGTACCCGCGCCGCGTGGAGTTCACCGACCGGCTGCCGCTCGGCCCGAGCATGAAGGTCCTCAAGCGCGAACTGCGGGAGACGTACGCGGGTTGAGAGGTACGGGAGTTGGGGGCGCCGTGCGCCGGGCCCCACCGGCGTGGTGAAACGTAACCCGTATCACCATGCGGCGCCCCTGACGCCCGACAGGTAGTTGCGTCTAGCATCTGTCCTCGCCATGCACGACATATTCGGGATCACACCCTGGGAGTTCTCCGCCCTGGCCGCCGCGGCCATGGTGGTGGGGTTCTCCAAGACGGCTGTCAGCGGCGCCAACACGGTCAGCCTCGCGGTCTTCGCCGCGATCCTGCCCGCACGCGCCTCCACCGGAGTGCTGCTCCCCATCCTGATCTGCGGCGACATCCTCGCCGTGCTCACCTACCGGCGGCACGCCCACTGGCCCACCCTGTGGCGCCTGTTCCCCGCCGTCGGCGCGGGCGTGGTCCTCGGCACTGTCTTCCTCGGCTTCGCAGGGGACGGGGCGGTACGGATGTCGATCGGCGTGATCCTGCTCGTCATGGCGGGGGTGACCGTCTGGCGCCGCAAACAGGCAGCCGCCGCTGCCGCCGCCGAGCCGACGCCGACCCGCGCGGCCCGCGTCAAGGCGGGCTCGTACGGGGTGCTCGGCGGCTTCACCACCATGGTCGCCAACGCGGGCGGCCCCGTGATGTCCATGTACTTGTTGTCGGCGGGTTTCAAGAAGCTCGGCTTCCTCGGCACCTCCGCGTGGTTCTTCCTCATCGTGAACTCCGCGAAGGTGCCGTTCAGCGTGGGCCTCGGCCTCATCGACCGCCGCTCACTGCTCCTGGACGCGGCGCTCGTGGTCTTCGTCGTGCCGGGCGCGATGATCGGCAGGGCCTGCGCGAACCGCATCAACCAACGCCTCTTCGAGCAACTGGTCATCGCGGCGACAGTCCTCGGCGGCCTCCAACTCCTGCTGAACTGACGCTTGAAGAGACCCGCCCCTTACACGGGAACCGGCTACATGGGAACCAACTACATGGGAACCAGCGCACGCTCCGAGCCCGACTGGCTCGTCAGCCCCTGCGCCATGTCCTCGGCGAGCAACCGCTTCGCGATCGAGTCGACCGCGATACGCAGTTCCGCGTTCGCGGGGCGTCCGACATCGGCCTCGACCTTCTCGCTCAGCCAGTCGCCCCAGGCCCTGTTGATGACCTTCGACTCCCGGTGCCCCGCCTCGGTGTGCGAGAAGAACGCGTCCGTTCGCGTCAGATAACCCTCGTCGACCATCCGCTGGAACACCGGCACCAGCACCTCCGGCGGAAGCCTGCGGCGCGCCGCGATCATCCCTAGGGTCGCGTGCCCGACCATCCGCGTGAAGAAGTCCACCTGCATCACGGCCCACGCGCCCGCGACATCGAGCCGGGTCTCGGATCGCTCCAGGATCTGCCGCGCGGTGTTCAGGTTCGCCTCCTTCACCAGGTTCGCCACGGCCCGCTGGAGCACATGCGAGGAGTCGCCGGTCGAGGGCTGCGCGAAGCCCTCACCCATGTCGGCTGAGCCCGCGCGCGCGGTGTCGCGCAATTGCACCTGCTTGAGGAACAGCGCCACCAGGAACCCGATGAGCGCCACCGGCACCGTGCACAGGAACACCGTGTGCAGCGAATCCGCGTACCCGTTGACGATCGGCTCGCGCGCCGCCTGAGGCAGGCTGTGCAGGCCCTGCGGGCTCTGTGCCGCCTTGGTGAGCGCCTCAGGAGCGATCCCGGTCCCGGCCTGCGCCGCTTCCGCCACGCCCTGCTTCAGGTTCGTCCCCAGGCTGTTGGCGTAGATCGTGCCGAACACGGCGGTCCCGAACGAGCTGCCCAGCGTACGGAAGAACGTGACACCGGAGGTCGCGGTGCCCAACTCCGCGTAATCGACGGTGTTCTGCACGGCGATCGTCAACACCTGCATGCACAGGCCAATGCCGAGCCCCAGCACAAACATGTACAGGGACTCGAGCCACGTACTGGTCGAACTGTCCATCAGGGACAGCAGATACAGACCGAGCGCCATCACCAGCGCGCCCACGATCGGGAAGATCCGGTACTTCCCCGTCTTGCTGACAACATTGCCGGAGAAGATGGACGCGATCAACAGACCGATCACCATCGGCAGGGTGCGTACACCCGAGATGGTGGCCGAGTCCCCGTCCACGTACTGCAGATACGTCGGCAGGAACGTCATTGCGCCGAGCATCGCGAAGCCCACGACGAAGCTGAGGATCGAGCAGACCGTGAACACCGGGTTGCGGAACAGATGCATCGGCAGCATCGGTTCCTTGGCCCGCATCTCCACCCAGCAGAACAGCCCGAGCGCGACGAGGCCGCCGACGAAGAGCCCGATGATGACGCCCGAGCCCCACGCGTACTCGTTGCCACCCCAACTGGTCCCAAGAATCAGGGCGCTCGCCCCGACCGCGACGAGCGCGATGCCGAGATAGTCGATGATCGGCTTCGCCGCCGACTTCACCACCGGAATCGTCCTGGCGGCGGCAATGACGACGACGATCGCGATCGGTACGTTGACGTAGAACGCCCACCGCCACGTCAGGTGGTCCGTGAACACACCGCCGAGCAGCGGCCCGATGACGGTCGACACACCGAACACGGCACCGATCGCACCCTGGTACTTCCCCCGCTCGCGCAGCGGAATCACATCCGCGATCAGCGCCATCGCCGTCACCATCAGCCCGCCTGCACCGATGCCCTGCAGCGCCCGCCAGGCGATGAGCAGCGACATGTTCGTGGACAGGCCGCACAGGAATGAGCCGGTGATGAAGATGATCGCCGAGAGCTGGAAGACGATCTTGCGCCCGAACATGTCGCCGAACTTGCCGACGAGAACCGTGGCGACGGTCTCCGCGAGCAGATAGGCCGTCACGACCCAGGACATGTGCGCCGCGCCGCCCAGGTCCGAGACGATGGTGGGCAGCGCCGTACCGACGATCGTCTGGTCCAGCGCGGCCAGCAGCATGCCGAGCATGATCGTCCCGAAGACGACATTGCGACGCCGTCTGTCGAGAACCGGTGGAGCCGCCGCCTCGGCGGCCGGCGGCGGGGCAGCTTCTTCGGTGGTCGTCACTCTCGCAGCGTCACATCGGGCCTCGGGCGGCGCATGTGGGTGGGGGCCGGACTGGTGACGTGCGCTTGGCGGGGTGGAGGGGGAGGTGGGTGGCTGGTGCGTTGCGGTGGAGGGGGAGGTGGGTGCCCGGGACCCTGGGCTGGAGGAGGGGCGATGGTTGGCACGCCGCGACGGAGGGGGACGCGGGTGCCCGGGACCCCGGGCTGGAGGGGACGTGCGTGCCCGGCGCCCCGCGTCAGGTCAGGTGCGGCGCGACGGAGGCGGCATCCACGGGGCCTCCGCTCCGCTCCACCTCGTCGGCCAGCCCCTGCGCCCACCGCACCAACGCCGCCGTATCCAGCCCCGCCGGCGCGACGCCCTGCCACGCCGCGATGCCCTCCGCGCCGCGGCGCAGCAGCCGGGCGCCCCCGGTTGCGTTGCCACGCGCCGCGTGCGTCAGCCCCACCGCGGTCTGCGCGAGGGCCCGCCACAGCCCACGCTCACCTTCCGGCCCCGACTTCCACGCGTCCTCGAAGACCTCGTGCGCGTGGAACGGCCGCCCCGAGTCGAGCAACGCCTGCGCCTCCGCGACACTCTGCGCGGCCGTCCGCACGACCCCTTCCGGCTGCCGCTCGACACCGGGCTTGCCATAGGGGAGCGGCCGACCTAGCCCATCCCGGGGACGGGCATTGCGCGCCCTCCCCTCCTGGTCACGGTCCCGTTCACCGTCGCGCGAAGTACTCATGCCCCAATTCTCGCGCAGCCGCCCGCGAGCCCGCACAACCGGTTTCAAACCACCCCTGAGCTTGGGGTATTGTTCTTCTTGTCGCCGCCGAACGGGCCTGAGAACACCGGGCCGAGGCAGTGGACATCGGGACGTGGCGCAGCTTGGTAGCGCACTTGACTGGGGGTCAAGGGGTCGCAGGTTCAAATCCTGTCGTCCCGACAAGTTCGAACGATCGAACGTCGCAGGTGAAGGGCCGTTTTCGGACGGCCCTTTTTCTGTTGCTCCCATGCTCCCAATGGGAGCGTGGCGAGTGGGAGCGGGCTCCCACTGTCCCCTTGTCTGTTCGCTCCCACTCGGGCCGTTGCGCTCATATTCGATTCCTTGCGCGCGTGTTCACATCCGAGCCCAGTTTGTTACCCCTGGCTCCCCGTCCTATGGGTGGCTTTCTGGGTATGTGCTTGCGCTCTTCACGCTGGTGGGGGCCGCTCCCAGTGGGAGTGGGGTCGGGAGCGGTGTCCCCTTGTCTGGAAGCTGGGTTATGGGGGCATGCGAATTGTTGACCCCAGTTCCGATTTTGGCCGGGCGGTATGCGGTTTTTCGGTGGTGGCCGTTGCGGACTGCATCGAGAGGTTGAACGCGGGTGGGAGCAGTTCGGCGGCGTTCGAGGGTGTCGTGTGGTCTGGGGTTGAGCGTCGCTGCCGCGTCTGCTCCCACTACGGGACTTTGCGCCTGCCGAAAACTCCATCCGCGCAGTTCAGGCGGCATGTTGGTATTCGTGCAGGACTCCGCCGAGGCGGTCTCTCCGGCGTACCTTCAACTTGGTGATCTGTGCGTAGGGGAGTGGTTTGGGTATGGCGCGAAGGGGTGCTGTCTGGTCTATCGCTTGGTGGGGCCGGTGGGTGTTGTAGTGCAGTTCGAACTGGCGGAGCGCGTGGCGTAGGTGACGTTCGTTCCAGGCGAGGGTGCGGTCCAGTAGTTCATGGCGGCAGGTCTGTACCCAGCGCTCCATGACCGCGTTCATGCGCGGTATCCGTACGCCGGTGCGCACGACTTGGATGCCGGCGGTGTTCAGGATTTCGTCGAAGAGGCTGGGGTACTTCGCGTCCCGGTCTCGGATCAGGTACGCGGGGGTGGCGTTGGCGTCCGTCAGGTCCATGGCCAGATTGCGGGCGGCTTGGGTGACCCAGGCTGCGGTGGGGTGTGCGGTGGTGCCGAGGATCCGGACGCGGCGGGTGGTGTGCTCGATGACGGCGAGGATGTACTGGCGCTGGCCGGTCAGGGTGACGGTCTCGATGAAGTCGCAGGCCAGGAGGGCGTCGGCTTGGGAGCGCAGGAAGCCGGCCGAGGTGGTGGCGGCCCGGTCGGGCGCAGGATCGATGCCTTCGGCCGTGAGAATCTCCCAGACGGTGGAGGCGGCGATCTTGATGCCGAGGGTGGCGAGTTCGCCGTGCACCCTGCGGTAGCCCCAGGAGGGGTTTTCACGGACCAGGCGCAGGACGAGGGTGCGGATCGAACGGATGGTGGGTGGTCGGCCTGGTCTCTTCGGCCGGCATGTTTGGGCATGGCGCTGCTTGATCAAGTCGCGGTGCCAGCGCAGCACGGTGTCGGGGCGGACCAGTAGCCGCAGCCGGCGCAGTACCTGGCGGGGCAGCGGCGCCAGCAGAGCGGCCAGGAACGCCCGGTCTTGCGGAGCGAGCTTCACCCGTTTTGCTCCGAGCTGCCGCTCGAGGACGGTGAGCTGGTGGCGCAGGGCAAGGATCTCTGCGTCTTTGTCGCGGTCGCTCATCGGCAGCATTCGCAGTGCGGCGAACAGGTTGGTGACGGTCAGATAGGCGAGACGAAGCAACACGAGAGCTCATCCTGCCGCACACCGGCCAGGCTCCTGATCTGCATGGACGACATTTTCGGCAGGCGCAATGCTGCGTACTCTCCGGTGGTTATGGGCCATCTGCCGGGCGGTCCCGGACGAGAGCTGGGCCAAGAATGCCACAGCACTCTTGTTGGACACAGAAATTCCGTTTATCGACCTGCGAGTGGCCGCCAACGACATGCTGTAGAAGAACCGTTCGGTTTCCGTCTCCGACAACCGAACGACCCTCACGTGGATGTCGAAGTTCTCCGACTCGGTCGAGCGCATCAAGGGCGTCGTCCAGGTTGCCAATCGGTGCCTTGCCGAACGCTGTGAGTGCGCGTCCTCCTGATCGGTGATAAGTTCGGCAACCCGCTGTTCGTGTACAGCACGTTCACCAGGCTCCGTCCAGGCACCGGCTTGTGCGCACTCGAATACTCGGCGGCGTGATCAACGAGTACAGAACTGTGCCTGGCCAGGGTCGATGGGTTTCCGAACGGCCCCGTAGACGCCCGGATGATCTTGCACTCAGTGCTCGAGGTGGGCCTTCTGAACTTCAAATATGCGTTGCAGCAGTACTGGGCGGACGACAAGCCGCTCCCGGCTTGGCTGAGGTGCTTCGCACGGTAGTGGACGCCTCGAGAACTGCCGTGCTGCAGAGGCGCCACCATGATTATTTGGAGTTCGACTGGTCGCCGCCTTCGCCGCCGTCGGGGGCCTCGTCGGCTTGAGCGCGGTCGTCGATGACGATGCGGACTGGTGTGCCGTTGCCGCTGGTGCGCGGGTTGTCGATGATGGCTTGCACGGCGTCGGTGATCTTCGTGTGGATGTGGTCGGCGATGGCTTGAGTCACCGGGCTGTCTGCGGTGTGGGCGACTTGTCCGAGGCTGGTGATTGCGGCCACGAGGCTTGGTCCGGAGATGCGGGCGTGGATGAATCCGTCGTCGTCCTCGACTTTGCCGGGGATGTGGAAGTGCTGTTCATTACCTGCGATTTGGACGAGGAAAGCCCAGGTGTCGCGGTGGGCTTGGATGGCGGCGTGAGCGATGCCGGCGGCGGCGCGGAGCACCTCTGAGTTGGGGGTGAGGGCGGCTGGCCGCGGCTCTGAGGCGGGCTCAAAGTTCGGGCTATCGTCTGGCTCCGGGGCAGGGGCGGAGGCGCTGTCGGCCACCGGCGCAGATTCACTGGTTGCCGGGGCGTTGAGCTGGTCGATGCCGTCGTGGATGGTGCCGAGGTCGGCGCCGATACGAGTGAGTGAGTCGCCGAACCTGTCCTTGATTTCTTCGAGGCCCTCGCGGATCACGGCCCGGTTGTCGGAGAGCCCGGCGCTGATGGCATCCCGGTTTCCAGTGAGACCGTTGGCGATCTGTGTGTTGGCGTCCCGTCGCGTCTCATCGATGGCGTGTTGCTGGTCTGCGACCTGCTGCTTGAGCGCGGAGAGGTCTTCGCTGACTCTCCCGAGCTGCCCAAGGATCTGCCGTAACAGGTCGTCGTTGCCGAAGATCGCCATGTGCTCCCCCTGTGGTCGTCAGCTGACCTGGTCAGAGTGAGGCTCGGTTGAAACGGCGACAAGTGTGCGATCCAGCCATCAGGGGGCACGTACCCGGCGCATTTGCCGAAGGTGGCAGTCGACGACGGTGCGGGACGGCAGGCGGCACATCGGTACTCATTGATTGCTCCGCCGAGGATGCGGGTGCGAACGATCGCGTGCGGCATCTCGCGATCGGACTGAAGACGCGCTCTGTTGACGAAGTCCGCAACGAGGCTCATCAGGTTGACGACTACATGCAGGCCGTTCTCAAAGAACCTCGCTTTGCCAACATCGAAACGACCTGGGACTTCTACCTCGTCGTTCGCTCGGTCAAGGACAGGCTCAAGCTGTCACTTCGTCAAGCCAACCAGTCTGAAGGGCTGTACCTGGAACCCACCCAATACACACATGCCAAGCTCCGAGTCTGGGTGCGCACCTGGTCAGAAATCCTGAGAGAGGCCAAAAAGCGCCTGGAGTTCGTGAAGAACGGAATTGCCACACCCCTCATCGAACAGGCTCTCGCCTACCTCCGACAGCACCATGGTGGCCCTCTCCCCGACCAACTGCGCCAGCCAAATGGGGATTTCCGCAACACGCACAGGAACAGCTCACGATCCAGCTGTCTGACCTCAAGTGCCAGTTGCTCCGACCGTCAGGCACGGCTACCAGATGCGCCTCGTCGTGTTGGCTGTTCCACTGTGCTCCTTCTGGGGCAGGGGGTTGGGGCTTGCCGCTCTGGAGGGCCGAGGGAGGGAAAATGCTGGTCAGCCCCCGATGTCGGTGGGGGATCGTATGGTCCTGTGGACGTGGCTGGTGGGCGACTGGGGGAGCGATAGCGATGACGAAGGTTCCTGCAAACAGGGCGGTCGAACGTATCGCGGTGAACGAAACGCGCGCGCTACTGGAGCGGCATGGGCACATCGTTCAAGAGGTCGATGGCGGCAGTGATTACGGCGAAGATCTTTACGTCTCTTTCGTGGATGGAGGGCGTCGAACCGGCGATTTGATCGCTGTGCAGATAAAGGGTGGGACGTCGTTCCGAAGGGCCACGGGCTACGGAGTTTCTACCCGCAAGCACGCCGATGACTGGCGTCGTAGTAACGTTCCTGTCTTATGTGTGGTCTACGACCCGGAGATGAAGGCGCTCTACT
Source organism: Streptomyces sp. NPDC002754 (assembly GCF_053592315.1). Lineage (NCBI taxonomy): Bacteria > Bacillati > Actinomycetota > Actinomycetes > Kitasatosporales > Streptomycetaceae > Streptomyces > Streptomyces sp. NPDC002754. The sequence goes on from NZ_JBSFVM010000001.1 coordinate 340,309, forward strand.
GGGGCAATGCGACGCGGCAGCTACGTGAAGCCAAGGCTGACGGAGTGGCGCTCAAATCCATCGCGATTGGCGAGCAGGATGTACTGAACGACAAGACGGTTCATGAGTTCGTGCGTGACACGCGACGGTACTTGGAGATCTCAGGGTCCAGGGAGCGCGAGGAGTTCAAGGCGAAGGTAAGACTCCTCTCGTCTGTAAGGGACAGTCTTGTCCTCAAGGATGCGCCTGTGGGGGGCCACCCGAACGTATATTTTGAACGACTTGCGCTCGGCATGGAGCGCAACCCCAAGCTGGTTCTCTGGGGCATCGGTGTGCTGCTACTCCTTGTGGGCTGTGTCTTCTTGACGGTCATGTGGCCCACGCTCTGGTGGTTCGCGGAAACGTATTCGACCGTGAGTCCCTGGATGTGGATGACGTCGCTCTACTCGTTCACGGTGCTTTGCGCGGGGCTTGCGCTTTACGAGACGAGGCTGGGTAGAAAATCCCTAATCTTGCGTCTGATGAGCTATGGCCCCTTGTGCGTGACTTACTGGGTGGCAGCGGGTACGCATTACTTCCACTGGAAGCTGAGCACCCCGTTGCTCCAAGGGGTGGCGGACGCCATGCCAGGTCTCCTCAAGAACGTGCTGTTCATCATGTTTGCGACGTACATCGGGCGCGAGATCATTAGGCGACGACGAGTGAAGGCCCTCACGCAGAGTGGAGGTGGCACCGGGGCCAAGGACGGTGCCGTGTCGTGACGTCGTGCTTGACGGCTGGCAGCGCAGGTTGGCCTTAGCGGCTGACTTGACTGCGGCTCTGTGAAACCGGAGGGGGCGGCTGCAGGACTGAGTGACATTGGCGGGCATAAGGCTTGCGCCGACGGTCTGGCCAGTAGAGGCGATGGGACTCAGGGGGCGTCCTACTGCTGGCAGCGTCAGAATACAGCGCCTGGCGCACGGCAACGTCTCCTCGTGAATGCGATGCCGGTCGACAGTTCATGGCGCCTGCAGAACGAGACGAGAATTGACGGCTCGTTAAAGGTGCGTACCGTAGGAAGTAGCCAGCAACCTCCGGAGAGAGCGTCGAACTATGGACACCGGGCACATAGTTCCGTGAACTGCCGCTCAGGTGCCACGAACATCTCGCAACGGCGCACGGTGGAATTCAAGAACTCGCTTGGGAGTGGACGCACTTGACTGGGGGTCAAGGGGTCGCAGGTTCAAATCCTGTCGTCCCGACAAGTTCGAACGATCGAACGTCGCAGGTGAAGGGCCGTTTTCGAACGGCCCTTTTTCTGTTGCTCCCATGCTCCCCGTGTCCCCTTGTCTGTTTGCTCCCTCCCTGCTCCCACTCGGGCTGCTGCGCTCATATTCGATTCCTTGCGCGTGCGTTCACATCCGAGCCCGGTTTGTGGCCCCCGGGCGGGGCCGTTTTCCCGTCGATCGGGTCGAGTTCTGGTTATGGGCTGGCGCTCTTCGTGCTGGTGGGGGTTGCTCCCATGAGGGCTGGGGTCGGGAGCGCGGTGGGAGCGGCGGCCCCTTGGCTGGCGGCCGGGGTGTGTGGCCATGCGAATTCTTGACCCCAGTTCCGATTCGTTTCGCCGGTTATGTCGCTTTTCGGTGGGCGCCGTTGCGGGATGCATCGGGAGGTTGAACGCGAATGGGAGCGGTTCGCGGACGATGAGGGATACAAGGCGCGCGGTTCGATGCGCGTCGCGGACGTGGACAGCCGCTCGTGGCGGCTGCGCGCAGCAGACGGAACCTTGGCGCGGAGTTGTCGGCCGCAGGACCGGTTGAATGGGACAAAGTCGGGCCTCGCCCATACCTCCGCTGTATCTGACCGCATAACCGCGCCGCCCCTGCCCGAACTGCGTGTCAGGAAGTCTCAGTCGTCGGCCAGGCGCGCGGATAGGGCACCCGCAACGCCTCGGGTGCCACAGAGGTGTGGTCGGCGGCAGCGTGCAGGCGCCCGTCGCGCAGGACGATCGAGCCGCTGGCGAGCATGGTCGTGACCAGTTCTGCGGCGAGTACCTCGGGGGCGACGCCCAGGAGACGTGCGGCATCGGTCAGCCAGGCCCTCGCATGAAGGTAAGGCTCGATCGCGTCGGCGGGGATGCCGTCACGGATCATCAGGGCGAACGCGAAGATCCGGCGGGCGCCGTACCAGACCGCACCGTCGGGGTCATCGACGAGGCGCTGAGCGCGGCGGACGGCACCGGCGAGGGACGGGCCGGGTGCGGTGGGGATGGGGCCGTGGGAGGGGAGGATCACGCGAGGGGCGAGCTCTGCCAGCCGTTTGAGAGAGGCGAGTGCGGTGGCGGCCGCGTCGGGCCCGTCGAGGGCGAGGTTCACCCAGCCGACGTCGTAGTCCGAGAGCGCGTCCCCGACCACGAGGAGCCGCTCCTCCGGCTGCCACAGCGCGAGATGGCCCGGGGTGTGACCGGGAGTGCGGACGACCTGCCAGTCGGTGTCCCCGAGGCGCAGGATCTGCCCGTCGTCGAGCGGCATGTCGACGGTGTACGGGGCCACGGGCTGGTCGAGGTACTCGGCCGCGCAGCATCCGGGGTCCCGGCGCCCGATCGCCTCGGCCTCCGGTGCTCCGGCGGCGATGGCGGCACCCTTGGCCTGGAGGAGGGCGTTGCCGCCGACGTGGTCGGAGTGCCAGTGGGTGTTCACGACCAGGGCGATGTCCCCGGCGCGCGTACGAGCCCAGGCTGTGGTCTCCTCCGCGTGCCCGACGAACCCGCTGTCGATCAGGGCTGGTTGCCTTCCGGGCAGCAGGAACGTGTTGGCGTCGGGGAAGGGGCGCTGCCACCACGTCAGCCACGATGGCAGGGACAGGGAAGACGGCTGCGGGCTCATGTGGCGGGCCTGTTCACGCGGATCAGCGTCTGCTGGCCGTTGGCGACGAGCTTTCGCTCGCCGCCGTCCTGGATGCCGTACACCTCCAGTTGGCACACAGTCAGGGTGCGACCGGCTTTCAGGATGGTGCCGATCGCTTCGAGATGGTCACCGGCGGCGGGTGCAAGAAGGTTGATCTTGTATTCGACGGTGAGGACCTCGGATTCCTCGTCGAACAGGGTGAGTGCCGCGTAGCCGCCGGCGCTGTCAGCGATGGCGCTGGTGGCGCCTGCGTGGATATAGCCGTGCTGCTGGGTCACCTCATGGCGGGCCGGGAGCACGATGTGCACGCGACCATGGCCGATGTGGGCGAGGCGCGCGCCGAGATGGGCCATGAGGCCCTGGCGGTCGAAGCTGTCCTGGACTCGCCTGCGGACCGCGGGGCTCGCTTGTTCCTGTCGCGTGTGGTCTTGCACGTACATGCTCTCCTTCGGGTCCGTGTCAGGTGGAGCGGGAGACGGGTCCCTCAGCCGACCAGGCGTTCCACCAGCAGGAGCCCGCCGATGGCGATCATCATGGCACCGCTGATGCGGGTGACGGCCCGGGCGGCCGAGGGCCGGGTCCGCAGGACCGTGCGGGCCAGGACGCCGACGGTGAAGTAGACGACGGCGCACGCGGTCAGGTGCACCATGCTGAGCAGCCCGGTCTGCGCGGCAACCGGCCAGCCGCGGACGGTGTCGATGAACTGCGGAAACAGCGAGAAGTACAGCAGCAGAGCCTTCGGGTTCAGGCCGCTGATCCCGGCACCCTTGAGCATGACCTGCACGCGGGAGGCGTTCGCGCCCTCTGCCGCGGCTGTCGGCCCGGCCGACTGCCTCAGAACACCCCAGCCCAGCCACAGCAGGTAGCCCGCGCCCACCACCGTCAGGGCAGTGAGTGCGGCCGGGGAGCTCGCCACGATCACCGCCAGGCCCGCAACGGCCACCAGCGCATAGGCCGCGTGCCCGGCGACCAGCCCCGCGACGGCGGGTATGACCGAGCGTTCCCGAAGTCCGGCCGAGATCGCGTAGGCCCAGTCCGCGCCGGGGGAGAACACCAGAAGCAGGTCCACTGCTAGGAAGGCCATCAGCGTCGTCGTATCCATCGATCGTTCCCTGTCCCTCTCGCTTTCTTGCTACAGGAGGGAAGGCTAGGTCGAATTTCCCCGAATGTGTTTGCGTATTTCGCTGACGATCGCTTGATATGGGGGAGAATCTCCTCCATGGATGCCCTAGATCGCAAGATTCTTACCGAGCTGCAGTTGGACGGCCGTTTGACGGTCACCGAGCTGGCCGCGCGCGTGCAGCTCAGTGTCTCGCCCTGCCACCGCCGCCTGCGCGATCTCGAACGCGAGGGTGCGATCCGCGGCTACCGGGCGGTGGTGGACCCGGCGGCCGTCGGCCTGAACTTCGAGGCTGTCGTCTTCGCCACTCTGCGCTGGGAGGACCCCGACACCGTCACGACCTTCGAAGAGGCCGTGAGCGCTGTCCCGCACGTGATCCAGGCGCAGCGCCTGTTCGGCGAACCCGACTACCTGCTCCGTGTCGCCACCGCCGACCTTGCCGCCTTCCAGCAGCTCTACGACGAGCAACTCGCCCGACTGCCCGGAGTCCAGCGCCTGACCTCGACCCTCGTCATGAAGAACGTCGTCCAGGACCGCCCGCTGCCTGAGTAGCGGGCTTATCCGCGGATCCGGTTGCCGCAGCATCGAGGCGAGAAGCTCCAGCTCACCGGTCACTACGGGAATCCTGGTGGTGTCCCCTCAAGGCGGAGATTGGTACCGCCGTCTGGGAGACCCGCGAGCCGACTTCCGCTTTATCGAGGTCGAGTACAACCGCAGCAGACTTCGTCAACACCCCGAGTTCGGGTACATCACCCCACTCGAGACACGCGTCCGACTGCAACACGACTTCACCCCCGCAGCATAAGTACCCGCTGCCCACGGTCATGGGGGAACTTCAGGCCGTCTCGGCGTAGTCCGCGATGGCGGTGGGGGACTGTTGGAGCGAGCGTCCCGCGAAGTCGGTGCGGAAGGCGCCCGGTTCGACGACGAGGACCTTGATGCCGAGCGGGCCGACCTCCTTGCGCAGTGCGTCGGACATCCCCTCCAGCGCGAACTTGGTGGCGGAGTAGTAACCGGATCCGGGCGCGGAGTACTGCCCGGCGATGGAGGAGACGTTGACGATCGCGCCTTCGCGGCGCGCCCGCATGGCTGGAAGAACTGCCTTGATCAGCGTGACCGGTCCGTGGAAGTTCGTAGCGAAGAGGGTCGTGACCTCCGCGTCGTCGGCTTCCTCGACGGCGGAGCGGTAGCCGTGCCCGGCGTTGTTGACGAGAACGTCGATCGATCCGAAGCGAGCTGTGGCCTGCTCGACCGCCTCGGTGACCTGGGCGTTGTCGGTGACGTCGAGGGCCAGGGCGAGAGCGGTCCCGGGGTGTGCGTCGGCGATGTCCTGCACCTTGTCGACGCTGCGCGCGGTGACGACGGCGTTCCAGCCGCGGTCCAGGACGGCCGTGGCGAGGGCCCGACCGAGGCCGGTGGAGCATCCGGTGATGAACCAGGTGGGCATGGGGAGTGACTCTCTTTCCCAGGCGGGTGGGGCGGTTACGGCTGGATGAGGACCTTCAAGGCCGTGCGGTCGGCCATGGCCTGGTACCCGTCGGCCACGCCGTCCAGGTTCACCGTGCGGTCGAAGACCCGTCCGGGTTCGAGCTTGCCCTCCAGTACGTCGGGGAGGAGCTCCTCGATGTAGGCGCGGGCAGGGGCGACACCGCCGGTGAGGGTGATGTTGCTCAGGAACGACGGGAAGCCCATGGGGACTTGACCGTACTGGGGCGCGCCGACGCGCGAGATGGTGCCACCGGCGCGTACGACACCGAGGGCCGTGTCCATGGCCTGCTCCAGGCCGACACACTCCAGGACAGTGTGGGTGCCGTCGCCACCGGTCAGGTCACGGACCCGCTCGATGCCCTCCTCGCCGCGCTCGGCGACGACATCGGTGGCGCCGAACTCACGGCCCAGGTTGGTGCGTTCCTTGTGGCGGCCCATCAGGATGATGCGCTCGGCGCCCAGGCGCTTGGCGGACATCACCGCGCTGAGGCCCACCGCTCCGTCGCCGATGACGGTGACGGTGGTCCGGGCGTCCACACCGGCGCTGCGGGCGCAGTGGTATCCCGTCGGGAAGACGTCGGAGAGGGTGAGGAGCGAGGCGAGGAGCGGCGAGTCCTCGGCCACCGGCAGCTTCACGAGTGTGCCGTCGGCCTGCGGGACACGTACGGCCTCGCCCTGGCCGCCGTCGACGTCTCCGGCTGCCCACATGCCGCCGTGGCGGCAGGAGGTCTGCAGCCCCTCGCGGCAGAAGTCGCACGTGTTGTCCGACCACACGAACGGGGCGACGACCACATCGCCGCGAGAGAACCCGGAGACGTCCGAGCCGGTGTCCTCGACGACGCCGAGGAACTCGTGCCCGATCCGGTCGCCGTGCTCGCCTTGCGGCTTGGAGCCGTACGGCCACAGGTCGCTGCCGCAGACACACGAGCGGACCACGCGCACCACGGCGTCCGTCGGGTTCTTGACGACCGGGTCGGGCACGTTCTCCACGCGTACGTCGCCGGCACCGTAGATGAGTGTTGCTCGCATGACAGGTCCTTGCTGGTGGCGCTTGCGGCGGTCGGTGTCGACGTCCGGCACCCTCCGCCAGATGGGTGAATGTTCGAGGTTGGAGGCGGGGCCGGTCAGCGCTCCAGCATGCTGCGGCCCGCCTCTGTGTGGGTGTCGCCTGCGGCCGGGGGCAGGCTGCTGAGCTTGTCGAGCTGCTCGGAGGTCAGCTGTACGGCGTCGGCGGCGGTGTTCTCCTCGACGCGGTGGACCCGCTTGGTGCCCGGGATCGGGGCGATGTCGTCGCCCTGGGCGAGCAGCCAGGCGAGAGCGACCTGGGCGGGTGTGACACCCGCGTCGGTGGCGATCGCCTGGACCTCGTCGGCGAGCGCCAGGTTGCGCTGGAAGTTCTCGCCGGTGAAACGCGGGTTGCCGTGGCGGAAGTCGCCGGGCTTGAAGTCGGCCTCCGAGCGGACGGTGCCGGTGAGGAAGCCGTGGCCGAGCGGGGAGAAGGGCACCAGGCCGATGCCCAGCTCGCGCAGGGCGGGCAGGACGCGGTCCTCGAGGCCGCGGGTCCACAGTGAGTACTCGGACTGCACGGCCGTGACCGGTTGGACACCGTGCGCGCGGCGGATGGTGTCGGGCCCGGCCTCGGACAGACCGAAGTGCAGGACCTTGCCCTCGGCGATCAGCTCCGCCACGGCGCCCGCAGTCTCCTCGATGGGTGTGTTCGGGTCGACGCGGTGCTGGTAGTACAGGTCGATGTGGTCGGTGCCCAGGCGCTTCAGGGAGCCCTCGACCGCCGTGCGGATGTTGGCGGGGCCCGAGTCCAGGTTCCACGCACCGGCACCGGAGTGCGACACCATGCCGAACTTCGTCGCCAGGACCACCTCGTCGCGCCGCCCCTTCAGCGCACGGCCGAGCAGCTCCTCATTGACGTACGGGCCGTAGATCTCGGCGGTGTCGATGTGGGTGACACCCAGCTCAAGCGCCCGGTGAAGGGTGCGGACGGACTCCTCCTCGTCCGTCCCGGAGTCGGTGTAGCCGTGGGACATGCCCATCGCGCCCAGACCGATCCGGGAGACGTCGAGGTCGCCCAGCTTGATGTGCTTCATGTGTGCTGATCCCTCACTCGCGGGTTGCGTGACTCGCCCGCTCCTCGCGCCCTCGCTGAGAGCGTGACGACGAACGCCGACTACATAAGCGTGGCCCTGTGAGTCCGAAACAGGCAGGTCGAGATCTGCGGGGGAGTCACACGGCCCCCCTCGGGAACGACGGACGTGGTCGTACCTGTCGGACACCTCAGGGCTGGAGGGCGCCCCGGTGTTCGGGCAGTGGCTGAAGCAGGTCGAAACAGTCCGGCTGCACCTCGGCGTACATCGTGGCAACGGCAGAATCGTGCCCGGCGACGACGTCGATGTCCGGGCGTGCATCGAGGTCGTACAACAGCTGGTAGCTGTCCAGGAGCTGCCCGAGGTCGGTGAACAGGAAGAACGGCCGGGACTTGTCCATCTCGTCGTAGTAGTGCAAGGCGTCCGATGCCAGGACGATCTGGCGTTCACCGGCAGACACGTGAGTGACGAGCTGGCCGGGTGTGTGGCCCGGGAAGCGCGTCACTTCCACTCCGGCGGCGAGTGTTCTCCCGTCGTGGAGCAACTTCAGTCGTCCTTGTTGGTGCAGGTGCTCCAGCGCCCTGATTTCCGACGGTTCCACCGGCCAGGAGAATGCGGGTAGTTCGCGATGCGGGCCCGTCCAGTACTCGAACTCGGAGCGCGCCATGTGAAAGACGGCGTTGGGGAAGAGGTCGGTGTTTCCGACGTGGTCGAAGTGCATGTGTGTCAGCACGACGTGGTCCACGTCCGCCACCGAAGTGCCCATACGCGCAAGCAGATCCTCGGCGGCCGTGTCGAGGTGTCGATTGCGCACGGCCGCGGTTTCCGCACTGAATCCGCAGTCCACGAGGATGGTGTGGGAACTCGTCCGCACCAGCCAGAAGAAGTAGTCGATCCCTACTGCCCGGTCCGGCTCGCCGTACAGGTCGTGACGGTAGAACGCTTGGCTGGCCATGCAGTCGGGGCGACGGGAATAGCGCAGGGCATGGACGGAGACCTCTGTGGTCACCTCGCGGGCCAGCCCGGGACTCCCACTCGCGCTGACGGTCATGCGTGAACCTCCATGGTCGATGAAAAGTCAGTAGGGCACTGGCAGTTCGGGCCTCGCGGCCCGCTTCTCAGCTGTCGCGGCGGCGAGGCGCCAGCAGCGAGGTCAGAGCGTTGAGATCGGGGAGCGTCACGAGTCGTCCTGTCGTGGCGAGCAGCTGCTCGGGCAGCGCGTCGGTGAGCGGCTGCGCGGCCAGGGCGGCGCAGTTCTCGGCCTTCCCCGTCACCTCGGCCGTCGACATGGGGCTCTTCGGGTGGCCCTTGGCGTAGTCGACACGGGCGTGTGCGCTCTGCCCGTCGGTGAACTCGACACTCACCGCGGCAGGAGTGACGAACCGGCGCCAGTCGCGGTCGATGCCTTCGTCCACGAACGGCGTGACCTTCGCGGCGAGTTCGAGGATGTCCTTGCGACGTACTCCGTCGTCAGTGAAGTGCTCCAGGCGCACCCCGCCATCGATCCAGGCCGCGGCGACAGCGTAGGGAATGCTGAACTGGGCCTCGACGATGGTCTGCGGCGCCGCGCGCACAGCCTCCGGAGTGCACACCATCTGGTAACCGGGAGCCGTGACACCGACGCGGATGGACCGGATGTCCGACGAGGGGCGCGGCATGCGCTCGCGGACGTCGAGGACGGCGTCGATGGCCGAGTGGGTGTCGCGGCAGCACGGGTACGGTTTGTAGCTGAGGTTGAGGAGTTCGAAGCGCTCGCCGAGGTCCGCCCGCGCGACGTCGTTGTCGAGGCGCCCCTGCAGGTAGATACGGGAGAACCCGTCGGCACCGTCGAACACGTTGCGCACTCCGCGGATGCCCCTCTGCGCGAGCTGCGCGGCGACGACACCGGCCTGTGCGGCGAGGCCCGGCTGCATGCGCTTCATCAGAGAGGCGTCGCGTGACACCTGGTGGTTGCCGGCCACGGAGCTGAAGACGATGCCGAAGGCGTCCCACATCTGTTCCGGCGTCAGCTTGAGCATGCGGCCGGCGGCTGCGGTGGCACCGAAGTAGCCCAGCAGCGCGGAGTAGATGAAGCCGCTGGCGACGATGTCGACCTCGATGGCCGTGCCGAGGCGGCACATCGTCTCGAGACCCGCGGCGACGGCCGCGAGCAGATCGGCGCCCGTGGCTTCCGGGTTGAGCTGTCCGGCGGCGAGTGCGCTGGGCACGCACGAGATCCCCGCGTGCAGGATCGCCGCGTCATGCGTGTCGTCGTAGTCCCTGGCGTGGGCCATGGCGCTGTTCAGCCAGGCGGCGTGATGGGCGGGAACCTTGCCTCCGTGCACCCACACATCTGCCTGTGGCGCGCCGCCCCACTCCTTCACCAGGGAGTGGACGACGTCGATGGCCGGCGCCGTAGAGCCGGCGACGGCGCACGAGAGTGTGTCGAGGATGTTCGCTTGTACCGCCTCGACCACGAGGGGATCGAGGCGGGCAACGTCGATGCGCGCTGCGAAGTCGGCGAGATCGGCGGCCAGGTCCCGGCCGGACGATGCTTCTGGCCGGGGAGCGGGGCTCTGGGGCATGGCAGTGAGGTCCTTACGGTGATTGGTGGAGTGCGGGTTCTCCACACCGCGGGCACGCCCGCCCGTTGGCCATACGTGAGCCGGCCGGGCGCCGGGACGCGGTGCCCGGAGCGGTCACAGCAGAAGTACGCGTCTGTCGGTTCGGGCCGGGTTGTTTCGGGCTCCCGTTAACCAGCCCAGAGCCGACGGATGCGGCGGTGATGCGGCTCGCATAGCTGTCTCCCGTGCCGGCGCCGTTCCGAGGTCGGGCCGACCATGCAGCAAGTGAGTGTGTATATACGAACTCTATATCGTCTTTGCGATCGATTGGGCTCACGCTAGGTGTCTGCGTGAAGGCGTGTCAATAGACCCCCGCTCGGGCGGGGGCGAGCTGCCAAAGGATCCAAGCCCTACCTGGAGGCCTCCGCCTTGATCTTGTCGATGGCGTCTTTGAAGCCGTCCGGCGTGTGGCTGTTCCCCGCGACGCGGTCCAGGTTGAGGTCATCGATGTCCTTGCCGACGACGAGGGCGGGAACCGCCTTGGCGAAGCGTCGTTGCAGGCCGAGCGAGGTCTCGTCGGTCGCGTGAGGGGTCACGTCGACCGCCGTGATGTCCTCGTCCTGGAGCGTGAGCGCCACGCCGATGCTGGACCCTCGGGTGCCGTACTCACCGTTCACTTCGTACTCGCCGTCCTTGTACGGCCCGCCGTTCGCGGAGCGACCGGAGGGTGACGGGTTCGCGTTCGCGTCGGAGGGTGAACTCGGCGTGCTTGCACCGGAGTCCGTGCAGCCGGCCATGACGGTGGTGACCGACACACCGACGAGGGCAGTGGTGATCTTCTTGCTCAAGGGCGACATGGTTTCTCGTTTCCCGTCCTTCGTGAGCCCCGTACGGATGCTTCTCAGGTGAAGATTTCGCCGACGAAGTCGGGCGAGTGCTCGGCTCGCCCGTCGCTGTACATGCGCACGTAGGTGAACCGGAAGTCGTCTGCCAGACGCTGCGCTTCGGTGAAGAACAGCGCCGTTGCCAGACCGTCCGCGAGCGCAGTGTCCTCGGCCACGACCCACGTGGCGACCATCTTGTCGACGGGGACACCGGTGCGTGCGTCCAGCACGTGGTGCAGTCCTTCTCCCCAGGTCCGCCGCGTGGTCCCGGACGCGCACATTGCCTGGCCGTGCAGGCTCGCGACGCCGATCACCTGCTTCTGGTCGTAGGGGTGCTCCAGGCCGACGCGGATGGCGTGCTCACCGTTGTGGAAAAGGTCTCCGCTCCCGTCCACGACGAACCCGGTGTGTCCGGCCTCGCGGAGGATTCCGGAGAGACGGTCCACCAGGTACCCCTTGCCCGCGGCCCCGACGTCGATCACGAGAGGGCGCCGGGTGACGAGCGTCGTGCCGTCGCGGACAACGTCGGCGGCCCAGGTGGCACGGCCACGGGCGTGTTCCGCGCGGCGGGCCGTGTCGGGTGCGGGCGCGAGCGAGTACGTCGGGTCGTAGCCCAGCAGCTCCAGGTCGCGCCCGACGAGTGGGTCCACCGCCCCACCGGTCGCGGCATACAAGCGATCGTAGAGATCGAAGAGGTGAAGCGAGTCCTCCGGGAAGTCGAACGCGCCGCCGTCAGTGGCGGCGGCGATCCGGGACACCAGGGAGTCCGGGCGGAAGCGGGAGTACGTCGCGTCGAAGTGCTCGGCGCGATCGAAGATGCAGGTGCGCAGACTCGTACTCAGGGGCTCGTCCGTGTCTATCTGCCAGTGACTGCCGATGGCGTCGAAGGTGAACCGGGTCTCGCGTTCATCGCCGCTAGCGCGCGGTGTCGGCTTCTTCGTCAGATACCCCATGCCGCCCTGCCTCCCCGCTATTCCGTGTTCTCGCCGAGGATGGCCTTGAGCTGCACCAGTGCGCCCATCCCGCTGGGCCAGCCGGCGTAGAAGGCAACATGGGTGAGTGCCTCGACGAGTTCGTCCTGGGACAGTCCGTTCTCCAGCGCCAGGCGAAGGTGGCTGTTGAGCTGGTCAGGGCGGGACGTGGCGGCCAGCACGGCGACCGTGATCAAACTGCGGTCCCGGGGGGACAGGCCCTCGCGCTTCCAGATGTCACCGAAAAGCACATCGTCCGTCAACTGGACCATCTTCGGGGCCAGTTCGCCGAGCAGCTGCTGAGCCCTGGTGGGTTCCTGCGTCATCGCTGTACTGCCTTTCCTGGAGAATTGCGGTGTGTACGTCTGTGGAGCGCTCGTTCAGGCCGGCAGAAGGCCGATGCGCCGGAGCCACGACTGCACCGCGGCGCCGGCCTCCCGGACTTCCTCGCCGCGGACCGCGAGGCCCTCGCCGATGGTCGCGCCGGGGCAGGACGACGCGTAGTCGCGCTCTGTGGTGCCGAGGCCGCTCATGGCGTGCGTTGTGAAGGGGAAGACTCGCTTGCCGCGGAAGTCGAATGTCTCGGCAAAGGTCTTCATGACCATCGGCGGCCTGACGTTCCAGATGGGGCTGCCCAGCAGCACCGTGTCGTAGCCCGCCAGTGACGTCGGCAGGTTGGCGATGGCCGGCCGTGCGTTGGCGTTCTGTTCACGTACGTTGCGGGCGACCGTCGCGTCGTAGTCGCCGGGGTAGTGGTCGCAGGCCTCGATGCGGTGAACGTCGCACTCGACGCGCTCGCTGATCATCCGGGCCAGGATCTCGGTGCTGCCGGTCGTGAGGATGGCGCGCCCGCCGTACGAGTAGTTCTCGCCAGGACGGGAGAAGTAGGCCAGCAGGATCCGTTCTCCGCTCTCGGGACCGCCCGCAGTCAACGGGCGTCCCCGAGACGGGAACGTACGGCCTCGAGGTCCTCGCGCAGGTCCGACGGCTCGGACGCGACGGGGAGGTCGCTCGGGTCCAGGGCGCCGTCCAACGAGCCGACCTGATCTGCCTTGAGTCCGCCGAAGAGCTCGGACCAGTCCGACTGCTCCGCCCCTTCGGTGGCGACGAGTTCGAACGTCTTGCCCAGCGCGGAGTCGGTCAGCAGGCCGCGGATGAGTGTCTCGGCGATCTGTTCGCGGGCGATGCCGCCGTCCAGCGTTCCGCCCTGCTCCAGGACGAGGTGACGCTGGGTGGGGTCGGCGTGGTCGAACCAGCCGGGGCGCACGATCGTGTAGGGCAGTCCGCTGGCTCGCAGGAGACGTTCGGATCGACGCTTCCAGGGGTTTGCGCCGGGTACGTCGGTGCGGGTGGCGTAGACGCTGGTCATCAGGGCCACGCGGGGTCGCGCACCGTCGAGCGCCTGGAGGATGTTGCGGACGCCGCCGTAGTCGATGTGTGCCCGGGCGTCGGGGCGCGGGTCGCCTCCGGAACCGTGAGTGAGGATGATCGCGTCGGCGCCCTCGACCGCTCGGCGCAGCGAGGCGGGATCTTCGAGGTCTCCCTTCACGAGTTCTACGCCGGGGAGCATGCGCTCGGCGCGCCGCACGTCGCGGACCAGTGCGAGTGGGTGCAGGCCGTGTCGCTGTGCGGCCTCGACAGCGAGCCGGCCGATGCTGCCGGTCGCGCCGACAATGAGCACATTGGTGATCTGCTGAGTCTGAGACATGGTGAACCCCTGGTCATGATGTGGGTGCCGTCGTGCGTACGGCCGGGATGGGGGCCAGGCGCGCGGGTGCCTGTCGTGTGGAGAGGTGTGGCATCCGCGCGCGAGACAGAAGTGCGGTCGGTCGTCGCCGGCCGGTGTGTCAGGCGTCGAGGCGGCGAGCCGCGAGCCAGGCGACCATCTTGGGGTCGTGGTGGTCGAAGAACAGCGATGCCCCGGCGTCGAGGGAGGAGATCTCGGCCAGCTGCTCGTCGGTGAGCTCGAAGTCGAAGACGTCGAGGTTCTCCGCCATGCGCTCGGCGCGCACGGACTTGGGGATGGCGATGACGCCGCGCTGGGTCAGCCAGCGCAGCACGACCTGGGCGACCGACTTGTCGTACTCCTTGCCGATCCCGGCGAGGATCGGGTTGGTGAACATGTCGTTCTTGCCTTCGGCGAAGCCTCCCCAGGACATGATCTGAACGCCGTGCTCGCCCATCAGCGCCTGGTAGTCGGCGCGCTGGAAGAACGGGTGCGTCTCGATCTGGTTGACCTGCGGGGTGATCTCGTTGTTGATGATGAGATCCAGGAGACGGTCGGGGTAGAAGTTGGAGACGCCGATCGCCCTGGTGAGGCCCTCGTGGTGGGCGGACTCCATGGCGCGCCACTGACCGTAGACATCACCGTAGGGCTGGTGCATCAGGTAGAGGTCGAGGTGGTCCAGGCCCAGCTTGGTCAGGGACGTCTCGATGGCACGCCGGGTGTTGTTCTCGGCGGGGGCGTCCTGCACCCACAGCTTGGTGGTGACGAACAGCTCCTCGCGCGGGATGCCGCTGGACTTGATGGCGCGGCCCACGGCCTCTTCGTTGCCGTAGGCGGCAGCCGTGTCGAGGAGGCGGTAGCCGGCGGCCAGCGCCTCGGAGACGGCGCGCTCGGTGTCCTCGGCGGGGATCTGGAACACGCCGAAGCCGAGGAGCGGCATCTGTACGCCGTTGTTGAGGGTGACGGTCTGCATGAGTGGAATTCCTTTACTGTGCTGGTGAGTTGAGGGTGGGAGAGTGCGGCATCGGCTGCGCTCCCTGGGGCTACGAGTGTGCTGCGGGCCGGAGCAGGAAACTCGCCGCGGTGGTGAGGAGGACCGCCCCGGCCGCGATGAGCATGCTGGTCTCAAGGCCCCGCGTGAGCCGGCCGGGCCCGGCGATCAGCGCACCGAAGATCGCGACGGCGAGCGCGCCCCCGACTTGGCGGGAGGTGTTCAGCACGCCGCTCGCCGTGCCGGACTGGCGGGCCGACACATGATTGAGCAGCATCGAGGTCAGGGCCGGAACAGCCAGCGAACCGCCGGTGCCGACCGGAATCATGGCGATGATCATCAGCCACGTAGGTGCGGAAGCGGGCATGAACGCCAGCAGTATCAGGCCGGCCACCATGGCCACCTGTCCGGCGATCACCGGCATACGGGGACCGAAGCGGCCTGCGAACCATGCGGCCGTCGGACCGACGAAACCGGTGAGCAGTGTCGTCGGCACGAACGCGAGCCCCGTGGTCAGGGCGGACATTCCCTTGGCCTGCTGCAGGTAGATGCTGAGCAGGAAGATCATGCCGTAGAAGCCGATGTTCAGGGCGAAGCCGATCGCTGCCGAGATCATCATGGTGCGCTCACGCAGCAGCGTCAGCCCGACCATGGGATGCCGACCACGCGCCTGAGACAGGAGGAACACCACCGCGGCGAGTACTGTGAGGACGGACGCGACGACCACCGGCAAAGCGGTGAAGCCCTCGCCACCGGCCTCGATCGCGGCGAACGTGAGCGCACCCATCGCCACCACGGCGGAGAGCTGTCCCGTCCAGTCGAACGGAACCTGCTCGGTGCGCGGCGACCTGTTCACGCGCGTCAGCAGGAACAGGGCGATCAAGCCGATGGGCAGGTTGACGAAGAAGATCAGCCGCCAGTCGACCTGGCTGAGGAAGCCACCGGCGACCGGCCCCGCCGCCGATCCGATCGAACCGCCCAGCGCCCAGATGGAGATCGCCTTCGCCCGCCTTGGCGGGTCGGGGAACGCTTCCCGGATGAGCGTCAGTGAGGACGGCACGATCACGGCCGCGCCGGCACCCTGCACGAGCCGCGCGACGATCAAGGTGCCCAGGTTGGGTGCCAGGCCGCACGCGGCGGAGGCCACCACGAAGAGGGCCAGGCCCACCCCGAAGATGCGACGTGCCCCGAGCCGGTCGGTGAGCGAGCCCGCCGACAACAGCAGAGCCGCGAACATCAGGGTGTAACCGTCGATCACCCACTGCAGTCCCGTGATGTCGCCGCCGAGGCTGTCCCGGATGGAGGGCAGGGCGACGTTGACGACCAAGGCGTCCAGGGTGATGACGGTGAATCCCAGAAGCGCGGCCCCCAAAGCCGCTGCGGATCCCGGGCGACGCCGTGGTGCGGCGGCCCGGTCCGCTTCGGCGACGGTCGTAGTGAGGGGCATGGACACGGCGGGGTGCTCCTGGTGCAGGTGGATCGTTGCTTTGATGTCATCCACCGTGCCGCTTCGCGCGTCATAGAGGCAGGCCGAGCCGTTCCGGGGGGAGTGCAGCGGGGGGTATGACAGGGCCCCCTTCATCGATTCCGCCAGGTCGGCGACGCGGTGAGACTGGATGTATGACACCCGAGCAGCACACCAGCGGTGACGAGCTGGGCCGCTTCCTGCGAGCCCGCCGCACCCATACGAGTCCCGAGTCCGTCGGCCTCACACCAGGACCCGGCGTACGCCGTACCCCAGGCCTGCGTCGTGAAGAGCTGGCCACGCTGGCCGGGGTCAGCATCGATTACTACACCCGCCTCGAGCGCGGCAAGGAGACGCGACCCAGCCCCGGCGTCGTCGAGGCGCTCGCCCGGGCGCTACAGCTCGACGACGACGAGGACCACCACCTGAGAGAGCTCGTCGCCCGCGCCGCACGGTACGCCCCCGAACCTCCGCCGCCCCCGAGCCGGACCGTCCGTCCGCACCTCAAGCTGCTGCTGGAGAGCATGCGGCCGAACCCGGCCTACATCGTCAGCCGCAGCATGGACTTCCTCGCCTGGAACCCTGCCGGCCTGGCCCTGTACGCGGGCCTCGCCGACTGGCCCGTCAAGCAGCGCAACCTCGCCCGCTACCTGTTCCTCCACCCCACCGCACGCGAGCTGTTCCCCGACTGGGAGACCCAGGTCCGCGTCTGCGTCGCCGGTCTGCGCGCACAGGCCGGCACCAACCCCGACGCGCCTGATCTCACCCACCTCGTCGGTGAACTCCTGCTCAAGAGCCCCGACTTCGCGAAGCTCTGGGAACGCTACGAGGTCGTCGGCCGCAAGAAGACCCAGAAGACGTTCCACCACCCCCAGGTGGGCGAGCTCACCCTGAGCTCCCAGAGCATGCACCTCGAAGGCACGCCGGGGCAGCGGCTCGGGGCGTACACGGCCGAGCCGGGGACCCCGGACCACGATGCGATGTCTCTGCTCGACATGACGGCGCAGCAGCCGGAGGGACAGACCGCTACAGCGTCCACGGGGGAGTACAGGACGGCGTCTTCCTGATGTGGGCCAGCCACCCGCCGACTGGATAGCCGCCTCTGACTCCAGCTGCCGCTCTGCCGACCGTCCTAACGACCAACGGATAGACCGGATCGTGGTCCACGTCATGCAGTCCCGGCTCGACGAGGCCCCATCCGCGTTCCACGCCGGCAATTGGGAATGGAACGCGAGGAGCGTCTGCATCGAGCGCGAGGGTTTCGTCGACGACCCCGACCACTGGTTCACCGAGGCCGCTTATCGCGCCTCGGCACGACTCGCCGCGGACATCAGTACGCGCTACGACATCACTGATCCCGGACCGTATTGGGACTGGGACCACTGCATCCATCTGGTGCGGGCCGCGAAGTGACGCCCGGTGGCGGCTTCCTCAGGGATTGATCGCCGCAAGGAGCAGTCGGGTCACCTCGTCCGGGGCCGTCACCATGGCGTCGTGGGTCGCCTGAAGACGGTGGTACGGAAACGAGGGGTCCTCGGCGTGACGCTTTCGGGCCCTGTCGAGGATGTGCGGCTGCAGCGAGGACGGCTCGCATTCGATGAACATGCCCGGGTGGCTCCAGGCACGGTCCGTACTGCCCACCGGGTCCTGGTAGGTCTTCAACGGCTGAGCCGTGGTGCGGCTGTTGACCCACGCGGCGTCCTCGGGGTCGGTGACGCCATACCAGGAAGCGTCGGACGGCGGGATGTACCAGCCTTCGCCGCCACGCTCGGCCATGGCGACGTGTTCCGCGGCACGGGCCGGGCCGACCAGGTCGCTGTGCGACTCCCCGGTCCGTGGAAGGTGCGCGTCGAGGAAGACGATCCTTCTGACGCGGTCGGCGATCCGGTCCATGGCACCGCTCGCGACGATGCCGCCGTAGCTGTGCGCCACGAGAATCGCGTCCTTGATGTCCTCGAACTCGAAGGTGGCCACGACGTCCTGTACGTGGACGTCCAGGCCGATGTCCGGAGTCAGCAGGTGCGAGCGTTCGCCGAGACCGGTCAGTGTTGGTGTGTGTACGACCAGTCCCTTCTGCCGCAGTGCGGAGGCCACGTGCTTCCAGCACCAGCCGCCGTGGCGGCCTCCGTGGAGAAGTACGAAGGTAGGGCTTGCCGAGGCCGAATGGGGATCAGCGGCCGAGTGCGCAGACATGGTGGCTCACTTCCTGGTGCCGACGTTGCCGGCATTGTCGAGGACGGGACTCGGCGCGTCCGGCGCTGTGTTGTCCAGGTCGACCTGCCTGGTCTCGCCGACCAGGAGGACGCAGACCAGCCCCACCGCACAGGTGGCGGCCAGGATCAGGCCGAACGCGAAGCTGCCGAGCGAGCCGATGATCGACGCGGCGACGAGGGGCGGCACACCTCCGCCGATCATCCCGGCGAGGGCATAGCTGAGGCCTACGGCCGTGTAGCGGTAGCGGGTGTGGAAGAGCTCGGACAGGAATGCCCCCTGGGGGCCGCGGCCGAGCCCGGAGATGAACATGGTGACGATCACGCCGATGGCGAAGACCGTCCGCGAGCCCAGGTCGAGGATTGGGAAGAGCACGATCGCCCACACGACCGCCGCGGCGGTCGCCCAGATCATGACCACGCGCCGACCCAGCCTGTCGGAGAGCACGGCGCCGAGTATGACTCCGGCGGAGATCGCCACTCCGCCGATCACCGTGATGCCCAGGACGTAGGCGCCCTTCAGGCCCAGCTGGGATGTGCCGTAGCTGACGAGGTAGGTACCGCCGATGTAGGTGAAGGCGAAGCACGTCATCGCCGTGCCCGTCGCCAACAGCACCTGGAGCGGCTGGTTCCGGAACGCTTCAGCGAACGGCATCTTGGACGTGCCGGAGGAGTCGGCCTGTTGCTTCTTGAAGACCGGAGTCTCCGCGATGCGCAGCCGTACCCACAGTCCGAAGAGCACGAGCAGGAAGCTGGCGAGGAACGGGACCCGCCAGCCCCAACTGATGAAGGTGTCCTCGCTCATCAGGATCGAGGTCAGGAAGAACGTGGCGTTGGCGAGGACGATCGCGCCACCGCCGCCCAGGGAGGGGAACATCGCCCAGAAGCCGCGTTTGCCCTTGGGTGCGTGTTCGGAGGAGAACAGGACCGCTCCGGCGAACTCGCCGCCCGCGGCGAGTCCCTGGAGGACGCGTAGCACGATGATCAGGATGGGTGCCGCGACTCCGATTTGGGCGGCGGTGGGCATGAGTCCTACGAGGATGGTGGAGAGGCCCATGAGCAGCATGGTGGCGATGAGGGTCTTCTTGCGGCCGAGGCGGTCGCCGAAGTGTCCGAAGAGGATGCTGCCGAAGGGGCGTGCGAGGAAGGCGACGCCGAGTGCGGCGAAGGAGGCGGTGATGCCTGCGGCTTCGCCGAGGGCGGGGAAGAACACCTTGGGGAAGACCAGCGCAGCGGCCGTCCCGTAGATGCCGAAGTCGTAGAACTCGATGACGGTGCCGATGAAACTCGCGGTCGCGACGCGTCGCATACCCGGCTTATCTTCTTGACCCGCGGCGGGTTCGTCGCCGGCGGTCGGCGGAGGTGGTGTCTGTTCGTGTGAGTGCGTCATTGCATCTCCCTGTCGTCGACGCGACGTCGTCGCGGCGTCAGGAGGCCGATTGCCGGTGAGGGCGCATCGACCGAGGGCGGCGGTACTCATACGTGCTCTGTTGCGTCATCGGTCCAGGAGCCGCCGGGCGCGCGGGTGTTGAGGGGGACGTAAGGGCTGGCTGGTGGTGCGCGCGGCGACGGACGGCTGATGCGTTCGGGCGGGCCTGTCGTCGGAGGCCGCCTGAACCACATTCTGAAGTTCGTATATAAGAACGCAGTTCCGTATCTGCGACCGAAGGTAGAGATGCGGGCCAGAGCGTGTCAACGCCCGTGCACCAGCTTTTCCGAATGAGGCGTCGGCCAGAGGGCGTGATGAGGTGCTGAACGGCGCCTGAAACCGCCGCTGGGCAGGTGTCATTGCCGCGGCGCGAAGCCGGAGGGGGTTGGCTGATCAGTGGCGGGGGCGCTGCCCCGGCTGTGGAGACACCGAGGGGTCTTCCCCTCGGGGCGTTTGGGGCTCCGTCATGTCGAGCAGGGCAAGTGCGTCATGATCGGGCGAGCCGGGCTCCGCCACGTAGACACCAAGACGTTGACCCGAGGTGCCTTCCAGTGTCATGGACTGAGAGGTGAGGCTGATCGTGCCGACCCGAGGGTGGTGGAAGGTCTTCGTGGCGAACTTGTGCCCGCCGACGTCGTAGCGCTCCCAGAGCTTGGCGAAGTCGGGGCTCTTCAGCAGTAGTTCGCCCACGAGGTTGGTCAGATCGGGGGCGTCGGGTGCGGTGCCGGCCTGCGCGCGAAGGCGGGCGACGCAGCTGCGCACCAGACTGTCCCAGTCGGGGAAGAGCTCGCGGGCCGCGGGGTGCAGGAAGAGGTACCGGGCGAGGTTGCGGTCCGTTGCGGGCCAGTCCTCCAGGCCTGCGTACAGAGCGAGTCCGCCGGGGTTCGAGGCCAGGAAGTCCATGCTGCGGCTGACGATGTAGGCCGGGTTGGGGCGCATCGTTTCGAGGAGCAACTTCAGGTGCGGGCGCACGGTCCGGCCGGGCTGCGGTGCGGGGTCGGGTGCGTAGTGGGCGGCGCGCACCGCGAGTTCTCGCAGGTGCTGGTGCTCTGCTTCGGTCAGATGCAGCGCACGGGCGAGCGCGTCCAGGACGGAAGGGCTGGGCCGGGTTTCTTTCCCGCGTTCGATGCGGACGTAGTAGTCGATGCTGATGCCGGCGAGGGTGGCGAGTTCCTCGCGGCGCAGTCCCGGAGTGCGGCGGAGCCCGGTTCCCAGAGTGAGGCCCGCCTGTTCCGGGGTGGTCTGCGTGCGGCGTGCCCGCAGGTACCTACCCAGCTCGGTGGCGCTACTGCGGGGTCCGTTCTCACTTCCTGCCATGCACCCAATTCTCACACGACGACGGCGCTTTCCGGGGATCCACCCTTTACCAAGTCCTTACGCGCGGCTGTCCTTCTTTGGGGAAGCGTTCGGTTGACTGAGATGACGGTTGACCAGCGGCTTCGAAACCCGCAGGAACCGTGATTTTTTGGGAGGCCCTGTCCCTCCCTGGAACGCCACTCCCCGGCAAAACACGGTCTGTCACGCGCTCTTTCGGGCCCGCAGGATGAGGCGTGAGCCAAGCGTGGGAATTCCGCTCGGCGACGATCACGCCGACGACACGGAGTCACATCCCCATGGCCGACACTTCTCGCCGGGCCTTTCTTGGACTGTTCGCCGCAGGAACCGCGGGCCTCGGCCTCGCCGGCTGCTCCCTGATGGGGCAGGGCGGCACCGGAGCGCGCGGCACGGACAGCGGAGCCGTGGCGAAGAGCCCACCGGCCCGGGGCGACCGGACGCTCGTCACGTACTTCTCCCACCCGTACACCGATGAATCCGTGAACTCCGCGGAAGAGTTGGACAACAGCCGTACGGAGGTGGGCGGAAAGGTCTACGGAAACGTCGAGTACACGGCGACGCTCATCCAGCGACGCACCGGCGGGGACCTGTTCCGTATCGAGACAGCCAACCCCCTCCCCGAATCCCATGAGGAGACGCTGGACATCACAGAGGCCCAGCAGAAGGAGAACGCCCGGCCCAAGCTGAAGCAGCTCGTGAAGAACATCGACGACTACGATGCCGTGTTCATCGGCTATCCGATCTGGTGGTACGACCTCCCGATGGCGATGTACTCATTCCTGGAGCAGCAGGACCTGAAGGGGAAGAAGGTCGTTCTCTTCTCGGTGCACGGCGGAAACGAGCTGGCGGATACCGTCGAGAACATTACCGACGGCCTGAC
Source organism: Streptomyces sp. NPDC002754 (assembly GCF_053592315.1). Lineage (NCBI taxonomy): Bacteria > Bacillati > Actinomycetota > Actinomycetes > Kitasatosporales > Streptomycetaceae > Streptomyces > Streptomyces sp. NPDC002754. The sequence goes on from NZ_JBSFVM010000001.1 coordinate 362,314, forward strand.
GGAATCCACCGTCGTCCAGAACGCCTTCACCATCTCCCGTGACGACATGGAATCCGTCGAATCCGAACTGAATCCCTGGCTGGACGCGCTGGGTTACAAGTCCTGAACTGGGTGACCGTGAAAAGTAAAGCGAAAATAGCCGTCCTTCTCGTTGCCTTGGTGGCGGTCATGGTCGTCCTCGGCGTCACCGACTTCCACGAGTCCAGGCAGGACCAGACGCCGAGAATCAGGATCGCGAGTATGTGGGTCGCGCAGGCGGGGGCGAGTCGATGAGTTTCCTGCGAAAGCTCGCATTCTGGAGCATCGCCATCGTCTTTCCGCTGCCGCTCGTCGTCCTCTTCGAGACGGAATCACGCGACCCGGATCGGCTCAAGAATATTATCGTGCTGGGTCTTGTGGCCTACTGCTGGTGGCTGCTGGCGGTTCTGCTCAGCGCGCGCCCCGGGTGGCTGGACCGCTGGGTCGGATTGCCTGCCGTTTACGGACTGCACGGCATGCTCGGTGTTCTCGCGCTGGTCCTCGCCTATATCCACAGCCAGAATTCGTACGCCCCGAACGCGCTCGCCCGTGACCTGGGTGAGTGGGCGCTGTACGGCTCTTTTGGGCTGCTGTGTTTCTCGGTCTTCTTTCTCAGCGGGTGGCTGGTGGACCGATCCCGGCTGGTGAGCCGTGTGAAGTCACTCCTTGAGAAGGTTGTCCGGCGCCAGTTGTCGGTCTGGGTGCACCGGCTGAATCTCCTCGTCCTCGCCGCGATCTGGCTCCATGCCCACCTGCTCGGCCGGGTCAGCGAGCACTTCGCCTTCATGGTGCTCTTCGACTTCTACACGGTCGCCGTGTTGGGTGTGTATATCTGGAAGAAGTGGATATCTCCTGACGGGTACCTCACCGGAACCGTGCGCAGCAACATCGCGCGTGGTGACACCACACGCGTGGTGACAGTGGTCCTGGACCGGCCGGATCCGCGCATTCGACCCGGAGACTTCTTCTTCCTGCGGTTCGAGCGCAGGAAAGTCATAGGGAAGGAATGGCACCCGTTCTCCGTGACGGGAGACAGCCAGAAGGAATTGACGTTCACCATCCGGCAGCACGGCGACTACACGCGGAAGATCGGCGATGTGGAGGTGGGGACCCGGGTCCGGCTCGAAGGATCCTTCGGCCGCTTCGAATCCATCGTCCAAGAGCTCGACGACAGTACTCCGCTCGTGCTGCTCGGGATGGGAGCCGGGATCGCCCCGCTGCTCAGCCTGGCCGCAGCACACCACAAACGGCGCCCCATCGAGCTGCTGTGGTCGGTTCGGCGCCCCGACGACCCTTATTACGGTGACGTGCTGGACGAATTCGTGCAGGGCTCCGGCGGGCGCATGCGGGTCACCACCCGTGTCGGACGATTCCGCAAGGAGCACCTGTCGGCGGCGCTCTCGCCGGAGGCCGTCGAGAAGGGCGCGGTCTTCGTCGTCGGCCCCAACCCAGCCGTCCTCGCAAGCCGGTCGACTCTACGCAGGGTCGGTGTATCGCGAAAGCGTGTGCACGATGAACGGCTCACGATGTAGTCCGCTCTTGGTATGAAGTGTGGAGGGCGCCGCCCAAGCTGGTGGCGCCCTCCACACTTCCGGCGTCGGTCGCCGACTCTCAGATCAACGACTCGGCTGTAATGGGTAGTTGGCGCACGCGTCGCCCGGTGGCGTGGAATACGGCGTTGGCGATAGCAGGTGCCACGCCGACCAGCACGACCTCGCCGAGCCCTTTCACGCCGAGCGGGTCGGCTTCGTCGTCGCGGCCGTCGACGTAGATGGCCTTGAGGTCGGGGATGTCGGCGTTGACGGGGACCAGGTAGTCGGCCAGGTTGGCGTTGACGATGCGGCCGTCGCGGTGGTCGGTGACCGTGTGTTCCAAGAGGGCGGCGCCGATGCCGCCGACCATCGCGCCCAGCGCCTGGCTGTCGGCCAGTTTGGGGCTGATGATGCGTCCGGCGTCGAACACGCCGAGCATCCGCCTTACTCGCACGAGACCGAGGCGTGCGTCGACGGCGACCTCGGCGAACACCGCGCCGTAGGCGTACATGGAGGAACGGGCCTGGCCGGGGGTATAGCTGCCGGCGGCTTCGAGATGTGTCCGGTCGTTTCGGGACAGCAGCTGCCGGTAGGTCTCCCCGAGTGCCGGGTTGTCCTTCACGTGGAGGCGGCCGCCGCGTACGACGATGTCCCCGGCATCGGCACCGTACAAGGGGGAGTCCTCGTCCTCGACGGCGAGTTTGATGGCTTGCTTGCGCAGCTTGTCGCAGCCGTCCTGCACGGTGGATCCGACGCTGGCCATGGTCAGCGATCCGCCGTGGATGGGCGCCGGCGGCATGTCCGTGTCGCCGAGCCGGAAGGTGACGTTGCGGACGGGCAGGCCGAGTGCGTCGGCGGCGACCTGGGTCATGGACGTGTAGGTACCGGGCCCCATGTCACTCGTCGCGGTTTCGACGACTGCGGTGCCGTCGGCGTCGAGCCGCACGTCGGCCTGGCCCGGCTGTCGCAGCGTGTCGTAGAGCGCGGTGGCCATGCCGGTGCCGATCAACCAGTCGCCGTCGCGGGAGGAGCGCGGCTTGGGGTCGCGCTTGCTCCAGCCGAACTCGCGGGAGCCCACCGTGTAGCACTCGCGCAGCCGGCGGGTGGAGAACGGGCGCCCGCTGGTCTGATCGTTCTCCGGCTCATTGCGCTGCCTCAACTCGACCGGATCAATGCCGAGTTCGTGGGCGAGTTCGTCCACGGCGCTCTCGATGGGGAACGCGGCGCTGGAATAGCCGGGCCCCCGCATCGGCGTCGGGGTGTTCACATCGAGTGGCACCGTCCGGTACGTCTGACTGACGTTGGGCGTCGTGTAGAGCATCTGACCCGGCACGGTGACGCCTCGTTCGGCGAACGTCTCGTAGCGCGAGGTCTCGGCGCGCAGGTCGTGCGTCATCGCGGTCAGACGCCCGTTGCGCTCGCTGCCGAGGCGCACCTTGTACTCGTAGCCGGGCCGGAACCCCACCCCGAAGTAGAGCTGCTTGCGGGTCAGGACGAGCTTCACCGGGCGGTCGACCTCGCGGGCCGCGAGGGCCGCGATCGTGATGTGCGGCCAAGCGCGCGCGGAGTTGCCGAACGCGCCGCCGACGAACGGCGACAGCACACGGATGGAGTCGGCCGGAATCCCGAAGTCCGCCGCGAGCTGGGCGCGTGGACTCTGTACCCACTGAGTCTTGTCCCACAGCGTGAGCCGCTCGCCGTCCCACTGGGCGACTGTGGCGTGCAGCTCCATGGCGTTGTGGTGGTCGCGGGCGAGGTGGTAGGTCATGTCGAGCCGGACGGGGGTGGACTTCAAGGCGGCTTCCGCGTCGCCGCGCGAGTAGGTCGTGGGTTCGCCCGTGTTCGGTGCCTTGGCGAGGTCGGTGACCGACTCCTCGGTCTGGTAGGTGACCTTGACGAGTGAAGCGGCGTGCTGAGCGGCCTCCAAAGTGGTGGCCACGGCGACCGCGACCGGTTGGCCGTGGAATCGCACCTCGGTGTCCTGGAAGACGCGCAGCCGGTTTCCGGGGAGGTTGAGCGAGCCCGGGTTGTCGCGGTAGGGGAGCTCGGGTGCGTTGCCGTGGTGCATCACTTTCAGTACGCCGGGGAGTGCCTCGGCGGCGCGGGTGTCGATCCCGGTGATCCGCCCGCGCGCGATGTCGGCATCGACCACGACGGCGTGCACGACACCCTTGGGTTCGTGATCGGCGGCGTACTTCGCCTGCCCGGTCACCTTCAGCCGCCCCTCCACACGGGAGAGGGGCGCGCCGACGGCTGCCTGCGGCTGAGGACTCATACCTGGTCTCCTACGATGCGCAGCTGGCGTTCGACGGTGCGTGTGAGCAACTCGGCCTTGAACTTGTTGTGTTGGAGCGGCCGAGCTCCGTCCGCCGCCGATGCGGCCGCCTTGGCCCACAGCTGCTCCGAGGGGCGCTCACCGACGAGGGCGCGCTCGACGGAGGGCAGCTTCCACGGCACCGTTCCCACACCGCCCGCCGCCACTTTCGCCTCTCGGATCACGCCACCGGTGACATGCAGCGCCACCGCGGCGGATGTGAGGGCGAACTCGTAGGACTGGCGGTCACGGACCTTCAGGTAGCCGGAAACGAGCGGCCGGGGGAGCGTGGGTACCTCCACGGAGGTAATCAACTCACCCTTGTGTAGGGCTTGTTCGCGGATCGGAGTGCTGCCGGGGCGGAGCAGGAAGCCCTCGAAGGGCAGCGTCCGCTCACCGTCGGGGCTCACCAGATGCACTCGCGCCTCCAGGGCCGCCAACGCGACTGCGACGTCGGACGGATGGGTGGCCACGCAGTCCTCGGAGGTGCCCAGGATCGCGTGTGTGCGGTTATATCCCTCGCGCGCGGCGCAACCCGATCCAGGTTCACGCTTGTTGCAGTCGGCGGTGACGTCACGGAAGTACGTGCAGCGGGTGCGCTGCATGATGTTGCCGCCGATGGTGGCCATGTTGCGCAACTGGGCGGACGCGCTCAGCTCCAGCGCTTCGGAGATCACCGGGAACAGCGTGCTCACCTTGGGGTGGGTGGCGGCGTCGGACATCGAGACAAGGGCGCCGATGCGCAGCCCGCCGCGCGGAGTGACGTTGATCTCGCGCAGCGGCAGGGAGTTGATGTCGACCAGCCGGTCGGGTCGCTCGACGGTCTCGCGCATCAAGTCGACGAGAGTGGTGCCCCCGGCGATGTACCGCCCTCCGCGCCGGCCGGCGTCGAGCGCCTCACGGGTGGTCTTCGGCTTGGCGTACGTAAAGGGGTGCATGTCAGTCGGACCTCACTTCCGGCCCGTGGCCTGCTCGATGGCACGCACGATCTTCGGATAGCAGCCGCAGCGGCAGATGTTGCCGCTCATCCACTCCCGGATCTCGTCCTTGGAACCGGTGTGGCCCTCCTCGATGCAACCGACACCGGACACGATCTGCCCCGGGGTGCAGTAGCCGCACTGGAAGGCGTCCTGGTCGATGAACGCCTGCTGGAGTGGGTGCAGGTCGTCGCCGTCGGCCAGGCCCTCGACCGTGGTCACCTCCGCGCCGTCGAGGCGGATCGCCAGCGTCAGGCAGGAGTTCACGCGCTTCCCGTCGACCAGGACCGTGCAGGCACCACAGGCGCCGGCGTTGCAGCCCTTCTTGGAGCCCGTGAGCGCCAAGTGCTCGCGCAGCAGGTCCAGGAGTGAGGTCCGATTGTCGACGGTGACGGCGTGGCGACGGCCATTGACGCTCAGAGTGACATTGGTGCTGGGGGAGGCCTCGGCGGCAGCGGCCTCCTGGGCGCCGAGCAGCGAGGGGCTTGCGAGCAGACCGCCTGCTGCGAAGACCCCGCCGGCAGCGGAGGTCGTGGCGATGAAGGTGCGTCGCGTCGGGGCTGCGGGGGTCGAGGCGAGGGGAGACCAGGGTGTCGCGCCGGTCTCGGCGGGATCGGTGGTGGTGGGTTCGGTGGCCATGCCCACTCTCTCGTACGGGGGTGATGGGAGCTTGCTGATCGGGGCGTGGTCACGACGGACCGGCCCCATGTCCTCAGGCGCCTCTCTGTGCCTCGTAGGTTGCCGTACACCCTGCCCGGGCAACGGGAGGTGTGGCAGGCCGTGTTGTGACGGGGGAAGGGCAGCGGGGGTAGTGATACGGCCCCTTTGCTTCAGTGCTTCCTGGGTCCTGGCATGTCAGACTGGCGCGTTTGAAATGACGTTGCCTCGGGTCCAAGAAGGTGGCCTTCTTGGACCCGAGGCAACGTCAAATACCCAGCTCATCAAGGCTATTGGGCGAATTCGCTCGCGAGTTGCTCGGCGCGCTCCAACTCCTCGAGCGTGCGGGCGTGAGCGATCCAGGAGCCCACGTCATGGCCCGGGCTCGCGTCATGCCATTTGACGGACAGTTCGTCCCAGCTGACCCCGCCCCGTTCGCTGTGCCCTCGGGGGTGATCGACCCGTTCCGTCAGGCTCCGGCCGTCGTGCGTCCTGATCGTGACGACAGCTCCACGCCCGTTGGGTGCCTCAGCCTCCAGCAGAGGGTTCACAACCAGGGAGACGCGGGCTCGCAGATCCGCGAACGCGGGGTCGTCGAGCGCGGCGGGGAAGGGGTCCTCGTTCAGTGCGAGCCCTCCGCGCAGCAGGGCGGCGGTGAGCATGTCCTGGGCGCAGATGTTGTGCATCTGCCGGTTGTCGACGACGCGCATGGCGCGGGCAGGCAGGCCCACCTCGACCGCCGAGATGCTGTCGACCGTGAGGTCGTGGCGCGTCACCAGCGACAGGGCCGCTTCGGTGGGCGCGTGGATCGGGTAACCGGCGCGTACGAACTTGAAGTTGGCGCCCATCACGGCGAAGTCGCTGCCGAGGCCCCGTGTCACCGTCGCGGACGCGTCGTCCACGCCCCACGCGTGGAACACACCGTGGCGTTCGCCCAGGACGTCGTCGCAGCCCTCGAGGCCGACGGCGGCCTGTAGTGCGGCGCTCACCCCTGCCATCGCGTACTGGCCGTTGCAGAAGGCCTTGCTGAGGTGCTCTCGCTCGCGGAAGAGCGCGCAGAGCCCGTTGGCCTGGAAGGTCGCCAGTGCCATCGCGTGGCGGTACTGCTCCGGCTCAAGGCCCATGAGTCGGCTGCACGAGATGGCAGCCGCCAAGGCATGGAGGAAGTCGGAGTTCAGGTGATGGCGCTCCTTCACACTGAACAGACCGCCGCACGCGGCGATGAGACGCACACCCACGTCGTAGCCCAGGACCACGGCGTTGAGCAGTTCGCCGCCCGTCGCGCCCTGCCGCTCGGCCATGGCGACCGCGGCGTGCACGAGTGTCGCGCCGGGGTGGCCGCCGACGACGTGCGCCCCGTCGATCTCATCCGCGTGGCCAGCGGTGCCGTTGGCCAGCGCGGCCAGTGGCGCAGACGTGCGCAGGGCGGTGCCCAGCACATGTGACTCCGTCGGGCCGGGCATGGTGGCGACGTACTCGGCCGCCAGCGCACCGGCGGGCTGCCGGCGGCCGAAGTGGGCGCTGGCCATCTCGTCGAGAATCACCAGCTTCGCTTGCTCTCGCACTTCATGGGGGAGCGCGTCGAGCGACGTGGAGGCCGCGTATTCGGCGAGTGTGTGGGTCGGTGATGTGGTCACGACTCGGCCGCCTCTCGGAGGAGTTGGGTGACGGCGCCCGGCGCCGTGATCATCGCGTCGTGGGTCGCGTGCAGGATGTGGTACGCGAAGGTGGGGTCGGTGGCGTGTCGTTCGCGGGCTCGGTTCAAGACGTGTGGCTCCAGGGACGACGGGACGCATTCGATGAACAGGCCGGGATGGCGCCAGGCCTGGTCGGTGTCGCCGACGGGGTCCTGGTACGTCTTCAACGGCTGGGCCGTGATGCGGCTGTTGGCCCATGCGGCATCGTCCGGATCGGTGACGCCGTACCGGGAGGCGTCGGCCGGTGGGATGTACCAGCCTTCTCCGTTGTTCTTGGCGTCCGCCAGATGGTGCGCGGCGCGGTCGGCGCCGACCAGGTCGAAGGCGGACTCCCCGGTCCGCGGGAGGTGTGCGTCGAGGTAGACGACCCGGCGCACTCGGTCCGCCATCCGTTCCAGGGCGCCGGACACGACCATGCCTCCGTAGCTGTGTGCCACGAGAACGGCGTCGTTGATGTCCTCGAACTCGAAGGTGGCGACGAGGTCTTGAACGTGGTGATCGAGGCCGATCGTCTCGTCGAGCAGGTGCGAGCGCTCTCCGAGGCCCGTCAGGGTCGGGGTGTACACCATGTGGCCGGCGTGCCGCAGTGCGGTGGCCACGTGCTTCCAGCACCAGCCACCGTGCCGGCCGCCGTGGACCAGGACAAAGGGTGGACGTGCCGAGGTCGGCTCTGCCGACATCGCAGGTCACCTCCTTCAATCTCGTGTATCTAGCGGGATGTACGGGTCGGAAGGGAGGGGCCGCCCGGAGAGAGGGGGCGCAGATCGCTGTCGAGGCGGTAGTGCCTGGGCACCCCCGTCGGGATGTCGAGGCCGCATACGGCGCTTTCGGAAAGGCCTTCGACGAGTTTGATCAGCGCACGCAGGGTGTTGCCGTGCGCGACGACCAGCACGGTTCTGCGGGCCAGTAGATCGGGGACGATGGCCGCCTCCCAGTACGGCAGCAGGCGCGCGTGTACGTCCTTGAGGGACTCGGCTGCCGGAACCGGGACACCAAGACCGCGGTAGCGGGCGGTCCCGTCGCCCTGCAACGAAGTGGCGTCGTCCCCGGCGGGTGGCGGCACGTCCCAGGACCGCCGCCATCGATGGAACTGCTCGTCACCGAATTCGTCGCGTATCTGTTGTCGGCTCCTGCCCTGCAGCGCGCCGTAGTGCCGCTCGTTCAGCCGCCAGCTCCGGCGGACGTCGATCCAGTGCCGGTCGGTGGCGTCGAGTGCGAGATCCGCGGTGTCGATGGCTCGGCGCAGCAGCGAGGTGTGTGCGATGTCGGGCAACAGGCCTACTGCCGCCAACTGTGCACCGCACGACCGTGCTTGGCGCCGTCCTCGATCGGACAGCGGAACATCGGTCCATCCGGCGAAGAGATCCTGCGCGTTCCAGACACTCTCGCCATGGCGCAGCAGCACCAGGTCGCCCGGCCGCCCGCCTGCCGTGTGATCAGTCAACGGCGTCGACCGCGTCCCGGTCGAGGTCGAGCTGGCTCGTCTCGCCGACCTTGAGCACACAGATCAGGCTGACGAGGCAGACGCAGGCGAGGATGCATCCGAAGGTGAAGCTGCCGAAGTTGTTGATGATGGACGGCGCGACCAGAGGCGGGATGCCGCCGCCGATCATTCCGGCCAGGCTGTAGCTGAGGCCGGCCGCGGTGTAGCGGTAGCGGGTGTGGAACAGCTCGGAGAGGAATGCCCCTTGCGGTCCGGTGGCGATGCCCGACAGGAACAGTGTGACGGGCACACCGATGGCGAAGACGCCGCGCGATCCGAGGTCGAGGAGTGGGAACAGTACAAGGGCCCACACCACGCCGACGCTCGCCGCGCCGACGATCACCCCGCGACGGCCGATGCGGTCGGAGAGGACCGCACCGATCAGTGTGCCGAGGGAGATGGTGAGGCCGCCCACCATCGCCATACTCAGGACGAAGGTGCGGGGAAGTTCGAGAACGGTCGTGCCGTAGCTGACCAGGTAGGTGCCGCCGATGTAGGTGAGGGCGAAGCCGATCATCACGGTGCCGGTGGCGAGCAGCACCTGGCGTGGCTGGTGCTTGAGGGCTTCGAGGAAGGGCAGTCGTGAGGTGCCCGACTGAGCGACCTGGTTCTTGAACACTGGGGTCTCGTCGATCCGCATCCGGATCCACAGCCCGACGATGACGAGCAGGAAGCTGGCCAGGAAGGGGACGCGCCATCCCCAGCTGGTGAAGGTGTCCTCGCTCATGAAGAGCGCGGTGAGCAAGAAGGTGAGGTTGGCCAGTGTGATGGCCCCGCCGCCGCCGAAGTTGGGGAACATCGCCCAGAAGCCGCGTTTGCCCTTGGGTGCGTGTTCGGAGGAGAACAGGACCGCTCCGGCGAACTCGCCGCCCGCGGCGAGTCCCTGGAGGACGCGTAGCACGATGATCAGGATGGGTGCCGCGACTCCGATTTGGGCGGCGGTGGGCATGAGTCCTACGAGGATGGTGGAGAGGCCCATGAGCAGCATGGTGGCGATGAGGGTCTTCTTGCGGCCGAGGCGGTCGCCGAAGTGTCCGAAGAGGATGCTGCCGAAGGGGCGTGCGAGGAAGGCGACGCCGAGTGCGGCGAAGGAGGCGGTGATGCCTGCGGCTTCGCCGAGGGCGGGGAAGAACACCTTGGGGAAGACCAGCGCAGCGGCCGTCCCGTAGATGCCGAAGTCGTAGAACTCGATGACGGTGCCGATGAAACTCGCGGTCGCGACGCGTCCCATGCCCGGAGGGGACTTCGTTTCGGCTTCCGGATCCGGTGCCTCCACCGGCCCGAGTGTCTGTTCCTGTGGGTGCGTCATTGCATCTCCCTGTTGGTGACGCGGCGTCGTCGCCGGGTCAGGGTGCGGCCGCATGCCGCGCACGCTCTGCCGAGCGTCGGTCGGGAATCCCGCGGGTCGTGACCCTTCACTGACCACGAGAGTTCTGATATACGAACCAGAGGGCGTATCTGCGATTGACCGTATGGTTCGACCTGGGGTGTGTCAACGCTTGTGCGCGCGGGTTTTCCGTTGCGTAGCGGCAGGTTCGGCGTTGACAGTGCACGGTGGCGCCCATAGTCTCGCGACTGTAAATACGTACCATGGTTCGGATTTATGAACTCTCTGCTCGGAATGGGCGGCGCCTGAGCGGCCGCACAGAAGAAGGAGCTGAACCGTCATGACCCTTGACGCACGCATCGCGGTCCTTCCGCCCGGACAGCGGCGGCTGGAGATCCGGGACGTCACACTGGACGCGCTGGGGCCGTACGAAGTCGCGGTCGAGCAGCGGGCGTTCGGGGTCTGCCACAGTCAGCTGGACCGGATCTACGACGACTCACGAACCGAGCCGATGTTGCTCGGACACGAATCGATCGGCACGGTGGCGGCCGTGGGTGACCAGGTGCACTACGTGGCGCCCGGCGACGAGGTGCTGGTCACCTGGATTCCCCGGTCGCCGCTCGACGGCCGCCCACCCGTGCCCTCGCAGCTCGCCTTCGCCGGCGGGGACGTGGCCAAGACACACAACACGTTCACCTGGGGCACGCACGCCGTGGTCGACGAGCAGTATGTGGTCAAGGCGCCGAACGGCACGCCCGAGGACCTGGGATCGATCATCGGCTGCGCACTGATGACCGGGGCCGGAGCCGTCATGAACAGCGCCGAGGTCCGCCCGGGGCAGAGCGTCGCCATCTGGGGCGCCGGAGGTGTGGGGCTCTGTGCGATCGCCGGTGCCGCCATCCTGGGCGCCACACCGGTCATCGCCGTCGATGTCGACGACGACAAACTGAAGCTGGCGCGACAGTTCGGTGCGACGGAGGTGATCAACGCCAAGAAGACCGACGCGGTCGCGGCCATCCGCGCCCTCACCCCGCACGACGACGGCACACAGGGCGTCGACTATGCCTTCGACTGCACCGGCGTCGGCACGAACATCCCGGTGAGCCTCGCCTCCGTACGCCCCGGCATCCGGGGCGCAGGCATCCGTGGCGGCGCGGACGTCCTCGTGGGTATCCCGCGGGCCCCCTTCCCGCTGAACAGCATGGACCTGCTGAACGGGGAGAAGAGCCTGCTCGGCTGTGTAGGCGGCAGTTGTGCCCCGGCGCGCGACTTCGAGACCTTCGTCGACTGGACCCGTGACGGACGCTTCGACCCGAGCGCCCTGGTCACCGACCGGTTCACGCTGGACGAACTGAACGACGCCGTCGAGGCACTGCACGGCGGCCAGGTCCGCGGTCGCGCCGTTGTCGAACTCGGGGGCTGAGCCGATGAGCCAGGACTTGGGAGCCGCCCCTCAACTCCGCCATGCCGCAACGGCGTTCCGCACCTTCGCCGGTGAGGATGCTCTGGCCGCACTTCCCCGTGAACTCGACCGACACGGTGCGCGACGCGCGGTCATCGTGTGCGGGCCCTCGATCGTCAAGCACGCCGACGCCCTCGGCCGGGTCAGACACGTCCTGGGTGAGTACCTGGTGGGGCAGTTCGACGGCGTCGCCGAGCACAGTCCACTGCCTGTCGTGCGCCAGGCCCGGGACTTCCTCGCCGAGCACGACGCGGACGCCGTGATCGCTGTCGGCGGTGGCTCCGCGGTGGTCACCGCGCGGGCTGCGACCGTCCTGCTCGCCGAGAACCGGGACATCCGCGAACTGTGCACCCGGCGCGACAGGGGCGGCAGGCTGGTCAGCCCGCGCCTGACCGCGCCGAAGCTGCCCCAGTGGGTGGTGCCGAGCACCCCGACGACCGCGTACGCCAAGGCGGGAAGCGCGGTACGCGACCCCGACACCGGAGAGCGCCTCGCCCTGTACGACCCGAAGACCCGGGCGCAAGGCGTGGTGTTGGATCCGGCGATGGCGCTCACCGCACCGTCACGACTCGTTCGGGCGGCCGCGCTGAACGTGTACTCCATGGCTGTGGAGGGCCTCCAGTCGCGACAGGTCGATCCCTTGGCCGATGCGCAGCTGGCGCACGCCCTGCGCACGGTGGTGGCGTGGCTCCCGCAGTTGCGCACCGATCCGGACAGCGCCCGGCCGCGCCTGCAACTCATGCTGGCCGCCCTGATGAGCGGCCAGGGCAGCGACCACACCGACGGGGGCCTGGCACGGGCACTCTCGCACACCCTCGGGCCTCGCTCGGCCGCGGCCAACGGCGTCGTGGAGGCCCTCCTGCTGCCGCACGTCATCCGGTTCAACGGCGGCGCGATCGCTCCACGGATCGTCCAACTTGCAGAAATCCTCGGTCTCTCCGACCACACGCCGGACGCGGTGATCGGGAAGATCCAGCGGCAGTTGGAGGTGTTCGACGTTCCCGGGCGGCTGAGGGACGTCGGTGTCTCGCAACCGGATCTGGTCGAGTCGGTGGACCACGCCCTCGACGACTGGATCCTCACCTCGGCGCCGCGGGTCCCTGACCGGGTCCAAGCCCTCTCAGTGCTGTCCAACGCCTGGTAACAGCACCCGCCCATCAGTCTGTATGGAGGACCACATGAACCCGACGCCACCCGTATGGGGCGAAGAAATCGGTGTCGAGACGGTGCGGGGCACCGCCTTCCGCACGTACAAGGACCGCCCGCGCAGCATCGCGGGTCTGCTGGCCTTCGCCGATCGGTGGGGCGAGCGGGCGCACATCGCGCAAGGCGCCGAGGTCGTCACCTTCGCGGGTCTGCGCGACGCGGTCGCCGCCAAGGCGGCCGAACTCCAGAGCATTGCCCTGGGACGTGGCGACCAGGTCCTTCTGCTCGGCTGGAACAGCCCGGAGTGGATCATCAACTTCTGGGCCTGCGTCGAGGTCGGCGCGGTGCCGGTGCTCGCCAACGCCTGGTGGGGGAAGGCCGAACTCGCCGATGCTCTGGCGCTGTTGAGCCCCAAGCTGGTCCTGGCCGACGCGCGGGGCGCGGCGAATCTCCCGGCTGACGCCCCGACCGGGCGCTGGGCATGCGATGACCCGGCCACGGCCCCCCGGATCGCGCTCCCCGTCGAAAGCGGTGATGAGGACGAGGACGCGCCGGCCGTCGTCGTCTTCACCTCCGGAACGTCCGGCCGCCCCAAGGCGGTGGTGCTCTCGCATCGCTCGCTCCTGGCCGGACTGCACATGCTGCTGCACATCACGCGCCGGCTCCCGCACCAGGTCGTCGCGTCGACGGGGGACGCGGGCCTGCACACCGGGCCGATGTTCCACATCGGTGGTGTCCAGACACTCATCCGTGCCATCACAGTCGGTGACACCCTGGTCATGCCGTCCGGCAAGTTCGACGCGGGGGAGGCGCTGCGGCTCGTCGAGGAGTGGGGGATCAGCCGCTGGAGCGCCGTGCCGACGATGGTTGCCCGCGTCCTCGAGCACCCCGACGTACACAGCCGGGACCTGACGTCGCTGCGCTCGATCACGGTCGGCGGAGCCCCGGTGCACGGCGAGTTCCTGGACCGACTGCGAGCCGGACTGCCCGGTGTCGAACCGAGGGTGCCCACGGGCTACGGCCTCACCGAGAACGGCGGTCAGGCCACCGCGGCATCCGGCAAGGACACCACACGACTGCCTGGAACCAGCGGACGACCCCTGCCGTGCGTCGAGTTGAAGATTCTGGAATCCGCTGACGTCGGGGACGGCGAGATCCTGGTGAAGAGCCCCACTCAGATGGTCGGGTACTTCGGCCTGGACGAGTCACCCATCGACAGCGACGGCTGGCTGCACACCGGCGACCTCGGGCACATCGACGACGACGGCTACCTGTGGATCACGGGACGGGCCAAGGACATGATTATCCGCGGCGGCGAGAACATCGCCCCGGCCGCCGTCGAGGAGGCGCTCGCGGGGGTCCCCGGGGTGGTCGAATCCGCCGTGTTCGGAGTCCCGCACCCCGACCTCGGCGAAGAAGTGATGGCCGTGATCGCCATCGAGAACGGCCTGACGGAGCAGCGGCTGCGCGAGGAACTCCGCTCACGGCTCTCGTCCTTCGCCGTCCCGACCCGGTGGGATCTACGGGAAGAGACGCTGCCGACCAACCACTCCGGCAAGATCGACAAGAAGTCGCTCGCGGAAGAGGCCCGCGCGGCACTGACTGTGAAGGCAGGGGACGGATCATGAACGACATCGTGCGCGAGCAAGTGGCCGACCGGGTGGCCCTGTTGGAGCTGAACCGACCGCCCCACAACTTCGTCGACGAGAAGTCACTGACCGAACTGGCCGACGCGCTCCTGGCCTACGACGATGACGACGACGTCTCGTGCATCGTCCTGGCCGCCCAGGGCAAGCACTTCTGCGCGGGTGTCGACCTGCGCGGCATCGGAGCCGGGGGGATCCGCCGGTTCTACCGGCAGGCCCTGCGGATCTTCTCCGGGCGCAAGCCGGTCGTCGCCGCCCTGCACGGCGCCACGGTCGGCGGCGGACTCGGCCTCGCCATGGCCGCGGACTTCCGGGTCGCGGCCCCGAATGCCCGCCTGACCGCCAACTTCGCCCGGCTCGGTTTCCACCACGGCTTCGGCCTGAGCGTGACCCTGCCGAGGACTCTCGGCCAGCAGCGTGCGCTGGAACTGCTCTACACCGGGCGTTCCGTCAACGGCGAGGAAGCCGCCGGGCTGGGGCTGGTCGACCGGGTCGCCGATGATCCGCGCACCGAGGCCATCGACTTCGCCACGCAGATCGCAGCCTCCGCGCCCCTGTCGCTGCCGGCGATCCGGGCCACGATGCGTCGTGCAATGGTGGCCGAGGTGTCGGCGGCCCTCGACATCGAGGCGAACGCCCAGGCCGCACTGCTGGGGACGGCGGACTTCGCCGAAGGGATCGCCGCCTCCGTCGAGAAGCGGCAGCCGCACTTTACGAGTTCGTAATTATGAATTCCAGGTCGAGTTCCACTACATTTGGACGCGTGACAGACACGTCTTCAGCTCCCGACGCTTCCGACGACACCGGCCCCAAGAACCACCGGACCATCGACCGGGTGACCCAGATCCTGGAAGAGGTCGTCTATCACCCGGGCATCGGCTTCGCCGAGATCGCCCGGGCGCTGGGCGCCCCGAAGAGCTCGGTGCACGGCTTCATCCGGGGCCTGCAGGCCAAGGGGTGGCTGTACGAGGACAACCGCCGCTTCTACCTCGGCCCGGCGGTGTACGGCCTCACCCTGGCCAGCGGTCACATCCGCGCAGGGCAGGTGACACAAGCGGATCTGGACGCCCTGCACGAGGCGACCGGCCTCACCGTCTTCCTGGGCGTCGAGGCCGGCGATCACCTCATCTACATCGGCGAGTCGGGCACGGACGCGCTGACCGGATTCGCCGCCCGTAGCAACATTCGGCGGGCTCTCCTCAACACCGCCGGCGGCAAAGCCCTGTTGGTGGCACGCCCCGATGTCGAGCGTGAGTCCTATCTGCGGCGACAGCAGGCGGAGAACCCGGAACTCGTCTCGGAATTCCTCGCCGAGTTGGCCGACATCAGCAAGAGCCGAGTGGCCAAGAACTTTCGCCACCACGGTGCGCAGCAAGCCCTCGCCGCCGTTGTACGCAATCAGACGGGGGAGAGTGTCGGCGCGGCGATCCTCATCGGCCAGGCCTCCGCGATGAAGTCCCGCGAGGCGAAGCTGCGCAAGACGCTCCTCAAGCATGTCGACTCCTGGGGGTCGCACAAGGTGTCGGCCAGGGAACCGATCTGACCCGGGTGCGGCCTTCGACCCCGACCGTGTGAGCAATCCCGGTCGGGGTCGATTTGCACTGGTGGGTGTATCCGTCAATCGCCGAATGTGAGCACGAGTCGGCCCCGGGTGCCGCCTCGTGCCAGGCGACGGTGTGCCTCGGCGGCCTCGGCTGCCGGGTAGGTATCGGCCACCCGGGGTGTCACCTTGCCCGCCTCGACCAGCTCGCGCAGCCGGTCCAACTTGGGCCAGTCACGCACATAGTGGCGGACTCGCACTGGATGGAAGGTCACACCGTTAACCGGCTCTCCCACATAGTGGCGCACCGTGACCAGCCGTCCGCCCGGGCGCACCGCGCCGACCACTTTCTCGTTCAGTATCGCGCCGTCGGCAAGCCCGTCGACTCCTCCCGGCGTCGCAGTCAGGAAGTGGGCGGCCACGTCGTCGCCGCGCGGCACGACGACGTCGGCGCCGAGCTGTTCGACCAGTTCCCGGTCTTTGTCCGCGGCATCGGCCACCATCCGTAGCCCTTCCGCCCTCGCCAGCTGAATCACGTATCCGCCGTACATGCCGGCGGCACCGGTCACCGCGACGGTCTGCCCAGGTGTCAACTCCAGCTCGTCCAGGGTGATTGGCTGGGTCGACCCGGCGATGTCGTCCACACCCGCGGGCGTCCGGGTCACGGAGTCGGCGGGCAGCGTGATCTGCTCCGAGTAGGCGCCGTGCGAGCCGAGTGGAAAGACGATGCCCATCACGTGGTCGTCCACTGACAGGCCGGTGTCGGTGCCGGGGCCGATCTCCTCCAACACCCCGGCCAGTTCCATGCCGGGTACGTATGGCATCTCTTGGTCCCGCATCTCGTCCGCGCGCACCGGACCGGCGCGATGTGTCGGTGGGACTGACGGCGGCGGCGCGTACCCGAATCCGCACCTCCCCAGGGGCGGGTGCCGGGTCGGGCAACTCGACCTGGTGCAGCACCTCCGGGCCACCGAATTTGACATGACCGATCGCTTTCATGTCTTCCTCCTTGTAGCACTTCGCATGTGTGAGCAGCCCCCGGGAATGCGTTTGCTCGCCGCCCCACTGCCCTGTGACCTACACCTCGGTGTCGATGGGGGAGACCCGGTTCGGAGAGGAGTTCGAGGACGGCCGGTATGAATCCGGCTGGGGAGAGCGGTAGTTCGGGTCCGAGGTTTGCATCGACGGGCCACGGGGGAGCACGACCGCCGCTACGACGCCGAGGAACGACGCCGCCGCGGTGACGAGGAAGGCCGTCGTGTACGCGGTGCCGTCGGGAGTGCCGCCGGAAGACGGCGTGTAGGTGAGCATGATCGCCGAGATCGCGGCGCTGCCGACGGAGCCGCCGACCGTGCGCAGTACCTGGTTGAAGCTCGTCGCGCTGCCGGTCTCGGACGGCGGGACGTGGCGAACGATCAGGATGGGCATCACCGCGTACGCGGCACCCACACCGGTGCCGAGCAGGAACGTGCCGATGACGAGGACGGCGACGTGCTCGCGCCACAGGGCGAGCAGTAGCAGGTCGACGCAGACGACCAGCGCGCCCAGCGGCAGCACACGGTAGAGCCCGATGCGTGACACCAGTGCCGAAGCGGCCCGGTTGGCGGTGATGCTCCCCAGGGACATCGGCATCAGGACGAGTCCGGTGGCGGTGAGCGAGAGATGGAAACCGTAACCGGCCTCGGTGGGAACCTGTGTGAAGAGGTTGATCAGCGACAGGACCCCGTACATGCCGATGCCCATGAGCAGCGCGGTCGTGTTGGCCGCCAGGACCGCACGGTTGCGCAGCAGCCGGATGTCGACCAGCGGGTGCCGGGCGTGCAGCGCCTGCACGATCCACAAGGCGAGGACCACGGCGCCGGCGCCGAAGCAGCTTAGCGTTGCAGCTGATGTCACTCCCCAGGCCTCTCCCTGACTCAGTGCCAGCAGGATCGCGGCCAGGCCCGTGCACAGCAGAGTAGCCCCGATGATGTCGAGGGGACGCTGGGGGACCGAGGAGCCGGCTGGTGTCACGCGGGTGACCACGATGAGCGCGGCGGCGCTGAGCAGCGCTGCGAACCAGAATCCCGCTCGATAGTCGAGGTGTTGGGCGATCAGGCCCGTCACGGGGTAGCCGAGGCCCGCGCCGACCGACGTCGTGATGGAGAGCGCCGCGATTCCCGAGCGCATCCGTGACTCCGGGAGATGGTCCCGGGCCACGGCGATGGTCAGCGGCATCAGTCCCATGCCGAGGCCTTGCAGCGCGCGTCCCGCCAGCAGTAGACCGAACGACGGGGCAAGCGCCGCCAGAACGCTCCCGGCGAACACGCTCACGAGCGTTCCTTGAATGGCACCCTTCCGGCGCGGGCCGTCCCCAAGGCGGCCGAGGATGGGACCGGCGATCGCCCCAGCGAGCAATGTCGCGGTCAGAACCCACTGGGCGGCGCTCAGTGACACCTGTTGCTCACGGGCGATGGTCGGGACCATGGGGGCGCCCAATGTGCTGATCACAGAGACTGAGAGTGCCGTGAACATCAACGAGGCCAGGAGGGTGCGTGGTTGAGATTCCTTGCCCTGGCGCGTCTTCTTGTGGAACCCGGTCATGCTGCGGGCGTTCCTTCCATCGCTGGACGTCATCACCGATCAGCCCGGTGCGTATTTGAGAATGTTAGTTCGTGAATACGAACTCGACATTAGCATGTGCGGGGAGGGTGGCTTCATGGAGGGGTTGCGGAACGGCGCTTGTGCGCGTTGACCATGAGTGTGGGCGCCACCTATCGTGAACGTGCGTAATAGCGATTGTATATTCGGTATCGCGAACTGTGAGGTGTGATGCCAACGTCGGCGCAGGATGACATCGCCGAGGCGTACCGACGCCCCGAGGAACGGCCCACGCGACGGATCGAAGGATTCGCCGTCGCGGGCGGGGTCTGGGCGACGGCGGTGCCGTTTCCCAGCCCGCTGGCCTACTCGTACTCCTACGCGCTGCGCTATCCGGACGGGATCGTCGTCGTCGATCTCGGCTGGGACTCGGATGTGGCGTGGCATTCCCTTCTCGCCGGGCTCGAGCGCGCTGGTGCGAGCCTGGACGAGGTGAAGGGTGTCGTAGCTACGCATGCCCATCCCGACCACTACGGGCTCGCTTCCCGGATCCGGGAACGGACGTCGGCATGGATCGGGACGCACCTGGGCGAGCGCACGCAGATCCAGGTCGATGCAGAGGAGCGACGAGCCCGGCGGGCGGAGATCGCGGACTGGCTGCAGGAGTGCGGTGTACCCGGGCCCCTGCTCGCCGAACTGGATGGTGAACTTCGGGCACTCGACGCGGTGTTGCCCACGACGGCGCCGGACGTGGAGCTCCAGGAGGGTGTGCCGGTTCCCGGGACTGAGGGGGCCCTGATCCCCGTGCACACCCCTGGCCACACCGCGGGACATCTGTGCTTCCACGAGCGTGACCGGAACCTGCTGCTGACGGGTGACCACATCCTCCCGAAGGTGACACCGAACGTCGCGCGTCGGCCCGGTTCGGACCCCGATCCGTTGCGGGACTTCTTGGGCTCTCTGGGGCGTCTGGGATCTATTCGGGATCACACGCTGGTGCTCCCCGGCCACGAGTGGCCCTTCGACCGGCTGTCTGGTCGACTCGACTTCTTGCGGCAGCACCACGACGAGCGACTGGCGGAGATCGAGCGCGCCGTCGCGCTTGGACATGACACGGTGTGGAAGGTGGCGGAGTCGGTTTCCTGGGCACGGGACTTCGCCACGTTCACGCCACGCTCGCTGCGCTCCGCGCTCGCCGAGACCTCGGCGCACCTGCGGCGGCTGGGCGAACTCGGACGGATCAGGTGCGTCGGGGCCAGGCCGGAGCGTTGGGCTGCCGCCATGGTCGGCCGCTCGTAGGCGTGGTCCGTGCGGCCCGTGCACGGCGGTCAGATGACTCCGGTGTCACGTAGCGCGGTGATGCGGTCGGTGGACAGTCCGAGTTCTTCGGTGAGGACTTGGTCGGTGTGTTCGCCGAGGCCGCCGGGCCGGGTTGGTTCGACCATGGGGGAGTCGGAGAGAAAGAGGGGGCTGCCGAGGGTCATGAAGGAGCCTTGTTCGTCCTCGACGGTGCGCAGGACGCCGCGAGCCTGGACGTGCGGGTCGTCCAGGAGCTCCGGCAGAGTCACCACCGGCGCACACGGAATCTTGAGGTCGCCGAGCAGTCGCGTGAGGTCGTTCTTGGTGTGCGTGAGGGTCCAGCGCTCCACGATCTCGTCGAGGTCGTCCATGTGTGCGGCGCGGTCGGTCATGGTGGCGAACCGTGGGTCGTCGGCGGCTGGGTCGTTCAACTGCGCGCGCAGGCGCTGCCAGTGTGCCTCGGTGGGACACAGTAGGGCGACCCAACCGTCGGCCGTCCGGTAGGCGTTGTAGGGGGCGACGGCCATGGCCCCGTGGCGGTTGCCGGTGCGTTCGAAGGTGGTGTTCTTGCTGAGCAGTCCGGCGATATTGGATGTCAGGGACGGGACGACCGCATCCTGGAGGGCCACCTCGACGTGCTGCCCGCGTCCCGTGGTCGTTCGCTGGACGAGTGCCGCGAGCACCCCTGCGAGTGCGTGGGTGCCTGCCACGAAATCGACGATCGAGGGTCCGGTGCGTACGGGGCACCGTCTTGGAAGCCTGTGGTGGACATGATGGCGCTACGTGCCTGGATGGTGAGGTCCATGGCGGATTCGCCTGCGTAGGGGCCGAAGGAGCCGAAGCCGGTGCCCGTGGCCATGATCAAGCGGGGGTTGATCTCGCTGAGCTGGTCGTAGCCGAGGCCGAAGCGGTCCATGGCGCCGGGTGAGAGGTTTTGTACGAGGACGTCGGCGCCTTTGACGAGGTCGCGCAGGATGTCGGCGCCGTCGGGCTTGGTGAGGTCGAGACGGATGGTGCGCTTGCCGGAGTTCAGGAAGCGGAACTGGATGGGGTAACCGTCGTCATCGACGGTCGGCAGTCGCCGGTAGGGGTCGCCCTGAGGGGCTTCGACCTTGATGACATCGGCGCCGAGGCGGGCCATCAGCATGGTGCAGTACGGGGCGAAGTAGAACTGTCCGACACAGATCACCTTCACGCCTTCGAGGGCGGTCATGCACAGCCTCCGTCACATCGGGCGTAAGCGCGATGGCTTGCGCGTGGGTGATGCGGGCCGGCGGATCAGTCGGCCGGCGGGCTAGCGGATCACATGCGCGCGGTCCAGCGTGCGCAGTTCTTCCGCCGTGAAACCCCAGTCGGCGAGCGCCTTGTGGGTGTGTTCTCCGGGAGCCGGCGGGCCGGTCCTGAGTGTGGGCCGGGTCCGGCCGAACCGCGGGGCGGGGGCGGGTTGCGGTATGCCGCCGAGCTTCGGAAACCCGTCGCGCGCCTCGTGGTGCGGATGGCCGGCGACTTCACCGAGGCCGAGGACCGGAGAGAAGCAGCCGTCCACGTCAGCGAGCAGCGCGGTCCACTCCTCCCGGTTCCGGGTGGCGAACACCTCCTCCAGCCTGCGCCGGGTTTCGGGCCACTCGGTGCGGTCGACCGGCGAGACCGGAACGGTGATGCCGTCGCGGTTCAGGCCGATGGCGTCGAACAGTGCCTCCTGGAACTTCGGCTCGATCGCGCCGATGGCGATGTACCGGTGGTCCTTGGTCTCGTACACGTTGTAGAACGGCGCGCCGGAGTCGACGTAGTTCGTGCCGCGTTCGTCGTTCCAGGTACCCATCATTCGGCGGCCATGGAAGAGCGTCATCAGCAGCGACGCCCCGTCGATCATGGCGGCGTCGACGACCTGGCCCTGGCCGGAGACGCGTGCCTCAAGCAGGGCGCAGACGATTCCGAAGGCCAGCATCATGCCGCCGCCTGCGTAGTCGCCGATCAAGTTGAGTGGGATCGCAGGTGGCCCCCCTGCGTGCCCGATGGGGTCCAACGCCCCAGCCAATGCGATGTAGTTGATGTCGTGCCCGGCGGTGTGTGCCAGCGGGCCCGACTGGCCCCAGCCGGTCCCGCGCCCGTAGACGATCCGCGGATTGCGCTCCAGGCATGCGTCCGGGCCGATGCCGAGGCGTTCGGCGACGCCGGGCCGGTACCCCTCGTAGATCGCGTCCGCCTGCTCGACGAGCCGCAGCACGGTCTCTGTTCCCTGCTCGTGCTTGAGGTCCACGATCACGGAGCGCCGCCCGCGGTTGTACAGCTCCAAGCGGTGGTCGGGTGCCTGCGGCCGGGGTGGCGGATTCGGCCGATCCACCCTGAGGACCTCGGCGCCCATGTCGGACAGCAGCATGCCGGCGAAGGGGCCTGGCCCGCGTCCGGCGATCTCGATGACCCGGAGGCCGGTGAGCGGGCCGGAATCCATCCCGTACTCCTCCACGATCGACCAAGGCCGTATATGCGACCACTGGGACGTCATTACGGCGCAGCGTAAGTTGGACCCGGCTGGGGCTGTCAATGGGGCCGGAGCGTTTTCCGGTGTTGTCGGCCGGGCGTTCCTCGGACAACCCATTGACCTGGTGTGGCGGCCAGCTGTAGCTTCTCAATCGTAATAAGGGACACTGGTTCGTATATGCGATCACCGACGATGCGCGTTGCAACGGCCTCGGTGGTGCTCGCGCGAGGGAGAGAGTCGTGATCGAGCGGGACGCGATCTTCATCGACGGCAAGTGGGTCGAGTCGGCGGGCACCGGGGTGCTCACCGTCGTCAACCCGGCGACCGAGGAGCCGATCGCTACGGTGCCACGGGGCCACACCACCGACGTCGACCGTGCGGCGCAGGCCGCCGCCAAGGCGTTCGAGACCTGGTCGCGTACCTCGCTGGAGGAGCGGACCGCGGTGATTACCCGCATCGCCGACATCCTTGAAGCGAAGGCCGAGGAGCTGGCGCGGTCGACCGTACGGGAGATCGGCACGCCGATCGCGCTGGCGCGCAGTTCGCATGTCGCCACGCCCATCAACGACTTGCGCATCGCGGCGGCGGCCATCAAGGACGTCCTCTGGGAGGAGCGCTTCGACAACACCATCGTCCGGCGCATCCCGGCGGGTGTGGCCGGAGCGATCACCCCGTGGAACGGTCCCATGCGGATGATCACGCTGAAGGCGGGCGCCGCCCTCGCGGCGGGCTGCACCATGGTGCTCAAGGGGACTGAGGTCGCGCCGCTGAGCTCGTTCGTCTTCGCCGAGGCGGCCGCCGAAGCAGGCCTGCCGGACGGTGTGTTCAATGTCGTCAGTGGCCCTGGCCCGGAGATCGGTGAAGCGATCGCGACCCACCCGCTGATCGACCTCGTCTCGCTCACGGGCTCGGTGCGCGCCGGTAGCCGCGTGATGGAGCTCGCCTCCCGGTCCGTCAAGCGCGTGGCCCTTGAGCTCGGCGGCAAGTCCGCCAACATCATCCTTGAGGATGCCAACCTGGAGAAGGCGATCACGGACGGGCTCACCGACGCCTTCCGCAACGCGGGCCAGGTCTGCGGCGGCCTCTCGCGCACGCTCGTGCCACGCTCGCGCCTCGCCGAGGCCGAGGAGATCGCCGCGGCCAAGGCCGCGACGTTCGTCATGGGCGACCCCTTCGACGAGGCGACGACCCTCGGCCCCGTGGTCTCCGACGCCCAGCGCGAGCGCGTCCGCGGCTACATCCGGACGGGCATCGACGAGGGGATGAAGCTGGTCACCGGCGGCCCCGAGGCACCCGACCACCTCGACCGCGGCTACTACGTGCGGCCGACCGTCTTCAGCGGCACCAACCAGGACACGCTGGCGCGGCAGGAGGTCTTCGGCCCCGTAAACGTCATCATCCCGTACGAGGACGCGGACGACGCTGTCGCGATCGCAAACGACTCCGACTACGGCCTCGCGGGCGGCGTCTGGTCCGCCGACCCCGAGCGGGCCCGCGGGATCGGACGACGCATCCGCACCGGACGCGTGCGCATCAATGGCGCCCCCATCGACATGCGCGCTCCGCACGGTGGTCTCAAACTCTCGGGCGTCGGCCGCGAGATGGGCCGGTACGGCATCGAGGAGTACCTCGAGTACCAGTCCCTCATCAGCTGAAAACCCATGAGCACGGACCAACATCCTTGAAAGGAGCGAGTGTTGATAACCGCACAGGCCCGGGCCATGGCCGGTCCGAGCGACCCGTTCAGCACTGTCACCATCGAGCGCCGTGACGTCGGTCCGACGGACGTCCTCATCGACATCGCCTACGCCGGTGTCTGTCACAGCGACGTCCACCATGCCCGCGCCGAGTTCGGGCACACCCGCTACCCGATCGTCCCGGGCCACGAGATCGCCGGGATCGTCCGCGAAATCGGCGCCGAGGTCACCGGACTTGCCATCGGCGACCATGTCGGCATCGGTTGCCTGGTCGACTCCTGTCGGGAGTGCGCGGTGTGCCGGGCGGGCCAGGAGTCGTACTGCCGCCGCGGCAAGGTGCTGACCTACAACGGGGTCGGCCGGGACGGTCAGGTCACGCTCGGCGGATACAGCGAACGCACCGTGGCCGATCAGCGATTCGTTGCCCGCATCCCGGACTCACTGCCGCTGAAGGCCGCCGCACCTCTGATGTGTGCCGGCATCACGATGTACCAGCCGTTGCGTTTGTGGGGCGCGGGGCCCGGCAAGCGGGTCGGCATCCTGGGCTTCGGCGGGCTCGGCCACATCGGAGTACAGATCTCGCACGCCCTCGGCGCGCACACGACGGTCCTCGAACTCACGGAGGACCGGCGCGCCGACGCCGAACGGCTCGGTGCGGACGCATTCCGTACGACCGGTGACCTGGCGGCGATGAAGGACTCGTTCGACCTCATCGTGTCGACGGTCCCCTCGAACTTCGACCTCACCGCCCACCTCGATCTGCTCGACTTCGACGGTACGTTCGTCAACCTCGGTGTCCCCGAGGAGCCGCTGCGGATCGACCCGTACACCCTGCTGACCAACCGGCGGAAGCTGGTCGGCTCGATGAGCGGTGGCATGCCCGAGACGCAGGAGATGCTCAACTTCTGCGCCGAGCACGGGATCACGGCCCAGGTGGAGGTGATCGCGGCGAAGGAACTGGATACGGCGTACGACCGGCTGACGGCGGGCGACGTGCGGTACCGGTTCGTGCTCGACACCGCGACGATCGCCGCGACCTGACCGTTGTGACACCAATGGCGACCGGCCCGGCACACCTCGTGAGGGGTGTGCCGGGCCGGCTGTCGTTCGGGGTACTACTTGTCCCGCTCGGCGGCGAGCTTGTCGATCAGTGTGTCGGCGTAGCGGACGAGAAGCGCGGAGGTCGCCGGGTCGGCCCGGCCCTCGTGGGGCATTCGGGACGTCTCCTCGCGGTACTTGCGTACAAGTCCGACGGCCTTGGTGAACGCCTCCCGCCGGACAGCGCGATCTCCGTGCCGGTGCGCTGTGTAGCCCTCTGCAGCAGCGGTGACAGCGCGGTCGAGAGTGGCGAGCAATGGCGCACCGTTGCGGAAGTAGTAGAGCTGCGTGTGGTCGCGGAGGATACTGATCGAGGGATTGGTCGTGAAGTCCCCGATACTGGTGATCAGTGGTCCGGTGGCCAGGCCGGTGCCGACGATCGACGCCCGGACCTGTTCCGCGAGAACAGTCGCGTCCTCCTTCAGCAGGAAACCGTCCCTGACGTTGCGGAGCAGTCCCTTCACGACGGCAGCGACGTAGTCGTCGTGAGCCGGGTAGAGCTTCCGCAATGTCGCATCGTCGAACGGGACATGAGTTCCGACCAAGTGATTGGCGCAGGATGTGGTGCCCCGGTCCGTCGCCACCGGCACGTCGAAGGTGGCCAGGCGGATCCCGCCCAGGCCGTTCGCGTGCTCGTCGCGGACCAGGCCCGGGGGAGTGGTGGTGAACTCGGGCAGCGGTGAGTGGGCGGGTGGCACTCCGTCGGTGATCCAGCGGACCATCGCGGCCATGGCGGCGGAAACGACGTGATGGGACTGGACACGGCTCAGACCCGGCAGATCGCAGTCGGCTGGCGCGGGCTGCTGGTCGCCGAGGTCGCGGGCCGTGGTTGCCGCGCCCGCGAGGCTGCTTTGGAGGTCGCCGTGGGTGGTGCCCGACATCCACCAGGTACGGAACCGGTCGGTGTCCGGCTGGCGGGCGGTGTTCTGTGTCCACTCGTCGTACATGCCGACGAAGTCGGTCTCGGACAGGACCTTCATCACCGGGATGTCCAGAGCGGGGCGCACCTGGCGGCCGGCGATGAGCGGCATCACTCCATCAGCGATCGGGGCCCGGGGATGCACGGCGTTGAGGTACACACCGAGATGTACGGCGGAGCGGGAATGGCCGCCGGCGATGACATGCCGCACCGGCATGGTGCCCATGACACGTGGGACGGCCTTCACCGCCTTCATGGCCTGCGCGAAGATGTCGTACGAGAGTTGGTCGTCATGACGGATCGGGTCGACCTCCGTCGCACCGCTGATCAGGACGAGCGGGATGTCGAGCGACGCGTACCGCTCCGGGCTCCAGTGTTTGAGGCCGTGCGGGTCCGCGTGCACGCCCCACTGGTTCGCCGCGACCCCCACGTAGCCGTAGCCCTCGCGGATGAGGAACTCGTGGTTGCGCTGCCACCAGATCGGCACCTCGTAATTGGCGGTGGTGTTGGTCCACTCGACGAACACGGTGCCGTTGAACTTGGCGGGGTCGGCGGGGCGGTGGATCACCATCCGGGTCGTGTACGGATGCGTCGACACCACTCTGTCGGCGGTGGGCAGGGGCGGGTCGTTCTTGACTGTCGGGACCGGGAGGTCGTACGAGTTCGCCGAACCCGAGAAGAAGAACTCCTCCAGTACGTACCCGCGCCCCGCCAGGTCGACATCAGTCGCCAAGAAAGGGTAGTTGCGTCCGGGGCTGCCCGGAGCGTCAAAGGGGATGGGGCCCTTCACCGAGGGCGTGAGTACCCTCGCCCCGCGTCTGTGGGCGCTGGGACCGTCGGCGACGGCCACCGACGCTACCGACAGGGGCACGCCCAGGGCCGCGAAGGCCATTCCCGACGAGGCCATGAGGACGGAGCGCCGGGAGTGCGTCGGGTGCGGGCCTGCTGGTGGAGATTCAGGAGTGGACGATTCCGATGAGGGCATGTGGTCCTTCCTCTGTGAATGACCAGTGCGGGGCGGTTCCGCCGGTGGCCGGTGCTGTGCGCGCCGCCGCGGCCTCGCCTACGAGCCCGTCGCGGCGCGGGCGTCTACTGGGGTTTCTCCTGCGGTGAGTTCCGCGGCGAGAGCGTGCTTGTCGACCTTCTCCGAGCCGAGAGCGGGAAGCTCGTGGGTCTGGAAGCGCCAGCGCGTCGGCACCGCGAAGGACGCCAGGACCGAACGCAGTGCGCCGGCGGCGTACTCGTCGAGGTCCGGTCTGGCGGAAGTGGCTTCGTCGACGACTACGACCGCGGCCACCTCCTCGCCCAGATCGGCGTGTGGAAGGCCGAGCACCGCCGCGTCGAGAACGCCCTCGACTCCGACGAGCGCGCGCTCGACCGCGAGCGGGGCGATGTTCTCGCCACCTCGAAGGATGAGGTCCTTGCTGCGTCCGGTCACCCACAGGTAGCCGTCCTCGTCCAGGTGGCCCAGATCGCCGGTGTGCAGCCAACCCTCGGCATCGATCGGGCCGTCGGGCTCCCCGAAGTACCCGAGCATCTGCGAGGCCGCGCGGACCAGTACCTCACCGTCGCCACTCGCCGACCGCTCGCCGAAGGTGATCTCGACGGTGGGCAGCGGAATCCCGCAGACTCCGGGGCGGTCACGTGTGTCACGGCCGGTGGCAGCCGTGGCCTGGCCGCCGTTCTCGGTCAGCCCGTAGCCGGTGGCGATCCGCGCCTGCACGGACGGCAGTTCGTCGCGGATGCGTTGATACAGCGTGGGGTGTGCGGGTGCCGCGCCGAGCGTCAGGGACCGCAGACTGCCGAGGTCGACGGGGCGCTCCGCCCGGGCGTCGAGCAGCCTGCCGACCATCGTCGGGACGGCGCTCCATCGCGTCACTCCGTGCGCGGCGATGAGGTCCATCGCACCCGCGGGGTCGAACCGGCCTTCCGGGAAAACGAGCGTCTCGCCGACGACCACGGAGCGCACCAAGGTCTGCACACCGCCGACGTGGAACAGCGGCGCAGTATGCAGGGCGACGCTCGCAGGGGTGGCCCCGAGGTCCTGGGGGAGACGTTTGGTGACGGCCAGCAGCGCGTGCAGGCCCGAAATGATCGAGCGGTGCGACAGCACCACGGCCTTGGGGAATCCGGTGCTGCCCGAGGTGAACAGGATCAGCGCCGGTTCGTTCTCATCGTCGCCCTCGGCGCGCTCCGGTAGTGGCTCGTCGATGATCGCCGGCGTCGACCAGGGGGCGGTGACGGTACCGGCGAGCAGTTTCCGCGCCAGGCGGGAGTCGGCCAGTGCCGCCTGGGGCTGCAACTGGTCGAAGGCGTGCTTGATCTCACGCGTGCTCCACCAGGAGTTGACCAGCACGGGAACGGCTCCCAGCCACCAGACCGCCCACACGTTGACCACCCAGTCGGGCCCGTTCCACCCCAGCAGCGCGACCCTGTCACCGGGACCGATCCCCTGCTGCCGGAGCACGGCCGCCTTGCGCTGGACCGCCTCTCGCAACTCGCCGAAGTCGAGGCGCACATCGCCCTGTACGGCATGAATGCGGTCGGCCCAGCGCTCGGCATGGTCGAGGAGTGATGCCACACGTCGCGTGCGCGGATCGTACAGGCGATACGGCACGCCGCCTGCCCGTTCGACCACGATCTCGCGCCCCCAGGGTGCGACGTTGTCGTCCATCCGTGTCTCTCCAGCCCTCACGAATCACCTCATGCATCAACGGAAGTCGCGACGTTCGACCACGAGCGGGTCATGGCTCGGGACGACCTCGCAGCCCAGCTTCTCGATCAGGTCGAGGCTGTTCTTGTACGCCACGATGTCCGTGAAGAAGCCGGACGGGATGTGGTCGTTCTCCGCGTCGCCCTCCCAGTTCTCGTAGAGGTCGATGCAGTCGCCGGCCAACAGGTAGCGCGTCGTTCCGGTCTCGACGACGACGCCCTGCGATCCGGGCGTGTGCCCGGGGAGATGTACCACCGAAATGCCGGGCGCGATCTCGGCGTTGCCGTCGATCGCGTCGATCCTGTCCTCGGCACGACGCCACGCGGCGCTCAGATCCGGCAGGTGCTCGAACTGGCGACGGTGCCACGGCACCGGATCGCTCGCGTAGTCGATCTCGCGCTGCTGGATGACGATCCGGGCGTTCGGGAACAGGTGGTTGTTCGAGCTGTGGTCCCAATGCAGGTGGGTGTTGATGACGACACCGACGTCCCCGGGATCCACGCCCAACTCCCTGAGTGCCGCTTCCGGGTGTTCCTCGGGGGACTGCTCCATCCTGATCCCGTGGTGTGTCACGGCACGGTCGAAGTCGGCGCCGGTGTCGACGATCACTGGGGCGCCGGCGCCCTGGATCACGAACATGATGAGCGGGATGTCGAGGGTCTCGCCCCATCCCCGTGTGTACGTGAGCGACGGCTTGTGCAGTCCGAAGACGCGGCCGACGGACAAGGCGGTGATGGTGGTGGGTGTCATGCGGTCTCTCCTGCGTGCAGCGGCGGCTCGGTGAGTTCACGGTGGCGGGTCTCGCGCAGGGCGAGCGTGCAGAGCAGACCGACGAGGCAGTACACGGCGAGGAAGACGCCGAAGACGAGGCTGCCGAATCCGTCGATCAGGGTCGCCGCCACCAGCGGCGGTACGGCTCCGCCGAGCACCCCGGCCAGGCTGTAGGACAGCCCGGCGGCGGTGTAGCGGTAGCGGGTGTGGAAGAGCTCGGACAGGAACGATCCAGCGACACCGAATCCGACACCGGCGATCAGGAATGTCACCGACATGCCGATCCAGAAGGCGCCGATCGCGCCGGTGTCCAGAACCGGGAACAGGGCCAACGCCCATGGGATGCCCGCGATGTTGGCGATGAGCAGGACCCTCCGACGTCCGAAGCGATCGGTCAGGATACCGCCCGCGATGATGGCCAGGCAGTTCAGCAGATTGCCGAACATGCCGGCGCCGAGCACCTGAGGTCGCGGCAGATCCAGTGTGGCGGTGCCGTAGTTGGTGAGGAACGCGATGCCGATGTAGCCGAGCGAGAAGGCCATCACCAACGAGCCCGCGCCGAGCAGGATTTCCTTCCACTGATTGACGACCGCGTCCTTGAACGGCAGGCCGTCGCTGTCCGGCCGGGGGCGCTTGGCCTGCGCCTCGAAGGCGGGTGTCTCCTCGATCCGCAGCCGGATGAAGAGGCCCACGGCGACGAGCAGGAAGCTGAGCACGAACGGCAGGCGCCAGCCCCAGGAGGCGAATGTCTCGTCGCTCATGTACAGGCCCGTGATCAGGAACGTACCCAGTGCGAGGATGTTGGCGAACGCGCCGCCGAGGTTGGTGAACATCGCCCAGAAGCCTCGACGGCCCTGCGGCGAGTGTTCGGAGGTGAACAGCGCGGCACCCGCCCACTCGCCACCGGCTGCGAGTCCTTGGGCGATCCGCAGCACGACGAGCGCGATGGGCGCGGCGACGCCGATGGCGGCCGCGGTGGGCAGCAGGCCGATCAGCACGGTGGCCGCGCCCATGATCGACATGGTGGCGATGAGGGTGCGTTTGCGCCCGAGGCGGTCGCCGAAGTGCCCGAACACGATGGAGCCCACCGGCCGGGCGACGAAGGCGACGCCGAGGGTCGCGTACGAGACGACGGTGCCCGCGTGCTCGCCGAGGGCGGGGAAGAACGTATCGGCGAAGACCAGCGCTGCGGCGGTGGCGTAGATGCCGAAGTCATAGAACTCGATGACGGTGCCCATGAAGCTGGCCGCGGCCACCTTGCGCATCTTCACCGGCTTCTGGTCCGTCGACGCGGACGGTTCAAGACTTTGTGTGGCCATCGGACCGACTCCTCGAATGCTCGTCATTGAGAGCGAGGTGGGTGGAAGGGCGGCGCATCCGTGGTTCATGGCGGTTCGTATATGGGAACTGTAATGTGGATTTAGGAACCACTGGCGGGAACTTAACCGCGCCGGTGGGTGGTGGTCAATACTTCGCGCGACCCCGGAGGTCGCGACGACCGGGGGCTGGAGGCGTTGACAGTCCGCCTCCGGCGCGTTTCATAATGGCGGTCGAGTGTTCTGAAATAGGAACTATTGATTCGCCCGGTGATGGCGTCCGCGTCATATGGCGCCACGTTTCTGGAAGGTTTGGCGACAGCGATGTCCGCACCTACGACCGTCTGGCCCCGACAGCTGCACCAGGGCGACGAGCCCATCCCCATGCTCATCGACGGGGAGTGGACGTGTCCTACGACGGCCACAACCCCGGTGTTCGACCCCAGTACGGGGGAGGCCGTCGCGGCCGTCCCCGACGGCGGCGCGGAGGTCGTCGACGCGGCGGTGGCGGCAGCCCGCCGCGCTTTCGAAGAGAGCCGGTGGCGCGGCCTGTCCGGTGCCGACCGCGGCGCCGTGCTCTGGCGTGTGAGCGACCTCATGCGCGAGCGCGCCGACGACCTCGCACGCCTTGAGAGCCTCAACCTTGGTCTGCCGGTCGGCCAGGCAAAGAGCATGGTCCTCGAGGCCGCCTCCCAGTTCCGCTACTACGCGGGGTGGGCGGACAAGATCCACGGCCGCACCGTCGACCTCGGCCCCGCGGACCGCCGCGTCCAGGGGTACACCCTGCGCGAGCCGGTCGGGGTGGCCGGGCTCATCACACCGTGGAACGCCCCGTTGAGCATGGCGGCCAAGAAGCTCGCGCCCGCGCTGGCGGCCGGCTGTTCCTGTGTGCTGAAGCCCGCCGAGGAGACGCCGCTGACCTCCCTCTGGCTCGGACAGTTGCTGCTAGAGGCCGGCGTCCCGGCCGGGGTCGTCAACGTCGTCACGGGAGTTGGTGAGCGCGCCGGTGCCGCGCTCACCGAACACCCGGACGTCGACACGGTGTCGTTCACCGGGTCGACTGAGGTTGGCCGCCTCATCGTGCAAGCGGCCACCGGCAACATGAAGAAGCTGTCGCTCGAACTCGGCGGCAAGTCCCCGGTCATCGTGTTCGGCGACGCCGACCTCAAGGCGGCCATCCCCGGAGCGGCCTCGGCCGTCTTCTGGAACTCCGGCCAGGTCTGCGCCGCCGGTACCCGGCTGTTCGTCCACGAGTCCGTGTTCGACGAGGTAGTGCGTGGCGTGGCGGAGATCGGCGCCGCGATGCGCCTCGGCGCAGGATCCGACCCCACCGCGGAACTCGGCCCGCTCATCTCGCAGAAGCAGCTCGACCGGGTGTCGGGATACGTCGGCCGTGGTGTCTCGGACGGTGCCCGGATCGTCAGTGGCGGCAAGCGGGTCGGGGAGGAGGGCTTCTTCTTCGAGCCCACCGTCCTGGTCGATGTCGACCAGTCGATGACCGTCATGCGCGAGGAGATCTTCGGCCCGGTGCTCGGCATCATGCCGTTCTCCGACACCGACGAGGCTGTCGCGCTGGCCAACGACAGCTCGTACGGGCTCGCCTCCAGCGTGTGGACCCGTGACGGCGCGCTGGCCCACTCGGTGGCGCGTCGGCTGCGGGCGGGTCGCGTCGGCATCAACGTGCACCGTGCGGGCGGGGCGTACATGCCTGCCGGTGGCTACCGGCAGTCGGGCTGGGGCAGGGAGAGCGGCCCGGAGGCGCTGGAGAACTACCTGGAGACCAAGTCGGTGGTGTCTCAGCTGGCCTGAGCACGGCACGCGAAGCGGCGGCGGGTGCATGGCACCCGCCGCCGCTTTCGTCATGGAGACCGTAAGGCGTGGTCAGTCGAGATGGCCCTCGGCCCGCAGCACGCCCTCCGCCACCTTGAAGGCCTCTCCGGCGGCGGGAAGGCCGCAGTACACCGCGGTCTGGAGCAGGATTTCCTTGATCTCGTCGACTGTCGCCCCGTTGCGGAGGGCGCCCTCGACGTGATGGGCGAGCTGTGCGGGTCGGCCCAGCGCGGTGAGCACCGAGAGGTTGATGATGCTGCGGGTCTTGCGGTCGATGCCGTCACGGGCCCAGATTCGGCCGAAGCAGACATCCTCGGAGTAGTCCTGGATGACGTCGTTGAAGCTGTTGCGGTTCTGGTCCTTCTTCTCCACGTAGCCGTCGCCCATGAGCTCGTTCATGATCCGGCGGCCGGTGGCCTTGGTGTTCGCGGCGTCAGCGGTGTCCATGTGCCGTCTCCTCGTGGTGAGTTGCTCGCGGTCAGGGAAGGTGCGTGTTTCAGCCGCGGTCGAGAACGGCCTGGACCTCTTCGGGGGTGAGCTTGATCGTGACGCCTGCGCGCTCGTTCTGGAGGAGCAGCGGAGTCTGCGAGTCACGGTTTCCCCAGCCGCGGTCGAGGGCCTCCTTGAAGTCCTCCTCGACCAGCCGTGCGGCGCGCATGGGGACGTCGAACTCGTCGGCCAGCTCCAGTGCCAGGCGGAGGTCCTTGTTCGCCAGTCCGAGGGCGAACGACGGCGGGTCGAAGGCCTCCTGGAGGTATCGGTCGCCGACCCGGTCGAAGGTCCGGGCCCTGCCGATGGCGCCCTGGCGCAGCGCGTGCCACAGGGCGTCGGGCTCGACGCCGGCCTTGACCCCCATGGTGAAGACCTCGGAGATGCCGGAACGGATGATCATGCTGGCGCAGTTGTGCACCAGCTTGGCCGTGTTGCCGGCGCCGATCTCGCCCACGTACAGGATCTGGTCGCCGATGGCATCGAGAACCGATCCCGCGCGGTCGAACGCTTCGCGATCCCCGCCCACGTAGATGGCGAGCTTGCCGGAACTGGCACCCTTGGGGCCACCGCTCACCGGGGCGTCGAAGAGTTCCACGTCGTGCTTGCGGCACTCCTCGTGGACCTCGCGCACCACCGTGGGGGAGTTGGTGGTCAGATCGAACCATGTGCTGCCGGGCTTGAGGGCGCTCAACAGTCCTCCGTCACCGAGGCCGAGTTCCCGCATCTCCACGGGGCCCGGCAGGGACGTGAACACCACGTCGACCGAGCCCGCGAGTTCGGCGACGGAGTCCGCCCAGGTCGCACCGGCCTCCTCGAGCGGTGTGCCGCTCGACCGGTTGAGGTCGTGCACGACGAGGTCGTGCCCCGCTCGTCGCAGGTTGAGAGCCATGCCCCGGCCCATGGTGCCGAGTCCGATGAAACCGAGCTTCATGGTTGTCCTTTCGTCGCTGAACGGACAGTGGCGGCGTCGTCGTGAGCCGCGGCCACCCACCCAGATATGGATCGTAATAGCGAACTAGTGACCATATGGGCGAATGAACGCTAAGGCTCGGGTGTCCGGGTGTCAACGCCGTCGCGGGCTGCGCATCCGTTGACATCGGCAGGGTGCAACCCTAGCCTCGGGGTTGTAAATACGGACCGGCGTTCGCGATAACGAACTAATTCTCAGACTTGAGTGACGCCCGATGTGACGGAGGCTGTGCATGACCGCCCTCGAAGGCGTGAAGGTGATCTGTGTCGGACAGTTCTACTTCGCCCCGTACTGCACCATGCTGATGGCCCGTCTCGGCGCCGATGTCATCAAGGTCGAAGCCCCCCAGGGCGACCCCTACCGGCGCGTACCCGCGGTCGACGAGGACGGCTATCCCATTCAGTTCCGCTTCCTGAACTCCGGGAAGCGGAACATTCGCCTCGATCTGGCCCAGCCGGCCGGGCAGGACGTCCTGCGCAAGCTCGTCGGAACCGCCGATGTCCTCGTGCAGAACCTCTCACCCGGCGCCATGGACCGCTTCGGCCTCGGCTACGACCAGCTCAGCGAGATCAACCCCCGCTTGATCATGGCCACGGGCACCGGCTTCGGATCCTTCGGCCCCTATGCCGGCGAATCCGCCATGGACCTCACCATCCAGGCTCGTAGCGCCATCATGTCCACCACGGGATTCGCCGACGGTGCCCCCGTACGCACCGGACCCTCGATCGTGGACTTCATGGCGGGCACCCACATCCTGTCCGGGGTCCTGGCGGCGCTCTACCAGCGCACCCACACCGGTCGTGGCCAGCATGTCGAGGTTTCCCTGCAGGACGCCATCCTCCCCTCACTGACGTCCAACATCGCAGGGCATCTCAGCGAGAGCATCGCGGACTTCGAACGCACAGGAAACCGCCACGGCGGCATGTCGGTCGCCCCCTACAACGCCTACCCGGCCGCGGACGGCTGGGTGACGGTGCTCTGCCCGACGGACAAGCACTGGGACCGGCTGCGCGGGGTGATGAACGACCCGGCAGCCGACGACCCGCGGTTCGCCACCATGCCCGGTCGCTGCGACAACATGGACGAGGTGGACACCGTCGTCGGTGCCTGGACCCGTACGCGGAGCAAGGAAGAAATAGCCGCCGCGCTGAAGGACCTCAAGATCCCGTGTGCGCCAGTGGTGACCCTGCCGGAACTCCTGGAAGACCCGCACATTCGCGCCCGCGGCGTGCTCCGCACTGTTGAGGACGAGCAGGGCTCCTTCATGACCCTCGGCAGCCCCCTCTTCCTCTCCGACTCACCCATGGTCGAACCCACCCGCTCCGGCGGTCTCGGCGAACACACCGACCAGGTCCTCACCGAAGAACTCGGCCTGTCCGCCGACGACATCACCAAGCTCCGCGACGCCGGTGCCATCTGACCCCGACGTAACACGAGGCGACACGACAGAAGGAGTGACAGCACGTGAGCGCTGAACCTGATCTGAGGGTCCGGCACGTGGCCCCGGCCTTCCGCACATTTTGCGGCGAGCGAGCGCTGGAGTCCCTGCCGCGCGAACTGGCGCGGGTCGGCGCACACCGCGCGGCGATCATCTGTATCCCCGCCGTGGCTGCACACGACGAGGCGATGGGCCGGGTCCACGAGGCGCTCGGCGAGCGGCTCGTCGGGCAGTTCGACGGAGTCGAGGAACACAGCCCGCTGCCCTCGGTCGAGCGCGCCAGGAACTTCCTGGCCGAGCACGAGGCGGACGCGGTCATCGCCATCGGGGGCGGGTCGTCGGTCGTCACCGCCCGCGCGGCCACGATCCTGCTGGGCGAGGGCAAGGACGTACGGGGGCTGTGCACCAGGCGCGAGGGCGGCAAGCTCGTGAGCCCCAGGCTCGCCGCGCCGAAGCTGCCCCAGTGGGTCGTGCCCAGCTCGCCGACCACCGCGTACGCCAAGGCGGGCGCCGCCGTACGCGACCCGGAGACGGAGGAGCGGCTCGCGCTCTACGACCCGAAGGCCCGGGCCCAGGGTGTCGTCCTCGACCCGCAGATGGCGCTCACCGCGCCGCCGCGGCTCAGCTGGTCGGCCGCCCTCAATATCTTCTCGATGGCGGTGGAGGGCCTGCAGTCCCGTCGGGTCGACCCGCTCGCCGACGCCCAGCTGGCGCATGCGGTGCGTACCGTCGTGAGCTGGCTGCCCCGAGTGGCGAAGGAACCGGAACTCGCGGCCCCTCGCCTGCAGTTGATGCTCGCGGCGATCATGAGCGGCCAGGGCAGTGACCACACCGGCGGCGGACTCGCCCAGGCCCTGTCGCACGCCATCGGACCGAGGTCCTCGGCGCCCAACGGCGTCGTCGAGGCCCTGCTCCTGCCGCACGCGATGCGGTTCAACGCGAGCGTCGTGCCCGGCCGTATCGCGGCCATCGGGGAGTACCTGGGACTCGCCGACGCCGAACCCGAGGCGGTCGTCGCGGAGGTCGAGCGTCTTCTGGACGTGTTCGAGGCACCCCGCCGTCTCCAGGACATCGGTGTCGAGCAGGGGGCTCTGGGCGAGGCCGCCTCCCACGCCATGGACGACTGGGCCATTACGGCCGGACCGCGTCCGCCCGAGGAGAAGGACGTCCGCGACCTGATCAACGGCGCCTGGTAGCAGCAGAATCCCAAACTTTTACGACGTTCAGCGATCGACGATGAATGAGGAAATGCGATGACGACGACGGAATCCGAGACGCCGCAGGGCGAGAAGATCGGCAGCGAGCTCGCCAGCGGCAAGTTCACCGAAGAGATGCTCACGAGCATGCGGAACCTGATCGGGACCGAGCTCCGCACGGACGCGTGCGTGAACAACGAGTACGCCACCCGCCTGGCCATCCTGCGGTTCGCCGAGGGCATCGGTGACGACAACCCGCTGTGGACGGACGAGGAGTACGCCGCGGAGGGTCCCTTCGAAGGGATCATCGCCCCGCCGAGCTTCATCTTCGCCTGTCTGGGCTCGGTCCAGGTCGGCTGGCGCGGCCTCGGCGGCTTCCACGCCGAGACCGATGTGACCTTCCACGCCCCGATCCGGGTCGGCGACAAGATCACGGCTCGGGTCTGGTTCGACGGCTTCGACGACCCGATCGAGAGCTCCTTCGGCGGCCGCCGGATCAAGGACTATCTGCGTCAGGAGTACTGGAACCAGGACGGCCAGCTCGTCGCACGGTTCATCTGCTCGCGGATGCGATTCGAGCGCAGCGAGATGCAGAAGCGGCGCAGCTCGCGCTCGATCGAGCTTCCGCACCCGTGGACGGGCGAGGAACTCGAGAAGGTCGAGGAGGACATCCTCAACGAGACGCCGCGCGGCGCCGACCCGCGGTACTGGGACGACGTCCAGATCGGTGACGAGCTCGACACCCTCACCAAGGGCCCGATCGGACTCACGGACGAAATCGCCTACGTAGCCTCGGGCGCTGCGCCGATCCCGCGCCTGTCGGCGCACGGCGTGGCACTGCGCCGCTACCGCAAGCACCCGAAGTGGGCCTTCCGCGACCCCAACACCCAGGCCCTTGAGCCCGTGTACTCGGTGCACTACAACGACTACGCGGCACGGCTGCAGGGCGCGCAGATCGCGTACGACGTCGGCATCCAGCGCACCTGCTGGCAGATCCACACTCTGACGCACTGGATGGGCGACGCCGGCGCGGTGAAGGCCATCCACGGCCAATACCGGGCACACGTCTACCTGTCGGACGTCGTCCGCCTCGGCGGCAAGATCGTGGGCAAGGAGATCGACGCCGACGGCGACGCCGTGGTGCACCTGGAGACCTGGGCGTACAACCAGCGCGAGCAGAACTGCATGCCGGGCACGGCGACGGTCGTGCTGCCGCGGCGTACGGAGGGAGCCGTGTGACCTTCGCCCCGTGAACGGCGGGCCGGAACGCGGCGTGGGGGCGCACGGCCACTCCGATGCAGCCCGCGCCGTACGGTCTCGGGCCACCGCGGTCACCAGTGCCCACGAAGTGACACGTCGCGACGGCGACGTCCCGCAATCCGACCTGCTGGGGCGTTGACACCTTTCAGCAGATGTCCGTAGCGTTGCAGCCGCAATAACGATCGATGGTTCTTAAATACGAACAAGCGTGGCTGCTGCGACAATGCTCGAGGAGTGTGTTCGGTGATCGAACGCGACCAGATCTTCATCAATGGCAAGTGGGTGCCTTCGGCGGGCACCGATGTCCTCGAGGTGATCAACCCGGTCACCGAGGAGGCCGTCGTCACGATTCCGGCCGGCACACCGGTGGACGTCGACGCGGCCGCCGAAGCGGCAGCCGCGGCTTTCGCGGCCTGGTCGAGGACCACGGTCGAGGAGCGCGCGGGATTCCTGCGCAAGCTCGCGGAGCTGACGAAGAAGCGCTCCGACGAGATCACCAGGGCCGTCGTCAGCGAGATCGGTCAGCCCTATGCGATCGCTGCCGAGGCCCAAGGTGCCTCCGCGGTGGTGGACTTGGAGAGCATCGCCGACAGTCTGTCCGGGATCTCCTGGCAGGAGCAGGTCGACCACACCGTCGTCGCCCGGGAGCCCGCCGGTGTGGTCGGCGCGATCACGCCGTGGAACGGCCCCATGCGCATGGTGTGCATGAAGGCCGGAGCGGCGATCGCGGCCGGCTGCACCGTCGTGCTCAAGGGCACCGAGGTCGCACCGCTCAGCTCCTTCATCTTCGCCGAGATGTGCGCCGACGCGGGCCTGCCGGACGGGGTGTTCAACCTCGTCTCGGGAACAGGCCCCGCGGTCGGCGAGGCCATCGTCACCCACCCGTTGGTCGACATGGTCTCCCTCACCGGCTCCGTCCGGGCGGGCCGTCGCGTCATGGAGCTGGCCGCCCAAGGCGTCAAGAAGGTCGCCCTCGAACTCGGCGGCAAGTCGGCGAACGTCATCCTGGAGGACGCCGACCTGGCGCGGGCCATCGAGGTCGGCATGGAGGACGCCTTCCGCAACTCCGGGCAGGTGTGCGGCGGCCTCTCCCGTGTGCTCGTCCCTCGATCGAGGCTGGCCGAGGCCGAGGAGATCGCAGTCCGCAAGGCCGAGAGCTCCGTCTTGGGCGACCCCTACGACGCGGCCACCACGCTCGGCCCGGTCGCCAACATCCACCAGCGTCAGCGGATCCGCGACTACATCCAGTCCGGCCTCGACGAGGGCGTACGCCTCCTCACCGGCGGCCCGGAGGCACCCGAGGGACTCGACCGGGGCTTCTTCGTGCGGCCCACCGTCTTCTCCGGTGACAACACCTCACGTATCGCGCGCGAGGAGATCTTCGGCCCGGTCGTGGTGCTCATCCCGTTCGACGACGAGGACGAAGCCTTCCGGATCGCCAACGACACCGACTACGGACTCGCGGGAGCGATCTGGGCCGGAACCGATGAGCGCGCCCGCGGTCTCGCCAGTCGACTGCGCGCCGGACGCATCCGCATCAATGGCTCTGCGGTCAACCAGCGTGCCCCGCACGGCGGCTTCAAACTCTCCGGTATCGGCCGGGAGTTCGGCCGCTACGGAATCGAGGAGTTCCTCGAGTACAAGTCCATCGGCTGACCCGGGAGGCGCGAGCAGCATGATCACAGTCAACTCCCGCTCCATCGCGGGCCCCGGCGAGACATTCAAGCCGATGGTGCTGGAGCGCAGGGACGTCGGCCCTGGCGACGTCCTGATCGACATCGCCTTCTGCGGCATCTGCCACACCGACGTCAGCCGTGCCCGCAGCGAATTCGGCCAGACGCACTACCCGCTCGTCCCCGGTCACGAGATCGCGGGGACCGTGTCCGCCGTCGGCCCCGATGTCCGCAAGTTCGCCGTCGGGGAC
This sequence comes from Streptomyces sp. NPDC002754, assembly GCF_053592315.1. Taxonomy (NCBI): domain Bacteria; kingdom Bacillati; phylum Actinomycetota; class Actinomycetes; order Kitasatosporales; family Streptomycetaceae; genus Streptomyces; species Streptomyces sp. NPDC002754. The sequence goes on from NZ_JBSFVM010000001.1 coordinate 402,098, forward strand.
CGGGTGGGCGTCGGGTGTCTGGTCGACTCCTGCCGGGAGTGCGACTACTGCCGCGCCGGGATGGAGCCCTACTGCCGTAAGGGTCACATCCGCACCTACAACTGCCCCGACCGCACGGGGCAGTTCACACAGGGCGGCTACAGCGAGAAGATCGTCGTCGACGAGGGGTACGTCCTCCGGGTCCCCGACGGGATCCCGCTGGAGGCGGCCGCTCCGCTGCTGTGCGCGGGGATCACGCTCTACTCCCCGTTGCGACACTGGGAGGCCGGGCCGGGTGTCAAGGTCGCCATCATCGGCTTCGGCGGACTCGGGCACGTAGGGGTGCCGATCTCGGCGGCACTCGGCGCACACACCACTGTCTTCGACCTCACCATGGACAAGAAGGCGGACGCCCTGCGCCGCGGCGCCGACGACTACCGGCTGTCGACGGACCCGGCGATCTTCACCGACTTCGCCGGCGCCTTCGACCTCATCCTTTCCACGGTCCCCGCGAACCTGGACTATGACGCGTTCCTCGAACTGCTCACCCTGGACGGGACGTTCGTGAACCTCGGTGTCCCCAAGCAGCCCATCGCAGTCGACGTGTTCTCCCTCCTGAACAACCGGCGCTCCCTCGCCGGCACGCTCGTGGGTGGCATCGCGGAGACCCAGGAGATGCTCGACTTCTGCGCCCGCCATGCGATCACCCCTGAGGTCGAGATCGTCACCGCCGATCAGATCGACGCTGCGTACGACAGGGTCGCGGCGGGCGACGTCCGATACCGGTGTGTCATCGACATCGCGACGATGACGACCGCCTGATCCAACGGGCCGGTGACTCGGCCGCCTCGACAACACCACAACGAAGTGGAAAGGCCGTCCCCAGATGACGACTCAGTGGGTCATTGACGCCGTGAAACTCGGCGAACTCCGCGATGTCCCCGCCGACCTTGTCTACCTCGACGACCCCGACCCACGGCTCATCAGCATGCCGCTGGTGATGTTCGTGCTGAGGTCGCGCAACCGGACCGTGATCGTGGACACGGGCGGCCCGGCCGACGAGGAACAGATCCGACGCAGGATCCCGCACGGGTACGTGGTGCGGGAGGAGGAGCGCCTGGACAACGCGCTCGCCCGACTGGGCGTGCGCGCCGACGACGTCGACCTCATTGTCAACACCCACCTGCACTGGGACCACTGCTCCAATAACGACGCGTTCCCCAACGCCGAGATACTCGTCCAACGCGCCGAGCTGGGCTTCGCGACCGGACCGTGCCCGGAGCCCCGGGCGGCGTACAGGATCTACGGTGACGCGGAGCAGCCGCCGTACGCCGGGTCCCTGGACCGGATCCGTCCGCTCGATGGCGCGACCGAGATCGCGTCAGGGATCGGTGTGCTGCCGCTGCCGGGACACTCGCCCGGATCGCAGGGTGTGCGCGTCGACACGGGCGCGGGCACGTTCGTCATCACAGGTGACTGCGTCGACACCTTCGAGAACTGGGACAACGGGGGAGCCGAACTGCCCTTGCCCTCCGGCCGGTTCACCGACCTCGACGCCTACCGCGCCAGCCTCGCCCACCTGAAGGGCACCGGCTGGACTCCGCTGCCCAGCCACGACCACACGGTGGTCGAGAAGGCGGCCTTCGGCTACTGATGACACCTTCGGGTGTCCGGGAGGAACGATGACGTTGCCCCACCAGAAGGACGAGCAGCACACCGAACAGTCCGTGCCCGTGTCGGTACCCGTGCCCGCGCGCGACGCCCGGCAGATGCGCCGCATCGCACTGGCGGGCTTCACCGGCACGGTGATTGAGTTCTACGACCTGACGCTGTACGCCGTGGCCGCCTCACTCGTCTTCGCCGATGTGTTCTTCCCGGCCCTCGGACCTGCGGCCGGCACGATCGCGTCGTTCGGCACTCTCGGGGTGGCGTTCGTCGCCCGCCCCGTCGGCGCGCTCATCTTCGGCCACTTCGGTGACCGCCTCGGCCGTAAACGCATGCTGGTGACGACACTGCTCCTGATGGGCGGCGCGACGGTCGTGGTGGGAGCGATGCCGACAGCGGACCAGATAGGTGTCACGGCACCCATCCTGATCGTCCTCATGCGCATCGTCCAAGGTGTCGCGGCCGGTGGGGAGTTGGCGGGCGCTGCGCTCTTCAGTACGGAGAGCGCGCCCACCGGGCGACGCGGCTTCTGGACGATGTTCACCTCGCTCGGCGGGGGATTCTCGATCGTCCTCGCCAACGCGACGCTGCTCGCGGTGGGCGTGGGCCTGTCCGACGAGCAGTTCGCCTCGTTCGGTTGGAGGATCCCGTTCCTGGCGAGCGCCCTGTTGGTTGTGGTGGGGCTGTACATCCGCCTCAAGATCGACGAGAGCCCGGTGTTCGAAGCCGAGGTCAAGGCTGAGCCGGACCCTGGAGGTGGGGAGTCGAAGATCCCGTTCATCGAGGCATGGCGACACCAGCCGCGACACATGCTCCTGGTCGCCGGCGTCTCGATCATGCAGGCCGCGTTCACGTACCTCGGAGCCACGTACTTCGCGAACCTCGGCACCGGGCAACTCGGCCTGACCCGCAACACCGTGCTCGGCGCCGGAGTCGCGGGCGGCCTGTGCTGGGCACTGGGAGTCGTGATCGGCGCGACCGCGTCCGACCGGTTCGGAAGACGCCCGGTCCTGCTGGCGGCGACCGCCGGCGCGGTCGTCTGGGCGCTCCTGGTCTTCAGCTTTCTGGAGTCGGCGTCGGCAGGGGAGTACGTGCTGCTCCTGTGCGTGACGTTGTTCTTCGCAGGTCTTGAGATCGGTCCGGTCAACGTCATGCTCTCCGAACTCTTCGACACCAGGTACCGGTATACGGCGTCGGCGTTCGCCTACAACATCGGACTGGTCATCGGCGGGGCGGTGCCTCCCCTGATCGGTGCCTCGATGACGGCCGCCTACGGCGCCTTCTCGTTCGGACTCTTCGTGGCGTTCCTGTGCCTGATCAGCCTGCTCGGCGCGATCGGCCTGCCGGAGACCCGCGGCCGAGACCTGTCCGACGTCCTGGCGTCGCGACGATGACCCACAGGACCGTCATGGTCCTACTTTCGGACGGAGGGCACCGCCCCTTATGTGGCGCCCCCGTTGGCGCCCATCGTTGGTGACCACCCCGTCCCGCGCAACCGTGGAGAGGGACGTCAGATCCATCGGAACAGAGCAGTATCGAATACTGCGCTGAGCTGGACCCGCGGTGGTCGTTGACCGAACCGTGTCGCGCCTTCCACGTCGTGATCACAGTCTCGGTCAACGCCCACTGCTCGGCGGGCGGAGAGTCCCGTACCGGCACTCACTGGGTACGTGAACTCTCCGGAGCGTAGAGCTGCGACCCCGTCACCTCACACAAGGCGCTGCGGGAATAGCTCATGATTCTGCGGTCGTCACTGTCGACGAGTGCATCGTCGAAGGTCATCACGCCCCGCTCCGGGCGGCTCGTCTTCGCGACGGACACCAGGGTGGACTCGATATGAACGGTGTCGCCGGGGAAGAGCGGCGAGTGGAAGCGGATCCCGTCGTAGCCGACCAGGGCGATGAGCTTGATGCCGCGCTCCTCGACCTGCTCCTTGATGGCCGGTGTCGCCAGGCCCAGGGCGAAGGCGAGGACGCAGCCGCCGGCGAGCATCCGTTCCGACCCGCGTCCCTCCATGAGGACCCTGTCGGTATGAATCTCCTCGAAGGTCCAGGTCAGGTTCGTCATCGCACTGAAGTCACCCTCGGTGATGGTGCGCGCGCGGCTTCGTGCGGAGAAGGCGAACGAGGGCGGCAGTTCGTACAGCTCCCGAGCCATGTCAGACCTTGTCCATGAAGAAGGAGTAGGGGTTGTGGAGCAGGTCGCGGCTGACGATCACCTTCTGGATCTCCGTCGCCCCTTCCCCGATCCGGCGGATGCGCAGTTCGCGGTACCAGCGCTCCAGCGGCATCTCCCGCGAAACCCCCATGCCGCCGTGCAGCTGGATGGCGCGGTCGACGACGCGTGAAGCGGCCTCCGTCGCCGCGATCTTCGCCAGGGCCGCCTCGGTCCGGAACGGTCGGCCCGCGTCCGCCGCGGCGGCGGCGCTGAGGACCATGAACGTGGCGTAGCGGATGTCCTGCTCGTTCTCCACCAGCATCCAGGCCACGCCCTGGTGCTCGGAGAGCGGCTTGTCGAAGGACTTGCGCATCTTGGTCCACTCGACCGTCATCTCCTGAGCCCGTACGGCGAGGCCGATGCATCCGGCACTGTACGGGATCCGGTTCCGGCTCAGGCGTTCGTTGGCAAGGTAGAAGCCGCGTCCGATCTCGCCCAGGATGTTCTTCGACGGCACGCGCAGGTCCTCGAGTTGCAGCTCCGTCGCCGGGTGCGTCGAGCGCATGGTGTGGGCGATACGGCGTACGTGGAATCCCGGGGTGTCGGTGTCGACGATGAAGCACGTGATGCCATCACGCCCCGGTCCTCCGGTGCGAGCGAAGACCAGGGCGAACTCCGCCTCGTGCGCGAAGCTGATCCACAGCTTGTCACCGTTGATGATCCAGTCGTCGCCGTCCTGCACGGCACGGGTCCTGATGTTGCGTCCGGGGTCGCTGCCACCGGTCGGCTCGGTCAGGGCGAAGGCCGCACGCTTGCGCCCCTCGATCGAGGGGATCAGGTACTTCTCGCGCTGTTCGGGAGTCGCCCACGCGGAGAGCAGGGGGATCTGGCCGGTGTGCCCGAAAACGTCGTAGCAGGGGGCGTAGAGCCCGGCCCGGTGCTGTGACATCTCGATCGCGAGCAGGCAGCGCGTGACCAGGTCGATGCCGGGTCCGCCCTCCTCTTCGGGCACGTCGAGGTTGAACAGGCCCATCTTCCGGGTCATCGCGGTCAGGCGTGCGTAGTCGGCTTCCGGGAGCCGGCTCTCGTCCGGATCGAGTTGGTCTTCGAGCGGTCGGATCTGCTCGCGGACGAAATCCCTCACGGTATTGATGATCGAGTGCTGCTCATAGCTCAGATCGAACACGGAATATCGCTCCTACGGGGTACGGGGGGTAGGTGGGGTGGCGCGGCCGTGGCTCAGGGCGTCAGGCGGCCCTTCACCGGAATTTCCCGGCCGGCCACGCGCGGCGGTTCGGCGCCCTCATGGTGGGCTCGGTGCACCATGACGAGTTCCGCGTACCGGGTGAGGTACTGGATGTGGCTCTCGTAGCGGAACTCCAGGCCCTCGCGGTCCTCTTCGATCACCACCGTCTTGATCCTCGAGCGCAGACCGAAGGGCTCACGTGCTCCGGCGTAACCGATGTCCAGGACTTCACCCCCGCCCTCGCGAACCTCGTAGACGCCGGTGATGCAGGGGATCTGCTCCAGTTCGGCGTCTGTCGCGGTCCGCCAGGGCTTGGAGATCTCCACACTCATCGCTGCACCTCTTCTTCTGACCGGGGAGCTTCCAGTAGGTCCACTGGCAGTTCGACTTCCCGGCTCCTGATGAACTCGGCAAGTCCCTTGGCCTGTGGATCGAATCGGGCGGCTGCGGCCGCCCCCGCGCCGAGCAGGCCCTCGACGACGAAGTTGACGCCCCGCAGGTGAGGGAAGACGCTGCGGGTGATGCGCGCGTCGGCTGCCTCAGGGAGGAGCGCTCGGAAGGCTTCCACGGTCAGTGAGCCGACCAGCCAGCCGTACGCCTGGTCTGAGCGTGCCCAGATTCCGACGTTGGCGTGGGCCCCTTTGTCCCCGGAGCGCGCGCCGAAGAGCGTCCCGAGGGACACTCGTCGCGTTGACGTGTCCTGTGGCGTCGTGGGTTTGGGAGTTGGCAGGCCGTTCTCATCCGTTGATGGGGAGGGCGCGGCCTTCGCGTGCAGCTTGCGCGGGGGAACGGGAAGGTCGTCGCCGTCGAGGTGGACGAATTCGGCGACCGCGGATGCGGGGACAAGACAGGGCCAGTTGACGCCGGTCTGCGTGGGGCGCTGCTGGCGTTCGCCGGGGAAGTGGATGCCCGGGAAACTGGAGAGCGCCAGACCGGTCGCGGCGTCGAAGATCCGACGCCCCAGCTTCTCCTTCTCGGCCGACGCGAAGGAGAGGACCAGTTGGGCTGTGCCCAGCTCGCCTGTCTCGGCCGCGGCCTGATCACTGCGGACCAGTCGCATGTCGACGGAGTCGAATTGCTCGAAGCCGCCGAGCGCAGTGGCGAGATCCCGTTCCGCCCTGGCGGCCTTCGCCTCGATGGTCTCGCCCGGCACGGCCAGGACCACCGACTGCCGGTACGGCCCCGGGAGCGTCATGGCGACCTTCAACGTCTCGGGCGGCGGGGCGCCGCGCGTGCCCCACAGCCGCACCCGGTCGGGGGCCTCCTGGGACAGCTGTACGGTGTCCAGCTTCAAGGTGACATCGGAGTTGAGGTAGTCGGTGCCGCCGACCTCGTAAAGAAGCTGGGCGGTGACGGTGCCCACGGTGACGGCTCCACCGGTGCCCGCATGCTTGGTGATGACGCTGCTGCCGTCGGCGTGGATCTCGGCTAGGGGGAAGCCGGGCAGCGCGGAGGTGTCGGTCTCCTCGAAGAAGGCGTAGTTGCCGCCCGTGGCCTGGGCTCCGCATTCGATGACGTGCCCCGCCGCGACCGCTCCGGCGAGTTTGTCGTAGTCGTCCTCGGCCCACCCGAACCGCCACATCGCCGGCCCCACCACCAGAGAGGCATCGGTGACCCGTGGACACACGACGATGTCGGCTCCGGCGCCGAGCGCCTGCGCGATGCCGCGGCCGCCGAGGTAGGCGTTCGCGGTGAATGGGTCGGCGTCGGCGTCCGCCAGCAGCCGGCCGGTGTCGAGATTGCGGAAGTCCGCTCCCTCGGCGCGCAGTTGCGGCAGGTGTGGCATGAGGTCGTCGCCGGTCAGGTGGGCGGTCTTGAGAGGCAGGCCGAGCCGTCGTCCCAGCGCATCCAACTCATGGGCGAGGGCGGCGGGTTCGAGGCCGCCGGCGTTGGTGACCACGCGGATGCCGCGCTCCAGGCAGGTGCCCAGCACCTCCTCCATCTGCCGAAGGAAGGTGGTCGCGTAACCGGGACGTCCGGCGGCCCTGGCCTTGGACAGGATGAACATCGTCAGCTCGGCGAGGTAGTCGCCCGTCAGCACATCGATGTCACCGCCTTCGACCATCTCCCGAGCGGCGGAGAAGCGGTCGCCGTAGAAGCCCGAGCAGTTGGCGATGCGGAGCACCTCACTCACGACGTCCTCCCCTCTGCAGTCGCCGGGCGCGAGGGCAGGAAGACGTCGGCCTCGCCGCTGGCGCAGACAGCCTCGTCCTCGGTGCGTACCTCGCTGATCTCCAGGCGGAACAACGTGCCGCTGTCGCGTTTGCTGGCCTCCGTGACCCTGCCGATGACATTCAGGACGTCGCCCGGGGTCGCGAAACGGCGCACCGAATAGGAGAGTCGCTCGACACACCCCTTCTCACCGGCGAAATCAGTGCACAAGGAGGTCAAGTAAGCGCCGTGGAGGTGCGACTGGACTAGGACGTCGGGATAGCCTTCGCTGGCCGCGTAGTCCTTGTCGTAGTGGATCCGGTGACTGTTCCAGGTGATCGCGCAGTAGCGGAACAACTGCACGGTGGTCGGCCGCCGTTCCTGTGGAGTCAGGTCGTCACCGACCGAGACACTTTCGGCGTAGCGTTGAGTGGTGTCATGGGTGGCAGTAGCCATTTCATCTCCCCAGGACGGTCCGGATCGAGGTCAGGATCGCGGTGCCGTCGGTGGTGGCGTAGGTGTTCCGGATCTTGAGGATGAGCATGAGGCCGGATCTCGACTGCCGGGAGTCCACGCTGTCGAGGGAGCTCTCCATCACGACCTCTCGTCCGGCGACGAGCGGGGCATGGAAGATCATTTCCTCACCGCCGCCCATGATGCGGACGCCCTCCAGCGGGATCCACTCCATCTCTCCAGGGGGCGTGCCGTCCGGGCGCAGCTCCCGCTCGGTGCCACCGTCGGACCAGTCCAGGTAGGACGGGAGGAAGTTCGGCGGGACGACCACATCGGTGTACCCCCTGGACCTGGCGTACTCCGCATCGAAATACAGCGGATTCGTCTCGCCGATCGCCTGGGCGTAGCGTCGCGACATCAGAGCGTCGACGGTGGCGGTCACCGATTCCGATGTGTCGCCCACGCAGTCGCGGACTCTCTCGACCAGTTCCGCGCTGATGGTCATGCGCTTCCTTTCTCGGGGTCGGTCGTGCAGGGTGCACCGGCCAACCCGGACGCGCCCAGAAGGAACTCGTGCCGTAGCACCGCAATGGGTTCACGAGGGCGCGTCGTGCCGGCGTCCGGGCACGGCGCCTCGCCCCGGCGGGTGGCCGGAGTATTCGTTCTGGGGCTGTGGGTAAGGGAGTTCGGCGGCCCCTCGTGTGTGAGGGGAGGGACGTCAGGGGAGAGGACGCTTGAGCGAGTCGGCAAAATTGCGCCGGGCGTACTCTTCCCACTCGGTCAGATGCGCCGTCATCTTCTCGAACGCGGCGCCGGCGTCACGGGCGCTGAGAGCGTCGTAGATGAGCTGGTGGTCTGCGATCACGCCCCGGTACCGCCGTGCGGAGTAGCTCATGCCGACGACGGCCCCGTCCATGATCCCGTGCAGTGAATCGGCGAGGCGATGGAAGAGCGGGTTGCCTGACGACCACGCGATCACGCTGTGGAAACGGGTGTTGAGGTCGTTGAAGGCCTCGGTCTGGTCACGGTCGTTCACGATGCGGCGCATCTCGGTGATGGTGTGCCCCAGCTCCTGGAGCGCCTCCGGGCGGATGCGCTCCGCCGCGAGCTGGCAGATCATCGGCTCGATCGCGGAGCGGACCTCCACGATGGACTCGAAGGGCGTCCGCTCCATCCGCATCAGGAACGAGATGGTTCTGGCGAAATGGTGCGAGTCGGGAGCCTGGACGAAGGGGCCACCGTTGAGCCCCTGTCGCAGCTGGATCGCTCCCTGGTACTCAAGGAGGCGCAATGCCTCGCGGACCGTGGTCCGGCCCATGCCGTACTTCTCGACCATCTCCCGCTCGGGCGGCAGCGGATCCCCGGGGGCGAGGTCGTCGCGGAGGATGTCGTTGAGGATCTCATCGGCGAGCAGGAAGGAAGACTTCTCCGGTCGTCGAGGAGGACGTGCCGACGCGCGAAACCCCGCCGCAGCGGTGTGCTGCGGGCCTCTGGCGCCGCCGGCGCCGGTGCCGGCGGGCCGGCTTTCCGGAGGAACGGACCTGTCCTGAGGCATCGCGCGGTTCCCTTCGGTCCTATGACTGTCGTGTCCTCGCCCTTCCCCGCAGAGCTCGGCCGACACGTCGTCGACCAGTGAGCGGGGTGTCCGCTTCGCGGAAGCCCGCGGCGCGGCGGGCTCCGCCGTCCACGTGATGGTGGGCGGCACGTGGCAGCGAACCCGAGAACATGTTGAACATGACCATGTTTAACGGATGTCGTTGAGTCGGTCAATAGCGCGGCGACAGAGGGGTCTGATGTCGCTACCTGCTCAGAAAGCCAGACATCCGACCTGTTGCCGCGGTCGCAAGGGTTCGCGAGGGAAGTTGACTCAGGGGGTTTACAACTCTGTCGAACAGATGGAATATCTGCATGTTCGTAGGTGACGCGGGCCACAGGGTGCAACTAGTCATGACGTTGGCCGTCCGCATCCCGCGAGACACCTCCCCGAGGGAGCGCGACCGCTGCCGTCGGCCGGGAGGCCGAACTGCACCCGCTCCGCGCGCCGTTCGCAGGGCCGCGCCCTCGCCAGTTCTCACACGCCGCAATGGAAGGTTCGTGATCGTCACGATGGCCTCGCAGCAGACCGCTGGAGCAGACCGGCAGTTCGATCTGAGGATCGGGAGTTCATTCGAGCCGGGGCGCGGAGAGCCGATCCCGGTGTACAACCCGGCGACCGAGGAACTGATCGCAGAGGTCGGCTCCGCCGACGCCGAACAGGTGCGGCGTGCGGTACAGGCCGCGCGTGGCGCTTTCGACAGGGGCGAGCTGGGTAGTCCGGAGGAGCGGTCCGCCTGCCTGCGACGACTGGCCGACGTGCTGGAGGCACACACCGACGACATCCTCGCCAGCCTGGTCGCCGAGGTGGGGACCCCCGTCTCCACGGCCAGGGGCCTGCACGTCGGTACGCCGGTCAGGATTCTCCGCTGGCTGGCGGAAGCGACGCTGAAGGACCGGACCGAGTACCTGGGGCGTGAGCCGGGGCCGCCCGACAACGAGGCGATGGTCCTGTACCGGCCGGTCGGTGTGGTCGCCGGAATCGCGGCCTACAACTACCCGCTCGTGTTCGCCGCGATGAAGATTGGTTCGGCGTTCGCCGCCGGCTGTCCCAGCGTCTTGCTTTCCTCGCCCAACTCTCCGCTCACCCTCCTCAGGTTCGGTCGCTGGCTGGACGAGGCCGGCTTCCCGCCGGATGCCGTCAGTGTCCTGGCCGGTGGCGTGGAGACCGCGCAGGAGTTGATCCGCCGTCCGGAGGTCGCCAAGGTTTCCTTCACCGGCTCGGTTCCGGCGGGTACCGCCGTGATGAAGAGCGCCGCCGAGGGGCTGCGCGGCGTGGTGCTCGAACTCGGCGGGAAGTCGGCAGCGATCGTTCTGCCATCGGTCGACCCGGCTGCCGTGGTGGCGGACCTGCACAGCCGATACCTGAGGAACGCGGGGCAGGGGTGCGCGTCGCCGACCCGCATCCTCGTCCACCGCAGCCGTATGGACGCCTTCGTCGAGGCGAGCCGGAAGTTCTACGGCAAGGTCGCGGTGGGTGACCCGCAGGACCCCGCAACACTCGTGGGCCCCGTCATCAGTAAGCAGCACCGGGCACGCGTACAGGGATTCATCGACACCGCGTTGAAGGACGGCGGGCACCTGCTGGCGCAGGGACCGCTGCCCGACAGTGACCGCGGCTGGTACGTCCGGCCCACCCTGATCGGCGGCCTGTCGAACGACGCCGAGATCAATCAGGAGGAGATCTTCGGCCCAGTTGCCACGGTGCAGTCCTACGACGACGTCGACGAGGCCGTCGCCCTCGCCAATGCCTCCAAGTTCGGTCTCCATGCCAGTGTCTTCGGCCCGCACGACGAGGCGATGGGGCTGGCTCCCCGACTGGAGGCCGGCCTGGTGACCTTCAACGGGGGAGCACCGGTTCGGACCGACGCGCCCAACGGCGGCTGGAAGGCCAGCGGTATCGGCCGGGAACGCGGCGAGGCCGGCATCCGGGAGTTCCTGGAGCCGGTCACCGTCCAGTGGCCGGTGAACGCGTAGTACAGCACGGGTCCGACGGAGCCGCCTGCGGCGGCCGGTCCCGCAGAGCCGAAGCGAACGAGGGGGCCCACGTGTCCAGTCTTGAGGAGTACGAGGCGTACGCGCTGCGCTACGGGTCGGCAGACACCAGCAAGGCCGCCAAGTACCTGCACTACGGAACGTACGGCGAACCCGACGAACCGCTGGTCGCGGATTTCTACTTCTGGCTGTTGCGCAATGGCGAACGAACCGTGCTTGTCGACTGCGGTTACGACGACGTGCGTGCCCGCGCACGCGGCTACCGGCAATCCCATCACCCCTTGCAGCTGCTGGCCCGCTTCGGGGTCCGGCCGGGGGATGTCGACCACGTGATCGCCTCGCACCTGCACTTCGACCACATCGGTAACCTCGGGCTCTTTCCCAACGCGACGTTCAGCGTGAGCCGGGACGAACTCGCCTTTTGGACCGGGCCGTTCGCGGACCGGCCGTTCTTCGCCCCGCACACGGAACAGGCCGAGGTGCAAACGCTCATCGGTTTGCAACGGGAGGGCCGGGTCCGCCTGGTCGACGGGGTCGAGGAACTGTTCCCGGGTATCACCGTCACACCGATCCGGGGCCACACACCGGGACAGCTCATCACGGAGGTGGCGGCCGCCGGCGCCCGCGTCGTTCTCGCCTCGGACGCGCTGCACTGGTACGAGGAGATGGAGCGCGACCGGCCCTTCTGGGTGTTTTGCGACCTCGAAGGCATGCACAAGGGCTACGCCTATCTCAACGAACTCGCCGTACAGCCCGGTGTTTCCGTCGTGGCCGGCCATGACCCGGATGTCATGCGGCGGTTCACCAGGGTCGACGACGACTGTGCGGATCTGAGGCTGCCCGTGGCGCCCGCGCAAGGAGAGCCGGTGTGAGGCGTGAGCGGCCCTGTTGAGTCGCGGCGTCCCGAATCCACACCGTCAGAGAGAAGGAAGTGTTGCATGCGCATGATCGCTGCCGTCATGGCCGAACAGGGGCTCCCCAAGCCCTATGCACAATCACGGCCGTTCGCGATCGAGGAGGTCGAGCTGGAGGGGCCGGGACAGGGCGAGGTCCTCATCGAGGTTCGGGCCGGCGGGCTGTGCCACTCCGACCTGTCGCAGGTGGCCGGCCAGCGGAAGCGGAAGCTCCCCGTGGTGGGCGGCCACGAAGGCGCGGGCATCGTGCGCGAGACCGGCCCTGGGGTAAAAGGGCTGTCCGTAGGCGACCACGTGGTGATGTCCGGCGCACCTGGGTGCGGCCGCTGTCGTACGTGCGGACAGAACCGGCCCAACTTGTGCGAGGGGAGCGGCTCCGCACGCGCGCAGGGGCTACTGCCCAACGGGGAGCGGAGGTTGAGTCTGAACGGTGATGCCCTGTACCACTACAGCGGGCTGTCCTGCTTCGCCCAGTACGCGGTCGTGATGCCTGACGCGTTGATCCGTGTCGATCCGGACATCCCACTCGACGTGGCGGCCCTGTTCGGCTGCGGAGTGGTGACCGGCGCCGGAGCGGTCTTCAATGCGGCGCAGGTGCCCCCGGGCCGCAGCGTCGCGATCATCGGACTCGGGGGAGTCGGACTCAGCGCGGTCATGGCCGCACGGCTCTCCGGGGCATCCGAGATCATCGGAGTCGACCTCGTTGAGGAGAAGTTCCCTCTCGCCCGCGAACTCGGGTGCACCCACACTCTGTCGGCCCGCGAGGCGGGCCTGGCCGAGAAGGTGAAGGACCTGACCGGTGGCGGCGTGGACTTCGCCTTCGAGGTGTCGGGCAGCGAACCGGCGGTCGCCACCGCTTTCGACATCACGCGACGCGGCGGCGAGATCGTGGGCGTCGGGCTGGGAGTGATGGAGGACACCTACCGGTACCCGCACACCCGCCTGGTCGCCGAGGAGAAGGTCATGCGCGGCTCGTTCATGGGCAGCGGAAACGCCATCGGCGACATACCGCGGTACATGAAGTACTTCCAAGAGGGCCGCATGCCCGTCGACCGACTGATGAGCGGAACGCTGGCCTTCGACGACCTCAACGGGGCTCTCGACCTGCTCGACCGTGGAGCGGTGATGCGCGAAGTCCTGTTGCCGAACCCGTAGACGCCGGAGACGGCCTCGGCGCATCACCTCGCACCTTGAACGGAACGCCCTGCCGGCCGTGCCGGCCGGCTCCCGTCGGGTGCTCGTACCTCCGGTGGACCTGAAACAGGGTCATCGAAGACCTGCGACAAGGAGTGTTCAATGACGAATGCTGGGGCGAATGAGGCTATAAGCCCTCCGACGAATCCAGTGCACGAGGACCCCGCGGTGCGGAAACAGCGCCGCAGAGTCGTGGTCACTTCGATGGTCGGGTCGGTGGTCGAGTTCTTCGACTTCGTCGTCTTCGCGACCGTCGCCGGCCTCGTCTTCGACGAGCTCTTCTTCCCGAGTGGCAACAAAGTCCTCGGCATGATGATGGCGCTCTCGACGTACGCTGTCGGATTCCTCGTCCGCCCGCTGGGCGGCCTGCTCTTCGGACACATGGGTGACAAGCACGGCCGGCAGCGCGTCCTGGTCGCCACCTTCGTCATCATGGCCTCGGCCACCGTGCTGATCGGCGTACTCCCGACGTACGGGACGATCGGTGTCGCGGCGCCGATCCTGCTCGTCGTCCTGCGCATCGTGCAGGGGCTGGGCGCGGGCGGCGAGTTCGGTGGCGCGGTCGTGATGGTGGTCGAACACGCCCACGACACGGGCAAGCGGGGGTTCTACGGTTCGCTGACGACGTGCGCCGTGTCCGGCGGCGTTCTGTTGGCCTCCGGGACACTGGCGGTGCTGACCGCCGTCACCTCCGATGAACAGTTCAAGGCGTGGGGATGGCGTGTGCCCTTCCTGCTCAGCGCAGTGTTGCTGCTTCTCGGGCTCTACATGCGTCGGCGTATCGCGGAGACACCCGTCATGAAGGCGGCGGTGGAGAAGGGCCAGATCGTCAAGAGCCCGCTGCGCGAGGTCTTCCGCAGGCACCGACGGGCGGTTCTGATCGCGGTGCTGGTGCCCACGGGCATGAATGTATCCGCTCAGGTCGTCAAGGTCTTCAGCGTCCCGTACGTCACCGGCGAGTCGGATGTTTCCGCCTCTTCCCTGCTGACCCTGATAACGATCGGTCAGATCTTCCACCTGGCGGGTCTCGTCGGGAGTGGTTGGTGGTCGGACAAGGTGGGCCGCAGGCTGCCGATGATCGTAGGCGCGGTCGGGTTGCTGATCTGGGGGTTCGCGTACTTCCCGCTGCTGATGTCCGGTTCGACGGCGTTGAGCCTGCTCGCCATCAGCGTGGCACTGGTGTTCGTCGGCTTCATCTACGGCCCGCTCGCCACCTTCCTGTCCGAGCTCTTCGGTACCGGGGTGCGCTACACGGGGCTGTCGTTGGCCTATCAGATCAACATCGCCTTCGCCGGCGGGTGCACACCCGCAGTGGCCACGGCCCTGAGCGGCGCCACGGATTCGTGGGTGATCGTCGCCGTCATGATGACGGTTTCCGCTGCGCTGACGCTTGGGGCGGTCATCGCCAGCCGGGACAACCACAAGTTGAGCCTGGACCGGGAGACCTGAGGCGGCGTTCGGGGCCTGCCGGGGTACGTGATGTCAGCGACCCTCCGTATCCGTCCCGGACAGCCATGCCTGAACAGGCCGCCTCCGATGTTCGTACTTGATGAGAGGGCTCACATGTCCGTACCGCATGTCTCCGTGCACGCCCTGCGCTACAGCAGCAGCCCCGGCCGCAGGGCGAGCGAGGTGTACTACCACCACGGCCTCTACGGCGAACCCGACGACGCCGTGGGGATGGACTACTTCTTCTGGCTCGTCCGCACTCCCACCAAGACCGTTGTCGTGGACTGCGGCTTCAGCACCGGCACGGCGGCGATCCGCGACCGCCGGATCGACACACCCGCCGAGGAGCTGCTGGCCCGGATGGGTACGTCCTTGGAGTCCGTCGACCACGTGGTGCTGACACACATGCACTTCGACCATGTCGGCAACACCGGCCTGTTCCCCCGGGCGACGTTCCACATGGCCCGGGCCGAGTACGACTACTGGACCGGCCAGTACCGCGATCGGCCGGCCTTCTCCTGGCCGGTCGAACCGCCGGACCTCGACGCGGTGCAGGCCCTTCATGCCTCCGGGCGGCTATGGCTCCTGGATGACGAGCAGCAGCTCACACCCGAGGTTCTGCTCACCCGCCTTCCTGGTCACACCCCCGGGCAGCTCGTCACTGAGGTGTCCGGGGGCACTCGACAAGTGGTGCTGGCCTCGGACGCCATGCACTACTACGACGAGGTGCGTCAGGACCGGCCCTTCTACCTCTTCACCGACCTCGTCGGCATGTACGACGCGTACACATGGCTGCGGGAACTCGACGCACGGCCCGTTACCGACGTTGTGCCAGGGCACGACCCGGAGGTCGCGAAGCGTTACGAGGAGGTGGAGCGTGACTGCTTCGACCTCCTCGCCCCCGTGTCCGCGAGTACGGCGCCGCGGTCTCTCGGCGCCGGGGTGGCACATCCGGACATCAGGGTCTGACGCACTGTCACCCCGCGTCCGCGGTGCGCTCTCCGTGCCGCGGACGCGCACGTACCGTGCACTACCTGACAGTCGATAGTAGAGAATATATACTGGTGTGTGTGGGGGACTACGTGTCGAGATCCGCAGAAGGGCTCGGCCGACCGGCGAGGATCGAGGTGAGGCACATGACTGGACGGACCGCCCTGGTGATCGGCGGCACCGGCCCGACCGGGCCGGACGTGGTGCGCGGGCTGCGCGAACGCGGTTTCGACACCACGGTCTTCCACAGCGGTCGGCACGAGGTCGACGATCTGCCGCCGGAGGTCCGACACCTTCACGGGGACCCTCATTTCGCCGAGACCCTGGCCGAGGCGCTCGGCGGGCGGGAGTTCGATGTGGTGGTCGCCCAGTACGGGAGGCTGCGCCACATCACCCAGCACTTTCGGCACCGCACCGGCCACCTCGTCGCCATAGGTGGCCTCATGAGCCCGCTCGCGCGGGTGGAGGACACACGTTGGGGGCCTCTCGGTCGACCGGCCCTGGTGCGCGAGGAGGCACGCCACTTCAGGACCGACGGCGAGGGGGACCGCCTCGGACTCCGAGTGGCCGAAGCCGCCCGCGGGTTGGCGGCGGCGCGCGCCGAGGGAGCGTTCCGGGCGACGTACATCGCCTATCCGACGCTCTACGGCCCTCGCCAGCCCGGCTCCCCGGAGTGGTCGATCGTGCGCCGGCTGCGTGACGGGCGACGCCACATCGTGGTGCCCGACGGTGGGAGGCGGCTGGAGTCGCGGGCTTTTGTGCGAAACGTGGGCCTGGCGCCCCTCCTGGCCGTCGACCGGCCCGAGACGGCCGACGGCGCGTCGTACGTGGTGACCGACCGTGAGACGTATGAGGTCCGGCAGCGCATCGAGTGGATCGCGCGCTACATGGGCGTCGACGTGGAACTGGTCGACCTGCCCTACGACGTGGCCACGCCGGCGCACCCGTACTACCGCGGGGGGCAGCAGCATCGGGTGGTGCTGGGCGAGCGGATCCGGTCGGACCTGGGCTACGAGGACCGCTACGACGCGGCGTCGGCGCTCCAGCAGACCGTCGACTCGCTGCTCAGCGCGTCCGACACCGACATCAACGAGATCGAGGAACAGCTAGGTGACCCCTTCGACTACGCCCAGGAAGACCAGCTCATCGACTGGTGGCGGCGGACGCGCGACGACGGGCCCCGGCCCGCGGGCCAGCCCTTCAGGTATGCCCACATCTACCGCCACCCCACCGGGCCCGGGGAATCCTGGCGGCGGCCCCCGGCCCGCTGACGCGGCGCCCGGCCCCTCACGCGCGGACCTGTCGCGCCTCGGGCCGTCCGCGCTCGCCCCCGGACTGTGGCGCATGGCCCTGCCGTTCCCCAGCCCGCTGGGCTACTCCTTCTCCTATCTGTTGCGCTACGAGACCGGCTTCGTCGCGGTCGACCTCGGATGGGACACCGACGAGGGCTGGGAGCTGTTCTGTGCGGCGCTGACCCGCGCGGGCGGCAGCCTGGACGAGCTGGCCGGTGTCGTCGTCACGCACGCCCACCCCGACCACTACGGACTTGCCGAGCGCGTGCACCGGCACACCGGCGCGTGGATCGGTATGCACCCGGCGGAGCAGGTGCAGATCGCTCGCACCGAGAAGGCGCGCCGCCGCCGCGTGATCGACATCGAGAGTTGGCTGCGGCGCTGTGACGTGCCGCGTGGGCGACAGGACGAAATGCTGTCGGACCGGGAGCAGTTGATGGGCGACCTGCCGTCGGCATGGCCGGACGTGCCCCTGCTCGACGGGGCCGCCGTACCCGGTACGGGCGGCCACTTGAAGGCGATCCACACGCCCGGGCACACCCCTGGACACCTGGTGTTCCACGACGGGGAGCGCAACATGCTGTTCACCGGGGACCACGTCCTGCCGAGGGTGACCCCGAACGTGTCCTGGAGGCCGAACTCCGCGCCTGATCCGCTGGAGGACTACCGCCGCTCGGTGGCCCGGCTCACGCCGTACGGGGACGCGCTCGCGTTGCCTGGTCACGAGTGGTCGTTCGATCGGCTCGGGTCACGTCTGGAGGAACTCGACGCGCACCACGAAGAGCGGCTCGATGAGATCGAGACGCTGGTCGGCCTGGGGCACCGCACCGTATGGAGTGTGGCCCGGGCGGCGAGCTGGGCGCGTCCGTTCGACTCACTCGCCCCGCGTGCCGTCCGGTCGGCGCTGGGGGAGACCCACGCACACCTGACCCGCCTGAGCAACGTGGGCCGGCTGGTCCTGGAGGAAGGCGAGCCGCCGGTGTGGCGGGCCGCTGCCGCGTGATTGCAGGAGGAAGGCCGGTTCACGGGCCGGCGGCGGGCACAACGGGCCGTTCAGCTTGTCGAACCCGTGGCGGGGGCGGCCTTCTTCCGGGTGCGGGCGCCCTCCCATTCCTCGATGTGGCGCAGCCGGACCTGACGATGGTCGGACATGGCGTCGATGACACCATCGGTGTCCCGGGCGGCGAACTTTTTGATCATCGCCTGGTGGTGCCGGTAGCTGCGGGTACTGTCGACCGGTTCGGCCGCACCGTAGGGAGCGGCGACGTCCCACAGGTAATTCAGCAGAGTCAGGAGCCGGTCCGACCCCGTGCGCTCGAACGCCACGAAATGGAATTCCCGGTTCAGGTCGAGGTACTGGAGCCGGTGATCAGGGCTGGTGTGTTTCTTCATCAGCTCGTTGACGCGACGCATTTCCTCGACGTCCCCATCAGTGATCTTGGGGACGGCCATGGTGTAGGCCTCGGTCTCGAGGATCTCGCGGAGCCGGTAAATGTCCGAGAGGTCGCTGGAGGTGAGCTCGCGGGTGAAGAAGCCCTGCGCCTGCCGGTGCTCGATATAGCCGCTCGCGGTGAGCGACCTCAATGCCTCGCGTACGGGAATATGAGAGACATCCAGCTCGGCGGCGAGCGCGGAGGGGGACAAGCGCGATCCGGGAGGGAACCGGCCCTCGGCAATGGCCGTCTTGATGCTGCGTGTTGTGTAGGCGACCAGGGTCTCTGGCTTACCTGTGCCGTCTTTGGGCATATGGATCCCCGCCTCGGGTTGAAATCTACTATCTATTCTAGATGCTGGACAGGAGATCGCGGAGCGGCTCAGCTCGTCGTGCTCCCGGGAGCCTGCTCTCCCGCCCCTCCCCGCCGACTGAACAGCGAGCCGAGCACCGAGGCCAGGAGCAGGGCGACAAAAACCCGTACCAACTGGACCGTGACGATCACGCCGGCCGAGGCACCGGACCCGATGGCGATCGCGGTCACGGCAGGTAGCCCACCCGGAGTTGACGCCAGATAGCCATCGAGCTGACTCATCGCTGTGGCCTTGGCAAACAGAGCCCCAGCCAGGGCGCAACCGGCGAGCCCGAGGAGCAACTGGCCGGCTATCAGCGGGAAGGACTTCACCAGCAGGCGCATCGTGGCGGGGGAGAGCGACACCCCTGCCGCCAGGCCGATGAGGGCGTACCCGGGCAGCAGGAGTGGCTGGGGGACGGCTGTGCTGGGGAAGAGTCCTGACAGGGACAGGCCGGTGGCGACAAGCAGAGGCAGCACGATCCGTGAACCGCTGAACGAGATCCGGCTGGCGAGCATCATCCCGGCCACCAGGCAGGTGGCGGCGAAGGCGGCCCCGGACCAGTCGCCGAGGCCGGTCTCCGGCGACTGCGTACTCGCCTGAGCCGTCGACCGGCCGCCCCCCCCAGCACGTGGGCGGCCAGCGGGACGGAGACGAGGACGGCGATCACCCGCAGATACTGGATCGCCATGACAGCCGCGTCGTCCCCGCCCACTTCGCGCACCACACCCGTCACACCGGAGGCGGCCCCGGCAATCGAGGCAAACGCCGCCGTCGTGGCAGAGATACCCGGGGCCAGGCGGAGCAGTTGGCCGCAGGCCATCGTGACGGCGAGCGTCACCAGGACGGATCCGATGATCTGGACCGGAGCGTCGAGCACCAACCGCACTACGTCGTCGTCGATCTGCGAGCCGGCGGCGACGCCGACCACTGCGAGACCGTAGCCCTGCATGCCGCCCGGGAGCCGGCGTTCCCCGCCGGTCATCAAGGTGGTCGCGGCGCCTGCGATCACGCCGGCGAGCAGAGCGGCGGACGGGACTCTCAGGAGTGTCAGGACGGCTGCGGCGACCGCATAACTGGAGACGAGGAGTGCCCAGAACCGTGGCTGGCTCATCTTGTTGCGGTCGTTGGCGGGCAAGGCGCCCTTCTCCTTTCACAGCCGCACACACGCGCGGTCGCACACATCGGGGGCCACAGTTGATCAACGACCGTGGTACTTCGGGTGACGCTTCTCCCGGAAGGCGCTCATGGCTTCCTTCGAGTCCTCGGTCGACTGGATGACGGCCTGGTGGGAGGAGACGAGGTCGAGTGAGGCGGCGAAGCTCATCGACTCGCCGTGTACGACCGCACGCTTGATCATTCGGGTGGCCAGCGGAGGAGCGGCGGCCACCCGGGCTGCGAACTCGCTGACCCGCTCCTCGAATTCGTCGTCGGCGTAGACGTGGTTCACCATGCCCAGTTCAAGAGCAGTCGCGGCATCGACGAACTCGCCTGTCCACAGCAGCTCAAGTGCCTTGGCCCGACCGACCAGGCGGGGCAGCAGATGGCAGCCCCCGTCTCCGGGGAGCAGACCGACCCGGATGTACCCCTCGGACAGTTGGGCGCCGGACGCCGCGAGTCGGATGTCGGCCATCAGCGCCATGTCGAGTCCGGCGCCGACCGCCACGCCTGGAAGCGCGGCGAGGTAGGGCTTGTCGAAAGCCTCCACGGCGCGCGCCACGATGTGGACCTTGTCGGTGAGCATGCGCTTGTCCGACCAGGGCGTACCTCGCTCGGTTGCGAACCCGTCGAGGTCGACGCCTGCACAGAAGGCCCCGCCGGCGCCTGTCACGAGCACCACCCGGACATCGTCGTTGTACTGGGCCTCGTCCAAGAAGCCGGCCCACTGCTGGAGCATTTCGAAGGTGAAGGCGTTCTTCCGGTGGGGCCGGTTGAGCGTGATCGTGCCCACCCCTTCGTGGATGGAGAACTCGATGTCGGCCATGTGTGTTGCTCCTTCACAGGTGGGAGGGGCGGGATCTCCCCACCGTGACTCTATAATATATTCCTGCCGCGTGTCTCCTCTTCGCCGCCCCATCTCCTGGCTCCGAGTGGGTTCCAGGGGGTGGGTGTCGCTATCACCCTGCGGGAAGTGTTGACGCCCTCCGGGGTAGAGGATAGATGATATATCGCAGCTGACGCCGGGCCGTGTTCGGGACCTCACGCCGCCGCTCACATCCACGCGGGCAACCGCCCCACGGCCTGTACCGCACACCGGAACAAGGAGTAAGGGAACTGTGACCATCCCCCCAGCGAACCGGGTTGTCGTCAAGCAGGAAGTCGATCTGCGTATAGGAGGTGCATTCGAACCCGGACGCGGGCCGACGTTCGCCGTGACCAACCCCGCGACCGAGGACGTCATCGCGGAGATCCGCGAAGCCTCCCCGGAGCAGATCGACCGCGCTGTCGCCGAGGCGCAGGCAGGTCTCGACCGAGGGGAGATGAGTAACGCCGAGGAGCGATCGGCCGCCCTGAACCGACTGGCCGATGTCATCGAAGCGCACGCGGACGAGATACTCGCCGTATCCGTCGACGAGGTGGGCACGCCCGTGTCCACGGCGAAGAACATGCACGTGGACACGTCTCTTCGGGCGCTGCGTCAGCTGGCGATGGACACGCTGACCGACCGGACCGAGCACCTGGGCCGCGACGAGGGGCCGCCCGCCAGCGACTCAAAGGTGATCCACCGCCCCGTCGGCGTCGTGGCCGGCGTCTGTGCCTACAACTACCCACTGCTCTTTGCCGTGATCAAGATGGGAGCCGCCTACGCCGCAGGCTGCCCGACCGTCCTGTTGTCCTCCCCGAACGCCCCGCTGAGCCTGCTCAACTTCGGCCGCTACGCGCAGGAGGCGGGCCTGCCCTCCTCCGCGCTCAGCGTGCTGGCCGGTGGCGTCGACGTGGCCCAGCGCCTCATCTCACGTCCGCAAGTCGCCAAGGTGAGCTTCACCGGCTCCGTGCCCGCGGGCAAGGCTGTCATGGCGACCGCCGCCGAAGGGCTCCGCGGCGTGGTCCTCGAACTGGGCGGCAAGTCCGCCGCGATCGTGCTGCCCACAGCGGATCCCGAGGCGGTCGTGGCCCCCATCCACTCCCGCTACCTGCGCAACGCAGGGCAGGGCTGCGCCTCTCCCACGCGCATTCTTCTCCACGAGTCGCAGGCGGCCGCCTTCCTCGCGCGCAGCCGTGAGTACTTCGCCTCCGTCTCGGTCGGCGACCCGTGGGACCCCGAGACCCTCGTGGGCCCCGTCATCAGCGCCCGGCACCGCGAGAACGTGCTCGGCTACATCGAATCGGCCCTCGCCGACGGCGGCGAGATCCTGGCGCGCGGGCACAGCCCGGAGGGGAGGGGTTGGTGGGTGGCACCCACGCTGATCGGCGGACTCGGAAATGAAGCCCGGGTGAACCAGGAGGAGATCTTCGGTCCGGTCGCCACCGTCCAGACCTACCGCGGCATCGACGAAGCCGTCGCCCTTGCCAACGACTCGACGTTCGGCCTGCACGCCACGGTATGGGGTCCGATGGAGGAGGCCGCGGCCCTCGCCCCGCGCCTCGACGCCGGTCAGGTCTCTCTCAACGGCGGAGGCGCCAAGCGCCCGGACGCGCCGAACGGCGGCTGGAAGAACAGCGGCATCGGCCGCGAGTTCGGCGAGGCCGGGATCCGCGAGTTCCTGGAGCCGGTGCACATCCAATGGCCCGTCAACTGAGCGGCCCCCATCAGCCGTTCCACACCGGGCCGGTACGCCATACCGACGAGCCCACGAGCCGCGACGCGAAGGATGGTCAGTCATGCCCGATATGCGATACGCCGTGCACGCCCTCCGTTACGCACAGAGCGTTGGTGAACGATCCTCGTACTTCTACCGCTACGACCTGTCCGGGGAGCCCGACGGAAGGCAGGACATCGACTGGTACTTCTGGCTGTTGCAGGGCAACGGCAAGACAGTTCTCGTCGACTGCGGGTTCGACCAGGAGCGCGCCGCACGCAAGGGGCGGTACGGAGGCACCGATCCGCGTGAGCTGCTGTCACGGGCCGGCGTGCGAGCCGCAGATGTCGACCACGTGATCATCTCGCATGCCCACTACGACCACGTGGGCAACATCGGGCTGTTCCCGCAGGCCACCTTCACCATGGCGCGCTCCGAATACCAGTGGATCACCGGCCCTTACGCCGACCGCTTCCCGACCTGCTGGACCGTCGAGCGGGAGGAGCGTGACCTCATCGAGAACCTTCACCGCGACGGCCGCTTCACTCTCGTCGACGGGCGCACCGAGGTCTTCCCCGGAATCGAGGTACGGCCCGTCGGCGGACACACCCCCGGGCAAACACTCACCGAGGTCACCACGGACTCCGGGCAGATCGTCCTCGCCTCTGACGCGGCCCATCTCTACGAGGAGTTGGAGCAGGACAAACCGTTCAACATGCTCCACGATCTCGACCGCATGTTCGCCACGTATGAGGAACTGCGCGAGCTGAGTGCGCGCCCCGGCACGAGCGTCATAGCCGGTCACGATCCGATCGTGGGTCGGTCCCACGCGGAGGTGGAGCCGGACTGCTTCGACCTGACCCGGCCCGTCGGACCGTGACCGCACCAACGCGGTGCGGCACACATGCAGAACGCTCACGACGTACAGCATCTGATGAAAGGCATGACGAACAATGACCATTGTCCCCGCCGGTATTCCTGCCACGAGTCGGGCGGCCGTGGTGGTCGGCTTCGACGAGCCACTTGAGGTACGCGAGATACAGATACCCGAACTGGAGCCCGGAGCGGCCCTCGTCGAGATCGAGGCGGCCACGGTGTGCGGGAGTGACGTGCACCTGTGGGACGGGTCCATCTCGGCCATCCGCCCGCTGGAACTGCCGATCGTCCCCGGCCACGAGATGGCGGGTCGGGTCGTCGCCCTGGGATCACAGGACATCACCGACATCGTGGGTGACCCTCTCGAGATCGGCGACCGCATCGTGTTCACCCAGGGGCGGTGTGGCAACTGCTACCACTGCACGGTGGCCGGCCAGCCCAACCTCTGTTCCGACCGCAAAAATTACGGCACCAACTGCGAACGCTTCCCCTACCTTGTCGGGGGCTTCGCCGAGCACTGTTACGTCTACCCGAGCTCGCGCAAGATCAAGATTCCGGACGGCGTGAAGTCGGAGTGGGCCTCAGCCGCCAGCTGTGCGCTGCGCACCGTGGTCAAGGCCTTCGACCGGCTCGGGCCGGTGCAGCCCTGGCAGACGGTCGTCATCCAGGGGTCAGGTCCGCTCGGCCTGTTCGCCACAGCGATGGCCTCGACGTTGGGCGCGGCGCGCATCCTGGTGGTCGGTGACCCGGCCGACCGTCTCGACCTGGCCAGGGTCTGGGGCGCGACGGAGACCGTATCGGTCTCGGATCACCGTGACCCTGCCGCTCGCGTCGACGAGATCAGGGAACTCACCGGCGGCGTCGGCGCCGAGATCGTCATGGAGTTCTCGGGCGCACGCACCGCGTTCACGGAGGGGGTGAGCATGGTGCGCCGCGGCGGCCGATTCCTCGTGGCCGGTCAGGTGGGCCCGCACACAGTGGAGTTCGAGCCCACCGCGATCACCCGTGGACACATCGATGTCATCGGATCCTTCTCGGCCTCCGAGGCCGAGTACTGGCGGGCTCTGCGGTTCATGCACGACAACAAGGACCGATTCGACTTCGACCGGATGTTGTCGAACCGGTACGGCCTCGGCGATGTCACCAAGGCCCTCCAGGGAATGCAGGGGCTGAGCGAGATCAAACCAGTGATCGTGCCGGGGCTGTCCGGCTGAAGGGGCCGGGGCCACGCCTCGCGGGGTGGTGGCCCGCCTCCCGACTGTCCACCCGCACGCATACGGCTGTGCCCGTCCTCCCTCATGGGACGGACGGGCACAGCCGTAGCGGTTCGCGGTCACACCACGCCGGACTCTCTCAGCGCGCTCAACTCATCTGGGGAGAAGCCGAGTTCACCCACAAGTACCTCCTCCGTGTGGGCTCCGAGACGGCCGGGACGAGTGGGTTCGACCATGGCGGAGCTGGACAAGACCAGGGGATTGCCCCAGGTGAGCCACTCGCCCTTCTCGTCGTGCATGCGTCGCAGCACGGGCCGTTCGGCGACGTGCGGATCCTCCAGAACCTCCGGCAGGGTGATCACCGGAGCCGCCGGGATGTGCGCGTCCCGCAGTACCTCACCGATCTCGTGCTTGGACAGTGTCACGGTCCACTGCTCGACGAGCTTGTCCACGGCCTCCATCTCCGCGCACCGCACCGCCATGGTGGCGAAACGCGAATCGTCGGCTTCCGGATTGCCCATCAGTGCGCACAGCCGCTGCCAGTGCGCGTCCGTCGGACACAGCAGAGCGACCCAACCGTCGTTGGTCCGGTACGCGTTGTACGGGCTGACTGCGAGCCCACCGTTGCGATTGCCGGTGCGTTCGGGAATGGTGCCGCCGCTGTTGACGTACCCGGCGATGTTCGAGGTCAGGGACGTCATTGCCGCGTCCTGCAGAGCGATCTCGACATGCTGGCCCTCGCCGGTCCGCTCCCGCTGATACAGCGCGGTCATCACACCTGCGAGCAGGTGACTGCCACCGAGGAAGTCCACGACCGAGGGGCCGGTGCGCAGGGGAGGACCGTCGTCGAAGCCTGTGGTGCTCATGAACGCGGTACGTGCCTGGATGGACATGTCCATGGACGTTTCCCCCGCGTACGGCCCGTACGAGCCGTAGCCGGTACCGGAGGCCATGATCAAACGCGGATTCGCACGGCTCAGGGTCTCGTATCCGAGCCCGAATCGATCCATCGCACCGGGGGAGAGGTTCTGCACCAGGACGTCGGCCTGCCGCACCAGTTTGAGCAGAACCTCTCGGCCGGCCTCCTGCTTCAGGTCGAGGCGGATGAACCGCTTGCCGGCGTTGATCAGTTGGAACTGTACGGCGACGCCCTCGTCGTCGACCGTCGGCAACCGCCGGTAGGGATCGCCGTCCGGGGCCTCGACCTTGATGACATCGGCCCCCATGCGGGCCATGAGCATCGAACAGTAGGGCCCAAAGTAGAACTGGCCCAGATCTATCACTTTGATGCCGTCAAGTGCGGTCATGTGTCACCACCTGTGTATGTAGGAACTGAGTGCGTCGCTCGGCACACGCTCATGAGGCAGCCGCGCCGTCAGCCGCTGCCGCGACCCCGACCGCCCCCGAGGCCACCAGTGCGGCGACTTCCTCGGTGCTCTTGCCGAGGACGCCCGCCAGGACGTCCTGAGAGTTCTCGCCGATGCGCGGCGGAGTCCTCGACTCGGCCTGCGGCCAGGACGTGGAGCGCACCGGGTTGCGCACCGTCGGGACCGACCGCTCGGCCGTGCCGACCTCCTGAATTACCTCGTTGACCTGGGCCTGTTCGGAGGCGATGGCCTCGTGGAGTTCGAGCACCGGGCTGCAGGGGACATCGGCTTCGTCGAGGGCCGTGAGCCAGTCCTCGCGCTTCCGGGTCCGGAAGATCTCCTCGATCATCGGGACGAGGACGTCGCGGTTGCGCAGCCGGTCGGCGTTGGTCGCGAAGCGCTCGTCGTCCGGCCACGCCGGGCGCCCAACGGCTGTGCACAACCGCTTCCAGAATCCGTTCGTGAAGGCGCCGACCATGACGTACGCGCCGTCGCTGCACTCGAACGCCTGGTAGGGCACGATCTGCGCGTGGGTACGCCCACTGCGTGGCACGGTTTCGCCGAGTCCCGCGACCCCCGGTATGTAGTTCGCCATCAGCGCGATGCTGCTGTCCAGCATGGCGACCTCGATGTGCTGGCCCTCCGGATGCTGGTCCCTGGCGTACAGGGCGGTGAGAATGCCGGTCAGGCCGAACAGGCCGGTGCCGTAGTCGCTGAGGGGGGCGCCGACACGGACGGGCCCGCCCCCCACCTCGCCGGTGATTCCCATCAGGCCCGAGACGGACTGCATGATGATGTCGTTCGCGGGACGGCCACTGAGCGGGCCGTGGGCGCCGAAGGCCGAGAGGGAGCAGTAGACGACGCCGGGGCGGCGCTCGCGAACGTGGTCGTAGCCGAGGCCGAGCCGGTCCATCACGCCGGGGCGGAAGTTCTGGACGATGATGTCGGACTTCTCAGCCAGTTCGAGCGCGACAGCGCGGCCGGCCTCGGTGTGCAGGTCCAGGGCGACACCTCGCTTGTTGCGATTCAGTGCGAGGTAGTAGTCGCTCTCGAACCGGCCGAGCATCGGCTTGCCCATGTGCCGGGCGCCGTCGCCGCGCCCGGGCTTCTCGATCTTGATGACGTCGGCACCGAGATCGGCCAGCATCATCGTGGCGTACGGACCGGCCGCGGCATGGGTGAAGTCGAGGACGCGGAGGTCCCGGAGGGGGCGGGCACCACTGGTCATATGTGTTCCTGTTCTCCTCGCAGGCGGATGTGCGGGTGGCGGGACGACGTGGGGCCGGCCCTGGGTGAGGGCCGGCCCCACACCATCGCGGCGGCAGGCAGGCAGGTCCGCCCGGCCCGACCGTGCCGCTCCGTGGACGAGCAGGGCAGGAGCCGGGTGCGGAGAAGCGACCCACCGCCGTTTCACGCGGGCCGCCCGGGTGGGGCGCCCACGTCGTCCGTACGGTCAGCCCGCGGCGCGGCCGTCCTCCTCGACGTCCACCGGGAACTGCACCGGCCCGTGCTCGCGGCTCGGCAGCGCGAAGATCACGGTGCCGGGCATGACGTCGTCACCGCGCTGGTTGACCGAGGTGAAGGTGCCCTTGACGTAGCAATTACCGGTCTTGGCGCCGCGCCACTTGTCGACGACCTCGCCCTTGATCCGGTAGACGTCACCGAGGAAGACCATGCCGCGGTACTGGAAGTCGAGGTCGGCGACCCAGCCCTCGTCGCCCGGCCACAGGCTGGCCCAGTAGGTGGCGTAACCGCCGCGCTGGGAGCCGTAGTCGTAGGGCGCCGGCATGCCGATCTCGCTCGCCATGTACTCGTCCCAGTGGACGCGCTCGATCGCCTGCGGGATGCCGGTCTTGGGGTCGACCACGGCCGCCTTCGGAGAGCGGCGACGGTAGTCCAGCCAGTACTTGCCGGCCCGCACGTGCGGTGAGCCGATGCCCTGCAACCAGGCGACCATGTCCGGAACGGTCAACGGCCCCTTTGTGACCGGGTCGATGGTGTCTCCTGCCCGGACGTCCTCCCAGTACCGCGTCTCTTTGCCGCGAGGATGCTCCGCCTCGACCTCGGAGTCGATCTGGGCGATGTCCTCGGCGGTGTAGGTGCCCAGCTCCAGCGTCTTGTTCTTGCCCTGGGACTTGGACTCGCCGCGCTCCATCCGGAAGATCGGCATGATCTGGATGGCCACCAGCTCGTCATGCTGGTTGTAGTAGCGGATCTCGTCAGCCTGGACGAGCATCCGGTTGGCCATGCGACCGGACTTGAAGTCCAGCTTCACGAGCTCCTTGGTCGCGCGGACCTTGTCACCGTCGTACAGGGGCTTGAAGAACCTCCAGTGGTCGCCGGAGTGGAGACCGTGCACGCCGGGGAGACCCTGGCCGTGCCGCAGGTCCCAGCTGCCCCATGCGACGCCGTAGTAGACCCCGGGGGGAGCGATGAGCTTGCCGTGTGGACCGGAGGCGGCGTAGTCCTCGTCTGTGTAGAGGGGGTTCTGGTCGCCGGTGGCGCGCGTGAAGTGAGTGATGCTGTCGCCGTTGATGTACCGGATGTACGGCTGCTCGATGGGCTTGACCTTGCCCATGCGGTTGCGCATCTTCTGCAGCGCTTCCTCGGTCATCTTGCCGTACTCGGGGTTGGCCTCGGTGCCCACGGGCCGCTCCTTTGGTAGATAGTATATTCTCGTGATTGCTCTACGTGGCCCACTCAAGGCCGGACGGCGAGCACGTCAGGAGATTAATATATTCTCTACTCTGTGTCGATAGGTCAGGTGCGGGAGGGGATCGGGGCCCGGCGCGGCACGAGGCGCTGATGATGGTGGCGAGGGGCTCAAGGGGCTGATGACGAACCGCCGAGTGCGCGGGGCGACTTGGCGGCCGTTCGGCCTGGCTGACCGCCCCGACCGCGCGGCCGCGGCCGCGCAGGATCACCGGACAGGGAGCCCGAGGCGCCGTACCCACGCGTCGATCTGGTCCCCGGATTCGCGTACCTTCTCGCCCTGAACGGCGAGGCCGTCGGCGATGGTCGCTCCGGGGCAGGAGGCGCGGTAGTCACGTTCGGTCGTGCCCAGGCCGCTCATGGCGTAGGTGGTGATCGGGACGACGGTCTTGTCGCGGAAGTCGAGGCTCTCCGTGAACGTCGTCATGATCATCGGGGCGCGTACGTTCCAGATCGGACTGCCGAGCAGGACCGTGTCGTAGCGGGCGATCGCACGCAGCGGGTTGGCGACGTCGGGGCGGGCGTCGTCCTCCTGTTCGCGGACATTACGGGCGACGGTCTCGGCGTAGCTGTCCGGGTAGGTGTCGGCGGCCTCGATGCGATGGACGTCGCAGGTGATCCGGTCGGCGATCATGCCGGCCAGGACTTCGGTGTTGCCCACCTTGAGGTCCCGGCGCTTGCCGTAGTAGTAGTTCTCGCCCGGTCGGGAGAAGTACGCCAACAGGATCCGACGCGGCTCCGGGCCGGATGTGGCGGACCGTGTGCCGGGTTCCGTTGTGGTGGACGCCGCGGGTTCCGCCGGAGTGGATGACGAGGAGCCGCCGACCGTCGCCGCCGCCGCGCCGGCCAGCAGGCCTCGCAGGACGGTGCGCCGCTGCGGCCTGCTGGGGAAGACGACGGAACTCACCGGTCGAGGGCTCCGGTTCAGGCGTCCAGTCGCCGGGCGCTCAGCCACTTGACGATCTCCGGGTCGTGGTGGTCGAAGAAGAGCGTGGCTCCGGTGTCCAGGGTGGCGATGGACGCCATCTCGTCGGCGGCGAGCTCGAAGTCGAACACGTCCAGGTTCTCGGCCATCCGCTCGGGCTGCACCGACTTCGGGATCGAAGCGACGCCGCGCTGCACGGCCCAGCGCAGCACCACTTGGCCGACCGACTTCCCGTGCTTCTTGCCGATCTCGCTGAGCACGGGGTTGGTGAACAGGCCGTTCTTGCCCTGCGCGAAACCGCCCCATGCCTGGAGCTGCACGCCCTGCTCGGCCATCAACTCCTGGTATTCGGTGCGCTGGTGGAAGGGGTGTGCCTCGATCTGGTTGACCGCGGGCACGATCTCGTTGTTGATGATGAGGTCGAGAAGACGGTCGGGGAAGAAGTTGGCGACACCGATCGCCTTGGCGAGCCCTTCCCGGTTCAAGGACTCCATGGCCCGCCACTGCCCGTACACGTCGCCGTAGGGCTGGTGCATCAGATAGAGGTCGAGGTGATCGAGGCCGAGCTTGTTCAGGGAGGTCTCGAAGGCGCGCTTGGTGGTGTCCTCGGCGGGGGCGTCCTGGACGTACAGCTTGGTGGTGATGAAGAGGTCCTCGCGGGGGATGCCGCTGGACTTGATGGCGCGGCCGACGGCTTCCTCGTTGCCGTACGAAGCTGCCGTGTCGAGCAGCCGATAGCCGGCGGCGAGGGCGTCGGTGACGGCCTGTTCGGTCTCTTCGGCGAGGATCTGATAGACGCCGAAGCCGATGATCGGCATCTTGACGTCGTTGTTCAGGGTGACGTGCTGCATGGGTTCTCCAGGGGGAGGCAGAGGGCGTGGAAGTGGGCGCTGGGGTCAGCGCTCCATCATCTTCATCTGGCCTTCGGTGTGCGTGTCGCCGGCCGCGGGCGGAAGGTCCGTCAGGCGCTTCAGCTGGGCGGGAGTGAGCTGGATGGCGTCGGCGGCGGCGTTCTCCTCGAGGCGGCTGACGCGCTTGGTGCCCGGGATGGGGGCGATGTCGTCGCCCTGGGCGAGCAGCCAGGCGATGGCGACCTGGGCCGGGGTGGCATCGGCCTCGGCGGCGATGTCCTTGACCTCGTCGGCCAGGCGCAGGTTGTGCTGGAAGTTCTCACCGGTGAAGCGAGGGTTGTCGCGCCGGAAGTCGTCCTTGTCGAAGCCCTCGGTGGAGCGGATGGTCCCCGTGAGGAATCCGCGGCCGAGCGGGGAGAACGGGACGAAGCCGATGCCGAGTTCGCGCAACGTCGGGAGGACCTGAGCCTCGGGGTCTCGCGTGAAGAGGGAGTACTCGGACTGGACGGCGGTGACCGGTGTGACGGCATTCGCCCGGCGGATCGTGTCGGGCCCGGCCTCGGACAGGCCGAACGCGCGGACCTTGCCCTCGGCGATCAGCTCGCCCACGGCGCGCGCCGTCTCCTCGATGGGCGTGTTCGGGTCGACGCGGTGCTGGTAGTACAGGTCGATGTGGTCGGTGCCGAGGCGGGTCAGTGAGCCCTCGACGGCGGATCGGATATTGGCCGGGCCGGAGTCGACGTTCCCCGGGCCGCCTCCCTCGTGGGACACCAGGCCGAACTTCGTCGCAAGGACCACCTCGTCGCGGCGCCCCTTCAGCGCGCGGCCGAGCAGTTCCTCGTTGGTGTACGGACCGTAGATCTCGGCGGTGTCGATGAAGTTGACACCGAGCTCCAGCGCACGGTGCACCGTGCGGATGGATTCCGCGTCGTCGGTTCCTGCTCCGGTGTAGGCCTGGGACATGCCCATCGCCCCGAGACCGATCCGGGAAACGTTCAGATCACGCAGGTGGATGTGGTGCATCATGCTCTCCGCTCCATCGATTCGGGGCCGGTTCCACTCTCGTCCGGTGGTCCGGCCGCCGCTCGTCGGGAGCTCGCCGCCACGCGCGGCGAGCCGACCCGGGCACGACCACGCGCGCCCTCCGTGACCCGGCAGGTGCGCTGCGGCCGCCCTTCTCGCCGGAAGCCTACGACCGACTTGGCCGCGTCATCGCGTCTGCGCTGCCTCAATGGGGGGCCGAGCTGTTAGGGGGAGTGACAGGGCCCCTCACGTCACGACCTCTCCGACCCCGCCTCCCGCACCTACTACGACAAGAAGATCAAGGAGGGCAAGCACCACACCCAAGCCCTCCTCTGCCTCGCCCGCCGCCGAACCGACGTCCTCTACGCGATACTCCGCGACGGCACCTTCCACCAACCCCGGCCGACGGCTGCCGTCACCTGACCAGCGGCTCCGCGAGGAGAACGACTCGATCAGCCTCCACATCGAAACCGAGCACCGGATGACCCGAGTCACTCTCCGGATCCATCAGCACCGGCTTGCCCAAGTGCCGCCCGATCTCACGAAGGAAGCCACAGAACACGTCCAGTCGCTCCTGGCCCTGCAACTCCCGCAGATTGACGTCGAAGTCGATCTCATCGTCGGCATGGGAGCGGAAGATCGCCAGCACACCGTCCACTGGCCACACCCGCAGACTCGGGCACTCGGCGTCCACAGGGCGCCCCGGCACGGCCTCCGCACGAGGCAGCGGGAGCGCCGTCTCGCCTTCGGAGTACTGGCACTTCCAGCCCCTCGCAACGACAAGATCGAGAACCGACTGCCAGTCCTCCAACGAGGCGCCTGAGACACGCACATCCGGCAGCGACCCCATCAAGTCCGGATCGAAGAAGCAACTCACGTCGTCCCACAGCAGATCGGCCATGCCGCCATGCTGCCCGCCGAATCGCACCAACGCAGCCCCGTTTCCCTTGACCAAAGAGATAGGGGCCCCGTGACCGGAGCCCCTGTCGCCGACTGCGTCTGGGTGGCATTTGTGGGCGGACGAGCTGTCTGAGGTGTGAGGGTGGCGGGACGCCTCAAGGAGAGATGTCGCGGGCCGGGTCTGACGATGCGCCTGCCTCGTCGGGCTCCAGCTCCAGTCGTTCGCGCCGGTCCACTCGCGCTGCGGCCCGCGCGAAGGCGCACACGTGCCGCTCCATGCGACGCTTCGCGCCCACTTCGTCCCGCTCCCGGATCGCCCGGGTGACCCGTGCGTGGGCCCGCGTGGTCACCCGGCGGATGTCGTCGTCCAGGAACCCCTCGATGTCCGTTGCCGCGTGGATCGAGCCGGACAGGGCGCTCATGAAGCCGATCAGCAGCTCGTTGCCCGACGCTCGGGCGACAGCGGTGTGCCAGCGGATGTTGCCGCGCAGGAACCGCGGCACGTCGCCGGCGACACCGGCGTCCACCAACTCCTCGTGGGCCGAATCGAGTTGCTTCAGGTCGTGCTCTGTGCGGCGAGCGGCGGCCAGCGCCGCGCAGGCGGGTTCGACGGCCTCCCTTGTCTCGTGCAGGGCGTCGAGCCGCAGGCGCTGGCCCCGGATCACCAACTCGACGGCGCCGGCGAGGGATTCATGGTCGGGGCGGTGCACAAACGCGCCGCCTCCCCGGCCCGGCCTGATCCGCAGCAGCCGCTCGACCTGAAGGATGCGCAGCGCCTCGCGGACCGTGGCGCGGCTCAGACCCGTCTGCTCCACCAGCTCCCGTTCCGGCGGGAGCATCGCACCCTCCGGGAGGGCGCCGGACAGGATGCGTTCGCGGATGTCGGAGGCCAGCACATCCGCCGCCTTCGGCACAGCGACGGGGGTGAACGACTTTCCGGTGACCACGGTTCAGTAGCTCCTCGGCAGGCCCAGTGTGTGCGAGCCCAGATAGTTGAGGATCATCTCCTGGCTGATCGGCGCGATCTTCATCAGCCGCGCCTCCCGGAAGAACCGCGCGACCGCATACTCCTCCGCGTACCCCATGCCTCCGTGCGTCTGCAGCGCCCGGTCGGCCGCGTCGAAACCGGCTTCTGCACACAGGTACTTGGCGGTGTTCGCCTCGCGGCCGCACGGGCGCCCGTTGTCGTACAGCCACGTCGCCTTGCGCAGCATCAACTCCGCGGCGTCGAGCCGGGCGAGGGAGTCGGCGAGCGGGAACTGCAGACCCTGGTTCATCCCGATCGGCCGCCCGAACACCTCCCGCTCGTTGGCGTACTTGACCGCGCGCTCCAGCGCCACCCGCCCGATTCCCAGCGCCTCGGCGGCGATCAGCATGCGCTCCGGGTTGAGGCCGTCGAGGATGTACCGGAACCCCTGGCCCTCCGCACCGACCCGGTCGGCGACCGGCACCCGCAGCCCGTCGATGAACAGTTCGTTGGAGGTCACGGCGTTGCGGCCCATCTTCGCGATGGGGCGGATGTCGATGTGCGTGCGGTCGAGATCGGTGAGGAACAGCGTCATGCCGTCCGTCTTCTTGTCCACGTCGTCCGCGCGCGTGGTGCGGGTCAGGAGCAGGATCTTCTCCGACTCCATGGCCTTGGAGATCCACACCTTGCGGCCGTCGACGACGTAGTGGTCGCCCTCGCGTCGTGCGAACGTGGTGATCCTGGTGGTGTCGAGGCCGGCTCCGGGCTCGGTGACGCCGAAGCAGACGTGCAGATCGCCGGTGGCGACGCGGGGAAGGGTGCGCCGCTTGAGCTCCTCCGAGCCGTGCACGACCACGGGATGCATGCCGAAGATGTTCAGGTGGATGGCGCTCGCCGCGTTCATGCCGCCGCCCGAGCGTGCCACCTCCTCGAGTAGCAGCGTGGCCTCGGTGATTCCGAGGCCGTGGCCGCCGTACTCCTCCGGGATCGTCAGGCCGAGCCAGCCGCCGCGCGCCACGGCGGCGTAGAACTCCTCAGGGAACTCGTGCTGTTGGTCCTTCGCGCTCCAGTAGGCGTCGTCGAACTCGCGGAGCAGTCCCGCGACGGCCTTGCGGATCGTTTCCTGGTCCTCGGTGAGCTGGAAGTCCACGTGTGCACACCTCCGTGACGGCGTGATACCTGACAAAGGTCAGACCGAATGACGGTACTGAAGACTGCCCTCACTGGTATAGGGGGCGCAGGTTCAAATCCTGTCGTCCCGAACAGCGTGTACGCCTGTCACAGACCTGCGCCTGCCGAAAACCTCATCGTGCAGTTCAGGCCACGTGTCGGCATTCGTGCAGGGCCCGCGCCGGTGCCCCGGAGCCGGCGCCTGGCCGACCAGGGTCTTCACCGGACCGTCGGTGCACAGCGCCGCGTCGGTGAGCTCGAACAGCGCGTCACGCCGAGCGGTCGTGCAGTGGTAGAAGACCCGGAAGCGCGACAGTTCCGCCAGCGGATCGTCCAGCACGCCCTGTCCCACCACGCTCACCGGCACGGCCTTCGCGTCGATTCCTGATACCTCTTGGAGATCCAGAATCATGCGGAGGCGGGTCCGCTGTCCTGGAAATTCCCATGTGGGTGACCTGCGCCCACAGTCGGACCGCTACAGCGGCAGGCAGGGATCCCCGACGTCGGCTTTCTCCGCACGCCCTCGGTGGTGAAGGTCAATGATCCGCGGAACGAGCCGCCGCCGAAACGCACTGGGAGCAACGGTTGTCCATGCCCGGGCGGCCACGGTTCGGCCCCGGTTCGCTGCCGTTCGACAGGTGGAAGACCACCGCCGACTGCTGCGGAGACTCCGAGAGGGGCGAAGGGGCATCGGGTGATGTGCCGCTTTTGCGGTCTGGCCCTGTGTCCGGTTCACCGCCAGGATGCCCGGCGTGCGCATGAACGGGGGAGAAGCATCGTGGGTATCGCATTCAGGACGCGGTTCAGGGGGAGCGGGCTTCCAGACACAGATGGGTCTGATGCAGCTTCAGGTGACAGGTCAGGTCAGGTTGACTCGGTCCCCTTGGCATCCCGGGCGCAGGATCCGCTGTGTTGGCCGGCATCAATCTCGTGAACTGCTCTGTGAGACTTGGGTGTTGGCGTCGGCTTGTGACCGGTGGGCTAGGCTCTGCGGTCATGGCTACCGGGACGGCCTTGCGCCACGCACGGATTGGTGACCCGATGCTCTTCTGAGCGCCGTAGGGGCCGATGCAGCCCGCCGTCTGATCGAAGATCTTGCGCTGCCGCGCGGACTCCGCCTCCGTCGGGTTGGTCACACGCTCAACACGTCAGCCACGACAGGAGAGTTCATGCCTATCGAGACGCTGCAGATTCCCGCCACGGACGGCCAGGCCGACGCCTCCGCCGGCTTCCCCGATGGTGGCGGGCGGCACCCAGGGGTGCTGAGGTACGCGGACGGCTTCGGCATCCGGCCCGTGCTGCGGGAGAACCCTCCACCCCTCAGGAGCTGCACGAGACCCTCGCTGCGGCCCGCGCCGAGCAGAAGGCCGAGACCTGGAAGAAGAAGTACGTCCTGCGCTCGGGTATCGAGGGAATCATCATCCAGGCCCTCGACCTCACCGGCATCCGCCGGGCCCGCTACCGTGGCCTGCCCAAGGTCCGTCTCCAGCACGCCTTCTCCGCGACCGCGATCAACGTCATCCGCCTCGACGTCCGCTGGGGCGGGCCCCTCCTCGACAGCCCCCGGACCAGCCGCCTCAGCTGCCACCTAGCCGCATGACTGTCCTCTCGCACTGAACCTTGAGCGCGTTTCACGGAACCCTGAGCGCCCCGATTCCGTGGCTCACGCTGAACCGTACAAGGCCCCCGCTCGACGGGGGCAGCTCTATGCCAATGACGGACCCGAGCTCGTGACGAAGGATGGCACCCGATGACGCTCCCTACCTCCCTGCATGTGATCAATGAGGGGCTGGCGTTCCTCCTGGAAGTGGCGGCCCTCGCCGTCCTCGCCTGGTGGGGGTGGCAGACCGTGGATACCACCGCTCTGCGTCTCCTCCTTGCCGTTGCCGCTCCCACGGTGGCGGCCGTCCTGTGGGGGTTGTTCGCCGCCCCGAAGGCCCGGATACCGGTGCAGCTGGCGGGGGTCCTGACCGTGAAGGTGCTGATCTTCGGTGCCGCAGCCGCTGCCCTGTACACCATGGGCCGGCATGGGTGGGCCACCGCTTTCGCCGTCGTGGTCGCGGCCAATACCGTCCTTGCCACCCTGGACCGGCAAGCCTTGATGCATCAGGGTGCCTGACTGATCCGCCCCTCTCTCATCAACCCGGTCAAGGTCCGGTGAGACGCACTCAAAAATCAGTGAGACGGGACCATGACCGCCGAGAATTGCGCAGCAGAGTCCTTCAGGTGGGCAACGCAACGCTCGACGGGGACGCGACCGGCGGCCAGGATCAGGTCGGCCGGGGCGCCGAGGCCGGCAGCACGCAGGTGGGCCA
This sequence comes from Streptomyces sp. NPDC002754, assembly GCF_053592315.1. Classification (NCBI taxonomy): domain Bacteria; kingdom Bacillati; phylum Actinomycetota; class Actinomycetes; order Kitasatosporales; family Streptomycetaceae; genus Streptomyces; species Streptomyces sp. NPDC002754. The sequence continues at coordinate 439,021 of NZ_JBSFVM010000001.1, forward strand.
GGATGTGGTTGGGGCGGGCGGCGGTGATCTCGTGGGTGCGGCCGGGCCGGGCGGCCGATATCCATACCGGACAGTCCCGCTCGTCGGTCAGGGCAAGCACGTGCGGGCCGTGGCGGTGATGCTTGCCGGAGTAGTTCGGGCGGTTCGCCTTGCCGGTACGGCGCTGGGGGAATCAGAGTGCCGTCGCTCAGTTCGACCTCGCTGCCCCGCTTGACGTTTTTTTCAGGGCGCGGCCCAGACGCGGGGGCCTCTCGGCGAGCAGCTCGCGCCGCTGCAGTGAACGCGGCTCACTGGTCGGCGAGTTGATGGCGCTGGTAGGCGGCCAGATGTCGCTCGGCGGCGCAGCGGTGCCGGTACAGCTGGCGCACGCTGACCCCACGTTCCAGGGCCAAGACCTGCATGGTCTCCCCGCCCAGCCGGGTACGCGCGATCAGCCGGACCTCGGCTACATCCACTACCCGGGGTGTCGGCGACGGACGCGGCCGACCCCGGCCCCGGCCCCCGCCCCCGGCACCGACGGCCGCTACGTGTACAGAGGTAGTTGGTGAGGTTCTGGCCGGCGGTGGTCAGGTGGCGGATGCTGGGGTGGAGGTAGCGTTGGGTGGTGGTGATCTCTTGGTGTCCGGCGATCTGTTGGAGGACGTGGAGGGGGATGCCGGCGTCGGCCATCCAGGTCAGGGCGGTGTGGCGGAGGTCGTGGCGGCGTAGGTGGTCGTAGCCGAGGCGGCGGGTGACGTCGTCCCAGTGGGTGGCGCGACGCAGGGTGGCGGTGGTGATGCGTCCGCCGCCGTTTGACGGCGAGGCCGCGGTGAGTCCCCCTCCGCCGTTCCCTGCCTACGACCCTCCGTGGGCACCCGCGGTGCCGCCGGGGAGAGGCACGTACTCGGCCCGCCGCCCTACCCGCGCCCCCCGTCCCGCACCGTGCAGGTGTCGGTGTCCGCCGGGCACCAGTGCGTGCGGCCGCCCACGAGGTGCAGTTCGAGGTCCGCGTCGCGCATGCCGTTGCGGTCGAGCGCGGTGCGCAGTGTGGTGGGCGAGGGCTGGGGTGGTAGGCCGAGTACGCCGATGACCACGACACCGTTGCGGGCGTCGACCGAGGCGATCTGCCAGTTGCCGGCGGTGGCCCACTGCTCGGCCACCGGCCGGGCGTCGGCCGCGAGTGAACGGTCCCGGGCGACGGTGATCGTCCCGGTGGTCAGTGGCACCGCGATCAACAGCACGACCACGGCGACCGCCACCAGCGTCCGGCCGTGGAACTGCCCCACCAGGGAGCCGGATTCCTGTGCCGCGCCCCGGATCCCGTAGACGAGGAAGACGACGGTCCCGGTCGCCACGATGGCCGCCACGTTGGTCGCGAACAGCAGCGCCGACTCGCCGGCGTCGTGGTAGCGGCCGACCGTGATGAGCAGCCCGGTGACCGCGAGCGGCGGCACCAGCGAGATGGCGATCGCGACACCCGGAAGCGTGTCCGAGATGTCGGCGCGGACGAGGGCGAACGCGCCGACCGTGCCCGTCGCCAGCGCGGCGAGGAGGTCGATCAGGCGAGGGCTGATGCGTGAGGACACCTGACCGTTGGAGGCGAAGTCGTCCGGCGGGGCGGCGATCCAGCCGAGCAGCATGCCCACCGCGACGACCGCGAGCGCGCCTCCGAGTACCAGCAGCGCGCATCGCACCACCTGCGCGCGGTCGGCAAGGACGAGGGCCAGCGCGCTGCCCAGGATCGGAGTCATGAGCGGCGCGACGATCATGGCTCCGATGACGGTCGCCGTCGAGTCGCCCACCACACCGGCACTCGCGATGACCGCCGCCAGGACGAGCAGCCCCCAGAAGCGGGTCGAACTGGGGCTGCCCAGGTCCCGCTCGATGAACAGGGTGTCGGTCATCCGGCGGACGGTGCCCGCGTCTACGGAGGCGATGGCGCTGCCCTGCCGTCAGTCGTCCGCGGCATCGACGGCGGCCTGCGCGTTCACCACGCCCAGGCCGAGCCGCTTCTGCTGTCCCGGGTCGGTGGTGGTGTCGCGGATGGTCTCCATGATCTCGTCGGGGTTCTTGCCTTCCTGGTGCAGGAGGGCGGCGACGGCCGACACGTAGGGTGCCGCCATCGAGGTGCCGTCGAGTTTTCCGTACCCGGAGTCGTTCTTCTTCGTCAGCTCGACGGTGTACGTGGGCAGGGTGGAGAGAATGCCGACGCCGGGGGCCGAAACGGCGTTCTGCGCACCGAAGTTGGAGAAGTCCGCCGGTCGCCCGTTCTTGTCGCTCGCACCGACCACCAGCACCGGGGTGTCGAGTTTGTAGGGCTGAGTGGCGGCGCCGTCGTTCCCGGCGGCGGCCACGACCACGGCGCCCTTGTCGTGGGCGTGCTGGATGGCCTTGTTGAGGATGCCGCCCTGGAGCAGGTTGGACATCAGGGGGCCCTCGCCGAGAGAGAGGTTGATGACGTCGGCGCCGTTGTCGGCGGCCCAGACGATGCCCTTGGTGATGTTCGCGTTGCTGCCACTGCCGTCCGAGCCGAGGACCCGTACGGGCATGATCTTCGCGCCCGGCGCCCCGCCCGCGATGCCCGTGCCGTTGTCGGTGTCCGCCGCCGCGATGCCTGCCACGTGGGTGCCGTGGCCGAACCCGTCCTTGGGGCGGCGGTCCCCGTCCACGAAGTCGTACCCGCGCACGAGCCGGTCCTTGAGGTCCGGGTGGTCGAGGTCGACACCACTGTCGACGACGGCGATCACGGTGTCGTCGCCCTTGGCGCCGTCCCAGGCGGCGGGCAGCTTCAGGGTGTCCAGCGCCCACTGCTGGTCGCGCATCGGATCGGCCTTGTCCTCGTCGTCCCCGCAGCCCGTGGCGAGTCCGGCGCACAGCAGACCGGCCAAGAGAGCGGCGGAAGTCCGTAGGGCGCGCATCATGTCTCCTTGCTCGCGGTGAACACGTCAGGGGGTACGTCCGGGCGACGGCCCGGCCGGCCGGTCTCCTCCGGTGCCGCGCCGCCCAGGAACTCGACAACGGCCAGCGCGAGCAGCAGGCACAGTGCGATCCCGACGACCACCCAGCCCGTCGGATGCGACCACAGCAGATACGTGAGCAGCGCGGCGGCCACGAGCACCCAGGTGATCCAGGTCCGGTGGCGGCCGACGAAGGGACCGACCGGGCCTGTCCGCATCCCGGCCCGTTCCGCGGTCGCCCGCACACCGCCGATACCGGACGTCCACAGCCCACGCAGCAGACCGGCCCGGTGCCCCGGTCCGGTCAGCCATGCCGCCAGGGCGACGACGACGCCGAGCGCGACGACCATGCGGACCATGGTGAACAGGAAGTGCGTCATGGTGTCGTACACGGCAGCGGCCGCGTCCTGCGAGACGTCTGCGGGCAGCCGGTCCAGGTAGATCACGCGGAAGACGCGCAATCCGATGCCGAGCAGCCCGGTGGCGACGGCGACGGCGAGCGCTCCGGTGACCAGGGCCCTTCTCCTGCGTACGGAGAGCAGGACGCCGGCGGCGACCAGGACCAGGGCGATGACGGGGAGCCAGTTCCCGGCGAGTTGCAGCAGCCGCACATACGTCCTGGCCTTGCTGATGTTCTCCGACGTGACCAGCGTGAAGTCGGTGTGGATCTCGGGGATGCGGCCCGCGACGGTCATGCCGTTGTCGACGAGACGCTGCTTGACCCGGTCGACGAGGGGCGCGAGATCGACGGTGACCGTGTCGCCCTTCAGCTGGACGGCGCCGCCGCCCTTGCCGGTCAGCGCCTTGTCCAGCGTGCTGTGGGCCCGCCGGTTGCCCTGCTTCCAGATGGTCTCGAACGCGTCGGAGCCGGCCACGGCGCGGGCCTTGTCGTGGACGAAGCTGCGGACGGCACTCTCCAGCGAGTCACCGAGGCTGCCGAGCGCCTTCTCCAGGCGCGGCCGGTCCTGGGCGGGCACATCGGACAGCAGTATCGACAGATCGATACGGGACATGAGCGCGTCGGTCGCCCGGTTCGCGACGGCGTCCTGCACCGCCGGATCCGCGGCGAGCGGGCCGACTGTCGCGACGTACCGGTCGGTGTCGCCGACCTGGTCGGCAGCCCACGCCGCGACCACGGACAGCGGCGCGAGCACACACCCGACGACGATGAGCACGGCGGCCAGGAAGGAACGCCCCCGGTGCCGCCGGTGCCCGGGGGAGTGCTCGCTCTCGAGTGTCGCCACCCGCTCTCGCAACGCCCTCAGTTCCGCCTGCGCGTCCGGGCCCGCGCGATGTGAGCCCTCCGCCACAGATGCCTCCTCCCGGGACGACCGTGCTGCACTCCATGGGATGCGTCAGGCCCGCATGTCGGCGAGGTGGGTGACCCGAACAGGGGACCCGCCCGGACGCGCCTCAAGGGTGGCGACGACGAGACGCGGGCCGAACGCGAACAACACGGGGCCAAGCCGCCGGGCCGATGCCGGGCCCACAAAATGACTGGCGCGTCGGCTTCATATAACGTGCATATCGGTGTGAATCTATCGGAATGACTCCTCCGCCCAAGGCCGCTCAGCCCTTCATCAACAGGCAGCAGGCGGAGCTGCGAGAGCACCTCCCGTTCTCCGACCGGCAGGACTTCGAGGACGCCTCGCGGGGGCTGATCGCGCGCCGCGTCCCCAGCACGGTCACCGGTGCGGACGGCGACGTCGTATGGGACAGCGACACGTACGCCTTCTTGAAGGGCGAAGCCCCCGACACCGTGAACCCGAGCCTGTGGCGCCAGTCGCAACTGGTGGCAGAGCAGGGGCTGTTCGAGGTGGTCGAGGGTATCTACCAGGTACGCGGCCTGGACCTGTCGAACATCACGTTCATCGAGGGCGCCACCGGCGTGCTCGTCATCGATCCACTGATCTCGACGGAGACCGCTGCGGCGGCGCTTGAGCTGTACCGCGAACACCGTGGGGAGCGGCCGGTCACCGGAGTCGTCTACACCCACTCGCACGTCGACCACTTCGGCGGCGTCAAGGGCGTCACGACGCAGGAGGACGTCGACGCCGGGCGCACCCCGGTCATCGCGCCCGAGGACTTCACCGAGCACGCTGTGGCCGAGAACGTGTACGCGGGCACGGCCATGAGTCGGCGCGCCGCCTACATGTACGGCGCGGCGCTCGCCCGGGGCCCGCAGGGAGCAGTCGGCGCCGGACTCGGACAGACGACCTCGACCGGCACCATCACACTCATCCCGCCGACCCTCACCGTCTCCACGACGGGACAGGAAGAGGTCGTCGACGGGGTCCGGATGGTCTTCCAGATGGCCCCCAATACCGAGGCCCCCGCCGAACTGCTCATCCACTTCCCCGACTTCAGGGCCCTGTGCACCGCCGAGGACGCCACCCACACCCTGCACAACCTGCTGACCCTGCGCGGCGCCGTCGTCCGCGACCCGCATGCCTGGTCACACGCGCTCACCGAGACGATCGACCTGTTCGGTGACGTGGTGGACGTCGCCTTCGCCTCGCACCACTGGCCGACCTGGGGACAAGAGCGCGTCATCCACTTCCTGGAGACCCAGCGCGACCTGTACGGCTACCTCCACGACCAGTCCCTGCGCCTGATCAACAAGGGCTGGACCGGGGCCGAGATCGCCGAGCACCTGCAACTGCCGCCCGCGCTGGAGAGCGCCTGGAACACGCACGGCTACTACGGCTCGGTCAGCCACAACCTCAAGGCCATCTACCAGCGCTACATGGGCTGGTTCGACGGCAACCCGGCACATCTTTGGCAGCATCCCCCGGTCGAGGCGGGCAAGCGCTACGTCGAGTTCATGGGCGGCGCCGACACGGTCGTGGACAAGGCGCGCACCTCGTTCGCCTCGGGCGACTTCCGATGGGCGGCCGAGGTACTCAGCCATGTCGTCTTCGCCCAGCCCGACCACGCCGCGGCACGTGAGCTGCTCGCCGACACCTTCGAGCAGCTCGGATACGGCGCGGAGAACGGCCCCTGGCGCAACTTCTACCTCTCCGGAGCCACCGAACTGCGCGCCGGCCAGTTCGGCACCCCCATCGTCGCGGCTGCCCCCGACATCGTCGGGAACCTCACGCCGACCATGCTCTTCGATGCCATCGCCATCCAGATCGACGGCCCCAGGGCATGGGACGAGAAGTTGAGCGTCGACGTCCACCTCACCGACAGTGACGAGAACTACCGGCTCTGCCTGGCCAACGGCGTGCTCAGTTACAGCACGGCCTCCCAGAAGACGGCAGCCGACGCCACCCTCACCACCACCGTCCGTGCTCTGCCGCAGCTGGCTGTCACGGGTCTGACGCCCGAGGGACTCCAGCAGGCAGGTGTGCAGGTCGAGGGGGAGGCGTCGGTGTTCGAGCGCCTCGCCGCCGTACTGGACCCGGGAGACCAGGACTTCCCCATCGTCACTCCGTGACGTGTCGGGCCGCGGACGACCGAACAGCCCTCCCGCGCTGTCGCGTGATCCCTGCCGCTGTCGGAGGCCGATCTTCACCCGTTCCAGGAATTGACCAATCCGCATGCCCGTCCACGCCGGATTACGGGTGTCGGGAGCGAAGAGGCTCCCCCTGATCCGACCGTGGAGGGATTGCCATGCGCAATCGAACCCGTCGTACCGCCGTCGTCGTCGCTGCGGCAGCCATGCTGCCGCTGGCGCTGAGCGCCTGTTCCGACAGCAGTTCCAAGGACAGTGGCTCCGACAGCGCTTCCTCTTCCGCGTCCAAGGGGACCGACAAGACCAGCCCCTCGGACGACACCGCCTCGATGAGCAAGCCGTTTGGTACGGCCTGTTCGTCCGTGCCCAAGGATGGTGCGGGGTCCTTCGACGGTATGGCGAAGGACCCGGTCGCGACCGCCGCGTCGAACAACCCGGCTCTGTCGACCCTGGTGACCGCCGTCAAGAAGGCCGGCCTGGTCGACACGCTCAACAACGCCAAGAACGTGACGGTCTTCGCGCCGACCAACGACGCCTTCGCCAAGATCCCGAAGGCCGACCTGAACAAGGTGCTCAACGACAAGGAGCAGCTCACCAAGATCCTCACGTACCACGTGGTCGGCAAGCAGCTCACGCCGAAGGACCTGGAGAAGGGCTCCTTCGAGACGCTGGAGAAGTCGAAGCTGACCACCTCGGGCTCCGGTGAGTCCTACAAGGTCAACGACTCGGCCAACGTGGTCTGCGGCAACGTGAAGACCGCCAACGCCACCGTCTACATCATCGACAGTGTCCTGATGCCCAAGAGCTGACGGCGGCATCGCATCACCACGTGCCACGTGACCCCGATCCAGTCCTGGAAAGGCTCCGGACTACCGTGAGGCAGCGATCTCCGACTGAGGGGGGAGGGCAGCGGATGACCGATTGCGGAGGGGAGGCCACGGTGGCCGGTGGGAGGGGCGCGCTGGTGCTGGGCAGGACCCCGCCGGCGCCGCGGGCTGCGGTGCTGTTCCTGCACGGCGGGCGGGCCGACAGCCGCTCCGCGTCACGCCCCTGGCATCTCGCGACGCTGCGCATGCGGCCCTTCGTGCGTGCCGTCGCGGCGGCCCTGGCGGATGAACCCGTCCTGACGGCGCGGGTCCGGTACCGCGTGCGCGGCTGGAACGGGGCCGACGCCGATGCCCTCCACGATGCGGAACGGGCGCTCCACGAACTGACACGGCTCGTCGGCGACGTGCCGGTCGTGCTTGTCGGCCACTCGATGGGCGGCCGCGCCGCTCTGCGCGCCGCCCGCGCCCCCCAGGTGAGGGGCGTCGTGGCCCTGGCCCCGTGGTGCCCGGAGAACGAACCCGTCGAGCATCTGAAGGACAAGGACATCCTCGTCCTCCACGGCGACCACGACCGCGTCACCGACCCACGCGCCTCGGCGGAGTTCGTCCGCCGGGCCCGAGCAGCCGGTGCGCGGGCGGAGCTGTCCCTCGTCCCCGGTGGCGATCACGCGATGCTGCGCAACAGCGGCCGCTGGCACCGCATGGTCGCTTCGCGGGTCGCGGACCTCGTTCCACACGGGTAGCCGTCGGTGCCTCGATACGAGGAGTCGCGGTGCGCGATCACGGTCTCCTAGGTCTCCTAGGGGATCGGAGCGGCGGGGATCTACCGCAGCGCCGCCACCAGCGCATCGCTGGGGGAGCACCACACCTGCCGTGCCTCGCCGAAGCCCTGTTCCCGCAGCGCGTCGAGGTGCCACTGGGTCGCGACGGGGCGGTCGGCCTTCGCGCCTGCGGGCCGCGGTACGCGCGGGTCGCCCAGGAGGGCGAAGCGCCGCTGGGCCGCGTCGGCGAGGTGCGGGTCCGTGGCGACCTCGCCCCACCAGGCGGCCCAGTCGAGGGCCCCCGCGTCCCGATCGCGCTCCTGGCGCGCGGAGTTGTGGGCCTGTAGGGCCGCGTTGAGGCGGGGCGCGGACTCGTCGTACATGTGGTCGGCGTTGAGGAACACGCCGCCCTCGCGGATGAGTTCGGCCAGCGTTCCGTAGAGGCGGCGCAGCGGTTGGGTGTCGAGCCAGTGCAGCGCCGTGGCCGTCACCACGGCGTCGTAGGAGGTGTGGGGGAGTTGGGCGGCCCAGTCCGGGGCCGTGAGGTCCGCCTCGACGAACGTGACGCGGTCGTCGTCGGCGAAGTGGCCGCGGGCGATGGTCAGCAGGGCCGGGTCGATGTCCACGCAGGTGCTGTGCGCCTCGGGCAGGCGCTGCAGCAGGCGCTGGGTGATGCTGGCGGTGCCGCAGGCGAGGTCGAGGACGCGCGGGCTGCGACCTGCCACGGCCTCGACCGTGTCCAGCATGACGCGGAAACGCTCTTCGCGGTCCGGCATGTACCACTCCTGCTGGCGGTCCCAACTGGTCTGCCAGCGCTGCCAGTCGGCTACGTCGGATACGGGTGTCGTGGTCATGTGTGGGGGGTTTCCTTTCGGTGGGACTGGGACTGGGACTGGGACTGGAACGGGACGGTCGTGGCGGGGCGTTCGTCGGTGATCTTCTGTGTGTGCCGAGGTGCTGGGAGCGCAGCAGCAGGCGTGTGGTGTCGGACTGCGGGGTGGCGAGAACGGCGTCGCACCGGCCGTGCTCCACGACCTGGCCGGCGTCCATCACGACCAGGTCGTCGGCCAACTGCCGTACCAGGTGCAGGTCGTGGCTGATCCAGAGCACGGCCGTGGCGCTGTCCTGCCGGATCCGGGCGATCTCCTGGCGCACCAGGTCGGTACTGACCGGGTCGAGGGCCGTGGTGATCTCGTCGCAGATCAGTACATCCGGTTCGGCCAGCAACGCCCGTGCGAGCGCGGCGCGTTGGAGTTCACCGCCGGAGAGTGCGGCGGCCGGCCGGGTGGCGTGCTCCGCTGTGAGGCCGAGCCGCTCCCACACCTGCCGCGCCCGCCGCTCGGCTTCCGCGGCGCTCACCCCGTGCAGGCGGACGGCCGTCCGTGCCACCTGGTCCAGAACGGGGCGCCGTTCGTCGAAGGAGCCGCGCACCTCCTGCCAGACGTACTGCACGGCCCTGACCTGGCGCACGCTGCGACGTCGCAGTACCGGCAGTGGTTCACCGGCGTATGTGATCCGGCCGCGGTGGCGTTCGTGCAGCCCTGCCAGGCAGCGGGCGAGCACCGTCTTCCCGCTTCCCGAGGGCCCGACGATCGCGGTGCGGCCACCCTCGGGAACGCGCAGGGACACGTCGTGCAGCGCCTCGCCGCGATGTCCGGCCCCGAGCCAGGCGGTCAGACCTTGGGCCTCCAGCCCGCTGCGCGTCTCGTCCACACGTGTGTCGGTGGCATCCGGGACCGTCTCGGCCGGTACCTCCGGCGCAGGCAACACGTCGTCCGTGTCACCCGCCGTGACGACGTGCCCCTGGTCGAGGATCACCGTGTGTGCGGCGACCGCGCGTACGAGGTCGTGGTCGTGGCTCAGCAGCAGGAGCGCGAAGCCCTGGGCCGCGAGCCGTACCAGTTCCTCGGCGAGCCGCATTCGGGCCACGGTGTCCAGGCCGGTGCTGGGTTCGTCGAGGACGAGGGCGCGTGGTGCGCCCGCCAACGCCTGGGCCAGGGCCACCCGTTGGCGTTGCCCGCCGGAGAACTGGTGCGGAAAGCGTCTGCGGACGGCTTCGGCGTCGGGCAGTCCCGCGGAGTGCAGGGCCTGAGTGGCGTGCCGTGCCGCGGTGGACCGCTCGGGGCCGTCGGGCCGGTGCAGCCGGGCGAGTTCGGTCAGCACTGAGCCGATACGGCGGGCCGGGTTGAGGGCGTGCGCCGGATGCTGTGGCATGTAGGCGATGACACGGCCTCGTACGGTCGCGGCCTGGCTCGTCGGTCCGTCCTCGTCGACCACCTGGGTGCCCGCGACGGTCACCGAACCCGTGAGGCGTACGCCGGGCGCCGCGTCGCCGAGAAGCGCGAGTGCGGCCGTGGTCTTGCCGCTGCCGGAGGGGCCGACGAGCGCGGTCACCTCGCCGGGTCGCACGGTGAGATCGAAGGCGTGGAGCAGGGTTGCCCCGTCGGCGCGTGCGGTCAGTCCGCTGACCTCGATCATCGGTTCCATACGGCCGCCTTCGTCGTCGCCCGAGCCGTTCTCCTTTGGCCGGCGGCTCCGCCCTGTACAAGTCCGTCGGCGAGCAGGTTCGCGCCGACGGTGAACATCACCAGCAGCAGCGTCGGCGCGCACACCGCCCAGGGCTGGACGAACAGCGCCTCCCGGCTCGCGGCGATCACCACACCCCAGTCGGGGGAGGAGGGGTCGAGACCAAGGCCGAGGAAGTTCGCCGCCGCCACGGTGAACACCGCCGCCCCCACGCGCGTACCGGCGTCGGCGGCGGCCACCGGCAGCACGGCGCGACCCACGTGACCGAAGAGGATGCGCGCAGGTGACTCGCCCTGAAGACGTAGTGCCTCCGCGACCGGGCTGCTGGCGGCGTCCAGCGCCGCCGCCCTCAACAGCCTTGCCACCGCTGGGATGTTGAGGGCTGCCACCGCCAGGGCCACCGCCAGCGGTTGGCCGCGCCACCCGACCCCGACGACGCTGATGACCAGCAGCGAGGGCAACGGCAGCAGCAGCTCCACGGGCCGCATGAGGACGTCGTCGAGCCACCGGCTGCGCGCGCTCGCCGCCGCGAGCCCGAGGGCGGCGCCGATCAGCACGGCGAGGGCGACCGCGCCGACCGCCACGCCCAGTGCGCTGGCCCCGCCGCGCAGCACCAGCGTCAGGACGTCGCGTCCCATCGCGTCCGTGCCGAGCACATGCCCGTCGCCGAGCGTGTACGGCATCCCGTCGGAAGGGACTGAGGAGGGAGTCACCAATGGGCCGACGACAGCGGCCGCGACGGGGACCGCCAGGAGCAGCGCCCCGCCCAGTGCCCGCCGAGTGCGTACGCGGCTCATCGCAGCACCTCCGCACGCGGGGCGAGCCGTTGGCCTGCCAGATCCGCCGCCAGGTTGAGCAGGCAGGCGACCGCGGCGAGGGCGAGTGTCAGCGCCTGCACCGTCGGCACGTCGCGGTTCTGCACGGCCTCCACCAGAGCGGTCGCCGTGCCGGGGACCGCGAACACGGCCTCCACGATGAGGACGCCGCCCAGCAAGTGGTCGCCGGTGCGGGCCAGTTCCTGGATGCCGGGCACGGCGGCGTTGGGGAGCACGTGGCGCAGCACCAGCTGGGCGGGTGGCACCCCGAGGCGGCGGGCCTGTTGTGTGTAGCCGGAGTTCAGGGCGGCGATGGTGCCGGCCCGGATCTGCCGTGACAGCAGGCACACGGTCCGGGCCAGCAGCACGGTGACGGGGAGCACGAACAGTTCCGGGTGCCGCCACCAGTCGCCGTCCGAGCCGACCCAGGTCGGCGGCAGCCAGCCCAGGCGCAGCGCGAACAACGCCACGAGCGCCAGGGCCAGTACGAAGTCGGGTATCGCCGTCAGCGTCAGTGTCACCGACGTGAGCACGCGGTCCGTGCGGCTGCCCGCGCGCAGGCCGGTCAGCACACCGATGCAGACCGCCAGCGGCACCAGCAGCACCGCGGTGACGGCGGCCAACGTGACCGTCACGCCCATGGATCGGGACAGCACATGTGTCACGGGACCGCCGCCGACCAGCGAGGTGCCCAGGTCGCCGTGGAGCAGGCCGCCGGCCCAGTCCAGGAAGCGTTCGAGCAGCGGCCGGTCGAGGCCCATCTGGGCGCGCAGGTCGGCGACTTGGTCGAGCCCCGCCTGCTCGTTGAAGTCGACGGTGGCGGCGTCCCCGGGCAGGAGGTTCGTCAGGAGGAAGACCACCACGCTGAGCACCGCGAGCTGGACGACCGTCCAGGCGCCCCGCCGCATGGCGTAACGCAGCACGTCAGTCCAGCCAGACCCGGTCGAAGCGGGCCCAGTCCACGGTGTTCGGCGGAGCCTCCTTCACACCACCGAGGCGGCGCGAGACGGCGTTGAGCCACTCCTGGTGCCCCCACAGGACCAGGCCCCCGCGGTCGCGGAGCGTGGTCTGCACGGAGCGGTACTTGCGGGTGCGAGCCGTGTCGTCGGTGACGGACTGCGCGGCGACGAAGGCGTCGTCGAAGTCGCGGTCGTGCCAGGCCGAGGCGTTCTGCGGGGAATCGGTGAGCAGCCGCTCGCCGATGTAGGTGGGGATGGTCATGGCGCCGCAGCGGTGGTTGGTGACCGTGCCCTTGGACAGCACGTCCGTGAAGTACGACTCCGGGGACCCGTTGACGATCTCCACACCCAGTCCGGCCTCCCCGGCCTGCTCCTTGAACAGTTGCGCGGCCTGTGTGAAGCCGTCGGCCGCCGTGGACGTGTAGAAGGAGACCTTCTTGTTGTACAGGCCAGTGCGGCGAAGGAGCCGTCGCGCCTCGGAGACATCACGTTCGCGCTGTTCCAGGCCGGTCGGGTAGTACGCGTATCCCTTGCCGTACACGTCGTTGCCGATCTCGGCGCGCCCCGAACAGGCCACATCCACCAGCCGTTTGCGGTCCACCAGGAGTTTGACGGCCATCGCCGCGTCCGGGTCGTCGAACGGTGCCCGGTCCGTCTTGAGCGCGAAGCCCTGCACCCCACTGTGCGGCGTCGCCACCACGCGCACCCGGCTGTCGTGCTCGACCCGCCGGGCGAAGGTGGGTGTCATCTCGTGCGCGAAGTGGATGTCACCGCTCTGCACGGCCGAGGCCCGCGCCTCGGACTCGGCGGAGAGGATGTGCAGCTCATCGATGTACGAGGCGCCGTTCCAGTGGTCGTCGAAGCGCCGGCCCACGAAACCGCGCCCGGCGGTGAACGACACGAACTTGAACGGCCCGGTCCCGACCGGGTGCTTGGGATCGTCCCAGCCGTCCCGCACGATGGGCGTCCCGGTCATCGCCAGCAGCGAGGGGAACTCGGCGTTGGGGCGCTTCAGGGATATCTCTACGCGATGCCTGCCCAGGGCGCGGCACTTGGCGAGGTCGACCTGGGACAAGGATGTCTTCGCCAGGTGGTCGGCGGCGTCGGCCTTGAGGATCCGCGACAGGCTGTAGAGCACGTCTTCGGCTTCGAAGGCATGTCCGTCGTGGAAGCGGGCCTTGCGCAGCTCGAACCGCCAGACGCGGGCCGAGTCGTCGCTGGACCAGGACGTGGCGAGCCTGGGGACGGGCCGCAGCGTCGCATCGAGCTCGACCAGCTTGTCGAAGACGGCCTTGTGCCGCGCGATGTCGACGAACGCACGCTGGGCGTGCGGATCCATCGTCTCCTTGACGCCCGCGCCCGGGAACGCCGCCCGCAGCGTCCCGCCCTTCTTGGGAGAGCCGGCACCGGACCCGGACCCCGCCGACGACTGGCATCCCGTCACCAGTGCGGCGGCACCGACCGCGGCTGCCCCGACGAGCACGCTTCTGCGGGTGGGGATGACCGGCGGCATGGGGGCGCACCTTCCTGACTGCTTGATCGGGGCATCGCTGCGATATGCATCTAATAGGTTATTGCATATCGTTCGCAAGAAGGGCGGGTGTGCGATGGCCCACCAGGAAAGGACGCCGCATGCGCCACGCGGTCAGTCGGTGCGGAAAGCGTCCAGGATGCGTTCCGCGGCGCGCGCGGCGGTGACCTCGCCGTCGCGCACCTGCTGTTCGAGGCGGGGGGACAGCGTGCGCACCGCCGCGTCGGCGTGCAGGCGGCCGAGGAGTTCCTCGCGCACCATCGTCCAGGTCCAGTCGACCTGCTGGTCACGGCGGCGCGCGGCCAGCCGGGAGGTGGAGTCGAGCAGAGTGCGGTGTTGTTCGAGGCGCTCCCAGACCACGTCGAGGCCCGTCGACTCGCGGGCGCTGCAACTGAGCACGGGCGGCGTCCAGAACGCGTCCTTGCCGTGCATCAGACGCAGTGCGCCGGCCAGTTCGCGTGCGGCCGTCCGCGCGTCCCGCTCGTGCGGGCCGTCAGCCTTGTTGACCGCGATCACGTCGGCCAGTTCCAGGACGCCCTTCTTGATGCCCTGCAGCTGGTCGCCGGTGCGCGCCAGGGTGAGCAGCAGGAACGAGTCGACCATGTTGGCGACCGCCGTCTCCGACTGGCCTACGCCGACCGTCTCGACCAGCACCACGTCGTATCCGGCCGCCTCCAGCACCACGATCGACTCGCGCGTCGCCTTCGCGACCCCGCCGAGGGTGCCGGAGGTGGGGGAGGGACGGATGAACGCGGCCGGATCGACGGCGAGCCGCTCCATGCGGGTCTTGTCGCCGAGGATCGAACCGCCGGTCCGGGTGGACGACGGGTCGACCGCGAGGACGGCGACCCGGTGGCCGAGCCCGGTGAGCATCGTGCCGAACGTGTCGATGAACGTCGATTTACCGACCCCCGGCACACCGCTGATCCCGATGCGCCGGGACCGGCCGCTGTGCGGCAGCAGCCGGGTGAGCAACTCCTGTGCCTGTGAACGGTGTTGAGGGCGGGTGGATTCGACGAGAGTGATCGCGCGGGCGACGATCGCCCGCTTCCCGTCGAGGACACCCTTGACGTACGTCTCCAGATCGATGGCCATGAGGTGTTTCACCGACTCACAGGTCGTCGTGCCCGAGGTCGGTGGCCAGCTGCGACACGAGATCGTGCGCCGCGTCCGGGATCACCGTGCCGGGCGGGAACACGGCCGCCGCACCCATGTCGAGGAGCGTCGGGACGTCGGCGGGCGGGATCACTCCGCCGACCACGATCATGATGTCCTCGCGCCCTTCCTCGGCGAGTGCCTCGCGCAGCGCCGGTACGAGGGTGAGGTGTCCGGCGGCCAGCGACGAGACCCCGACGATGTGCACGTCCGCCTCGACGGCCTGCCGCGCCACCTCGCCCGGCGTCTGGAACAGCGGGCCGACGTCGACGTCGAAGCCGAGGTCGGCGAAGGCCGTCGCGATCACCTTCTGGCCGCGGTCGTGGCCGTCCTGGCCCATCTTGGCGACCACGATCCGCGGGCGTCGGCCCTCGGCCTCGGCGAACTCCTCCACCCGCTGCCGGGTGCGGTACACCGACGGGGACTGGCCTGCTTCGTTGCGGTACACACCGGAGATCGTACGGATCTGGCCGGCATGGCGTCCGTACACCTTCTCCAGGGCGTCGGAGATCTCCCCGACGGTCGCCTTCGCCCGCGCCGCGTCCACCGCGAGCTCCAGCAGATTGCCCTCGCCGCCCGCGGCCCTGGTCAGCGCGCCGAGCGCGTCCTGGCAGGCCTGCTCGTCGCGCTCCGCGCGCAGCCGCTTCAGCTTGGCGAGCTGCTGGGCGCGCACCGAGGTGTTGTCGACCTTGAGGACGTCGATCTGCTCGTCGCTGTCGACCCGGTACTTGTTCACGCCGATCACCGGCTGGCGCCCGGAGTCGATCCGCGCCTGGGTGCGGGCGGCCGCCTCCTCCACACGCAGCTTCGGGATGCCCGCGTCGATGGCCTTGGCCATCCCGCCCGCCTGCTCCACCTCCTGGATGTGCTGCCAGGCCTTGCGGGCGAGGTCGTACGTCAGCTTCTCCACGTACGCGCTGCCGCCCCAGGGGTCGATGACCCGGGTCGTGCCCGACTCCTGCTGAAGGAGCAACTGCGTATTGCGGGCGATGCGGGCCGAGAAGTCGGTGGGCAGCGCGAGAGCCTCGTCCAGGGCGTTGGTGTGCAGCGACTGGGTGTGGCCCTGCGTCGCCGCCATCGCCTCCACGCATGTCCGTGTCACGTTGTTGAACACGTCCTGCGCGGTCAGTGACCAGCCCGACGTCTGTGAATGGGTGCGCAGGGAAAGGGACTTGGCGTTCTGCGGATCGAACTGCTTGACCAGCTTCGCCCACAGCAGGCGGGCCGCACGGAGCTTCGCGACCTCCATGAAGAAGTTCATGCCGATCGCCCAGAAGAAGCTCAGGCGCGGCGCGAACGCGTCCACGTCCAGGCCCGCCTCCCGCCCGGCCCTGATGTACTCGACGCCGTCGGCGAGCGTGTACGCCAGCTCCAAGTCGGCCGTCGCGCCAGCCTCTTGGATGTGGTAGCCGGAGATGGAGATCGAGTTGTAGCGCGGCATCCGCTGCGAGGTGTACGCGAAGATGTCGGAGATGATCCGCATCGACGGATTCGGCGGATAGATGTACGTGTTGCGGACCATGAACTCCTTGAGGATGTCGTTCTGGATGGTCCCGGCCAGCTTCTCGGGCGGCACGCCCTGTTCCTCGGCGGCGACGATGTACAGCGCGAGCACGGGCAGCACGGCACCGTTCATCGTCATCGACACGGTCATCTTGTCCAGCGGGATGCCGTCGAAGAGCTGCCGCATGTCGTAGATGGAGTCGATGGCCACGCCCGCCATGCCGACGTCGCCGGTCACGCGCGGGTGGTCGCTGTCGTAACCGCGGTGCGTGGGCAGGTCGAAGGCGATCGACAGGCCCTTCTGCCCGGCGGCGAGGTTGCGCCGGTAGAAGGCGTTGGACTCCTCGGCGGTGGAGAAGCCCGCGTACTGGCGGATCGTCCATGGCTGGTTCACGTACATCGTCGGGTAGGGGCCGCGCAGATACGGGGCGGCGCCCGGGTACGTGTCGAGGAAGTCCAGGCCCTCCAGGTCCTGGCCGGTGTACAGCGGCTTGACGGTGATGCCCTCGGGCGTCTCCCACAGCAGGTCGCCGCCGTCCGCGGCCCGCTTGAGCGCGGCGCGCCACTCGTCTCCACCAGGGCCTTCACCGGGGGTGCCGAGGTCGATCGCGGAGAAGTCGGGGACGGACATGCCGGGGACGGACATCAGGACACTCCCATGCGGTCGAGCGTGGCGGAGAGCAGGGTCACGGCGTCGCAGCCGGCGAAGACGTGGGCGTCCACGTCCCCGGGCGTACCGGGCCGGCCCGCGAGGAACACCTGGCGGGCGCCCGACTCGCGCAGCTCACGGGCGGTGGCGTCGGCCCGCTCCTCGTACACCTGGTCACTGGAGCACAGGCACGCCTCGCGCGCCCCGCTGTCCTCGAACGTGCCCTCCGTGACGGGCTCGATGCCGCCCGCCTGGAACAGATTGGCGGCGAAGGTGAGGCGGGCGGTGTGAGCGGCGGCCGGGCCGAGCGCGGCGAGGAAGATCCGGGGGCGCGTGCCCGTCGCTGCGAGGTGTGCGTCGGAGCGGGCGCGCAGTTCTTCGAACGCGTCGTCGCGGCGGACCCGCGGCAGGCCCCCGGAAGGCGGCGCGGGCGACGGTGTGCGCTCGACGGGCTTCTCCGCGAGATCCGGAAACTCGCTCACCCCGGTGATCGCCTCGCGCCGCTTCGCCAGGCGTGCGCTGCGGGCCGCCCAGGTCTCGGCGAGGCGCTCGGGCACGAGGCCGGAGCGCAGGGCGGCCGCCTGCCCGCCCGCCCGCTCGATCGTCCGGAAGAACTCCCAGCCCGCATGGGCCAGTTCGTCGGTCAGCCGCTCCACGTACCAGGAGCCGCCGGCCGGGTCGATGACCCGCGCCAGATGCGACTCCTCGACGAGGATCGTGGAGGTGTTGCGGGCGATGCGCCGGGCGAACGCGTCCGGCAGGCCGAGCGCCTCGTCGAACGGGAGCACCGTCACCGCGTCGGCCCCGCCGACCCCGGCGGCGAGCGTGGCGATCGTGGTCCGCAGCATGTTCACCCACGGATCGCGTCGCGTCGTCATCACCGTCGAGGTCACCGCGTGCTGCCGCTGCGCACCCTGTTCGGGCGCCCCGCAGACCTCGGCGACCCGCGCCCACAGCCGTCGCGCCGCGCGGAACTTGGCCACCGTCAGGAACTGATCGGCGCTCGCCGCATAGCGGAACTCCAGTTGCGCCAGAGCCTGTTGAGTCGTCAGGCCCGCCGCCGTCAGCTCGCGCAGATACGCGACACCGGTCGCCATCGACGCGCCCAGTTCCTGCGCCGCCGAGCCACCGGCCTCGTGGTACGGCAGCGCGTCCACGGTCAGCGCCCGCACACCGGGGTAGCGGGTGGTGCACCGCCGAGCCAGCTCCACCACAGGACCGATGTCGTACGACGATCCCGTACGGGCCTCGTGCCCCAGGGGGTCGGCGCCCAGGTTGCCGCGCGGGGCGTCAGCGGCGACGCCCGACTGCTCGTAGCAGCGGAACAGTTGGGCCGCGGCCGCCTCGGTCTCGGCGCCCGCGTCGAGGACGACGGGGGCGAGGTCCAGATAGACGCCGTCGAGCGCCGTGGGCAGCGCGGAGACGGGGAAATCGGAGGCTTCGCCCACGGTCAGCCACAGCGACGCGACACCGTTCTCCAGGTCGGCGAGTACCGCCGCCGGGTCCGCCACCGCGTGCCTTTGCCGTACGTCCCAGCCGCCGGCGACGTTGCCCTCGGCGCGGCCACCACGGACGAAGGGCGCGAAGCCCGGCAGCCCGTTCGTGGGTGCCGCGTCGCGGCCGGTGTACAGCGGGCGGGTGCGCAACCCGTCCTCGAGCGCGGTGGACAGGGCGCCTTCCGCTTCGGCTGCCGAGACTTCCTTGCCCGACTTGCGCAGGACACCCGACACCAGGTGTTGCCACTGCTCGTGCGTCGCGTCAGGGAACTCGGCCGCCAAGGAAAGCCCGTCGTCTGGCAGGACCGTCATGTCCGGATGCTAGGTCAGAGCCGGCGAGCGAGAGCAGGGCACACCCGTGTGACCTTGTTCTCCTTGTCGTGGGGGCTCGATTCGCCTACGAGCGGGATGGCGCGGAATGGTGACCCGCGTCGGCGCGGCACGCCAGGCGACGGCGCGAGGGAACCGGCCTTGGCCATGTACGCGCCACGCGGTACCGTCAGGGCGTATCGACGACAGCACGGAAGCCGGTGTGAAACCGGCACGGTCGCGCCACTGTGTGCGAGAGGTCCGAGGACGGACCGCTCGTGAGTCAGACCCGGCTGTCGTCTCGTGCACCACCGAGACGGGACGCGAACTCCCGAAGGAGGCTCTGCCATGGCGCAGAATGTCGCCCAGCCGACCCCCAACACCCCTGTGATTCCGGCGAAGTTGCCGTTGAAGGACATCGCCCCCTGGGCCGTCTTCATCGGCATCCTGATGCTGGTTCTTCTCTACTTCGTCGGCGCCGAACAGGGCGCCACCTCCGTGTTCAGCGGAGCGGAAGTTCATGAATGGGTGCATGACGCCCGTCACCTGCTCGGCTTCCCCTGCCACTGACCCGAGGGAACCCGACGCGCTCATGAACTCCAGCACCGTACGTAATCTGCTCGTTCGCGGCATGCTCGCCGGCCTCGCCGCCGGCGTGCTCGCCCTGGTCATCGCCTACTGGCTCGGCGAACCAGGCGTCGACGCCGCGATCGGCTTCGAGGAGGCCCACGCCGGCCACTCGCACGGCGACGAGGTCGAACTCGTCTCCCGCGGCCTCCAGTCCACCGCCGGTCTCGCCACCGGCATCCTCGTCTACGGCATCGCCTTCGGCGGGATCGCCGCTCTCGCCTACTGCTTCGCGCTCGGGCGCGTCGGCCGCTTCGGCCCACGCGCCACCGCCCTGCTGCTGTCGGGCTGTGCGCTGCTCGCCGTATACGTCGTACCGTTCCTGAAGTACCCGGCCAACCCGCCCGCCGTCGGAAACCCCGACACCATCGGCAAGCGGACGACCCTGTACTTCCTGATGATGGTGCTCAGCGTGCTCCTGACGATCGCCGCGACCATCGTCGGCAAGCGGCTCGTGCCCCGGCTCGGCACCTGGTACGCGACAGTCGTCGCCGTGCTGGGATTCGCCGTGATCGTCGGCCTGGCCTACGAGTTCCTGCCGGCGATCAACGACGCGCCCGAGCACTTCCCGGCCGCGCTGCTGTGGCGCTTCCGGCTCTCCGCCCTCGCCACACAGATCACGCTGTGGGCCGGATTCGGCCTGCTGTTCGGAGAGCTGGCGCAGCGACTGCTGCGGCCGAAGCCCGTGGCCGCCACACCTGGGGAAACGGTCGCGGCGGGCCAATGATGGCCCCGGGCGGGTCGCGGGAAACGTAGAAGAGGGCCCACGGAGTCATCCGGGGCCCTCGCGTGTTTTCGCACCACATCAGGGTTCATCCGCGCATGGTTCGCGTGAGGAATCGAGGAGCTGAGTGGCCAGACACCCGGAGCCGCGCCGTATCACTCTCGGCGGTCGCGCGGCGGTCGCCCTGACCCTCGACGAGTACGAACAGCTCATCGCCGGCCGACGGCAGATCGGCGGGCAGAGCGCGCGGATGCGGGTGCTCGCCCAGCAGGCGAAGCGGACCGAGCAGCTGGTGCGCGACCTGACGGAGCTCGTGGCGGCGTGCCCGGCCGACGAGTGCGCTGCCGTCGGGCACACGCCGAGCGGTACCGGACCCGCCGTACGCGAGGACAGTCCCGAGGCGGCACGGTCCGCCTGCGTACGGTGCGAATTGGCGGAGCTGTTGGCCCGCCACCGGGGGCAGGGCCGTTGATCGGAGCGCTCACTCGGCGCCGAGCATGCGGCCGAGCCGGATGTTCCAGCGACCGGAGCGCCCACTGAACTCCGTGGCCGACAGCGGCGCGACGTCAAGGCGCCAGAAGGCGGACAGCGGAGCCCCTGTCGCATGGACCGCGGCCGCCCGCACCACCTCGGGTTCCACGACGGCGACGACCCGGCCGGACGCCGTACCGCCCTCCCTGACCTCGTCCAGCCAGCGGCCGACCCGTGCGCACACGTCGGCCACGGACTCACCACCCGGCGGTGAGGCCTCCGGGTCCGTCAGCCAACGAGCCACCGCCTGCGGTTCCGTGGCGCTCACGTCGTCCAGCGACCGGCCGCGCCAACTGCCCGCGTCGAGGCCTGCCAGGGCGGGTGCGGCTTGCCCGGCATTGAGGCCGAGAGCGTCGGCGGTCTGTGCGCACCGGGTGCCGGGGGAGACGACGACGCGGTCGGCCAAGGGCAGGGTTCCGGCCGCGCGACGAGCCTGAGCGGCGCCGGCCGAGTCGAGGGACGCCCCGTCGTCGAACACGCCGCTCCGTGCTGAGGCGGTCACGGCCGGTGAGACGAGCAGCAGGCGCGTGGTCACGGAACTCCCTGGGACTCGATGGCCGTGCGAGGGGAGCGTACTCCCCGCCGCCGATGTTCCTTCAGCAGGTCCGTGCGGTGGTCGCGGAAGGTGGTGACGAGTACGGCGACGAAGTCGAGGGGCGGGAGTTGCAGGAAGAACTGGGTGTCGTTCCGGGTGCCCTCGAACACCTCACTGTGGTGGAGGAGACGGCGGCGCTGGAGGGCGTTCCCATGCGTCTGACCGTCTTCTCCGCGGACCTGATCGGCGATCCGGTGCCCGCGGCCGAACTGGCCGCACGTTCGTGCCCTATCCGGTGTCGGACGACGGGCCGGGGGACGGGCATCGGGCCTGAGACGGCCCGGCCGCTCCCGTGCTCCAAGGACACCGGGTGCCTTCCCCGATCCCTCGTGCGCCACAATGAGCCCACGAGAGGCGACGGGGACCAGGAAGCCGGTGTGATTCCGGCGCGGTCCCGCCACTGTGACCGGGGAGCGATCCTCCTGCACGCCACCGTCCGCGACAGCGGACGGGAAGGCGGGGGTGAGTGATGATCCGGGAGCCAGGAGACTGACCCGTCGCCGGTCCAGCAGCAGGGGCGAGGACACCCCGGAGAGGATCGATGTGACGACGCATGCCCGAACGGGGCACCCGGGGCCCGGCAGGCGCCAAGTACTGGCCGCCTCAGGTGCGTTGACGTTCGCCGGAGCCGGGTTGCTCAGCGGCTGCGGCGGGGACACCAAGGACGGGGGAGGCGGCGACCGGTTCCGCGCGGCGTTCACCTCCGGTGGCTCCCAGGAGACGCTCGACCCGCACGTGGCACCCAACTTCGTCGACCAGGCCCGCGCCAAGGCCCTCTACGACACCCTCGGCACGTACGCGGACGACCTGTCGGTCCGCGAGCGGCTCGCGGAGTCCTGGGAGAGCGACTCCTCGGGCACCCGCTGGCGCATCCGCCTGCGCGCGGCCCGCTTCCACGACGGCAAGCCGGTCACCGCCAAGGACGTGCTCTACAGCTACCGCCGCGCCGCCGACCCCAAGACCGGATCTCCGTCGCAGGTCCTGCTGTCCGCGATCGACTTCGGCGCGAGCAGGGCAGACGGGAACCGGACCGTCGTCCTCGTGCTGAAGGCGCCGAACTTCGAGTTCCCCACCGTCTTCGCGGGACCCGGCACCGAGATCATCCCGGACGGCACCACGGACTTCAGCAAGCCGGTCGGCTCCGGCCCCTTCACCTACGTGTCCTTCACGCCCGGCGGCACCGCCCGCTACCGGCGCTGGGCGGACCACTGGGACGGCGCCCCGCACATCGCCGAGCTGGAGATCGTCCCCGCGAACGAGGAGTCGGCGCGGCTGGGCGCGCTGCTGTCCGGGCAGGTGCACTACGGCGCCGACATGGGCGGAGCGTCCGTGGAACGGCTGAAGAAGAACAACTCGACACACCTTCTGACGGCCAAGCGGGCCACCGCGCAGCAACTGCTTCTGCGCACCGGACGAAGCCCGTTCGACGATCCGCGGCTCATACGCGCCGTGCAGCTCGGCATCGACCGGGAGGCACTGGTCAGGATCGCGCTCGCCGGGCACGGCGAGGTGGGCAACGACCTGTTCGGGATGGGGCTGCGCGGCTACCCCGACGACATGGAACCCCGGAAGCGGGACGTCGACGAGGCGCGCGGGCTCGTGAAGGAGGCCGGAGCCCAGGGGCTGCACATCACCGTGGAGACCAGCGCCGTCGACGCCGCGTGGGAACCGGCCGCCGACCTGATGGCTCGTCAGCTACGCGAGGTGGGGCTCAAGTTGACCGCCAACACCCGCGCCTCCAGCACGTACTTCAGCGAGATCAAGACCAAGGGCATCGCCGCCTTCAACACCACCTCCACGCTGCCCGTCTCCGACTTCCTCCAGCAGCGGGTCCGTGGCGGCGCCGCCCGCAACCAGACGCAGTACGCCTCGAAGAAGTTCGACGCGCTCCTTGACCGGGCCCGCACCAGCCGGGACGAGCAGGACAGGCTCGGGCTGCTCGCCCGCGCCCAGAAGCTGGCCCGCGCCGAGTCCGGACTCCTGGTGTGGGCGTTCTCCGACGCCAACGACGCCGTCGCGCGCTCGGTCACCGGTTTGCGCGCGGCGCCCCCGAACTCGCACGACTGGGCGCGCTTCGACCGTGTCCGCGTCAGCTGACATGCGGGCGTATGTGCTCCGACGCTGCCTGCTGGCGCTGTTGCAGTGCCTGGTGGTGCTTCTCGCCGTGTTCGCCGTCGGCTCGCTGCTGCCCGGCGACACGGCCGACGTGCTGCGCGGTGAACTCGGCACGCCGGAGCAAGTCACCGCACTGCGCGACCAGTTGGGTCTCGACGAACCGGCTTGGTCCCGCTTCGGGCACTGGCTCGCCCACCTCTTCACCGGGGACCCGGGGAATTCTCTGACGACCGGCCTGCCCGTCGGCGACGACATCGGCCGGCGCGTCGGCGTGACACTCCTGCTGGGTGTCCCGGCACTGCTGCTCGTCACCGTGCTCGCGCCGCTCGTGGGCGCGGTGTCGGGGCTGCGGGAGGGCAGCCGCGTCGATCGCGCGCTGAACACGGCCGCCGTCGTGCTGCACGCCGTGCCGGAGTTCGTGCTCGGGCTGCTACTGGTCGCCTCGGTGTCGCTGGCGGCCGGGCTGCTGCCCGCCACCGCCGTCGGCATGGACGCGCACGCGCTGTGGGCGCAGCCCGCCGTGCTGGTCCTCCCCGTCGTCGTACTGACGGCCCGTCACCTGTGCGACCTGGCACGGCAGATACGGGCCGGGGTCGCGGACCAGCGGCACAGTGCCGTCGCCGAGCATCTGCGGCTGCTCGGCATGCGCGAGCGCGTCATCGTGGTGCGCCATGTGCTGCCGGGTGCCCTGGGGCCGGCGGCGCAGCAGTACGCGCGCTGCGTGGAGGGACTGCTCGGCGGCGCGGTGCTGGTGGAGGCGGTGTTCGGCTTCCGCGGCCTGGGCAACGGCTTCGTCGAGGCGGTGCAGAACCGCGACCTGCCCCAAGTGCAGACGTACGCCCTGCTGTTCGCCGGCACCGCCGTCGCGGTGAACCTGGCCGCCGACCTGGTCGCCCACCGCTTGGCGCCCCGCCGGGAGGTCACGGCGTGACGCTACCGGCCACCGCGACACGAACTCGCCCACCGTGGATCTCCCTGACCCTGCTGGGTGTCCCGGTGCTCCTCGCCCTGTCGGGGCCGCTCCTCGCAGGCGACGACTCGCCCCAACCGGACGCTCTGCCGTCCCAGCCACCCGGCCACGGTCACCTGCTCGGCACCGACGTCCTGGGCCGAGATGTGCTCGCGCTCGTCCTGCACGGAGGCGCCTCGGTGGTGGGCAGCGCGCTCGCGGCGCTCGCGATCGGCATGGCACTCGGCGTTCCGTTGGGCCTGCTTGCCGCGGGGCCGCGGCGCCGCCTCGACGAGACCGTCATGCGCACCATGGACCTGCTGCTGGCCTTCCCCGGCCTGCTGGTCCTGATGACCCTGGCCGCGACCGGCCACCGCCACTGGCTGTGGCTCGTGTCGGTCGCCGGGGCGCTGCAAGTGCCGGCCGTTGCCCGCCTGGTGCGGGGCGCGGCCCTCGCCCCCGGTGCCCGGACCGTCGTCGAGGCGCTGCGCATGCAGGGCCACGGCTGGGCGTACATCCATCTGCGGCACCTGGCAAGGGAGTTGGCCGCGCCGCTGGCCACCGACGCGGGCGGCCGGTTCTCCGTGGTGCTCTACCTGCTGGCGTCCGCCAACTTCCTCGGCCTCGGCCTGTCCGCGTCCGCACCCGACTGGGCGGTGCTCATCGAGCGCAACAGCGACGCCCTGTTCACCCAGCCCGCCGCCGTACTGGCGCCCGCGGGGCTGCTGACCGCACTGTGCGTCGGCGGCAACCTGCTCGTCGACCGGTCCCTCGCGCGGAAGAGGAGGAGTTCGTGACCGCACCGCAGTGGGAGACGGCGCCGCAGCCGGAGCCGGCACCGCAGTCGGAGACCGCACCGCTCTTGGTGATCGAGAAGCTCTCGGCGCACGCCGAAGGTGCGACGCGACCGCTGCTCGACCAGGTCGGGCTGACCGTGCGGCCGGGCACCGTCCTCGCCGTCGTCGGACCGTCGGGCAGCGGCAAGACCACGCTGGGCCTGGCCGCCCTGGGCGCCGCGCGCGACTCCGTGAAGCTGTCCGGACACGTCCTGTTGGAGGGCGCGGACCTGCTGTCCCTCACCCCGGCGGCACGCCGCTCGGCGCGAGCGGGCCGCGCCGCCCACCTGCCCCAGCACCCCGAATCGGTGCTCGACCCGGTCCGCCGCGTCGAAGGTGTGCTGACGGAACTGGCCGCGCTCGGCCACGCGGGGCGCACCGCCCGCAAAGCGGCCGCATCGCAGGCACTTGCCGCGGCCGGACTCGACCGCGCCCTCGTGCACCGGCGCTTCCCCCACCAACTCTCCGGCGGCCAACAACAGCGCCTGGCACTCGCCTCCGCACTGGTCACCGGGGCACGACTGCTCGTCCTGGACGAACCCACGAGCGGCCTGGACCCGGCCCTCGCACGAGCCCTCGGCCGCACCGTCCGCGCCCTCGCCGAAGGCGGCACCGGCGTCCTGCTGCTCAGCCACGACCTGCCGACCGTGCGCGACACGGCGGACCGTGTCCTCGTGCTGGAGGACGGGCGAGCGGTGGAGGACGGCCCGGTGGAGGAGGTCCTGGGAACCGGCCGGCCCTTGCGCCACGCCGCCACCCGTACGCTGCTCGCCGCGGAACATCGCACGGCGGCCGCAAGCCAGGTGCAGACGGCGGCGAACGGCCCACGACTGACCGGCGGAGTCGAGGCCCGGGACATCGCCGTACGCCGCCGATCCGCCGACCCGCTCGCCGGCCCGGTGTCACTGACGTTCGCCCCCGGCAGCAGAACTGCGCTGCTCGGCCCCTCCGGCTCGGGCAAGACGACCTTCGCCAGGGCCCTGGCAGGCCTGATCGCACCGACCACGGGCGAGGTCCGCTCGGAAGGCGAGCGCCTCCCCGCCCGCATCGACCGCCGTACGACCGCACAGCGCCGCGCCGTCCAGTACGTGCACCAAAACAGCGCGGACTCCTTCGAGCGGCACCGACCCGTACTGCCCCAACTCGCCGACACCGCACGCCTCTTGCGGGGTCTGAACCACAAGGACGCCGCCACGGAGGCGACGGACATCGCGACCGCTCTCGGGTTGGCGGAGCAGGAACTGCACCGCACGCCCGGCCGACTGTCCGGCGGGCAACTGCAACGCTGCGCACTGGTACGCGCCCTGACGGCACACCCCGCGCTACTGGTGTGCGACGAGGTGACCTCGGCACTGGACACCGCATCCCGCGAACGCGTCCTCGACGCCCTGCCGACGCTGCTCGCCCCCGCCGCTACGGCCCTGCTGTTCATCAGCCACGATGTAACGGCGATGCGCGCGTTGGCCCAGGACGCGGTGGCGTTCCGCGCCGGACGGTGCGTGCGGTACGGGCCGGTGGACGAGGTTCTGCGGGCCGGCGCGGCAGAGGTGGCCGCGGCGGCGACGTCGGCGCCCGACCGCTCCACGCCGTGACCGAGGACCGCGCCCTGGCCTCCCGCGCGCTGTGATGACCGGACGCCTCAGGAGGCGTCCGAGCCGCCCCGACGCAGATACGCGCCGAGCCGCTCGATCGCCGAGGCGTTGCGCGGGCTCTCGACCAGATCGGCGTAGTCCAGCGCGTAGATCCGCTTGTGCTTGATCGCGGAGACGTTCCGCAGCGGAGGGTAGGACAGCAGGAATTTCCTCTTCTGCTCCGCGCTGGTCGAGCCGTAGTCGTTGATGACGATGACGTCCGGGTCCCGCTTCACGACCGTCTCCCAACCCACAGTCGTCCACGAGTCCTTGAGGTCGTGCAGGAGGTTGACACCTCCGGCCTCGCTGATGATCTGCTCGGGCGCGGCGTAGCGGCCCGAGGTGAAGGGCTGGTCCTCGCCGCTGTCGTAGAGGAAGACCGAGGGCCGGTCCGTGCCCTTGGCCGCCTTCGCGCGTACGTCGGCGACGCTCGTCTTGTACTGCCCGATCAGCTTCCGCGCGCGGTCCTCGACGCCGAAGATCTTCCCGAGGTTCGTCAGGTCCGTGTACAGCGCGTCGAGCGGCGGCATGATGCCGCGTGAGGTGCCGGTGCGGGCGTTGCGGCAGGACTCGGTGAGCAGGTACGTGTCGATGCCGGCCTTGTGCAGGTCCGCCGGTGTCAGCGCGTTCTCGTTGAAGCCGTAGTTCCAGCCGGCGAAGACGAGGTCGGCGCGCGCGTCGAGGGCCACCTCCTTGGTGACACGGTCCTTGGAGAGCCACTTCACCTTGTCGTAGGCGCCCTTGTACGGCAACCCGTCGGTGGAGCCCTTGTCGGCCGGCATGGCGTAGCCGGCCATGCGGTCCTCGAGACCGAGCGCGAACATCAGCTCGGTGATGCCGACATCGTTGGTCACCACGCGCTGGGGGCGCTTGTCGTACGTGACCTTCTTCCCGCAGTTGGTGACGGACACCGACGCGGACGTCGTCGACTTGCTGTCGGACGCGACGTTCGCGCCGCAGCCGGTGAGGGTGAGCGCGGCGGCGAGGCCGAGCGAGGCGGGCATGAGCTTGCGCACGGGAGCCTTCCAGAGTGGGTCGGAGCGGGGTCAGTGAGTCGTCAGCGGATCGAAGAGGAACTGGGTGGCGCCGGTCTCGGGGTGGCACACGCGATGTGCCCGTACGCCGAAGACCTCGGCGAGCAGCGAGCGGGAGAGCACCTCGTCCGGGGTGCCGGAGGCGACGACACGGCCGGCGTGCAGGACGTGCAGCCGGTCGCAGTGGGCGGCGGCGAGGTTCAGGTCGTGCAGGGCCGCGAGGACCGTCGGGCCGCTGGCGCGCACCCGGCGCAACACGTCGAGCTGGTGGGCGATGTCGAGGTGGTTGGTGGGCTCGTCGAGGACGAGGACGTGCGGCTGTTGGGTGAGCGCGCGGGCGATGAGCACACGCTGCTTCTCGCCGCCGGACAGCGACAGGAAGCCGCGGTCGGCGAGGTGGTCCACGCCCGCCTGTTCCAGGGCCTGTCGGCAGACCTGCCGGTCACGGGCGGCATCGCGTTCGCGGTGCGGCAGGCGGCCCATGGCGACGATCTCGGTAACGGTGAAGTCGAAGTCCGCCACCGACTCCTGCGGCAGCGCGGCGATCAGACGCGCCGCGGCCCGGGGTGTCATGCCGTGCACGTCCTCGCTCTCGACCGTGACGACTCCCGCGTCCGGCCGCCGCGCCCGATAGACGCACCGCAGCAGCGTCGACTTGCCGCTGCCATTGGGGCCGACGAGACCCACGAAGGTGCCGGCCGCCGCGCCGAGGGTGACCTCGTCGACGATCCGCGCCCCCGCCGCCTCGACCGACACACCTTCGACGTCGAGCCGCATGACTCCTCCTCAAGAACAAGCTTCGGTACGTGTACGTGTACGTGTACGGATACGGGGCGGGGCCGAGGGACGGGCGGACTCAACGGCCCGTCAGCGCATGGCCACCGCGCCGCATGAGCAGGAGGAACGCGGGGACACCAAGGGCAGCCGTGACCACACCCACCGGGAGTTCGGTCGGTGCGAGCAGCACCCGTGACAGCACGTCGGCCCACACGAGCAGGACCGCCCCGGCGAGCGGCGCGATCGCGAGCACGCGCGCGTGCGAGGCGCCCACGAGCATCCGCACGAGGTGCGGAACCATCAGCCCGACGAAGCCGATCGCCCCGCTCACGGCGACGACCGTGCCCGTCACGGCGGCGGTCACGACGAACAGTTCGCGCCGCAACCGGTCCGGTGGCACGCCCAGGGCGGCCGCCGTCTCGTCGCCCATCGAGAGCGCGTCCAGCGAGCCCGCCCGGAGTCGCAGCCACAGCCAGCCGACCACGACCGTCGCGGCGGCCAGCGGGACCTTCGGCCACGTCGCACCGCCCAGACTGCCGAGCAGCCACATCATCGCCGCGCGCGCGGCCTCGCCCCGCTCGGCGCCGAAGACCATGACGGTGGTGACGGCCTGGAACCCGTAGGCGAGCGCCGTACCGGTCAACACGAGGCGCAGCGGGCTGAGTCCGAGCGGGGAGCGGGCCACCAGGTAGACCACGACGGTTGCGGCGAGTGCCGACACGAAGGCCGAGAAGGAGAGCGCCCAGACGCCGAGTCCGGCCAGTGCTCCGAAGAGGATGACGGCGTTGGCGCCGACGGCGGCGCCCGAAGAGATGCCGAGTACGAAGGGGTCAGCGAGGGCGTTGCGCACCAGCGCCTGCACCGCGACGCCGACCGCGGCGAGCCCCGCGCCGACGACGGCGGCGAGCACGACGCGCGGGAACCGGATCTCCCACACGATGGTGTAGGCCCCCGCGTCGTCGGCGCCGAGACTCCCGCCACTGAGCCCCGCCCACATGAGGCGCAGCACCTGTGCCCAGCTCATGCCGGCCGCGCCGAGCCCGACCCCGCACGCCAACGAGACGGCCAGGACGAGCACGAGAGCGACCGCCAGCGGGACAGCCGGTATGCGCCCACGCGAGACATCGGTGGGGGCAGCGGGAGCGGCGGTGCGGAGCAACACGGGCGAACATCCTCCGGGTTGGCGCCACCGGAGGAAGGTGCAGGGCGCCAGCAGGACCCGCAGGGTTTCTGGCTGTCCCTGCTCGCAGTCCACGGCGAGCGGTCGACGGGTCACGCACCTGCCGCGGGTGATCGGACTCGCATGGCCAGGCAGGCCACGCACACCGTTGCGGGTCAGCGCCGGATTCGCACCGGCTTCCCCCGCGGGAGGCAGGCGCAGCCTAGCAAGCCGGGAAGGGCGGCCAGGCTCCGGCCGGGGTGTTCCCCGCATGACGCGCATCACGTGTGTGAGCCGGGAACCCGGCCACATCCGTACCCGACCAACGGAGTCCGACCAGGGGATGGCCGATTATCGATCATCGCTGTGGCGGAAACCATGCCGCCGCGGACGCGAATAGTCCGTTTCGCTTCAACGGGGCTATGAGGCAAGGCGGTTGAGCCGCAGCGGCCCTGGTAGCATCCCCGCGGCGATCTTGATCAACTCACCCCGCGCGCCGACTTGACACTGCCGCGGGGGGAGAGCGGGGGTACGGGTCGCCGATCTATCTGCCCGTGCCAAGAGAGGCGTCCATGACACACGCACTTGTGTGGTGCCTGGGTGCGATTGCGCTGATATCCATCGTCGCAAGCGTTGCACTCATAGCCCGTACCCGAGCGCTGACCGACAAGAGACGTCAGGACGCAGAGGAACAGCAACAACGACTGGACCAGGCCACCGCGCAGATCGCGGCCCACCAGTCCGAACTGAAGAGGTCCCGCGCGGAGCGGGACGGCGTCATCGCCGAGGCGCGGGCGGCCGCGGAGGACAGCACGAAGTCGGTCCTCAAGGGGGCGGCCAGCTTCCTGCAGAGCCTGGCGGCCGAGCAGACCGCGCTGCTGGACAGCGTGCAGCGCAAGTACGGCGGCCACGAAGTCCTCAATGACCTCCTGGACGTGCACCACGCCAACGCTCAGATGGCGCGCAAGGCCCAGGGCATCGCGGTGATGTGCGGGGCGCCGCTGGGCCGCCGCAACCGGCCGGCCAGCGTGTACGACGTGGCGCGCAGCGCCCAGGGCCAGATCCGCAACTTCCAGCGCGTGTCGATCATGCAGCAGCCCGGTTTGGCCCTCAAGGCCACCGCGGTCGCGCCGGTCGCACTGGCCGTCGCCGAACTGCTGGACAACGCGGCGAGCTTCTCGCAGCACGACGCCCCGATCGAGGTCACGTTCCAGCGCGTGCAGGGCAACCTGTGCATCGTCATCGACGACGCCGGCGTCAGCATGAGCGACGAGGACCGCCAGCGTGCCACCACCCTGCTGTCCGGCGACGAACCGCCGCAGCTGCAACAGCTGGGCACCCAGCCGAAGTTCGGCTTCCCGGTGATCGGCCTGATCGCCCGTCAGTACGGCTTCAAGGTGGACGTCTCCGGTGTGTCCCGCTACGGCGGTGTGCGGGCCGTCGTCCTGCTGCCCGAGGAGTTGTGGACCATGGAAGAGGCGACCCCCAAGGCTGCGCCCACCCCCACCCCCACCTCCGCTCCCGCACCGGCCGCACACGTCGCGCCCTCGCCCGTTCGCCAGGGACCGAGCCGTTCCGAGGTGGCACCCCAGCGCACCCCGAACGGTCTGCCCAAACGCGCCAACCGCCAGTCGCCGAACACCCCCGCAGCTCCGGCGGACATGCCCCACCCGGACGGCGTCACACAGTCCCTGCCTCGGGCATCCAGCCGGGGGCTGGGCGCGTTCCAGCGCGGCACCCTTGAAGCGCGCGCCGACGAGGCCCCACTGGGCGAAGGGTCTGATGACCGGTGAGCGCCGACCTGTCGTGGATGCTCGACGACATCGTGAAGAACGTGGTCGGTGCGCGCCATGCCGTCCTGCTGTCCGCCGACGGCCTTCCCCGCGCCTCCACCGAGGGCCTGGCCGAGGGGGACCTGCGCACCATCTCCACGGCCATGTCCGGCATCCAGGCCCTGAGCCGTGCCACAGCCCCGTTCGTCGGGACCGCGGCGAATGCGGCCTGGACGCAGACCGTCATCGAGTTCGGGCACGGCTGGATCTTCCTGATCGGCGCCGGACAGGGCGCCTATCTCGCGGCGGCGGCCGAGCCCGACGTGGACATGCAGCAGATCAGTTACCGCATGCACCGGCTGGTGGCCCGACTGGGACACAACATGACGTCCGCGCCCCGCGTCGAAGGGGCCGGGCAAGGCGGCCGGCACGGCAGTCCCGAGCCGGCGCCCGGGGAGGACACGGCCGAGGTGCTGCGTGAGCTCGACCAGGCGGTCGCCGGCGTGAACGGTGCCCGCCACGCGGTGCTGCTCGGTGGCAACGGCCTGCCACGCGGCGCGACCGCGGGGCTGCCCCGCGACCTTGCCGACAGGATCTGTGCGGCGATGACCGGCATCCATGCCAACAGTCGGGCGGCCGCGCAGTTCGCGGGGCCCGTCGCGAACGTGGTGTGGCAGCAGACGGCCATCGAGTTCCAGCACGGGTGGATCCTTCTCATCGCGGCGGGGGACGGCGCACTCCTGGCGGCCTCGGCCGACCATGACTGCAACATCGAGGCGTTGACGGCCCGGCTGCACGAGGTGGAGCCCAAGATCGCGGCGTCTGCCGTGGCCGGCAGGGTGCCAGGCAATGCCTGAGCCCAGCGAGCAGGGCCTCGTGGTCACGTCCGACCTCGTGCCGCTCTTCGTCATCACGGGCGGGCGGACCCTGCCCCCGGAGCACGAGTACGAGCACACCGCGATGGTGACCTCGGCGCGGGGATCCGAGGCAGCCCTGCGCGCCCTGGCCCCCGAAGCCCGCACGGTCATGGACCTGGTCACCGACGGCTTCCTGTCGGTGGCCGAGGTCGCCGGACACACCCAACTCCCGGTCGGCGTCGTCCGCATCCTCCTGGCGCAACTCGCCGAGGCCGGTCTGCTCGAAGTGCGCCCGCCGGTCCCGGCCGCCCAACAGGTGGACGTGGACGTCGTCAGTGCCGTCCTCACCGGCCTGCAAAAGAAGTTCGGAGCGTGAGCGTGTACCTCGAGCCATCCGTCACCCAGGCGGTGAAGATCCTCGTCGTAGGTCACTTCGGCGTGGGGAAAACCACGTGCATCGGAAGTCTCTCGGAGATCAAACCGCTGCGTACCGAAGAACAGATCACCGTGGCCAGCGTGGGACTCGACGACCTCACGAACACCCCCAACAAGACGACCACCACCGTGGCCATGGACTTCGGCCGCCTCACCCTCTCGGACGAGCTGGTCCTCTACCTGTTCGGCACACCCGGCCAGGAGCGGTTCACGGAGATGTGGGAGGACTTGTCGCGTGGTGCACTGGGCGCGCTCGTCCTCGTCGACCCCGAGCGCCTCGACGAGAGCTTCGCCGTCCTGGACCTGGTGGAGTCCTTCGGCCTCACGTACACGATCGGCGTGAACTCCTTCGAGGGCCAGGCAGAGTACGCCCTCGCGGAAGTGCACGAGGCACTGAACCTCCACGATCAGACACCGATCGTGCGGTGCGACGTGCGCGATGAACGCTCGTCGGCCGAGGCACTGATCACCCTCGTGCAGCACCTCATGACCCAGCTCGCCGCCTAGGAGCCCCCGCATGTCCCAGCCGACCGACCCCCGTTCGATACCGCCGGGCTGCCCCGCGCACGCCCAGAGCGGCAACATCCAGCTCTACGGGCCCGACTTCGCGGCCGACCCCGAGGCCTACTACGCGCACCTGCGCGCACAAGGCCCCAGCGCACCCGTCGACATCGCGCCCGGCGTCCAGGTCGAACTCGTCACGAGCTACGACGCCGCGCTGCACATTCTGCAGAACCCGGCTGCCTTCCCGCGCGACTCGCGCCGCTGGAACGCGCTGGCCGAAGGGCGGGTGCCGGCCGACAGTCCGGCGCTGCCGATGATGGCCTACCGGCCCAACGCACTGTTCTCCGACGGTGCCGACCACGCCAAGCTCCGCCAGGCTGTGACCGCCGCTCTCGATGCCGTCGACGAGCGGGCCCTGATCCGCCAGACCCAGAAGTCTGCCGACTACCTGATCAGTGGCTTCAGCTCGGACCGATTCGGCCACGCGGAACTCATGGCCGAATACGCCAACCCGCTGCCCCTGCTCGTCTTCTCCCATCTCTTCGGCTGCCCGCCCGACATCGGCGACCGGGTCATCACCGGGATCAGCGGCATCTTTGAAGGCACCGTCGGCGCCGACGCGATCCTCGGGCAGGCGCTTGCCGAGCTGATCGAGCTCAAGCACCGCCGGCCGGGCGACGATCTCACCACTGAGCTGATCCGGCAGCACGCGCTCCTCACGCACGATCAGGCCGCAGCCGACGAGGCGGTGCTCCACCAACTCGTCACGCTGCTCTCCGGCGGCACCGCACCGCTCGCCGCAGCCATTGGCACCAGCAGCGCCCTCTACCTCGGAGAGGAGTGGCCCACCGGGCTCCCGGTCGAGGACGCCGTCTCCCAGGCCCTGTGGAACTACGCGCCGATCGCCAACTACGCCGGCCATTACCCCGCTATGGACATCGAACTCGGGGAGCGGGCCCTGCGGGCCGGTGATCCGGTCCTCATTTCCTTCGCCGCGGCCAACACGGACCCGCGGCTGACCGAACACCGTGCGCAGCTCAACTCGAAGGCGCACCTGGCGTTCGGGGCGGGGCCCCACGCGTGCCCGGCCAAGGACCCGGCCTTCATGATCGCGGTGACAGCGGTCGAGTGCCTGCTCAACCGGCTGCCCGACATGGAGCTGGACGAGGCCTTCACTTCGCTTGCCTGGGTGCCCTCGCCGTGGAGCCGTGCACTGAGTGAGCTGCCGGTCCGCTTCACGCGGCGCACCGTTCCGATGGCCTCGGCACCGTACGAGTCCGCCGCCCCGGTGGTTTCCCAGCCGACGCCCGACCTCCAGCCGCACGCCGCCGGACCGATCGGCTCCGTCCGATCCGGAACCGTCGAAGGGCCCGGCATGGAGAGCAAATCCCGCAAGGGAGGGCTGTTCAGCCGCTTCCTGGCATGGACCAAGGGCGAGTGACGCAGGCAACTGGAGTTTCCTGCGGTGTTATTGGATAGTCAAATGATCTTGTGGGTATCCATGGCGACTGATGCTCGGGAAGGAGCACAGTGGGAATCGCCTTACTGCCGCAGGAACTTCGCCGCTCCACCGTCAAGGTCTTCTCGCGCCTGCGTACCACGCAAGGGCAGGCAGACCCTCTTCCCTTCTACGCCGAACTCGCCGCGCCAGGACCGGTCAGCCCCGCTCCCTGGGGCGGCCATCTGGTCACCGGATTCGCCGAATGCGACCAGGTGTTGCGCGACAAGGGCTGGCACGAACCCGACCGCCAATGGCGCGAGCGGCAAGGAGCGGGCACCCGCTGGACGGCAGCGTCCTCACGGGAGATGAGCCACACCCTGCCCACCCTCAACGGCGCCGAGCACACCCGAATACGCCGGGCGGCCCACGGCTTCGACCGCAACTCCGTCGAAGGGCTCCGCCCGGCCGTCACCGCCGCCACCGACCGCCTCCTCGACGTCCTGCACGAGCAACTCAGCCACGGCGAAGCCGACTTCACCGCCCTCGTCGGCGAGGAACTGCCGATCGCCACCGTCGGGCACTGGCTCGGCCTGCCGAGTGCCGACTGGCCCCGCCTGCGCGAGCTCACCCACGACCAGGTGTTCACCCAGGAGCTTCTGCCGAGCGCGAGCCAGCTGGCCCTCTCCGACGCCGCCACCGTCGAGCTCCGGGAGTACTTCACCGACCTCGTACGAGCCCGACGCGCCCGCCCGGGGGACGACCCCGTCTCCCAGTGGATCCACACTTGGGACGCCCTCGAAGCCGACCGCGACCAGGCGGACCACCAGGTCTACCACCTGGCCCGCTTCGTCCTGCTGGCCGCCCTGGAGACCACCGCGACGCTCCTGTCACAAGCGGTGCTGCGCCTCGTGGAGCACCCCCACCACTGGGCCGCCGCTGCCGCCGACCCCGAACTCGTCCCCGGAGTCGTCGAGGAGAGCATGCGCTACGACCCGCCCACTCATGTGATCAGCCGCATCGCCGCCCACGACATCACCCTGGCGGGCCGCGACATCCGCGAAGGCGAGATGGCCCATCTCATGATCGGCGCCGCACATCACGATCCGGCTCGCCACGTGGACCCCGACACTTTCAATCCCCGGCGCACGCCCGGCCACCTGGCCTTCAGCGGCGGCAGCCACTACTGCCTCGGGGCCCCGCTGGCACGCATGGAGGCACAGATCCTCCTCACCCACCTGACCCGCCGCATACCCCGCCTGGCCCTGGTACGCCCGCCCGCCTGGGCGCCCCGCGTGGCCTTCCGCCGCCTCCTGAAACTGGACCTCGCCCTCGCATGACCGACCAACTGCACCCCTCCGACGGCTACAAGACCCTCCACGTCGACCAGGACGGGCCGGTGCTGTACGCCCGCCTCCACGCCGGCCGCCCTGACGCAGTCCTCGACGTCGCCGCCATCGACGACCTCCTGAAACTGCTCGACAGCCTCACCGAGCGCACCGACGTGAAGGTCCTGGTCCTGTCCTCCCTGGCAGCCGACTTCTGTCTGGGAGCCGACCGCGGCGAGTTCACCGCAGCGCGCGTCGCCGACCCGACCGGCGGCGCCCTGCGCCGCATCGTCGACAAGGCCTACCGGCTGTGCCAGGCCCTGGAGACGACCGACGCCATCACCATCGCCCGCCTCCACGGCCGGGTCACCGGCGCGGGCCTCGCCCTCATCTCCTACTGCGACCTCCGCGTCGGCGCCGACACCAGCCGCTACCGCATGCCCGAGGTCGGCCTCGGCCTGCCACCCGCATGGGGCGGCGCCACCGGCCGGCTCATCACCGAGGTCGGCGTGGCACGCATCCGCGAACTCATGCTCACCAGCCGGGAGTTCGACGCCGCCACGGCACATCGGATCGACCTCCTGCACGAAACCGCCCCCGAAGAGGACCTCGACCGTACGGTCACCGCCTGGACGCGCCTCCTCGGCCGCCGCTCCCACGAATCAATGATCGCCGCCAAACGCATGCTGACCGGCTACGCCCGCGCCGACCGCACCGCCGACCTGGGACTGCTCGATGCCAACCTCCTCACCGCGCACCTGTAGCTCAGGAAGGAACCCGCAGCCGCGTACGGCGCCCGCAGGATCTCGTCGCCGTCGCGGTCTGGGGTGGCGTCGCCGTCTGGTCAGGGAGTCGCGTTCTCGGTGACCGGCTTCTCTTCGGCTGCCGGATGTTGTGTCGGGGTGGTGGAGCGCAGCAGGGTGGCGGCGAGGAGGAGAGCGGTGGCGACGATGCACGAGCCGGTGCGGAAGGCGAACTGGTAGCCGTCCGCGAGGGCTGAGACGGTGTTGGCTCCGTCGCCCAGCAGGGCATGGGTGTGCGTGGCGGCGAGGGTGCTGAGGGCCGCGAGGCCGAAGGCGCTGCCGATCTGCTGCATGGTGTTGAACATGCCCGAGGCGATCCCCGACTCCTCGGGCGTCGCCGCCGACATCGCGAGCGTGGCCAGCGAGGGCATCGCGAGGCCGAAGCCGATGCCGAGCGGCAGCAGTGCGGGCAGTACGTCCACGACGTAGCTCCCGTGTGCCGGTACGCGACCGAGGACAGCGAGGCCTGCCGTGATCAGCGAGAGTCCTGCCAGGATTACGGCACGGGGGCCGAAGCGGGAAATGAGCCTGGGCGAGAGGCCGAGCGACAGGGAGCCGATCGCGACCGAGACCGGGAAGATGCCGAGGCCGGTGTGCACCTCGTCGTAGCCGAGCACCTTCTGCAGGTAGAGCACGGCCAGGAATTGGAAGCTGAACATCCCTGCCACCCCTGCCACCATGAGGGCTTGGATACCCATCGCGCCTACGACGTTGCGTGATCTCGCTGTAGGCCAGGCGGGAGTGATCGTCTACAGCGTTGTGGAAGTAGCTGTAGCCCCCGCCGAGCCGGTTCTTGCGGCCAGCCTGACGGACCAGCACCTGATGGCCGCCACCGTTGGGTATGTTGCCGAGCTTCTTGATGTCGACATGCACCAAGTCGCCCGGTGCGGCGTGCTCGTAGCGTCGTATTACGTGGCCGGTGGCTCGGTCCAGATGTGACAGTCTGGCGACGCCGTAGCGGCCGAGTACGCGGTGCACAGTGGAAGGATTGAGCCCGAGCAGGTAGGCAATGCGGGCTGGGCCCCAGCGGCGCAGTACTCGGATCTTGATGATGCGTCTCTCGGCCCGGGTCGGCGTGCGACGCGGGCTCAGATACGGGCGGCTGGAGCGATCCGTCATCCCGGCGGACCCCTGCTCGCGGTAGCGGTTGGCCCACCGCTTCGCGGTGGTGGGTGAGACTTGGAATCGTTCGGCTGCGCGACGGAGCGGCCACTGATCGTCGACCACGCACTGCGCCAGGCCTAGGCGGCCGGTTTCGGTCAGGGGGGCGTTGCGGTGGACCATGTGGGGTCTTTCAGGCTCGGAAGATGACGACGGCCGGGTGCACGAGCGATGTCTCGTGCACCCGGCCGCGAGGTGGGCGCCGTCTGCGCCTCAGCTGTTGGTCAGGACGATGCGCTGGCTGGGTGAGATGTGCATGTCCCAGGCTTCATGTACCTGCCGCAGTGGCATGGCCACCGATTCGCCGGTCAGTGCGCCGGTGCTGATCTTCTGTGCGAGCGAGGGCAGTTCGGCCAGGATGGCGTGGGTCCCGACAGCCCCCTGGCCGCTGCCGAGAAGATTGAGGTTGCCTGCACGGAGGAAGGCAGAGGGGAGGCTGATCTCCTGTCCGGCCATGGAGCCGATCTGGACCCAGCGCAGTGCCTTTGATCGGTCGGTGCGGGCTTTGAGGATCGCCGGGATGGCCTGTTCGGTGGGTCGGCCCCACAGGTAGTCGATGACGACGTCGACGTCTCCGGCTTCACGACCGAGCGTGGTCGCGATCTCCTCGTCACTGCCGTTGAGGGGGACCACCGCGTCGGCGCCGAGGTCCTTGAGAAGGTGCAGGCGCTGAGGCGAGCGGCCCGCCCCCACGACGCGTTCGGCGCCCAGGAGTTTGGCGATCTGCACGGCGAGGCGTCCGGCGTTTCCGGTGGCGCCCAGGACGAGCACGCTGGCGCCGGGCTGGAAGTTCAGTCGGCTACGCAGGGCCACCCAGGACGACATTCCAGGGTTCATCGCCGCCGCGACCGCGAGGGGGTCGGTATCCGCAGGCAGGGCGATGGCGCGCCGCCGGTCGACGACGGCCTGCTCGGCCATGGTGCCCACGGCGTCATCCGAGGCGACGAAGTACAGCAACTCCCCGTCGTTGGTGCGGCCCACAGCATCGATGCCGGGGACCATGGGCAGCGAGCCGTCGGAGGTGTAGTGGGAGCCGTCGGCTGCGGATCGCACACGCGGGTGCAGCCCGGCGGCCACGACATCGACGAGGATCTCGTGCTCGCCCTGCGGGCAGGGGGTCGGGAACTCCTCGAAACGAGGCGGAGCATCGAAGGATCGGACAACGGCGGCGTGCATGTGCGTCTCCCGTCTGGGGCCGGCGTGTGGTCCGGCAGCTGATTCGGCACGCCATTTAGTACGTGCCACAAACTAATATCGAAAATAGTTCGCGGCACG
This sequence comes from Streptomyces sp. NPDC002754, assembly GCF_053592315.1. Lineage (NCBI taxonomy): Bacteria > Bacillati > Actinomycetota > Actinomycetes > Kitasatosporales > Streptomycetaceae > Streptomyces > Streptomyces sp. NPDC002754. Next base: position 478,496 of record NZ_JBSFVM010000001.1, read on the forward strand.
CACTAAGTCAAATGGGTGTTTTGTCTGATCCTGGCGGGCTGCGTGGTAGTCGAACGCGCCTACGTGCGGTTATCTGACGCCATCGCTTGCGGCTGGGTCAGCTGTCGCCGCGGGGCGCGAGGATCTCGGAGATGTGACTCACGAGCTGCTGGCGGGCACGGTCGGGCAGCGGGGCGACGAGCCCGTTGATCTCCCGCTCAACGTCGCGCGCGCAGGTATTGACGAGGGTGCGGCCGTGGTCGGTGAGGCTGACGGTGACGGACCGCCCATCGCGAGGGTCCCGGGTTCGTTGGACAAGGTCGCGCCTCTCCGCGCGGGAGACGAGCCCGGTGGTGGACGACTTGTCCAGCCCGAGGTGGCCAGCCAGGGCGAGCATGCTCGGCTCGCGGTCGCGCAGCACACCCAACATCCGGATCTGCACCACGGACAGATCCTGCTCCGCGCCGATCTTTCCGAGGGCCTGGTGCACGCGGAAGGACAGCTGAACGAGGGCGTCAACTATGGCGTTCGCGGGAAGGACGTCGATCGAGTGTGCCGCCGCTTGCTTGCTGGTCATGCAGCCATTGTATCGATTAGTGCGTGACGCAAACTACCTCGCGGCGAGACCGGCATCGCTCTCGCCGCGAAGCCGGTGGGCTAATGCATCCGCCCTGCTCGTACTGCGGTCCGAGCGACATCGCCGTTTCGTCGGGGTGCCCGTCAGCCAGGCACAGTCACCAACCTCTATGGGTGGAACACTTAGCCGGGACCCTCGCCCTGTCGTCGGTCAGCCTACGGATCCGACCGCCTTCGGTGAGCTGCCCCGTCGGCTCAGCCGCACGACGGCGCTCGGACGTTCCTCCGGCGCGGGTCGCAGTGGCAGGCCGTGCGTGAGCAGGGTCGCCGTATCGTGTTCGGCGCCGGTCGCGTCGTCGACGTAGATCGTCGAGGGGGAGATCCCGGACAGGCGCAGATTGCGGCCTCGGCCCCAGGCGATGACTACGATGCGGTCGTCCGTCTGGTATTGAACGGCGTCGTCGAGGCGGTACTGCTCGCCGAACTGCACCACCGGGCGGATCTCCTTGTAGAGCGCCACCAGCTCGCGGGCCTCGGCGAGTTCCGTGTCGGTCCAGCGGGAGAGGTCGCCGCCGATGCCCAGCGCTCCGGTCATCGCCACGTGGAAGCGGTAGGGGAGCGGGGTGCTGCGGCCGGTGTGCGGGTTGGGGCTGTCGGTGACCCAGGCGGACATGGTGCGGGCCGGGTAGATCTGGCTGTAGCCCTGCTGGATGCCAATGCGGTCGTCGGCGTCCGTGTTGTCGGAGATCCAGATCTGATCGGTGCGGGCCAGCATGCCGAGGTCCGCGCGGCCGCCGCCGCCCGCGCAGCCCTCGATCCGCAGCTCGGGGCGTGCACGGCGCAGCCGGTCGAGCACCGAGTAGACGCCCCGCGTGTGGTCGGTCCACAGTCGCTCGGCATCGGGGTTGCCGGGCCAACCGGCCTCGGTGAACGCCCGGTTCATGTCCCACTTGAGGAAGTCGATCTCGTACGTGGCGACCAGGCGGTCCAGCCACTTGAAGGCCCACTCCGTCACATCGGTGCGGGCGAAGTTCAGAACGAGTTGGTTGCGGAGTTCGGTGCGGCGGCGGTGCGGCATGTGCAGCACCCAGTCGGGGTGTGCGCGGTACAGGTCGCTGTCCGGATTGGTCATCTCCGGCTCGACCCACAGGCCGAAGCGCATCCCGAGCCGGCGCACCTCGTCGGCCAACGGGCCCAGTCCGTCCGGGAATTGCTGGGGGTTCGGGTGCCAGTCGCCGAGTCCGGCCCGGTCGCTGGTGCGCTGCCCGAACCAGCCGTCGTCCACCACGAACAGTTCGACGCCGAGGTCGGCGGCGCGCGCCGCGAGTGCGCTCTGGCCCTCCAAGGTGACGTCCCAGCCGGTCGCCTCCCAGCTGTTGTAGACCACGGGGCGCGGTTCGTCGGGGCGCGACAGTACGTGTGCGGCGATGTACCGGTGCCAGCCGCGGCTTGTCCCGCCGAACCCGCCACGGCTGAACTGGCCCGCGAAAACCGGGGTTTCGTGGCTCTCGCCGGGCTGGAGACGCCAGGTGAGACCCTCGTGCCCCGCTCCGCCGGTCACCGTGAACGGGCCGCCGGTGTGGTCGCGCTGCGCCGTGATCCGCCAACTTCCCGACCAGGCAAGGGCCATGCTCCACACTTCACCGTGGCGCTCGTCCGCGTCGCCCGCGTCGACCATCAGCCACGGATTGCCGAAGTGCCCGGACACACCGCGCCGACTCGTGAACACCGTCTCGGCGTACGGGGCTTCGGTGCGCCGCAGCTGCGTCTCGCCCGTCCACTCGCCGACCGTGTGGCTCAGCCGGACGCCTGATGTGGCCGGCACGGACCAGCTCGCGGCGTCGCAGCGCAGGATCTCGATGGGCTCGTCGCCCTGCTCGACGGATCCCAAGTGGCGCAACACCAGTGAGCGTTCGATGACGTCACCGTCCGGCCGAACCGAGTACTGCAGCGTGCAGCCGAGTGGGTAGTGGCGGTCGCGCAGCCGTACCCGGAGTCGGCCGCCGTCGATCTCGTGGCCCTCGTGCGTCCACTCGACGCCGCGTGCTCCATCCGCGTGCCGAACGAGCAGTGACGGCACCCCGAACCGGGCGCCGCCCTCAACGCCCATTTCCTCCCCACCTGTTGACGCGAAACTGCTGGTCAATCCGTCATGCGTAGGCAGTGCGGCGGCCTGGTCGAGGGTGAGGGGCGCGCCCCAGTGGACATGCCGTGGGCTGTCGTCCGCGTCGAGGCGCAGCGCATAAGCGGAGGCGGGGGTCGTGAGCAGGAACGTGCGACTGGGCTCGTCGAAGGACACCTGAGACATGAGCTGGAGCCTAGGTCGAAACTCCCTGGATTTAAATATTGACGAAGGAAATTAATACCCCTACGTTTCCCCCATGTTGCTGAACCGAGCGAAGCTGCTCGCGTCTCCGGCGGCCAACACGGTGTTCACGACAGTGCTCACGCGTGGCCCGGTCGTCCGCCCCGAGATCGCCCGCCTCACCGGACTTTCCTCCGCCGCCGTCACCAAAGCGGTCAAGCCGATGATCGAAGCCGGTTACCTGGAGGAACTCACGCTTGGGCACCGGACCGCCGAGGGGGCGGGACGCCCCGCACACCCCCTCGCCGTCCGTGCCGACCGGGAGTTCTTCGTGGGGGTCAAGGTCACGGCCGACGAACTCATCGGTGTGGTCACCGACTTGAGGGCACAGGTCGTCGGTGCCGCCCACCGGATCGCGGTGACCGACCGGTCCGTCGAGGGGGTCGTCCGGGACATCGCCGCGCTCGTCGCGGAGCTGACCCCCGCGCATGCCGAGCGGACCCACCACATTGGAGTCTCCGTCTCGGGCGACGTGGACAGGGCGGGCGGCGTCGTGCGCTACTCGCCGTTCCTCGGCTGGCACGACGTCCCGCTGGTCGAACTGGTCGGCTCCGCAACGGGGTTGGCGGTCACCGTCGAGAACGACGTCAAGGCGCTCACCGTCGCCGAGCAGTGGTTCGGTGAAGGCGTCGGCGCCGACTCGTTCGCGCTCGCCACGGTCGGCGTCGGCATCGGTTGTGCGCTCGTCGTCAACGGCCGTCTGGTGGCCGGGGGTTACGGCGTGGCCGGCGAGATCGGCCACATTCCGGTCGCCGCCGGGGACGGCCCGGAGTGCCACTGCGGCGCCCGCGGCTGCGTCGAGGCCATCGCCTCCGAGGCGGCCATCGTCGCCCGCGCCCGGCGCGCGGCGGACGATCCGGACCTCGACATGGCCGGGGCGATCGACCGCGCGCACGGTGGGGACGCCGCCGTGCGCGCCGTGTTCGACGAGGCGGGCAAGGCCATCGGGCTCGGCCTGGCCGCCGTGGTCAACCTGGTCGGGCCCGAGCGGGTCGTCGTGTCCGGCGAGGGCGTGGCCGCGTACGACCTCTTCGAGGAGCAGATCCGCGCCGCCTTCACCACGCAGGCCTTCGGCGCCGCCGCCCGCTGCCCGCTCGTGGTGCGCCCGCTGCCCTGGGAGGAATGGGCGCGCGGGGCGGCCGCCGTCAGCATCCAGTCACTCTTCACCGCCTGATCCCGACCGCCCCGCCTGAACCCGCGCAACTGCCCGACTTCTCGCACCTGTGCGTCCCCGGAAGGACCTTGTCATGACTGCCAGTTCCGCCCTGTCCCGCCGGGGATTCCTCGGCACGTCCCTGCTGTTCGTCGCCGGCGCCGCCGTCGCGTGCTCCAGTAACCCGCAGGAGACCGCGTCCGCCAAGGGCGCCAAGGTCACGCTCACGCAGTGGTACCACCAGTACGGGGAGGAGGGCACCCAGGCGGCGGTGAAGCGGTACGCCGAGGAGTTCACCAAGGCCAACCCGGACATCGCGATCAATGTCGTCTGGGGCGCCGACACCTCCCAGTACGAGACCAAGCTGAACGCCGCGCTGCTCGGCGCCGACGCGCCGGACGTCTTCGAACTCGGCGACTTCCGTGCCGAGATGGCCCGCAAGGGACAGCTCGAACCCCTCGACGATGTCTATGGCGCCGCCAAGAGCGGCTTCGTCAAGGCGGACCTCGACTACCTCACCGTCGACGGCAAGATCTACGGCATGAAGACCATCGACGACATCATGGTGCTCTTCTTCCGCAAGTCGATGTTGAAGAAGGCGGGCGTCGACGTGCCCACCACCTTCGCCGAACTCGTCGACGCCGCGAAGAAGTTGACCGTCGGCGACGTCAAGGGCCTCTTCATAGGCAACGACGGCATCGGCGACAGCCCGTACCTGTTGGCCTGGTCCCAGGGCAAGGACCTCATCGATGGGAAGAAGGTCGTCTACGCCGACGCCGCCACGTCCATCGGCGGCCTGCGCGACCTGCACTCCGACAAGTCGGTGCTGCTCGGCTTCACCACCGACTGGTACGACGCGGGGGCGTTCAACCAGGGCGCCGCCGCCATGCAGTGGTGCGGCCTGTGGGCGCTGCCCACTGTCGAGAAGGCGCTCGGTGACGACTTCGGGGTCGCACCCTGGCCCGCGTACGACTCCTCGGGCAAGCCCGTCGCCCGGCTCGGTGGCTGGACACAGGCCGTCAACGCCAAGAGCGAGCACGTTGCGGAGGCCAAGAAGTACCTCAGGTGGCTGTGGATCAAGCAGGCCGAGATTCAGATCGACTGGGCCGTCAAGTACGGCTTCCACGTACCGCCGCAGAGTGAAGTGGCGGCCAAGACACCGGAGTTGAGCAAGGGACCGGCCAAAGATGCGGTCACCATCGGCGCCAAATGCGGCATTTCCTTCCCGGCCGAGTGGACGCAGGCAATGCAGGCCGAGTTCATCGCCGCCGCCGCGGACATCGCCAAGGGCTCGCCGCCGGAGAAGACCCTCAAGAAGGCCCAGTCCAAGGCGCAGTCCGACCTCGACAAGCAGATGGGCTGACCGGCATGACGGCCACCGACACCACACCCTTGCGAGGGAGTCGCAAGAGTGCCGCCCGGCAGGCGCCCGTCACGGCGCCGCGCCGTCGGCGGCTGCTGACCGAGCGACGCTCGAAGGCCCTCGCCTTCGTCGTCCTCACCGCGCCGATGCTGCTCGGCCTCGCGCTGTTCCGCTACGTCGCCATCGGCTGGAGCTTCCTGCTCAGCTTCAGCGAGGCCCGCCGCACCATCTCCCTCGGGAACTGGGTCGGCCTGGAGAACTACCAACAGCTACTGAGCGACGAACGGTTCCGCGACTCACTCACCATGATCGTGCTGTTCACGGCGATGATCGTGCCGATCACCTTCGCGGGATCCCTGGGCCTCGCCGTCCTCGTCAACCGGGTACGGCGCGGCCGGGCCTTCTTCCGTACCGCCTTCCTGCTCCCGGCCGCGGTCAGCTACGTAGCCGCCGCGATGATCTGGAAGATGGCCCTGTTCAGCGGGGTGCCGTCCGGCCTCGCGAACACACTCGGCGCGCTCTTCGGTGACGACCCGACCGCCTGGATCCAGACGCAGAGCCCGCCCCTGTACTGGATCGTCCTTGTCACGCTGCGCCTGTGGCTCCAGGTCGGCCTCTACATGATCCTCTTCATCGCCGGGCTCCAGTCCATCCCGCCGCACCTGTACGAAGCCGCGTCTCTCGACGGCGCCGGCGCGTGGCGCACGTTCCGGAGCGTCACCTTCCCCATGCTGCGCAACACATCGGTCGCGATCCTGCTGCTGATGCTCATCGCCGCGCTCCAGGCCTTCGACGAGTTCTACGCGATCTTCTCCACCGGTGCCTCGCTCGGCAGCGAGCCGGTACGCACGCCGCTGATGCACCTGTACGGAGTCGCCCTCCAGGACCAGGACTACGGCGTCGGCTCCGCCGGGGCCTTCCTGCTCACCCTGCTGATCGTGCTGGTCACGCTCCTCCAGGGCCGGATCCTCGGGTTCGCCCGCGACAAGGACTGATCGATGAACCGTATGCGAGGCGGCGTCCTCGGCTCCGCCGTCACCTATCTCGCCCTGTGCCTGCTGGCCGTGGTCTTCCTGATTCCGTTCTACGTCCTGCTGCGCAACGCCTTCATGACGACGCCGGAGGTCACCGCCACCGACTGGCACTGGCTGCCGTCCGCGCTGAACTGGGACAACTTCACGTCCCTTTTCGACAACCCGGAGCGACCCTTCGGCCGTTCCCTCGTCAACTCCCTCGTGATCGCGGTGATTTCGGCGCCGGTGTCGACGCTGCTCGCCTCGATGGCGGGGTACGCGCTGGCCCGGATCAGCGTGCCGGGCCGCGGGATCGTCCTGGCACTGATCGTCGGTACGTTGATGATCCCGCAGGCGGTGACCTTCCTGCCCACGTTCGTCGTCGTCGGCTCCATGGGTGGCGTCAACACGATGTGGGGCCTGATCGCGCCGGGCCTGTTCAACGCGTTCGCGGTCGTGCTCTTCCGCAGCTTCTACCTGTCGTTCCCCGCGGAGATCGAGGAGGCGGGCCGCATCGACGGCCTCAGCTACCTCGGCGTGTACGGGCGCATCATCCTGCCCAACTCGGTCACGATGATCGCCTCACTCGGGGCGCTGTCCTTCATCGAGGCGTGGAACTCCTTCCTCTGGCCGCTGATGATCGGCCAGCACCCGGACAGCTGGACCGTACAGATCGCCCTGTCCAGCTTCCTCACCTCCCAGACCGTCAACCTGCCCGAGCTGTTCGCGGGTACGGCCGTGGCGATCCTCCCTCTCGTGATCATGTTCCTGGTCGCCCAGCGCCACATCGTCCAGGGCATCGCGATGTCCGGTCTCAAGTCCTGAACTCCCTTCCACCCGGAGGTACTTCCCGTGACCAGATCGATCCGACGCGCGGCTCTCATCGCTGCCTGCACCCTGCCCCTGGCCCTCACCCTGTCCACCGGCACCGCCCAGGCCAAGACCCCGTACGTCAAGCCGTTCATGGGCTGGAGCAGCTGGAGCGTCGAGTCCTCCTCGCACAGCGACTACGGCACGCGCTGGCTGAACGAGGGCAACATCAAGAACGCCGCCGACGCGCTCAGCAGCAAGCTGGCCCCGGCGGGCTACAAGAACCTGAACATCGACGCCGGCTGGAACTTCGACTACGACTGGAACTTCCACACCGACGCCCACGGCATCCCGAACGCCGACAAGGACCGCTTCCCCAGCGGTATGCCGTCGCTCTCCGACTACGTGCACAGCAAGGGCCTCAAGCTGGGGCTGTACGGCGCCGCCGGTCTGGAGAAGGAGGTGTACGACAAGAACGCGCCGATCCTCGGTACGGACTGTCATGCCCAGGACATCGCCGTGCAGCCGCTGACCCCGACCAACAAGTGGGAGGGCGCCTGGAAGATCAACTACAGCAACCCCTGCGCCCAGGACTACATCGACTCCATCGTCGCCCGCTACGCCTCCTGGAACGTCGACTTCATCAAGATCGACGGCGTGACGAAGGACAACGTCGAGGACATCAAGGCCTGGTCCACCGCCATCGACCACAGCGGCCGCAAGATGTGGCTGAGCGCCAGCGCCTGGCCGGTCGACCTGGAGGCCGGCGACGGTCTGCGGCCGCACGCGAACGGCGTCCGCGTCGACACCGACATCGAGTGCTACTGCGACACCACCAGCACCTGGACCAGCTCCGTGGACGACCGCTGGACCGACCTGCCCAAGTGGCTGCCCAAGCTGTCCGCCCCCACCTACTTCGGTGACCTCGACTCCATGCCGATCAACAACAACTCCGGCAGCGGACTCCAGGACGGCATCAACGACACCGAGCGGCAGAGCGTCATGACGTTCTGGTCGATGGCGTCGTCCCCGCTGTACGTCGGTGGTGACATCTACTTCCTCGACGACAAGGCCAAGGCCATCCTGACCAACCCCGAGGTCATCGCCGTCGACCAGGCCGCCGTCCTGCCGAAGCAGCTCCGCTCCGGTGACACGCAGGTGTGGACGAAGCGCGTGGGTCACGACACGTACCTCGCGGTCTACAACCTCGGGTCCTCGGCCACCGACATCAACGTCGACTTCAAGGATCTCGGCCGCCGCGGCCCGCAGCGGCTGCGTGACGTCGTCGCGCGCGAGAACCTCGGTTCCTTCAAGGGGATTTGGACCGCATCCTCCGTGCCGGCCCACGGCTCGCGGCTGATCAAGCTGTCGTAGACCCCGACCCCTCGGACGCTCCCGGCGCAGCCCCTCCTGTGAGCGGGCTTCGCCGGCCCACGGAAGGACCCGCACATGAGCAAGGACCCGCACATGAGCAACGGACCGTCCCGCCGCGCGCTTCTCGGGCTCGGGGCCGGACTCGGCGCCGCCTTCGCGGTGAGCACCCTGCCCGCCTTCACCGCCCACGCCGCGCCGAACCGCCCCACCATCTCCCCGCTCCTCCCCGCCGACGAGGCGACCACCCTCTGGTACCCCGAGCCCGCCGACGGCGACCTCCTCATCGAGCAGGGCCTGCCGCTGGGCAACGGCCGCCTCGGCGCCCTCGTCGGCGGCGACCCCGACAGCGAACTGTTCCACGTCACCGACGCCTCGATGTGGACCGGCGGGGCCAACGCCACCCTCGACGGGGACGGCCAATTCCCCTATGGACGCGACGACTTCGGCAGTCTCACCCTGCTTGCGCGGCCCGTGCTGACCGTGCCGGGACACGGCCGCGCCGACGTGAGTGGCTACCGGCGCACCCTCGACCTCAGCAACGGCCTGGTGACCACCTCGTACACGAAGGGCAAGGTGCGCTATCTGCGGGAGATGTTCATCAGCGCCCCCGACGACGCCCTCGTCATCAGGCTCAGCCAGAGCGGCGGCGGCACCCTCACCGGCAGCCTCGTCCTGTCCGGTACACACGGTGAGACGACCACCGCGGACGCCGCCCGTCGTCTCGCCTCCTTCTCCGCCTCCTTCGCCAACGGCCTGCGCTACGCGGCCGCGGTCACCGCCAGGGGCGACGGCACCATCGCGGCGAAGGGCGCGCGCGTCACGTTCACCGACTGCACCGAGGTCGTGATCGTGATCAGCGGCGGCACCGACTACGCCCCCGACCATGCCGCCGGGTACCGCGACCCGGGCCTCGACCCGCTGCGCCTCGCAGAGTCCAATGCCCTTGCGGCGGCAGCGAGTTCGGGTGCGCTGCTCCGTGACACGCATGTCGCGGACTACCGGCCCCGCTACGACCGGCTGAGCCTCGACCTCGGCGCCTCCACCGGGCGTCAGCGCAGGCTCGACACCTGGTCGCGCCTGAAGGCCCGCGCCGCGGACGGATCCGCTCCCGACCCCGAACTCGAGGCGAGCTACCTGCATTTCGGCCGCTACCTGACCATCTGCGGATCGCGCGACGGGCTCCCCATGGGCCTGCAAGGACTGTGGCTGGAGGGCAACACCCCCGACTGGATGGGCGATTACCACTCCGACATCAACCTCCAGATGAACTACTGGCTGGCCGACCGGGCCGGTCTGGGTGAAGCCTTCCCCGCGTTCGCCGACTACTGCCTCGCGCAACTGCCCGCCTGGAACAAGGTCACCCAGGAACAGTTCCAGGACTCCCGCAACCGCTACCGCAACACGTCGGGCAAGGTCGCCGGCTGGACCGTCGCCTTCTCCACGAACCCGTACGGCGGCCTGGGATGGTGGTGGCACCCGGCGGGCAACGCCTGGCTGTGCGAATCCCTCTACGAACACTACGAGTTCACGCAGGACACGAAGTACCTGCAGCGGATTATGCCGCTGCTGAAGGGCGCCTGCGCGTTCTGGGAGGCGCGTCTGATCACCACGGAGGTGGACGGCCGTGAGGTCCTGATCGACGACCACGACTGGTCACCCGAGCACGGCCCGCAGGACGCGCGAGGCATCACGTACACCCAGGAACTCCTGTGGTCCCTCTTCGGTCACTACGCGGAGGCATGCCGCACCCTCGGCCGCGACACCGACCACGCCGCCACCGTCACCGCCCTGCGCGAACGCCTCTACCTGCCGAAGGTCAGCCCGACGTCCGGCCGGCTGGAGGAGTGGATGAGCGAGGACAACCTCGGCGAGACGACCCACCGCCATCTCTCCCCGCTCATCAACCTGTTCCCCGGTGACCGCATCCGCCCCGACGCGGGTGATCCCGAGATCCTGAAGGGCGCGACAGCACTTCTCACCGCCCGTGGCATGGAGAGCTACGGGTGGGCCTGCGCCTGGCGGGCGGCGTGCTGGGCGCGGCTCAAGGACGCCGAGAAGGCCTACCAACTGCTCCTGACGAACCTGAAACCGTGGGCTGGCGGTGACACCGGCACGGCCATGAACTTCTTCGACATGTACCGCGTCTCCGACACCCGCGCCATCTTCCAGATCGACGCCAACCTCGGTACGCCCACGGCCATGCTGGAAACGATCGTCTACTCCCGGCCCGGCCACATCGAACTGCTCCCGGCCCTGCCTGACGCCTGGGCCGCGTCCGGCTCACTGCGCGGAGCGGGCGCGCGCGGCGGGTTCACGGTCGACGTGGCCTGGGAGCACGGCCGCGTACGCAGGGCGACCCTGCACAGCGTGGGAGGCCGCAAGGCCACGGTCACCGCGGGCGGCCGGAGCACGACCGTCACGCTGAAGCCGGGTGAGTCGAGGGTGCTGAAGGACCTCGTGGCCTGAGTGTGCGGACGCGGGGCGCCTGCCGGGCGCCCCGCGTCGCGGCGTGTCCGTGCCAGGGCGGTGTGTGTCCGCCGAACCACGAGATGAGTCGAACCTCGACGAGAACGGAGACAGCTCCGATGCCGTCCGACCCACCACTTCCCACGGCACATTGGCGCACCCGCCGCGGATTCCTGCGGACCATGATCGGGGCGCCGGTCGCCCTCGCCGCGACGGCCGTCCCGATGACCTCCGCGTACGCGACCACGGCCTCGCACCAGGACACGCGACGCAACCGGGTCGGTGCCTGGTCACCCAGCATGACGACCGGAGGCCCCGCCTTCGCAGACCAGACCATCCGGATGGTCGTGCACAGCAGCGTCGCGGGCTCGGACGCCCGCATCACCCTCTCGAACCGCTACAGCCCCGAGCCGCTCGACGCAGCCGCGGTGACGGTGGCAGTCCAGGCGACCGGCGGCGAGGCGAAGCCCGGAACCATCCGGCGCATCACCTTCGGTGGGTCGGGCCGTGTCACGATCCCGGCCGGCGAGGAGGCGGCCAGCGACACCGTCCCGATCACGATCGAGGCCGAACAGAACCTGCTCGTCAGCCTGTACGTGTCCACGGCAACCGGTATGTCGACCTGGCACTCGGACGCCTTCGACACGACCTACGTCGCACCCGGCGACCACACCGGCGACGACAACTCCTCCGTGTACAGGGCCACTTCGACGTCCTGGTACTACCTGGCGGGTCTCGACGTCCTGTCCCCGACGGCGCGGGGCACCGTCGTCGCCTTCGGCGACTCCATCACCGACGGCTACCACTCCTCGACCGGCACCTACACCCGCTGGCCCGACTTCCTCGCCCGCCGCCTGGCCGCCGGACCGGGCCCGCAGAGACTGAGCGTCGTGAACGCCGGCCTTGGTGGCAACCGGGTCCTGACCGACGTACCCAACCTGTGGCAGGGAGTGAGCGCGCTCAAGCGGTTCGACCACGACGCCCTCGGCCGGCCGGGTGTCACGCACGTGATCCTCTTCGAGGGCATCAACGACATCGGCAACAACGCGGGCCCCGACGGCGGACCGCTCACTGCCCAGGACCTGGTCGACGGTTACCGCACCCTGATCGGCCGGGCTCACAGAGCAGGCGTCCGGGTCATGGGCGCGACCCTGATGCCCGACAAGGGCAACGGCTACTACACACCCGCCGCCGAGGCGATACGCCGTGACGTCAACCACTGGATCCGCACCGGTCGCGCGTACGACGGCGTCATCGACTTCGACCGGACGATGCGCGACCCCGCGGACTCCGCCGCCCTGAACCCCTCCTACGACTCCGGCGATCACATCCACCCGAACGACGCGGGCATGAAGGCCATGGCCAATGCCGTCGACCTCGGCCTGCTGCGACACTGACGCGAAGGCGGGAAGGAAGGGCCGGGTCCACGACGGGTGAGCCGGGGCCACGAGGACCGGCTACGAGGACGGCGCGTACGGCGCGTCCGTAGGCTCCGGCCAGGACTGGCGCACCTGACCATTGGTCATGGCGGATGTGCGCGCGGCGTCCGGCAGGTCCATACCGAAGCCGCTCAGCAGGACCTCGGTGTACCGGCGCCAGGCGTCGGGGGCGACGGCGTGGGTGCGGTCGGCGACGGCGCCGATCATGTACAGGAAGGCGTACACGTCCGCGGACTCGAAGTCGTCCCGGACCGCACCGGCCGCGCGTGCCCGCTCCACCAGGCCGTCGACGTGCCGGCCGAGCTCGTCCCGGATCCCTGAGACCGGCTTCGCGTCGAGGTTTGCGTGGGCGAGGACGATGTCCAACGCCTGGTCCCGCGCCCGCCATTGGGCTGCCGCGAGCAGATAGTGCAGCAGAGCCCGACCGGGATCCGGCTGCTGCTCGGCCTCGTCCGCGAGCCGCAGGAACGTGGTGAACCGCCCGGTGAACAGGGCGTCGATCAGTGCCTGTAGATGCGTGCGCTCGGTGCCATCCATACGCAATGCGGTGGCGAGTGCGTCCAGAACGGCATCGGATACTCCGCCGAGGCTGCCTCGTTCCAGGCGCGTGTAGTACTCGACGCTCACCCCGGCGAGCATGGCGACCTCGCTTCTGCGCAGCCCCGCCACCCGCCGGGAGCCGTAAGCGGGCAGCCCGGCCTGGAGGCGCGGATTTCTGCCCGGTTGTCCATACCGCCAGGGTAGGCACGCCCCCTTCGCCACTGGAATACCCTGCCAGTGCCCCCACCAGGAAGAACCCTCTGCTGCCCGGAGAACAGCGTTGACGTGGAAGTCCTAGTAATGGATGACACCACGCTCGCCACCACCGACGGCCACGGCATCGCCCGACATCGATCCGCTGCGGCCCGAGGCGAGGAACGTGACGACGTCTGCGACGTCCTCGGGTCGGAAAAGGCGCCCCAGGCTGGTCTTCCCGGCGGCATCCCGAAGAAGCTCGTCGACCGGACGGTCGGACTCTGCGGCCAGTCGACCGAGGCGGTCCCGTCCCGCGGGGGAATCGACCACGCCGGGGTGAACCACCGTCACATTGATCCCCACGGGGCCCAATTCGTCGGCAAGGTTCTTGGTCAGCGCTGCGACCGCGACGTTGCGTACGGAGCCGGACAGCGAGCCGGTCCGGCGCGCGTTCAGCCCGGAGATGTTGACGATGTGACCGCCACCGCCGGAGGCCATGAGTGGGACCAGCGCCTGGATGCAGCGGAACGCGCCGAGGACCTTGCAGTCGATGTCTCGCAGCATGTCGTCGGCGGACAGATCGGCGAGACTCGCCGGGGGACTCGCCGAGGCGGGCGCTGAGGCCGCGTTGACCAGGACGTCACACCGCCCGAAGTGGCCCTGCACGGCGTCCGCCATTGCGCGCACCGAGCCGGGATCAGTGGTGTCCGCCGAGACGGTCATCACGTCGGTACTCGAGGTCAGTTCCCGGGCGAGCGCGTCCAGCCTCTCGGCGTTCCGCGCGACGAGAGCCACATGCATGCCCTCCGCCGCAAGCTGACGTACGACAGCACTGCCGATCTCGCCGGACGCGCCCGTGACCACCGCTACTTTGCCCCGCAACTGCAAATCCACTTGTTGCTCCCCAACACCCATACGAATCACGGTCGCTGCCCCGGCCGGAGCAGACACGATCCTCTCTTCACGGTATGCCGTACACGAGCTACGGGGCCCTGGATGCCATCGCGCCGCATACGGCAGGAGCCGGTGAACCGTCGGCCAGAGTCTGCTTTGGCCCGTCTACCTGCGTTCCCCGACGGAGCGTGCCGCTTTGCGCAGCATCTCGTCGGGCTCGGGTCCGCTCTCGCCCGGCTCTCGCCACGCGTACCACCGCAGCGCCAGATGCAGTGCGGACAGCAGCATGCCCGCCTGCACACGTGTCTCCATGTCGGCTTCCGTCTTCCCCGCGCGGGCCGCGAGAGCGTTTGCCACCAACGGCAGCGCGTCGAAGCTCTGGCGCTTCCATACGGACTGGAGCCCCGGTTCTGTACGGGTGAGCCGCATGAGGTGCAGGACGATGCGCAGTGTGCTGGGGTCGGCGTCCCCACCCCCGCTCGCACTGTCGTGGTGGCGGTAGCCGCTGTCGCGTGGTCAGGAACGTGGTGGTGGACCGAATCGGCCGGCTTCTTCGCCCGTACCAGCTCGGCCTTTCCCGTGAAATGGAGGTAGTTGCTCGGCGCCGCGACGCCGAGCTCGCCCCATTCCCGTGCGTGTCGGCGCGAGTGTAATTTGTCGATCGATACGAGAGGGGGGCCTGCGACATTGGACAACAGCGCTCCTGCGGGCGGCCGCGAAGGCGCCGGGACGCCGCCGCTCCCGGATGGTTGGTTGAGGCCGCTCGCCGCCGTGGGTGAGGACTTCGCCGCGCTCACCGGTGTTCGAGTCGACCTGGACACGGAACTGTTCCTGCGGGCCCGGCTCGCGGGCTTCGCCCCCGCGGGCCGTATCTCGGCGGGTGGTTCCTGCCGACTGCTCCGGTCCGACGACGGCTGGGTTGCGGTCAACGTGGCCAGGCCCGACGATCACGCGGTGCTGCCCGCACTGGTCAACATGCTGGGCGGGGACGGGGATTCGGGAACGGGAGAACTCCGCGGGGGAGAGCTGGCAGAGGCGGTGGCCGCGCGACCGGCGGCGGACGTCGTCCGCGGCGCCCAACTACTCGGCGTGGCCGCGTCGTTCCTCGGTTCCGAGCGAGGACGTCGCGCGCCTGTGTTGCGTGAGCGCGTCGGGGGTGCGGGTCCGGCACGGACACCCCGTGGTGTGCGCGTCGTGGACTTCTCCGCGCTGTGGGCAGGGCCGTTGTGTGCGCGCCTGCTCGGCCGCGCGGGCGCCGACGTACTGAAGGTGGAGAGCGTGACGCGGTCCGACGGTGCGCGCCGCGGCCAGCCCGACTTCTACCGGCACCTGCATGACGGCCACCGCAGTGTGGTCCTCGACTTCGCCGACCGTGCCGCCCTGTGCGCGGTCGTGGCCGATGCCGACGTGGTGATCGAGGCGTCACGGCCGCGCGCCCTGCGCCGCCTCGGGCTCGACGCGGAACGGTTCCTCGCGGCCCGAACCGGCCGGACGTGGGTGAGCATCACCGGATACGGACGCGAGGACGACCGGATCGCCTTCGGCGACGACGCGGCGGTGGCGGGCGGTCTCGTGGCGCGCCTGGCCGATGGCTCGGGCCCGGCGTTCCTCGGCGATGCCCTCGCGGACCCCGTCACCGGGATCCACGCGGCCCGTGCGGCGGCGCAGTCCCTCGCGGACGGGGGCGGACACCTCGTGTGCGTGGCGATGGCGGCGTGTGCGGCGGAGCTGGCCGACGGTGCACGGCTGCCCACGTCTTGGTGAGGGGGTTCTGTGCTGATCAGGGACGTCGAGGTGGAGGGGTGCGGCCGGGTCGACGTACGCGTGCGGGGCGGGCGGATCGTCGAGCTGGGGACGCGCCTCGGCGGAGACGCTGGTGGGTGCCCGGTCGTCGATGGACGGGGCGGAGCCCTGCTCCCCGGGCTGCACGACCATCACATCCATCTCGCCGCGCTCGCCGCCGAACCGGCCTCGATCCGGGTCGGGCCGGCGGACGTGGCCGGGCCCGCGGGACTCGCGAAGGCGTTGCGGGGCGGGGCCCCGGGGGAGTGGGTGAGAGCCGTCGGTTACCACGAGAGCGTCGCCGGCGAGCTGGACCGTGCGGCGCTCGACCGGCTGGTGTCCGACCGGCCGGTGCGGGTGCAGCACCGCAGTGGCGAGCTGTGGGTGTGGAACGGTGCCGCCCTGCGCGCCGCGGGCCTTGACGACGACGGGGACGGGGACGGGAACGGGGACGGGAACGGGGACGGGGGCGGGAATGGGAACGGCGACGGGCGGTTCTGGCGCACCGACGAACGTCTGCGCGCAGTGCTGCCTCCAACTCCCGTCGATCTGAGGGGAGTCGGCCGCCGCGCCGCCGACCGAGGAGTCACCGGTTTCACCAACGCCGACCCGTACCCGGCCCCCGGTCTGCCCGCGCTGCTGCGGGATCTGCCGCAGCGGCTCACCGTCATGAGCCTCGACAGGACGGCGCCCCTGAAGATCCGCCTGGACGACCTCACGCTGCCCGCGCCCGCACAGCTCGCGGAGCGGATCGCGCGGGCCAGGCCCCGCCCCGTCGCAGTCCATTGCGTCACGCGTGTGCAGCTCTTCGTCACGCTGCTCGCCCTCGACGAGGCGGGTGGTGTGTCCGGGGACCGCGTCGAACACGGCGCCGTGATTCCCGCAGAGGCCCTGGAGTGGCTGCGGCGGCTCGGCACCACCGTGGTCACGCAGCCGCACTTCCCGGTCGAGCGGGCGGCCGCGTACGCGAGCGATGTCGACGCCGACGACCGGCCCCACCTCTACCGCTGCGGGACGCTGGCCGCCGCCGGCATCCCCGTCGCCGCCGGCACCGACGCCCCGTACGGGACCGCGGACCCCTGGGCGGTGATGCGGGCGGCCGCCGGGCGGGCCGGTCCCGACGCTGTGCCGCCGCGCGCCGCGCTCGGCCTGTTCCAGGGGGACGCCCTCGATCCGGGCGGCCCGCCGCGGACCGTCGCGCCGGGCACACCCGCCGACCTGTGCCTGCTCCACGTACCGCTGCGCGAGGCGCTCGACACGCTCACCGCCGACTGCGTACGGACCGCGTTCGTGGCAGGCCGGGCCGTCTGACACCGAGGCCTCATGTTCGTTCGGCCTTGGATGCGCGCCGAGTCGTAGTGACGTAATCAGGAGTTCGCGGGCCTCTTTCGGGCTGGGCCGAAAGGCGTGGAGCCCGCGGGGCCGTCGGCGGCATGCTCACATCGCGATCACGACCCGACCGGCCGCCAGGGCCACGGTCGAAGGCAAAGCCCGCCGACCAGTGCGGCGATGGGGCATGTGCCGCCCCCGGCGAAGCAGCGGCACACCACGAGGGAAACGAGGAGAACCATGCGACCCATCCGAACCGTTCTCAGCCTGACCGGCGCCGCACTGCTCACCGCGGGCCTCGCCGCCGGGACTGTCACCGCGCAGCCCGCGCCCACCGCCGATACGGTGCGCACCGCGCAAGCACGTGCGGCCGGACTCTCCGAAGGGCAGGCCGCGCAGCTTCAGGATCGAATCGACGCACACCGGGCGGGAATGAAGGTCCCCGCCCAGCAGGTGAGCTTCGATGAGATCCGCGCGAACGACGGCACAACGATCACCTTCACCGCACCCGGGTCCGCGCTGGGCAGCGGCTGCTCGAGCGGGCGCCTGTGCCTGTGGGCGGGTGACAAGTACGACCACAAGAAGCTCACGTTCTACAGGTGCGCGTTCCGCGATTTGAGTGACTACGGCTTCAACGACCGGCTGACCTCGCTGAAGAACCGTCAGTCCAGCGGCACCCGGGCGAAGTTCTACAACTGGGAGGGGCACTGGTCCCTCAAGTTCGGCAGCACGGCGCCGCACAACATCCCGGACCTGCAGGGTACGCCGTACAACAACATGATCGACGGCGTACGGGTCTGCTGACGAGCCGTGCATGGTTGGCGGTGGCCCGCGCGTTCGGCAGGCGCTGCGACCAGGTCACCGAGCCGTGTGTCGGTCCGCCCGGTCTGTGGGGGGAGCGGACCGACACACGGCTTACGCGTGCTTGACCGGCAGTTGCAGGTACGACGCGTGGTCGCCGCCGCCGTGGATGATGTGTCGGCCGCTGTTGGCCGGGGTGTACTCGCGGTTGCCGGGCATCATCGTGCCGAGCGGTGAGCGGCCGCTGACGATGAAGCGGAGCTGTTCGCCCGGGTGGAAGGTGAGCCCGACCGGCAGCAGGTCGATCTCGACGTCGACGACCTCGCCGGGGGAGAGCTTCTCGATCCGGTCGAAGGTGTGGGCGGGGACGTGCGAAGCACCGCGCTCCGCCACCTCGCTCGATCCTTCCGGCGGCCTCTGCCGGAACAGGGTCTGTTCGCGTGACCTGTGAACCAGCCGCGTTCTCCACGATGTTCGCAGGACAGGCGTCGGGGGCGTCGTCGGCCGGGGCGTCGGATGCCCCCTCGGGGCAGCCGGGTGGTGGGGCCGGAGGCCCGGGTGTCACCGATGAGTTCGTGGGTGTGACCACGGACGGCACAGTGGTCAAGGACCCAGGGAGCCGTGGGGCTGGCAGTTCGAAGGGCACCACCTGGTGATCAACTACTTCGTCCTCGGCGACCAGGTCGTCATGACACCAACCTTCACGGGGTCCGAGCCCGCCGTCGCCGACTACGGTATCGACAGCGAGTACGAGGGCACGAAGAGCTTCCAGGACGAGCTTGCCGCCGGCTACGCACTCGTGCGCTCTCTGAGTGCGGACCAGCGGTCGGTCGCGGTCACCACGAGCGCCACCAATGACAGGGACCTGACCTCCGGCGCCTACTCGGACAACGCGGTCATGCCGTACGAGGGCATCAAGGGCAGAGAACTGGACCGCGCGCAGCTGGCGAAGCTGTGGAGGATCGTCGAGCTGTTCGTCGGGAACGTCGGCGAGGACCACGCGATAATCAAGATGGCCGAGGTCAAGAAGTACAGGGACGAGACCCACTTCTCGTGGCACGGGGACACCGCTGCTGACGTTCCGATGTACTACCGCGTCCACAGCCCCGTAGTCCTCATCGAGCTGGACTCCCAGGACCTGGGACCCATTGGGAAGGCGGCCGGTTGGGAGGCCGGGATGACCCAACTGCACATCCACGCCATCATCCGCACCCCCAACGGCAACGACTACGGCAAGGACCTCCTCGCTCGGCACCTGGCCCTCGACCACTGACGTCACCGACGCACGGGGTGGTTGGCCACGCCGAGTCCCGCATGTCACTTCGCCGCGTCGCGGGTCGCCTCGTCCGGCAGGGTGAGGACGTCCCGCTGTGCCAGACGGTGGCTGTCGGGCAGGGCGATGAGCAGGCGTTCCTGGGCGACGCCCCGCGAATCGACCTCGTCCGGCAGGAAATCCTGCCGCCCGACGAGGAGGTCGAGGTGTCCCTTGAGGAGCTTCTCCATGCCGGCGAGGGAGAAGTGCGAGCCGAGCAGGTCGAGGCCGATGCCGGGTCGCTTGTCCTTGATGTGGTGTGCGAGCTGACCCACGATGGAGTTGACGGTTGCCTCGCCGAACCCGATCCGGACGCGGCCGAGTTCGCCCTCCTGCGACCGCCGGACGATCTCCTTGATCCGCTGGGAAAGCATCACCAGTTCACGGGCGGAGTCGACCACCGCCTCGCCCTGCGGGGTGAGGGAGACATGACGTGTGTTGCGGACGAAGAGCAGAGCGCCGAGATCGGATTCGATGTGGCGTATGAGCCGGCTCAGGGGAGGCTGCGCCATGTGGAGGCGTTCGGCGGCGCGCCCGAAGTTGAGCTCTTCGGCGACGGCCAGAAACGCCTGAGCCTCGCGGACCTCCACACCGCCTCCCGCTTGACGGCCCTGGTGTGATCAACGTTGATGACAGCACAGGTTACCTACAGGACCGGCTGGCACGCCGCCGGGCTTGAGGAAGATCTGGGTTGTACTCGTAGTAAAAATTTTTGAGACAGGAGTCGAAGTCTCGTGTAGCGTCGCCGCCATGTCCGAGACTGAAGAGTCCGATGTCACGCTCGGGGACCGCCTGCGGCGTCGTCGCAAAGCCCTTCAACTGACGCTGCAGCAGGTCTCCGAGGCCACCGGCATCACCGTTGGCTACCTGTCACAGCTCGAGCGCGGGCGTGCCAACGGAAGCGTCAGTACGTTGCAGAAGATCTGCGGTGTGCTGAAGCTCAACGTCGGGGACCTCTTCGCGTCCAGTGGCACGCCGACCCGCCCGGTGCTGCGTTTCGCGGACGCCACCAGTCGTCAGTTCGGCAACAGGGCGTCCAAGTTCAAGCTGACCCCGGCGCACTTCGACCACCTCGAAGTGCTCCTCGGCACCTTCGAGCCCGGCGGCGACACCGGTACGCACCAGTACACGCACGGCGCCTCCGAAGAACTCCTCGTGGTGCTGGAAGGCCAGGTCGAATTACAGGTCGGCACCGCCACCCACGCCCTCGGCCCGCTCGATTCGGTGAGCTACAACAGTGGCCAGCCGCACAAGGTCATGGAACGCACGGGCACACACCCCGCCAAGGTCATGTGGGCCATGGCGCCCCCCACGTACTGACCGGCACGCCTCATACCGCGCCGAACACCGCTCCGAATTCCGCTCCGGCGTCGCCCAGGAGCCGCCTCCCGCTCCGGCACCGGCACAGCACGGCGACGTAGCGCTCGGCAACACCCCGCGATCACCCGACGAGACACCCTGGGAGTCGTTTTGTCCGTCACGTCCCCGCAGCGCGCCCAGAACGCGAGGTCCGAACTCCGCGGTGTCGGAGGAATGGCGTTCGCCGAACTCTGGGAACGCTTCTCGTTCTACGGCCTGCAGAGCATCCTCGCGTTCTACCTCCTCGACGCGCTGAGCGAAGGCGGACTCGCCCTTCCCGCCGCCGCGGCGGTCGGCATCACGGGGGCCTACGGTGGCGCCGTCTACCTGGCCCAACTGCTCGGCGCCTGGGCCGGGGAGCGCCTGGTCAGCCCCCATGTGCTCGTCCTCGGCGGCGGCATCGTCATCGCCCTGGGCCACATCGTGCTCGCTGTCGCGCCGGGACTGCTCGGGCTCGGTACGGGTCTCGTCCTGATCGTCCTCGGCACGGGCGCGTTGAAGACCAACATCACCTCCATCGTGGGCTTCATCCTCGCGAGCGAGAGTGCCGCGAAGAAGGACGCCGGCTTCTCGTACTTCTACATGGCGATCAACACGGGTGCCGTCCTCGGCCCGTTGACCACGGGTTTCGCCCAGAACCAGTGGGGATTCCACGTCGGGTTCGGGCTCGCCGCGGTCGGCATGATCATCGCGCTCGTCCAGTACGTACGGTCGGCACGGTTCCTGCCGCCTCGTGCCTCCCAGGTCGTCAACCCGCTGCCCGCGGCGGCACGGCGCAAGGCCCTCGGCATCGCCGTCGCCGCACTCGTGGTCATCGCGCTTGCGGCTCTGTTCGGCCTGCTCAAGGCCGAGCGGCTCTCCATGATCGTCACGGTGGGAACCCTTCTCACCGCCGCCGTCTACTTCGCGCTCATCCTGCGCTCGGGAAACGTGTCCGCGATCGAGCGGCGCCGGGTGCGCTCCTACATACCCCTGTTTCTCGGCGCATCCCTGTACTTCGGGCTGCTCTTCGCGAAGTTCACCGCGATCTCCCTCCTGGTCAAGAGCCGCGTGGACCTCAGCATGGGTGACTGGTCGTTCCCCGTCGGCTGGATCACGATGATCTCGTCCGCGTCCGGTGTGGCCATGCTTCCGGTCGGCGCCGCCGTCTGGAAGAGGATGGGGGCACGTCAGCCGAAGGCCGGCACCAAGTTCGCCATGGGCCTCGTGCTGATCGGCCTGGGCTTCACGTTCATTCTGGTGATCTCCGCGCTGTTCGACGGCGGCACGATCCCGTTCGCCTACATCGTCGTGTTCATGTTCATCATGGGCAGCTCCGAGATCTTCGTCGGCCCCATCGGCCTCTCCCTGGCCACGCAGATCGCGCCGAAGGCCTTCACCGCGCAGATGGTCGCCATCAACTTCCTCACACTGGCCCTCGGTTCCTCCCTCTCGGGCCTGTTGGGGCAGTTCTTCACCGCCGTCTCGAACAACACCTACTTCCTGACCCTCGCGCTCGTGGCAGTCGCCGCGGGCCTGTCCCTGTACGCGTTCCGCAGGCCCGTCCACCGTGGCCTGTACGCCGGAATCGAGGCCTGATCCCCATGCCCACTCCTCGCATCGCCGTGATCGGAACGGGAACCATCGGGGCGCAGGCGCTCTGGCAACTCGCCAAGCACGGCGCCGACGTGACCGGCTACGAACTCTTCAGCCCGGGACACTCACGTGGAGCCGCCGGCGGCGAAACCAGGCTGTTCCGCCACATCGACGTAGAGAATCCGGAGTACCTGCCCGTCACCGACAGGTCGGACCTCATCTGGCGCGAACTCGAAGCGGAATCCGGGCGCACGCTGCGCAACCTGACCGGCGCCCTCGCCATCGGCAGCACTGCCAGTCCTGCGACGCACACCGCGCTGGAGAGTGCGGCCCTGCTCGGCAACCGGGCCGAGGTGCTCGGCCGCGAGGAGGCGCGGCTGCGTTTCCCCCAATACCGTTTGCACGAAGACGAGTTGGCGATCCTCGACAAGGGGGCCGGTATCATCTTCCCGGAACGCACCGTACGCACCGCCGCGGACGCGGCCCTCGCACGCGGCGCCCGCATCCTGCGCGAATGCCGTGTCACGGCCATCAACCAGGTAGGCAGCCAGGTCGACATCGTGGCCGACAACGGCACGGAACGCTACGACCGCGTCGTCGTCGCGGCAGGCGCGTGGACCGCCACCCTCCTACCGGACATCGCACCGTACCTCGCGACGCGCCGCCTCATCTCGTCGTGGTACCTGCCCAAGGCCGGCAGCACGCTCGACGGCATGCTCCCCTACCTGCGAACGGAGCCCGACTACTCGTACGGGCTGCCGACCGCGGACGGCCTGGCCATGAAGCTCGGCGTCGGATTCCGCGACCACCTGCCCGTCGAGTCCCCGGACACCGCGCCCCTGCGCATCACCGACGAGGACCTCGAGCCCATCCGCGCGGTGGCACGGGACCTCTTCCCGGCTCTCGACGACTACCCGATGCGCGCCCAGCCGTACTTCGAGGCCTACACACACTCACGCGTCGAGTTCCTGCGCGAACACCCGGGCATGCCCTCGGTCTTCGTCTGCGCCGGGTTCTCCGGCAAGGGCTTCAAGAACGCACCGGTCTTCGGCGAGGCCGCGGCGATGGCGGCACTCGGCCTGCCGCCGAAGAGTGACAGCATGGCGTTCATCCTCGATGCGGAACATCCGTCCCGGTGAGGTCGAGTCCGGTTCCTGTCACGTACCGGTAGTCCGTTGAACTTGGCGGTACGTGGCAGGAACCGGTAGAGCGGGGGCTGTGGATCAGCCCTCTGACGGCACGTGCGTCGCGCGTCGGTCGTGTTCCTGACCGGCGTCCGGGGTGCCGAAGGAGAACTTGTATCCGGTGAAGTCGGCGAGGTGGACGTATCCGATGCGCTGGTAGAGGGCGTTGCTGGTCGGGTTGGCGGGATCCGTGAACAGGACGACGTCCGTCGCGCCTGCGGCCAGCGCGGCCCTGCTCACCTCGAGCGTCACGGCGCCCGCGTAGCCGCGGCCCCGGAGGTGAGCCGGAGTGTAGACGGGGTCCACTCGGACCATGCCGCCGACGATCGAGGTCGCGGCCGCCATCGAGACGGGAGTGCCGTCCGGGGTCTCCCAGAACGTGAAGTGCCTGTCGCCGAAGCGCGAGTCGGCCCAGGAACCGGCGTCAATCAAGTCGATGGAGGGCTGCTCCCCGACAACGACGCAGAACTCGCGGCACCAGCGCACGACTTGCTCGTGATCCTCAGAGCTCGTGACACGACCCTGGCCCTCTGGGCGCGGTTGCAGTGGGGTGAGCGTGCCGAGACGGTACAGATGCGTCCGCCAGAAGGGAGTTGGCGCCGCGCCTGTATGCCGTTGCCATGCATCCGCGAAGGCTGTGGCGGTGTCGTGGTTCGCGAGGACACCGGATGGGGAATGGCCGAGCCCGGTCAGGTGAGACGCGAGAGCCCCACTCTGCTCGGCAGACAACGGGGTGACCCACAGGTGTCCGCGCGGTGTGCGATAGAAGATGGCGCGAACCTCGCCTCCTTCCTCCAGCCGCCCGAAAACGGTGGCTTCGACACCATGCGAGCCAACCCCACGTGTCCGTATTTTCTCGATGTCCGTCAACGGTGTGTTGTGCAGGGCGGGCTGTGAGCGCAGGAAACCTCCTGCTTGGGCGAGGAACTCGTCGACGTCTTCGGTGAGTTGCCAGTCATCCGGAAGCATGGTTCATGGTCCCGGATGAACCCGCGCACCCACCACTGGTCCCGCCGGGTATTGCGGCGTACCGGGCAGTGTCATGAGCGCCTCGGTGCGGACGGGGGCGTGTTGATTTAATTAAATTGGCGAGAGCGGTGAGTTGTTCGCTGGGGTTCTTGTCAATGTTTCCGTGGTCGACGCGTCGTCACCGTTGACGGATCATATACAGATCTCCTACGTTGGCGCCGGCGTCAAGCGCGAGCAGGTCGCTACGGGAGCCGGTCGCGGTCGGGGCACACCCTGCGGCCGGTGGCCTGATGCGGCATGCGGCTCGGCACCTCTGGAAGCAACGGCGAAGGAGAGGGTGCATGCGGCAACTCACGGCAATCGTCTGCGGCGGAGGGATCGGCGGGACCACCGCCGCACTGGCGCTTCGGAAGGCCGGCCTGGCGGTGACCCTGATCGAACAGGCGCCGGAAATCAAGGAGATCGGAACCGGGCTCCAACTCGGGCCGAACGCGGTCCGGGCTCTCTTCGACCTGGGGCTGGAGCACGAGCTCCGTGCGCTGTCACCGGTCACCCAGGAGATCGTCCGGCGCCGCCGGGACGGCGGTGTCCTCAACCGGACCAGGCTGGGCGCGTCCGCCGAGCGGCGTTACGGCGCGCCCTATCTCCAGGTCCACCGCGCCGATCTCCTGGACCTGCTGCTCCGAGCAGTGGTCACCCCGAGCGGCGAGGGCACTCCAGCAGAGGTGGTGACCGCAGCGCAGGTCTCCTCCATCGAGGACATCGACGGCACGGCCCCGATTGCCGTCACCACCACGGGCACACGATTCCAGGGCGACCTCCTGGTCGGCGCCGACGGCGTCAACTCCCTTGCCCGCAAGGCGATTGGCTGCACGATCCCAGTCGTCAACTCCGGGGACATGTGCTTCCGCGCCCTCATCGACGGAAGCGGCGTTCGCAAGGCCGACGAACTCCGGTTCCTCACCGAGCAGCAGGCCGCCCACTTCTGGTTCGGCGATGACAAACACCTGGTGGCCTACCCGATCCGACACGGTGACGCCATCAACATCGTCGGAGTTGTCCCCGAGGACGCCGAGGTCGCGTCGGCGGGTCGGCGGCCCAGCTCCACGGCCGAGATGGTCGACGCCTACCGGGGCTGGGACGACCGCCTGACCACGCTCCTCGGCACGCCCGCGCTCGGCGACGTCAGCCTCTGGACCCTCCAGCGACAGGACCCGCACACCATGTGGACCCGCGGCAACGTGGCGCTCGTCGGCGACGCGTGCCACGCCATGCTGCCGTACGTATCGCAGGGGGCTTCCCAGGCCATCGAGGACGCCGTCGTCCTGGCCGAGGAGGTCGGCGCCGCGCCGGACGGGACGACGGCGCAGGCACTGGTGCGGTACGCCCGGCGCCGGGCCCCCGACGCACACCGAGTGCAGCACGAGGCGCAGGCCAGCCGCGACGTCTACCACCTGCCCGAAGGCCCGGACCAGGCCGCCAGGGACCGCCGGTGGAACGACGCTTCCGGCGAACCGGCCGGCGCCATCGATCTGATCTACGCAGGGACGAGCCGGAGCACGGACGCCGTCGCCTGAACCGGCGCGCACACCACAGGAACCGAAGCAGCAAACCTTCGCCACGGCGATCCGGCGGGCAGCAGGTGGAGCCGCCCGGGAGGAGCGCCCCGAACCGATGCGAGGCTGCAATGACACAGAACGAAAGTACGGCACCGAAAACCCGACGGACGCCTTCGTACAGAACGCTGTGGTTCGTTCTCTTCGGGGGATGGCTGTTCGCGTACGCGGACCGGGCCCTCACCGGCCCGGTCGTGACGTGGATGATCGACAACGACATCGACTTCATGGGCGCCGCCCAGAATCCGCACGCGCTCGGCGGACTCATCGGCAGCCTGTTTTTTGCCGGATACATGCTGACCCAGCTGCCCAGCGGGCGCCTGGGCGACCGGTACGGGCACGCGACGCTGCTCTCGGTCTGCTTCATCTGGGCCGGCTTGGCCACGATCGCCAGCGGGCTGATCACCGGTCTGATCACGTTCGTCGCGCTCAGAGTGATCACCGGTCTCGGTGAGGGCGCGTTCTACTCGAACGACCGGGCGCTGATCGTGGCCCATACCCCGGAGCGGTTCCGGAGCCTCGGGCTCGGTGTGGCCATCACGGGCCTCGCCTTCGGACTCACCGTGGCCAACGTCTTCGCGGCACCGCTGCTGGACTTCGGTGTCGACGTGCTCGGCAAGAACGACGCCTGGCGGATGCCGTTTCTGGTCTTCGGGGCGCTGACCCTGGGGTTCTCGGTCGTCATGTGGTGGTTCATGCGCCGGCTCGCCGGGCCGATCCGCCCCGGTCCTCCGCTGCGGAACCTGATGCTGATCTCGGCCGTGTTCTGTGCGCTGATCATGGCGTTGTTCTGGCTGTGCGACAGCATGGGGCTCCCGGAGTGGGCGTCGGCGACCCTCCAGGTCGTGCTCGCGGCGTGCATCGTGCTGGTGATGCGGCGGCGGGGGTCGATCGGCACGGCCGTCTCCCTGAAGGACCGGGACACCACGCTGATATACGTCGCGGCGATCGCGATCCTCTGGAGCATCTGGCTGTTCGGCTACTGGTCCGTGGCCATCGTGTCGTCCGCGGCCCACTCGTCGCTGACGACCGCCGGACTGATCGCTGCGTTCAACGCCGGCGCGGGCATCATCGGCTTCCCGGTCGGCGGGTGGCTGTCGGACAAGGCGTCCCGGCGCCGGATGGGCCGCCGCAACTACCTGATCACGACGACGGTCGTGCAGGGCGCCCTCGTCCTGATCTTCGGGGTCTATCTGCAGTTCACCGAGGCACCCTCGCTCTGGGTGATGGGTGTCCTGATGTTCTGCACGGGACTGTTCCTGAACGCGGTGCAGCCGATGTCGCAGGCCTTGACGGCCGATCTCGTCAAGCCCGAGGAGCGCGGATCGGCGTTCGGCATGTGGAACCTGATCGGTGAGGTCGGCGCGCTGGCCAGCCCGGTGTTCAGCGGCGTGGTCAGGGACGCCACCGGCAGCTGGTCGGCGGCGATCTACCTCGACGGCTTCTTGGTCATCGGCAGCGCGCTGCTCTACTTCGGCGTGCGCCGATCCGGCCCGCTGTCCGAACGATCGACGACAACGACCGCGACAGAGGTGGCGTGATGACAACGAAAGCCCGCACCTCGACCGAACCCGAACTCGAAACCGAACCCGAAACCGAAACCGATACCGAAACCGATACCGAAACGACCTACGAACGGGCCGGGTTTGGCCGGCCCGTCCGCCGCGGTATGCGTCCCGCACTCCTCGTCGTGGACTTCACCTACGGGTTCACCGACGTCAGGTACCCGACCGGCGCCGACATGTCCGGCCCGGTACGGGCGACCCGGAGACTCCTGGACACGGCCCGTGCAAGCGAGTTGCCCGTCGCCTTCACCACCATCGCCTATGGTCCCGGCGAAGTCCGTTCGCTGACCTGGCTCGACAAGGCGACCGGGATGGCGGCTCTCACCACCGGCAGCCGGCTCGTCGAGATCGACTCCGCTCTGGGCCGACGGCCGGAGGAGCCGGTCTTCGTGAAGCACGGGGCGTCGGCGTTCTTCGGCACCGGCGTCGCGTCCTACCTCGTCTCCACCGGTGCCGACACCCTCGTCGTGACGGGCGCGACCACCAGCGGATGCGTACGGGCCAGCGTCGTCGACGCCGTCCAACTCGGCTTCCCTGTACTGGTCCCGCGTGCGGCCGTCGCCGACCGGGACGAAGGGCCGCACGAGGCGAACCTGTTCGACATCCAGCAGAAGTACGCGGACGTGGTCGACCTCGACGACGCCCTCACCTACCTGGCCGCCGCCGACCGAGAAAGTGATCACAGATGACCGTGGACGAACTTCCGGCGCAACGACGGACCGTGGCCGCCAACGGCCTCCGTCACAGCGTCCTGACCTACGGGGACCCGGCCCACCAGGCACTGCTGATCCTGCCCGGGATCACCACCCCGGCGGTCTGCGCCGACTTCCTGGCCACACAACTGTCCGCACGCGGATTCCGCGTCGTCGTACCGGACATCCGCGGCCGGGGGCAGAGCGACCGGGCCGCATCGGGCGGCTACCGGCTCGTCGACTACGCCGCCGACGTCGCCGGACTCGTCGACGCACTGGACCTCGGCGCACCGGTGGTCGTCGGCCACTCGATGGGCGCCCGGATCGCGGCTGCCTACGCGGTCCGGCACGCCGCCGACGACCACGGCCCCCTGGTCCTGGTCGACCCGCCGACCTCCGGCCCCGGCCGACCGCCGTACCCCACCACCCGCCAGGCGTTCTTGGACCAGCTCCGGGAAGCCCAGGCAGGTACCACCGCGGACGGTGTCGCCGCGCACTACCCCGGCTGGCCGCGCCGCGAGCTGGAGCTGCGCGCCCGACACCTCGCCACCTGCGACGCGACCGCCGTCGTCGAGACCCACGAAGGGTTCGAGACGGAGGACTTCTTCGGGTACTGGACCGAACTCCGCGGCACCGTACTGCTCGTCCACGGAGCCGATAGCCCGGTCGTCCCGCCGGACGCCGTCGACGAACTCCGCCGCGCCCGCCCCGAGATCCCCGTCGTCCCGGTCACCGGCGCCGGGCACATGGTGCCGTGGGACGACCTCGACCAGTTCCTCGACATCCTCACCCCGCATCTGCTCACCTACCGCGAGAGCAAGGAGTAACCGCATGGACCAGAACCTGTTCAACGACATATGTCTGCAGCAGCTCACCCTGTCCGGGGTGCACGAGGGCGAGACGGTGGTGGTGCTGACCCAGGGCCGCGAGCGTGCCGAGTACGCGGACGCGTTCCTGTGGGCGATCCAGCAACTCGGCGCCGTGGGCTACCACATGCGGCTGCCGTCGCCGGCCGGAGCAGCGGGAGCATGGGCGGTCGGGGACTCCGGGCTGGGCACCGTGCCGCTCGCGGTGGACGCGCTCAAGGCCGCCGACATGGTGGTGGACTGCACGTTCCTGCTGTTCTCCCCGGAGCAGTTCGCGATCCAGGACGCGGGTACGCGGATCCTCACCGCGGTGGAGCCACCGGAGCTGCTGGCCCGGCTGATGCCGACAACCGAGCTGCGGGAACGCGTCGAGTCCGGCGCCGAACTGCTGGCCGACGCCACCTCGATGCGGATCACCAGCCCGCACGGCACCGATGTGACCTACCAGTTGGGCGTCTACCCGACCCTGTCCGAGTACGGCTACACCGACACCCCGGGCCGGTGGGACCACTGGCCGGCCGCTTTCGTGTTCACCGGCGGGGCCGACGACGGAGTCGACGGCAAGATCGTGCTCGCCCCCGGGGACGTACTGCTCCCGTTCAACAGTTATGTGCAGACCCCGGTGGAACTCACCATCGAGAAGGGCTTCATCCGCGACATCCGCGGCGGCGCCAACTCCTCCGGCCTGGACGCGGATCTGTTGCGCTCCTACATCGAGAGCTTCGACGACCCGCGCGGCTACGGAATGTCCCATGTCGGCTGGGGACTGGACGAGCGCGCGCACTGGCACGGCCTGACCCAGTTCGGCGGCGGGATGGGCATGGAGCTACGCAGCTTCTACGGCAACGTGATGTTCTCGATCGGGCCCAACAACGAGCTCGGCGGCCCGAACGACACCGCATGCCACTTCGACATCCCGATGCGCGGCAACAGCCTCTATCTCGACGACGAACTCATCGTCGACGCCGGAGAGTTGACCGTGCCCGAGATGCGGCCGGTGAACCGCCGATGAGCCGCGACCACCGTGTAGGGATGATCGTCCCGTCGTCGAACCTGACGATGGAGACCGAGCTGCCGCGGATGCTGGCGGCGCGTGAAGCCGTGATCCCCGGCGAGCGCTTCACGTTCCACGCCGCCCGGGCCCGGATGCAGCACGTGACCCCCGAGCAACTACGAGCGATGAACACGCAGGCCCGGCGGGCCGCGGCGGAGCTGGCCGACGCCCGTCCTGACGTGGTCGCCACCGCCTGCCTCGTCGCGATCATGGCCCAGGGCCCCGGGTACCACTGCACCGCCGAGGAGGACATCACGAACGTCCTGCGTGCCGAAGGCTCGCAGGCACCCGTGGTGTCGAGCGCGGGAGCGCTGCTGTCCGGCATCGCCGCCCTCGGCGTGCGCCGGGTCGCCATCATCACCCCGTACATGGAGCCGCTGACCGAGGCCGTGGTGGCCTACCTCACCGACGCCGGGGTCGAGGTCGTCGACTCGCTGTCGCTGCAGGTGCCCGACAACCTCGCCGTGGCCCGGCTGGACCCGGCGGACCTGCGCAAGCACCACCGGAGGCTGGACCTGTCCCGTGCCGAGGCGCTGGTGCTCTCCGCGTGCGTGCAGATGCCGTCACTGGCGTCGATCCAGCCGGTGCAGGACGAGATCGGTCTGCCGGTGCTTTCCGCGGCCACCGCCACCACCCACCGCATCCTCACCGAACTCGGTCTGGAACCCCGTGTCCCCGGTGCCGGAGCGCTGCTCGCCGACTGAAGTGCCCGCCCACGACCACACCGCCGGATACACCGGGCTCGGCCCCGTCCGGGGCAACGCCGCTGAGTAGGGTTCGGTTCATGTCACGAAGCACGAGTGGGCGGGCGACCCGCACGGATTACGTCGCCGAGACACTCCGCCGAAGAATCGTCCTGGGGGAGCTCAAGCCCGGGACTCCGCTGCGGCTCGACGCACTGAGTGAACAACTCGACGTGAGCCGGGTACCGCTGCGGGAGGCCCTGCGTGAACTCCATGCCGAGGGCCTCGCCGTCACCTACCCCCAGCGGGGCGCGTTCGTCTCGGACATCGTCCGGCTCGACGTCGTCGACTCGTTCATGTTGCTGAAGACGGTTGAGGTGGCCGCCGCCGAACGGGCCGCCGCCGAGCGTCCCGAGGCGACGGCCCGGCTGATGGCGACCCGGTACGACGCTCTGAGCAACGTCATCCACTCCGACCAGAACCGGGAGAAGTACCTGACGGCGCACCAGGCCTTCCACTTCGCCGTCTTCGAGAGCATCGAGGAGTCACCCGCGCTTCAGCGGATGGCACGCATCCTCTGGAACAGCTGCGAAAGGTTCCTCAATGCCGCACACATCGAGGAACGGATCATCCAAAGCGACGACGAACACCAGCGCCTCCTGGCGTACATGGCCGCGGGCGATGTCACAGCGATCCGCGCGATCGCCGGGATGCACGTCGAACACGGCGCGGAGGCGGCACTTCATGGCCTGGGGTTCGCCTAGGGCGTGTTTCGAAAGTAGCGTCGTCCGCCCGCGAGGCAGACGGGACTTTCGAAACACGCCCTAGGAGCTCAAAGGTGATCCTTCAGCGCCCCGATCGCCGAAGCCGCGTCCAGAACCCGCGGGATCGCCTTGTCCGCGAGTGAGGGGTCGGCCGTGACGATGTTGACCGCCGCGCGGACCGGCCAGCCGGGCAGCGGGGCCGCGATGCCGTGTGCGCCGACGTTGACCTCGCAGTGCGTGACGACGTAGCCGGCCTCGCGGATCTCTTGGATGCGGTCCGGTTCGGAGGGGTCCGGGGGACCGGAGGCGAGGGCGGCGAGGCCGCCGGCGCCGCGGTCGAGGGGGTCGCGGCTGCCCCGGCGGTACCAGAACAGCGGTCCGTCGGTCGGCGGCTCGGCTACGAGTGTGGTGACGGCGGCCGTGCCGACGACCTCGACCAGGCTTGCCGTGGCGTCGAGTTGGCGCGCGAGACGGTGCAGGACGGGTTCGGCTATGGCCCGCAGGTTGGGACCGGTGCCACCGAGCAGCCCGGCAACGGCCGGGCCCACGACGTAGCGGCCGTCGTCGTCGCGCGAGGCGAACCCCTTGCGCTGGAGCGAGACGAGCAGGCGGTGCGCGATGGAGCGGTGGAACCCGGTCGCGGCCGCCACCTGGCTGGTGTTGAGCCC
This sequence comes from Streptomyces sp. NPDC002754, assembly GCF_053592315.1. Lineage (NCBI taxonomy): Bacteria > Bacillati > Actinomycetota > Actinomycetes > Kitasatosporales > Streptomycetaceae > Streptomyces > Streptomyces sp. NPDC002754. The sequence goes on from NZ_JBSFVM010000001.1 coordinate 510,882, forward strand.
TTCGGGATGGCGGCTCAGCTCGACGAGGATGGTCAATCCGCGTTCGAGGGTCTGCGAGCCGCCGCTGTCGGAATCGTGCGCCACTGCCACGGCACCTCCTTGCGAATGAGAGCTATACGGTGGGGAGGATCTTGCCACGGACCTCGCCGAGGCCGATGCGCCCCCGGGCGCCGGGCGCCGAGTAGCGCAGGACGACCTCGTCGCCGTCCTCGAGGAACGTGCGCTCCTCGCCGCCCGCGGTCCACGTCTTCCTGCCGCCCCAGGACAGTTCGAGGAACGAGCCGAGCTGGTGCTCCTCAGGGCCCGAGATGGTGCCCGAGGCGTAGAAGTCGCCGACCCGCAACGAGGCGCCGTTGACGGTGAGATGGGCCAGCATCTGCGCGGGCGACCAGTACATGCAGGAGTACGGAGGGTGCGCCACGACGGTGCCGTTGACCTCGACCTCCACAGCGATGTCGTAGCCCGAGGGGCCCTGTTCCCGTAGGTACGGAAGAACGGCCGGTTCCTGGCCGGGCAGGTCCACGCGCGCGTGCTCGAGCGCGGCCAGCGGCGTGACCCACGCGCTGATGGTGGTGGCGAAGGACTTCCCGAGGTTCGGGCCGAGCGGCACGTACTCCCAGGCCTGGATGTCGCGGGAGGACCAGTCGTTGACTCCGGTGACACCGAAGACCGTCTCGGCGAACTCCGAGGTAGCGACCCGCTGCCCGAGCGGCACCGAACGGCCCACGACGAAGCCGAGCTCCGCCTCGATGTCCAGGCGCAGCGACGGGCCGAACGTGGGCGCGGGGTCGGCCGGGGCCTTGCGCTGGCCGGAGGGGCGGTGCACCGGGGTGCCGGAGACGACGATGGAGCCGGAACGGCCGTGGTAACCGACGGGCAGGTGACGCCAGTTGGGCATCAGAGCGTCCCCGTCGGGGCGGAAGATCCGGCCGACGTTGGTGGCGTGGTCGACGGACGCGTAGTAGTCGACGTAGTCGCCGACCTCGAACGGGAGGTGCAGGGTGGCGTCGGCCAGCGGCACCAGCCGCACGCGGTCGCGGTACGTGGTGTCCGTGAGCAGCTCGACCGTCCAGGAGCGCACAGCCGCCCAGGTCGCGGCGCCGGCGTCCATGAGCGGGTTGAGCGCGGGGGCGTCGAGCAGTGCAGTCCACTCGTGGCCCACGGCGGAAGCCGCGGCGCCCAGGTCGAGCACGTGGTCACCGATCCGGACGCCCACGCGACGGCCGGAGTCCGCGGTGGAGAAGACGGCGTAGGGGAGGTTGTCGACGTCGTACGCGCTGCCGGCCGCGGCCTCGACCCAGGTGGTGGGTGGGGTGGTCATGTGTGGGGCCCTTTCGGAGTTCCGTGGTGGCTCGGGAGATGGTGGCTCGCATGTGGTGGCTCGGGAGGGATCAGGCGGAGGTCGGGGCCAGGAGGCGCAGGGCGACCAGGTCGTCGAGCGGTTCGAGGACGCTGCAGGACCCGTACGAGGTGAACGCGGACCGGGCGTCCGCCGCCTCGGACGCGGGGAGCGCGCCGACCTCGCGGGCCACCGTGTCCGGGTCGCGCTCGGCGAGCGCTGCCCGGATGCCGGGCAGCGTGGCTCCGGCGCGGGCCCGCGCCGCGGCGAGCAGGACGTTGAGATAGCCGTGGTGCTCGAAGCCGGTGTCACGGCCCGTGTGCCGGACCGCGTTGTGCAGCCCGGCCGTGCACTTGAAGGGAACCCCCGCGACGACCGCCCCGTGGACCCATGCCGCCACCTCGTCCTCGGTGGGGAACGCGGCGGCCTCGGTGCCTCCCGTACGGAACTTCAGCCGGAAGCCGTGCCGGGCGACCGCGGCGAGGACCTGCTCCCACTCGCGGTGGCCGGGGCGCGGTACCTCGACGTACACGGTGGCGGGCAAGTCCACCGAGGAAGACGAGGACAGCTCGGCGAACTGCGCGGCCACGGCAAGCGTCGGGTCCGGCTTGAGTTCCAGGGCGGCGAGAACGATTCGGTCCGTCGCGGCGATGGTGTCAAGTACGGCAGGGACGGCCGCGCATCCGGCCACGACACTCACCCGCAGGCCCGCCGGGAACAGGCCGGGCTCGGCGAGGCGGGCCAGGTCGTCGAGGTCGGCCGCGGCGACGACGAGCGGGCCGACGAGATCGGCGTGCGCGGACGCGAGATGCCCGGCGTGCTCGGTCACGGCACGCGGCAGCGGGGCCAGTCCGGGAGGGAAGACCGCGGCGTCGTCCACGAGATGTCGGAAGACGAGGGGTATTGACATGCGCCACACCCTAACTGAGGATCATCGAAATGCGAACACCGGTGTTCGCTTATCGGTTAAGGCGGAGGGGTTATGGCGTACTACCGTCGAGTCGGCACCGTGCCGGAGAAGCGGCACACGCAGTTCCGTGACGAGACGGGCAGGCTCTACTACGAGGAGCTGATGGGGGAGGAGGGGTTCTCCTCCGACTCGTCGCTGCTCTACCACCGCGGCGTCCCGTCGGCGATCGTCGCCAGTGAGGTCTGGGAGCCCACCGACCAGTCAACGGCTCCCAACCACCCGCTCAAGCCCCGCCATCTCAAGCTGCACGACCTCTTCGACGCGGACAAGGCCGCGAACGTCGACGCTGTCACCGGCCGCCGCCTCGTGCTCGGCAACAACGACGTACGCATCTCGTACGTCGTGACCGGCACGGCCTCGCCGCTCTACCGCAACGCGATCGGCGACGAGTGCGTCTACGTCGAGGCGGGCGCGGGCGTCGTCGAGACCGTGTTCGGCGTGCTGCCCTACCGTGCGGGCGACTACGTGCTCCTGCCGCGTGCCACCACGCACCGCTGGGTCCCCGACACCACGGACGGGCCGAGCCGCCTCTACCCGATCGAGGCGAACAGCCACATCGCCCCGCCCAAGCGCTACCTGTCGAAGTACGGGCAGCTGCTCGAGCACGCGCCCTACTGCGAGCGTGACCTGCACGGACCGACCGGGACCCATCTCGAAGAGGGACGCGACGTGGCGGTGCTGGTCAAGCACCGCGGCGGCCCGAGCGGAGTGGTCGGCACTCGACTCGTCTACGACACGCACCCGTTCGACGTCGTGGGCTGGGACGGGTGCCTGTACCCGTACACGTTCAACATCGAGGACTACATGCCGATCACCGGCAAGATCCACCAGCCGCCGCCCGTGCACCAGGTCTTCGAGGGCGGCAACTTCGTGATCTGCAACTTCCTGCCGCGCAAGGTGGACTACCACCCGCTGGCCGTCCCGGTGCCGTACTACCACTCCAACGTGGACAGCGACGAGGTCATGTTCTACGTCGGCGGCGACTACGAGGCCCGCAAGGGCTCCGGCATCGGGATCGGCTCCCTCTCCCTGCACCCGGGCGGCCACGCCCACGGCCCGCAGCCCGCGGCCATCGAGGCCTCCCTCGGAGCCGAGTACTTCGAGGAGTCCGCGGTCATGGTCGACACCTTCCGCCCCCTCGAACTCGGCGAGGGCGGACGGGCCGTCGACGACCAGCGGTACGCCTGGGCCTGGGCGGGGCGGCAGGCGTGAGCAACCCGACGGGCGATCGACCACCAGCTCAGCGCTTCCCAAAGGACCGACCCATGGAAAACCTGGCCACCGACCCGACGTCGACGGGTGAGGCGACGGCCGCCTCGTCGCCACCGTCCGGCGAGAGTCCCCGCGCCACCCTGAAGGTCATCCGAGCGGCGATCCTCGGAACCGTCGTCGAGTACTACGACTTCGGCATCTACGGCTACATGGCCACCTTCGTCGCGGCGCACTTCTTCGTCGCGAGCGACCCGAACACGGCGCTCCTGTCGACCTTCGCCGCGTTCGCCGTGGCGTTCTTTCTCCGGGCCCCCGGCGGCATCCTCTTCGGTCACATGGGCGACAAGTACGGCCGCAAGAAGGCGCTCACCTGGACCATCCTGCTGATGGCCGTCGCCACCACCGCTATCGGCCTCATCCCCTCGTACGCCACCCTCGGCCTGTGGGCGACGGTTCTGCTGGTGCTGTGCCGCTGCGTCCAGGGCTTCGCGGCGGGCGGTGAACTCGGCGGCGCGAACGCCATCGTGTCCGAGCACGCCCCGACACACCGCCGCGCGTTCCACACCTCGTTCGTCAACACCGGCACCTACCTCGGCTCGCTGGTCGCTTCCCTGGTCGCGCTGCTGCTGACCTCCAGTGTCAGCGAGCAGACCCTGCAGGACTGGGCCTGGCGCGTCCCGTTCCTGCTCAGCGTGGTCATCGGTGTCATCGGCCTGTACATCCGCAGCCAGCTGCCGGAGACCGAGCAATTCGAGGCCGTCCAGGAGAGCGACACCGTCGAGGTCGCGAAGTACCCCATCGCCGACGTGTTCGTGAACGCCTGGCGCGAGATCGTCCTCGTCATCTTCCTCGGCGCGCTGATCGTCGGCGGCTACTACGTCGCCGGTGTGTACGCCGCCAGCTACCTGCAGACCGAAGGCGGACACTCGGCCGACTTCGCGTTCACGTCCACCTGCATCGCCATGGTCGTCGCCGTGATCAGCCTCCCGATCGCCGGATACGTCGGCGACCGCGTCGGCCGCAGGCCCGTGTTCTTCGTCGGCAGCGGCATCACCGCGATCATCGGCCTCCCGGCGTTCATGCTGATGCGCGACGCGGGCCCGGTGCTCGCCATCCTCGCCCAGTCCTCGCTGACCTTCTTCATCGGACTGGTCAACGGTGTCTCGTTCGCCGCGTACGCCGAGCTCTTCAGGGCGCGCTACCGCTACAGCGGCATCGCCATGAGCAACAACGTCACCAACATGGCGCTCGGCGGCACCGCACCCTTCATCGCCACGCTGCTGATCAACGTCACCGGAAACAACCTCGCGCCGGCCGGCTACCTCATCGCGACCGCGCTCATGACCTTCGTGGCCACCTTCTTCCTCAAGGAGACCCGCGGGACGGAGCTGGAACTGTGACCCCCCAACCGGCCAACGGCCGCCGCTTCCAAGGACGTTCGGTCGTGGTGACCGGCGCCGCCGGGGGCCTGGGCCGGGCCGACTGCCTCGCGCTCGCCTCCGAAGGAGCCCACGTCTGGGCGGCCGACCTCGACACGGACGCCGCCGAGGCACTCGTCCCCGAACTCGCCGCGGCCGGCGGATCGGGACGGGCCGTCCGGCTCGACGTCGCCGACCCCGAATCGTGGGGCGCACTGGCCGGCGAGATCGAGGCCGCGGGACCGCTGCACGGCCTGGTCAACAACGCCGGGGTCAGCCTGCGCGCGGGTATCGCCGACACCACCGTCGAGCAGTGGCGCCGCGTCATGGACATCAACCTGTCCAGCGTCTTCTACGGCCTCAAGACACTCACCCCCGCCCTGACGCGCGGCGCCCAGGACGGCGGCGCGGCCGTCGTGAACATCTCCTCCATCGCCGGCATGGTCGGCTACTTCTCCGCCACGTACGGCACCAGCAAGTGGGGCGTACGCGGCCTGTCGAAGGTCGGCGCGCTCGAACTCGCCGCCCACGGCATCCGCGTCAACTCGCTGCACCCGGGCCTCACCGGCACACCGCTCCTGCACCAGGCCGCCGACACCTCCTTCGTCGACGAGAGCCTGCGCTCCGTCCCGGCCGGGCGCCTCGCGACCCCCGAGGAGATGGCGCGCGTCGTCGCGTTCCTGCTGTCCGACGACGCCGCGTACATCACCGGCGAGGAGATGGTCGTCGACGGCGGCCTGACGTCCGGCGGGCTCTACCACCGCATCCTCGCGGGCCTGGAGGCGAAGCCGTGACCCCGCTGCTCGAAACCCTCCTGGAGGTCCAGCACCTCTACGCCGCCCAGTCGCACGCCATCGACACCGGTGACGCCGAGGCCTGGGCCGACACGTTCACCGCCGACGGGGAATTCGACTCCCCGACATACGACAAACCGGTCACCGGCCGCGCCGCACTCGTCGCCTTCGCCCGCGACCTGCACGCCGCGGCGCCGCACCTGCACCACGTCATCACCAACGTGCTGGTCCGGCCCGGAGACCGCCCCGGCGCGTACGACGTCCGCGCCAACCTCCTCATCGTCACCACCCACGACCTCGCCTCCGGGGCCGCCCGCATCGACCGCGTCACCACCATCGACGACCGGTTGCGCCGCGCCCCCGGGGACCCCGCAGACCTGAGGCTCGTACGCCGCCGCGTGACGCGCGACGGCGACGGGCCCGCAGCACACGCACCGCATCTCAAGGAGCACTCGTGACCACCCAGACGCCCGCCGACAACCCGGGCCGCGTCAACTACGACGCCCTGCCCGCCCTCAACCCCGAGCTGGCCGGCCGCACCGTCGTCGTGACCGGCGCCGGACGCGGCATGGGCGCACTCTTCCTCGAAGAGCTGGCGCGCCGCGGCGTCAACGGCGTCGGCGCGGACCTCGACCAGGAGGCGATGGCCGCCGTCGCCGAGAAGATCAACGCCAATCTTGCGGGTGTCGACGGCGCGGGCCGCGTCGTCGGGGTCGGCGCCGACGTCACCGACCCGGCCGCCGGCGACGCGATGGTCGCCGCCGCCCTGCGCGAGTTCGGACGGCTCGACCTGTGGGTCAACAACGCCGGTGTCTTCCCGCAGGCCGAGTTCACCGACATCTCGCCCGAGCAACTCGCCCTCACCTACGGCGTGAACGTCAACGGCGTCGTCTACGGCGGCCAGGCGGCCGCCCGGCACTTCCGCACCGTCGGCGGCGGCGCCATCGTCAACATGGCCTCGGTCGCCGCCGTGCGCGCCCGGCCCACCCGCGCCGCGTACAACTCCTCGAAGGCCGCGGTGAAGCACCTCACCACGTGCATGGCCGTCGAGCTCGGCCCCGACAACATCCGCGCCAACTCGATCGCGCCCGGCTTCATCGACACCGAGATGACCCGCTGGGTCCGCGAGGACCCCGCCGCGATGGACCGGGCACTCACCACGGTCCCGCTGCGCCGCATCGGCGCCCCCATGGAGGTGTTCGCCGCCCTCTACTTCCTGCTCTCCGACAGCGCCCGGTACATCACCGGCACCAACATCCCGGTGGACGGAGGCTCGCAGCATGTCTGAGCCCGACAACGGGGCGTACGACTACGACGTCATCGTGGTCGGCGCAGGCGGCGCCGGACTCGCCGCATCGGTCTCGGCCGCCCAGGCCGGCGCGCGCGTGCTGCTCCTGGAGTCCGAGGACGAGATCGGCGGCTCCACCCAGCTGTCCGCCGGACTCCTGACCGCCTCCGCCACCAGCGTCCAACAGAGCCTCGGCGTCGAGGACTCGCCCCTGCGCATGTTCCAGCACTACATGGACCTCAACGGCTGGCGGGTCCGGCCGGGCCCGGTGCGAATGTTCTGCGAGGAGTCCGGCGCGGTCGTCGACTGGCTGCTCGACCTCGGCGTCGAGATACCCGCCCAGGTCTCGCACAGCGCCCACGAACCGGGACTCACCCGGGCCGGAGTGGAGGACGTCTGGCGCGGCCACGTGCCCAAGGACCAGGGCTACGGGCTCGTCCAGGTGCTCGACAAGGCCCGCGCCCGTCTCGACGTTGACCTGGCGCTCGGCAGCCGTGTCGAGGACCTCGTGGTCCGCGACGGCGTCGTCCGCGGCGTCGTCCTCGACGGCGAGGAGGCCACCGCGCCCGCCGTCGTCATCGCCAGCGGCGGCGTCGCGGCCGACCCGGACCTCGTCCGCCGGTTCCTCCCCGACGCCGAGATCGCCGGGGACGCCCTGTTCGTGGTCGCCGCACCGGGCTCGCGGGGCGACCACGTCGGCCTCGCCGAGCGGCACGACCTGGCCCTGTTCGGCCAGGGCTGGGGACTGCTCCTGGTGACCGCCCAATTCCAGCGTTACCACCACTGGCAGAGCGGATTCCCGCCCGCCTCCCGCATCAACGTCGGTCCCGACGGCCGCCGTTGCATGGACGAGGACGCCCCGTACGCGGTCAGCCCCGGCATCCTCAAGGACCACGGCGGCTGGGTCTGGTCGGTGTTCGACGACACCGCCCGCACCGCACTGCCCGACGGCTACGCCGACTGGACCGCCGACCGCATCAAGGAGGAGGTCGCCAAGGGCGTCGTGCTGCGTGCCGACACCCTGGAGGAGCTCGCGGGCCTGATGGACGTCCCCGCGACGCACCTGACGGCGAGCGTCGGCCGCTTCAACGAACTGTTCGCCGCGGGCCACGACACGGACTTCCTGCGCCACGAGTCGCTGGCGGCCAAGGGCGCAGACCCGCACATCGCGCCGATCGCCACCGGTCCGTTCTTCGCGGTGCGCATGCTCCCCGCCGAACTGGTCTGCACCCACACCGGCCTGGAGATCGACGCCTCGACCCGAGTGCTGGGCACCGACGGCCGATCCGTCCCCGGCCTGTACGCCGCAGGTGAGGCCGCGGGCGGAATCCTCGGCGAACGCTACGTCGGCGGCGGCAACTCCGTCGCTCACGCCCTGGTGCTCGGCCGGGTCGCCGGCCGCGAGGCCGCCGCACGCGCCGCCGACCTGTCACCCCGCGCCGAGGAGGCCCCCGCATGAGCCGCGCCGACGACCGGTTCGAGATCCAGGACGTCCTGTTCCGCTACGCCCGGGCGGTGGACCGACTGGACCACGACGCCATCGCGGCCTGCTACTTCGACGACGCGATCGACGTCCACGGGGCCTATACCGGGGACGCCGCGGGACTCGTCGAGGACATCCGCGACCGGCACCGCACCATCGACTCCTCCCAGCACTTCATCTCCAACGTACTGGTGGAGTTCACCGGGGAGGACAGCGCCGACGTCGAGTCCTACTGCCTGTGCTTCCTGCGGCAGGCACCCACCGAGCCCGGCGGCGAACAGGACCTGGCGATCATCCGCTGCCGCTACGTCGACCGCTTCGAGCGGCGCGACGGCACCTGGGGTATCGCGGACCGGGTCGTCGTCTTCGACGAATCGCGGACCGTCTCCCTGACCGACGCCCTCGACCCGACGTGGGTCGCCTCGCGGCGCGACGGGGCCGATCCCGTCTACACGCGGGGACATCGCGCGGACGTATCGACGTAGGGGAGCGGCGGCCCCGGGAACCGCTCGGCTCCCGGGGCCACGGCACGCACCCCGCCGCACCGCACTGGTCCGGTCGGGCACACCTGCCACGCGGGCGGGCGTGGCGGGGCCGGATCGGGACGCGCCGAGTGTGACATGGCAGGCAGACGCCGCCATCGACCACGGAGTGCACAGGTGCTGCTGACACTGCACGAGCGCGAGCGCTTGATGATCTATACCGCCGCCAAGCTCGCAGCGGAACGCCAGGACCGAGGTCTGCGGCTCAACCTCCCTGAGGCCACGGCGCTGATCACCTCGTTCCTCCTGGAGGGCGCCCGGGACGGACGCACCGTCACCGACCTGATGGAGGCCGGGCGCACCGTGCTGAGCCGGGACGATGTCATGGACGGGGTGCCAGAGATGCTGGCGCAGCTCCAGGTGGAAGCGACGTTCCCGGACGGCACCAAGCTCATCACGGTGACCGGACCGATCTCATGACCCGCGGTGAGCACCCCAGCGACGATCCCGGGGGTGCGGGACCGCGTGGCGAGCCCCGTCACACGAGCAGCGGTCCCAACGCTCCCAGCCCGCCGCGGCGCGCCGGAACCGGCGAGCGGCAGGCGCCGCGACAGCACTACACCGGGCGGCAGCCGCACCTGGACCTGCCGACCGTGCCCGGTGAAGTCCTGTACGGAGACGGCCCGGTGACGATCAACGCCGGGAAGGACGTGCTGACGCTCCGCGTGATCAACACCGGTGACCGGCCCATCCAGGTCGGCTCGCACTATCACTTCGCGGAGGTCAACCCCGCGCTGGAGTTCGACCGCGGCGCGGCGTGGGGGCGTCGGCTCAACGTGCTCTCCGGTGGCTCCGTGCGCTTCGAGCCCGGAGCCGTGGTGAACGTTCCGCTGGTGGAGATCTCAGGTCGGCGGATCGTACCGGGGCTGCGTGGCGCATGCGGCGGCCCACTGGACGCCACTGAGGGAGAAGACCATGACTGAGGTCTCGCGCGAGGAGTACGCGGCGGCGTTCGGGCCCACTGCGGGGGACCGCATCCGGCTCGCCGACACGGAGCTGTTCATCGAGGTCGAGGAGGACCGGTGCGTCGGCGGCGACGAGGCGGTGTTCGGCGGCGGCAAGTCCGTGCGTGAGTCCATGGGCCAGTCCCGCGCGACGCGCGGTGAGGGCACCCCGGACCTGGTCATCACCGGAGCCGTCGTGCTGGACCACTGGGGTGTGGTCAAGGCCGACGTGGGCATCAGGGACGGGCGGATCGTCGCACTCGGCAAGGCGGGAAATCCCGACACGATGGACGGGGTCCACCCTGATCTGGTCATCGGCCCGTCCACCGAGATCGCCGCGGGCAACGGCATGATCCTCACCGCGGGCACCATCGACACCCATGTGCACTTCGTGGGCCCGGACATGTTCGAGGAGGCGCTCGCCGCCGGCACCACGACCGTCGTCGGCGGCGGCACCGGCCCCACTCAGGGCTCCATGGCGACCCTGGCCACCCCCGGCTCATGGTGGTTGGCCCGCATGCTGGAGTCCTTCGAGCCATGGCCGCTCAACGTGCTCTTCCTCGCCCGCGGCAACACCGTGTCGCACGAAGCACTGTGGGAGCAACTGCGCGGCGGGGCGGGCGGCTTCAAGGTGCACGAGGACTGGGGCGCCACGCCCGCCGCCGTCGACGCCGCGCTGACCGTGGCGGACGCGGCCGGAGTCCAGGTCGCGATCCACAGCGACACCCTCAACGAGGCGGGCTTCGTGGAAGACCTGCTCGCCGCGGTCCGCGGTCGCACCTTCCACGCGTTCCACACCGAGGGAGCGGGCGGCGGGCACGCGCCGGACATCATCCGCATCGCCGGCGAACCGTACGTACTCCCCGCCTCGACCAACCCCACCCGCCCCTTCACCCGCAACACCGTCGCCGAACACCTCGACATGGTGATGGTCGCCCACCACCTCAACCCTCAGGTGCCCAACGACCTGGCATTCGCGGAGAGCCGCGTGCGGGCGAGCACCATCGCCGCCGAGGACGTACTGCAGGATCTCGGCGCGCTGTCGATCATGTCGTCGGACGCGCAGGCGATGGGGCGCGTCGCCGAGGTCGTCATCCGTACCTGGCAGACCGCCGACCGCATGAAACGGCTGCGCGGCCCGCTACCGGGCGACGGACGCGCCGACAACCACCGCGCCCGCCGTTACGTTGCCAAGTACACGATCTGTCCCGCGGTCGCCCATGGCCTGGAGCACGAGGTCGGGTCCGTCGAACCGGGCAAGATGGCCGACCTCGTCCTGTGGCAGCCGGCCCTCTTCGGCGTCCGGCCCACCATGGTCCTCAAGGGCGGCGTCGCCGCCGTCGCCGCGCTCGGCGACCCCAACGGGTCCGTACCCACGCCGCATCCGGTGCTGCCCCGTCTCGGCTACAACGCCCACAGCCCGTCCGCCACCTCGACCAGCGTCGCCTTCGTCTCGCCTGCCGCGATCGAAGCGGGTCTCGCGGACCGGCTCCCGCGCGTCACCCGGCCGCTGGTCCCGGTCGCCGACGTACGGGGCCGTGGCAAGCACGACCTGCCGGAGAACACCGCGCTGCCCCGCATCGACGTCGACCCCGACACCTACGCCGTACACGTCGACGGCGAGCTCATCGAACACGAACCCGCCACCGAACTACCGCTCACCCAGCGGTACTTCCTGTTCTGACCGGGGCGCACCGGAACATGGACACGGACCGAACGGCAGGACCGGACAGCGGATGCCACCCGCTGGGAGCCCTGCTCCTGCTCACCGACGGACGTTTCCCGGCGGGTGCGCACGCCCACTCCGGCGGCTTGGAAGCGATCGTCGCGCTGGAAGGCGTACAGGACCCTGCCGCGCTGGAACTCTTCCTCAAGGGTCGGGCCGCGACAGTCGGTCGGATCGCCGCGGCCTTCGCGGCGGCCGGCTGCGCGGCAGCGGCTCAGGACACACTCGACGGCCCGGCCGGGGACCGACTCAGTGCACTGGATGCGGAGTTCGACGCCCGGACACCGTCCTCGGCTCTCCGCGCGGCGTCCCGTACGCTCGGCCGGCAGCTCCTGCGCTCGGGGCGCCGTGTCTGGCCGCATCCCGTCCTGGAGGCACTCGCCGCCATCGCGCCACGCGGCACCCACCAGCCCATCGCGCTCGGTGCGGTCGCCGCCGCCGCGCAGTTGGGCCCCAGGGCCGCGGCCTGGTCCGCGGCGCACGACGCGGTGCTCGGTCCGGCCACCGCGGCCATCCGGCTGCTCGGCCTGGACCCCTTCTCCGTGTACGAGGTGCTCGCCCGCCTCGGCCCCCTGCTGGAAACCGTGGCCACCGAGGGCACCACCTACCGTGACGCCCTCCCCGAGGATCTTCCCGCCCACGGCTCCCCGCTACTGGACCTGTCCGCCGAACGCCATGCCACCTGGGAGGTGCGTCTCTTTGCATCCTGACCACACCACACGCCCCGACGTCCCCGTCGCCGATCTGCCCGAAGAGCGGTCGACGGGCCCCGACACCGCACCGCCGCACGTCCACGGCGCCGAGGACCACCACCCGGCCGGCCCGCTGTCCGAGCGTGGCGCCCGCGCCCTGCGCATCGGCATCGGCGGCCCGGTCGGCTCCGGCAAGACCGCTCTGGTGGCCGCCCTGTGCCGCACATTGAGCGCGGACGTACGGCTCGCCGTGGTGACCAATGACATCTACACCACTGAGGACGCCGACTTCCTTCTCCGGCACGGCGTACTGCCCGATGAGCGCGTCCGCGCGGTCGCCACCGGCTGCTGTCCGCACACCGCCATCCGCGACGACATCTCCGCCAACCTCGAAGCGATCGACGACCTGGAGAGCAGTCTCGCGCCCCTGGACCTCGTCCTCGTCGAGAGCGGTGGCGACAACCTCACCGCCACCTTCAGCTACGGCCTGATCGACCGTCAGATCTTCGTCGTCGATGTGGCGGGCGGGGACAAGGTGCCCCGCAAAGGCGGTCCCGGCGTCACACGCTCCGATCTCCTCGTCATCAACAAGACCGACCTCGCCCCTCAGGTCCGTGCCGATCTCGACGTGATGGACCGGGATGCCCGCGTACAACGCGGCGACCTCCCTGTCCTGTTCACCTCTCTCACCGACGACCCGGCCGCCACGGCCGTCGCCACCTGGGTACGCGAACTGCTCGGCGTCCCGGTCCGCTGATGCGCGCCGACGCCCGGCTCACGGTGACCGCGAACGGCGCGGACGGTGCGGACGGCGCGGGCCGGGCCACCGGGTGCCGCCCCAGCAGGATCGCGCGGCTGCGATCCGACGGCCCGTTGCTGCTGCGCCCCGCGATCGCCACAGGTCCCACCCCCCTCGGCCGGTGGAACCTGGCCGGGCCCGGTACCGCGCGGGTGTCCAGGGCCGCCGGAACCGGCGGCCCGCTCGGCGGGGACGACCTCCGGCTGCATGTGGACGTCGGCCCCGGCGCGGCCCTCGTCCTGCGGGACGTGTCCGCGACCGTGGCCCTGCCCGGCCCGCACGCCGAGCCCTGCCACGTCACCACGACCATGTCCGTGGGCCGCGACGCAACCCTGGTCTGGCTGCCGGAACCGGTCATCGCCGCCCACCGCTGCGACCACCACTTCGTCACCCGCATCGACCTCGCCCCGGGCGCCCGGCTCCTGGTACGCGAGGAACTGCTGCTCGGCCGGCACGGCGAAACACCCGGCACCGTGCGCCAACGACTGCGCGTCCAGCTCGACGGCCGCCCGCTCCACGACCAGGAACTCGCCCTCGGCCCCGACGTCCCCGGCTGGCACGGACCGGCCGTCACCGGCGGCCGCACTGCCCTCGGCTCCGTCCTCGTCGTCGACCCCCTGTGGGCCCACCGGCCCGATCAGAAACCCGCGGTACACGCAGCGGACGGCGCCGCCCTCTTCCCCCTCTCGGGCCCCGCCGTTCTCGCCGCCGCACTCGCCCCGGACTCGGCCGCGCTGCGCCACCAACTGGACGCCTGTCTGACCCGCCTTGACGCGCTGCCGGTGCATGACGCCGACGCGGCTTCGGTTTCGGCGGCATCCACGTAGATGGGCTGGTCGCTCTGCGTGTTGTGCTCGCCGATCGCGCACAACACGTTCATCACTGGCGTGTGTCCGTGCTCGTACGGATCGTGCAGTGCAGGGTGTCGTTCTGGACGTCGGCGACGATCGTGTCACCCGGTTCGGCCTCGCCTGCGAGCAGCAGGGACGCGATGCGGTTGTCGAGCTCGGTCTGGATGGTGCGGCGCAGCGGACGGGCGCCGAACTCCGGCTGGTGGCCGTGCGCGATGAGCAGCTTCTTGGCGGCCTCGGTGACCTCCAGGTTCAGCCCCTGCGCGTGCACCCGGTGCTCGCTCTGGGCCAGCAGGTGGTCGACGATCTCGCCAAGGTCGTCCTCGGTGAGGCTGTGGAAGACGATGATGTCGTCGATGCGGTTGAGGAACTCCGGCAGGAAGCGGCCCCGCAGCTCCTCCATCAGCTCGTCCTTGAGCTCCGCGGCGTCGCCCCGGTGGGCGAGGATGCGGTGGGCGCCGATGTTCGACGTCATGATGACCACGCAGTGCCGGAAGTCGACGGTGCGGCCCTGGGAGTCGGTGAGCCGGCCGTCGTCGAGGATCTGCAGCAGCGTGTTGAAGATGTCGGGGTGCGCCTTCTCGACCTCGTCGAACAGGACCACGCTGTAGGGCTGGCGGCGCACCTTCTCGGTGAGCTGGCCGGCCTCGTCGTAGCCGACGTAGCCGGGAGGGGCACCGACCAGACGTGCGACGGTGTGCTTCTCCTGGAACTCGCTCATGTCGAAGCGGACCATGCGGCTCTCGTCGCCGAACAGCAACTCCGCGAGGGTCTTGGCGAGTTCGGTCTTGCCGACGCCGGTCGGGCCGAGGAAGAGGAAGGAACCGACGGGACGGTTCGGGTCGCCCATGCCCGCGCGGTTGCGGCGCACCGCCTGCGAGACGGCGGTGACGGCCTCGTCCTGCCCGACGATGCGGGCGTGCATCTCCTCCTCCAGCTTCAGCAGCCGCTCCTTCTCGCCGGCGGTCAGCTGGGCGACGGGAATGCCGGTGCGGCGCGAGACGATGCCGGCGATGTCGTCGGCCGTCACGGAGACCACGCCCTCGCGGCGCTCCTCGATCCCGGCTACCTCGCCCTCGACCTCGGCGATCTGCTTCTTCAGCTCGGAGGCCTTTTCGAAGTCCTCCGAGGCGACGGACTGGTCCTTCTCGCGGGTCAGCTTGGCGATCCGGTCCTCGCGCTCGACGACCTCGGTGGACCGGCTCGCCGTGCGCAGCCGCACCCGGGCGCCCGCCTGGTCCATCAGGTCGATGGCCTTGTCGGGCAGGAAACGGTCGCTGATGTAGCGGTCGGACAGCTCCGCGGCAGCCGCCAACGCGCCGTCGGCGAAACGCACTTGGTGGTGTGCCTCGTACGCGTCGCGCAGCCCCTCCAGGATCTGCACGGTCTCCTCGACAGTGGGCTCCGGGATGAGTACGGGCTGGAAGCGGCGCTCAAGCGCGGCGTCTTTCTCGATGTGCTTGCGGTATTCGTCGATGGTGGTGGCGCCGACGACGTGCAACTCGCCGCGCGCCAGGGCCGGTTTGAGCATGTTGCCCGCGTCCATCGAACCCTCGCCGGTGGCGCCCGCGCCGACGACGGTGTGCAGCTCGTCGATGAACAGGATGATGTCGCCGCCCGCGTTCTGGACGTCTTCGATGACCTTCTTCAGACGTTCCTCGAACTGACCGCGGTACTGCGCCCCCGCCACCATCCCGGACATGTCGAGGGCGACGACCCGCTTGCCCTTGAGGGTGTCGGGCACCTCGCCCGCGACGATGCGCTGCGCGAGGCCCTCGACGATGGCGGTCTTGCCGACTCCGGGCTCACCGATCAGCACCGGGTTGTTCTTGGAGCGCCGCGAGAGGATCTCGACGGTCTGCTCGATCTCCTCGGCCCGGCCGACGACCGGGTCGAGCTTGCCGGCCTTGGCCTCCTCGGTGAGGTCGCGCCCGAACTCGTCGAGCGTCGTGGACGCCCCCGTCGCACCGCTGCCGGCACTGCCGCCGCCGTTGTCCGCCCGGGTCGCCTGCTCCGAGGCGTTCGTCAGCCGGTTCAGGTCGAGGCCCGCCGCGCTCAGCAGCCGCGCGGCCCCCGTCGCCGGGTCGGAGAGCAGGGCGCCGAGGATGTGCTCGGGCCCGATGTAGGAGACGCCGGCCGCCTGCGACTGGGCGTGGGCGGCAGCCAGTGAGCGCTTGGCCGCCGGGGTGAGCCCCGGCTCCGCGGACGGCTGTCCGGCCTCCTGCGGCAAAACCTTGGCGATCTCCTCGGCGAGCCGGTCGGGGTCGACGCCGGCCTGCTCGAGCACCCGGCGCGACGGCTGCACCTTGGTCGTCGCCCACAGCAGGTGTTCGGTGTCCAGGTCGGAGGTGCCGTCCTCGTGCGCCTTCTGCGCGGCCAGGTTCAGCAGTTCCTGGGACGACTCGGTGAGCAGCCGCCCGATGGGCACGCGCTGCACCGCGGGCGGCGAGCTCGCGGGGGACGTACCGAAGAACCGGTTGAACATTTCACTGAAAGGGTCCGAGGGGCCGAACCCGAACGGCGACATCGACATGGTGACTCCAGGTGCGCAATGGGTTCGTCCCAGCCAACCCCTGCCCTTGGGTCCCCGCAAGCTGATCTTTGTCCGGCCGCACAAAGGGCGGGGGCGTGGCGACACCGATCCGTCTAGTGTGCGAGCCATGAGTGCCTGGCTGCCGACATCCGCGGTTCCCCGCCTGGCCGTCTCCGTGGGGATCGGCCTTGTGGCCGCGGTGGCCGTGGGCATTCCGGTCGGCGTACCTCTGGGCATCCTCACCGGCATCGCCGCCGCGGAGCTGGTCTTCGTGGTCACGGGCTGGCTGGTGCTGTGGCCGATGGACGCCGCCGCCACCCGCCGCGAGGCACGGCGTGAGGACTTCGCCCCCGTCACCGAGGAGTTCGCGGTGGTCGGCACCGCGCTGTGCGGGCTCGGAGCCATCGTGGTGCTGCTGTTCCTGCACGGCTCCGGCGCCCGCAACGTCGCGGCGGCGGTCGCGCTGGGCGGGGTGTTCATGGCGTGGGCGGCCCTGCACCTGATGTACGCCGCGCGCTACGCCTACCTGTACTACCAGGACCTCTCGGGCGGCATCGACTTCAACTCCGAGGAACCTCCGGCGTATCGGGACTTCTTCTACTTCAGCTACAACCTCGGCATGACGTACCAGGTGTCCGACACCAACGTCTCCAGCTCGGTGATCCGGTCGGTCGTGCTGCGGCACTCGCTGCTGTCCTACCTCTTCGGCACGAGCCTGCTGGCCACCGTCATCAACCTGGTCGCGGGCATGGTCACGGGCTGACCGGATGTTGCCCGCGGGCCGCGAATGCGGTCGGGGTGAGACCGGTGCGGTCGCGGAAGAAGCGGCCGAAGTTCGCGGGGTCGGTGAAGCCGAGGTGGGCGGCCACGCTCCGGGCGTCCCACTGCGCAGCTCCCAGCAGGCGCCGGGCTTCCAGGAGGCGTCGCTCGTCGATGAGCTCACGCACCCCTTTGCCGGTGGCGTCCCGGGTGGCGCGGCTGAGGGTGCGGACCGAGCAGTCGAGCAACTCGGCGTAGTCCGCGGCTTGGTGCAGCTCGCGGAAGTGCAGCTCCAAGGCGTCCACGAAGCGCCGGTGTCTGTCGGTGCGGCTGGTGCCGGCCGTGGCTGTGCCGATGGGGGCGATGCCCGGGGAGTCGGCCAGGCGCAGCAGCAGTGATTCGAGCAGGCTGCGCCGCAGGGCGTGGTGGATGTCGAGGGGGCGGCGCCCCAACGCGCGTTGTTCGTCCAGGAGTTGGAGTGCCGTTTGCCGGAGCCAGGCGGCGTCGTCGGGGTGCGGGCTGAGCACCGCGGGGGCCTCGTGCGCGGTGATCGGGGCCAGGAGTCGGGCGAGGTCGGGCCGCAGTACGTCCGGTTCGAACAGGATGAACGGGCCGCGGGCCGCGCCGGGCGGATGCCAGCGCTGCGCGTGCCCGGGACGCACCCACAGCCACTGGCCGGGGGCGACGGTCCGCGTGATGTGGTCGACGTCGTGCCGCAGCTCACCCTCGGTGACCGCGATGAGGTAGTGGAAGGTGGCACGGCCCGGACGGGGCGGGTTCCACGGCCAGTCCTCGTGCTCGGCGAAGAGGTCCTCGACGGTGCTCACCTCGAGGCCGTAGGGAGTACCGACCGGGGGCTGGAATCCGTACAGCGGAATCGTGGGCGGTCCGGCCTGGCCGTGGGGTTCGAAGTGTCGCTTGTCGACCATCATGTGTCCGCAGCCTACTGCCCTCTTTGTCTGCTTCGGCGGAAGAATGGGAGGCGCCCCCCCCGTCATCACCTGAGAAGGCTCGCTACCCATGAACGGATCGACCCTGCACAAGGTCGCCGCCGACTACGCCGAGGAACTCCCCGGAGCCCAACTTGAGCACCCCTTCGGCCCCGACTGGAGGTTTACAAGGTGCGCGGCAAGGTGTTCATGCTGATGACCGAAGTTCCGGGGCGGCCCGTCGTGATCCTCAAGGCGGACCCCGGTGAGTCCCATGCCCTGCGGGAGTGGTACAGCCACATCACCCCCGGTTACCACATGAACAAGAAGTACTGGATCACTGTGGAGGGCGGAGAGGGTGTCGATGAGGTGCTCGTCAGGGAGGTCGTGGCCGACTCCTACCGGCTCGGCGTCGCCCACCTGCCCAGGGCCGAGCGGCCTGTCGACCCGCACACCTACGGCACCCGCACGCGGGTGTCCCGGTGAGCGCGGCCGGTGAACGTCTCCAGGACACCGCCCGCCGGGTGGCCCTGGCCCTCCCCGACGTCAGTCACGGCTACCCCTTCACTCCGGCACTCGACGTGTACAAGGTTGCGGGCAAGGTGTTCCTGATCGTGACCGACGACCCGGCCGAACAGATCATCACGGTCAAGTGCGAGCCCGAACTCGCCCGCACGAAAGCGCGCCACCATGCCTCGATCACACCGGGCCGCTACCTCGACAAGCGCCACTGGATCTCACTGGGGCCCGGCCCCGGGATCACGAAGCGGCTGATCACCGAAGCGGTCGAGGACTCCTACGACCTGGTCGTCGATCGGCTGCCGCTGGCCCGGTAGGCCTCGGCGCGGCCACCGGCGCCTGCTCCGCAAGCTCCGGTGGGGCACGAACCGTCAGTGGATGGCGATGCAGTCGGGGTTGGGGACGGGCGCGGACGCGCCCGTGTCGGTGAGGTGTCCCGAACCCGGGTGCACACGGAAGAGGTTGACTGTGCCGCTCGCCTTGTTCGCGACGAACAGCCAACGCCCGCCGGGGTGCAGCGTGAAGCTCCACGGCGTGACGCCGCCGCAGGGCAGGCGCTGTACCTCGGTGAGCAGGCCGGTCCTGGGGTCGGCCGAGAAGGCGACCAGCGCGTTGTCGCCGCGGTTGGAGACGTAGACGTGGCGTCCGTCGCGGCTGATGGCCAGTTCGGCTGCGCTGGTGGTGCTGGTGTGTCCCGGCGCGTTCGTGGTCAGGCGTTGGCGGGGTGTCAGAGCTCCCGTTCCGGGGTCCCAGGACAGGGACTCGATGTCCGCGGTCAGTTCGTTGAGGACGTAGGCCGTGCGGCCCCGGGGGTGGAAGGCCAGCCGTCGCGGCCCCGAACCCGGCTGCGTGGCATAGGAGTTGGTGACCGCGGACATGTGGCGCGTGTGCGGGTCGTACGCGCGGACGAAGACGCGGTCGGCGCCGAAGTCCGACACCAAGGCGTACCGGTGGCTCGGGTCGATGACGACGTGGTGCACATGCGGGCCCGCCTGGCGGGGGTTGGGGCCGGAGCCCGTGTCCTGGACGCGGGAGGCCACGGGGCCGAGCCGGCCGGCCCCGTCGATCGGCAGAGTCACGGCGGAGCCCGTCGCGAAGTCGGCGACCAGCAGAGTTGCCGCGTCGGGCGTTGGAGCGAGGTAGGAGAGGCCGCCGCTGCCGGTCGGCACGGTCTCGGTCGAGGTCTCGGCGAGCTGATCCAGCGCTCCGGTGGTGGTGTCGATGCGGAAGGTCCGGATGACACCACCCTGTTCGCTGCCCGCGACGTACAGGACGGGGCGGTGTGGGTGTGTGGCCACCCAGTTGGAAGTGACCGCTGCGACCTTGCCGAGGGGTGTCATCGCGCCGCGCTCGGGGTCGAAGCGGATCGCGTGCACCTCCGGCTGCCCCCAGGTGCCGACGTAGAGCAGGTCGGTGGGCGTTCGGCGGGCGGTCGCGTGTGCGGCCGTGGACGGCAGGAGTGCCGCGCTCGCCGCCGACGCCGTGAGCGCGGTCAGGACGGATCTGCGAGCGGGGCGCCGGGGTGTGGTGCCGGCGTCCCGTGGGATGTGCGGGTGTCTGCTCATCGGGGAGGTCCCGTCGAAGGTGGGTGTGATCGGTTCACTTCTTGGGCTGCGGCCTGTTGCGGCGGGGCGCGAGGCCGAGACACTTGAGGGCGTACGTGTCGAGCGCGCTGAGGACGCCGTTGAGGGCGAGGGTCAGCGCCACGAGGACGATCAGGCCCGCGAACTCGTTGGGAGCGTCGAGGTTCTGCGCGGCGGTGAACAGTTCGTGGCCGACGCCCTCGGAGGAGGCGATGAACTCACCGCCGATGACACCCAGGATGGCCAGCGGCCCGCCCGTCTTGAGCGCGGCGAAGAACGGCGCGGCGAGCGTCGGGATCGTGACATAGCCCAGGACGTGGTGCCTGCGCCCGCCCATCACCTGGACGACCTCGACGAGTTCACGCTCCCGCTGCCGAAGGCCCAGATAGATGTTGTAGAAGACGACGAAGGCGACGCCGGTCATGGCGATGGTGATCTTCGACCAGGATCCGATGCCGAAGAACAGCAGGAACAGCGGCGCGAGCGCGATCTTCGGGATGCCGTTGAGGGCCGCGACCAGGGGTTCAAGGACCCGTCCCAGGAGCGGGAAGGAGCCGAGGACGAGCCCCATCACCGTGCCCGCGGCGACACCGAGGCCGAAGCCCGCGAGGACCTCGATGGCGGTGACCCTGATGTTGGTCCAGCCGGATGCCGAGCCGAGCATCTTGGTGAGAGCCTCGAACACGTCGGTGGGCTTGCTGACCGCGTACTCGGGCAGAACGGTGCCGCTCATCCACTGCCACAGGACGAGGGCGACCACGATCACGAGGATGCGCAGCCCGATGACGGCGGGTGTGCCTCGCCAGCGGTCGGACGTCTTCGGGGCGCGTGGTGCCGCCGTGTCGGCAGCGGGTACGGCCTTGTCGGTGACGGTTGCCATGGTCTGCTCCCTTCCGGGTGATTGAGGCCGTGTCACGGCAGGTACTTGTTGGTCCAGTCACTGGATGACACCGACGCGTCCGCGACCGCGCCGATGCCGTCCTTCACGAAGGCGACGGTCTTCTTCCAGCCGGCGGCGTCCATCTTGGCGCTCGCCGGCCAGTCCACCTGCTCGACGGAGGCGCTCAGCACGTCGTCGGGCACGCCGGGCAGTGTCTTGCGCGCCGCCGCCAGTACCTTCTTGTCGCTGGACTTGTGCGAGTCGAGGTAGGCGGTCGCCTGGTGGACGGCGGTCGCGAAGCCCTTCACGGTGGAGGGGTCGCTCTTCGCGAAGCTCTTCTGCGCCACGACGGCCTGGCCGTACCCGGCATCGTCGAAGGCCCACTGGGGAACCTTCTCCGGGTCGGCGACGACGACACCGTCCCCGTCGTGCTGGACCTGGAGCGGGATGGGTTCGGACGTGATGAACCAGTCGACCTCGCCCTTGGTGAGTGCCGCCTTGTCCGCGGCCGGGTTCGGCAGCGACACCCACTTCATCTGGCTCGTCTTCACACCGTTGGCCTTGAGGAACAGCCCCGCCTCGGCCTTGGTGTTGGCGGAGCTGGCGCCGGCGGTGGAGCCGGCCAGCGCCTTGGCGACCTGCTTCCCCGGAGTGTTCGAGGTCAGGTGGTGCTTCTTCGCGAAGTCGGAACTGACCACGATGCCCAGGGGGTTGCCGCCGCCGTTCGTCGCGACCGACACCTCCGGAAGACCCTTGGAGAGCGCGGCCAGGAAGCTGGTCGGGCTGGCGTTGAGGAACTGCACCGAACCCGACTGGAGCCCTGAAGTGCCCGTCGAGGCGTTCAGGGTCACGTACTTGATTTTGATGTGTTGCTTGGCGAAGTAGCCGTTCTCCTCGGCCACGCGGATGGACAGATCGAAGATGTTGCCGCTCACACCCACCGAGACGGTCTTCATGCCGTCCGAGTCGACCGACGCCGCGCCCTGACCTCCGCAGCCGGTCAGCAGAGCGGCGCCGAGTATCGCGGTGGAGGTAAGAGCCAGCGTGCGCGAGCTTGTGCGGTAACGCATGGGAACTCCCTTGTTCACCAAGCTTGTTGGGTTTCGAAGAAACGGAGCCAGAAGCGGGTGTGCTCCGGGTCCGCGACGTTGATGGGTCGAAAGTGCTCGCCGATCTCCATGACGGAGCCGACGTCCTTCGAGAAGGGCTGCCAGCGGGGGAGACCCGCGCCGTTGGGGTCTCCGGTGGCGACGAAGTTCGTCCAGTAGCCGGAGACGGTCCGGGCGATCTCGTGATCCTCCTCGGTCCACGAGCCGGTGCCGCCCGCGGGGTTGCCGAAGACGTAGTCGATCTCGGAACCGTGGCAGGCCCCGCGCGGTCCGGAACCCTCCGCCTTCGAGCGGTGGGTCCAGAAGTAGGTGTGCAGGGACCGTGCGCTGTGCCGGGCCCAGTCGACACCCCAGAGGTACGTCGAGAGGCGGGAGTTGTCGCGGGCCGCCCGGCTGCTGGCCTCGGCCGCCTCGTCGTCCGTCGTCGCCGGGTACAGGCGCAGGAACTCCTCAGCGAGCGCGCCGAACTTCCGCTGTGCGGCGGCCCGGTGCTGCTCCAGTGTCACCTGGACCGGAGGGGACCCGGGCCGGGTGGTGCGACGGCCGGTGCGCAGCGCGTCGACCAGGTTCCGAGGGACCGCCCCTGCCTCGTCGAGGTTGTTCCCGGCGAGGTAGTCGATGTCGTTCTGCAGGCCCTGGGCGTACGTCTCGTGGTATCCGGCGGGGATCGCCCAGCCGTCCACGACGGGACGCAGCATCGGCGGTCCCGCGGCGCCGCCGGTCTCGACGCTGGTGTCGATCGGGTCGTGCCCGTCGATCAGCTTGTGCCAGTCCAGTGCTCGCAGCTCCCGGACAGTGCGGGCGCCGTGCACCCGCAGGTACTGGCTGCCCGCGCTCTCCGCGTCGGCCCGCAGGCGGTAGGACGTCGACAGGTAGCGGAGCTCGGGGTCGCGGCAGTACCGGGCGTGGCTCTGCGCGATGGCCCGGTGGAACAGGCCCTTGGCGAGCGGGGACATGGCGAGGAAGTTGACCAGGCCGGCCCCCGCGGACTGGCCCGCGATGGTGACCCGGTCGGGGTCACCGCCGAAGCCCGCGATGTTGTCGCGCACCCAGCGCAGCGCGGCCACACAGTCGAGGAGCCCGTAGTTGCCCGACGAGCCGTGCTCCGACTCGGCCCCGAGCTCGGGTGCGGCGAGGAAACCGAAGGCGCCCAGGCGGTAGTTGAACGTGACGACGAGCACGCCCTGGCCGGCCAGGTTCTCGCCGTCGTAGCGCGGCTGCGCGCCCGTGCCCTCGCGGAAGCCGCCACCGTAGATCCAGACCAGGACCGGCCGTCGTTCCTCGCGCGAGGGCGCGCCCGTCCAGATGTTCAGGCTCAGGCAGTCCTCGCTCATCGGCACGTCGACACCGGTCGCCGCCGCCTCGTTCGGTGCCTGCGGGCACATGGGTCCGAACCGGTCGGCCCGCCGCACCCCCTCCCAGCGCCGCGGGGGCCGCGGCGGCCGCCAGCGCAGATCGCCGACGGGCGGCGCCGCGTAGGGGATGCCGCGGAAGACGGTGACGGAGCGATCCCGGCACGGGATGCCCTCGACGGGGCCCGCCTCGGTGTCCGCGATGGCACGGGTCATTGGGTCCTTTCCGCCCCGGCCGCTCGTCAACCGACGTGCGCGGCAGGGGACGTGTCGAGCAGCAGCGCCCTGCGGGCGGAGCCGACGTGATGGCGCATCGCGGCGGACGCCGCGGCGGGGTTGCGGGTGACGACGGCCAGGTAGATGGCCCGGTGCTCCTCGAGGGAGCCGGAGCGCGGGTGCCGCGCCGACAGATTGCGGTACTGGCGCATCACCAGCGGGTACAGCAGCGTGTCGTAGGCGCGCGCCAACGTGCCCTGGTGCGAGGCCAGTTTCAGCTGCTGGTGGAAGCGGCGGTTGCAGCGCGAGTAGGCGTCCTGGTCGCCGCGGGACTGCCGCTCCTCCATGTCCTGGAGCGTGCGCCCCAGTTCCTCCACCTCTTCGGCGGTGGCCTGCTCCGCGGCCTTGCCGGCCAGCGCGGACTCCAGGATCTCGCGGGCCTCCAGAATGTCCGCCGCCTCCTCGACGGAGAAACTCCTGGTGCGCACCCCGCGGTTGACCTCCCCGGTCACATAGCCCTCGTGCGTCAGGCGGGCCAGGGCGGTGCGCATGGTGCTCCGGGACACGTCGAACATTCGCGTGAGGTCCGCCTCGGTCAGCCGTGTGTCCGGCGGGATGCTCCCCGACAGCAGCAGGGAGCGCAGCCCGTCGTAGGCGTGGCTGTAGCGGGTGGCGACTGAAGGCGTGGCAGGCATGACGGGTCAGCTCCCGGAGCTGCCGAGGGAGGCGTACAGGCGCCGGGCGGTGCCCGCGAAGATCTCCTGCCGGTCCTGCTCCGGCAGCCCCGCGAGGACCTGCTGGGCGAGGGTGAGGAGCTCGGGCAGCGACTGTTCGGCGGCCGGGCAGTTCGACCCCCAGGCGATCCGCCCCGCCCCGAACGCCCCGACGACCGGGCCGAGGAAGTCGGCCGCCTGCTCCCCGGCGTCCTGAAGCCGCTCCAGGTTGCGGTGGGTCAGCTTGAGGTGCAGGCCCGGGTGCACGGCCAGTTCCGCCACCTCGGCGCCCGCCTTGGCCGGGGACGCGGCGATGTCGGGGTAGCCGATGTGGTCGAGGAGGACCGTGACACCGGGGAAGCGGCCCAGAAGTTCCTTCAGCTGCTCGGTTGCGGGGCCGAGCCGCATCTGGAGACACACCGGCAGCTTCAGCTCGGCGGCCTGCTCCCAGAAGGGGTACGCCTCCGGGGCGGCGAACCACTCGCCCTGCGTCGGCACCGTGCTGCCGCTGGTGAAAAGCCGCACCCCGGACAGGCCGCCCTCGCCGACCGCGGCCTTGAGCGAGTCGGCGGCGTCGGGGCGCAGCGGGTCGACGGTGCCGACGGCGACGAAGCGCTCCGGCCACCGGCGGGTGCTGTCGAGGACGTACGAGTTGTCGTAGCCGTAGTTGGTGGTGGCCTGAACGAGGACGGCCTGGTCGATGCCGGTCGCGTCCATCCGGTCGACCATGCCCTCGGCGGTCACTGGTCGGGTGGCGGCCCACGTCGACTGCTTGCCCCCGAGCGGTGCTTGGGGGTAGGCGGTCGGGTCCTCGGAGATGATGTGGCAGTGTGCGTCGACGACGTCCATGCGGGGTGCTCTCTCTGTCTGTATGGGCAGGCTCGTGGAGGGAAGGGCTCAGGCGGCCGGGTACTCGCCCGCCGCGAACAGCGAGCCCGCGTCGGTGGGGAAGTCCGCGTCGAGCAGCCCCTGGTCCTTCGCGAACCGCGCCATGGCGTTCAGGCTGCGCTCGTTGGCTGTGACGCCGTACGGGACGGGGTCGGCGCCGATCGCGCGGCCCTGGCGGGCCAGGCGCGGTACCGCCGCCCACTCGGGCTGCGCGGCGAGGTGGCGGCGCTTGCTCTCCGCGAACGCCGCGTACAGCTTGGTGGGCAGGTCGGGGTCGCGCTCCACGAGTTCGGAGCGCACCGAGATCAGCGAGTGCAGCGGGTAGATCCCGGTGCGCAGGTAGTGGTCCACCGCGATCGCGCCGGCCTCGGGGAAGAGCGGGTACGGTCCTTCGTCGCTGGTGGGCTCCGGGTCGGCCGCCGCCGTCCACCCGGCCCTCGGAGAACCGGCCCGGCCGGTCCCGGCGTTGCCGGTCAGCGCCGCGTCGATCTCCCCGGCGCGCAGCAGCTCGCCCAGCGAACGGCCGTCGGTGACCCGCTCGACATTGGCCGGGACACGGCCCTCGATGTGGTCGTCGTCGTCCACCACCCACGTGATCGTGTCGATGTCGACCCCGTACTCCTCACGCAGCACACCACGCACCCACACACCGGTGCTCACCGAGTAGGCGCGCACGCCGATGCGGCGTCCTTCCAGGTCCTTCGGCACGCGGATACCGGAGTTGGCCGCGCACTGGACGTCACCGTGGTGGAAGCGCCGGTTGAGGAAGACCGGCACCGCGGTCAGCGGGATGCCCTCCTGGCGTGCCATCAGGTAGGAGACCGGGGCGAGTTCGCACACGTCGAACTCCAGGTCCCGGATCATCCGCCGGTACGCGCCGATGACCGGCTTGACCTCCACCGGGTCGACCCGGTACCCGTCGATTTCGACGTCGCCGTCCAGCAGTGCCTGCCCGTGCGGGTAGTCACCGAAGACCGTCGTGATCTTTTCCATTGCTGTCCATCTCCAAGTTCATGAGTACGTAGGGCAGTTCGCGGGGGTGTCAGCCGCCCAGGCGCTCCGGTGACACACCAAGCGCCGTGCAGGTGCGCTCGACGAGCTCGTCGTAGTCGACCGCCCGCTCGATCACGCCCTGCTCCAGCGCGTACGCCGCGGCCTTGGTGAACGCGCCGCGCAGCGCCTCGAAGCCCACGGGGTGCAGGGGCACGGGGCCCGGCTTCTCCGCGTCGGTGAGGACCGAGCGCATCGCGTCGTACGCGGCGAGGATCGCGGCGGAGTGCTCCGCCGCGGCCGACGCGGACACACCGACGACGTGGTTGACCGGGATGAACCCCCGGTCCCGCGACCACTGTTCGGCGACCTCGTGCGCGCCGTCGATCGCGGTGCGGATGCGGTCGTCGGCGGGGAGGCCGTTGCCCATGATCCCGAAGTCGAGGCGGCCCTCCAGGAAGTCCGCCTGCAGCTTGGCCCCCTCCGGCGCCTGCCGCACCCAGGACGGGTCGTCGGCGCCGTCGACATGGCTGCCCTCGTACGTCGTCCAGTGCGCCTTGCCCAGGTCGACGCCGTACTGCTCGCTGAGGAAACCGCGCATCCACACACCGGTGGTCTGGCTCCAGGAGCGGACGCCCACGCTGTGCCCCTCCACGTCGGCGGCGGACAGCTTGCCGAGGGTCACAAGCGTCTGGTGCTGGTGGCGCCCCAGAGTGGTGACCGGCAGCAGCAGCACCGGCTTCCCGTGGGCGACGGCCTGCAGCACCGTCGCGATCGCGATCTCGCACAGGTCGGCGGCCGACTCGTTCACGAAGCCACGGGAGGCCTTGTGCACGGGACTGATGTCGAGCCGCTCCGGCTCCGTGCCTGATTCACGGACCGCCGAGATCGCGGCCGCCGCGAGGTCGTCACGGCCGAGCACCAACTTCATGTCTTACTCCTTCTGGGCAGGATCAGAGCGGCGGTTCAGGCCGCCTGATCCGGGTTCGCGGTCCGCGGTGTGTGGTGACGTTCGTGGTGGCGGCGCAGCAGATCGGCGCCGTAGTCACCTGCGTTGGGGGTGCGGACGATGGTGTGGATGTGTCGGCGCGACGGATAGTCGTTGCCGAAGAGCACGCCCGGCATGTGCTCGAACTCGACGAGGATCACGGGGCTGTGCAGGCGGTAGTAGAAGGTGCCGTCGGGGTTCCCGGCCCACGCGAAGTGGGTGTCGCCCTCGTGCGCCAGGACCTCCTCCATGCGCACCCGCGCGTGGTGGTCGCCGGCCCGGTTCACGTACAGGCCGAGGAGGCGCAGCGCGGTGTCCCGCTGGCCGGTGGACATCCGACTCAGCGGCAGCCCGGCGTAGTTGAGCTCGAAGTTGTCGCGGAAGGCCCCGACGAACAGCTCTGCCGGCAGGGTGTCCGCGATGACGGCGTGCTCGCGCTGCCGGGGGTCGAGGTCGGTGAACAGCTCCTGGCCGAGGGCCTCCTCGCCACGGAAGGCGACCGTTCCGGCGTACTTCCCGGAACCGGCGGCCACGGGTTCGGCGCCGAGGAAGGAAGGGGTGAGGACCATCTGGTCGCCGACGAAGACGCAGTTGACGTTGACGTGGTGACCGTCGAGCTGCCAGCCCCACGGGCCGCCGTTCTCGGGCTCCCCGTAGACGGAGAACCAGTACAGCCACTCGTTGAGCCCGTGCGTGTTGTCGCTCATCTCGCCGATGGTCAGATTGAGACGCATCAGGTCGACCATCTGCCCGTAGCCGTCCGCGCTGAGGCTCTCCCGGATGACGGACATGGCCGACTGGCGCCGGGCGTCGTCGAGTTCCTCCAGGCAGACGCCGTGGCGCAGGAAGTAGCGTGCGCCGTTGTTCCAGTGCCGCCAGCTCACGTCGTCCATGGGGAAGCGGCCCTCGGCGCGCTGCTTCTGGGTCAGACCCGCCAGGTAGTCCTCGGCGGCCCGGTACACCTTGCGGACGTCGGCGCCCGTGCTCCGCAGCGGGAAGAGTCCCGGCCGGATGCCGGCCGACGTACCCACGCCGCGGAACGGCTCGTTCGCGGCCTTCACCCGCCAGGCGACCTTTTCGAGCAGATCAGGTGTCCAGACGTCGGGCTCGCGGGTGGGCGCGTTGCCCCGCTTGCGCAGTGCCACCATCGCCGCTCCTCCTTTCGATGCTTGTCGACGGGTGCGCCGCCCGGCGGCACACCCGTGTCGATCGCCTCCTCACTGGCTGAGGAAGGCCGCCTTCTCCTCGATGGCCGCCACGTCCACCGGCTCGCCGATGAGGCCCTGCTCCAGGGCGTACTGGCCGGCGATCTCCAGGCAGGCGGCGAGCGAATCGCTCCAGCCGGCCCGCACCGCGCGCCCGGCGGGTGAGTCGTCTCGTTCTCCCGCGGTAGACGTGATCGCCTCCTCCAGTGCCCGGTACACGGCCCGTACGTCCTCCTGCCGGGCGCGCAGGACGTCGTCGCGCACCACCAGGAGGTGGTTGGCCGGGATCGTCCCGTGACGTTCGATCCAGGCCTGTCCTGCGGCCTCCGCGTCCTTGACCAAGGTGACAAGTCCCTTGCCCTGCCCGCCGATTGCCTTCGGGCCGAGCACTGCCGCCGATACGTCTCCGGCGTGCAGCAGGTCCGCGACCCGCTTCTGGTCGGAGCGTTCTACGTACGACGGATTGGTGTACTGGGAGACATGGACGTCCTCGGTGGTCACCCACGTGACGTCGGAGGACTTGACGCCGTACTCCTCCTGCAGCCAGCCGCGCACCCACAGCCCGGTGGTCTGGCCGTACGAGCGCACGCCCACCCGCCGGCCCACGAGGTCGCGCGGGCCGAGGTCGGCGCCGTCGGGCAGCCGGGTGAGGGAGCGGTGGTGGGTGCTGCCCACCAGCACCACGGGCAGCAGGGTCACCGGGACACCCGCGTCGCGGGCCTGGAGGTAGGTGGCCATCGGCATCTCGCAGATGTCGTAGGCCAGTTCACGGACCATCCGGGCGAAGGCCGGCGGCAGTGGGCTGAACTCGGGGTAGTGGCACTCCACTCCGTCGACGGGGACGGTGCCGTCCTTCAGTGGACGGGTGTGGGAGTGATTGCCGAGCACCACGCTCAGAGGTGTCTCGGGGGAAGGTGTCTCGCGCATGCCGCTCACACGTCCTCTCCGTACTGGATGCGGCGGTACGGGGTGCTCAGCACCTCGCGGGTGATCCGGACGTCGATCACGGTGGGCCGGGGTTCACGCACGTACTCGGCCAGCGCGTCGCGCAGCTCCTGCGCCGTGCGGACCGTGGCCCCGCCGCCGCCCAACGACGCGGCGACCGAGCCGAGTTCGGGCGTGGAGATGGTCGCGAGGTCCGGGTCGAGCCCCTTGGCCTTCGCCTTGTGGTACTCGGCGCCGAGGCCCTGGTCGTTCATCACGACGACGAGCAGCGGGATGTCGTAGCGGCACGCCGTCTCGAACTCGGACAGGTGCATGATGAAGCTGGCGTCGCCCTCGACCACGAACCCCGGCTTGTTGCCCTTGGCGACCATCTGCCCGAGGGCGATCAGCGGGGCCTGGCCGATGGCTCCGAACATGCCGTAGTTGGAGAGCACATCACGGGAGCGCTGGAAGAGCATGGTGCCGAAGTCGGTCTGGTGCCCGCTGCCGAGCACCAGGCCCATCTCGCCCGGCAGATCGTGGTCCAGGATCCAGATCGCCTCGCGCGGGTCGAGCCGGCCGGGCTCGTTCACGTACTCCGGCTGCTGGACACGGGCGGTCAGGTGCTCGCGCACCTGGTCGGTGTGGTAGCCCTCGTGCCGGACGGAACGCTCCTGGAGCACCCGGGTCAGGTCGCTGAGTGCGGTGACCGCGTCGGCCTGCAGATAGCAGTCCGCCCTCTTGCCGTTGCCCATGACCAGGTGGGGAGCGGTGTCGATCTGGATGTACTTGGCCTCGGGGTAGAGGTAGCCGCTCTCGATCGTGTAGTGGTTCAGGCTGGCGCCCACCGCGATCACGCAGTCGGCGTCCTGGAGCAGCTCCATCGACACCTTGTCGCCGAACAGGCCCGACAGGCCGACGTGGAAGTCGGTGCGGTCGCACAGCCAGTTCTTCGCCTGCAAGGTGGTGGCCAGCAGGGCGCCGGTCTGCTCCTGGAGGGCGAGCACCTCCTCGCCGGAGTCCGCACCCCGCGCACCCCGCCCGGCGATGATCACGACGCGCTTGGAGTCCTGGATCAGGTCACAGGCGGCCTCAAGACGGCTCGGCTCGGGCAGCAGCCTGGACTTCTCGATCAGGGCGGTCGACGGGACGTAGTCCTCGTCGTAGTCGTCGAGTTCGGCCACCTGGACGTCGAACGGGGCGCTGATCATGACCGGCTTGGACTCGGTCCTGGCCAGGTAGAAGGCCTGCCGCACCGCCTCCTGGGCGTTCTCCGGGCGGGCGATGTGGATGAACTCGCACTCGATGGCGGCGGCGAAGCGCCGCTGGTCGAGGTACTGGGTGGCGCCCTCGTCGCCCAGCGGGGTCTCACCGCAGAAGGCCACCAGGGGGGTGCCCGCCCGGCTCGCGCAGAGCATCGAGGTGGCCAGCTGCGAGACACCGGGGCCGCTGGTCGTGGTGACCACGCCCGGCCGGCCCGCGCCGCGGGCCCAGCCGTCGGCCATGCCGAGGCCGGATCCCTCGTGCCGTACCTCGTAGAGCTTGACACCGCGGTCGGCGAGCGCGGCCATCCAGTGCATGTTGGCGTCACCCATCATGCCGAAGACATCGCTGGTGCCCTCCCGGACGAACGCCTCGGCGAGAGCTTCGTAGACCTTCACTTCTGGAACTCCTTCACGTTCGCCGCAGCGGTCGCCCGCGACTTCAGGACGCCTTCGAGCCGGGAGAAGACGTGCAGCGCGTTCCCCCCGTAGACCGCCCGCCGGTCGGCATCGCTCATGTCGATGGAGTCGAGGGTGTACTTCGTGTCGTCGAACCGCCGCCCCGTCTCCGGGTCCACGCTGCGGACGGCGCCGATCATCTCCGAGGCGAACAGGACGTTCTGAGCGGGGATGATGTCGAGCAGCAGCTCCATGCCGCGCTTGTGGTACACGCAGGTGTCGAAGGAGACATTGCCGAGGATCGACTCCTCAAGCGGCGGCCGGCCGCGGTCCTGCATCATGCCCCGGTAGCGGCCCCAGTGGTACGGGACGGCGCCGCCGCCGTGCGGCAGGATCAGCTTCAGCTTCGGGAAGTCCTTGAACAGGTCCGACTCGCACAGCTGCATGAACGCCGCGGTGTCACCGGCGAGATAGTGGGCACATGTGCCTTGCATCGCGGGGTTCCTGGACATCGCGACGTGCACCATCGCGGGCACGTCGAGCTCGACCATCTTCTCGTAGAGCGGGTAGTAGACGCGGTCCGTCAGCGGCGGCGCCTGGTAGTAGCCGTCCGACGGGTCCGGGTTGAGCAGGCAGCCGACGAAGCCCAACGTCTCGACGCAGCGCTCCAGTTCGGCCGCGGAGTTGCGTACGGAGGCGGCCAGTGCGTCGCCCGGGGACTGCGGGAGCTGGCACACCCCGACGAACCGCTCGGGGAAGAGACCGCACACCCGGGCGATCAGGTCGTTGCTGACGTGCGCCCAGTCGAGGCTGGTCCGCTCGTCGCCGTAGTGGTGGGCCATCTTGCCCGCGCCCGGCGAGAAGATCGTCACGTCGGTGCCGCGCTCCATCTGGAGCTTCAGCTGCCCGTTCTCGATGGCTTCGCGTATCTCGCCGTCGGTGATGTGCAGCGCCTCGGGCGAGACCCGGGCGCCGGACTCCTCGAACGCCTTGATCTGCTTCTCGCGCCACTTGCCGAGCGCGGGTGGCGCCGTGGTGAAGTGGCCATGGCTGTCGATGATCATGTGTTGCTCCGAAACTCGCGTGCGGTGGTCGGCAGAGGGTGTGAGGACACCTCACTCCCGGCCGGTCAGCTCCCGGGCCTTGTGCAGGCCGGGGTAGGTGCGCACCGGTGAAGACATCAGGAAGCGGTAGCCGTCGTCGAGGACCTGCTTGACGTTGTCGGCGGTGACATGCGGATGACCCACGGCGACTCCGCGCTCGGCGCAGATGTCGAGGATCCGCTGCTTGCACTCCAGAACGCGGGGGTGCTCGTACTGGCGGGGGAAGCCCAGCTCCTGGCTCATGTCGCCCTCGCCGATGAGGATCAGGCCGATCCCCGGCACCTGGTCGAGGATGCCCGGCAGGTTCTTGATGCCCTGCTGGTCCTCGATCATGAGGCCGACGAGGATCTCGCCGTCCGGGGCGAGCGGCCACACATCGGCCCGCGCGTAGTACTCGGTGTTCGGGATGCCCCAGTAGCGGGTCGCCGCGTGCGGGCCGTCACCGCGCAGGCCGGCCGGCTCGTACAGCGGGGCGTCGGGCAGCCGCGGGTAGCGGCAGGCGGCGACGGCGTTCCGGGCCTCCTCCACCGTGGAGATGTGCGGCCAGATGATGCCGAACGCCCCCAGGTCCAGGGCCTGTTTGGCGTGCCACTGCGCCTTCTCCGCGCCGTTGGCGGGGATGCGCACGATCGGGGTGACATCCGGTGCGAGGCTGTCCGCCTCGAATACCCGGCGCCTGCTCAGCAGGTACTGGAAGCTGTCCTTGAGGGCGTTGATGTCCCAGGGCTTGTGCTCCATCTCGAACACCACGGCGTCGTAGTCCGAGTTGCTCAGCTCGATCGCGGATGTCGGATCGGCCGCGGAGAAGGTCGCGAAGACATGCTGCCCGGCGTCCAGCGCGCCGATCACCTTGTTGAGCCTGGACGTTGTCATCGCCGACCTCCCTGGCGGAGTGCTTCCTCGGATGTGTTCTCGGCGCGCGGCGCCGTCTGCGGCGGCTGCCCTTGGCGCCTGGCGCGTCGACCGGCCCACCAGGCCCGCAGGCGGGCGAAGAGGCCGGTCGGCCTCGGCGCGGGGGCCGGTGCGTCGGCGGACACCAATGTGGGTGTCTCGACGGGCGCGGCACACACCTGGACGAACCGCTCGGTGAACTCCTTCGTCATCCGGGAGACCACGGCCCCGGCGCCCGACTCGATCAACTTGGCGAGCTTGCCGTTGAGTTTGATCTGGCCGTCGCAGAACACCTTGGCGCTGTCGGGGGTGTCCGCCTCGACGACGCGGAAGGTGGCCTCGGCGCTGAAGCGGGTGGCGCCCTGGCCGTCCGCGCCACGGGCCGTGAGGCGGCCCTCATGTGTGGACTCGTCGAGGTCCAGGGAGATGCGGGCGGCGAACTTGACCCGGATGCCACCGAATCTGATGGCCAGGGTTCCGTCGAAGGACCCGTCGTCGTGCGACGCTCCGAGCTCCGCGCCACCGATGCAGGACACGACGGCCGAGGGGTCGGAGATGACCTCCCAGACACGTTCGGGCGGACTCGGTACGGCGATCTCTTCCGTGATCGATATCAAAGCAGTGAACCTCACTCGGCGGCAGGCGTTGCGGTCATGGGGGAGCCGGGGCAGGACGGCATGACGGCACAACTGCCGTGATGGTTGGGCGATGTGGGGCGTGTACGGGTCGCGTGGCGGTGCTACGCGGCGGCCTCCTGCTCGGCGGCGAACAGGCCCCAGAGGTGGTTGTAGAGCTCCGAGAACTCGGGTGACTCGACGAGCGAGCCGATCTGGCGCGGCCGTTCGAAGGGGACCTGGATGACACGCCGGATCGTGCCGGGGCCCTGTGACATCACGACGACCTCGTCGGCCAGGTAGAGAGCCTCGTTGAGGTCGTGCGTGACGAAGATCAGGGTCCCGTTCTGCTCCTGCCAGATGTTGAGCAGTTCCTGCTGGAGCCTGAGCCGGGTGATCGCGTCGAGCGGCCCGAACGGCTCGTCCATCAGCACGATGGACGGGTCGTAGATCAGGGCCCGCGCGATCGCGCAGCGTTTCTGCATGCCGCCGGACAGTTCCCGCGGGAAGTGGTCCTCGAAGCCGGTCAGGCCGACGAGTTCGATCCAGTTGGCGATGCGCGCCTCGCGCTCCTCCTTGGGGACCTTGCGGAACTTGAGGGCCAGGCCGATGTTCGCCTTGACGCTCAGCCAGGGCAGCAGGTGGGACGCCTGTGTCACGTACGCGGCATCGGAGTTGACGGTGGTGACCGGCTCGCCTGCGTAGTGCACCTCCCCCTGCGTGGGGGAGAGCAGCCCGGCGGCCAGGTTGAGGATGGTGCTCTTCCCGCATCCGCTGGGACCGATCACG
The DNA here is from genome assembly GCF_053592315.1 of Streptomyces sp. NPDC002754. Classification (NCBI taxonomy): domain Bacteria; kingdom Bacillati; phylum Actinomycetota; class Actinomycetes; order Kitasatosporales; family Streptomycetaceae; genus Streptomyces; species Streptomyces sp. NPDC002754. The sequence goes on from NZ_JBSFVM010000001.1 coordinate 545,586, forward strand.
GCGACGACCTTGCCGCGATCGACCTTGAACGACACATCCTCGATCGCCGGCCGGTGAGTGCCGGGGAACTGCAGGGTGACGTTCTCGAGACGGAGTGCCTCTGTGTGGAGGTTGCGCTGGGTGGTCGACATGTCAGTCTCCTCGGCCTCCTTCCCGCGAAGGGCTGGATCGGGGGCCGTGCGCTCGCGGCTGGGGCGGCGGTCGTGGGTGGATCCAATCGGCAGTGGCGGTCTGCTTCACTTCGATTGTCCAACAACTTTCAACGGGAACGTAACACCGTCGTCATGGCGGCACAAGAAGTTCGCAGTAAATAAGGGTGATTCACAGGAATCTCCAGCTGGCTCGATGGCGGACTGTTAGACAAAGTGGATCGCGCGTGATGGTGTCTCGCAGGGAGGCCTACGGCCGGGTCAGGGGTGGGAGCGTGCGCGGCCGGCCGACGAGAGCGGCAGTACGGCCAGGCCGACCGCCGCCGCGGCGAGACCGCCGACGAGCAGGGCGCCCCGGGCGCCCCACGAGGCACCAATGGCACCGACGGCGGGACCGCCGATGACCGTGCCGCCCAGCCAGCCGATCGACCAGACCGACAGCACACGGCCGCGCATCTGCGGGGCGGCCGTCAGCTGCATCAGTGTCTTGGCGGAGGAGTTGAAGGTGATCGAGGCGGAGCCGACGAACACGAGCAGGACCAGTGTCACGGGCAGTGTCGGTGCCAGCGCCGCGGCGCAGATCACGACACCCCAGAGCACCGCCGACACCGCGAGCGACCGGGTGTCGAACCGGCGCCTGCGCATCGCCAACAGCCCGCCGGCCACTCCGCCCAGGCTCATGACGGCCATCGCCGTGCCGTACCCCGCAGGTCCCGCCCGGAACACCGATGTCGTCAGCAGCGGCAGGCTCACCGGGAACTCCCAGGTGAGGATGCCCGTCACGTACACCATGACCATCGGGTACAGCAGCTCGGGCGTGTGGCGGATGTGGGCGAGGCCCTCGCGGATCTGCCCCGTCGCACGGTCCTCGGGTTCGGCCGGGAACATCTCGGCCGAGCGCAGTCCGAGCAGGCTGAGGATGACGGCCAGGAACGACAGGGTGTCCAGGGCGAAACACGGGGTCGCCCCCAGTGTCGCGATCACCGATCCGGCGATGCCGGGGCCGGCGAGCTTGGCCGTGTTGATGAAGGTGGAGTTGATCGCGATGGCATTGGCCAGATGGTCCGCGTCGACGAGTTCGCCGAGCAGCTTCTGGCGTGCGGGGTTGTCGAAGACGTTCGTCAGGCCGAGCGCGAGCATGACCAGGATGAGCAGCGGCAGTGTGACGAGGTGGGTCCACGACAGCACGGTCAGCAGCGCGGCCAGGACACCGAAGCAGATCTGGGTGAGCAGAAGGAGCCGCCGGGTGTCGTGCCGGTCGGCCACGAGCCCGCCCCAGACACCGAGCAACAGGACCGGCAGATACCGGGCCCCGGTCACCAGGCCGAGCATGGTGCCACTGTGGGTGAGGTCGAGGGTCAGCCAGCCGATGGCGATGTTCTGCATCCAGTTGCCGACCACCGACGTGAACTGCCCCATCGAGAACAGGCGGTAGTTCCTGATCCGCAGCGAGGCGAAGGTGCCCGGTCGTCCGCCCGCCGGGGCCACCTCGGTCAACCGATGTCCGTGCCCAGTGCCTTCTCTCCCTTGGGGAAGAAGGCGGTCAGGCGGTTGTAGTCGTCGAGCGTCGACGTCGGGTACCACTTCAGGTTCGCCTGGCAGATCGCCGCGAGGACCGGGGTGTCGTCCGGGTGCGAGCAGTCGGTCTTCGCGGGGATACGGGAGTTGTACGTCTTGGCGAGGGCCTGCTGGGCCGGGGCGGAGGACAGGAACGAGGTCAACAGGGCTGCGGCGGCGGGGTGTTGGGCACCCTTGGGGACGTAGAGGTACGACTCGTTCGCGTTGGTGGGGGAGAGGGGGGCCACCTCGACGGGCGCGCCCTTCTTCTTCGCCTCCAGCACGAGGTTGATGAGGCTGGTGCCGATGCTCACCTCACCCGACTCGACCGGTGCCTCGGTCTGGGTGGTGTTCGGCGCGTAGTGGGGCTTCTGCGCGGCGAACTTCTTGGCCCACGCCAGCGCCATCTTCTGCCCCAGGCCCGGGTCCAGGTCCCAGGCGGTCAGGAACGACGCGCGGGACTCGGCCGAGATCTTGCCGCCGGACCAGCGGGGGTCGAGCAGGTCGTTCCACGTCCTCGGCACATCGGCCGGCTTGACCTTGTCCGTGTTGTAGGACCACACCTTCGGAACCGCCCAGATGTAGACGAGTCCCTTGTGCAGGAGGTTCTTCTTGTCGATGCCGTACCGGGTCCAGTCGATGTTGTCCGCCATGTCGGCGGACGGGCCCACGGTGAGTCCACCGGCGTTGCCCACGTCGACGGAGACCTTCCCGGCGGCCTGCTCCATCCTGAGCTGGCTGACCTGGTCGGGGGCCTTGGTGTTGGTGTACTTGACCTCGATGCCGGGGTACTTCTTCTCGAACAGGTCGATCGCGGGCTGCATCTGGGCCTGCGGCTTGGGGGCCGACCACTCGACCTCGCCCTCCTGCCCGGCCTGTTTCACCAGCGCGTTCATCGACTTCGGGAGATCCGCGCTCTTGGCCGACGTCCCGCAGCCGGTCATGCCCGCCGCGGTGACCAGAACGGTGACCGCGGCGAAGGCGCAACGCCGTGGGGGCCCGCCCTTCCTTGCCTGTTTCATCGCCATTTCGTCCTCAAGACATGCCGGCCGTCGCGCGGCGGGCAGGGGTTATCGGGTGACTGCGGATGCGTTGTAGACACGGGAGGCATTGCCGCCGAGGACGTTCGCGAGGTCGTCCGGTGCCATCCATGACAGGTGGCTCTCGATCCGGTCACGCAGGTCACGCAAGGTGCCGTCGGACGCCGGGAAGTTCGACCCCCACATCAGACGGTCGGCGCCGAAGATGCCGGCGAGACGGCGCAGGACTTCGGGGACGTCGACGTCCGGTTCGCCGGCGAGGCGGTTCAGCGCCGGGGGCGTGATCTTCAGGTGGACGCCAGGGAATCGGGCCAGCCGGCCGAGTTCGTCGAGCTTCGGGTAGGAGGGGCCGCCACTGGCGTTGGGGCGGCCCGCGTGGTCGAGCAGGATGGTCAGCGTCGGGTGCGCGTCGAGTACGTGGGCGAGCTTGTCGGCGTCCTTCGAGTGCATCTGGACGCACACGGGCACCCCGCGGCTCTCCACGTAGTCCCACACCGCGGTCATCCGCTCGTCCGAGATCCCGGAGCCCGGCGTGGGTACCTTCGTGGTGCCGTCGGAGACACGGATGCGGACACCGCTGAACCCGCGCTCCTCGATCCAGTGGTGGAGGTCGGGCACCGCCGAGTCGGACAGGAAGTCGACCGCGCACACGCCCACCAGCCGGTCCGGATGCCTGTCCAGGGCGTCGGCCGCGTAACGGTTGTCGAATCCGTAGACCGTCGACGCGTGGACGAGCGCCGCCCGCTCCACCCCGGCGTCGTCGAGGTGTCGGATCAGGCCGGACACATCAACGGGGCGGGCCTGCGACCACTCCGATCGCGTTCCGCCGAGCGGCGCCGTCGGGTAGGTGTCCGTGTCGGCCGACATGGCATGGGTGTGGGTGTCGAAATAGTGCATCGATGCTCCTCGGAGTCTTGCGGGTACGGAGATGTGTCCCGGACCGGCCGAACGTGCGGGCGGGTCAGGCCGGGCCCACGTGACGGTGGAAGTCGGCGAAGAGGTCCGCCGCGTCCAGGTCGGACTTGATGAGCCCCTGCTCGCGGGCGAAGCGGATGGCCGTCTGGAGGGTGGCCAGGAGGGTGTCGCTCATGCCGTGCTGCACCACGAGCTCGCGGGTGGAGCCGGTGGGCTCGACAGGGCGCGCGGCGTCGATACTCGCGCAGAGCCCCTGGTAGAGCGCGCGGACGACGCGGGGCTCGGACTCCAGGAGATCCTTGCGCACGACGGCGAGATGGTTGATCGGCACCCAGCCGTGGTGGTCGAGGAACCCCGCCTGCTGTTCCTTCCAGTCGGTGAGGAGAGGCACGAGGCCGTCCACGTGGTCGGCGGAGCGTGCTCCCATGACCACCGCGGCGACGTCTCCCTGGCGCAGCGCGTCCACCAGTCCGAGTGAGGTGCGCTCCACGTTGGGTGGCTCGTGTGCGCCGTCGACGTGTGGGCCCTCTCTGGTCACCCATGTCATGTCCTCGGCCCGCACACCGTAGGTGTCACTGAGGACGCCCCGCACCCACAGGGCCGTCGTCTGGCTGTAGGCGCGCACACCGACCCGCTGTCCACGCAGGTCCTCCGGCCGGAGCTGCCCCTCGCCTCCCCAACCGGAGATCGACCGGTGGTGGAAATTGCCGTGCAGCACCACGGGGATCGCGGCGATCGGCACACCGGCCTCGACCGCCTGGAGAAGGGTGGCGATGGCCATTTCGGAGACGTCGTACCGCTGCTCACGCACCATCGGTGCGAAGGCCCGATGGATCGGCTCGATCGCGGGGAAGTCGAGATCGCAGCCGGGGGTCTTCACGGTGCCGTCGAGGAGTGGCTCGGTGTGCGGGTAGCGGCGCAGCGCCACCGTGAGCCGGGTCATCGTGTGCCCCGGCAGCGGCCGCGTCGAGGTCCGAAGTCATGTGGGGCACGGGGGAGTTGGGCCCTCATATCAGTTCCTCTTGTCGAGCTTGTTTGTTGCACAATGCTGGGAAGTTAACAGCGGTTTCACCCCTCACACAAGGCTGATGGATGAGAATCGTCAAACAATCCGGGGGTGTCGCTGAGGCTGGGGCGCGGGATGGAGGTGCCCATCCGCCTGATCAGGCATTGTCTAACAATGGAAGGTGGTCGGGGCAGCTTGGGGTGGCGTGGACCCAGGCCGACGGCGGGGGTAAACACCGAGCGTGCGGGATTTTGCTGTGACGGGGTTCACGGTGGGCAGGGTCGGTGCTACGGTCCACATTGTTTAACAAGAAGCTTGAGCCGCACATGACTGTCCCGACCGGTCGCCCCAGCGCCGTCTGCCCACATCGCCCCGAGCATCGCCTTCAGGTGGTATGGGCACACCATGTCGTCACACCAACAGGTCGACGGGGCGGACGCGTCACCGACATGTCCGGCCGTCAACGAACCCACCCCGTGTGCGCGAACACCGGCTGTCCAACGGGACGTTGGGTGCCAACCCCGAGGAGGGGACGACCGATGAGTCACGACGTGAAGGGCCGGGTGGCGGCTGTGGCGCTCGCGCTGCTGATGACGGCCGCCGCGGGCGGCTGCGGGACGACGGCGAAGAGCGCCGAACTCCCCTCGTCGAGGGCCGCCTTGGTGAAGCAGGCCACACAGGAGGGCGAGGTCGAGTGGGCCTCCTGGAACCCGGAAGCGCAGATGCAGCCCGCCATCGAGCTGTTCGAGGAGAAGTACCCCGGCATCAAGGTCAAGTACACCAACGTCAAGGCACCGGACCAGGTGAGCCGGATCAGACTGGAACAGGCCGCCAAGAAGGTGTCGATCGACGTGGGCAATGCCGGCGGACTCACCATGAGCCCCGCGGTCGATCTGGCCGGTGACGTCGACTGGACGAAGTACGGCATCGCCCAGGAGAACGTCTTCGCCAAGAACTTCGTCTACGTCTGGGCCACACCCAAGGTCTGGGCGTACAACACCGACAAGGTGAAACCCGCCGACGTACCGCGGAGTTGGGACGACCTGCTCGACTCCCGGTGGTCGGGAGGCGAGATCTCCGCGGAGTCCCGGGCGTCGTTCATGTCCGTCTGGGACCTCGACGATTCGATGGGGGAGAAGAGGGCACTGGCCTGGGCCAAGAAGTTCGGTGCCCTGAAACCGCACTACTCACCGAATGTCACCCAGGCCGAGGCGCCGATCGAGACCGGTGAGGTGAGCATCGGGACCAGCCTGGCCAGCCTGGTGCTGGCCGCGCAGGACAAGGGCGCGCCGGTCGCCGTCGCACCCGTCTCGCCGACCAGCGCCAGCGAGTCGTACCTCTACGTCCCGAAGGGCGCCCCGCACCCGGCCGCCGGAGCGCTCCTCACCACGTTCCTGTCGTCGGACGCGGCCCAGAAACTGCTCGCGAAGAGCTACAACTCCCGGATCCCGGTGAACACCGACTGCTCGAATTCGCGCGACACCGCCGTTCTTCAAGCGATGTGCAAGGCGGGCTTGAAGTGGTACGGCACCACGACCCTCCAGAAGTACAACACGCTCTCCGAGTTCTATCCGAAGGTCGAGAAGGAATTCGGGACAGATGTCGGCTAGGTGCATGTTCACGTCCAGAATCGGAGGTCCGCGATGGCCCTGAAAACCGAAGAAGTACCCGATACACCGCTTGCGGAAGCTCCGACGGGCCACGAGGTCCGTCCCGAATCACGAGCTTCGAAGGTGTCGTCGGCGGCGGGGATGGTGCTGAACCTGGCCATGGTCGTCCTGGTGGGATATCTCGTCCTCTTCCCCCTCGCGATCCTGATCTACAGCAGCCTGAAGCCGTCCACCACCGATCTCCCCTTCCAGGTTCCCGGCTTCTCGTTCGAGAATTTCGCAGACGTCTTCGAGTCCAGCCGGCTGGGGTCGGTGACGCTCAACACCGTCATCTACGTCGTCGGTTCGCTCATCATCGCCATGGTGATCAGCATCGCGCTCGCCTATCTCTTCGAGCGGACCGACATACCGGGGCGCCGCTTCCTGAGCCCGCTGGCGCTGGCGCCGATGGCGGTTCCGGTCACGGTGATGGCGATCGCGTGGGCATTGGTGGCCAACCCGGCCAATGGCCCGCTGGCCATCATCATCCACAAGCTCATCGGCGTACAGATCGACATCTATTCCATACCGGGAATGATTCTGGTGATGGGCATCTTCGGCGTGCCCAGTATGTATCTGATGATCGCCCCCGCCCTCGCGCGCCTCAACCCCGAACTGGAGGAGGCAGCGGCCGCGGTGGGAGCGCCGCTGTGGCGCCGGCTGCGCCTCATCGTGCTGCCGCTCGTCACGCCCGCCGTGTCGGCATCCGGGATCCTGCTCATCGTGGTGGCCCTGGAGGGCTTCGCCATTCCCGCGCTCCTCGGACTGCCGGACAAAATCTTCGTTTTCAGCAGCCTCATCCAGTACTCGCTGCAACCGCCGGGTGGAATTCCCAACTATGGTCAGGCCTGTACGTACGGCGTTCTCATCCTCGCCGTGTCCCTCGTGCTGCTCTTCGTGTACCGGCGGCGCGTTCGCGACACGAACCGCTTCCGGGTCGTGGTCGGCAAGGGATACCGGCAGACCCGAACCAGCCTCGGCCGCTGGCGGATTCCGATGTTCATCGTCGTCTGCGTCTACATGTTCATCGGCATCGTGCTGCCCATTCTGGCCCTGCTGTGGACGAGTTTCTCGCCGTACACCCGCCCCATGAGCTGGTCCGGGTTCGAGTCGATGACGTTCGCGAACTACAGCAGCCTGCTCGACATTCCTGATATCGGACACATTCTGCTGAATACGGCAGAGGTGGTGCTGGTCACCGCGACGGTGACCACGGCGATGTCGGTATGGATCGCCGTCGCGGCATCGCGACGCCAATTCCCGGGCAGTACGCTCCTGTTCGAAACGCAGTTCGCGGTATTCGGGATTCCCAGCGTCGTCCTCGGCGCCGCCGTCCTGTTCCTCTATCTGTTCGTTCCCATACCGATCTACGGCACCGTATGGATCATTGTCGTGGCGCTGGTGACACGATTCCTTCCGCGGGGATCGCGCATGGTGCAAACGGCACTGGTGCAGTTGGACGACGGGCTCATCGAAGCCGCCCGCGTCACCGGCGCGAGCCCCTTCACCGTGACGCGGACGGTGCTGCTCCCTCTCCTGCGACCCACTCTGTGGAAGTGCTGGCTGTGGGTCTTCGCCCACGCGCTGGGAGAGCTGCCGATCGCCCTGCTGTTGACCAGTTCGGGCAACCGCACCCTGGTGATCGTCCTGTGGGACACCTTCACCTCCAGCGTCGACAACCCGACGGCGAGCGCCCTGGCCGTGGTGCTCGTGGTGATCTCGACCGCTGCGGTGTGGCTGGTCAACAGGCACAGCACCGCGAAGGAGGCATGACAGAGATGGTGGAAAAGATGAACAACGACCCCGTGAACTCGATCATCATCACGGAACTGCGCAAGTCCTACGACCGGGCGTCCGGCGGCGAGACCACCTATGCGGTTGACGGTGTCTCCTTCGACGTGCCGAAGGGCAAGTTCGTCACCCTGCTCGGGCCGAGTGGCTGCGGAAAGACCACGACACTCCGGTGCGTCGCGGGACTCGAGCAGGCCACCGGCGGCCGCATCGAGATGGGCGGGCAGGTCGTCTTCGACGAGTCGCAGAAGCGCAACGTCCGCCCCGAGGACCGGCCGATCGCGATGGTGCCCCAGTCCTACGGCATCTGGCCGCACATGACCGTCCTCGACAACGCGGCCTTCCCGATGCGACACGGACGCAACCGCCGCCGGGGCCAGGACATCCGCCAGCGGGCCATGGACATGCTCGAACAGGTGGGCCTCGCCCCCATGGCGGACCGGTGGGCGACCCAGCTGAGCGGTGGCCAGCAGCAGCGTCTCGCCTTCGCCCGCGCCCTGCTCTGTGACCCCGAGGTACTCCTCCTCGACGAGCCGCTGTCGAACCTCGACGCGAAGCTGCGCTCCAAGCTCCGCCAGGAACTCCGCTCCTTCCAGGAGCAGTTCGGGGTCACCGCGTTGTACGTCACCCATGACCAGGGCGAGGCCCTGGCGCTCTCCGACACCGTCGTCGTGATGAACGGCGGGCACGTCGAGCAGATCGACCGGCCGGAACGGCTCTACGACCATCCCCGTTCGTCCTTCGTCGCCGACTTCATCGGCAGCGCGAACCTGCTGCCCGTGCAGGACGTCTCGTCGCGTGCCGACGGCGGTGTGATCGCCAAGACCGAGGTCGGCCCGGTGCTGTGCCTCCGCCAGTCCGGCGAAGGCGACCGTCGCACCGGCAGCGGCGGCTTCGTGTGTGTGCGCCCTGAGGACATCCAGGTACGCACCACCACTCGGGGAGAGCCGCAGACACTCGCGGACGACGAGTTCCTCGCCGCCGTGGAGTCCTCGGAGTTCCTCGGGGACCGGCTCGAACTCGTCATCCGTACGGACGACGTATCGCTCAGGGTCTCCGCCAGGGCCGGTCTCGGCTGCCGGCCCGGCGACGACGTGGTGGTGCGGTTCGATCCGGCTACGACGAGCTATCTGGCCAGTTGAGGCCGAGTGCCGGGGCACCAGGGCACCGGGCATCGATCCTCCGCCCGCTGCCCGGCCGGTGCGGTCAGCGGGCGGTCGACGTCGCGATCTGCAGCTGCAGGGCATGCCGAGCGGCCGAGAGGTGGTGCCGCATGGCCGCCGCGGCACCCTCCGGATTGCGGGTGACGACGGTGGCGAGAATCGCCTCGTGCTCCCTCACCGAGTCGGTGCGCGGGTGCTTGCGATCCGCGTCGCGGTACTGCTGCATGACGAGCGGGTAGAGCAGACTGTCGACGAACCGGGCGAGCGTGGCCTGCCGCGCCGCCTGCCGGATCTGCTCGTGGAACTGGCGGTTGAGCTTCCAGTACTCCTCGCGCCCGCCCGGCACCTGGTGCTCCCACATCTGCTTGCAGGTCTCGGTCATGGCGGCGATGTCGGCGTCGGTGGCACGCTCGGCGGCACTCGCCGCCAACGCGGACTCCAGCACCTCACGGGTCTCCAGGATCTCGAGCGCCTCCTCCACGGAGAACGAGCGGGTGCGCGCGCTGCGGTGCGCCTCGGCGGTGACGTACCCCTCCTGCGCGAGCCGCGCGAGCACCGAACGCAGCGTTCCGCGTGAGACGCCGAGACGCGTGGTGAGGTCCGACTCGGTGAGCCTGGAGTCCGGCGCGTAGTGGCCGGACAGGAGCAGCGCACGCAGGTCGTTGTACGCCTGCAGCGTCCTGCTGGCACCCGAATCCGGACCGCCTTCGTTGCTCGGGTCCGTACCCGCAGCTGGTGCCATGGTGTTGTCCTCCAGTGTGGCCTGCTCCCAGGCGTACGCGTTGTCTCCGACGGAACGCTTCGGTTTTGTGGCCGGCTGCGCGCCCCAACGGAAGTTGTACTACAGCACTGAGTGGTCGGTCGAACGCTCGACTGGATACGAGCCACAAGCCTTCCCCGTTCCCCTCCCCGCAGGCCACGCCCTCCAAGCTCAAGTCCGGATTATTGTTGCACAATCAGGCCGCGCCCCTCGCCCTCGCCTCCTGGGTGCGCTACCCGTCGCCGTCGCGGCCTTCGGCGGCCTGGGTGATGACGGCGGACACAATGGTGGGACGCGAGACGTAGACCGCGTGGCTGCCCGGAGTTTCCGAGACCGTGGCACCGGTGCGTTCCGCCATGGCGCGCTGAGCGGGCGGCGGGATCATGCGATCGTCGGTGGCGACCAGGTACCAGGAGGGCTTGCTGCGCCAGGCCGGTTCGGAGACCGCGCCACCGAGTGCGTCGAGGCCCCACGGCACCTGGGAGTCGGCCAGGAACGCGGCCTGCGCCTCGGGCAGGTCGGCGGCGAACGACGCGGCGAACTTGTCCCGGTCCAGGAACAGGAACCCGTCCCTGGGCGGCAGGATCGGTGGCACCGGAGCGCCGGGCGGAGGGTCGTCGATCAGGGTGTTGACCGACTCGCCCTTGTCCGGGGCGAACGCGGTGACGTAGACGAGCGCGGCGACGTTCGGATGGTTCCCGGCCTCGGTGATGACGGCGCCACCGTAGGAGTGGCCGACCAGGACGGCCGGTCCGTCGAGGGAATCGAGGACCCGGTGGGTGGCGGCCACGTCGCCGGCCAGCGACAGGGTCGGATTCTGCACGACGGCCACCCGGTAGCCGTCGCCGGTGAGTTGCTGATGGACACCCTGCCAGCCCGATCCGTCCACAAACCCACCGTGCACCAGCACGACGTTCCTGATGTTTGCCACGGATTACCCCCTGCGGGCGAGGGGCAGGCCCCTCGCCTGCCCGATGCCCTCCAGTGAAGCCGTAGGACATCGGGCGGGCCAGGGTCAAAAGTGCGCAGAAGCGCTACGCACGACTACCCGAGACGTGTCCACCCGGCGGCCCGTCGGACTCGACGGCACTCGGCTGCCGCTCGGCCTCGAGCAGGCGGGCCCGGCGCGTACGCGGGCCGAAGATCGCCAGGACGACGGCGCCGACCATCCACGTACCGGCGATGAAGTAGAAGACGCTCTGGTAGCCGTGGCTGGTGTAGAGCGCCGCCACGATCAGCGGGCCCGCCGCGTTCGACAGGCGGCCGAGGCCGTAGGAGACGCTGGTGCCGAGGGAGCGGCCGCGGGTGTCGAAGAGTTCGGGGGAGTAGGCGTAGGCCAGGGCCGTGTAGCCGCGCTCGAAGAAGTTCACCAGGAAGCCGAACACCACGATGAACACGGGGCTGAACGTGAGCCCGTAGAGCAGGCCGCACACCGCGATGACGGCGCCGAACACCGTCAGCGACCACTTGCGCTCGAACCGGTCGGTGACCATGGACGCCAGATACGAGCCGAGCGGGGCGCCCACCGTGGTGAGAGCCACGTAGAAGACGGAGCTCTCGATGCTGAAGCCCTCCTTGGCCAGCAGGGTCGGGGCCCAGCTCGAGTAGCCGAAGAAGCCGATGGTCTGGGTCACCCACAGGACCGTGAGCAGCAGCGTCGGGTACAGGTACTTCTTCTGCAGGAGCAGCTTCAACGGGGCCCTGGTCGTGGGGACTTCGGCGACCGGCGGCGCCGGCTCGGGCAGCGGGCCCTTCTCCGCGGCGACATGTGACTCGATCTCGCGCAGCACCTGGTCGGCGGCGGCATGGTCGCCCCGGCTCTCCAGCCAGCGCGGCGACTCCTTGAGGTGCCGGGTGAACAGGACGAGCAGGATGCCCAGCGAACCCCACAGGTACACGAGACGCCACGACCAGTCGCTGAGCGGGACGACGGCGCTGGCGATGAGGTTGGTGACCGGGGTGCCGCAGATGCCGATGACGATGGCGTACGCCTGGTACTTGCCGCGCACGGCCGCCGGATACATCTCGTTGACGTAGACGACGGCCACCACGGTCATCGCCGACAGACCGGCCGAGGTGAGCACACGGAACACACCGAGCGACAGCAGGTCCCAGGCGAACACCGAGGCGAAGGAGAAGAAGGCGAAGAAGAACGTCGTCCACAACAGTGTCCGCTTGCGCCCCCAGCGGTCGGCGACGGCCCCGGCGACGATCGAGCCGATGAACATGCCGACGAACGACAGTGAGGTCACGTACGCGACCTGATTGACGCTGACACCCCACACGTCGATCAGTTTCGGGGCGGTGGTGGCGAAGCTGTTGATGTCCGCGAACTCGAAGAAGTACGCGAACGAGACGGCCAGCAGGGTGAGTTTGTGGAACCGGGCGACCGGGAGCCTGTCCAGCCTGTTCAGAGCGTTGGAGGGTTGCATGGTGACGCCTTTGTCAGGTGAGGGGGATGGAGGGTGGGCGGTGCTCAGACGTCCTCGCCGGGCCAGTACAGCCGCATCGGATTGGCTACGAGGAGCTGGTGCCGCCGCGCGTCGGTGACCGCCACCCGAGACACGTAGTCGACCAGGAGTCCGTCGTCGGGCATGTGGTCGGTGAGGTTGGGGTGCGGCCAGTCGGTGCCCCACAGCACGCGGTCGGGGAACTCCTCGACGACACGGCGGCCGAAGGGGACGACGTCGTCGTACGCGTGCCGCTCGCCGTCGAGGGCGGGCGGGCCGGTGACGGTGAGGCGCTCGGGGCAGGACACCTTCACCCACACGTCGTGGGTGTCGACGAAGCGCAGGAATCGCGTGAACTCGGGGCCGTCCACGGGCTTGGTGACATCCGGCCGGCCCATGTGGTCGATGACCAGCGGCGTGGGCAACGAGCCGAAGAACTCCTCCAGTTCGGGAAGATCCGCACTCTCGAAGTACAGGACGATGTGCCAGCCGAGCGGGGCGATCTTGTCCGCGATCGCGCGCAGGGCGTCCTTGGGCGAGGTGTCGACCAGGCGGCGCACGAAGTTGAAGCGCACACCGCGCACGCCCGCCGCGTCGAGCTCGCGCAGCTCGGACTCGGTGATGTCGGGCCGCACGGTGGCGATGCCGCGCGCCCGGCCGTCGGAGGCGCGGACGGCGTCGACCATGGCGGAGTTGTCGGCGCCGTGGCAGGTGGCCTGCACGATCACATTGCGGGAGACGCCCAAGTGGTCCCGCAGCGCGAAGAGTTCGTCCTTGCCGCCGTCGCAGGGCGTGTACTTGCGCTCGGGCGCGAAGGGGAACTCGGCCTGCGGGCCGAAGACATGGCAGTGGGTGTCGACGGTCCCGGCGGGCAGCCGGAGCGTCGGCCGGGACGGGCCCTGGTACCAGTCGAGCCATCCGGGGGTCTTGGGGGAAAGGGTGTGCACAGCTCTGCTCTCCGTACGAGGGTGTTACGTGGTGTGTCCGGGGTGGCGGTGACTCAGCGGCCCTGGCGCTTGAGGAGCGCGTCCAGGCGGGGGTACACGCTGCGGGCGTTGTGCTCCTGGATCGCCGCGAGGTCGTCGGCGGGCAGCGTGGCCGCCTCGGCGTAGCGACGTGTGTCGTCGAAGTGGTGTCCCGTGCACGGATCGATGTCGCGGACGGCGCCGATCATCTCCGAGGCGAACAGGATGTTCTTGGCCGGCATGACATCGAAGAGCAGGTCGGAGCCCGGCTGGTGGTACACGCAGGTGTCGAAGAAGACATTGCCGAGGACGTGCTCCTCCAGCGGCGGCTTGCCGAGCGCCATCGCCAGACCGCGGAAGCGGCCCCAGTGGTACGGCACCGCCCCGCCACCGTGCGGGATGATCAGGCGCAGGGCGGGGAAGTCGGCGAACAGGTCACCCTGCACCAGCTGCATGAACGCCGTGGTGTCGGCGTTGAGGTAGTGCGCGCCGGTGGTGTGGAAGGCCGGGTTGACACTCGTACTGACGTGGACCATCGCCGGGATGTCGTACTCGACCATCTTCTCGTACACGGGGTACCAGGAGCGGTCGGTGAGCGGCGGTGCGGTCCAGTGGCCGCCGGACGGATCGGGGTTGAGGTTCAGGGCGACCGCGCCGAACTCCTCGACGCAGCGGGTGAGTTCGGGGACGCAGGTGGCCGGGTCGACTCCGGGGGACTGGGGGAGCATGGCGGCGGGGGCGAAGCGCTCCGGGTACAACTGGCTGACCCGGTAGCAGAGTTCGTTGCAGATCGACGCCCAGGCCGACGACGTCTCGAAGTCACCGACGTGATGGGCCATGAACGAGGCGCGCGGCGAGAAGACCGTCAGGTCGATGCCGCGCTCGTCCATCAGCCGCAGCTGGTTCGGCTCGATGCTCTCGCGCAGCTCGTCGTCGCTGATCCGCAGGTCGGCGCGGGCGGGTGCGGCGGTGCCCGCGTCGAGCGCGGCGATCTGCCGTGTGCGCCAGTCCTGGAGCGCCGCGGGCGCCGTCGTGTAGTGACCGTGGCAATCGATGATCATGTGGTGCCTTTCGGGGTCGGACATGTGTCGTCCTCAACCCGGGCACCCTCATCCACGGCGCGAGACACCACGAGAGACCCGCACACGGACCTAACCGTCCCTTAACATTCCGGCCCCCGACCGCCCGCGTGACCAGCCTGTGCTTGAAGAACACCAAGGCACGTGGACTACATTCGGCAGCGGCGGTCGGCACACGGACACCGCTGACAGGAGGCGGACGACGTGCAGATTCTGCTCGCCGAGGACGACGACGGCGTAGCCGCGGCGCTGATGGAGGTGCTGTACGACCACGAGCACGTCACCCGCAGGGTCACCCACGGTCGTGATGTGCTCACCTACCACCGCAGCGCCGATCTGCTCCTGCTCGACCTGGGCCTGCCCGACATCGACGGCCTCGACGTGCTGCGCTCCCTGCGGGCCGTGAGTGACATGTCGGTGGTGGTGCTCACCGCCCGGGGCGATGAGCGCTCGGTGGTCCGGGGGCTGCGGCTCGGCGCCGACGACTACCTGGTCAAGCCGGTACGCCTGGCAGAGCTGCTCGCCCGCATCGAGGCCGTCACCCGGCGGACCGCGGCCAAGCGCGACCCGGCCGCACCTATCGTGCGCGTCGCGGATGTCGAGATCGACCTCGATGCCCGGCATGTCATGGCCGACGGCACCGCGATCGAGCTGACCGCCAAGGAGTTCGACATCCTCGCCGTGCTCGCCGCGCGAGCAGGCCGAGCCGTCGGCCGCGAGCAGATCATGGACGAGGTGTGGGGCAACGCGAGCCACGGCACCTCGCGCTCCCTCGACGTCCACGTCACCCAGCTCCGTGCCAAGCTCGACCGTCCCGAGCTGCTCACGACGATCCGGGGCTTCGGCTACCGCCTCGGCGACACGCGGAGCTGAGGGGACACACGTGCGCAACCGGGTCCAGGCGGCGTTGCTCGCCTTCGTCGTCCTCACGGTGGCCGCGTTCGCGATCCCGCTCCTGGCGTACACCGCCTCCGACCGCACCCAGGAACTCGTCCTCGCCCGCAGCTCCGACCTCGACCGGTTCGCCTCACTGATGGACCGGGCCGCGACCAGCGGAGACACCTCCGCGGTCATCGCCGAGGCCCGGCGCTACACCGCTCTGTACGGGGAGGCCATCGTGGTCACCGACGCCCGCCGCGAACCCGTGGTGGAGACCGGCGGCATGCACGCCGCCGACGACACGGTCGACGGCCTGATCGACGCGGCCCTGCGCAACCAGACCACCCACCCCACGGCCTCGCTCCTGCCCTGGTCGGGCGGACACCGGATGTTCGCCGAACCGGCGGGCACCGGGACCCAGGTCTCCGGCGCCGTCGTCCTGCGGGCCTCCGTGGACACCGCGGCCCGGGACATCATGTGGCGCTGGACCGCCGTCCTCGCCGCGGCGGGTCTCGTCGCCGTGGCGTGCGCGATGCTCGCCCGCGCGGTCACCGGCTGGGTGGTGCGCCCGCTGCGCCGCCTCGACCGGGCCGTCGGCCAGCTCGCCGCGGGGCTGCCCCCGGAACACACCCGCGCCACCGGCCCGCCCGAACTGCGGCAACTCGCCACCGGGTTCAACCGCATGGCCGCGACGGTCACCGTCGCCCTGGAACAACAGCGCCAACTCGTCGCCGACACCTCCCACCAGATGCGCAACCCCATGGCGGCGCTCCGCCTGCGCGTCGACGCCCTGCACACCCACCTCCCCGACAGGGCGGAGCGCACGTACACGGGCGTCACGACCGAACTGGACCGCCTGGAAACCCTGCTCGACGACATGCTGGCCCTCGCCACCGCCGAACACCGGGCCGGTGAACTGGCCATGACCGACGACCCGCACGCCCACTGCGACGCGGCCACCGTCACGGCCGAGCAGTACCGCCGCTGGGAGCCGGTCGCCCGCCGCGCGGGCGTGCACCTGACCACACGGCCCGCCGCCCCCGTCGCGGCGGCCTGCACCGAACACGAACTCGTCCAGATCAGCGACATCCTCCTCGACAACGCCATCAAATACGCGGGCGCGAACGCGCGGATCACGCTGGAGTGCGCGGCCGAGGGCCCCTGGGCGGTCCTCACGGTCACGGACGACGGCCCCGGCCTGGCCACGGACGAGATCACCCGCGCCACGGAACGGTTCTGGCGCGCGGGTCGGCAGAGCGGGACGACAGGAACCGGCCTCGGCCTCGCCATCGCCCAGCAGATCCTCACCGGACGCGGCGGCCACCTGGAACTGGATGCAGCGACCCCGCACGGACTCCGAACCCGCGCCGTGCTCCCACGCGCCGACACCGAGGACGGAGGCGTCTCGTGAACCGCCGCACCGCGCTGCACTTCGCCTTCGCCGCTGTGGCCATGGCGACCTTCGTCGGCGCCGCTCGACCCGGTCGCGGAGGTGTCTCGTGAACAGCCGCAACGCGTCGCGCTCCGCCCTTGGCGCTGTGGCCATGGTGGCCTTCGTGGGCTCCGTCCGGCCGCGTCGCGGAGGCGTCTCGTGAACCGCCGCACCGCGCTGCGCTCCGCTCTGGGTGCCGCGGCCGCCGTGGCCCTCGGCGGCGCCGTCGCGAGCGATGCCACACGCCCGCGCGGCGAGCCCAGCGGCGTGCTGCGGCTGGCAACCGGCGAACCCACCGCGTTCTACGAGGCCTTCGGGCGCCTGCTTGCCGCCGAACTCACCGCGGTGCACCCCGGGTTGCGCGGCCAGGTCAGGACGACCGCGGGCAGCATCGACAACATCGAGCTGCTGCGCGACCGCAAGGCCGACCTCGCCCTCGTCCTCACCGCCACCGCACGGGACGCCGCGGGCACCGGCCTCTTTCCGCGCCCCGTGCCGCTGCGCGCCATCGGCCGGGTCTACGAGACGTACCTCCAGTTCGCCGTACGCGCGGACTCGACCGTGCGCACGGTCGCCGATCTGGCCGGTCATACCGTTTCCCTCGGCGCGGAGGGCTCGGGAGCGGCGGTGTTCGGCGCACGCCTCCTGCACGCCGCAGGGCTCGCGGCCGGCGCGGATGTGCCGGTGCGTCATCTGCCGCTAAACGACGCGGCGGAGGCGACACGCACCGGCGCCGTCGAGGGCCTGCTCGTCGCGGGCGGCGTCCCCCTGCCCACCCTCCAGAACCTCGACGAACGCACCGGCCTGCGCTTCCTCCCGCTGGCCGAACTCCTGCCCCGGCTCGGCAACCGGGACCAACGGGCCGGCGCGGGCCTGGAGCAGGTGACACTGCCCCAGGGCGCCTACCGCAACGCGGCCGGCGTGGCCACCATCGGCGTCTCCAACCTCCTGGTGTGCCGCCCGGACCTCGACGACGAGACGGCGGCCACCCTCACCCGCCTCCTCGTCCGCCGCGCCACATCCCTCGCCCCCGACAACGCGGTGGGCACGCAGTTCCTCGACGTCCGCTCACTGATCGGAACGGGCAGCATCCCACTGCACCCAGGGGCCGCGGAGGCCTACCGGGCACTGCACGGCTGAGCGGAGTGTTAAGGTGAAAAACGCTAGATGGATGCGCAAAAAACTCGCTCATGAATGGTGTTTCTGAGCGGCGCCCCGTGCGGTGTTGGTTCCTATTCGAGGAACGCCAGTGCTTCCTTCGTCCTCTTGAACGAAGGCAGAGAACTGTGCCAGACCCGTATCGTGTGATCATTATTGGCGCCGGCCTTGGCGGCCTCGCGCTCGCCCACGGCCTGCGCTCGCAAGGCATGGATGTCGCCGTCTACGAACGCGATGACCACCCGGGCGCCCGCCCGCAGGGATACCGCATCCAACTCGACGAGCCCGGCCTGACCGGGCTGCAACGCTGCCTGCCCGCACCGCTGTTCCAGCTCTGCCTGGCAACCGCGGCCGCACCGCCGGCGCGGGTGTCGGTCCGCACCCGTCGCTTGGACGTCCTCGCGGACAAGGCGGCACACGACGCTTCCGGCGCGCGGCCCGCGCAGGGCCCGCGTGCGTTCAACCGCCCGACCCTGCGCCAGATCATGCTCTCCGGTCTGCGTGACCACGTGCACTACGGGGCGCGTTTGACCGGTTACCGGCACGAGACATCAGGAACGGTCACGGCACGCTTCGCCGACGGCCGTACGGTGGGCGCCGACCTTCTGGTCGGAGCGGACGGTGTCAACTCGGCAGTGCGCCGAACGCTGTTGCCCGACGCCGGGGTCGAGGATGCCGGCCTGCGGCTGATCTACGGCAAGATCCCGCTCGAAGGAAGAGGCCGCGCGGGCGTCCCGAGCTGGGTCTTCGACAGCATTTTCACCGTGGTCACCGGCGGCCCGGGCCACCCGCACCTTGGCCTGGGCCCGGTGGAGCTCGGCAGCCGGCCCGAACAGGCCGGACTGGCCCATGTCCCGCCTGCGGCACTCTCCCCGGTCGGCGACTACGTCGCCTGCATGGTCGGCGGCCCCGTCGATCACTCGGCGATGCCGTCCTTCGCGGAACTGCGCGAACTCGCCCCGGCGAGCCTGCGCGCCGTCGCCCTTGAAGTGCTGGGCAGCGACTGGCACGAGGACGTCCACCGGCTGCTGGAACTGTGGGACGCCGACTCCCTGTTCCCGCTGCGGATCTCCACCGCCGCCACCGAGCCCGTCTGGGAGTCAGGCCCGGTCACGCTGATCGGGGACGCGATCCACGCGATGAGCCCCGTCCTGGCGATGGGTGCCAACACCGCCATCCGTGACGCCAGTGAACTCACTCGTGCTCTGTCCGAAGCGGCCGGCACGGGCGAGCCGCCGACGGAAGCGGTCCGCGCGTACGAGAACCGCATGACGGACTACGCCTTCTCGATCGTGGCCAACTCCCGGCAGACGGGCCAGCAGCGCGTCGGGCAGCGGTGACCCAGTGTGTCAGCGGCACTCACCGGCCGCTGACACACTCCTCGATCACCGACACGACCTGATCCGTCGCGGGCGAAGTCCGCTGTGTACGGCGGGCGAGGAGCAGATCGACCAACTCCGGTTCCGCGAGCGGCACATACGTGACCCCGTCGAGGTTGAGGCTGCGCACCGACTGCGGAACGAGAGCCACGCCGTGCCCGGCCGCCACGAAGACGACCAGCGTCGCCGTCTCGCCGACCTCGGTGAGTGAGTGGGGCCGGAATCCCGCCCCCTCGCACGCGGACAGCACCCGGTCGTACATCGAGGACCGGGACCGCGAGGGATGGACGACGAACGGCTCGTCGGCCAGTGCCGCCAGCTCGACGCTCGCGCTGCCCGCCAGCGGGTGGTGCGAGGGCAGCACCGCCACCAGCGGCTCGGACCGCAGCGGTGTGACGAGCAGGTCCGTGTCCGCGGCGGCGCCGCGGACGACCGCGAGATCGTAGGTGCCGGAGCGCACGCCCTCGACCAGTTCTGGGGTGAGGAGTTCGCCGCGCAGGTCAAGGGTGATGTCGGGCAGCCGGGCCCGCACGGTCCGTGCGACCCGGGGGAGCACGTCGTACGTGGCTGTGCCGATGAAGCCCACCGACACCCGGCCCGCGTGACCGGTTGCCAGCTCCCGCATGTGGACGCGGGCCCGCTCCTCCTCCGTCAGCAAGGCGCGGGCGTAGTGGGTGAGTTGGCGGCCCGCTTCGGTGGGTTCGACGCGGCGCGTGGAGCGGTGGAACAGGGTGACTCCCAGCTCCCGTTCCAGCTGTTTGATCTGCTGCGAGAGTGCGGGCTGTGCCACGTGCAGACGGGCCGCCGCGCGGCCGAAGTGGCATTCCTCGGTGAGGGCGAGGAAGGACCGGAGCTGACGGAGTTCCATGGCCCCAGCCTATCCGACTCATAAAGCCATCTTATTAATCCATGTCGATTAGGTCTTGGACGTGATGAACCTGGTGGTTCTACGGTGAGGAGCGTGACTGACAGTTATCTGTACGCAGCGACACGCACGCCCTTCGGACGGTTCTCGGGAGGCCTCGCGGACGTCCGCCCGGACGACCTCGCCGCCCGCGCCGTCACCGGGACACTCGCCAAGACCCCCGACCTCGACCCGGCCGAGATCGGCGACGTCGTCTGGGGCAACGCCAACGGCGCCGGTGAGGACAATCGCAACGTCGGCAGGATGGCGGTCCTTCTGGCCGGGCTGCCGACGTCGGTGCCCGCCACGACGGTCAACCGGCTGTGCGGCTCCTCCCTGGACGCCGCGATCATCGCCTCCCGCGCCATCGAGACCGGCGACGCGGACATCGTGCTCACCGGCGGCGTCGAGTCCATGACCCGCGCGCCCTGGGTGCTGCCCAAGCCGACGCGCGCCTTCCCCGCCGGGGACGCCACCGCCGTGTCCACGACGCTCGGCTGGCGCCTGGTCAACGAGCGCATGCCCAAGGAGTGGACCGTCTCGCTCGGCGAGGCCAACGAGCAGCTCGCCGACCGCTTCGACGTCCCGCGCGAGCGCCAGGACGCCTTCGCCGCCCGCTCCCACAATCTCGCCGACGACGCCTGGAACGCGGGCTTCTACGACGACCTGGTCGTGCCGGTCACCGTCGATGCCAAGGGCGCCACGTTGGCGCGGGACGAGGGCATCCGCCCCGGGTCCACGCCGGAGAAGCTGGCCGGGCTCAAGCCCGTCTTCCGGCCCGACGGTGTCATCACGGCGGGCAACGCCTCCCCGTTGAGCGACGGCGCCTCCGCCGTCCTGCTCGGCTCGGGTGCCGCCGCCGCACGTATCGGCGTCGACCCCGTGGCCCGTATCGCCGGACGTGGTGTGTCCGCGCTCGACCCGCAGATGTTCGGCTACGCCCCCGTGGAGGCGGCGAACCGGGCGCTGAAGGCGGCAGGCATCACCTGGTCCGACGTCGCCGCCGTCGAGCTCAACGAGGCGTTCGCCGTGCAGTCGTTGGCCTGCGTGGATGCCTGGGAGGTGGACCCGGACATCGTCAACGCCAAGGGCGGGGCGATCGCCCTCGGCCATCCGCTCGGTGCGTCCGGCGGCCGGCTGCTCGGCACCCTCGCCCACCGGCTGCGCGAGTCCGGCGAACGCTGGGGTGTCGCGGCCATCTGCATCGGAGTGGGCCAGGCGCTCGCCGTGGTCCTGGAGAACGTGACGGGAGACCAGTCATGACGACACGTATCTGCGCCGACGTCGACGAGGCGGTGGCCGGGATCGAGGACGGCGCCACCGTGCTCGTCGGCGGATTCGGCATGGCCGGCATGCCGGTCGACCTGATCGACGCGCTCATCCGCCAGGGCGGCACCGACCTCACGGTGGTGTCCAACAACGCCGGCAACGGTGACACGGGACTCGCCGCGCTCCTGGCCAAGGGGCGGGTCCGCAAGGTGATCTGCTCGTTCCCGCGGCAGAAGGACTCGTGGGTCTTCGACGACCTCTACCGCGCGGGCCGCATCGAGCTTGAGGTCGTGCCGCAGGGCAACCTCGCCGAACGCATGCGGGCCGCCGGCGCGGGCATCGGCGCGTTCTACTGCCCGACCGGCGTGGGCACGCTGCTCGCCGAGGGCAAGGAGACCCGCGAGATCGACGGCCGTACCTACGTTCTCGAGTACCCCATCAAGGGCGACGTCGCGTTGATCGGCGCCCACCGCGCCGACCGCATGGGCAACCTCGTCTACCGCAAGACCGCGCGCAACTTCGGCCCGGTCATGGCGACGGCGGCGACCACCGTGATCGCGCAGGTCCGCGAGATCGTCGAGACCGGCACGCTCGATCCGGAGACCGTCGTGACCCCGAGCATCTATGTCGACCGAGTGGTGCAGGAGGCGGCCCGCGCATGACATTCACGAACACAGCCCCGTCCGTGACCGGACAGGGCCCACTGAGCAAGCACGAGATCGCCGCCCTCATCGCACGCGACATCCCGCAAGGCGCCTTCGTCAACCTGGGCATCGGCCAGCCGACCCTCGTCGCAGACCACCTGCCGGCCGACTCGGGCGTGGTGCTCCACACCGAGAACGGCATGCTCAACATGGGTCCCGCCGCCCAGGGCGACGAGATCGACGCCGACTTGACGAACGCGGGCAAGATCCCGGTCACCGAGCTGCCCGGAACCGCGTACTTCCACCACGCCGACTCCTTCGCCATGATGCGCGGCGGGCACCTGGACACATGTGTGCTCGGCGCGTTCCAGGTCTCGGCCCGCGGCGACCTAGCCAACTGGCACACGGGCGCCCCGGATGCCATCCCCGCCGTCGGCGGCGCGATGGACCTGGCGATCGGGGCCAAGCAGGTCTTCGTGATGATGACCCTCTTCACCAAGGACGGCACACCCAAGCTGGTCCCCGACTGCACCTACCCGCTCACCGGCCTCGGCTGCGTCGACCGTGTCTACACCGACCTGGCGGTCTTCGACATCACCGCGGAGGGCGTGCGGGTCACGCAGACCTTCGGCATCACGCTCGATGAGTTGGCAGCGCGCATGGACGTGCCGCTGATCGCATCCGGGCAGTGACGGGCATTCAGCAGCACGGATGACGGGACCGTCTCACCACCAAGTGGTGAGACGGTCCCGTCATGTCCGGTGGGTGTCACCCCGCATTGTCCCGCCTGAACTCCTCCTCGAACTGCTCCAGCGTCTTGCCCCGGGTCTCCGGGACCGAGGTGACGATGAAGATGCACGCGAGGACGCCGAGCGCGGCGAAGACGAAGAAGGTCGGCGCGATCCCGAGCGAGGAGACCAACGGCGGGAAGCCGAAGGCGACTGAGGCATTGGTGAGCCACAGGACGAAGACGCAGACACCCATCGCGAAGCTGCGGATCTTGAGGGGGAAGATCTCGGCGAGGATGAGCCAGCCCAGCGGCCCGAGGGTGGCCTGCATGGAGAACACGAAACAGACCACGAACGCCATGATCAGGTACGGCTTGAAGGCGGCACTGTCCGGGATGAGCAGCGCCGAGGCTCCGATGAGCACGTGGAAGGTCACGATCAAGGTGTAGCCGCCGAGCAGCATGGTGCGCCGGTCGACCCGGTTGATCAGCATGATCCCGACGGCGATCCCCAGGACGCTGGCCAGGCCGTTGAAGGTGTTCGCGAGGATCGCGCCGTTCGCGGAGAACCCGGAGTCCTCGAGGAGTTGCGTGCCGTAGTACATGATCGCGTTGATGCCGGTGATCTGCTGGCAGATCCCCACGCCGATGCCGACGAGGACGAGGCGGCGGATCCACGGCACGGCGAGGTCGGCCCAGCCGCCGGTTCTCGACGCGTTGTCCTCGTCGGAGAGTTGATGGACCTCGGCCATCTCCGCCTCGGCCCGCTCAGGGCCGCGGACCTGCTTCAGCACGTTCAGGGCGGCCTCGTCCTGGCCCTGGGCGCTGAGCCAGCGCGGACTCTCCGGCACGCGCAGCATGCCGAAGAAGAGCGCGAAGGCCGGCAGGACGGAGACGATGAGCATGAACCGCCAGATGCCGTCGTGCTCGCCCCAGATGCTGAAGATGAACGCGTTGATGACGAACGCCGCGAACTGACCGGAGACGATCATGACTTCGTTGCGGGTGACCAGCGAGCCACGCTTCTCGTACGGCGAGATCTCGGCGAGGTAGACCGGGACGGCGACCGAGCAGCCCCCGACGGCGAGACCGAGGACGAAGCGGAAGAGCGTGAGCACCTGCCAGTCGGGGGACAGGAAGCAGCCGAGCGTCCCGCAGGCGAACACCGTGGACAGGATCAGGATCGTGCGCCGGCGCCCGAACCGGTCGCAGAGGCGGCCTCCGACGACCGCCCCGAATGCCGCGCCGAAGACGAGGGCGCTGACCACGAGGCCCTCGCTGAACGCGGTGAGTCCCAGGTCGTGTTCCATCGGTTTGAGGGCGCCGTTGACCACGCCGGTGTCGTATCCGAAGAGCAGGCCACCGAACGTCGCCACGACGGCTATCAGGCCGAGACGCTTGGAGTGCGGCCCCGGCGTGTCCGGAGGAAGGGCCGGCCGGGTTGTCGCCGTTGTCACCTCGGTAGTTGCGGACGGTGCACCGCGGCTCATGGGTGATGTCCTCTCGGTGTGGCGTCGGCGGTTACGCGGACGCGAGCACGATGTCGAAGCGGGCGCGCGCCCAGGTGCGGTGGCCGAGTTCACGTCCGTCGGGCGTCGGGGCGTCGGCGGGCTGCTGGACGAAGTCCTTGATCAGGGAGTCCTTGACACCGAAGACGGTGTCGGACGCGAGGAGTTCGTCGCCCCGGACGAAGATGTGTGTCACCAGGGTCCGCAGTTGCGGGGCGGTCACCATGAAGTGCAGGTGCGAGGCGCGCATGGGGGAGCGCCCGGTGGCCGCGAGCATCCTGCCCACAGGTCCGTCATGGGGGATCGGGTACGGCGTCGGGGTGAGGCCCCAGAACCGGAAGCCGCCCTCCTCGTCGCTGAACAGGTGCGCCCTGCCGCTGACACGGTCGTCGGTGTACTGGACGTCGTAGAAGCCGTCCTCGTCGGCTTCCCACACCTCGATGCGCGCGTTCGGGACGGGGTTGCCCTCGGTGTCCCGCACCGTGCCCTCGACCCAGCAGGGCTGCCCGACGGCGCTGCCGGAGAGGTCGCCGCCCTGCTCGATGCGGGGCGCGTCGTCGACGAAGAACGGGCCGAAGACGGTGGCCTCGGTGGTGTCCCCGCGCGCTTCGTTGTTGACGTTGACGGTCTGCATCGACGCGCCGAGAACGTCGGAGAGCAGGATGAACTCCTGTCGGCGGTCGTCGGTGATGTGACCGACCTCGGTGAGGAACTCGATCGCCTTGTTCCACTCCTCCTCCGTCAGGCGCACCTCGCGGACGAACGCGTGGAGGTGACGGACGAGTGCCTGCATGACCTGCCCGAGACGAGGGTCCTGGCAGTCGTCGAACGACTGGAGGACGGTCTCGACGAGGCGTTCCTCCACGGCCTGTTGGGCCTTGGAGACGTCGTGCGGTCCAGTGGCCGGGACGGTGTCGGCGTTGAGGCTGCGATCAGGCATGGGTCTCCTCGGTTACGTGTGCCGGTGTCTTGGATACGGGACGGTGGTGCCGTCAGGCCGAGCCGGGTTCCGTGCTCGGCTGCTCTCCCGCCCAGGCCGCGCGGAGCAGGCCGCTCACGGCTTCGTGGGTGATGGTGCGGGGGTTTCCGTACGAGCGGCTGGTGACCTCGTCGGCGATGCGGCCGATGTCGGACTCCCGCATGCCGAGTTCGGCGAGGGAGCGCGGCGCGTTCAGCTCTCCGGCGAGGTGCCAGAGGCGCTGCGCGGGGCCGCCTTCGCCGGGCAACACCCGGGTCAGTGCCGCCACCGCGTCGGGCGTGGCCGGTTCGTTGAAGGCGAGGGCGTGCGGGAGCACCACCGTGTGGGTCTGCGCGTGCGGCAGGTTCAGGGTGCCGCCCAGGGCGTGGCACAGCTTGTGGTGCAGGGACATCGTCGTCGCGCCCAGACAGGCACCGCACAGCCACGAGCCGTACAGCGCCTCGGAGCGCGCGGCGGCGTCCGCCGCGTCGGCGACGATGCCGGGCAGCGCCGAGCTCAGGGCGCGGACGCCTTCCTGAGCCATCAGGGAGATGATGGGTGTCGCGTCGGGCGCGTACAGTGCCTCGACCGCATGCGCGATCGCATTGAATCCGCTGGTCACCGACATCGAAACCGGCAGCGACACGGTGAGTTCGGGATCGTAGACGACGCTGCGGGGCAGCACGCGCGCATCCCGCCCGGTCTCCTTGCGGCCGTCGGTGGTGAGGCCCCAGACCGGTGTCATCTCGGAACCGGAGTACGTGGTGGGTACGGCCACCACCGGCAGGCCGTGCTTGAGCGCGATCGCCTTGCCGAGGCCGATCGCCGAGCCGCCGCCCACCGTCACGCACCCGTCGGCGCCGACATCGGCGGCCCGCGCACTGGCACGCTCGGCCACCTCGGCCGGTACGTGCATCACGGCATCCGCCAGTACGCCTACGCAGCGCTTCCCCAGGGCGCCCGCCACCAACTCCGCTGTCTCCTCCTGCCCTGGCGAGCACAGGACCAGGACGCGTCCGAGCCCGATCTGGTCCAGCTCGTCGGGCAGGGCCGACAGCGACTTCGCCCCGAATCGGACGCGCATGGGCAGGGCTTCGTGGACGAAAGATTGGATCATCGGCGTCGTCTCCTCGATGGAGACTTCCTCCTCGGGCGTGATGATGCGGCTGTGCGACGGGTCCGTGTGATGTGCGACGGAGCGGCCCGCGGCGCGATCCGGTGCCATACAGTGGACGCGATGTTCGCACAGTGATGTGATGTCGCGCCAGAGGTTACGCTCGCAATATTCGGACAGCGTGACCACTCCGTGAGAACGCAGGGATGAGGCAGGGATTGAGTGCCATTCAGTTGTTGAAGAAGGCGGCCCAGATCGTCGACGAACTGGCTCGACTCGGCCCCTCGACTCCGTCGGAGCTGGCCAAGGCGGTCGCCGAACCCCGCCCGACCGTCTACCGGGTGGCCGCCGCCCTCGAACGCACGCAGTTGGTGCGCCCGGCGGGTGAGGGACGCCTCGAGCTGGGAACCGGAGTGCTGCGCCTGGGTGATGCGGTCGTCGACGCCTACGTCGATCGCGTCGAGCTGCGCAAGCAGTTGCGCTGGGCGCAGGGGCAACTCGGCATGAATGTGTCCTTCCGTGTCCTCCAAGAAGACGGGGCGCTGTGCCTGGATCAGGTGGACGGATCCGACGTGGACATGCTGGTGCTCGCACCGGGCAGAACGCTTCCCCTCCATGCGGGAGCGGCCTCCCAGGCCCTTCTTGCCTTCTCGCCGCCCGAGTTCCGCAGCCGGGTGCTCGCACGCGCGCCGTACGAGCCCCTCACCCCGGCGACGCCGGTGACGGCAGCCGATCTCCGGCGCAGACTCGAAGAGACCGCCGACCGTGGGTGGAGCGTCGAGGACGGTGAGGCGATCGAGGGCGTCGCCTCCGTCGGCGCCCCCGTACGGGACCGGGACGGGGCCGTCGTGGGGGTCATCTGCGTAGCGGGCCTCAGGGAGCGCGTCCTCGCGCAGGAGACCGCCGCGGGCGAGACCGTCCTGGCGGCGGCGCGGGCGATCGAGGCGTCCCTGGACCAGCCCCGCTCCGGCGGCCCCGGTGGGCCGGCGGCACGTTCGCCCGTCGTGCCGGACGATCAGGCGGGGACGCGCTCCCCGGCCGTGATCGCCAAGGCCGGCGCGCTCATGGAGGTGTTGGCCGACGAAGGTGTCGCCACCTCGGCCCGTCTCACCGAGCGGCTCGAAGAGCCGGTCAGCTCGGTCTACCGCATGCTCGGCACCCTGGCCGAGGCCGGCTGGGTGGAGCAGATCGGGCCGCGCGGCGCCTATCGCGTGGGCAGCAAGATGCTGCGCCTGTCCGGTGAACTCACCCGCCGCCTGGACATCCGCAGGGCGGCGATGCCGGTCCTGGACGCCATCCACCGCGCAACCGGTGAGACGACCTTCCTGACCATCCGCCGTGGCACGCGGGCCGTGTGCATCGAGCGGGTCGACGGCGTACGCGTCAACAGCCGGGTGCTGCAACTGGGGCAGTCGCTGCCGCTCCATGTGGGGGCGGCCCCCCGCGCGTTGCTCGCCTTCGAGGAACGCGCCGCGTGGGACGAGTACGCCGCGATCGCCACTAACTCCGGAGACCCGTGGCGCGACCTCCGGTCCCGTCCCGAGCTCTACGCGGACCTGGAGCGGATCCGCGAGAAGGGTCATGTCGTCAGCGACAACAACGTGACCCCTGGGATCGCCGCGATCGGCGCACCCATCTTCAATCATCGCGGCGAGGTCGCGGCCTCGTTGTCGGTCAGTGGGCTGCGCGAAGGCATCCTGGCCGCCCCGGCAGGGGAGCCGTCCGTCGTGGACCTGGTCCGCGGTGGGGCGCAGGAGCTCTCCCGGTACCTCGGCGCCCCGTCGCCCGCCGACGGTGACGACGCGTCAAGCGGCGCCCGTCCGAGGTGATGGAACCCACAGCAAACTCTGTCTTGTGGACGCCCTGTCCAGTGTGTGACAGTGGCGGCTCCCGGAGGCAACAACCTCGGATCTCACACCAGTTCGCGCTCTCGCCCCGAGCGGGCCGGCGACTTGGAACGACAGGAGAGCAACCTTGGAACCGATCATTGTGGGGCTCCTGGGCATCACCCACCCGCACGCGTCGGCGCGGGTCCGCGCCCTGCGCGCGATCGAGGGCGTGGAGGTCGTCGCGGCCGCCGACGACGACCCCCGACTCACGTACTTCGCCGAAAAGTACGGACTCGAAGCGCGCACCATCGACGGTGTGCTTCAGGACGAGCGCATCAACGCCGTCATGGTCCACTCCAAGAGCCGCGACATGGTTCCGCACGCCCTGAAGGCGCTGGACGCGGGCAAGTCCGTGGTCGTCGAGAAGCCCGGCGGCGGCACGGCAGAAGACCTGCTGCGCCTGCGCCGGGCCGAGGCGGAGGCCAAGCCCGGCCAGGTCGTGCAGGTCGGCTACAACGTGCGTCTGGCCCAATCCGTGAGCCGCGCGAAGGAGTTGATCGAGCAGGGCCTGATCGGTGAGGTCGTCACCGTCTCCGCCCGGGGCGCCGCCCTGGTCGGCGAGCACGAGACGCAGCACCTCAACCAGCCGGCCGACATGGGCGGCGTCCTGTGGATCCTCGGCTGCCACATGCTCGACTCCCTGGTGCGCATGTTCGGCGCCCCCGAGTCGATCAACGCCCGCGTGCGCAAGTCGCCCAAGCTCTCCGGCGGGTCGAGCCGCGAGGACTCCGCCGCGGTGCTCCTCAACTACCCCGACAAGTCCATGACGTTCAACTTCGACGGCCACGACCACCTCGAGTGGTTCGAGAGCTCCCGCATCAGCGTCTACGGCACCCGCGGCATGATCGAACTCGGCATCCTCCCGCAGAAGTTGCGCGTCTACGTCGACGAGGACCGCGGCGGATACCCGGCCGGCTGGACCGAGTGGACCCAGAGCCACTTCACCCCGCCCTTCGCCCGCACCGAGGCGAACAAGTTCTCCGAGCTCCCCGAGCTCGAGAACATCAGCAACTTCCACCCCGAGATGCGCGGTTGGGTCGACAGCATCCGCACCGGTGCCCCCGTCGTCGCCCCCGTGTCGGACGCCCTGACCGTGGCCCGCATCGTCGACGCCTGCTACCGCTCCGAGAAGGAACGCGGCGCCTCGGTCGACGTGGAGGCCGGCGCATGAGCGGGCCCGCCCGGGTGATACCCGGTCTGATCGCCACCTGTTGGACCAGCGCGGGCGACGTCGCGCCGATGCTGGACGACGAGCGCAGCCCGGTCCCGCTGGACGAGCGCATCGCCGCCGTCGCGCGCACCGGCTGGGCAGGCATCGGCCTGGTCCACGCCGACCTGGTCGAGGCGCGGGACACCATCGGCTACGCCGAACTGTCCCGGAGGATCCGCGAGGCCGGCATCGGCATCGTAGAGGTCGAGTTCCTCGACAACTGGTGGACCACCGGAGCCGAGCGCGCCGCCGCGGACGTCGTCCGCGCCGACCTCTTCGAAGCCGCCACCGCACTCGGCGCCCACCACATCAAGGCCGGAGCGGGACTGGCGGAGAACCCGCTGCCTCTCGCCCATCTGGCCGACGCCTTCGCCGACTTGGCGGACGAGGCCGCCGCATCGGGCATCCACCTAGCGCTGGAAGCGACACCCTTCTCGCACCTGAGGACCACCCGGGAAGCGGTCGAGGTGGTCACCAAGTCCGACAGCCCATCGGCGGGTCTGCTGATCGACGTGTGGCACACCTACAAGGGCCGCCTCGCCAACGACGATGTGTGGAACGTCGTGCCCATGGAGCGGGTCACCGCGGTCGAGATCAACGACGGAGTCGCCGGGATCCGGGACACCGTCGCCGGCATGGTCGACGACAGCAGCAACCACCGCAAGTACTGCGGCGAAGGCGCCTTCGACACCCCCACGTTCGTCCAGCGGACCATCGACGCCGGATACCGCGGCGCCTGGGGCGTCGAGATCATCTCGGCCGAGCACCGGGGCCTGCCGATGGCCGAGGGCCTGAAGCGCGCCTACGACACCGCGGTGAGCTGCTTCCCGAGCAGCCACCGGGCCGGCTGAGCACTCCCGGTCGAACCCACACCGCCATGACACCCGCACCGTCATGTTCTGAAAGGAACCACCATGTCTGAACGCCGCCTGCGCCTGGCGCTGTTCGGTTCCGGTCGCATCGGCCAGGTGCACGCCCGCAGCGTGGCCGCCCACCCGGACATCGACCTCGCCGTGATCGCGGACCCCTTCATCGAGGGTGCCCGCCGCCTGGCCGCCGAGACCGGCACCAAGGCCGTCGCGGACCCCGAGGAGGTGTTCGCCGAGGCCGACCTCGACGGGGTCGTCATCGCCTCGCCCACCAGCACCCACGTCGACCTGATGGCCCGGTCGAGGGCGCACGGTCTCGCGGTCCTCTGCGAGAAGCCCATCGACCTCGACATCGGGACCGTCCTGGAGTGCCGCGACAAGCTCGGTGACACCACCGCGCCCATCATGCTCGGCTTCAACCGGCGCTTCGACCCGAACTTCGCCGCGGTACGCGATCGCGTCGCCACGGGAGAGATCGGCACGCTCGAGCAGCTGACCATCATCAGCCGCGACCCGGCTCCGGCCCCGGTGGACTACATCGCCGGATCCGGCGGCATCTTCCGCGACATGACGATCCACGACCTGGACATGGCGCGGTTCTTCGTGCCCGACATCATCGAGGTCACCGCCGTCGGCAGCAACGTCTTCAGCGAAGACATCAAGAAGTACGACGACTACGACTCCGTCGTCGTCACCCTGCGCGGCCGCGGCGGCGAACTCATCACCATCACCAACTCCCGGCACTGCGCCTACGGTTACGACCAGCGGCTCGAGGCCTTCGGCTCCACCGGCATGCTCTCGGCCGGCAACGTCACCAAGACCACGGTGCGCAAGTTCGGCAGCGAGGGGACCGAAGGGGCAGGTCCCTGCCTCCCCTTCTTCCTCGAGCGCTACGCCGAGGCCTACCGCGCCGAACTCGACGCGTTCGCGCGTGCCATCCGCACTGGAGCGCCCTGCTCCCCGGGTTTCGACGACGGCGTCACCGCGCTCGTCCTCGCGAACGCGGCGGAGGAGTCCGCCCGCACCGGCCGGACGGTCACCGTGTGATCCGGCGGGGCTGAGGGACCGCGGTCCCTCAGCCCCGCGCGGGAGCACCCGTGCGTGGCGTGCGGGTCAGCCGCGCAGCGAGTCCAGGATCTCGCCGATCCTCGAGGCGACCGTCTCGGCCGCCCCCTTGGCGTACGAGGAGTCGACCGCCTCGTAGGTGATCCTGGCGTAGCTCCTGGCCTCGGCCATGTTCTTCGCGCCGCCCTCCAGCATCGACATGACGTTGGTGTGCGGGAACGGCGAGTGCTTCCTGATGTCCAGCGCGGTGTCGGTGGACAGCTCCGGCGACACCCCGACGAACACCCCGTCACCCACCTGGAGAACCCAGATCGGCGCCTTCGCCGTGCCGTTCGGAGTGAACGTGTACTTCTTCGCCGGCGCCGTCGGATGGCCGCCGGTCACCGCGTCGACCGTGGCGGAGCCGGTGACGAGGCGCAGGGTCGAACCGCCCCCGCCTCCCGCCGTCCTGATGGTCTCGCTGACCCGGACGACCTCGGTGCCGAGGCGTTCACCCTGGACCGTCAGCAGGATCCAGCCCGCGTCCGCGGCGTCGACCTGGGACCACTTCTTGTCCTTGTCGATGGTGTACCGCTTCGAGCGGAACGCCGGTGACTGGTCGCCGCAGGCGCCGACGAGGAAGAGCCCGACGACGCCGTCTCCGTACTGCTCCTCCACGTGCGCCGCCGTCGCGCCCGCGAGATCGGCGGTGATGGGCAGGTCGCCGTTTGCCATCACCGACTCCATCATCACCGAGGACTGGACGTCGTAGTTGGTGAGGACGGCGACGGGCTTGCCGTCGAGGTCGTCGAAGCGGGTGACTCGGACGCTCTTGTCGGACGGGCCCGCCTCGCCGGTTCCGAGCCACCAGCCCTCGTTGGTCAGGACGTCCCGGTTGACGTTGACGTCGCACTTACCGGTGCCGTGGCCGACACGGGCGGGCCGAAGTCCCTTGACCGCGGCGGCGATTGCGGCCGAAGCGGACTCGGTGATCAGCCGGATGTACCGGGCGGCCCCCGCCGAGCTGTCGGCGGCCTGCACGTGCGGGGCGGAGAAGGTGTGCGTGACCGTCACGACGATGTCGTCCGTCGCCACTCCGGACGCCTTGGTGATGGCCGTCCTGATCGCGGTGATCGCTTCCTCGCTGATCGACGTCAGATCGAGGACGGCCAGGGCGACGCGGTGTGCGCCGTTCTCCAGCAGCAGGATCCGTACGTGCAGGTCGTCGTGGACGGTGGTGAAGCCGTCCAGCGGCAGCAGGGACGGCGGGATGCTGATCGCCGCCTTCCCCGCTCCCACCTTCAGCCCGGAGCCGGTGCTCGATGCCCTCGCCGACGCGGCACCACCGGCGAGGGAGGTGGCAGTCACCGCGGCGGCGAGAGAACCGTTCAGGAACGACCGCCGGTGCAGAACACCTCCCTTTCGGCCTCTCTCGCCCGTGTTGTCATTCTTCGACTCCATTGACTCCTCCGTCACGTCCGAACGGTGGTGAAATAAAAGGGAATTGGGGTGCTCTGCCGACCTGGGTCTATCGCGACTGGCGCATGATCCAGTCCCTGATGCCCGGAACGGCGTAGGCGATGCGCCAGGTGCCCATGTGGGCGCTGGTGTCCGAGCCGGAGGGCACGGTGGTGCCGGTTTCGAAGGTGGCGTAGTTGACCGGGGCGTGCTGCCGCTTCAGGTCGCGCACGTCCGCGGCGAACTGTGCGGGGGTGGACCGGCCGTCCCAGACCGCGGCGCCGACCTCTGTGCCCTGCTCCTTGATGACCTTGGTGATGGCGTTCTCGCCGGGGTAGGCCTTGTCGTCGTCCTGCGAGACGAGGATCCACAGCTTGTCGTCGGCCAGCGGGGCGCACTGTTCGGAGGGCCACTGGCCAGCGACGATGAAGGCGGCGGCGAACAGGTCGGGGTAGGCGATGTTCAGGCCCAGCGACATCATCGCGCCCATGGACTGGCCGGTGGTGTAACGCCGGTTCTCGTCGATGCTGTACTCGCGTGTCACCGCCTCGACGAGGTTGGCCGTGGCGTCGAAGAGCGTCGACGGCTTGTAGGTGTCGTCGACCACGACGGAGCCGTACTCGGGTGCCAGCACGAAGGACTCGTGCCGCGCCTGGTCCTCGTCGCTCGCCCAGCAGACCGCGCCGAGCCCCTGTACCAGCGGGCCCTGCGTGGCGACGTTCACGACACTCGCGTCGTGCATGAACAGCACGAGCGGGTACCTCTTGCGGGGGTCGTAGTGCCTCGGGACGAAGAGGTTGTACTTCAGGGTCCGGCCGGTCGCGGGGTCGTCGAACGTGAACTGCCGGAAGTCGTCGACGATCAGGTTCACGACCTTGCTGGTGGTCACCGTCGTGTCGTCGGCCGGGTAGCGGCCGCCGCGTGTGGTGGTGACCGTGCCCTTCTGGGTCAGCTGCGCCTCGGCAGCGACAATGGTGCCACCCGGTGTGCTGTCTCCGACCTGCGGCGGCCCACCTTGTCCCGGGGCCCCGCCCGAGCCGCCACCCGGGCCCTGCTGCGTCACCCACAGCGCCGCCGCCTCGTCGTCGGCCGACAACTCGACGATGACATGACGCCCGTCCCTGCCGTGCTCGGCGAGCTCGACGATCCGGTTCGCGTACACCTTGGTGACGGTGCGGTCGGCGACGGCGAATGTCGAGGTGGTCAGCGCCGAGGTGTCGATGTCGCGGTCGTACTCGACCGCGACGGCGATCAGCTTCTGGCCGTCCCCGAAGACCTTGGTGATCGCGGTGGCGCGCCGGACATGAGCGGACGACGCATGGGCGTCGTCCGAGTCGGCGGCCTGGGCCGCGGTGCCCAGTACGGTCGCGGCTCCGACCGCGGCGGCTCCGGTGACGAACGTACGCCTGGCAACCAATGCAGACTCCTTCGCTGGCGGGAGGGCCATCACGAGGTCCGGTGATGGTTCGCTTTCGGGAGGGATCGGACATCGTCGCCCGCCTCGAAATCCCTTACGGGCAGGGAGACTTGAGTGATCCGGTTCCCGGCGACGGGCAGACGCTACTAAAGAAACTTTTCAACTCGCTGTGTGTGGCAGCGCGGTCGGGGGCGCCGCCTCGCTCTCGTCCGCCGTGTCGGCGACGCCCGTGGTGTGCCGGCGTACGCCGATCATGGCCAGGCTGATGGCGGCCGCCGCCAGCATGCCGATGCCTCCGACGAGGGCGCAGGTGTGCAGGGCGTCGGTGAAGCTCGCGCCGTAGGCGGACAGCGCCTGGCCGGTGGTCTCGGGGGTCTTGAGGTGGAGGAAGGCCCCGGCCTGGATGCCGACGTCCGACACCATGCCGCTCACCGCGCCCTGGTTGGCCTGGTCGAGGCCGGACTCGGCGAGGTGTCCGGGCAGTGTGCCCACGGTGCGCTGGGTGAGGATGACGCCGAAGACGGCCGGGCCGAGCGCGCTGCCGATCTGGCGCAGCGCGCCGTTGGCCGCGCCGGCCGAGCCGGCGAGGTGCCGTGGCACGCTGCCGATGGCGATCGTGGTGATGGGGGCGATGGCCAGCGCGATGCCGATGCCCAGCACGGCGATGACCGCGGCCGCTTCGCCGGTGCCGGTGGTGGCGCTGAACACGTCCACGAGCAGCCCTCCGATGCCCGCGACCACGAGCCCGGTGACCAGGAGCAGTCCCGGAGTGGTGCGGTTCATGAGGCGTCCGACCAGTGGGCCGAGGACGACGGTGAAGCCGTTGAGCGCGATGAGGCGGAGGCCGATGTCCCAGGTCGAGGCATGGTGGACGAGCGCGAAGTACTCGCTGAGCGCGAAGACGAGACCGACCTGTGCGAAGAGCGTGAGGCCCATGACGATCGCGGCACCGGAGAACGCGGACGACTTGAACAGACGCATGTCCAGCATGGGAGAAGGGGACCGGAGTTCCACCAGGACGAACGCCACCAGGCTCACGGCGGCGACCACGAACGCGATGACGGCCTGCGCCGACCCCCAGCCCGCGCTGCCGCCCTCGATGACCCCGTAGACGAGTCCGCCGATGGCGAGGATGGCGAGTACCTGTCCGGGGATGTCGAGGTGACGGTCACGGTCGGCGCGCGACTCGGTGAGGTAGAAGGCCCCGGCGACGATCGCGATCAGGCCGATGACGAGGGAAGGCAGGAACATCCACCGCCAGCCGACCTTGTCGACGAACACACCGGTGAACAGGGGGCCGAGCGTGAGGCCGAGGCCGAGCGCCGCCGTCCACCAGGCGATGGCCCGGGTGCGCTTGCGGGGATCCGGGCAGGCGTGGCTGATCAGCGCGAGGGTGGAGGGGAGCAGGGCGGCGGTGCCGATGCCGGTGAGGGCCTGGCCGACGCAGACCTGCACGATGCCACCTGCGGTGAGACACACCAGGGCACCGAGGCAGGAGACGGCGAGCCCGGCGAGCCAGGTCTTCTTGCGGCCGTAGAGATCGCTGATCATGCCGAAGGTGAGGAGCAGGGCAGCGGTCGGCAGGATGAACGCGTCGGCGATCCACTGCAGCCCGGTGGTGGAGGCGTCGAGCTCCTGCTGCAGGACGCCGAGCGCGACGGAGACGCCCACGACCGGCAGATAGGAGACGAACACCCCGACGCAGGCGAGCACGATCGTGGCGGTGGTGCGGGGTGGCCGCCCGGACCGTGGTGGTGCGGACTGTTGCGGGACGCGGGGCGTGTTGGCCGACATGGCACCTCATAGGTGGGTGAGTGGGCAGGGGCGGGCAAGGACAGCGGCGCGGAGGAGAGATCAAACCGCCGTGTGGGAACGGCAGTTGGTGTTCCGTCCGGCCCGTGGTGTGGGGGCGGTGCTCGGGACGGTATAGGCGCCGACCGCCCAGGTGATGCCCATGGGCGTGCAAGCTAAGGTGACCGTTGACGACGGAGGGCGTGACCTCGTCGCTCGGGCCGGGCCGTCGAATCCGTCCTCGGGATGCGCCTGTCGGCCACGGGCATGCCGAAGGCCGGGGGAGGTGCGCTGCACCAACCCCCGGCCTTCCCTTGTTTCCCCCGCCCCAGGCGTACGCGCCCGGGAACCCCGGCTGTCGCTACGCGACGGTCTCCGGCAGGGTGACGCCCAGCTTCTCCGCCCGTTCGGTCAGGTCGCTCCAGACCTTGGGGGCCACGGGGATGCCCGCCGCGGCGCGCTGGGCGGACACCGCGGCGCTGCGCTCACCCGGGTAGTGGACCTCATCGGCGTCGTCGGCCACCGGAAGTCCCTTGAGGGCGGCGAGAGTTGAGTCCGC
This sequence comes from Streptomyces sp. NPDC002754, assembly GCF_053592315.1. Taxonomy (NCBI): domain Bacteria; kingdom Bacillati; phylum Actinomycetota; class Actinomycetes; order Kitasatosporales; family Streptomycetaceae; genus Streptomyces; species Streptomyces sp. NPDC002754. The sequence goes on from NZ_JBSFVM010000001.1 coordinate 582,319, forward strand.
GTCGGCCAGGAAGGCGTCCGCGCTGCCGAAGGCCGCCGGGTCGAGGGCGATGAGGAGGGCGTTCTGCCGGTGCTTGCGGCCCTCGGGGTCGTCCGAGTGGAAGGCCGCGAAGATCGGGGCGCCGACCAGGACGCTCGTGATCAGCTCGAACGCGAGGGACATGCCGGAGCCCTTGGCGCCGCCCAGCGGGAGCGGCATCACCGCCTCCTCCGGGTCCGTGGTGGGTGTGCCGTCGGCGGTGGCGGCCGCACCCTCCGGCAGCGGGGTGCCGGACGCCTTGGCCTGGCGGATCTTGCCGAGGGCGATGGTGGCGGTCGCCATGTCGAGCAGCAGCGGCGGACGGCCGAGCGTGGGGACCGCCACGGCCAGCGGGCTGGTGGCGACGGCCGCGCCCTTGACTCCGGTGTAGCCCATGTTGGGCATGCCGGCGACGAAGCCGATCCCGACCAGACCCGCCGCGGCGATCTTCGACACGTAGTAGCCGATGGCGCCGGTGTGCACGGTCTGCCGTACGCCGACGGAGGCGATGCCGTTGGTGCGCGCGCGGGTCACCGCTTCCTCGGCAGCGGCGGACAGGGCGACCGGGCCGGGTGCGCGGTCGGCGTGCAGGACGGCGGCACCCGGGGTCGACGACTCGACCTTCATCTGTGGCGCAGGGTTGGCGACGCCCTTTGCCAGGAGGTCGAGGTAGGCGGGGACACGGGCGATGCCGTGGGACTCGACGCCGCGCTGGGCGGCCCACACGAACACGTCGGCGGTGGTCGCGGCGTGCTCGGCGCTCAGGCCGCCCTTTTCGAGCAGGGCGGCGGCGAAGGAGCGGAGGTCGGCCGCGGCGACCAGGGTCTTCTCGGGCATAGGGGGTCCTTAAAAGATCAGCGAAGGCTCAGCGGGAGACGAGGACGTCGACGACGGCTGTGGTGCCGTCGGCGACGGCCTTCAGCGCCCGTTCGAGAGCGGGGCCGAGCGCGTCCGGCGTGTCGACGGTCTCGGTGTGCATACCGAACGGTTCGGCGAAGGCGGCGAGCCGGGGAAGGCGGTGCAGATCGGTGCCGAGCCACTCGCCGGTCTCGGCGGCGGCGCCGTCCGGGTAGAAACGGCGGTGGTTGAGGTTCATCGACTTGTAGACCCGGTTGTTGAACACCACGACCAGGATCGGGAGTTCGTACGCCTGGGACGCGTCGTACGACGGGATCACCGGGTTGTACGTGAACGCGCCGTCGCCGATGGTGAGCACCACGGGCCTGCTCCGCTCGGCGAGTTTGACGCCGAGCGCGACCGCGATGCCCTGACCGAGACCGCCCTGCACGTAGAAGTAGGAGTCGGGGTCCGCCGTCTTGAGGTGGCGCTTCACGGTACGGCTGTGGGTGATGGTCTCGTCGACGACGATGCTGTCCTGGCCTTCGAGCAACGTCCTTAGTGTGACGGCGACGTGGACCGGGTCGATGCCGTCCGGCGCCGCGGCGGCCTTCGTCTCGGCTGCGGTGATCGCGACCTGCTCGGCCGCGTGCCGTTCCTCCTGCGCCGCGCGCCGGACGGCCACCGAGCCGGCGTCGAGGCCCTTGGCCCGCTTGGCGAGCTGGCGCAGGGTATTTGCGACATTGCCCTCCAAGTAGCGGTCGGCGAACAGGACTTGGTGGGCTATGTGCGGGCGCTGCGGCACCTGGTCGATGACGACGACCGTCGCCTTCGACGGGCGGCGCGACGGCGGGTAGAACGGGGCCCGGCAGTTGACCAGGAGGATCAGGTCCGCCTCGGCCATCCACGGGCCGATGTCCGCGCCCGCGTGCAGCGGGTGGGTGCGCGGGAAGTTGGCGCAGACGGCCGAGTCGGGTTCGACGACCGGGATCTGCCAGGCCTCGGCGAACGCGACGAGCGATTCGAAGCCGCCCGCCTCGCGTCCCGCGGTCTCCGTCACGATGACCGGGTTGGTCGCCTCGCGGATCAACTGGGCGACGGGCTCGACCTCTTCGGGCGAGCTGTGCATCGAGCCGGGCGGGACGATCGCCTTGGCCTCCCGGCCGTCCCACTCCTCCAGGAGGATCTCCAGCGGGATGTTCAGGTACGCGGGTCCTGCCGGGGCCCGCCAGGCCAGTTCCGCGGCCCGCGTCACCATCGACGGGAGCGTGTGCACGCTGGCCGCCTCGGTGGACCACTTGGTGAACGGCTGGGCGATCTGGTGCGGGCCGCCGACGACCGACAGGTTGCGGTACCACTGGCCGCCCGGGTCCTGACCCGGACCCTCGCCGTACGTCGTGGACTCGGACGAGGACACCACCATCGGGACACCGGCGAGCAGCGCGCCGTGCACGGCCATCGAGCCCTGCAGCAGGCCGGGCGCCGCGTGCAGCAGCACGCCCTGCGGGCGGCGCTTGAGGAGTCCGTACCCGGTGGCCATGCCGGCCGCGACGGTCTCGTGCGTCAGGTCGAGGTAGGTGGGTGCGGGGGTCCCGTCACGGTGGTGACGGGCGAGGGACTCCCACACGGGGGCCCACTCGGACCCCGAGGAGCAGAACAGATAGTCGGCGCCGACGGCGTTGAAGGCGGATACCAGAGCGTCCCCGCCGTCGACGCCTTCACTACGTTCCTTGTGCGTCATCTCTGGTGTCTCCTCAGCCCTCGATCGGCCAGTTCAGGACCTCGGCCACGCCCCGGCCCATCATCCACTCGAGCTCTTCGGGGGTGAAGTCCCAGTGCTTCGTGAACTGCTCGATGGTGTCGGTGTACGTGATGCCGTGACCGAGCAGGCGCGTGATGTCGGTGCCGTAGAAGCAGCGCTCCGGGCCCATCTTGTCGACCATCTCGCGCACGTACTTCTGGATGTTGTCGTTCGGGAAGGGCTGCGTGGAGTAGCCGGGCAGCGCCGAGAGCTTGACGTAGATGTTGGGGTGCTCGTGCAGGTCGGCGGTCTCCTGGACCCAGTAGCCGATGGAGTCGTCGACACAGCGGGCCATGATGCCCATGTGGTCGATGATGATCTTAAGTCCCGGGTGCCGGCCCGCGATCTCGCCCAACTCCCGCTTCCAGATGGGCGCGTGGACCATCGTGGGGATGTTCAGCTCCTCGGCGATCGGCCAGTACCAGTCGTTCGTCCCGTCGATCATCCAGTTGCGGTCGATGGGCCGGTGGAAGGTGAGGCGCGTTCCCTTCACATGCGGGTTCTGCGCGAAGTCGGCCATCATGGCCTTGCCCTCTTCGGGCTTGTTCTGCGGGATGCGGGCCATGATGCCGAAGCGGTCCGGGTGCGCCTCGCACGCCTCGAGCGCGTAGTCGATGCGGTCGCCCTCCCAGGACGGCGGAAGGATCAGCGCCCGGTTGACACCTGCCTCGTCCATCAGCTCCAGGGCCTCCTCGTACGAGAAGGCCTCCTCGCGGTGGCCGTTGAGGCGGATCCGCTCGCGGGCGCCGGGGACCCAGGGGCGGTCCGGGGTCTCTTCCTTCCAGATGTGGATCTGGGTGTCGACGACGAACATGTGGGTGCTTCTTTCCGTAGGAGGACGTGTGCTGCGAGATCGACGTTAGGTGGGTCGCCGTGTCTTGCGCAGAGCTGAGAGCGCAAGCAGTTCTTGCGCGCTTCAGGACGCGTCGTAGACCATGTCGACGATGTGTTCGGCGATCGCCATCGACGCCGTCGCGGCGGGCGAGGGCGCGTTGCGCACAGCCGTGATCAGGCCGGCCCGGTGGATGCGGAAGTCGTCGACGAGGGTGCCGTCGCGGTCCAGGGCCTGGGCGCGCAGGCCCGCACCGCCGCGCACGACGTCGGCGACACCGACCCCGGGGACGTAGTGCTTCGCGTCCTTCATGAAGGCGGAGGACGAGAAGGAGCCCTTGTACTCCCTGATGCCGGTGCGCCAGTGCTGGGCTGCCATGCGCCAGGCGCCGGGATAGGCGGCGAGGCCGAGCAGGTGCCCGGGGGAGACCCGGGTGCGGGTGTATCCCTCGCGGGCCAGGGCCAGCACCGCGTTGGGGCCGACCTCGACCGAGCCGTCGACGCGTGGTGTGAAGTGCACCCCGAGGAACGGGTAACGGGGGTCGGGCACCGGGTAGATGAGGCCGCGCACCAGGTCCCGCTTCTCCGGCTTGAGCAGCATGTACTCGCCGCGGAACGGGACGATGCGGGGCTCCTGCCCGTCGTCGGCAAGCCTGGCGACGGTGTCGGACTGCAGGCCCGCGCAGAGGACGAGCCGGTCGACCTTGACGCGCTCCTGCCCGGAGGCCACCTCTACGCCGCCGGGCACGGTGGCGATGCCGGTGACCGGGAAACCGAGCTTCACCTCGCCACCGGAATCCGCGATGTCCTTCGCGAACTCCCGGGAGATCGCCGGGTAGTCGGTGATCGCGGTGCGCGGCGAGTGCAGCGCGGCGATGCCACCGGCGTGCGGCTCGATCTCGGTGATCTCGCCCTTGGAGATCATCCGCAGGTCGGGCACGTGGTTGTTCTTGGCGCGCTCGTACAGGGCGTTCATGCGGTCGAGCTCGTCCGCGCGCACCGCCATGACGAGCTTGCCGATCTCGCGGTACGGCAGCCCGCGGCCCTGGCAGTACTCGCGCAGCAGGGCGACGCCCCGTACGGTCAGGTCTGCCTTGAGGCTGCCCGGCGCGTAGTAGATGCCGGCGTGCACGACACCGGAGTTGTGGCCGGTCTGGTGGTACGCGACCTCCTGCTCCTTGTCGAACACGACGACGCGGGTGCCGGGGCGGCGCAGCGCGATCTCGCGGGCCGTGGCGAGGCCCAGGATGCCCGCGCCCACGATGCCGATCGATTCGTCGGCCAACGTCCGCCTCCTTTCTTGCGGTGGGGGACAGGGCCTTGGTCAGGCGCCGTAGTGGATCGCGACGGTCTTGACGCGGGTGTAGAAGTGCAGCGCCTCGGTGCCCTGCTCCTTGAACGGGGAGCCGGAGTCGTGGAAGCCGCCGAAGGGGTGGTGGACGTCCCAGCCGGGCGTCGTGAGGTTCACGGCGATCTGGCCGCACTCGGCCTCTTCGGCGAAGCGGTGGACGGCGTTCAGGTCGCGCGTGAACACGGCGGCGGCGAGGCCGAAGGAGGAGTCGTTGACGGCGGCGACGGCCTCGTCGAAGGACTCGACGGCACGCAGCGCGACGACCGGGCCGAAGACCTCCTCGCGCCAGATGTCGACATCGGCTGACACCTCACCGAGGACGGTCGGGTTGACGTAGCAGCCGTGGGCGAGGTCGGCATCGCTCGGCACGTCGCCGCCCGCCAGCACCTTCGCACCCTGCTTGACGGCGTTCTCGATGTGCCCGACGACGCTGTCGCGTTGCCGCGGACTGGAAAGGGGGCCCATGCCCGTCCCCCGCGCGAGCGGGGCCCCCGGCTCGATGTGCGCCACTTCGGCGAGCAGCAGCCGCGTGAACTCCTCGTACACGGGCCGCTCGACGATGACACGGCTGGTGGCGGTGCAGCGCTGTCCCGCCTGCCCGAAGGAGGCGGCGGCGACGGTCTTCGCGGCCTTCGCGAGGTCGGCGTCGGCGAGGACCACGGAGGCGTTCTTGCCGCCGAGTTCGCCCTGGAAGCGGATGTTGCGGGTGGCGAACGTCGTACGGAGCCGGCCGCCGACCTCGTTCGAGCCGGTGAACGTCACGGCGGCGATGCGCCGGTCGCCCAGCAGCGCGTCCTCGATCTGCGCCGTACGGCCCGTGACGACGTTCAGGACGCCCGCCGGAAGTCCCGCGTCGTGCAGCGCCCGCGCCAGGTGCAGCCCGGAGACCGGGGTCTCGGTGGCCGGCTTGAGGATCGCGGCGTTGCCGGCGGCGAGCGCCGGGGCGAGCTTGCGGGCCGGGGTGATCAGCGGATCGTTCCACGGAGTGATCGCCAACACGACGCCCAGCGGCTCGTGCTGGGCCGTCGTACGCGTGTCGGGGCGGGCGTCGTTGAGGAGTGTGCCGTAGCCGCCGCGGCCGACGAGGAGCCCGTAGTACTCCAGGAAGTCGGCCGCCTTGATGGCCTCGCCGCGGGCCTCGGCACGGGTCTTGCCGTTCTCCGTGGCGACGTCGACGGCGATGTCGTCGGCGCGCTCGCGCAACAGCCCGGCCGCCTTGGTGAGCACGGCGCTGCGCTCCAGCGGGCTGGTGCGCTTCCAGACCGCGAAGCCGCGCTCGGCGTGGCCGTAGGCGCGGGTGACGGCCTCGGGGGTGAGCGCGGGGACCCGGAAGGCCGGCGCGCGCAGATCGGCCGGATTCTGCACCTCGATCGACTCGCCGGAGGCCGGGGCCACCCACTCCCCGCCGACCAGGGTTTCCACGTCACGCATCTCGATCACTTCTCTCTCCGGGTACTCCGGGGTCCGCCGGACTCACGGGGCTCTGCGACATCTGGAACCCGATGTACGACACACCATGCGGACCGGTGTGCGGGAGATCCGGGGAGGCAGCCAATGGTTGCGCTGTGCGCGGGCCGGTGCCGAGGCGATGTGTGTTGCAATCGGGGGCGCTGTTGAACTGGTCTTTCAGGTAAAGGAGTCACCCCATGGCGTACGCCGTTTTTGCCCACTACCGCTGTGCCGCCGAGGATGCGGAGACCGTGCGGGACGCCCTGTTGAAGGCGCGGGAAGCCACGCTGGAGGAGACCGCGAACCGCGCCTACGAGGTGCACGCGGAGGTGGATGTTCCCGGGGGCTTCGTGCTGTACGAGGTGTACGAGGACCGGGCCGGGTTCGACGCACACTGCGCGTCCGCACACTTCGCGGAGTTCGTCGTGGGCGTGGTGCGTCCCCTGCTGACGTCACGGGAGGTCACGTTCGCTGAAGTGCTCTAGGTGTGTGCTCTAGGTGTGCCCTGGAAGTGCTCCGCGCCCCTGAGGAAGGCCCGCACAGCGGCTTCCCCGGGGGCGCGGTGTGCGTCGCTCAGAACTCGTTGCCCCACACGTATCTGGCCAGGGTCTCCACCAGGACCAGCTTGCTGTGCTCCTCGTCCTGCGTGAGGAGGGGGCGGGCGGCGATGTCCGCGAACCCGCGCGATGGGAGGATCGCGGCGTCCTCCAAGTCCTTCAACTCGCCTGCCTTGTCCAAGCGGTCGAGGACCGTGTCGACATCCTCCAGGCCCGCCACGGACGCGTCCACGACCCCGAAGCACACGTCCCTGTCCTCGGGCAGGGTGCGTACGAGGTCGAGTTCCGCGGTGGAAGCGTGCAGCAGGGGGAGTACCCAGCGGTCCACCGGGATTCCGGAGTAGAGCTGCCGCGCCTTGTCCCGGTCGACGGTGCCCGGAGGTGTCGCTCCCGGGAAGTAGCCGATGCGGACGCCCTCGGGGCGGGTGTCCAGGACGGTGGCGGGGGCGTCGACGGTGAGTGCCTCCGCGAACGACAGGGTGCCCACCGGGGTCTCGTCCGGGCCCGTCGCGGGAAGCAGCAACGGGTTGTCGAGCTGGATGAGGCGGACCCCGGCGTCGACCAGGCGGCCGATCTCCGCCCGGATGATCTCGGCGAACGCCTCGCCCAACTCCCGGGCGGGCAGCGGCCCTTGAACGGTGGCGGCCAGATAGGACGGCGCCGGGAGCGTGACCTTCGGTGCGATCAGCGTCAGCTCGGACAGTCGCGTGGCGCGGTCCACCGCCGACGATCCTGCTGCCTTCGGCGCCGCGTCCGCGGCCCAGGCCGGCAGGCCGTCGGCGTCCGTGCCGCCGGTACGCCGCACTCCGCCGACGTGTTCCAGAATGACGCCGCGGGAGTCCTCGTACGGGAATCCGCCGTCGGTGACGACCGTGGAGCGCAGCTTGCGCTGTCGGGCCACCGAGTCGGCGATCGCCGTGTCGAGGGAGGCGGGGTCGGTGCGGTCCAGGCCCGCCGGGCGGACCAGGCTGCCGTGGTGGTCGATGCGGAAGTTGAACGTGTCCGCCATGGTCAGGACTCCTTGCCGGGAGAGGCCGGCTTGCCCGCGACGCCCCAGGCCGCGAACTCCAGCTCGTAGCCGAGGGACTTGAGGACTTCTTCCGCGATGACCTGGTCCTCGTCCGCGGTCCCGCCGGCGATGCCGAGGCCGCCGATGATCTCGCCGTCCTTCTTGATGGTGAGGCTGCCGTCGGCGGCCATGATCGGCATGGCGGCGCCCGGGAGCTGCGAGAGCTGGGAGAAGAAGACGGGCTGGCTCTCCTGCCACTTCTTCAGCATCTTCCCCGGCCGCTGCATGATCGCCGCGGTGTACGCCTTGGCGCGGGCGATGTCCGGGGTCAGGGGGCGGGCGCCGTCGGGGCGGCGGATCGCCACGACGAAGCCGCCCGCGTCGACGACGGCGACCGAGACCGCCTTTCCGACGTCCTGGGAGCGTTCGTGGGCGGCGGCGATGATTTCTTCTGCGGCGGCGAGCGTCAGAGCGGCGGTCATGCGGAATCCTTCACAGGGGTCAGGGTGCGGCGCAGGCGGGCGACGGCCGTGTTGTACCTGCCGGGTGTCTCCCAGTACATGGAGTGGGGCGCGCCCTCGACGATCTCCAGATGGGAGCCGGGGAGCAGTTCGTGGGCGCGGGTCACGGTCTTGACGCTGAGCACCGCGTCCTTCTCACCGGCGAGGAACGCGACGCGGACACCGGACTCCGTGATGTCCCACAGCGAAGGCCCGTTGGTGTCCAGGTTGCGCAGGTCGGCCATCTTGGCGACGTTGAAGGTGCCCATCTGCTGGAACAGGAAGGTCAGGTCGGCTCGCTCGATCTGAAACGTCTTCGTCAACAGGCGGTCGATGACGGGGAGTTTGACGGCCTCGGCGCGGTCGGCGGCGGCGAGTTCCGCCAGCTCGGGGTGTCCGATGCCGCCGAGCGAGTGGCCGAGGACGACGGACGAGACCCGATCGGGCCGGGCGAGACCGGCACGCAGGGCGGCGACGGAGCCGATGGACTGGCCGACCAGCATCGCGTCGTGGATGTCCTCCTGGTCGAGGACGGCGACGACGTCACCGGGAAAGTCCTGGCCGTCGAACTCCGCCATCGACGAATCGGACTTGCCGAAGCCGCGCAGGTCCACGGTCAGTACCGTGAACTCTTCGCGCAGTGCGGCGACTTGTTGCCACCAGGCGGCGTGGTGGCCGCCGGAGCCGTGCACGAAGAGGATGGCGGGACCGGAGCCGTGACGCTCGTAGTAGATGCGCGCGCCGTCCTCGGAATCGGCGTATGGCATGAATAACTCCTCAGTGCGTCCGGCTAGTTGGGGCGCTTGGCGTGGTACACGAGCTCGATCATGGTGTGGTCGGGATCGTGGATGTAGCAGAACTTCGACTGGTTCTCGGGGCGCTCGATCGGCCTGGTGTGCCGGATCCCCAACTCGCCCAGGTGGTCCAGGAATTCGTCCCAGTCGTCGACCTCGACGGCGAAGTGGTAGGGAGCCATGCGCTCCATCTCCTCGACCGGAGTGAAGTGCAGGTCGAAGTTGCCGCGGGTCATCAGCACCACGCGCGTGTTCGACTTGGGCATGATGCGCTTCATCCCGAAGACCTTCGTGTACCAGTCCGCGGTGCGATCCGGGTCGGTGGTCGGGAAGTTGACGTGGTGGATGTAGCGGGGCGCCTTGCTCATGCGCTTGTCCCTTCCTCAAGTTCCTCGTGTACGGGGTTGGAGAGCACGCCGATGCCGCTGATCTCGACGTCGACGGTGTCCCCCGGCTCCAGCTGACTGGTCGACTCGGCGCCCATCCACAACACGTCCCCGGGGTGCAGGGTGAGGCGCCGGCTCATCGCGACGATGTAGTCGTACGGGTCGAACACCATGTCCCCGGTGGGGAACCGGGAACGGACCTCGCCGTTCACGCGCAGCGTCGTGGTGGTGGCCGGTCCGAGGGCGTCCACACCGGTCTTGATCCAGGGGCCCATCGGCTTGAACGTGTCGCTGTTCTTGGCGCGCCAGAACGTGCGGTCCTCGTGCTGCCAGGTGCGGGCGCTCACGTCGTTGCCGATCGTCCAGCCGAAGATGCCCGCGCGTGCCTCGTCGTACGAGGCGTGACGCATCCGTGTGCCGATGACGGCGACCAGTTCCGGCTCGGCCTCGAACCGCCCGGTGACGTCGGACGGCCTGACGATCGGTGAACCATGCCCGGTCAGCGCGTTGTTGGCGCGGTAGCCGACCTCGGGGCGCTGGGGTGTCTCGGCGTGGTGCTCGGCGATGTGGCGGGGGTAGTTGAACCCGACTGCGTAGAACACCGGTGGGACCACCGGGGGCAGCCAGCGGGCCTCGGTCACGGGCAGTTCGCCCGTGACCGAGGGAGCCGGGCCCTCCAGCGGGGAGGCCGAGAGCAGTTCCACGACGTCACCGGTGACACGGCCCCAGCGGGCGCTTCCTTCGACGTCGACTCGCGTGTATTTCATGGGAGTTGGGCCTCAGCTCAGCTGGTGCGAGACGCGCTTGGTGACGAGGTAGGAGTCGAGCGCTTCGGGTCCGCCCTCACGCCCGTAGCCGCTGTCCTTCACACCGCCGGAGGGGGCCTCGTGCACGGAACCGCCGCAGTGGTTGATCGAGAGGATCCCGGCCTCCAGGCCTGCGGCGAGCTTCTCGGCGGTGGCCGCCGAGTCGGTGAATCCGTACGCGGCGAGTCCGAACGGGAGCGAGTTGGCGAGCGCGAGTGCGTCGTCGAGGTCCGTGAAGGGGACGATCGGGGCGATGGGCGCGAACGGCTCCTCGCTCATGATCAGCGCGTCCTGCGGTACGTCGGTCAGGACGGTCGGCGCGAAGAAGTGGCCGGCCCGCTCCAGGCGAAGCCCGCCGGTGCGCACGGTGGCCCCGCGACGCACGGCGTCGGCGGTCAGGCGCTCGGCGGCGGCCAGGCGGCGCTCGTTGGAGAGCGGGCCCATCGTGGTCTGCGCGTCGAGCCCGTCGCCGACGACGACCGCCTCCGTCGCCTTCACGAACGCGGCGGCGAAGTCCTCGTACAGCGACTCGTGGACGAGGAAGCGGCTCGGTGATGTGCACACCTGGCCCGCGTTGAAGAACTTGGCCCGTGCGGCGCGCTGGGCGGCCTTGGCCGGGTTGGCGTCCGCGCACACGATGACCGGGGCGTGGCCGCCGAGCTCCATCAGGGACGGCTTCATCACCTCGCCGGCCTTGGCGGCGAGCAGCTTGCCGACGGGTACGGAGCCGGTGAAGGCGACGAGTCGGGTGACCGGAGAGGAGATCAACTGGGCTGATACGTCCGCCGGTTCGCCGAAGACGAGGTTGAGGACACCCGGCGGCAGGCCCGCGTCGGCGTAGCAGGCGACCAGTGCCGCAGCTGTCGCCGGGGTCTCCTCCGACGCCTTGATGACCATCGAGCAGCCCGCGGCCAGAGCGGAGGAGATCTTGCGGTTCGGGCCGCCGACGGGGAAGTTCCACGGCACGAACGCGGCGACGGGGCCGATCGGTTCGCGGCGCACGGAGAGCAGGGTGCCGGGGGTGGTGGGTATGGTCCGGCCGTAGGCGCGGCGGGCGTCCTCGATGTGCCAGCGCAAGGTGTCGGCCGTGCGCGTGGCTTCGCCGGCCGCCTCCTTGAGCGGCTTGCCGCCCTCCAGGGTCATGACCTCGGCGATGTCGGTGGCGCGTTCGGTGAGGAGATCGGCGGCGCGGTGCAGGATTTCGCTGCGCCGCGCGATCGGGGTGTCGCGCCAGACCTTGAAGCCTCGGTCGGCGGCGTTCAGCGCGTCGTCGAGGTCACCGGCGGTCGCCAACGGGACGGCCCCGAGGGCCTCTTCGGTGGCCGGATTGACGACCGGCGCGGTCCTACCGTCTCCGGAGTCGCGCCACGCGCCGTCGATGTACAGGCGGATGGTGGGGTAGCTGGTCATAAGCGGGTGACCTTTCGGATCAAGCCCCTGCGGCGGTGCGCGTCGAGCCCTTGCGGCGATCGAGCAGTGAGGTCCGGGGCGAGGAGCCCGGCGTCCGCGCCTAACGTTCGGCGTCACGGTTCTGCCGCAACGACCAGATGGTGTGCGGCGGAGCCGTCTCGTGGACCCGGGTCTCGTACGTCGCGTCGGCCCGGTCCATGTCACACGCGTACTCGACTCGGCCGCCGCACGGCGCGTGCAGGAAGCGGAAGATGTTGGAGCCGATGGTGTGCCGGCCGAGCTTGCGGGCCTCGCGCCATCCCTTGTCGATCATGTTGTTGCCGCCCTCGATGACATCGTCGACGCCCGGCACCTCGTACGCGATGTGGTTGATCCCGGCCTTGTCGGGCCGGTGGCAGAGCAGGAACGTGTGCTGGTCGTCGTCGCCGGGGGCCTGCATGAAGACACCCATGGGCTCGACGATGTCGGTGGGGCGAAAGCCCAGCCGGTCGGTGTAGAAGGCGACGGCCGCCGCGCGTCCGGCCTTGGGGATGTTGAGGGCGACGTGGCACATCCGCAGTGGCCGCACCTGCCCGACCGGCCCCAGCGGGGCGTTCCAGCGGTCGATGCTGCCGGAGACGTTGGCCGGGCGCGGAGTGACATCGAGGGGGCGCGGGCGGGCGAGGGTGAGCCCGACCCCGAAGCCGGTCTCGTCGACGGTGTGGTGCACGCCGTCCGCGCTCTCGCGCACCGCACGGTCCTTGCCCACCTCCCGTACCAGGAGCTCCAGTTCGGCCGCACTGTCCACGCCCCAGACGATCTCGCACACCGTCGGCCCGTCCTCGAGGGGTGGCGGCAGGAATGCTCCCGGAGTGGTGTCCAGCTGGACGGTCTGCCCGGCCAGGGTCTCCAGGGCGGCGTGCTCATCGGTCCGTTCGAGCAGGAGTAGACCGAAGTCCTCGAAGAACCGCACGGATCCATCCAGAACCCCGGTGTCCGGGACCCTGTAGGCGACCGATTCCATGCGCTGAATCCCCATCGATTCCTCATTCCATGACGGAATTTCGCCGAGCGTGAGTGTGAACTCGAACCTGAACTTTCACCTGAACCTGAACCTGAACGTGGGCGTGGGCGTGGCCCTGAATTCCCCCGGCGATCGTAGATTTGCCGGCCGACGGCCTCAACGGGCCTGCCGTGCGGTCTCTGCAATCCTTGGTTGCGCACCGGCTCCGAGCGCCGGCATGGGGTTCCTGGAGAACCATCCTGTGAGGTACTCCAGGAACACGGCGACCTTCTTCGGTGTCGACCGGCCGGGTCCGTAGATCGCGTACAACGGCCGGTCGGGGGCGCCCAGTTCGGGCAGCAGTACCTCAAGGGCGCCGGAGAGGAGGTCGTCGTAGGCGGGTCGCTGCGGAAGAAGCCCGATGCCGCGACCGTGCACGGCCGCCTTCTGCAGGGCGATGTAGGAGTTCGAGGAGAACGCCACGTCGCGGATCTTGTGCAGTGTCGACGCGTGTCCGTGGCCGATGCGCCACACCGGATCGTTGACGTGCACAAGGCACTCGTGCCGGGCGATGGCGTTCGGCTCGGTGAGCGGCCCGTGGCGCTCCAGGTATTCCGGAGCGGCGCACAGGACGAAAGGCAACGAGGCGATCTTCTTCAGGCGCACCCCGGAATCCCGCAGATCGCGGGTGTGGAACGCGACGTCGAATCCGCTGTCGAGAAAGTCGTACGTCCGGTCCGACATGCCGCCGAGTTCGAACCGTACGTGAATCTTCGGATGGGCGGCCGAGAAGGCGGCGATGGCGTCGCCGAGGTCCAGGCTGCCGATCCATTTCGGGCAGATGATGCTGAGTGTGCCCTCGGCCCGGTCGTGGCTCTGCGCCAGCGAGGTGTCCTGTTCCGCTATCTCGTCGAGGATGCGGGAGCAGAACTCGGCGTAGAGCAGGCCCTGTTCCGTCAGGCTCACCGAGCGCGCGGTGCGGTTGACGAGGCGGACGCCGACCTGTCGCTCCAGTTCGGCCACGTGCCGGGAGACGAGTGAGCCGGAGGAGCCGAGTTTCTTCGCGGCCCCGTTGAAGCTGCCGTTCCGGGCGACGGTGACGAAGCTGTGCATGAGCAGTAGGCGGTCCATGGTCCCTCGCTTTCAGGTGCCCCCGCAGAGATCAAAATAAGGTCACCCTCACCTAAATTGTCAACCATCATGTTGTCAATCGATTCGCCTATCGAGAGTGCGGGTGCTGCTTGCGCTGCTCGCGCGCCACTCGCCCGTATTCCCGCACGTCCGGGAACGGCGGCTCCTTGTCGGCCTGCAGATCCACCTGGAAGGTGTTGAGGCACATGCCGAGCATGGTGAAGTTGCCGAGCGCGCCGATGGCGTCGACCAGGCCCTGGGCGCCGAAGTGCTGGTGGGCCGCGGCGAATGTGTCGTCCGTGACGAAGTGCTCGTCGAGCACCTCGTGCACGAACTGGTAGAAGGCCTGGTCGGCAGGGTCGTCGAAGTGCACGTCCGTGTGCCGCTTCTCGGCGATGGCACGGACGGCGGCCTCCGGGATCCCGGCGTCGATGGCCTGCTGCACATGCGCGTTCCAGGAGTACTGGGCGTCCCAGTTGCGCGCGGCCATCAGGAGACTCAGCTCGCGCAGATGCTTGGGCAGGGAGCAGTCGAAGCGCGCGAACGCGCCCAGGGAGTCGGCCCGTTCGGCCATCTCCGGACTGTGCAGCCACACGCGGAACGGGCCGCGCACGGCCCCCCGCTTGCCGGCGATCCGGGCGGCCAACTCCTTCTGGCGCGGGGTCATCTCGTCTTCGCTGAGCACGGGGAGCCGCATGGCCGCATACCGCCTTGGTGTCATCAGGGCACGGCCTGCTTTAGCCGTGCGGACGGTGGCCGACGGTACCCCCGCACCCGCCCGCCGTGATCCCTCCGGGAGTGCAACGTAAAGCTGCGCGCCGAACGGCATCCCCCGACGTCACACGCCTTCTAGCCTCGGTCGACGCACTGCACTACTGGTGAGAGGTTCCCCGCATGACCACGATCATCAAGGCCGCCGACGTCCCGCTCCTCGACCGGGGCGGAGCCGTCGCGTCCACACCCTTGATCACGACCCCCTCCGCGGGCGGCGAGAACAAGATCACCAGCGGGATCAGCGTCTACCCGGTGGGTTCCGGCGCCCCGTTGCACTCGCACAACTGCGACGAGCACGTCACGATCCTCGACGGCGAGGCCGAGGTCGTGGTCGACGGCGAGGTGACGAAGCTGGAGCGGTACGACACGACGTACGTCCCCTCCCCGATACCCCACCTGTTCCGCAACGTCGGAGACACCCCGCTGCGCATCCTGTGGGTGTACTCCTCCGGGTACGTGACTCGCACGTTCACCGAGACCGGCAAGACGGTGGAACACCTGTCGGCGGAGGACCAGATGGGCTGACGCACGGCTTTGCGCAGAAAGTGGATTCATATACCGGATTCATACTGCCCTGCGCGGGACCGTCGGGTTGTCAATGCGAATGATGTGGCAGCTCGTAAAATATGCAGGCCGCGGCCGTCGGTTGGGGGGTGCGTTTCCCCGTGTCCTGCAAGGTTCCGTTCTCGCGGATTTTGAGCACGAGGAGTTCCTCGCTGGATATGCAGGCCACGACCAGGTACTGGCCATCCGGAGAGATGTCGCACCCCCTCGGCCATGTGCAGTCGAGATTCAGGATCTGTAGACGTGTGAGTCGGCCGGATTCCTGATCAACCATGAAGGTGGTGATGCACTCGAATCCGGAGGTGTTGTCGCTTGCGCCGCGCGTGATCGCGTAGAGGCGGGTGCCTGAGGCGTTCAGTTTCAAGTCCTGCTGTTCGAACTTTCCGCCTTCTGGGATCCTGCTCTTGAGCCACCTTCCCGGTACCGGCTCCACGGTATTGACGGGAGTCAGATTTCCCTCCGTGTCGTAGGTGAACGCACATACCTCGTTCACGGCTTCGTTGTTCATGAAGAAGTACGGTTTGTGCGGATGGAAGGTGCAGTACCGCGGGGCGGACCCGCTCGGGCGCGCGTGTTCGGATGTGCGGATGAGTTCGTTCCGGTCGCGGTCGATTCGGAAGAAGCTGATTCGATCGCTTCCCTTGTCGCACACGGCGAAGAGGTTGCCGCTCGGGTCGGGGACGCAGCAATGCGGGTGAGCGTTTGCTTGATTGGCATTCGGGCCGGACCCGTGATGTTTGTACATGTCGTAAGGCTGGCCAATGACACGATTCTCGTCGACAGGGAACAGAGCCGTCGTGGAGTCTCCGTAATCCGTTGTGACATGCCACGTGCCGTCCCGCCCCTTCTCGCTCTTCGTGACGGGAGCCGAGGTGCCGTGGTTCGAAACCATCAGGTACCTGCCGGTGCCGTCCACTGCGGGCATCGACGGCATTGCGGCGTATGTGCGTGCAGCGCAGATCTGCGTCAGCTCGCCGGAGTCGGCGTCGATGGCGAAGGAGATCACCCGGCCGCCGCCTCCCGTCTCCCCGGGCAGGTCGGCCTTGGAATCAACGACGTAAAGCGCGTCATTCTTGGGAGTGACAAAGAAATCTCCGACGCTGATGTCGTCCGCGACGGCCGTCTTCAGCTTCAGGTCCCCTGTCCTGGGGTCGAACTCGTAGAGCCACAGGCCCTGTTCGCCGCCCAGGTGCGACCAGGCTCCGACGGCCAGGAACATCGTGCTCGTACGGGTTCCGGCCACGGCCCGTGCAGGTACGGTGCCGGCGAAGAGGCTGAATCCGAGGGCGACCGTTCCCTTGGCCACGGCCCGCCTCCCTATCGCGTGCTTGTCCATCGCGTTCCTCCGCATGGGTGCCAGGACTGCTCTTCGCGTGATCGTGGCGGCCAGAGCGAGCGGCTTGTAAGCGGCCGGAACGCAAACTAAGTGTGTGTCTGTCGGACGTGGGTCTCCGGTCGGCCCGGGGGGCATGGGCCATGCCCCCGGGCCGACCGACGGAGTTACTGAGCTACTCCGAGGTGGCCACCGTGGTGCTGAGATCACCTTCCGTACTGTTCTCGCGTTCAGTCTCAGTGGACTTGTCGGGCAGTACTGCGAACGCCACCGTGGCGAGGGCGATCGACACGAGTATGGCGATGACCATCGGGGCGGCGCTGTTCTCGCCCGCGATGCCGACCAGCGGTGAGATCGCCGCGGCGAGCAGGAACTGCAGGAAGCCCAGGAACGCCGATCCGGTCCCGGCGTGCTTGCCGGTCTCGGCCAGCGCGAGCGTGGTGGCGTTGGCGAAGATGGGGCCCATCGAGCCCTGGAACACGGCGAACAGCACGAGCGTCGGGACCGTCGGTACGCCAGCCGAGACACACACCGCCAAGCCGACGGCCGACAGTACGGCGACGGTCAGTCCGACCGCGATCATGCGGCGGTACGGAACGCGCCCGGCCAGCGCGGCGGCGACGGCACTGGTGGCCACGACGACCAACGCGTTGAGGCCGAACAGCAGCGAGTACATCCCCGACGACAGGCCGATGACCTGCTGCATCACGAACGGCGACGCCGAGATGTAGGCAAAGAGAGCCGCGAAGGCGAAGCAGAAGGTGAGGAGATAGGCGACGTAGGTCCGGCTGGTCAGGGTCTCCCGGACGGCGGAGAACGTCGCGCTCAGGCCACCTCGGGCGCGTGCGGACTTCGGCAGTGACTCGCGCACCCACACCAGTGTGCAGACGGAGGCCAGCAGGGCCAGGGCCGCCTGGACCCAGAACACCGCTCGCCAGCTCGCGAAGGCGACGATCGCGCCGCCGGACAGCGGGGCGACGACCGGAGCCACCACGTTGATGATCATCAGCACGCCGAGCAGCCGCGCGGCCGCCTGACCGCGCGAGGTGTCGGAGACGACGGACCGGGCCAGCACGACGCCGGCCGCGCCGCTGAGTCCTTGCAGGAACCGGCCCAGGGCCAGCAGTTCGACATTCGGAGCCAGCGCGCAGGCGACCCCGGTGACCGCGCAGATCGCGGTGCCGAGCAGCAGCAGCCGACGACGGCCGAGCGCGTCGGACATCGGCCCGATGAACAGTTGGCCCAGGCCGAGACCGGCCAGGCACGCGGTGAGTGTCAGCTGTACGCCGGTGGCGGTGGTGCCGAGTTCCTGGGCCATCGCGGGGAACGCGGGCAGATACATGTCCAGCGCCAGCGGGGCGACAGCGGTCATCAGGGCCAGGGCGGCGATCAACCGGCCAGTGACGCGAACGGGGGTGTCTTCCATCTGTGCTTCCGATCCACAAGAAGTGAGCGTGGCAGTTAGTTATGAGCTAGATATATATCTCTAACATATCTGATATGGTCGAACTCATGACTGCGGCCCGAAACCATGCGGTCGAGCAGCGAAGGCTCGCCACGGTGCTACGCGACCTGGGTTGGACGATCCATCGCTTGTTGCCCGAGGTGGCTGGGCTGGAGCCGCTGTCCAACAGCGAGTTGGCCGTGGTCAAGCAGGTTCTTTCGACGCCGGGCGTGACAGGCGGCGAGATCTCCCGCCGCTTGGGCATGCGGCAGAGCAATGTCAGCGCCGCCGTTCGCGGGCTGGTGGAACGCGGGCTGGTCGAGCGGGAGCGCAGCGCCGAGGACCGCCGGATCACCTGGCTGCTCCCGACGGAGAAGTCACTCGGTGCCGTGGAGTCGATCGCTGTCACGTGGTCAAAAACCTTGCGATCGGCGCTGTCCGAACTCACTCCGGAACAAGCCGACGCCATCGAGTCCGCCACGGACGCGCTGCGGGCGCTGGACACGGTGCTGCGCGAGGGCCCCGGCCCGGAGTCCTGACCTCGCCCGGTCGGTTTCCGCGTCGGCCGTCCCCGGGCGAGCCGCCGTCCCCGGGCGAGCCGCCGTCCCCGGGCGAGCCAATGGAGAGAGGGCATGCGCGATCCGTGGGGAAGCGCTCGTACTGCACGTTGAGGTTGAGTCCCAGCGCGCTATCCAGCCGTCTGCCGCGTCACTACTTTCGTAGCCGTGATCAGTCCCGTGTGTCTGGAAGACGACGGGAAGAAACGGCTAGCGAAGGTGGCTGGGATGATTCGAGGCAGTGTCTTGATAGTCGGTGGCGGGATCGGTGGCCTGTCCACCGCGATCGCGTTGCAGAACGCCGGATACGAAACCCGCATCCTGGAGCTGCAGGAGGGCGTCCACTCCTCTGTCTACGGAGTGGGGATCATTCAGCCGGTGAACGCGCTGCGGGCGCTGTCGATGATCGGCTGTCTCGAGGAGTGCCTGGCCGCCGGCTACGCCAGTAAGGCCTGGGGGCGGATGCTCGACGTTGATGGCAACGAGATCCGCGAGGTGCCAGGAGCGGTCATCCCGGAGTCCGGTCTGCCGTCGATGAACGGCCTGACCCGGCCCAAGCTGCACAAGATTCTGACGGACAAGGCGCTGGAGGTCGGCGTCGTCATCACATACGGCGCGACGTTCACCGAACTGACCGAGCACGCCGGTGGCGTTGATGTGTCCCTCAGCGACGGCGGCACGGTCACCGTCGACATGGTGGTCGGTGCGGACGGCGTCAACTCCAAGGTGCGCCCGTACGTGTTGGGCGAGGACGGGCCGCAGCCGAAGTACCTGGGCCAGTCCGCGTTCCGGGTGAACATCCCGCGTGAGCCGGAGATCGACCGGATCGTGCTGCAGCACGGCCCGGCGGGAATGGCGGGATTCGTTCCGATCGGCCCCGACCTGGCGTACCTCTTCTACAACATGAACTGGGAGGAGGGGCGTCGGCTGCCGCAGGAGCAGACCGCGGAGCAGCTGCGCAAACACCTCGCACCGTTCGGCGGCCTGACCGGCCGCGTGCGTGACAAGTACCTGGACGACCCGTCCGCGATCGTCTTCAGGCCGGAGGAGTGGCTGATCGCCCCGGCGCCCTGGCACCGCGGCCGGATCGTCCTGATCGGCGATGCCGTGCACGCCGTTCCGCCGCACCTCGGGCAGGGAGCGGCGCAGGCCATCGAGGACGGCGTCGTGCTCGCCGAGTGCCTGTCCGACTCCGGGGACCTGGAGTCCGCCTTCTCGGCCTACGTCGGTCGCCGCTACGACCGCTGCAAGCTGATCGTGGAGTCCTGCGTGAAGATCGGCCACTACGAGATGGACCCGGCCGGCCACCCCGACTTCGACCATGCCGGGCTGACCCAGCACTGCCTGGAGACGATGGTCAAGCCGCTCTGAGGGGGGTTGAGCCGATGTCTCCTTGCGTGTGAGGTCAAACCAACCGGTGGCGGCGGGGCGGGTCATCAGGCTGGTCATGCCTGCTGCCCGGGCGCAGGCGGTCACGGTCAGCTTGCCGTCGCCGAATTTTGAGCGCTGCACCATGCCGTCTGCGGTGAGCCGTTGACCGTGTCATCGTCCACGGTCACCTTGCCGGGCTTGCCGAGTCGCTGCCCCGCCGCACCGGACACCGGGAGGGACCGTTCGTCGGTGGTGTGTCCCGTGACCCGCAGCGATGCGGTGTCCACGCGCGCGGTGCCGCCCTCGACCGTGAAGTCGACTGCGCTGCCGTGCACTTGGGGCGGCTTGGTCGAGGCGGCGTCGTCCGACGGCGACCCGGCGGTGGCGGGCACTTCAGGCGCTTCGACCGCCGTCAGTACGCCTCCTCCACCAGGTCGATCAGCGCCTGTCGTGACACCCCGGCCTCGCGGGCTCGCGTACACAACTCCCTTACCGTGCCCCGGATTTCGCTCGCGCCTTCGCCGGTGGCGACGACCACTGCGCCGCGGCCACGGCGGAGTTCGATGACACCTTCTTCGCGCAGGGCCTGGTAGCCGCGTAGGACTGTGTGAATGTTGACGTCGAGGGAGTCGGCGAGGGTGCGGGCGGCCGGGAGGCGCTCGCCGGTCGAGACCTCGCCGGCGGCCACGGCGCGGCGTACGCAGGCGGCGATCTGTTCGCCAAGTGGCGTACGCGCGGCCGGGTCCACGCGGAAGAGCACCGTCAGCTCACCTTCTCGCGCCGGGCGAGCGCGTTGAAGAGGGCGGCGCCGGTACGGGCGTCGTCGACCGTCACGCTGAACTCCCGTCCGGAACGCCGCTTGACGGCCAGCGCCTCACCACCGCGCACCACGACACCGGAGCGACCGGGGCGCACCCGGTAGCCCCAGCCGCCGAAGTCTCCCAGCGGGCTGACCTGCCGTACCAGGGCTTCGCCCGCGTCGAGCGGCACCCGGGCCTCGGGCCAGGGCAACACCCCGAACCGCACCCGCAACCCCCGCGCGTCGACCCGTACTCGTACCCGACCGAAGCAGGTGAGCAGCACTCCGACCGGAAGCACGATCACGAACGGAGACCAGCCGTACAGGCCGAGCCTGGCCGCACCGACCGCCGCGAGTGCGACGCCCGCGGTCAGGACGACCTCGTTGACGGCGGTACGGGTCCACACCGCGCGTTCGCCCGCGCGAAGTTCCATGTACGGAGGTGTGTCGCCCGCACCCGTGCCTTCCCCCTCCGGGACCGGCACTCGCGCGATCAGTAGCCGGCCGAGCAGCGCGGACAGCAGGCCGACTCCCGCGGCCGTGCCCATCTGCCACAGCGGAAGGGACGCCCCCGCGCCGTCGGACAGGCCGCGGTTGACGATCACGACGGCGGAGAGGATGTAACCGATGAATCCGGCGACACCCCAGCCCAGGACCACGGTGAACCGGGTGGAGCGCGCCTCGCGGCCACGGCGCACGGTGATCGCGAAGAGAGCGCCGAGCGCGGCCAGGGTCACCAGCGCGCTCACGGCGTACGAGGTGAGCGAGGCAGTCCCGTCGACGTCCCCGCCGAGCCCGAAGTGGGTGCCGAGTTCGTCGGGCAGGTCACCCGAGACGACGGCGACGATCACCGCGAACGCGATGAGGGCGAGCACGTACGGCGCCGCGGCGACGGCGGTGAGGGTGCGGGTTCTGCCCGCTCGCGGTGTTCCCATGACGACCCTTCGCAGTAGTTCGACTTGTTCGCATTGTATGCGAACAAGTGGGAGGGATGGAAGATGGAACACCGCGTCGTGCCGGCTGACGGGTGAGCCTGCCGCTCGGCCCGCAAAAGTCGGGGAAGCGGCGGAGGACGTCGGGGCCGTCTCGGTACTGTCGTTTCGCATGACCGACACGGAGATCGAGATCACTGCGGACCTGGTCCGTGACCTGTTGCAGGAGCAGCACCCGGACCTTGCGGGGTTGGCCGTCCGCGAGGTGGCGGGCGGCTGGGGGAATCAAATGTGGTGTCTCGGGGCGAGTTGGCCGTGCGGATGCAGCGCATGGCCCCACCCCCGAGAGCCAGTTCAACGAGCGGCGCCGGCTTCCCGTGCTGGCTCCGCGTCTGCCGCTTCCGGTGCCGAACCCGGTGCGGTTCGGCGCACCGTCCGCGCGCTTCCGCGGGCACTGGACCGTGATGACGTGGGTCCCCGGCGTGCCGCTGGACCACGGCGTGATCAGTCGCGGCGCGCACGCGGCCGAGGCTCTGGCGGGTTTTCTCAGGGCGTTGCATGTGAAGGCGCCCGCGGAGGCGCCGGTCGCCGAGGACCGCGGCGCCCATCCCAGGAACTACACGGACGGCTTCGAGGACTTCATCCAGGCCGTTGTCCCCGACGGCCTCGCCGGCGATGTCCGGGCTGTCTGGGGGGACGCCGTTGCGGCCCCTGGGTGGGAAGGTCCGCCGGCCTGGGTGCACGGCGACCTGCATCCCGCGAACGTCGTCGTCGCGGACAGAACGCTCTCGGGCATCGTCGACTTCGGTGACATGTGCGCCGGCGATCCGGCGTGGGGCCTTGCTGCCGCATGGGTGCTCCTGCCCGCGGGGAGTGCCTCGCGGTTCTTCGATACGTACGCGCGGGCAGACGGGGCGACGATCCGGCGCGCCCGCGGGCTGGCCGTCAGGAAGAGCCTCTTCCTGATGCTCATGGGACAGAACGGCGACCGGGGTTTTCCCGGCGGCAAGCCGCACTGGGGGCCTGCCGGCCGGGCGGCACTCGAGCGTGTGCTGAGAGGCAGTTCGATGTAGCCACGGGGCGACGAGTCGACGCCCCGTGGACGCCGCTCGTCCCCGCTGGTCACATCAGGCCCAGTCCGCGGCCTCGGCGAGAGGACCGGCCAGCATGCCGCCGTCGACCAGGAAGTCGGAGCCGGTGCAATAGCTGCTCTCGGCGGAGACCAGGAACGCGATGACGTGCGCGACCTCTTCGGGTTCCCCGATTCGCCCCAGGGGGACCGTGGAGCCGGAGTGCCCCTTGTTCCGGCGGATGCTTTCGCGCTGCCCCGCTCCCTGACCGCCCATCATCGTGTCGACGAAGCCGGGCAGCACGGCGTTGACGCGAATGCCGTTCGCGGCGAGTTCGAGCGCCGCCTGGCGGGTGATTCCGCGAATCGCCCATTTCGCAGCGCTGTACGAGCCGAGGCCGGGTTGGCCCACGGTTCCGGCCACCGACGAGACATTGACGATGGAGCCGCCTCCCGCAGCGCGCAGCGCGGGGGCCACCGAGCGGATCCCGAGCCATACGCCCGTCTGGGATATGGCTACCACCCGTTCGTAGTCCGCGGTCGAGGTGGATTCGATGGTGCCGTCCAGTGCGATGCCTGCGCAGGAGACCAGTGCATTCACTTTCCCGAAGCGTTCCTCCGTCGCCGCGACCAGGCCGGTCCAGTCCGTTTCGCAGCTGACGTCCACGTGCGTGTACATGGCCTTCGGGCCGAGTTCGGCGGCGAGTTCCTTACCCTCTGCGTCCTGGATGTCCGCGATGACGACGTCGGCTCCTTGTGAAACGAGGAGCCGTGCTGTGGCTCGGCCGATTCCATGCATGGATGCGCCGCCGGTGACGATGGCGGTCACGTTTTCTAGACGCTTCATAGTTGCTCCTCCTGCCGGCTTTCCTGGCGGGTCTGTGGTGCGGGGTCGGCGCCGATCCGTGCGTAGACCGCGGGCCGCCGTGCCCTGAGCCAGGTGCCCAGGACGGTCCCGGCCAGAGCGACGAAGACAAGCAGCCACGGAAGTGAATTGATCAGCGGCGAGGAAACCCCGGTGAGTTTGTCGAAGTTCTTGACGATGAGGACCACCAGCACGGAGAGGCCGACGAAGGCGGCGGCAGTTGCCGCGAGGGTGCCCCGCAATCGCTCGGTGCGGCGCGCGACGTAGGTGCCGATGGCCGCGGCGGCCGCGACCTGGAGCAGCATGACGCCGAGGGTCCCCACGCCCGTCATCGAGGTCACGACAGTCAGGTAAGGGTCAAGACCGGTGCTCGCGGCAACGACGACGACGAGGAGATTCACCGAGCTTTGGAGGAGGCTCGCTCGTGACGGTGTGCGGTGCCGCGGATGCGGGGAGCCCACCCACCGGGGCAGCAGTCCCTCGCGTCCCGCTACGAATACGTAGCGATTGGCGACATTGTGGAGGGCGAGGAGTGAGGCGAGCAGGCTCGTCAGGTACGTGATTTGCATGACGGTGGTGAGCGCATGGCCGGCGTACGTGTCGCTCAGGGTGAAGAACGTGTTCCCGAGTTCCTTCGACGCGACCGACTGCACCTTGTCGGGCCCGATGGCTCCGACCGCGATCCAGGACGAGAGGAAGTAGAAGACCGCGATCACCACGACAGACAGGAACGTGGCACGGGGCACGGTCTTGTGCGGTTCGGCCGTTTCCTCGCCGTACAAAGCGGCCGACTCGAAGCCGATGAAGGACAGCAGGGCGAACATGAAGCCGAGCCCGATCGACTTCGCATCTGAAACCGTGTGCGGCGAGAAGATCGAGAGTGGGAAGGCGTCGGCGCCGCGGTTCATGACCATCGCGATGTCGAGGATGATGATGGTCGCGACCTCTGCCGCCAGCAGGTAGACCAGCACCCGCGCCGCTACGTCGATTTCGCGATAGCCGAGGAAAGCGACGACGGCGATGGCAGCCACCGACAGCACCGGCCACGGTAGGTGAAGCCCGAACACGGAGCCAGCGATGAGGTTTCCGAAGTATCCGAACCCGGCGACACAGGTCAGGGCCACCGCGTTGTACGCGACGATGGCTACGAAGGAGGCGGCCACGGCGGGCGGCCTGCCCAGGCCATGGGCGACGTACTTGTAGAAGCCGCCGGAGCCGCTCATCCGCCGGCTCATCGCCGCGTATCCGACGGAGAAGAGGAGGAGGACGGCTCCCGCGACCAGGAACGCGAGAGGGGTGGCGGCCCCGCCGCCGAGTGCGAAGCCGAGGGGGATGATGCCGGCGATGCACGAGATCGGTGCCGCCGCGGCAACGACCATGACGGTGATCTTGGAAGTGGTCAGTGTCCCCTTGAGGTTGGCCGACTCACGGGCTGCGGGCGGGGCTTTCTTCGCAATGGCCATCTTGTCCTTTGCCTTCGTCGCGGAGCGGACCCCGGGGGAGTGTGATGCGGGTGGAAGTCGAGCCGACCGTAGCCACCGGCGAGGAGCCGGTCTTTGTGTAAGTGCGAGCAAAAACGCGGGGGCTTCATCGGAATCGTCAGTCGCCGAGAATGCGCCACGTGACGTCGTCCGGCCTCCTGCCGAACCCCACAAGTACGGAGGCGTGTGTTGCAGGAATCCGTAGATCCCGCAGGCCCGCCCACGGGTGACGCTTGGCCGCGAAGCCCGGGGCCGCCCGGGGCACCTTGTGACCATCCGAATCCGCCCGCCCGACGCAGGGGAGCCACGTTATGAAGAATCCCGGTGCCATGTCGGCGCCCCGCACGACACCTCTGGAAACCTGGCAGCCGGAAGGCGTGACACTACGGTCCGGGACCCCCGCGGGCCGCGGCTTCACCCTCTTCGAGGACCACCGTGACGGCGCCCGGGCCACCGGCTTCTTCGAGTGCGACCCCGCCGTCACCGAGTACCTGCTCGAGTACAACGAGTTCATCTACGTCATCGAGGGACAGGCGCGCGTCGAGCTCGACGACGGCAGCGCCGTCGAACTGGGCCCGGGAGACTGCGCGTTCCTCCCGAAGGGCCACCGCTCCACATGGACGTTCAGGTCGACGTTCAAGGAATTCTGGGTCCTGTGCGACTGACCAGGACCCGGCGTTCGCGGTCCACCGGATGAACAGCCGGTGGACGCCATGAAGATGACGAGCCTAGGCTCCGGGAGTGGCCTTGGAAGACAACCTGCGTACGCTGTCCGACACCATCCGGGAGCGTCTTCCCGCCCTGACGGACGCGATCCAGCACCGTCTCAGGGAAGAGGTGCCGGAGTACTACGTACGAGACGATCCGCGCCTCGCGGCCTCGGAGACCGAATCGATCATGTCGTCCCTCCGGGACATCCTCGACGGGCTCACCGGGAACCGCGAGGCCCCCGCCACCGCCTCCGATGCCACGCTGCGCGAGGCACGGCTGGCCGCGCAGGCCAACCTCGACCTCCATGCGCTGCTGCACACGTCCCGGGTGGCGCAGGCATGCCTGTGGGACGTGTTCCTCGAAGTCGCCAACGAGCACATCCAGGACGACGAGGAACGGCTCGACATGCTGCGGCGCGTCAGCAAGTTCCACTTCGCCTGGAACGACCGCGTCACCGCTTCCATCATCGACACGTACCAGAAGGAGTACAGCGCCTTCTATCTTCAGGGACGCGACCGCAAACGACGCGCCATGGTCCGCGACATCCTGGCCGGACTGCCCGTCGACGCCGCCGCGCTCGGCTACCAGCTGCGCGGCCGGCATCTCGCCCTCATCGCCTGGGGCGGTTCGCCGGAAGCCGCCCTCAAACGCATCGCCACCACCTTCGGCTGGCAGGTGCTGACCGTGGCGGGCTCGGACGACACGGTCCTCGCCTGGCTGGGCCGACCCGGCACCAAATCCACCGGCGACCAGGACGTGTCCGCGGTCGACTTCGGTCCCGACACCTACGTGGCCTGCGGGCAGTACGCCAACGACGTCGAGGGTTTCCGGCTCAGCCACCGCCAGGCCTGGCAGGCATACCGGGTCGCCCGGATCTCCGCACGCCAGGTGACCTGGTACCAGGACGTCGCCCTGGAAGCCCTGGTGTTGCGTGATCTGACAGCCGTCAGCGACTTCGTGTCCCAGGAGTTGGGGCCACTGCACGGAACCGGTGAGCGGGCACGTGTGCTGCGCGGCACCCTCGTGGCCTACTTCGCCAGTGGACAGAACGCGGCATCGACCGCGACGGTCATCGGTGTGCACGAACGCACCGTCGCCTACCGGCTGCGTTCCATCGAGAAGTGGCTCGGGGTGTCCGTCTCCGCGCGCCGGGACGAACTCTCCGTCGCCCTGCGCCTCTTCGAACTCCTGGAGTCCCGGCCGCGCGACGCGGGCGGCGAGACACCCGTCGCCCTGCCCGCCGCCGGGCCGCTGCTGTAACCGGACCCCTCAGGCACCGGGTTCCGTCAGGAATCCACGCAAACACCTGCGGTCCTTGACCGGAAAGTGAAGTACCACCGCCCCGGTGTCATGCCGCACCGTGGAGCACTCCACTGCCCCCGCCGACTCGCGGCCGGGGCAGCAACCGCCATGCGTGGGTGCGTATGTACCCCGGTGACGCCCCGCCCACCCCGTACCCGGCCCACCGGGAAGGTGTCCTGTGAAACCACCACCGTTCGCATACGAGTCACCCGAGACACTCGACTCGGCCGTCGCCGTGCTCGCCGACGTCGGCGACGAGGCCAAACCACTGGCCGGCGGCCAGAGCCTCATCCCGCTCCTGAACCTGCGCTTCGCCTCACCCACGACGCTCGTCGACCTCAACCGCCTGACCGGCCTGGACCACATCCGTGTGGACGGTGACACACTGCGCATCGGCGCCCTGACCCGCCACAGCACCGTGGAACACAGCCGCGACGTAGCCGTGCACCACCCGCTCCTCGCCCAGGCCATGCGTTTCGTCGCGCATCCGCAGGTGCGCAACCGCGGCACCCTCGGCGGCACCGTCGCGCACGCGGACCCCGCCGCCGAAATCCCCCTGGTCATGCTGCTCGCCGACGCACGCTTCACGGCCCGCTCCCTGCGCGGTGAACGCGAGCTCGCCGCGCGGGACTTCTTCGTCTCCCTCTATACGACGGTCCTGGAACCGGACGAGATCCTCACGGAGGTGTCCCTGCCGATCGCCCCGCCGCGCCACGACCGGGCCCGCGGCAGCTCGTTCCAGGAGTTCGCACGACGGCACGGTGACTACGCGATCGGGGGCGCGGCAGCCGTCGTGGAACTGGGCCTGGACGGTGTCTGCACCGATGTCCGCCTCGGCCTGCTCGGCGCCGGCGGAACCCCCCTGGAGGCGGGCGAACAGGCACGCGCACACCTGCTCGGATCCGAGGTCACCGCCGAGGCGGTGCGCGCCGCCGCCCACGAGGCGACCACCGGCATCAGCCCACCGGCCACCCTGCACGGAGACACCAGGTACCGGACCACTGTGATCACCGAAATGGCCATGCGGGCACTGCGTGGCGCGACCGACGCGGCCAAGGAGGCACGGACATGAGCAGGCACATCGAGGTCGCGGTCGAGGTCAACGGGGAGCGATACGTGCGCGACGTCGAGCCGCGGCTGCTGCTGTCTGATTTCATCCGTCACGAACTGCACCTGACCGGAACACATGTCGGCTGCGAACACGGCGTGTGCGGTGCCTGCACCATCCTGCTCGACGGTGCACCGGTCCGCGCCTGCCTGATGCTCGCCGCACAGGCCGACGGGCACCGCATCCGCACCGTGGAGGGCCTGGGCGAAGACGGCGCGTTCACACCGCTACAGGAAGCGTTCCGAACGTGCCATGGCCTCCAGTGCGGATTCTGCACACCCGGATTCCTGATGACATTGCAACCAGTCGTGGACGCCGGAGCCGCACTCACCGACGACGAGGTGCGCGAAGCCATCTCCGGCAACCTGTGCCGGTGCACCGGGTACCAGCAGATCGTTGGCGCCGTCCAACTGGCCCTGGCCGCAGGGGAAGACGGTGTCTTGCCGCACTCCGGCAAATCCGCTCCGACTCTTGTGCCTGAGTGCACTGTGGCCCCAACCGCACCGGCACAAGACTGAACACGTCCCGCACACGACGGGGCACCCCACCCAAGGAGGAACACACGTGATCCGGCATGTCTTCATGTGGCAGGTGGCCGACGGCAACGACCCCGAGGAGGTGGTCGCCCTGCTGAACAAGCTCAAGGGCCTTGCCAGCCTGCGCAGTTGGGAACTGGGCAAGCGCACCGGCGACCCGGGCGACAACGGCACCCCGTGGGACGGCGTACTCATCAACGACTTCGATGACTGGCAGGGCCTGGAGGACTACTCCGTCGACACACTGCACACCGAAGTGGTCGCCCAGCTGATGCCCAAGCTCGCCGCCCGCGCGGTCGTCGACTTCGAGAAGGGGGTGACGGTGTGACCACCACTCCGTCCCCGTCGCGCGCCGGAGTCCGGGCCGCGTCCAGCCCTTGGGGCCCAGACGACCAGCTCGGTGCCCTCAACCTGCTGTCGCCCATCGCCGGGGCCGCGGTGCTGGCCCGCGCGGACGGCCGCCACGTCTACGACCTCAGCGTCGACTACTACGTGGGTATGCCCAGCTTCCAGGCGGCCGGCGACCCCGCGTACCAGATCTACATGAGCCACACACCGGGCGGAACCGCGGTGGACAACCTCAACGGCGCCGGTGAACAGGTCAACCGCCATGTCTGCTACTCCGGCGACGTGGTGTTCATGTACACCCACACCGGAACGCACATCGACGCGCTCAACCACTTCGGCGTGGACGGGCAGATCTACAACGGCTTCACCCCCGAGGAACACCTCGGCAGCAGGCACTGGACCAAGGGAGGCGCCGAGCAGATCCCGCCGATCATCACTCGTGCCGTCCTCCTCGACGTGGCGCGACTCAAGGGTGTGGAGTGCCTGCCCCCGTCATACGCGATCACCGTCGACGACCTGCGTGCCTGTCTGGACGCCGCTGGAACCGAACTCGCCCGGGGGGACGTGGCACTCGTGCGCACCGGCCGGATGGCGTACTGGCCCGACGGCGCCAAGGTGCTCGGCAACCCGCCCGGCCTCGGCCTGGACGCGGCGCGCTGGCTCACCGACCAGGGGATCGCTGCCGTGGGCGCGGACCAGGAGTGTGTCGAGGTGGGCCCGTCGGAGCACGAGGACAACTGGCTGCCGGGACACTGCCACTTCCTCGCCGAGGCCGGTGTCCCGATGATCGAGCTGTTGAACCTGGAGGCACTCTCCCGCGACGGACACACCGAGCTCTGCCTGATCGCCGCGCCGATCCGGCTGCGGGGAGCCAGCGGGGCACCCCTGCGTCCGCTCGCGCTGCCGCTGCGCCCCGCAGCCACGACGCAGGACGGCACCTCATGAGGATCGCGGTCGTCGGCGGCTCGCTGGCGGGACTGCACGCGGCGGTCCTGCTGCGCGACGCCGGTTTCGAGGTGGACCTGTACGAACGCTCACCGGCACCCCTGTCGGGCCTGGGCACCGGCATCGTCGTACAGCCGGAAGTGGTGCGCTATCTCCTGGAGCGCACCGCCACCACCCTCGAGGAGATCAGTGTCTCCTCCCACGTGATGCGTTACCGCAGGGCCGATAGCGGTGACCTCCTCGGAGAGATACCGGCCGGCTGGCGTTTCACCTCCTACAACTCCCTCTACCAGGGGCTGTTGCAGTCCTTCGGACGCGAGCGCTACCACTGCGGACGGGCCCTGATCGGCCTCGACCAGGACGCCGACCGCGCCGAACTCCGCTTCGCCTCGGGGGAACGCGTGACGGCCGACCTCGTGGTGTGCGCCGACGGCGGCTTCTCCACCGCGCGACAGCGGCTGCTCGGGCTGCAACCCGAGTACTCCGGGTACGTCACGTGGCGCGGGGTCGCCGACCGGGACACGGTGTCCGGTGAGACATGGGACCACTTCGACGAGGCCTTCACCTACGGGCTGCTCGACGACGGGCACATCATCGCCTACCCCATCCCCATGACGGGCGCCACCTCCTCGGTGACCCGCGGCCTCAACTTCCAGTGGTACTGGAACGTCGAGGGCGCGGCCCTCGACGAACTCATGACGGACACCAGCGGGGTGCGCCGGCCCGTCTCCGTCCACCACGGCGCCCTGCGGCCCGAGGTCCTCGCCGAGTTCCGCGGCAGGGCGAAGGAGGGGCTCGCCGGGCCCTTCGCGGAACTGCTGCACGCGGCGGCGGAGCCGTTCGTCACGGTGATCGCCGACAGTGACGTGCCCACGGTCCGGGTCGGCCGGTTCGTGCTCATCGGAGACGCGGCGATCACCCCGCGGCCGCACGCCGCCGCGGGCGCGGCCAAGGCGGCCGCGGACGCCTGGGACCTCGTGTCGTCCCTGACCGGATCCGCGGACGACCCTCTGGCCGCGCTGCCCGCATGGGAGGCCCGGCGCCTTGCCGTCGGGCGCGCCTATCTGCACAAGGTGCGCCGCATGGGAGACGTCCTACAGAACGGCGGACCGTTCGAACCGGGCGACCCGGCCAACCAGTTCGGTCTCGCCACCGCCGCGCGGTCCTGACCGGACCGCCACCAGAGAGGACCACGCCGTGCAGTTGAACAACGAAATCCGGGTGCCGCTGCCCATCGAGGACGCCTGGAAGCTGCTCACCGATCTCGAACGGGTGGGGCCCTGCCTGCCCGGCGCCTCGATCACGGGCCGGGAGGGCGACGACCACCTCGGCCAGGCGAAGATCAAGGTGGGGCCGATCACCGCCAACTACAAGGGCACCGCCCGCTTCACCGAACTCGACGAAGCCGCCCACCGGGCCGTCCTGACCGCCTCGGGCCGCGAGGCCCGCGGCGGCGGAAACGCCTCGGCCACCGTCACCGCGGAACTCGTCGACAAGGGCGCCGAGACCCAGGTCGTCCTCGTCACGGACCTGGCCCTGTCCGGCAAGGTCGCGCAGTTCGGCCGCGGGGTGATCGCCGACGTCAGCTCGGCACTGCTGAACACCTTCAGCGAGCGCCTCGCCGAGCTGCTCGAAGCCGACAGCGCGCCGCCCGAGCCGACGACACCCGGTCCGCCCGCGCCCACCCGTGCGGCGACCACGAGCGGTCCGGCGCCCGTAGCGGACGAGGCACTCGACCTCCTGGCACTCACCCGCGGCGCGGACGCACTCCGGTTGCCGAAACCGGCCGGCTACGCCGCTCTCGCCCTGCTCTCGCTGGCCATCGGCTGGCTGCTGGGGCGCGGTTCGTCATCGAGAGGCTGAGTCCGTGCGGCGCGGCCCATCTTCCGTGCAGTTGTCCCTAGGAGAGAACGTGGCAACGAACGAGATGGAACCGGGATTGACGCCGACCTCGGCCGCCGAACCACCGCGGGACGAGCCCGGCGGCCTCAAGCCGGCCACACTCACCACGAACCAGGCGCTCGGTCTCGCCGTGGTCGTCTTCAGTCCCGTACTGACCGCGGCGACCGTCGGTGTCCTCATCGGCGGCGCGACAGGCAGCTCGGGCTGGCTGTCCGTGCTCGCCGGGGCACTCGTGATGACCTGCATCGGGGTGGCCATCGCACCCTTCGCACAACGCCACGTGGCCTCCGGCGCGTTGTACTCCTACGTCGGTCATGTCTTCGGCGGCGCCGCCAGGTTCGTGGCCAGTGCCTCGCTCGCCGTCGGGTACCTGGTGGGCCTGATGGTCGTGCTGGGCGCCCTCGGGCTGTACGCGGGGAGCATGTTCTCCTCCGTGTTCGGCATATCGGCCGCCAACGGATTCGTCGGGCAGGCGGTCATCTACGCGGTCACCATGGCGAGCGCCGCGCTGCTGGCGTTCAAAAGCCTTGATGCCTCGGCGAAACTGAGTATCGCGCTGCTGTTCCTCTCGGCGCCCGTGGTCCTCGCCGTCCTGATCGGGAACCTCTTCTCGGCCGGGTTCGACTTCATCGGCCAGTTCACGTTCCATGACTTCTCGTTCAGCGGATTCTCGTTGGGGCTCGCGCTGAGCACGACCTTCACCGTCGGCTTCGAGACCAGTGCGGCGACGGCGCTGGAGACGAAGGACCCGGTCCGCACCGTGCCCCGCGTCATCATCCTGGTGCCCGTCATCGTCGGCGGCATCGCCGTCGTCGCGTCGTTGCTGTCGGTGCCCAGCCTCGGCGCCCTGGCGGACCGGATCGCCGCGGGCGAGTCGCCGGTCGCCGCCATGGCCCACCATGCGGGCCTCGGCTTCCTCGCCCAGGCCTCCGACATCGCCCTGGTGGTGACCTGCTATGCCATCGTCGTCGGATTCATGAACTACGCCCCCAGGGTGTGGGCGGCGATGGCGAACGACGGCCTGTTGCCCGCCGCCATCGGCCGCGTGGCCCGACGCACCAGGACTCCCGGCACCGCCATCCTCGTCATGGCCGTACTGACCGCGGCCCTCCCGCTGGCGCTGGCCGCCATCACGGGAGCGGGGCCCATGAAGCTCTACCAATACCTCGCCACACTGTTCCCGTACCTCTGGGTCGTGCCCTACATCCTCATCTGCGGCGGAGCCATCGTCCTCCTGCACCGCGAGGGTGAACTGACCGTGGCCAAGGCGTTCGCCTGCGCGGTCGGCGCGCTCGCCACCGGCTGGCTCTACCTCAACTCCCTTGTCAATCCCACCGGTACGGCCCTGGACGCCATGACATGGATGGCCCCGGTGTCGATCGTGGCGATGATGCTCATCATGGGCGCGCGGCGCCTGGTGGCGCGCCCCCGCAACACGACCGAGGAGACCCGATGACGTACGACACCCTTGTCGTCGGAGGCGGCTTCGCCGGCCTCCGATGTGCCCGCGAACTCGCCGCCGCCGGCCAGTCGGTGCTGCTGCTGGAAGGCGGTGACCGGCTGGGCGGCCGCGCCTACCGCCGCCGTTCGGCCACGTCCCCCGGCCTGGAGGTCGAGATCGGCGGCGCGTACGTCCACCGCCATCACCACCCGCGGGTCGCGGCGGAGATTGAGCGGTACGGGGTCAGGACGGAACCGGCCGCCGAGGCCACCGTCTTCCGCAACCGGCTCGGCCCCGGCGGCCGCGACGCGGCGCTGCCCATTCCCGTGGAAGAGGCGGCGGAGGCCGAAGCGGGCCTGTACCGCCTGCTGTCGGACGCCCACCGCATCGATGTCGACGCGGGCCTGGACGCACAGGGTCTGGACGACCTCGACATCTCCCTTCTCACCTACGTCGATTCACTGAAGCTGCCCCCGGTCACCCGCCAACTGGTGCTGTCCTGGGGCTGGAACATGATGGGGCAGCCGGTCACCGAGGCGTCCGCGCTCTGGGCCCTGCAGTTCGTCGCCGCACACGGATACAGCGTGCTGGGTGTCGTCCTGTCCATCGACGAGGTGCTCAGCGACGGTACGACGGCGCTGGTCGAGGCGATGGCCGCCGAGGTGCCCGACATCCGGCTCGGGGCCGTCGTCGAGAGCGTCCGCCAGGGCGGCGCGGGTGCCGAGGTCGTCGTGCGCGGCGGGGAGGTACTGACCGCCCGGGACGTGGTCGTCGCGACGCCGCTGAACACATGGCGCACCGTCACCTTCGACCCGCCGCTGCCCGCGGACCGCGCCCCGGTGGTGGCACAGGGCCATGGCTGCCGAGGCCTGAAGATCCTCGTTCAGGTCACCGGGGTACCGGCGGGCATCTCCTGCACCGGCGATGGTGTCTTCCCGACCCTCTACGACTACATGGCTGCCGAGGACGGCGGCCGGATCCTGGTCGCGTTCACGGATTCCGGTTCCTTCGACCCCACCGACCCGGCGGCGGTCGAGGCCGCCGTCCACCACTACCTGCCGGAGGCCACGGTCGTCGGTGTCGACTACCACGACTGGTCGAGCGACCCGCTGTTCCTGGGCCCATGGGTGTCGCCGAGAGTGGGCCAGTTCAGCCGCGTGCACAAGGCGCTCGGCGAGGCACACGGCCGGGTGCACTTCGGGGGCTCCGACGTGTCACTGCGGTTCCCCGGCTACATCGAGGGAGCGCTGGAGACCGCCGACCGGGCGGTGGGGGAGATCCTGCACGGGCGGCAGTCCGTGTGACAGACCTCGCGACTTGTGCCCCCGCTCTCCGGTGAATTCCCGACGGGCGGGGGCACAAGTCATGTCTCAGAAGGGTTCGTTCGGCCGCTGCGGTGGGCCGGCGACCAGCCCCAATACGTGGTCCGCCCACGCCCGGTCGTAGCGCTCGAGCCGCGGAAACCCCTGCCCCGGCCGCCCGGTCCAGTGGTACGCGACCCCCGGATTGTGCGCCGCGTACCGGTGGCCCACGAAGAAGTGCGGGCTGCCCTGCACCTGGGGCCCCTGGGCGGCCCGGAAGTGCCGGAACACCTCGGCGTGGCCAGCGCCCCGAGCCAACTCCCTTTCCAGCGCCGTGACATCGACCGTCGGGCAGGTCTCGGCCGCCGCCAGGATCTCGGCGTGCACGCTGATGCACCGGTGGTCGCTGTAGAAGGCCGTGCGCAGCGCCGCGTCGAGGTCGTCGGAGGCGCGGAGTCCGCCCACACGGGGGTCCTTGGCGGCCTGGACGGCGGCCATGGCCGGGAAGGTCGTGACGGCGTACGCCGAGTCGGGCTCCCGCCACAACCGCCAGCCGACCTCGGGAACCAGTCCGGCGATCGCGACGACCTCCATGTCGATGACCGGCTTCGGGGTCGGCCGCCGGTTGAACAGCTCCAGTGGGAACGCCCGGTGGTCGACGAGCAGCGTCGCGCCCTTGGCAGCCGCCCTGTCCCGCAGCACGTTCAGGGCCAGAGCGGCCCACGGGCAGCCGATGTCGGACCATACGGTGACCACGGCCGGGTCGTCCGCGACCACGGTGGACCGGCCGCCCGGCGCGGGCGAGGCCGCTCCCCGGCTCATCGCTCACCCGCCGCACGGCTCAGCTCGAACAAGTCCTGGGGGTGGACAGGAATGCGCCGCACGCGCAGTTCCCCGCCCAGCGCGTCGTCGACGGCCCCGGCCACGGCCGCCCCCACCGCGATCATTCCCACCTCACCGAGTCCCTTCGCGCCCAGCGGGTTGTCCGGCGTCGGGGCGTCCTCCGTGACGAAGAACTGCACCGGCGGTACCTCTCCCGCGCCGGGCAACAGGTAGTCCATGAACGAGGTCGCGAGCGGCTGGCCCTGCTCGTCGTACTGGAACTCCTCGAACAGCGCGCCACCGATGCCCTGCGCCGCCGCACCGATGATCTGGCCCTCCGTGGTGAGCGGGTTGATCATCCGTCCGGCCTCGGTGCTGGTGAAGAACCGGCGGATGGTGTGTCCCCCGGTCGTCGGGTCGATCTCCAGTTGCACGAGGGTGACGCCGTACGGATAGTTCATGTGCTCGTCCACGTATACGGCCGAGGCACGCAGTCCGGGCTCGTCCCCGGCGAGACGGGCGCTCCAGGTGTCCCAGCGCTCGGCGACCTCGGCGAGCGTCAGGCGCAGCTCCGGCTTGCCTGCGACCTCGACCCCGCCATCGGCGGCCCGGAGGTCCGCGCCGTCCACCTCCAGCAGCGTGGCGGCCACCCGCAGCGCCTTGTCCAACACCTTCTGGGCGGCGGCGCGGGCCGCGCCACCGGCGAGCACCGTGGAACGGCTCGACCAGGACCCGACCCCGTCGGGCACGAGGTCCGTGTCCCCGTGCATGACGTCGATGTCCCGCGGTGCGACGCCCAGTTCGTCGGCCACGATCTGGGCCAGTACGGTCTCGACGCCCTGGCCGACCGACGACGCCCCGGTCAGCACCCGGACCCGCCCGGTGCCGTCGACCTCGACGTCGGCCGTCTCGTAGAGACCGAGGCCCGCCTTGTCCATGAGGACACCGATGCCGTTGCCGACGAGCCGTCCTTCCTCCCGCAGCCGGTGTGCGTCCTCGCGCCACGCCTCGTAGTCGGCGGCGTCGAGCGCCTTGCGCAGATGGTCGAGGACGTCGCCTGAGTCGAAGCGGTAGGGCTCGAAGACGATCTCGAAACCCGGCTGCCAGGGCAGATCGGACGTGGTGAGCACGTTTCGCAGCCGCAGTTCGACCGGGTCGATCCCGATATCCCGTGCGGGCAGGTCGAACAGCCGCTCACGAGCGAAGGTGCCCTCGTACCGGCCGGGCGCGCGATAGGCGGACAGCGGCGTCTTGTTGGTGGTCACGGCGTGCAGTTCCGCCCGGTAGGCCGGGACGCGGTACGGCCCCACGACCATGCCCGCGGTGATGTCACTGACCAGGGGCTCGACCTGACGCAGAAACGCGCCGTGGTTGTGCCAGATCTCGTCCCGCAGCCCCAGCAGCCGTCCATCGGCGTCGAACGCCCCCTCGATCCGGTGCACCTGCTCGCGGGCGTGCGCGATGGACACCATGTGCTCGACGCGGTCCTCGATCCACTTCACCGGACGGCCGAACAGCCGCGCAGCATGGGCTACCAGGACGTACTCGGGAAAGGTGCCACCGCGGACACCGAAGTTGCCGCCGATGTCGGTGTGTCGCATCCGGACACTCGTCAGGGGCATCCCCAGCATGCGGGCCAGGATGCGACGGCAGTCATGCACGTGGACCGTGCCCCACACCCACAACTGGTCCCGCCCCGGGACGGGTTCGACGACGCAGCCACGTGTCTCCATCGGGACACCGCTGTGCCGCCCGACCTTGAACTCGCCGCGTACCACATGTGCCGCCTCGGCGAACGCCCGCTCCGTGTCCCCGTACTCCTTGACGAAGGAAGCCGGTTCGTTGCCCGCCTCGTGCAGGACCGTGCCGCCGGCGGCGGCCTCGACCGGGTCGAGCACCACCGGCAGTTCCGCATAGTCGACCTCGACCAACTCCGCCGCGTCCTCGGCCACGTACGGATCCTCTGCGATCACCGCGGCCACCGGCTGGCCCACGTAGAGCACCCGGTCGTCGGCGAGCACCGGATGGCCATAGTCGTCGAGCCGGGGGAACAGCTCGTGGTACCCCGCCTCCTCCAGCGGCACCCGACCCAGCGCACGCACATCCTCACCGGTCAGGACCGCGCGCACACCGGGAAGGCCCCGCGCGGCCGACGCGTCGACCGAGGTGATCCTGGCATGCGCGACGGAGGCGCGAACGACCCTCATCCACAGTTGTCCCGCGAGATCGACGTCGTCCACGAAGGCACCTCGCCCCCGCAGGAGGCGTACGTCCTCACGACGAGGTGTACGGGCGCCCACATGGCTCCCGGTTGGCTGGTCCATGTCCGCGGTGCTTTCCGCGGTGTTCGACACACTCATGAAGGCGCTCCTCCTGCGATCCGGGATGCATGCGATAGGGGATGTCTGAATTATCGGAAGCCGCGGCGGTCCGGTCCTTTGCGGAATCCGTACAGCTCGGGCCCCGGTTGTCGGGCATTCGCAGGGGCTTCGCCCATGGCACGGACCCGATACTGGCGCGGCACCGTGCCACGGACGAGCACGGTGTACATGGCCTGCGCATCTCCGGACTCCGGCCCGGAGGCGACAGGAAGGGAAGGACTCACTGGTGGCAAAGCCCGTCGACAGCCCGATGCCGAACCCCATGCCGGAGGAGGAGATGCTCAACTGGGGACGTCTCCTCCTAGACGGACTGCCGTACGCGGATCTGGTCGCGGCCCGCGACAGGGCCGGCGATGTGTCGTGGTTCGACCACTGGATGGCCGCGGCCGACCGCTACGAGGCTCTGGCCGACGACTCCCTGCGCACCGGACATCGGCGCACGGCGGCGGAACTGCTGCTGACGGGAGCACTTGCGGCGCAGTACGGCCAGTTCCTGTGGTTCGACGAGCGGCGGCAGCGCGGCCAGCGGCGAAAGGCGGAGCTGTACCGCCGCGCGGCGCCACTGCTCGACCCGCCGGCGCACCGCTTCGACCTGCCGATCGACGACACATCGATCCCCGGCTACCTACGTGTCCCGCCGCTGCCGCCGCACGCAACGGCGCCACAGCCGTGCGTCGTGCTCATCGGCGGGCTCGAATCGACGAAGGAGGAGAGCTTCCGCTTCGAGGAACTCCTGCTCCAGCGAGGCATGGCGGTCGCCACCTTCGACGGCCCCGGCCAGGGCGAGATGTTTTCCCGGACCCCGCTGCGCGGCGACTTCGAGCGGTACACCTCGACGGTGGTCGACGCGCTCGTGGACGACCCGCGCGTCGACTCAGGCCGGATAGCCGTCCTGGGCCGCAGCCTCGGCGGCCACTACGCGCTGCGCAGCGCAAGCCTGGATCCACGTCTCGTCGCCTGCGTCTCCTGGGGAGGGTTCGTCGACATGGACGAGTGGGAGGCCGAAACCCCGATGACCAAGGAGAGTTGGCGCTATGTCAGCCAGATGGACACCCTCGATGAGGCGCGCGCACACGTACGCAAACACCTGGACGTCCGCCCCGTACTGCACCAACTCCGAGTACCGACCTACGTGTTGCACGGCTCCCTCGACGAGATCCCCGACGCTGAACTCGACGTCCTGCGCGAGTGCGCGCCGCACGCCCCGCTGGACATCGTCGTCGAGCCGCTCGGCGACCACTGCTGCCACAACCTCGGCCCGGAACCCCGCCTGAGAATGGCCGACTGGCTGGCGGACAAGCTGGGAACGGCTGATTGAGTGCTTCGCCGGTGAGTGCGTGCCGGTGGGCGATCCACTTTTCCCCTTGCGACGACTTGTGGCGGCACCAGTGCTGCGCGATCAAGGCCACTGTCCGGCCCCGGCGGTTCGCTTCACAAGACTCGGCATCACCACAGACATCACTGCCGAAGCGCAGAGTTGTTCAGCCTGGCGAGCGCTTGCGCCGCCGTTCCGTTTCACGGGGCGGGGGCGGTACGACCCCTCAGGCGGACCCGCGAGACACCAAGCTCATCTCAAGCACCTCGGTGCGCGGCCCCGCGCCGCCGATCATGTCGAGGGCGAGGCGGGCCGCGACGTGGCCCTCCTCCACGAGGGGCTGTGCGACCGTGGTCAGCGGCGGTGTCGAGGTCTCGGCGATGGCGTGACCGTCGAAGCCGACCACGGCGACGTCCTCGGGGACCTGCCGCCCGGCGGCGTGCAGCGCGGCGAGCGAGCCGACGGCGATGCGGTCGGAGCCTGCGAGGATCGCGTCGATGTCGGGGTGTGACTCCAGGAGGCGGGCCGTCGCGGCGAGACCGGCCGTGGTGTCCCAGCCGGTGTGTACGACGAGGGCCTCGTCGAGGCGGGACCCGAGCACCTCCGCGTAGCCGCGCCTGCGGTCGACGGTCGCCGGGTTGTCCGCGGGGCCGAGGACGACGGCCATCCGTTCCCGCCCGTCGGCGAGCACCCGTTCCGCGGCGAGGCGGGCGCCGCGCACGTCGTCGGAGTAGACCGTCGAGAAGACGCCGTCGTACGGAGAGTCGTCGAGCTGCCCGCACAGGACCACGGGAAGACCGGTGCCGGCGAGGGATTCCAGCAGGTCACTGCCTCGGTACGGGGTGAGGTGGACGACCGCGTCGACCGAGCGGCGGCCGAAGCTGCGCAGCGCGAGCGCGCGCTCCGATTCGCTGGAGGCCTGGATGATCACCGGCAGGAAGCCGCTGCCCGTCAGGCCCTCCGCGACGCCGCGCAGCACTCTGCCGTACGTCGGGTCGTCGAAGAGTTCGTCCAGCGGCTCGGTGACCAGGACGCCCACGGTCTCCGCGCGCCCGGTGGCCAGGGCGCGGCCCCGCGCGTTCATCACGAAGCCGGTGCGCTCGATGGCCTCTTGCACGGCGCGCTTCGTCTCGGCCGTGACGAGGTCCGAGTCGTTGATCGCGCGGGAGGCAGTCGCACGGGAGACCCCCGCCTCGCGGGCGACATCGCCGATCGTCACGGAGCGCGGGGCGCCGGGCTTGCCTCGAGGCATCGGTGACCTTTCCGCACGGGGCAGGGGCCCGTGACCAGGACGAACGGAGAAGTGCGGTGTTCAGTATCGCCCAGGTGACTCGTTGTCAGGGCGCCGAGGGCGGGTGGGCGAGGTGAGACCTAGGTCACGTTTGACCGGTGTTGTGGCGCAGGAATGTAACCGGTTACATTCCGGATCATGACTCTCCATCTCACGGAGCCGGCAGACCGGGACCGAGCCGACCGGGACCCGGCGGACTGGGAGAACCCCGCCCTCACCGGACGCAACCGGCTGCCCGCGCGGGCGTACTTCTTCGGTTACGACTCGGCCGAGCTCGCCCGCACCATGGACCGCCGCCGCTCGCGCGGCTTCGTCGACCTCACCGGCGACTGGCGGTTCCGGCTCTTCGACCACCCGGCGCGCGTCCCGGCCGCCGCGCTCGCCGAGGAGTCCGAGGGCTGGGACACCGTGCGCGTACCGCACCTGTGGCAGGTCGACGGGTACGGGCGGCTGCAGTACACCGACGAGGGCTTCCCGTTCCCGGTCGACCCGCCCCGCGTGCCCTCCGACGACCCGACCGGTGTGTACCAGCGCACCGTTGTGCTGCCCGGAACGCCGGCCGGTGAGCGCACCGTGCTCCGGTTCGACGGGGTCGAGAACTACGCCGAGATCTACTGGGACGGCACCTACGTCGGCATGACC
Source organism: Streptomyces sp. NPDC002754 (assembly GCF_053592315.1). Classification (NCBI taxonomy): domain Bacteria; kingdom Bacillati; phylum Actinomycetota; class Actinomycetes; order Kitasatosporales; family Streptomycetaceae; genus Streptomyces; species Streptomyces sp. NPDC002754. The sequence continues at coordinate 623,415 of NZ_JBSFVM010000001.1, forward strand.
AAGGGCTCGCGGCTCAGCGCCGAGTTCGACGTCACCGACGTGGCACACCCCGGCATCAACCATCTCGTCGTCAAGGTGCACCAGTTCTCGGACGGCACGTACCTCGAAGACCAGGACATGTGGTGGGCGTCCGGGATCTTCCGCGACTGCTACCTGCTGAGCCGGCCCGCCGCACACCTCGCCGACTTCTTCGTGCGCACCCAACGCCTCGCGGACGACCGCGCCGAGGTCACTCTGAGCACCACCGCCGTCGGGCGACCCGATGTCACCTGGGAGGTGTACGACGGCGAGCGCCTCGTCGCCTCGCGCGCCGTCATGCCGGGCACCGACGCCACGCTGGTCGTCGAGGGCGCGCGGTTCTGGAACCCCGAGGACCCGTACCTGTACGACATGCGCCTGACCGTGCGCGGCGCCGACGGGACCGTCGAGCACGTGCCGCACCGCCTCGGCCTGGCTGAGGTGACCATCGTCGACGGCCGACTGCTGCTCAACGGCACGCCGTTCAAGATGCATGGTGTCAACCGGCACGACCACGACGACCGGCACGGACGCGCCGTGGGCATGGCCCGCGTAGAGCGCGACCTGCACCTGATGAAGCAGCACAACATCAACGCGGTGCGCACCGCGCACTACCCGAATGACCCCCGCTTCTACGAACTGTGCGACCGCATCGGCCTGTTCGTCCTCGCGGAGACGGACCTGGAGACACACGGCTTCGCCAACGTCGGCGACCTTTCCCGGATCACGGACGACGCGGCGTGGCAGACCGCGTACGTCGACCGCATCGAGCGGCACGTGCTCGCGCAGCGCAACCACGCCTCCGTCAGCATGTGGTCCCTGGGCAACGAGTCCGGGTACGGGTGCAACATCCCTGCCATGTACCGGCGTTGCAAGGAACTCGACCCGACCCGCCCGGTGCACTACGAGGAGGACCGGGACGCCGAGGTCGTCGATGTCATCTCCACGATGTACTCGCGTGTCTCGCAGATGAACGACATGGGGGAGCACCCGCACCCCAAGCCGCGCATCATCTGCGAGTACGGGCACGCCATGGGCAACGGACCCGGCGGACTCGCCGAGTACCAGCGGGTCTTCGAGACCTGGGACAGCATCCAGGGGCACTTCCTGTGGGAGTGGTGCGACCACGGCCTCGTCGCCACCACGGACGAAGGGCGCGAGTACCACTCCTACGGCGGCGACCACGGGGACTTCCCGAACAACGGCAGCTTCTGCATCGACGGCCTCGTCTTCCCGTGGCAGGAGCCGAGCCCGGGCCTCGTCGAGTACAAGCACGTCATCTGCCCCGTGCGCGTCGACTACGCGGACGGTGTGTGCACCGTGACGAACGGGCGCTGGTTCACCGACCTGTCCGACGTGGTCGTCGTCCTCGAAACGCTGCACGACGGGCGCGTCGTCGGATCGCGCACGCTCACCCCGGGACCCGTACCGCCCGGCAAGGCGTGGAGCGAGGTCGTGCACCTGGACGTCGCGGCACACGGCGAGACACATGTGACCTCCCGCGTCCTGTCGACCGCCGCGCACGAATGGGCCGAGCCCATGCGCGAGTTGGGCCGCTACCAGACACTGGTCGCCGACCGCCCGCGCCGGACCGCGGTGGCCGTGACCCGCGCGTCCGTCGCCGCCGAGGCCGAGGGCACCTCGCTCGTCGTCACCACCCCGGACGCCGACCGGTACACGGTCGACCTGCTCACCGGAGATCTGTCGTGGCGCAGCCACGGGCGTGAACTCCTCCTGGAACCGCCCCGCGTCGGCTTCTGGAAGCCGCTCGTCGACAACCACCAGCAGGAGAACGACGAGCTGTGGGCGCCCCGGTTCCTCTCGCTCATGCAGACCTCGACGCGTGAGGTGGCGTGGCGGGAGCAGGACGGCGCCGTCGTCGTGGAGGTGTCCGCGCGCATCGCGCCGCCCACCCTCGACATCGCCATGAAGGTCGTCCTGACGTGGACCCTCGCGCACGACGGCGTACACCTCGCCGTCGCGGGCGAACCCGTCGGCGACTACCACGACATCGTGCCCCGCATCGGCCTGTCCTTCGCGGTGCCGCGCGAACTGCGCTCCGTCGACTGGTACGGCCTGGGGCCCGGCGAGAACTACCCGGACTCCCGCGCCGCCGCCACCCTCGGCCGCTGGCACAGCACCGTCGACGACATGTTCACCCCGTACGTCGTGCCCCAGGACTGCGCCAACCGCGGCGATGTGCGCTGGGCGTCCCTCACCGACCCGCACGGCGACGGACTCGCCGTGCGCGCGGCGGGCTCGGGCCCCTTCGCGTTCTCGGCGTGGCCGCACTCCGCGGCGGCCATCGACGCCGCCCGGCACCACAACGACCTGGCGCCGGAGGACCGCGTGACCGTCAACGTCAACCACCGTGTGCTCGGCCTCGGGTCCAACTCGTGGGGCAGCGAGGTGCTCGACACCTACCGGGTCCGCTTCGAGCCGTTCCGCTTCGAGCTCGACCTGCGCTCCGTGTCCGCGACCGCGCCCCACCACGACGAAGGGATCGCCTCGTGAGGATCTTCCGCGACCACTCCCACCTCGAAGAGGTCCTCGGCGGCGTCACCAAATGGCAGCGAACGCTCCAGGCGTTGCGCGCGGAGGGACGCCCCCTCGGCGTCATGTACTCGGTCGGTGACTCGCTCACGACGATGCGCGAGCACACCGACGTGCTCGCCACGGACGACCTCGTCGCCCGGCGCCGGTACCTCTACGTGCTGTCGCCCGTGGACGGGGACGTCGAGATCGAGACGGCCCCCGTGGCGACGCTCGAACCGGCAGAACCGTACAGCGACTTGACCGACCGTCAGCCCCTGCGCGGCAAGGGCGAACGGCGCACACTCTCGCGCGGAGCCGTCCTCGTGGCCGGACCCGACGAGGCGGTGCGGGTCCTGCCCGCGCCCAGGACGACGGCGGTTGTCGCCCACGTGACCGTGGAGGGCGCCACCTTCCACAACAAGTAGCCGCACCAGCCCCACCCCCTCCCGACATCAACGGAGCATTCAATGACGAATCGCCGGTCGATCGGTGCGGTGATCCTGTTCAGCATGGTCATCGCGGCGGTCTTCAACTTCCGCAACGTGGTCAACAACTACGTCGCGATCGGGACACTCGCGGCCCCGATCTTCCTGATCGCCACGATCCTCTACTTCGTGCCCTTCACCCTCGTCATCGCCGAGATGGTGAGCCTCAACCGCCGCTCGGAATCCGGCGTCTACCAGTGGGTGAAGTCCTCGCTCGGCGGCCGCTGGGCGTTCTTCACGGCGTTCTGCTACTGGTTCGTGAACCTCTTCTACTTCATCTCGCTGCTGCCGATCGTCCTCGTGTACGCGGGCTACATGATCCTTGGACACGAGTGGGCCATCCAGCCGTGGCTCATCGCCGTGCTCTCCGTGGTGATCTTCTTCGTCGCCACCTTCGTGTCGACGAAGGGCGCCCGCTGGATCGGCAGTGTCACCTCGTTGGGGTCCACCCTGATGATGGTCATGGCGCTGCTGTTCATCGTCGCGGGCATCGGCGCGCTGCTCGGTGGCATCACCCCGGTCAATGACATGTCGCCCGGCGGGATGCGCCTCGACCCGGGTTCCGGCATCACCGCGTGGGCGTTCCTCGGCACCCTGGCGTGGATCATCCAGGGCGTCGGCGGCGCCGAGTCGATCGGTGTGTACCTGAACGACCTCAAGGGCGGCGTGCGCGCCTTCGTCCGCACCATCATCGTGGCCGGCGTCGCGATCGGCCTGCTCTACTCGGTCGGCACGTGGTTGATGGGCATCTTCGTGAAGAAGAGCAGCGTCTCGTACAGCAACGGCATCTTCGTGACCATGCAGGCTGCGGCCGGACACTTCGGCCTGTCGGGCGACCTGGTGGTGCGCGGCGTCGGCCTCATCATGCTCGTCGCGACCCTGGGCGGCCTGCTGATCTGGACCTCCGCGCCGGTGAAGATCTTCTTCTCCGAGATACCCGACAAGGTCTTCGGCAAGCGCGTCGTGGCGCTCAACGACCAGGGCGTGCCCGTGGTCGGCGCCTGGATCCAGTTTGCGATCGTCGTGCCGCTGCTGTTCATCCCGACGCTCGGCGCGGGCAGCTCGATCGACGACCTGCTGAAGATCGTCACCAACATGACGGCCGCCACGGCGCTGCTGCCGCCGGCCCTCATCCTGGTCGCCTACCTGGTACTGCGCGCCCGCTTCGAGGGTGCGGTCCGCGAGTTCCGGTTCGGCTCCCGGGCCGTTGGCCTCGGCATGTCGATCTTCCTGCTCGCGGTGTTCGCGGTCGCCTTCGTGGCCTCCACGTTCCCCGAAGGCCAGGCGTTGTGGCTGACCCTGGCCTACAACGTCGGCGGCCTCGTCGTCTTCCTCGGCGCCTCGCTCCTCTGGTACGAGCGCTACCTGCGCCGCCTGCGCGCAACCTCCCCGGAGGAGGCCGCGGCCGAGCTCGCGCCGTCGGCCCCGCTGCGCTCCGAGGAGAACGGGCGGGCGCTGCGTGCGGGCGATGCGGAGGGGATGGCGACTTCGGCGTAGGACGACGACGCTCCGGGTGGGCGGTCGCAGGCAAGCCTTCAACGGCTTCGCGATGTCGCGATGAGTTCGGTCGCCGCTGGCGGTCTAGGTCTATATATGTGTTGTGCGGTCCGGTGACCGCACGGCCGCTCACAACTGCTGCCTTGAGAGAGAATCAGATGACCGATACCACCTGCCACATGTCGATCTCGCTCGACGGCTTCGTCGCCGGGCCCGAGCAGAGCCGGGACAATCCGCTGGGCAAGCGCGGCCAGGAGCTGCACGGCTGGCATATCGGCGACCCGCGCGCGACCGACGCCGACAAGACGGCCAACAGCTGGCTGATGCGCTCGCGTGGCGCCTACGTCATGGGCCGCAACATGTTCGGGCCGATCCGAGGCGAGTGGGACGAGGCGTGGAACGGGTGGTGGGGCGCCGAACCTCCGTACCACGCCCCGGTCTTCGTGCTCACTCGTTACGCCCACGAACCGATCAAGATGGAAGGAGGGACCACGTTCCACTTCGTCACCGAAGGCTTCGACGCCGCCTACGCGCAGGCGCTCGCAGTCGCGGACGGCAAGGGCGTGGACATCGCCGGTGGCGCTTCGACGGTTCGACAGGCACTCAACGCCGACGTGATCGATGAACTCACCCTCGACATCGCACCCATTCTGCTCGGCAGCGGAGAGCGCATGTTCGACGGCGTCGAGATCTTCGATTTCGAGCCCGTCGAGGTGCTCCACTCACCGCTGACCACTCACATCCGCTACCGCAAACGCGACGCAGGCTGAGCAGGGACCGGGGGCTTCGGACAGGGTTCGGAAGAACCGAACCCTGTTTCCGAGGGTGGCCGACGCATGGTGCACGCCTTGTGCGAGGTGGATGTCCAGGTGCCGGAGCGTTCGCTCACGGCGGTGATGGGGCCGTCCGGCTCGGGCAAGTCGACGTTCCTGCAGTGTGCCGCCGGGCTGCTAGACCGGCCCACCACGGGCGAGGTGCGGCTCGGCGGTCGCGTGATCAGCTCAATGACGGAGCGTGGCCTGTGCCGGCTGCGGCGGACGCACAACGGGTTCGTCTTCCACGCGTTCCGTACGGCGCGGTTCCGCATCCATGCCGCGCCTCGACTCGCCCGACTGGCCAACCTCTGAGGCCTGGCCCCGGCCCTCAACCGCTCCAAGCCGTACCGTACTTGTCGGCGAGGTGTCGTGCTTCCTGAAGGGTGAGCAAGCGGGCCGGGTGTTGGCCGAGAGCGAGGAGGAGGGCAGCGGTTTCCTCCAGTTCCACGGTGGTGTCGACGGCTGCCGCGACCGATGCCCCGGACACCACAGGCCCGTGGTTCTGCAACAGCGCGGCGCGGAACGGGAACGGCAACTGTTCGAGTTCCGCGGCCTGTTGGGCGTCGCCCGGGGGAGCGTAGGGGAGCAGCGGTGTCTGACCCACGCGCATCACGAAGTAGGGGGTGAGCGGGGGGAGCGCGCTGTGCGTGGACCACGAGGGGAGGCAGGATGCCGCCGCGGCGTGGCGTGAGTGCAGGTGGACGACCGTGCGGGCCTCGGGGTCGCGTCGGTAGAACGCGGTGTGCAGGGGGAACTCCTTCGAGGGCCGGGGGCCGTCGAGGTGTGTGCCGCTCAGGTCGAGGGTGGTCAGGTTGTCGGGATCCAACGCGGCGAGGTCGGCGCCGGTGGGAGTGATGAGGACATGGTCGCCCTCACGGACGCTGAGGTTTCCGGAGGAGCCGGGGCTCAGGCCGAGGGCGGCCAAGTGTGCTCCGGCCGCGGCGAGTTCGTGGCGGGGGCTCATGCGAGGTGGTCCCAGGCCGTGGTGAAGATGTCCGTGCCGCCGAAGTTGCCGGACTTGAGGGCGAGGTCGATGCCGTCGGACGCTCCGCCGGCGCAGGGCTGGGTGCGGGCCCAGGCGACGCCCGGGGCGATCTGTTGGCCGATCCGCAGTGTGCGGGCTTTCAGGGCGGTGGTGACGGCTCCGGAGGTTTCCCCGCCGGCGACCAGCAGGCGCCTGGCTCCCGCGTGTACGAGGGCCGTGGCGCAGGCCGCCAGCGCCTGCTCGACGAGTTCGGAGGCGGGCGTCGCGCCGAGAGGGGTGTCGTGTTCGAGGTCCGCGAGTGAGGCGACCGCGTAGATGAGCGGTGGCAGAGTCGCGTCACGGTGCCAGCAGGCGCGGGCGAAGTCGACGAGCTCGGCCACCGCCGCCGCGGGGTCCGAGCGCAGCGCCGCGATGTCGAGCTTGCGGTGGGGGAGGTGCTGCTGCGCGTGGGCGACTTGGGCGCGGGTGGCGGCGGACGCGCTGCCGGCGAGGACGGCTCCGGGGGCGCCGGAGGCGGAGGCGGCGGTGGCGCGCGCCGTGCCCTCGTGCGGACCGGCCAGCCCGAGGGCGAGGCCTGCAGCGCCCGTGACCAGGCGCATGTCACTCGTCGCGGCGGCGATGGTGCGCAGGTCGTCGTCGTTCGTGGCGTCGATGACGGTGAGCGAGTCGGTGAACTGCGGGGCGGCGAGGGCGTCGCGCAGCGCCTGGGCGCCGGAGCGCACCGTATCGAGGTCGACCGACTGCACGGGTCGTGCGGTCTGGGGCGCGAGGAGCCGCCCGAGGTGTGAGTCGCGCATCGGCGTGAGCGGGTGGTCGCGCATCGGGCTCTCGTCGAGGAGTTCGTCGAGCACGAACAGGCGCGACTTGTAGACGGTGCGGCCCGTGGCGGGAAAGGCCGGCACGACGACGGTCGCACTCTCGCCCAGCGCGTCGAGGAGGGCCTCGGACACCGGGCCGATGTTGCCCTCGGGAGTGGAGTCGAACGTCGAGCAGTACTTGAAGTAGAAGCGATTGCAGCCCGCGGCCTGCAGGGCCCGCAGCGCGGTCGTGGACTCGCGGACGGCCTCGTCGACGGGCACGGTGCGCGTCTTGAGGGCGACCACCACGGCATCGGCCCGCTGTACCTCGGCTGCGGCGGGTCCGTCGCCGGTCAGGCCGGCGGAGCCGACCGCGACCACCGTCCGGAATCCTCGGGCGACGAGCATGGTGGCGAGATCGGTGGCGCCGGTGAAGTCGTCGGCAATGGCCCCGAGCAGTGGCATCGGACCTCCAAGGTGCGTGGGTGTGGCGTCGGCTGTGAATCCGAGCCCCGTGCATGTGAAGTTATGTTAACAACCTTTACTCCAGTGAGAATGCCTGATACATGTTGTTAACCGGTGGGAGTAGTTCAAGCCACCGTCGGACGACCCGCGAGCCGCTGCGCCGGGGTCACGCCTGCCTATGAGCACTCATTGAGGAGGGCCATGAATCTCCATCACCTGTTCGCCGCCGCCAAGGGCCGGAGCGTGCACTACGCACTCTCGGGCGCCGGCGGCGGATTCGCTCGCACCCTCCTCGCGCAGACCCGCCGGATCGACGCCCTGCAGCCGTCCGTCCTGTGCGACCGCGACCTCCCGCGCCTGCGCGCCATGCTCGGTGACCTCGGCTACGACACCGCCCGCCTCACCGACTGCGAGGACGCGGACGCCGTCACCCGGGCCCGCGCCGAAGGGCACATCGCCCTGGTCGCCGACGGCGCCCTCCTCGGCGCGGCCGACTGGGACATCCTCGTGGAGGCGACCGGCAGCCCCGTCCATGGACACGCCATGGCCGAGGACGCCCTGCGCAGCGGCCGCCATGTGGCCATGGTCAGCAAGGAGGTCGACTCCGTCGCCGGACTCCACCTCGCCGAACTCGCGGCGCAAGAGGGGCTCGTCTACACCACCGCGGACGGCGACCAGCCCGCCAACCTCATCGGCCTGGTCACGTGGGCGCAGTTCCTGGGCCTCGACATCGTGGCCATCGGCAAGTCGAGCGAGTACGACCTCGTCCTCGACCCGGAGCGCGGCACGGTGACCCAGCTCGACACCACCGTCCCCGCCCCCGAACTCGCCGGCCTGCTCACCCTCGGCGACGACGTCGCGGCGACGCTGGAGGCCCGCGCCGCCGCCGTGGCCACGCTGCCCCAGGGTGCCACCGCCGACTACTGCGAGATGGCCGTCGTCGCCACCAACACCGGCTTCAAGCCCGACACCGAGCGGCTGCACTACCCCGTCGCCCGCATCGCCGAACTGGCCGACATCTACCGGCTGCGCGAAGAGGGCGGAGTCCTCCAACGGGCCGGCGCCGTCGACGTGTTCAGCGCCCTGCGCCTGCCCGGAGAGGCATCCTTCGCGGGCGGCGTCTTCGTCGTCGTACGCACCGGCGACCAGGAGACCTGGGAGACGCTGCGCGGCAAGGGACACGTCGTCAGCCGCGACGGCGGATACGCGGCCGTCTACCTGCCCTACCACCTGATGGGTGTCGAGACGCCGCTCTCGCTGCTCTCGGCGGTCCTGCACCACCGCCCCTCCGGCGGCACCGACCCGCGCGGCCACGCCGTCCTGGCCGGCCGCGCCCGCCAGGACCTGTCCGCGGGCACCGTCCTCGACATGGGCGGCCACCACCACGACGTCACCGGCGTCCAGGCCGTGCTGCTGCGCGACGAGGACACCCCCGGCGACATCGCCCCGCTCTACCTCGCCGCCCACACCACGCTGGCCCGGCCCGTCGCCGCGGGCGAACTCCTGCGCCTCGGCGACCTCGCCGATGCCGACGAGAACCTCACCCGGGCCTGGACGGCCGGCCGCGCCGCCCGCCCCGCCGCATCGGCGGTGCAGGCGTGAGCACCGACGTCCAGCATCTGCTGCTCGGCGCCGCGGCCGTCGCCGTGCTCGTCGTGCTCATCACCAAGTTCAAACTGCACCCGTTCCTCGCCCTCACGCTCTCCGCCCTGGGCCTCGGCCTCGCCGCGGGCATCGGGCCGGGCGCCACCGTCGAGCACTTCCAGGACGGCTTCGGTGACGCCCTGGCCAGCAGCGGACCCACCATCGGCCTGGGCACCCTGCTCGGCGGCATCCTGCTCGGCTCCGGCGGCGCCGACCGCATCGCCACCGTCTTCATCGGCACACGCCCCGTGAAGTGGATCCCCGCCGCGATCACCGCGGCGGCCCTGCTCATCGGCATGCCGCACCTGTTCGACGTCAGCTTCGTCATGCTCGTCCCGCTGGTCTACGCCGTCGCCAAGCGCACCGGCACCCACCTGCTGTACGTCGGCCTGCCCATGGCCGCCGGCCTGTACGTCTCGCACGGTCTGCTGCCGCCGCACCCGTCGCCGACCCTCGCCGTCTCCGCGTACGACGCGAACACCGGCCTGACCATCCTGTACGGCCTCATCATCGGCATCCCCCTGGCCGTCATCACCGGGCCCCTGCTGACCAAGGTCGCCTCCCGCTGGTTCGGACCCGCCCCCGACCTCGACAAGGGGCCGGTTCCCCAGCCCGACCCCACCCCTGACAACCAGCGCCGCCCCGTCTCCTTCGCCCTGGCCATGATCACGGTGCTGCTGCCGCCCGGGCTCATGCTGATCGGCACCCTGGGCACGTCCAACACGGCCAAAGGCACCCTCCCGTACGCCTTCTTCGAGGCCTGCAACTCCTCAGTGCTCTCGCTCCTCGCCGCTGTCGTGTTCGCGTTCTTCGCTCTCGGTCTGCGGTCCGGGTTCGGCCTGACGCAGCTGCAGAAGATGGCAGGCAAGGGGCTCGGTCCCGTAGGCGCGATCGTGCTGATCCTGGGCGCCGGAGGCGGCCTGAAGGCCATGCTCACCGCCACCGGCATCGACAAGATCATCTCGGACTACGCCGTCGATTGGTCGGTCCCGCCGCTGCTGCTGGCCTGGCTCGTCGCCGCGCTCCTGCGCATCTGCCTCGGCTCCGCCACCGTCGCCACCGCCGCCGCCACCGGCATCGTCGCCCCACTGCTCGCCGCCTACCCCGGTGTCTCACCGGAACTGATGGTGCTCGCCTCTGCGTCCGGCGCCGTGATGCTCTCCCATGTCAACGACTCCGGATTCTGGCTCTTCAAGGAGTACTTCCAGCTGTCCGTGTCCCAGACCTTCCGGACCTGGACCCTGATGCTGTCGCTGCAGTCCCTGCTCAGCCTCGGTGGTGTCCTGCTGCTCAGCACATTCGTCGGAAGCTGAGTCGGCGCCGGAGCACGGGCGAACATCGGCTAACGTCGCGTACGAATTGTGAAGGAGGGTGACGATGACCGCTCAGCAGCACCTGCCGCTCATCCCGGACCAGCGGCGCGAGCAACTGCTGCGCCACCTGCGCAAGGAGGGCGTACTCAGCGTCCAGCAGATCACGCAGCTGTTCAACGTCTCCCACATGACGGTGCGGCGGGACATCGCGGAACTCGAGCGCCAAGGGCTGGTCTTCTCGGTGCCGGGCGGCGTCAGGATCGCCAGTCACCTCAGCACGGAACCCAGCTTCCAGGACAAGGCCCGCGTCGAACAGCCCGCCAAGGCGGCCATGGCGAGCGAGGCCGCGCGCCTCGTCACCGAAGGGATGACCGTCTACCTCGACGCGGGCACCACCCTCATCGCCATGGTCCCGGAACTGGCACGCCTGAGCGAACTGACGGTGGTGACGAACGATTTCGACACGGCCGAACAGCTCATGGCCTCGCCCCACCTCGACATCATCCATACCGGCGGCCGTATCGACACGGCGAACCGCTCGAGCGTCGGCCGCCTCGGTGCCGCGACACTGCGTCAACTCGCCCTCGACCTCGCCTTCATCAGCAGCAGCTCCTGGGACCTGCTGCGGGGCGTCACCACACCGTCGGAACCCAAGGTCGACGTCAAGCAGGCCGCCATGGAATCCGCGGCCGGCTCGGTCCTGGTCGCGGGATCGTCGAAGTTCGGCACGTTCGGCAAGTACCGGGTGGCTCCGCTCACCGCATTCGACACGGTGATCACCGACAACGCCCTGGCGGAGGGCGCGGTCACCGGAATCCGTGAGAGCGGCTGTGAGCTGCGTCTGACGCAGACCTGACGGGGGTCAGCTCCAGGCCCGGCGTTCCTCGCTGTGCGGGTAGTCGATCTCGGGCCACCTCGGCATCGATCCACCGGGAGTGGCCGGGGGCCGGGCGGCGTCTTCCTGAAGCGGTGCCGGTTCGTCTCAGTGGAATGCGGCGACATTGCGGGCCACCAAGTCGGAAAGGGGGCGCGGGGGACGGCCCAGGCCTGCTGGACGTCCGGGCTGACGCGCAACTCGGCCGGGTTCGGGGAGCCGAGGGTGTCCAGCGTGTCATCGGCGAGTTACGCCGGCATGCTCCGGGTCGTGGCGGCCTGGGCCTCGTTGCGGGTGAGTTCCTGGAACCTGACGGGCGAGCCGAGTGCAGCGGCGATGGCTTCCGTTTGCCCGCGTGGAGTGATCACTTCCGGGCCCGTCAACTCGTAGGCGTGGCCGCTGTGTTGGCCCTCCGGTAGGTAGGCCGCCGCGACTGCGGGCCTTCACGTGGCGGACGCCCTCGGGCACCGCCGCGGTGTGCCGTGGCACCGCCGTCACCTGCTCGCCCGATCTGCGTCGCCAGGTAACAGGCCCCCTCCGCTCCGAATCTGGGCGGGTCGTACGCTGGCTGTGCCGTGCGACGCCAGACGTCAGGGGAGAGACCGGTGAAGATTGTGCTTCCTGGAGGGACCGGTCAGGTCGGCGGTGTGCTGCGGCGGGCGTTGACCGGTGCGGGCCATGAGGTTGTCGTTCTGACGAGGCACCCTGTGCGGGACGGCGAGGTCCAGTGGGATGGCCGGACGCTCGGCCCCTGGGCTGAGGCGGTCGACGGCAGTGACGTTGTGGTCAACCTTGCGGGCCGCAGCGTCAGTTGCCGCTACACCGACGAGAATCTGCGCGCCATGATGGACTCGCGTGTCGACTCCGCGCGCGTCGTGGGCCAGGCGATTGCCGCCGCCCGCACGCCGCCCCGCGTCTGGCTCCAGATGAGCACCGCCACTGTCTACGCCCACCGGTTCGACGCGCCGAACGACGAGGCGACCGGCGTGATCGGCGGAGCCGAGCCCGGCGTGCCGGGCTACTGGGCGTACAGCGTCGAGATCGCGAAGAACTGGGAGCGGGAGCAGGAGCGGGCCGCGACCCCGCAGACGCGCAGGGTGGCCCTGCGGTCGGCGATGGTGATGAGCCCCGACCGCGGTGGTGTCTTCGACTACCTGCTGTGGCTGACGAGGTTGGGTCTCGGTGGGCCGGTCGCGGGTGGCGCGCAGTACGTGTCCTGGATCCATGACCGTGACTTCGTGCGCGCGGTGGAGTTCCTGATCGGGTGTGACGACATCAGCGGGGCGGTCAATCTCGCAGCCCCCGGCCCGCTGCCGCAGCGGGAGTTCATGCGTGCGTTGCGGGCTGCGTGGGGCATGCCGGTCGGGCTGCCTGCGACGCGGTGGATGGCCGGGGTCGGAGCCTTCGCTCTCCGTTCGGACACCGAACTCCTGCTGAAGAGTCGGCGGGTGGTGCCCGGGCGGCTGGAGGACGCCGGGTTCACCTTCGACCACGGCGCCTGGTCGCAGGCTGCGGCCGACCTCGTAGGGCGGGTGCGTCGTGAGCGGACCCGAATCGGACGCACGGAGGCACGCATCTGACCACGCCTGAGCCCGAGTTCGGCCTCCAGCGCTGGTGTCGGCCTTGTCCGGTGGACTAGGTTGTGGGGATGACTACCGGGAGGGCATTGCGCCACACACGGATCGGTGACCCGGTGCTGTTCTGAGCGCCGTACGGGCCATTGCGGGCCCGCTGTTCGATCGAGGTATTCGCGCTGCCGCGCGGGCTCCGCCCTCGTCGTGTTGATCACAGGACACATCAACCACGACAGGAGCGTTCATGCCCACCAAGATGTTGCAGATTCCCACCGAGGACGGCCAGGCCGATGCCCTCGCCGCCTTCCCCGACGACGGCGAGCGGCACCCAGGGGTGCTGATGTACGCGGACGGCTTCGGCATCCGGCCTGTGCTGCGGGAGTTGGCCCGCGAACTGGCCGGCCACGGGTACTACGTGCTCGTCCCCAACTTCTTCTACCGGCACGGCCCGGCACCTGTGGTCGAACTCCCCGAGTACATCGGAGAAGAGGCCAGGACCTCGGTGATGGGTCGGCTGATGCCCCTGATTGAGGCGCACACCATCGATCGGGCCCTCCGCGACGCCGACGCCTACCTCAGATTCCTCACCACCCGGCCCGAGGTCGACGCCGGACCCGTCGCGGTGACCGGCTACTGCATCGGCGGCCTCCTGGCGGTGCACACCGCCGCGGCTTACCCTCGCCAAGTGGCCGCCGTCGCCGGATTTCATGCCCCCGTGGGCGTTGCCGGACCCGACAGCCTGCGCCGACTCACCGCCCAGGTCCACTTCGGCCACGCCGAAACCGACCTGACGCCCGAGGCCCTCGGCGAACTCAACCAGGCCTTGGACGCCGCGGGTGTCGACTACACCTCTGAGATCTACCCCGACACCGTCCACGGTTTCACCATGGCCGACACCGACGCTTTCAACGCCGCCGCACTGCAGCTCCACTGGGAGCACCTGCTCCCTCTCCTCGGCCGCACTCTGGCCAACCGTTGAGGCTCCGGGCCCGAAGCCATCCTCTGCGTTGTCCATGGGCAACAAGCCCACCGGCCTCGGCAGAAGCCCGGTCGTGCCGGCCCTCACGGCGGCTCACGCACCCGCAGCGATGGCTTGGATGACGGCCCTGGGCGCCGGGCCGGGACGGCCAGGGAGGCGTGCCACGAGTACCCGGCGGATCTCCGGGGGCGCGCCCTCGACGCGCAGCAGGCTCACCCCGGGCGGCAGTACCGGTGAGAGGCGGGACGGCAGTGTGGTCACGCCGAAGCCGCCGGCGACGAGTTGGAGCTTCGTCAGCCAGTCGCGCGCGGAGTGGACGACGCGCGGCCGTCCGGGCAGGCCGGGCCAGACGCCGAGCAGAGGCTCGGAGCTCGACGACGGGGTGGCGATCCACGCGGCGTCGACCAGTTCGTCGACGTGCACGGTGGTGCGTCCGGCGAGGTCTCCGGTCGAGGGCGCCGCGACGACCAGTTCGGTGTCCGCGACGGTCTCGACGTGGAGGCGCGGCGAGTCACCGTCGAAGGGACGGTGGGGTGCTCGGGACGTCAGTACGGCGAGGTCGAGCGAGCCTGCGCGCAGCGCCCGGATGAGGGCGGGCGTGGTGCCCTCGCGGGTGGTGACCGTGATCTGCGGGTCGGCCTTCGCGAGGTGGGCGAGTGCGGCGGGCAGGATCGTCGAGCCCGCGCTCGGGACGGCCCCGAGCCGCACCAGTTCGGTCCGCGGGACGGTGCCGGTGAGTTCACGTTCGGCCGCTGTGAGCGAGGCGAGGATCGTGTGGGCGTGCCGCAGGAGGGTCAAGCCGGCGGGAGTGAGCCGTACGCCGTCCGCGCGGCGTTCGAACAGGGTGGTACCGGCGCTGTGTTCGAGGGCGGCGGCCTGGCGTGAGACGGCCGACTGCGTGTAGCCGAGACGGGCAGCTGCCGAGGTGAAGCTGCCCGACTCGGCGATCTGCCGCAGGACCCGCAGTCCCGTGCTGGAGATGTCCATGCGTCATACGCATACCAGATGTGCGTGATCTTCGCTTCCCGCATGCCCGTCCGGCTCCTAGTGTCGATCCCAAGAGGACGGACGGAAGAGGACGGACTAGAGACGATGGACGGAAGAGGACGGGCGAACATGGAGGTCAACACATGCGCGCAGCAGTTCTGACGCGCTTCGGCGCCCCACTCGCGGTGCGGGAGGCACCGGCCCCCGAGGCCGGTAGCGGTGAGGTGGTGGTCGAGGTCCTCGCCGCCGCCGTGGCGCCCTACGCGGCCGAAGTCTTCAGCGGCAAGCGGCAGTACCCCCTCGTCCCTCCTGTCGTGCCCGGTGTCGGCGGCGTGGGGCGGATCGTCCACGTCGGCCCCGACGCCACCCGGCTGCGCCTCGGCGACCTGGTGTGGTGCGACCCGACGGTGCGTGCGCGAGACGACGCCCTGACGCCCGACATCACGCTCCAGGGCTGGAGTTCGCGCGGCGAGGGCGGCGCGCGGCTCGCCGAGTACCTGCACGACGGCGCGTTCGCCGAACTCATGCGGGTGCCGACGGAGAACGTCTACCCACTGCCAACCTGGGCCGGGGAGGATCCGGCCCGCTGGGCCGCGCTCACCGTGCACACCATCTCCTACGGCGGGCTGCTGGCAGGTGGGCTCGCGGCCGGCGAGACGCTGCTCGTCAGCGGGGCCACCGGAAACCTCGGCAGCAGCGCCGTCGCGGTCGCGCTCGCGATGGGAGCGGGCCGCGTGGTCGCCCCCGGCCGCAACAAGGCCGCGCTCGACCTCCTCGCCGACCGCTTCGGTCCGCGGCTGCGCCCGGTCCCGCTGACCGGGGACGAGGTCGGCGACCGCGAGGCGATGTCCGCGGCGGCCGGCGGTCCGATCGACATGGTGATCGACCTGCTCCCGCCGAGCGCACCCAGCTCGGCCTCGCGCGCGGCGGCCATGACCGTGCGCGAGTACGGCCGGGTCGTCCTCATGGGCGGCGTCGGCATGCTCGGTGGCGCCGACCTCGCACTCCCGTACCCGTGGATCATGCGCAACTCGGTCACCGTGCGCGGGCAGTGGATGTACCCGCGCGCAGCCAATGTCGGCATCATCCGGCTCCTCGCCTCGGGCACTCTGGATCTCGCCCCCGAACGGGTCCGGTCGTTCGGCCTCGATGCCGTCAACGACGCCATCGCGTACGCCGCCGCGCACGGTGGCCCGTTCGACCGCACCAGCCTCACACCATCGGCCGGCCGACACCGGGCCCCCTGATCGCCACCAGCCACCAGCCACCAGCCACATCCGCACGACCGTGAAGCGTCACTTTCCCAGGCGCCGACCCATACGACAGGCCCTACGCAGCCGTGAGCACGATCTTGCCGCGGATGTGCCCCCGCGCGGCGCGTTCGTGGGCGGCTCGGGCATCCGCGAGTGTGAAGGTGCTGTCGATCGCAACGCGGACCGTGCCCGCGTCGAGCAGGCGTCCCAGTTCGGCGAGTTGAGTGCCGTTGGAGCGGACCTGGGTACTGGAGACCGTGACGTCCCGCTTCGCGATTTCCGCTTCGTCGAAGTCTCCCGGGAATACGGGGAATTGGTCGCCGGCGCGTTTGAGCGTGCGCAGGAAGCGGCTGCTGTGGGGGCCGCCGACGGTGTCCAGGACGAGGTCCACGTCGTGCACCAGCTCCTCGGGACGGCTCTTGGTGTAGTCGATGAACCGGTCGGCGCCGAGGTCCGCCAGGAAGGTCTCGTGCTCGCCGGATGCCACCGCGATGACCTGCGCGCCCTTCCACTTCGCCAGCTGCACCGCGAAGTGCCCCACGCCGCCCGCGGCGCCGTTGATGAGCACCGTCGTGTCGGTGCCGAGTGCCGTCGGGTGGTGCCGCGTCTCCTGGAAGGGGGACGGACGGTCGTGCCCGACGTCGATGAGGAATTGCCACGCGGTGAGTCCGGCCATCGGTGCCCCGGCGGCGTGTACGTGGTCGATGCCGGCCGGTTTGCGTGCCAGGTCCGACACGGGGACGGCGACGTACTCGGCGTACGCGGAGCCGTTGAAGCCGGGAAAGCGCAGGAGGCCGAAGACCGATCTGTTCGCTCTGGTGGCGGCGCTCGCCTGGGTCGGTGACCAGGCCTCACTCGCGCCGCGCGCCGACCACCTCTTCGACGTCGTCGCGAGCGCGATCCTGACCGAGGCAGGCGCCGGCGCCGGCCGAGCGCTCTGAGCGCACGACGTCCCCGGCCCGTGACTCGGCGGCTGCCGAAGCGGCACGGTGCGGTCACCGGGACTCTGGGACCAAGTCGGCCTGGGCGTCGACGGGTTGGCGCTGACCTGCGCCCCGCTTCGGCAGGACGAGCATCGCTCCCGCGCCGATCACGGCCAGGACCGTCATCACCACGAAACCGCTGGAGAAGCTGCCGGTCACGCTGACGATGAAGCCCATCACGGAAGGCGCGACGATGCCGGACAGCGCGAACGCCGCGTCGGCGAAACCGGCCGCGACGCCGGGCTGGGACGGCGCCGCGTCGATCGCGGCGACCCACCAGATGCCGCCGGTGACGAAGCCGAGCCCGACCCCGATCGAGATGAAGGTGACGGCGACGGTCAGGGACGGCGCCGTGAAGATCGGGATCAGGGCGGCGCCGGAGAGCAGCAGCGCGGTTCCCATGATGGTGAGGCGGCTGCGCTCGCTGCCGGTGCGTGCGAAGACGCGGTCCGTGATCACCCCGCCGATGAGTGCGCCGACGATGCCCGCGGCCCAGGGAGCCACGGTGAAAAGGCCGACCTCGGTGATGCTGAGCTGGAACTCCGAGGACAGGTAGTCGGGCAGCCAGTACATGAAGCCCCAGAACATGAAGCCCCACGCGAAGTAGCCCACCGCGATGATCCACAGGTTCCGGTTGGTCAGGATCGGGCGCCACTGGACCCGCCCCGTGGAGGTGCGTTCCTCGTCGAGCTGGCCCGCGGCGATGTGCGCGCGCTCCGACTCCGACACACCACTGTGTTCCTCGGGTGTGTTCTTCAACAGCGCGTAGGCGATGGCGAACCAGAGCACGCCGAGACCGGCGAGCACCCAGAACATGCCCTTCCAGGTCAGGACGGCGATCAGCTGAGACACCAGCGGCCCGCCGATCAGCAGCGAGCCGGACACGGCCACACCGCCGACCATCGCGAGCGCGATCCCGCGTTCCTTCTGCGGAAGCCAGCGGCTGACCGTACGGCTCGCCGCGGGGAAGCCGGGCCCCTCACCCGCACCCAGGATGATGCGCGTGACGAACAGGCCGATGAAGGATCCGGCGATGGGGGTCACCGCGGTGACCAGCGACCAGATGGCCACGCCCACGAGCAGGATGCGCCGGGCGCCGTAGCGGTCGACGAGTGGCCCCGCCATGAAGGCGAACACCATGTAGCCGATGGAGAAGGCGCTGCTGATCAGCCCGTACTGGGACTTGCTGATACCGAAGGCCTCGGTGAGCGGTTCGACCGCGTAGCTGATGGCGCTCCGGTCGATGTAGTTGATCACGATGAGGGCGACGATCAGTGCGAGCGTCAGCCACCGCACGTTGGTACGCGAGGAACTCATGGGTTCACCTCGGTGGAGTGATGGGGAGTCTGCGTTGCCTCATGTGCCGGCCACCACCGCGGACAGCGCACGGGTCAGGCCCGTCGTGTCCGCGGCCGCGGCGATGTTCCACACCTCCTCGGCCAGTGCCCGCACGGCGGGTCCGTCGCCGGCGCCGAGGGCGTTGGCGAGGAACTTCGCGGTGAGTTCACGGGGGTCGAGGGGGTCCTGGGGGCTGCCCCGGTTGACCATGACACGTTCGGTCACGGTGGATCCGTCGTCGAGTTCGGCAGTGAGGGCGGCCGGGAACTGGTGCGGGAAGACGGTCGTGCACTCCTCGTCCGCCACGCAGATGACGCGGGCGGCGAGGCCGAGACGTGCGGGGTCGGCCGCCGCCTCATCCGTGAAGTCCTCG
This sequence comes from Streptomyces sp. NPDC002754, assembly GCF_053592315.1. Taxonomy (NCBI): domain Bacteria; kingdom Bacillati; phylum Actinomycetota; class Actinomycetes; order Kitasatosporales; family Streptomycetaceae; genus Streptomyces; species Streptomyces sp. NPDC002754. The sequence continues at coordinate 642,330 of NZ_JBSFVM010000001.1, forward strand.
TGGAACACGCCGAGTCCGTGCCCTGGAGCGTCGGGCTCGGCGAGCAGTCCGGCGGCCACCGTGTACGGACCGCTGAACGCCGCGTGGTAGCCGGAGCGCGGGTGTGCCTTCTCGGCCGCGGGTTCCGCGATGGTACGCAGGACGGGCGCGGGTACACCGAGCGTCAGACGGGTGATGTGTCTTGGCTCGACGCCGCGACGGCGCAGCCGCATCGCGGCGTCCACCCCCGCGTGGGTGAAGTGGTTGCACGGGTACGGCTTGATGAAGAGCCGGGCCAACTCCCAGCGCTCGCCAAGCCCTTCGGTGACCTCCGCCACCACGGCGGCCTCGTCGAAGCGTTCACCGCAGAAGGCCTGGAAGAAGCCGAAACGGCCTTCGAGGACGGTAGGTGGACCGGTCAGACCGAGCCGTGCCATGTCGGCCGCGACCACCCCCGCGTGCGCGGCCCAGCCGCAGTGCACCCGCTTGACGGTGCCACCCGTGCGGTTGGCCTCGATGATCCCGGAACCCATGCTCGCCGCGATGCCGATCGCCGAGCAGATACCGTCGGCGTCCAGGCCGCGCAGCATCGCGGCGGCCACGGCGGAGCCGATCGCCCCGCAGATCGCGGTGGCGTGCAGACCCCGGTCGAAGAAGACGGAGTTGCCGAGCTTCTCGTCGTACTGGGCCATGCCGAGCCGGCAGGTGACCTCGATGCCTACGGCGGCGGCGTCGAGGAGCCGCGCCCCACTGGCGCCGGTCGCCTCCGCGGTGGCGAGGGCGGCGGGTATCACCGATGCCGACGGGTGCAGCACGGACGGCAGATGGGTGTCGTCGAAGTCCAGACTGTGCGCGAGCGTGCCGTTGACCAGCGCAGCCGACGGTGCGGGCAAGCGGGTCGAGGAGCCGATGACGGTGGCGGCGGGGACGCCGCCCCACTCCTCGGCGAGTTCGCGCACCGCGGCGCCGGGCCGCTCGGACAGCGCGGCGATGCTGTTGCCGAGCAGGTCGAGCAGGTGCCCCGTGGTCTTCTCCCGCAGCCCGGCGTCGAGTTCACCGTCCCGTACGGCGACGGCGAATGCCGCGAGCTGCTGCGCGGGAGTGGCTGTGGCCGGTGTCGTGGAGTCGTCCGTCATCAGGACACCACCGCGATCGGGCGGATGGGGGAGCCGGTGCCGCCGACGATCCGCAAGGGGGCGACGACGAACAGGAAGGTGTGCTGTCCGGTCGCGGCGAGGTCTTCGAGCGCGAGGTGTTCCATGATGTAGACGCCGTTCTCCACCAGCAGCAGCCGGTGCACGGGCAGGACGCTGTGGCCCGCGCCCGGCGCTATCTGCTCGCAGGCGGTGGTGTCGCAGCCGACGGCCTTCACGCCGCGTTCCGCGAGCCAGGCCCCCGCGTCCTCGGTGATCCCGGGCACGCCGGACTCCTTGCCGAGGTAGGCGGCCGGATCGTCGAAGTGCCGCGCCCAGCCGGTGCGGACCACGGCGACATCGCCCTGGCGGGGCTCGGCGCCGCCGAGTTCCGCGGCGCGCTCCAGGTCGGCGGCGGTGACACCGTATCCGCCCGGCAGGGTGCCGACCCCGTGCGCCGCGGCGACGTCGAGGAGGACACCGCGGGTGACCATGGCGGGCGTCTGTTCCGCGCCGTGCTGCGAGAAGGAGCCGCCGGTCTGCGCCTCGGCGGCGTCGACCCCTCCGTGCAGCTTGCCGTTGTGGCTGACGTGGGACAACGCGTCGATGTGGGTGCCGACATGGCCTCCGGTGACGATGACCTCGTTGGAGGCGGAACCGCCGTCGGGGCGGACCATGTCGCCGTGTCGGCGGGCCAAGGTCATGCGGAAACCAGGGTGGTTGGGCGAGCACGGCATGCCGGTGAAGAGGGGCTGGCCCAGTTCCACGATGTGCGGGTCGGCGGGCAGTGCGTTGAGCAGGGCGTTGCCGGACGCCTGGTGCGGTGGGGTGAGCTGGGAAGAGGTCATGACCTGCCTAACCTGGAGAGGGGAGCGGGGAGCAGCGGCGTGTGTGCGCCGCCGGAAGGTGTGCGGATGCGGTGTCAGCTCGCGCGGTCCAGCACCCAGCGGGCGCGGGCCACGACCGCCGGGTCGATCAGCCGGCCGCGGTCGTCGAGCCAGGCGGCGCTGCCGCTCTCTTGGGCCTGCCGCAGCGAATCGACCAGCCGACGGGCGTCGTCGACCTCTTCGGGCCGGGGCGTGAAGACCGCGTTGACCACCGGGACCTGCTTCGGGTGGACGACGGAACGGCCGAAGAAGCCCTGGTCGAGGGCGCGTTGAGTACTGGCCGCGAGACCAGCGACGTCCGTCACGTCGGTCCACACGCTCTGCACCGGACCGGTCAGGCCCGCCGCGCGCGCCGCGTTGACGATGCGGGCGCGCGCCCAGTCAAGTGCCGCGTCACCGCGCACCCTCAGGTCGGCGCCGAGGTCGGCCTCGCCGAGCGAGAGGAACGCTACCTGCGGTGCTGCCAGGGCGAGTTCGAAGGCGTGCTCCACGCCGAGCGCCGTCTCGAACAGCAGGTGCAGGGGTGCGTCCACGTGCCGCAGTACGGTCTCGATCTCCTCGGCGCTCTCGCACTTGGCCAGGCGCAGACCCTGCACGGGCGCGCCCGCGAGTACCGCCAAGTCGGCCTGCCCGTACGGGAGTGTGACCTGGTTGATGCGCAGCCACAACGGCTTGGGCCAGGTCTCGCCCACGGCCTGTACGGCGGCGGCGCGTGCCTCGTCCTTGCGGTCGGGCGGCACCGCGTCCTCCAGGTCGAGGACGACCGCGTCCGCCTCGCCGCGCATCGCCTTGTCGAGGAGGTCGGGGCGGGTTGCGGGGACGTAGAGCCAGGACCGCACGCCGGTGGGGTGCGCCGGGGCGCTCATACGACGCCCCGGTCGGCGAGGGAGGCGATCTCGGCCGCGCTGACACCGTACGCGCCGAGCACCTCAGCGGTGTCCCGGCCCTTGCGCCGGCCGGACCAGCGGACGGCGCCCGGGGTGTCGCCGAGCCGGAAGGGCACGTTCTGGAACCGGATACGGCCGAGCTCCTCGTCCTCCACCTCGGTGATCGTCTCCAGGGCCTGGAACTGCGGATCCTCGAAGATGTCACTCATGTCGTAGATCGGCGCGATGGCGGCCTGCGCCTCTTCGAACGCGGCGATGACCTCTGAGCGGGTGCGGTCCGCGATCCAGGAGCCGACCGCCGAGTCGAGCTCGTCCGTGTGCCGGGCGCGCTCGGCGCCCGAGGCGAACCACGGCTCGTCGATGAACTCGGGGCGCCCCACCAGCCGCATGACCCGTTCCGCGATGGACTGGGCGCTGGTGGAGACCGCGACCCACGAACCGTCCTTGGTGCGATAGGTGTTGCGCGGCGCGTTGTTCGCCGACCGGTTGCCGGTGCGTGGCTGGAGCTCGCCGAGCTGGTCGTAGGTGATGGCCTGCGGCCCGAGCAGCGTGACCATCGGCTCGATGATCGCCAGGTCGAGCACTTGACCGCGGCCCGTGCGGTCCCTGGCGTGCAGCGCGGTCATGATGCCGAAGGCGGCGGTGAGCGCGGAGACGCCGTCGGCCAGGCCGAACGGCGGCAGGGTCGGGGGCCCGTCGGGCTGTCCCGTGATGGCGGCGAAACCGCTCATCGCCTCCGCGAGCGTGCCGAAGCCGGGGCGCTTGGAGTAAGGGCCGCGCTGCCCGAATCCGGTGACGCGGGCCAGGACCAGACGCGGGTTGATCTCGGCCAGCGCCTCATAGCCGAGGCCCCAGCGCTCCAGCGTGCCCGGGCGGAAGTTCTCGATGACGACGTCCGCGTCCGCGACCATGCGGCGGAAGATGTCCTGGCCCTCGGGGCTGCCGAGGTAGAGGGTGATCGCTTTCTTGTTGCGCGAAAGCATCTTCCACCACAGGCCCACACCGTCCTTGTTCGCGCCGTGGTGGCGCACCGGGTCGCCCTTGGGATGTTCGACCTTGGTGACATCGGCGCCGAAATCGGCGAGCAGGGTGGCGGCGAGGGGGCCCGCGAACAGTGTCGCGATGTCCAGCACCTTGATGCCGTCGAGGGCCGCAGTGCTGTCTGCCCGGGGTGCGGGGGTGGTGTCGGTCATGGAGTTCCTTCCGTCGTCACGTGGGGGAGGAGGCCGCCTTCCAGCCGAGGCGCGTGGAGAGGTCACGTGCCGCCTCGACCACGCGGGGTGCGCAGGCGCGGACGAACTGTGGGGTGAAGCGGGAGCGCGGGCCGCACACGGACACCGAGCCGCGGACGTCGCCGTCGAAGCCGAAGACGGGCGCGGCCACCGAGCCGGCGTCGGCCTGGCGTTCGCCCTGCGAACTCGCGTAGCCGAGCTCTCGGATCGCGGCCAGTTCGGTGCGGAGGGCGTTCTCATCGGTGATGGTCCGGTCGGTGAGCGCCGAGAGTTCCGCGGTGAGGATCTCTTCCTGCCGCTCCTGGGGCAGGAAGGCGAGGAGACACTTGCCGGAACTGCCCGCATGCAGCGGGAACCTGCGGCCGAGTTCCACGGTCATCTTCACCTCGTGGGTGCTGACGATCTGGTCGATGTAGGCGCGCCCGCCGGGCACCAGCGCCGTGAGGGTCACGGTCTCCCGCGTCTGCTCGTGCAGTCGCCGCAGGGTTTCCGCGGCGACGGCCCGCAGGTCGAACTCGCGCAGCGCCCTGGCGCCGAGCGCCGCCGCGGTCGGACCGAGGCGGTAGAGCCGGGTCTGCTGGTCGAGCACCACCATCCCGCGTGCCACCAGGGTCTGAAGGATGCGGTGCACGACCGCCTTGCTCAGGCCGAGCTCGCGGGCGATCGATGACACCCCGATGTCGTCGGGGCCGTCGGTGAACAGCAGGAGGACGTCGATGACTCGGCCTGCGGTCTCGGTTCCGGGTTGGGTCGTCATGGGCTCATTCTTGCCTGTTCCCTGAGGTCGATGTCCGGGGGCTCCCGAAGTCTCGATCTCTTTCCGTACCGCTGAATGGAACACCAGAGAAACACCGTCTCCAGGCCCGGTCAAGAGGTGCTGGCCAGGAAGTAGCGACGTTACCTGGATTCTTCAGGAAGGTATTGACGTCGATTCGTGGGTGCTGCAAGTATCGAATGGCCAACGTGTTCCGCTCAACGGAACAACATGGAAGGGGGTGGGCAGGTGACTGCCCGACCATCCGAAGCACCCCTGACGGCGGCGCCCGACCCCAAGACCGAGGCGCGGGAGCGCACCGGGGACCTCGCACTCTGGGCCGCACGGCTCTCCTGGACCGACGTGCCCGCCGACGTGCGTGAGCGGCTCTCCCTCGTCCTGCTCGACACCTTCGCGGTGACGCTCGCCGGAGCCCGGACCGAGGGGCAGCGCCGCATCCGCGCCGCCTGGCCCCAACCCGCGGGCGACGCACCGGTGTTCGGCGCCGCGGTCCTTACGCAGGTGGACACCGCCGCGTACTTGAACGCGACGGCTCTGGTGTGCAGCGAGCTCGACGAGGGCGGCAAGTACGCCCGTGGCCACCCGGCCGGACACACCTTCCCCGCGATCCTCACCCTGGCCGCCGCGCTCGGCTCCACGGGCGAGCTGACCTCCCGCGCCCTGCTCGTGGGGTACGAGGTCGCCGCGCGCCACGGCCGTGCCACGGGCCTGCACCCCGGTGTCCACCCGCACGGGAACTGGGGCGTGACCGGCGCCGCGGCGGGCTGCGCACTCCTGCTCGGCCTGCCCGCGGAAGGGATCGCCGCGGCCATCGACACGGCTTCAGGGCTGCCCGTCGCCGGCCACTTCGACTCCGCGCTCGACGGCCACCGCGTACGGGACGCCTGGATGGGCGCCGCGGCCGTGTCCGGCCTCGCCGCCGCCCGGCTCGCCGCGGCAGGCGTGGTCCGCAACACCGGCACCGCCGCCCTCTCGCTCGGCACACTGCTCGGCACCTTCGACGCCGCCGCGCTCACCGACCGGCTCGGCGACGACTGGCAGATCCAGCACAACTACTTCAAGCGGCACGCGTCGTGCTCGTACACACACCCGGCCGCCGACCTGGCCCTCCAGCTGCGCGACCGGCACCTCGGTGGACGCAGTGGCACCCAACTGGGCGCATCCGTCGTTGAGATGCACGTCGACACGCACGCGCTCGCCGCACCGCTGAACCGTACGACGTGGGACAGCAGCCTCGGGGCAATGTTCTCCGTCCCGTACGCAGTCGCCGCGGCGCTGCTCGACGGCGCGGTGACCCCGGACACGGCGGACGCCACCGAAGCCGACCGGCCCGAACTCTTCGCGCTGGCCCGCAAGGTGACCGTCGCCGAGGACCCGGAGCTGACCGCACGCCTGCCGCACGAGCGCGCCACCCGGCTGACGGCGGTGCTGGACGACGGCCGGCGCGTGGAGCTGAGCGCACCGCATCCCGTCGGCGACAGCAACCACCACCCGTTTACCGAGCAGACACTGGCCTCGATGCTCGCGGACCTGCTCGGCGACACGGCCACGGTCGACCGCTTGCGAAGCGCCGTCGACGACCTGTTCACGACCGACGATGTGGGACCGTCGCTGCGGGCTCTCGCCGCCCTGAGGCCCTGTCCTGCCGCGACACCAGGAGACAGCGCATGAAGATCTTCTCCGTCACCCCGATCCGGACGGGCGCCGACGAACTGGCCCGACGCCGGGACCGCTACCGACGGCTCTCACCCCCCGGCGTCGAATGGGTCCTCGAGGAGATCGGCTCCGACGCGCCCTCCGAACTCGCGACGGCGCGGGACATCGCCGCCTCGACCGTCTCGGTCACCGCGGCCCTGGCGGCGGCGCCCGGCGACACATTCGACCTCCGGATGCCGGACTGCGTCCTCGACCCCGCCGTCCCCGTCGCACCCGACGGCGCCGCCGTCCCGAACGTCGGCATGCTGCGGTTGTGCGCGGCACACCTGGTCGCGACCGGACGTCGGTTCGGTGCGGTCACCCGCAACCGGGCGATCGGCGACGAACTCGCCCGGCGCATCGAGGAGTACGGGTACGGGCCGTGGTTCGCCGGAGTGACCGTGCTCGACCTGGCCGTCGACGCGATCCCCGACACCGGGCGGTGGAACGACGCCGTGCGCGGCGCGCTCGACGGCTTCGCGGAGCGGGGCGTGCGGGTCGTGATCAACGGCTGCTCCGCCGTCGAAACCGACACCCCGCACACGGTGGAACTCGTCGACCCGGCGGCCCTGGCCCTGCGGCTACTGGCGGCGGGAGGCCGGGCATGAGCGGCGCACAGCCCGACGCGGGGACGGTCGACCTCGTGGTGGCGGGCGCGGGCGGCGGACTCGCCGGGGCGCTCAAGGCCGCCGAGGACGGGCTGAGCGTGCTCGTCGTCGACCCCGACGAACAGTTCCTGCGCGGCAACAACACCTCGATGTCCACCGCGATGATCCCCGGCGCCGGCTCCCGCTGGCAGCGCGCGGAGGGCGTCGAGGACAGCCCGGAGCGCTTCCTCGCCGACATCACCGCGAAGACCCACGGCACCGCGGACCCGGCACTCGCCGACGCCCTCGCGAGGATCAGCGCACCCCTGGTGGAATGGCTCGCGGACGGCGCGGACGTGCCGCTCCAACTCGTACGCGACTTCAGCTACCCCGGCCACAGCGCCGACCGGCTGCACACCGTGCAGGGGCGGCACGGCTCGACGCTGCTGCGGCACCTGTACGAACGGGTGCGGCGCTCACCGTCGATCGACCTGCTGATCCCTGCTCGGCTGGTGGACGTCGAGCGGGACACCGAGGGACGTGTCACCGGCGCCGTCGTCGAGGACCCGGGCGGCCACCGGGAGACCATCGCGACCCGGGCCGTGCTGCTGGCCACCAACGGCTACGGCGCCGACCGCGCCCTGGTCGAGCGGCACATGCCGGAGATCGCGGCGGCCGACTACCACGGCGGTCAGTTCTCCACCGGCGACGGCCTGGACATCGGGCTGCGGCACGGCGCACGAGCCGCCTACATGGACGCCTACCAGGGCCACGCGGCACTCGCCCGCCGCTCACGGACGCTGGTCGGCTGGGCCACCATCATGCACGGCGCGATCATGGTCGACGCCGTCGGCGAACGGTTCGGCGACGAGACCACCGGCTACTCCGAATACGCGGCAGCCCTCGCGGCCCGCCCGGACGCACGTGGCTGGATCGTCCTGGACCGCCGCATCCACGACCTGTGCCTGCCGTTCTCCGACTTCCGGCAGACGGTGGACGCGGGCGCGCTGGCGTGGGCCGACGACCTGGACGCGCTCGCCGCGCGCACCGGCTGCGACACGAAGGCCCTCCAGGAAGCGGTGTCCGAGCAGGTCGCCTCGGCCACCGGGGCGGCCGGGTACGACCGGTTCGGCCGGACATTCTTCGAGGCGCCGCTGCGCGGCCCGTACGCGGCCGTCGAAGTGATCCCCGCCCTGTTCCACACGCAGGGCGGCCTCGTCGTCGACGCCGCCGCACGCGTCCTCGACGGCCAAGGGGCCCCGATCGGCGGCCTGTTCGCCTCGGGAGGGGCCGCGCACGGCATCTCCGGCCGGGGCGCGGACGGCTACCTGGCGGGCAACGGACTACTGCCCGCACTCGGCCTCGCCTGGCAGGCGGCCACGACCCTGTCCGGCGCCACGGACATCGCCGAGAACTGAGAACTCAGAACCCAGAACCCGGAAAGGCACGCACACCATGACCGAACTGGATCTGCTCATCAAGAACGTCCGCCTGGTGAAGCACGACGCCGCGAACATCCCCACCACCGACATCGGCGTCAAGGACGGCGTGTTCCACCGCATCGCCCCGGACATCCCGGCGTCCGAAGCGGCCGAAGTCGTCGACGGCAAGGGGCTGTTGGCGTTCCCCGGCGTCGTCGACGCACACCAGCACTGGGGCATCTACAACCCGCTGTCCGACGACACCGTCACCGAGAGCAAGGCCTGCGCCCAGGGCGGCGTGACGACCGCCCTCACGTACATGCGGACCGGGCAGTACTACATGAACCGCGGCGGCAGCTACAACGACGTCTTCCCGCTGGTCCTCGACGCCGCCGAGAGCCGCTCGCACGTCGACTACGGCTTCCACCTCGCGCCGATGGAGAAGTCGCACATCACGGAGATCCCCGAGCTGATCGCCCGCTTCGGTGTCACCTCGTTCAAGATCTTCATGTTCTACGGCAGCCACGGCCTGCACGGGCGCTCCGCCGACCAGAACGACTTCCTCATGATCCCGCCCGGTGAGCGCTACGACCTGGCGCACTTCGAGTTCGTGATGCGCGGCGTACAGGCGGCACGCGAGGCGTACCCGGACCTCGCGGACGCCATCTCGCTGTCCCTGCACTGCGAGACGGCCGAGATCATGACGGCGTACACCAAACTGGTGGAGGAAGAAGGCCAGTTGGACGGCCTTGCTGCCTACAGCGCCTCGCGTCCGCCGCACTCGGAGGGGCTCGCGGTCACCATCGCCAGCTACCTCGCGGCCGAGACGGAACTTCCCAACATCAACCTGCTGCACCTGTCGTCCCGCAAGGCGATCGATTCGGCGATGCTGATGGCGAAGACCTTCCCGCAGGTCAACTTCCGCCGCGAGGTGACCATCGGCCACCTGCTCGCCAACATCGAGACGGCCTCCGGCATCGGCGGCAAGGTCAACCCGCCGCTGCGCCCGCAGGACGACGTGGACGCGCTCTGGGAGCACCTGGTGGCGGGCAACATCGACTGGGTGGTCAGCGACCACGCCTGCTGCAAGGAGGAGACGAAGTTCGGCGACCCGAAGAGCGATGTCTTCCAGGCCAAGTCCGGCTTCGGCGGCACCGAGTACCTCCTGCCCGGCCTCGCCGGCGCGGCACCCGCCCACGGCCTGCCGCTGCAGAAGGTCGCCGAACTGACCGCCTGGACACCGGCGCAGCGCTTCGGCCTGCCCACGAAGGGGCAGATCGCGGAGGGCTACGACGCGGACGTGGTGCTGGTCGACCCGTCGGCATCATGGACCGTGGACGCGGGCGACTCGCTGTCGGCGCAGGAGTACACGCCGCTGCAAGGGCTAGAGATCGGCGCACGCGTGGAGTCGACGTACCTGCGCGGCACGCAGGTCTTCGGCGACGGCAAGGTCATGGGCGCGCCCCAGGGGCGCTACTTGTCGCGTCCCACCGCACGCTGAGGGCGCCGACATCCGCCCGGTGTTCATCGCGGCCACCTCGACACCGACGGAACGGCACGAATCAGTGCCGTTCCGCACACATGGCAAGGGCGTGAGTGTGTGTCGTGGTCAAGTGGTCGGCAGGTGGGACCAGAAGGAGAGGTTGTGGTCGGTGGCGAAGTCGGTGTCCGCCTTCGAGCAGGCCGCGGGGGCGTCACCGCTCGCCGGATCGGTGTCGCAGGCCTTCAGGGACATCGTCGTGCCTGGCTTGTCGGCGTAGTCGGGCCAGTTGGGGGTGCGTGCGGTGTTCGGTTCGCCCGCCGCCGCGAAGCGGCCCCAGTACGTGATCATCTCGTCGGAGAGCTCCAGCTGGTCGTCGTCGTACGGGAGGGTCTGGCCGAGGTACTCCCAGAGGTAGCCGAGGTCGTCGACGTGAACGGCGCCGCCGAACGGGAAGTCGCGTGCCGCCGCGCTGCGTTGCTGGATGCGGAAGATCGAGGTGAAGTGCGGGGTGTCCGACTCGGCGAATTCGTAGGAATAGGTGGGCACCCGTTTCGCGAACGTGGCCGTCAACTGCTGTCGCGTGTACGAGGTGGAGTCGCTGTTGGCCTTCGTCCACGCCTCGCCTGGGGTGTCGAAGTCGCTGAGCGGATACTCCGCGAGGACCTCGTCGGCACCCGCGCCGTACGTGGTGCGCACCAGTTGCTCGTACTCGGCGGCCGTCATGGGGTGGCCCGCGTAGTCGTAGTTCTGGAACGTGAACAGGCCGCGTTCGCTGTTGGTCTGGCCGATCATGACGGGGACGCGGTTGAAGTCGCCGCTCGCCACGGCGGTGCCGGGGTTGACGGGGAAGGCGGCGCCGCCGATGGAGGGGGAGACGCCGGAGGTCTTCTGGGCGGCGAGCAGGTCCGAGGACGACTTGCCGCGCAGGCAGGCGAGGACTTCGTCGGCGGCCGTGTCGCAGCCGACGGCCTTGACGAACGCCTCGCTCTGCTGCTGCCCGGCGGCCGCGGACTGGAGGTTGCAGCCGCCGCTCATGCTGATCGCCTTCGAGAAGAGGCCCTTGGCTGCCGGAGAGGCGAGGTGGTCGCAGACCGAGCCCGCGCCGGCGGACTGGCCGGCGATGGTCACGTTGCCGGGGTCGCCGCCGAAGCGGTCGACGTTGCGGTGCACCCACTTCAGGGCCGCCTGCTGGTCGAGGAGGCCGTAGTTGCCGGGACCGTTCGTGGACTCGGTCCGAAGCTGCGGAAGGTTGAGGGTGCCGAGGACGCCGACGCGGTAGTTGACGGTCACGACGATCGCACCGGTGCGCTCGATGAACCTGCGCGGGTCGGTGTCCTGGCCTGCTCCACCGGTGAAGCCGCCGCCGTGGATCCAGACCAGCACGGGGGCATCGCGCCTCGCGCCGTCGGGGACGTACACATTGAGGCCGAGACAGTTCTCGGTCGTGATGGTCTTCTCATAGCCGGGGTCCCAGCCGCTGTTCTGCGCGCAGCGGTCGCTGAAGGCACGGGCGTCGCGCGCCCCCGACCACTTCTTGACGGGCTGCGGCGCCTTCCAGCGGTTCTTCCCGGCCGCGTCGGCCGCGTACGGGATGCCGAGCCACTGGTTGTAGCCGGTGCGGGCGGCGCCGCGCACCTTGCCGTCGGCAGTGCCGACCACGAGCGAGGCGGGACGCTGTACGCCGCCGGCGTCCGCGTCGCCACTGGGTGCGCTGAGCGCGGTGCCGGCCACCGGGGCGACGCCAAGAGCGACCGCGCCTGCGGTGGCCGCGAGGACGGAGAGTCTGCCGCGGAGTGCGGTGATCGCCATGTCTCCCTGCTTTCTCACGGGGATGCGGTACGGAGTGGTGAAGTGTCGTACGGGAATCAGCCGAGCCAGAAGTCGCAGTGGTGGTCGGCGGGGAACGACGTGATGGCCTTGCTCGCGCCACCGGCGCGCAGCTGCATCACCCGGGTGGCATCGGAGTCCGTGAACTGCGGCCACCGCGGTGCGTGGGAGGTGTTGGGGTCGCCGGTGCGGGCGAAGGCCGCCCAGTAGCGCATCATCTGGTCTGCGAGCTTCTCCTGTTGGGCCGTCAGCGGCCGCTCGCCGAGCGTGAAGTCGAAGAGGTAGGCGAGTTCGGCACTGTGTCCGTTGGCCATGTCCTCACCGGGCACACGGAAGCCGTACAAGGTGGGCGAGGTCGGGTCGTTGAACTCGTAGCGGTAGACGGGGGATTCGGTCGCGCCGGCCAGCTGCTGTGCGTGCTGGTAGCTGGGGCAGGCGCGCAGCGCGTCGGTCTGGATCTGTGTGACGGCGTCCCACGGACTCTTGAAGCGGCCCACCGGGTACAGCTCCAGCGCCCGGTCCGCCTTGTCGGGCCAGGTGGTGCGAACGAAGTCCGCGTACCCCTGTGCGGTGATGCCGGCCTGAGCGGTTGCCAGGAGGCGGAACTCGGAGTGCGTCGTGCCGGACATCACCGGCACCTTGTTCCAACTGCCGTCCTTCAAGGCCTGGTTGAAGGTCTTCGGGAGGAGTGATCCGCCGACCTTCGACCCGCCGACGTAGTCCTTCTGATGTGCGATCAGGGTCCCTGGCCACGTCTTGCGCAGGCAGCTCACGACGGCCGCCTCGTCGGTGCAGCCGACGGCCTTGGCGAACGCGGTGCCGCTGCGCTCGCCCTCGTCGAGGGTGGTGGATGTGCCTGAACAGTCGGAGCTCTGCACAACGGCCTTGTCGAAAAGGCCCTTGGCCGCGGGCATGGCGAGCAGGCCGCACACCGCGCCGCCGCCCGCCGACTGGCCGTGGATCGTCACGTTTCCGGGGTCGCCGCCGAAGTTCGCGATGTTGTCGCGGGCCCACTCGAGGGAGGCGAGCTGGTCCATGCGGCCGTAGTTGCCGGACCCGCCCTCGGTGACTTTGGAGAGCGCGGGGTGGGCGAGGAAGCCGAGGGCGCCGAGGCGGTAGTTGACGGAGACGACGATGGTCCCGGTCTTGGCGGCCATCGTGCTGCCGCCGTAGATCACGCCCGTGCCCTGAGTGTTGGCGCCGCCGTGGAACCACACCATCACCGGCAGCTTCGCGGTCCGTGCCACGCCCGGGGGCCGGTAGACGTCGAGGTAGAGGCAGTCCTCGCTGACCGCCTGCTCCTCGCGCACCCCGGACGGTTCGAACTGCGGGCAGGCCGGCGACTGCCGGTCGGCGGACCGGACCCCCTTCCAGGAGTCCGGCTCGGCCGGCGGCGCGAACCTCAAGTCTCTTACGGGCGGGGCCGCGTAGGGGATGCCGAGGAACCGCTCGGCATCCCGGGCGGCGACCCCGCGCACCTGGCCGCTGTCCGTCGATGCCGTGGGCGCGGCGCTCCCATGGCCACTTCCAAGGGTGTCCGTCGCACTCTGCAGTGCGAGGGTCAGGGCCGGAACGGTGAGCGCCGCTGTCGCCACGGCGATGAACTGTCTGACCACACGTCTTGCTCTCACTCGTGCCTCCCAGGAGTTGTCCGGATTCGGGCGCGGAAGGAGGGCGCAAAGCCGGTGGAACTATGGGGAGTTGCAGTGAAGCTGTGAACGCAGGAGGGTCTCTGCGCCGGCTGGGTCGTACGTGTCGGGGTAGTACGCAACCACTGCAGGGGATTGTGGGCAAGATGTGGGACGAAATTGCCAACAATGCTTGGAGGCGTCGAACGCCACGATGCAGGCCGTGAGTTCACAACTCGTGCGCGCGTCCGGCGTCGATGCCCGTGTCCTTGCGCCGATTCCGGCCCTCGGCTCACCTCCGCGTCCGCAGGAGGGCCCCGAGGGCGTCGTCCCCGAGCAGTTCGGGACCGGTCAGCGGGGGCTCGGCGCTCTGGGCGAGCAGGCTCAGCAGCCCCCGGCGGCCGGTCAGGGGGCGAGCCGGGCCGGTGAAGCCGCTCCGCGCCAGGGCAGCTGCCTCGATGCCGTCGGCCGCGGCGAACCCGGCCCGGCGGGCGTCGGCCGCGGGAGAGGCCGTGGCGCCGACGACGCCCGTCGTCCGGGTACCGGCCAGTCCGATGACTTGAAGGACGGTCTCCGGCGGCAGACGGTGCGCCGCGGCGGACGCCAGGGCGGCGGCGAAACCGGACACCCGGTCCACGTCGACTCCGAGCCGGGCGGCAAGACGGCAGGCGACGGCGAGTGCGAGCGCGACGCACCGCGCCGCGTCCGCGCGGCGCAGGTGCTCCGCCGCACACGATGCCACCGCTGCGGCGACGACGGGCCGGTGTCCGGCTTCGACCAGTGCGGCCGCGACGGCCCCCGCCCGGACGCGTTCGTCACCTGCGGGAACGCTGGGAGCGATGCGGGCAGCCTCCGCGAGGAGCGCGACGGCGGGCTCGGCGTGCGGATGCTCGGGCGTGAGGGCTCCGGAGTCGGAGATGAGTGCGGCGAGCGCGAACTCCTCGGAGGCGGAGTCGGAGTCGCCCAGAGAATCGGAGCCCGGGGCGGGGGATGACTCGGGGGTGCTCACGTGCGCCTCTCCCGTGCCCGGTTCGGCGTCGGAGTGCGCACCACCGGCCCGTTCGACGGTGGCCGGTGCCGCAGCGGCGAGCAGGCCACGCAGGTATCCCGGCCCCCGCCGGCGCGCGGCGGCGTCCAGCGCGTCGGCGCCGCTCGGCCGGAACGCGTCGACCAGACCGCGGGCCTTGGCCCTCAGCTCCTCCTCGGTGAGGGGGCGCGCCATGCTCCCGCGGGCATGGGCCACTTCATGGCTGAGGACGGTGCCGTCGGTCATGGTGACGTCGATCCGCGCCGCGTCGCGCCCGCACTCCTCCCGAGGCTCGAAGGTGACCAGGGAGCGCAGCCGCCGTGCCGATGCGGAGACGACGAAGTCCGTGGCGTACCCCGCCAGACCCACCGGTGGCGCGAGGAGCCCCGCGGCGATGCCATGGGCGGTGGAGAAGCGGGCCTGCAGCCCGTCGACCGGCTGGATGTTGCCGGTCAGTTCCGGTACCAGCGGGTGGCAGACCAGCACGATCGCCCGGACCGCCTCCGCGCCGCCGTGCGCGGCCACCCGGTCGTGCAGGGCCTCCGCAGTCTCGATGGCGGGATGCGTGACGATGCCGCAGGGGTACGGCTTGAAGGTGTTGTCGAGCAGTTCCCAGCGCGTGTCCGCACCACCCAGCAGGGCGTCGGGGTCGAACTTGCCGCGTGCGAGCCGGTGCACAAACCCTTCGGGGCCCGTGAGGCTGTCGCCGGGACCGTCCGCTCCGGCCCGTGCGTCCAGTGCCGCACGAAGTCCGCAGACGGCGGCCTTGCCCGGATGGAACGGCTTGATCATCGAGCCGAAACCCTCCCGGTTGCCCAGCCCGTCCTCGACCGCCCACTCCAGTGCTGTGCGCAGTTGCCCGGTGTCGAGGCCGAGGAGCAGGCCGGCGGTGACGGCGGCCCCGACGGCGCCGCAGGTGCCGGTGATGTGCCAGCCGGCGTCGTAGTGCTCGGGCGAGACCGACACACCAAGTCGCAGCTGGGCCTCGACGCCCCAGGCGAAGGCGCCCAGGACCTCGTCGGCGTCCCGGTCGGCGATCTCCTGCTGCAGGCCGACCAGCGCCGCCAGACAGACCGCCCCGGGGTGGATGACGGTGCGCAGGTGTGTGTCGTCGTAATCGTCGAGGTGTGCCGCGAGGCCGGTCGCCAACGCGGCGTCCAGTGGCTGCAGTTGGTCGGGGCGTCCTGGCATCATGGCCCGGCCGCCGCTGAATTGGGCGGCGACCGCGACCACGATGTCGGTGGCCGGTTCACGGGAGGCGCCGACGCTCGTCGCGAGCGCGTTGTAGAGCGTGCGCCGCGCGGCGTCCCGTACTTGGGCGGGGAGCGGCGACCGGCTGTGTGCGGTGACGAGGTGGGCGAGCCGGTCGAGCGGGGCGTCCATGAATCTCCTTGTACGTGGGGCTGATGGTGGGTGGGGTCGGTCAGTGGTGCACGGGCGTGGGGCCCGGGGCCGAGGGGAGACGGAGTGGTCAGAGGCCGACGACGGGTGCCATCAGGAGGACGCCGGTGACCAGGATCGTCACTCCGATCACGTCGAAGACGATGCCGCTGCGGAGCATCTTCGTCATCGGCACCATCCCCGAGCCGTAGACGATCGCGTTGGGAGGCGTGGACACCGGCAGCATGAAGCCGTATCCGGCGGCGGCGGTGGCCACCAGGCCGGGGATGAGCGGGTTGACGCCGACGGCGACCGCGATCGGCATCACGATGGGCACGACGATGCCGGCGCTCGCGGTGTTGCTGGTGGTCTCGGAGATGATCAGCCCGGTCACCGCGGCGAGGATGGTGATCGTGGTCAGGGACGACACACCGAGGTGGTCGGCGAGCGCGTTCCCCATGGTGCCGGCGAGGCCGGTCTCCGAGGACAGCGAACCGATCACCGTGCCGGCCCCGAACAGCAGGATCACGCCCCAGTCGATCCTGGCCGCCTCGGTCCAGGTGAGCGTGGGCGCGCTCCGAGTGCCGCCGGCGGGCCGGGCCAGTGGCAACAGGAACAGCAGCGTCGCGGCGAGGATGGCCGCGACCCCTTCGGTGAGATGCTCGTGCATCCACAGCACGGCGCCGTGGTCCTCGCCGAGTGCGAGATTCCCGATGCCGGGCAGCGTCCACAGCAGTACGGCGATGACGAACGCGACGCAGGTGTTGGCCTCGCCGCGGGAGAACGGGCCGAGCTCGGCGCGCCGTCCCGCCACGTAGTCCTCCGCGCCGCGGAGTTGCTTGACCTCCGGTCGGTTGAGCCGGAGCAGGATGAACGACAGGGCGATGAACATGACGAGCACGATCGGGGTGAACAGCAGGACCCACTCGACGAAGTTGACCGACTTGTGGGTCTGCTTCTCGACCAGGTCCCGGCCGATGAGCTGATGCGGGGCGCCGATCGGGGTGATCAGGCCCCCGATCGAGGCACCGTAGGCGATCATCAGCATCAGCGCGGTGGCCCACCGCGAGCGGCTCAGATCCCGGCCGCTGTCCGCGGAGTTGATCGCGCTGACCGCCCGGACGATGCCGATGCCGATCGGGAACAGCATCGCGACGGTGGCCGTATTGGAGATGAAGGCGGACAACGCGGCCGCGATGACACCGAAGGCGATCACGGTGCGGGCCGGCGAACGGACGATCCCGCCGATGGACAGGACGCGCAGCGCGATGCGTTGGTCGAGACCGTGCACGGTCATGGAGCGGGCGATGACGAAGCCACCCAGGAACGTGAAGACCGTGTCGTTGCCGAACGCCCCGAACACGGCGTCCTCGTCGCCCACACCCATGAGGACACACAGGACGATGCCCAGGAGCGCGGTGGCCGGCAGCGGTATCGCCTCGCTCACCCACCAGACGACCATGAGCGCGAGCACCGCGGCGAGTGCCCGCTGCGGCCATTCGAGGCCGGCGGTGGCCAGGAGCACGAGAGCGAAGGCGACCGGTCCCAGACCCAGTCCGATGCGGGCTCGCGCCATGTCGAAGCGTTCTTGGCGGTCGACGGTCCCCGAGGGGGCCGCGACGCCGCGGTCTTCCACCTTCATGGTCCCTCCACGATCCGAGATGCCCGCAAAGCGAGACGTCGTTTCGTAATGCGGGCACACTAGGGCGCGGGCGGATCCTCAACAAGAGGCAGGGCAAAGGGAAATGCACCGGGCCGATAGGCTTGGCCGCGTGACGACACCGGAAGACGACGCCGTGGTACCGGCCGGCCAAGCCTCTGGCGTGCAGTCGATCGACCGGGCGGTCGCGATCCTCACCGCCTTCTCGCGGGCCCGGCCCGTGCTCGGGATCAGCGAGCTCGCCCGGCACACCGGTCTGACCCGCGGCACGGCGCACCGGCTGGTCAGCGCCCTGGCCGCGCACGGCGTGCTGGCCCAGGAGCCGGGCTCCACCGCGTACTCGCTCGGGCCCCGGCTGCTGGGCCTCGCCGACTCGGCCCGCGACCAGCTCTCACTGGACGTGCAGGCGCCGCCGGTCATGACGTGGCTGCGGGATCGGACCGAAGAGACCGTGGGCCTGCACATCCTCGACGCCCTGCCGAGCCGCCGCACGATCGCCCAGGTCGAATCCCTCCAGCCGCTCCGGCGCACATACACCGACCTCGGCGCGGCCCGCCCGCCCCACCAGGGCGCCCCCGGAAAACTCCTGCTGGCCCACGCGCCCGGCACGGTGGCCCAGGACGTCATCACCGAACTGGCGCGCTCGAACGCGGCCCTGGCCAAGGAGATCGCCGCGGAACTGGAGCAGGTGCGGGCAGACGCCTACGCCATCTCCCTGGAGGAGCGCGTCAAGGGGGTCGTGGCCCTCGCGGTCCCCGTCCGGGACCACCACGGTGCCGTCGCGGCGGCTCTCAGCGTTTCCGTTCCGGCCGTCCGTGCCGGCCGCCCGGAACTGATCGCCCTGGTCCCCCTGGCCCGGCAAGCGGCGGCGAAGCTCTCGCACCGGCTCGGTTACGACCCGGTGCCATGATCTGCTGGTGCGCGCCTGAAATCGGCTCAGCGCGCGTCGTCGTGTTCGGCCTCGAGTGTGCGCTTGAGGTTGTGGAGCGTCGTCTCGATGTTGCGCCTTTGGAAATGGGCGAACGTCTTTCCTGACGTGGCCACGCGGTCGAAGGCGTTGGCGACGAACGTCGGCCAGCTGCGTCGATCGTCCGTCCAGGTCTCCGTCACGAGGGTGCCGTCACCGGCCGGCTCGAACCGGTACTCCCAGGTGGCGATCGGGCCGCGCAGGAACGGCCGCTTGAGGCCGATCGCCTGGACGCGGAACGCGAAGCGCCGGCCCGGCTCGGCCGCGGTGACCGTGCACCGGGTGGTCCACCGGAACGCACCGCGCTTGTTGCGGCCGACGAACGTGGTGCCGAGGCCGGCCGTCCCCGCGGGTGACTCGGCCGTCGTGCCGAGGTTCTCCGGGCTCCAGCGGCCCATGTCCGCAGGGCGGCTGACGGCCGCGTATGCGGCGTCCGACGACACGGCGATGGTGATGCTGTCGCTCACGGTGAAGACGCGGGCCATGGGGTTCCTCCAACTGACGACATGTGGTTGACGGCTTTCGGCTTTCGGCTCACGGCGTGAAGCTACTGCTCAGTAGGATCATGACATGCGGGCGACCGCGACATCTGGCCGGTCCGCCTTCCGGGCGAAGGAAGGAACCGTTCCGGGGGCTCAACGCATCGTGCGGGGCAGGATCGTTGTGCTGTGAAGGTTCTGACGGGAGGCGTTGGGCATGGGCATGGGTGGACAGGCGGCGGGTTCGGAAGAGTACGCCTTGGCTCGGTCGCCGCAGGAGGCGCAGCGGCTGCAGGTCCAGGCCCAGCTGTTTTCGGCGCACACCGAGTATCTGCTGCGCCGGGCCGGCATCGAGCCGGGAATGCGGGTGCTCGACGTCGGCTGCGGCCCCGGCGACGTATCGCTGATGACGGCCCGGCTCGTCGGCCCCGAGGGCTCCGTGCTGGGCGTGGACATCGATGCGGAGCTCGTGGCACTCGCCGAGGAGCGGGCCGTACGCGCGGGTGTGCGGAACCTCGCGTTTCAGCAGGGTGATGTGGGCTCGCTGACGCTGCCAGGAGGGTTCGACGCGGTCGTGGGCCGTTTCCTCCTCACGCATTTGTCGCAGCCGGCCAAGGTGCTGCGGTCCGTGGTGCGGCAGGTGAGACCGGGCGGCCTGGTCACCTTCCTGGAAGGTGCCTACAGCAGGGCCAGGACCGTGCCCTCCACACCGCTCATGGAGCGGGGCGTCGACTGGATGGCGCGGACCCTCGTCGCCGCCGGCGGGGATCCGGATTTCGGGGAGTCGCTGGCCACGTGCTTCCTCGACGCCGGACTGCGCGCGCCCGGCATGGCGGCCTGCACAGCGGTCGAGACGGATCCGAACGTGGCCGCCGCCTACACCGCCGCCTCGGTCCGCAGCATGCTGCCCGCCGCGGTCGCCTTCGGTGTGACCACAGAGGAAGCAGTGGGCATCGACACCTACGAGGAGCGGCTGCGCGAGGAGGCGGTCGCCGCGCGGGCGACCTTCTTCCTGCCGCAGGTGATCGGCGCCTGGTCGCGCAACTGAGAGCTGCCGGCCGCCGCTGTGAGCCAGCGAGTGCTGCTGGGCGCCGCTGAGTGTCGCGGGGCCCGCTATCGGGGGGTGGTGCCGGGCTCCCCGGTCCCCTCCGGCTCTGCCGTGCCCGCCTGCTGTGCCTCGGCGAGCAGGGTGCTCAGTCGGCGCAGGACGTCTACCTGGGCGTCGTTGTAGATGTCCTGGAGGGCCTTACCGACCGTCTTCTTGGCGAATTCCTCACCCCGCGGGGCATCGGCGGGCAGAGTGCTCAACCCGGGGTTCTGCCGTTGCAGCAACTCCACGAAGGGGACGAGGCGTTCGGCGACGTCGGCGCAGGTCTGCTCGTCGGCATCGGGCGGCAGATGTTCGAACGCCGCGCCCGCGGGATCGACGACGGGGTTCCTCATCAAGTCGGCATAGGCGGCCGTGCCCTTGGGGCCGAGCACCGTGCTCAGCACGGTGACGAACGAATGATCCGTCTCGGACATCGGGATGTCGGGCGCGGCTGCCGTGGCGAATTCCCGGGGCAGGTCGGTCAGGACCTCCTTGCGGAGGATGAAGCCGAGTTCCATCCTGGCCCGCTGCAACCGTTCGATGGTGGCGGCCAGTTCGGCGTCGAGTGCGCGCAATGCTTCCTCCGGGTGCTCGTCGGTCGCGCCCATCTCCGCGATCTGTGAAAGCGGGAACCCCAGGTCGACCAGGCGTTTGATGCGCAGCAACCGGACGAGGTGGGCCACGCCGTACTGCTTGTAACCGTTGGCCCGGCGTTCCGGCTCCTCGAGCAGGCCGACCTCGTGGTAATGACGCACGGTCCGCAGGCTGGTGCCCGCGAGCTCGGCGATCTCACGCGTACTCCATGCCATTGCTTTCTACTCCGTCTCCGTTCGACCCCTCGCGGTTCGGCGTGCGGCCTTCGCTCACTGCTGTTCGTCACTGCGGTTACTCACACCATTCGAAACCATGCCGTCGCGGCACGGTCAAGCGCCACACCGTCCCTTGTGGACGGGCTTGACTGTGCCGCAACGGCACAGTTTCTCCTGGGTCCCAGCGCACCGACGGCACGGATTCGCGAAGACCGAGGAGTACGCCATGACCGACAACATGACCCGCAACACCTGTACCGATACGGCCACTTGCCGCCACGCCGAGCCGACACCGGCCGAGTCTGTCGGCCCCGCTGGGCAGAGCCAGGCGGCGCAGCAGAAGCTGCTCGACCAACTCGGCGGCACGAAGGGGATGGTGTACTCGGCGATCCCGGTCGCGGCCTTCGTCGGCGCGAACGCCGCGCTCGGCCGGCTGCCGCTCGCGATCGGCGTCGCGCTGGCCGTGGCCCTGCTCATCACGGTGTGGCGGATGGCGCGGGGGGAGCCGTTCACCGCGGCTGCCGGCGGCCTCTTCGGTGTCGCGGCCGCGGGCGGTGTCTCGGCGTGGGTCGGTTCGGCGGGTGGGTTCTTCCTGATCGGGATCTGGGCGAGCTGCGCGGGCGCGGTGCTCCTGGCCGCCTCGCTGCTGGCCCGCAGGCCGTTGACGGGGCTGTTGTGGAACGCGCTGCACGGCAACCGGCACCCGTGGCGACACGACCGCCCCAGCGTGCTGGCACATGATGTCGCCACGGCCACCCTGACCGTCCTGTTCGGGGCCCGGTTCGGCGTGCAGCTGTGGCTGTACGAGAACGGGTCCACGGAGTGGCTCGCTCTCGCCAAGGTCGGGATGGGCGTACCGCTGCTCGCATTGGCCCTGCTGGTCGTCTTCTGGGCGTTCCGCCGGTCGACCAAGCGCCTCGTGACACTGCCTTGACCGTGCCGCGACGGCACGGAGTCACCTCGTACCCCACCTCCCGGAGGAGCCATGAAGAAGATCCCCCTGCCCGCCGCAGCCACTGCCACCGCCACCGTCGCTGTGCTCGCACTGACCGGCGCCCACATCGCCCCCGCCGGCGCTGCGGACGCGGCCACCCGCGCAGTCACCGACGCGGACAACGAACGTGTCCCCAAGGGGGCGGCATGGACCCAGCACTACTTCCCGTCCTCGGACGGCTCCGGCACCGACCTGCACGCCGATGTCCTGTTGCCGGAAGACCTCCCCCAGGGCAAGAAGGTGCCGGTGATCCTCTCCGTCGGCGCCTACTTCGGTCACTCCGGAGAGCTCACGGACGAGGGATGGAAGCAGCCCGGCCCCTCCGCACGCTTCGAGGACCTCGTCGAGGGCGGCGACCTGTTCAAGCGGGGCTACGCCCTCGTGCAGGTGGACCTGCGTGGCTTCGGCGGGTCCAGCGGCTGCCTCGACTACATGGGCAAGGGTGAGCAGGCCGACGTCAGGGCGGCGATCGACTGGGCGGCGAAGCAGCCGTGGTCCACCGGCAAGGTGGGCATGTACGGCAAGTCGTACGACGCGACGACCGGCCTGGTCGGCAACAACCTGGATCAGGACGCGCTGAAGGCCGTCGTCGCCCAGGAACCCGTGTGGGACATGTACCGCCTGACCCGCTCCAACAGGGTGCCCAAGCTCGGCGGGGTCCTCGCCCCCAACTCCTACAACCAGATCGCCCAGTTGCCGCCGCTGCCCGACGACGACAAGCGCTACAGGAACAACAGCCAGTACGAACTGAAGCACCCCGAATGCACCGCCTACAACACAGACAACAACCTCAAGGCCGACCCCGAGGACCCGTACTGGCGACAGCGTGACCTGGCGAAGCAGGCCAAGGGCAGTGACACACCGCTGTTCGTCACCCAGGGCTTCATCGAGTCGAACACCACGCCTGAGGCGATGCAGGAGTACCTCGCGAACCACCAGGGCACCGAGCGCGGCTGGCTCGGCCAGTGGGACCACGTACGCGGCAACGACCGTACCGAGGACGGGCGGTTGCAGATGGGGCGTGCGGGCTGGTTCAAGGAGGTGATGTCCTTCTACGACCAGCAGCTCAAGGGCATCGACCCCACGAGCGACTACCCGGCCCTCGCCATTCAGGACAGCACCGGATCCTGGCGTTCCCAGGACACCTGGCCCGTCTCGGACCGCTCCGCGACCGTGTCCCTGCGCGACGGGTCCTACGTGGACCGGGGCGAGCCCGGCGACGCGGCCTCCTTCCTCACGTGGTCCGAACCGGTCGAGCGGGACGTTCGTGTCACCGGAACCCCCAGGATCGCCATGGACACCGAGGGCAGCGGCAACGTCATGGTCAAGCTGTACGACGTCGCACCGGATGGCTCCGGTGTCATGTTCGACGAGCAGGTCTCCCTCGCGGACGCCTCCGGCCATGTGGCGATGGATCTCAAGTCGACCGACTGGCGGCTCGCGGCCGGGCACTCCCTGGCCGTCGAGATCGGTACCGTCCAGGACGGTGTGTGGGTCGACACACCGACCGGCGATCACATCAAGGTGAGCGACGCACACCTCACCCTCTCGGTCGACGACCCCGCCGACGACCGGGCCACCGAAGGCAAGCGCTCGCCATACCTCGACACCTACCTGAAGATGTACACGAAGAAGGAACTGGCCACGCAGCCCCCCTCGTTCACGGTCCCCACGGCGCGTGACTGACATCGCGATGGACACCGCGGCTACCGTGAGCCGAAGTGCTTCGGTCCGGTGGAGCCCTTGGAGCCCGGTGGAGCCCGGTGGAGTCCGACGGAGGAGGAGAGAAGTGAAGGCGCTGCGTTATCACCGCTTCGGCGGGCCCGTCGCCGTGGAGACGGTCCCCGATCCGCGGGTTCCGGACGACGGCGCGGTGATTCGCGTCGCGGCCTCCGGCCTGTGCCGCAGCGACTGGCACGCGTGGTCCGGCCACGACGACACGGTGACACTGCCGCAGATCCCCGGGCACGAGTTCGTCGGCCGGGTCGAGGCCGTCGGTGCGGAGGTGCGGCACTGGTCCGTGGGTGACCGTGTGACGGCCCCCTTCGTCAACGGGTGCGGGACCTGCGAGTGGTGCCGGAGCGGGAACGCGCAGGTGTGTCCCGACCAGACGCAGCCCGGCTTCACCCACTGGGGTTCGCATGCCGAGCTGGTCGCCGTGCGGGCGGCCGACGTGAACCTGGTGGCAGTCCCCCGGACCATCTCGGACGCCGCGGCCGCAGGCCTCGGGTGCCGGTTCGCCACGGCCTACCGGGCCGTGTCCGCCCGCGGGCGTGTGCAGGCCGGCGAATGGGTGGCCGTGTTCGGGGCCGGGGGAGTCGGGCTGAGCGCCATCATGATCGCTGCCGCGCTCGGTGCGCGGCCGATCGCGATCGACCCCTCCGCCGACGCCCTGGCGCTCGCGGCCAAGGCCGGGGCGGTACACGTACTGGGCGTCTCGGACGGCACCGTCCCCGAGATCGTGGAACTCACCGGCGGGGGAGCCCATGTCGCCGTGGACGCGGTCGGGGCGGCCGAGGTGATCGACATGAGCATCCGGTCGCTGCGCCGACGCGGACGCCATGTGCAGATCGGGCTCCTGTCCGGGCCGCTGCCCGCCATTGCGTTGGACCGCGTGCTGGCCTGGGAGCTCGACGTCCTGGGCAGCCACGGCATGGCGGCGAGCCACTATCCGGAACTCCTCGACCTGGTCGAACGTGGGGTGCTGCGGCCGGCCGACCTCGTGACGCACGCGGTCGGGATGGACGAGGCCGCGCCCCTGCTGTTCGCCGAGGACACCGCCCGCCGCTCGGGAATCACCGTGTTGCGTCCGTAGGGCGGGCCCGACTCCGGCGCCGTGCCGGTCGGCAGGTGTCTTCAGTAGTGCCTTCAGCAGGGCGCCTTCAGTAGGGCGTATTCAATTGGTGTCTTCAGTCGACAGGGTGGCCCGGAGTGATTCCTTCGGCGTCGGAGAGCCTGAACGGCTGCCGCTCGAACGCGCCGCCGGTGCCCGCGGCCTCCGGGGCGAGGACGAACCCCACGTGGTCGCCGCCGTCGAGGTGTGTCACCACGCTGCCGACGAGCCAGGCACGGGCCGCTGGGAGTACGACGGTGCCGTGCGGGCCGCGGGTCCAGTCGACCGGCGCGAACTTGTCCACGTCGTCGCCGCTCTCGCCGCCGAACAGCCGGGCCAGAGCGTGCTGTTCGCGGCCCAGCAGGTGTACGGCGAGGTGGCCGGCGTCCTTGGCGATGCCGTACGTCCGGTTGGCCTTCGAAAGCCAGACGACGTAGCGGACGGGGTGGATCGAGCACTGCGAGGAGAAGCCGACCAGGCAGCCCGCCCACTCGCCGTCGGCCTCGGCAGTGACGACGCACAGTTCCGGGTCCAGGTGGTCGACGAACGCGTCCGCGAGGGGCATGGCGGCAACCTCTCCCTTTGGTCGGCAGGCACCGGTGCGACGACACCGGGACTGTGCCCGATGGTCCGTCTCCAGCTGACCATAGAGAGGGCGCGGCCGCGCACCGGTCACTCCTCGGCGGCAGCCCGGCCGGTTCCCACGAACAGATCCTTTTCGCGGATCCGGGACGTCGCCCAGACACTGCCCACCGCGGACAGGACGAGATACCCGCACGCCAGCCACGGGGTGCCGCCTCCGATGGCGAGGAAGGCGGTGACCAGCAGCGGCGTGATGCCGGACGCGAAGATGCCGGAGACCTGGTAGACGGCCGACATCCCCGTATAGCGCACGTGCACCGGGAACAGTGCGGCGAACAACGTGCCCTGCGCCCCGTAGAAGCAGGCGTGCACGATGCCCAGGGCGAGTACGAGCGCCACGGCGAAGCCCAGAAGGCCGCCCGTCTCGAACAGCAGGAAGGCGGGGAAGACGCACACGCCGAACGCGGCCATGCCCGTCAGATAGGTGCGCCGCGCGCCGAACCGGTCCACAAGCCGCCCCGACACCGGGACGAGCGCCGCCATCACCAGCGACGCCCCGGTCACCGTCAACAACACTGGCGTACGCGGCAGTTGCAGCGTCCCGGTCGCGTACGTCAGCGCGAAGACACCCCAAGTATTGAAGGCCACGCCCTCACCCCAGCGAGCCACCATGCCGAGCAGCAGATGACGGCGCGACAGCCGATCGCGCACCACCTCCACCAGGGGTACGGCCCGTGGCTCCGCCGTCCGGTCGAGCACGGCGCGGAAGGCGGGTGTCTCGTCGATCTTCAGCCGTACGGTCAGCCCCACGCCAACCAGGACCAGGCTGGCCAGGAACGCGACCCGCCACCCGTAGCCGAGGAAGGCCTCGTCGTTCAGTACGTTGCTCAGGAGCGCGAACACGCCCGTGCCGAGGGCGAGTCCGAGCGCCAGGCCGATCTGCGGGTAGCTGCCGAACCGGCCCTTGCGGCCCTCCGGGCCGTGCTCCACGGCCAGCAGGACGGCCCCGGCCCACTCCCCGCCGATTGCCACGCCCTGCGCGACACGAAGGACCAGCAGCAGTATCGGGGCGAGCGCGCCCACCTGCTCGTATGTGGGCAGGAGGCCGATCAGTGCGGTCGACACACCCATCAGGCCCATGGTGAACGCGAGGGTGCGCTTGCGGCCCACGCGGTCGCCGATGTGCCCGAAGAGCAGGCCGCCGAGCGGACGGGCGACGAAGCCCACCGCGAAGGTGGCGAAGGCGAGCATGGTGCCGACGGTGCCGTTCGTCTCCGGGAAGAACAGCTTCCCGAAGACGAGGCTCGCCGCTGTGCTGTAGAGGAAGAAGTCGTACCACTCGACGGTGGTACCCAGCAGGCTGGACAGGACGACGGTCCGCAGCTTGCGCCCGGCCGTCGCGCCGCCGTCCGTGCCCGTGCGCGCATCCGTGTCCTGGGTGTCCGCGGGTTGGGTGTCCGTGAGTTGGGTGTTCATGCCTGGGCTCACACGCCCGCGAACGCGACGGTGCCGGGCTCGACGGGGGCCGGCGCGGCCGGGTGGTTCCACAGCCCGCGGCGCTCCAGCAGCGGCAGGACGCCCTCGCCGAACCAGTACGCCTCCTCCAGGTGTGGCACACCCGAGAGGACGAACTCGTCGATGCCCAGCCGGTGGTACTCCTCGATACGGTCGGCGACCTCCTCGTGGCTGCCGACCAGGGCGGTGCCTGCGCCGCCGCGCACCAGGCCGACACCGGCCCACAGGTTGGGGTAGATCTCCAGGTCGGAGCTGGTGCCGCTGGAGTGCAGCGCGCGCATCCGCTTCTGGCCCTCGGACTCGGAGGTCGCGAGGCCGCGCTGGACGGCGGCGACGCGCTCCGGGTCCATGCCCTGCAGCAATCGCTCGGCCTCCGCCCAGGCCTGCGCGGCGGTGTCGCGGGCGATGACGTGCAGCCGGATGCCGAACCGGACGGTGCGGCCCAGGAGTTCGGCCCGCCTGCGGACCTCGGCGATCTTCTCCGCGACGGCCTGCGGCGGCTCGCCCCAGGTCAGATACGTGTCGGTGTGCCGGGCGGCGACGTCCAGGGCCGCGGGCGAGGAACCGCCGAAGTAGACGCTGGGCACCGGGTCCGGCAGTCGGCTCAGGCGGGCGCCCTCCACGTGCAGATGGTCGCCGTGGTGGTCGACCGTCTGCCCGTCCCACAGA
Organism: Streptomyces sp. NPDC002754; assembly: GCF_053592315.1. Classification (NCBI taxonomy): domain Bacteria; kingdom Bacillati; phylum Actinomycetota; class Actinomycetes; order Kitasatosporales; family Streptomycetaceae; genus Streptomyces; species Streptomyces sp. NPDC002754. The sequence goes on from NZ_JBSFVM010000001.1 coordinate 669,869, forward strand.
CGGCGCACGATGTCGAGGAACTCGCCTGTCCGTGCGTACCGTTGGTCCTTGTCGAGGAAGTCCCCGTAGGCGCGCTGCTCGGCGCTCTCGCCGCCGGTCACCACGTTCAGCAACAGGCGTCCGTGGGACTGCCGTTGGTACGTGGCGGCCATCTGGGCGGAGAGCGTGGGGGAGATCTGTCCTGGCCGGAAGGCGACGAGGAACTTCAGCCGTTCGGTGACCTGCGTCAGCATCGCCGTGGTCAGCCACGCGTCCTCGCACCAGGCGCCGGTGGGCGTCAACGCCCCCTCGAAGCCGAGCTGTTCCGCTGTGCGGGCGATCTGGCCCAGGTACTCCACGGACGCCGGACGGTCGCCCCCGGCGGTACCGGGAGTCGAGCCGTGACCGCCGCCGACGACGTGGCGGCTGTCGCCCGTGGTGGGGAGGAACCAGTGGAAGGTGAGTGTGGACATGACGGGGTGAGGACCTCACGGAGTACGGGCGTGCGACGGGCAGGCCTTCCGGGCGTGCCGACACCACGGCGAGGAGCCGGGTGCGGAGGGGCGAACCGGACGGTCGGCGCGGGCGCGCGGGAGGGGAGGGGGAGCGCCGCGGTGCGTGCGGCGGGCAGGGAGCGGCGTCAGCGCCGACAGCAGGCGCCGGCGTACCGGCAGAGGTCGATGTGCCGACGTGCGACGAGCGGTGTGCCGATGCCGGATCCGCCGTGCGTCGCGGATACAGGCGAGGGCGGGGTATGTGCTTGCACGGGCCGCCCCCTCCTTGCCTACAATTCCTACTGGATTACTAGGGAAATCTCTCGCGCCGACGCCCGCTGGTCAAGTTCCGTCTCGGTGGGTGGACGGGGGCGGGCATGGAGGAGTGTGCCGACCGGGCCGTGGCGGCGGATCAACGGGCGGCCTCTCCTCGGCGTAGCGTCACCAGTACGCTCGGCGGTTGCCGGGACGGCGCCCGTGTCAGCCCAGGCGGGCGGCCCGCCGGAGGCATCGCTGTTTTCTACATGCCAGGTGAGGCGGCACGAGGATCGGAGAGCTGTCCGATAGGACACGGAGCGTCGTCCTACACGACGCGTCCGGAGGCCTCGACGAGCGGTAATGAGGGTTCGGCGGGCGAGCAGCCCCTCACGGGCTTGCGCGGTCGAAGCCGTAGCGCAGTGGCTCGTCCTGTACGTAAAGGTCGCGCCGGTAGACGTACAGTGCGTCGGCTCGCAGGTCCTGCGGGCCGGGCGGCTCCTCCACGTCGCAGGGGCGGGTCACCTGAACCACCGGCGGGCGGCCCGTGACGCGCAGACGCAGTCCGTGGGCGGGCCCGCCGTCAAGGACGGCGAGTTCCCTGTCGCCGGTGTCGTGAGTGTTCGCAGACGCTGATTTCGGCATGGCACATTCCCTGAACTGTTGTGCTGCGGGCGTGGCTTCTTCGGTCAGGTGGCATCGGGATCGAGGGCCGGCCGCGTGCCCTCGGGGGATGACGAGGGCTTCGCCAGGCTGACGGTGGCCCGCAGTGAGTCGGTGGCGTCGGCCAGTTCGTGACGTGGGTCGAGCGCTTCGCGGATCTCGTCGAGTTCCCGGCCGAGGTCGGTGCCGCCGCTCAGCACGTGCTTGCGCACGAACGTCTTCGGGTGCAGGTCCCGCACGTCGAAGTCCTGGAATTCCGGGCCGAGATCGGAGCGGATCTCCTGCTGGGCGCTGTCGGAGAACTCCCGGATCTTCCGTACGGTGCGGGCCACGTTCTGCAGGAACTCCGGCAGCTTGTCCGGCCCGAACAGGAGCACACCGATCACGGCGATCGTGAGCAGCTCCAGCGGGCCCACATCCGAGAGCATTCGGCACTCCTTGCCTGGCGGCGGCGCGGCGCATCGCCGCGCCGCACTCGAAGGTTTCGAGATTGCGCAACCAATGAAACCATCCGCGCCGCGGCAGCGTCGCCCGGGGTGGCGGTCCGCGTCTTTCGGAGGGGGCCGGCTCGCTCAGGCCGTCGCCGCCCGCGCCTCCAATTCGCTGAGTTCCGCGGTGAACTGTGCGCCGGCGAGCAGCGCCAGGTTGGACAACCACAGCCAGATGAGGAAGACCACCGCGCCGGCCAGCGACCCGTAGAGCCTGCTGTAGGTGCTCAACTCCGAGGTGTAGAGAGCGAACCCGGCGGAGGCGCACAGCCACAGAAAGGCGGCCAGGGCGCCGCCGGGGATGCTGTGGGCACGGACGCGGGCCTGTGCGGGGCCGGTGCGGAAGACGATGACGACGAGCAGAGCCACCACGCACAGCAGCATGGGCCAGCGCAGCAGACTCCACGCCCATGCGGCGGCGGTGTCGAGGCCGAGGTAACGGCCCGTCGTCTCGGCGACCGGGCCGGTCATCAGGAGCACCAGGGCGCTGAGGACGAGGATGCCGAGCAGGGCGAGCGCCGTGATCAGGATGCGGTGGGCCTTGTGCCAGGTCGAGCGGCGGTCCGCCACCCGGTGCATGCGGTGGACCGCGCGACGGAACACCGCGAGGTAGCTGGAGGCCGACCACAGCGCGCTGACCGAGCCGACGCACAGCAGGGTCCAGGCGGCCGTGCCGTGGTGCAGCGCTCGGGACAACACATCGTGGAGTTGGGTGCCGGACTGCCCGGGAGCGTAATCGCTGACGTGCGCGATGAATTGCTCGGCCGTCTCCGGGCTGATGAGGCTGAACGCCAGGGAGATGACCAGCAGGGAGGGCAGTACGGACAGGATCGCGTAGTAGGTGAGAGCCGCCGCCGAGTCCGACATGTCGTCGCGCCACATCGACACGGGGGTGCGGCGCAGCGCGGACCGCCACGCCGACACGCGATTGTCACCTCTTGAGGGGAGGGGACGTGAGTCCCGCTCGTGCGACGTGCCGTCGAAGGCGTTTGGCTCAGCGGACATGCGGCCTGCGGTGCGAGCGTGCGGAGAAGCGGATGTGCATGCGGAAACGGTACGGGGCGAGCGCGTCCCCCGTATCGGAGGCGATCCTGGTGAGTGGGGGAAGGACGGTGGAGGGTGTGGTGTCCTGGTGGAGACTGACGCGCAGCACGGCGTCGAGTCGGCCCGACCGTGTTCCGCCCCGTACTCGGGGCCGGCAGTGGGCGACACCGTCGACGTCCTCCACGAGACCGGCCAGCGTGTCCTCCAGGGCACGGGTGTGCAGATGGCTTCGTGAAACGGGCAGGGCCACCAATCGCCGCCGTCCGGTGCGCAGTTGCCGCGCACCCCACCAGGTGAGCAGGACGGCGGCGATGATCGAGGTGGCCATGACGGTGGGCGTCCACCACTCCTGGCCGCGCATCGAGGCGAGGCGTTCAGCGGGGACGAGCGGGGTGTGAGGGCTGCTGAGGGCGGACCACCGGTCGGGCACGGCGGACCGCCACGACGTGTGCCCCAGGCAGAGCAGGCCACCCACCGCCACGGCGGCCAAGCCGCACACGGCCAGCGTGACCCGGTTCAGGAGCGTACGGCTACGGGGCATCGGTGACACGGCCCTTCTGCTGGCGTGGTTCTTGTACCGGCACCGGCTGGAAGCCGCCGCTCGGGGCCTGCTGCTCGGTGCTTGGACCGGGACCGGGACCGGCACCGGCACCGGCATCAGGATCGGACCGGTCCCGGGCGGCGGCCGGTTCAGCGGGCCAGTCGCTCCCTGTACGGACCTTGACGCGAAGTCTCAGTGGGCGTCGCAGGCCGCAACCGTCGAGGACGGTGTGTGCCGCGGTCCGGATGTCGCTTCGCGCGATCGTCCTGTCTCCGAAGGCCAGTTGGGCGCGGACGACGACGCGGCGCCGACGCGCCCGGACACGCACGGTGCCGACCCCTGGCACGTCCCCCACGGCATCGCGCACCGCAAGCCCGATCGCCTTGCGGTCCATGGCCGCCCGCAGCTGCGCGGCGGGGGAGGCCACGGTGAGCAGCCCACGGCGCCCGGGGCTGACCGCCAGGGCGATCATCAGGATGCCGAGGACGGCGAGAGCCCCGGCGGCGACGGCGACGAAAGGGGCGTCCGGGCCGTGCCCCTCCAGCCAGTGGACCGCGTCAGTGCGCCAGGATGCGGCCGCGCGGTGGGCCCAATGCACCCTGATCATGTCGGCCGCCAGTATGCCGCTGGCGGTGGCCGCCGCCAGGCAGAGCAGCGCCGTCGGTAGCCTGCGCGGCGACCACCAGCGCAACGGCGTGCGGGAGCCGGAGTCCCCCGAGTCCCCGGAGCCCCCGCTGTCCCGGTGTGTGGCACCCGGGTCGTCGGTCGCCGTGAGCGCCGCTGCGTTCCTCTCTGCTGGCGCCGGGAGGAGTCCGGTGACATGGACCCGTGCGGGGCCGACGTGAAGGCCCGTCAACTCCTGTGTGCGGCGGGTGACATGATCCTGGATCAGTCGGGCGGCTTCGGGCAGTGGCGCCGGGAACGGCACCGCCACCTTCACTCCGACGTCCGCCCGGCGTCCACGCACGGTCGCGGAAGCGGCCCCGCCGCGGACGGGACCCGGCGTGGCCTCACCGGCCGCACGCCCGGCGATCTTGCGCACGACTCTGTCCGAGACGGCCGTCGTGCCCCGCTCGGCGGCCTCGGTCATCGCCGGCCCCGTTCCCAGCTGTCGCGCAGGTCCTGGACGTGCCCTCCGGCGTCGAACCAGTGGCCCGCCGCCCCGCCCACGGCGCCGAGGGCAGCCACGAGCAGGAACGCTCCGAAGCCCCCGAAGTACCCTGCGAAGGCCAACGCCATCCCGGCGAGCATCCCGGTCATCGCTCTGGTCACTGCCACCTCACCTCACCTCGTCTCGACCGGCGCCCAGGACCCCGGCCGCTTCCGTCGGCCCGTATGTACGACCTGCCGGTCACTCCACGCGGGTCTCCGCGGCGGGCGCCTCGTCGTCCTCGGGCAGGTGCACGTCGTTGATCGTGACGTTCACCTCCACGACCTCCAGACCGGTGATGCGCTCCACCGCGGAGATCACGTTCTCCCGCACGTCGCGGGCCAGGTCCGAGATCGGGACGCCGTACTCGACCACGAGGTCGATGTCGATGGCCGTCTGCCGCTCGCCGACCTCGACCTTCACACCCCGCCCGACGTTCGGCCGGCCGCCCGGCACCCGGTCGCGCACGGCACCGATGGTGCGGGAGAGCCCGCCGCCCATGTCGTGGACGCCAGGGATCTCGCGTGCCGCGATACCGGCGATCTTCACCACGACGACGTCGGCGATGGACGTCCTGCCGCGGTCGGAGGCGGGCTGATCGGCTCCCGTCGCGCCGCCGAAGACCTCCGTCGTCTGCGTGGCTTGCGTCGTCTGCGTCGGCCGGCCGGAGCGCTCCAGCGGCACGTTCTTGGCGTCTGGTGCACTCTGCGTGTTCGTGCTCATGGCGTGTCCTTCTCTCTGCGGTCGGTCAGATGCTCTTACGTGGATAGACCCGCCCCGGACGCATCTGTGACGCGCCAACCGGAAGAACTTTTTTCGGAATTGCTGCGTCACAGATCCGGCGCAGGTGTGTCCAACAGGCAGGAAGAGACGAGAGGAGCCACTCAGTGGCGGGTGCCCGCAGAGACACCGCACCGCCCGAGGGCGGGAGCGAGACCGATGACCAGCTGCTGACGGTCCGGGCCGCGGAAGGGGACGAGGACGCCTTCGCCGTGCTCGTCCAGCGGCACGCTCCGGCGTTGCTGCGGCTGGCCACCCGGCTCCTCGGCACGCGCACCGAGGCTGAGGACGCCGTGCAGGACGCCTTCGTCAGCGCGTGGCGGCGGCTCCCCGAGTTCCGCGGCTCGGCGTCGTTCGGCACCTGGACGTACCGCATCGTCACCAACCGGTGCCTGAACATTCTGCGCACCCGATCCCGCAGGCCGGTCGTGTCGCTGGAGACGGCGGCGGACGTGGCCGCGCCCGAGCACACGGTCTCGCCGGCCCGGATCGCCGAGGCCCGCGGCGCCGTGCGCGAGCTGGGCGCGGCCCTCGATCAACTGTCGGCCGAACAGCGCGCGTGCTGGGTCTTGCGCGATCTGGACGGCCAGTCCTACGACTTCATCGCGGACGCGGTCGGGATCAGCCAGGAGGCTGTCCGCGCCCGTGTCTTCCGTGCACGACGCTGCCTGACTCAAGCACTGGGGGCCTGGCGATGACCGCTCACACCGACCCGCCCAACACACACTCCGAGGGCCCCGACGACGAGCAACTGCCCTGCGGCCGCCTGCTGTCCCAGGTGTGGGCCGCGTGGGAGGAGCAGTCGGACGACCCGCACCTGCACGCCTGCCCGCACTGCAGGGGTGCCGTCGACGACCTCACCCAGCTGGAGACCGCGGTACGCGACCTGCGCGAGGAGCCGCTGGACGACACCGGCCAGGACGCGGCCGCGCTGACACGCCGCGTCATGGACGTCGTACGACTCGAACTGCGTCCCGGCCGCCCGCTGCCCCTGGGGGAGCCCGACGAGGACCTGTCCGTCATGGAGGCGGTCGTCGCGCGGGCCCTGCGAGCGGCCGCGGAGACCGTGTCCGGAGTGCGGGCCGGGTCCTGCCGCCTTCGGCCCCTGCCCTGGCCGGGCGCACCGGATCGGGTCGAGGTCAGACTCGAGATCCACGCACCGTTCGACGCCTCACTGCCCGACCTCGCGGAGGACGTCCGTATGCAGGTGTGGGAAGCGGCGGACCGCGACCTCGGCATGCCCATCTCGGCCGTGGACATCCGTGTCACCGACCTCATCGACAGCACGACCGATGACCAGGAAGGCCGAGCCCGATGACCAGGACCAGCCCCCCGGACCACCTCACCGACGACATCGCCCGCGCCGTGGCCGATGTGCCCGGTGTGGCCTTCCTCAAGCCCGATCTCGCCGGGCGCCTGCGTTCCGCGCTCGCCCACCCGGCGCCACCCGCCGGCGGAGGTCCTTCCGGATTGCGGCTCACCCCTCCACAGAGTGCCGACGGCCCCTGGCACATCGAGATCCAGCTCGTCGCGCTCGCCCGCTTCCGCACGGTGGACGTGGCCCGCGCCGCCCGCCGGACGGCAGAGGAACAGCTGACCGCAGCCGTACCGGACCAGAGCGTGCGGGCCCAGGTCAGCGTCACCGTGACGGGACTGATCTGACTGGGACCAGCACCAGTGGAAGCCGCTGAGAAGGGAAGCACCCAGCACGGCTGCGGCCCGGTTCACGACGGTCCGCGACGGTTCAGGACCGCGTCGCAGTACCGCACTTGTCGTCCCCGGCGCCGCTCATCCGCTCGTCCATCGCGGTGCTCCGGTCGTACGGGTCCACCGCGGGGCCGTCGCCGGTGTCGCCGTCGGCGGTGAAGGACGGGGTGAGATAGCCGTTGTAGGTCTCGCAGCCGCCGTTGGTGGTGTTCACGCGGTTCGAGATGACCGAGAAGGTGCCCGGTTCGGTGATCACCTTCGACGGGTCGGGCCAGTTCATCACCACTTCGCGGCGGACGATGACGCGCGTGACACGGTCGCTGCCCGCCTCCGCGGACACGACCGGATACACGTACGTGACGTCCGTGGTGACCTCGAGCGCGCCCTTCTCGCCCGTGCGGTACGTGATGCGGCCGCGGGTCTTGACCTCATGGCCGACCAGCTGCACCTTCGAGGTGTCGAAGCGGCTGAACAGCACGAGTGGGTTGTACTTCTCGCTCGGGGCGGTCAGCGACCTGTCCAGGAAGGTGCGTTCCTTCGGCTGGCGGGGGTTGATGAGGGCGATGGCCTCGGCGGGGTGATCGCCGCGCAGCACCTCGGGGTCAAGGCTGGACGCGGTGAGGAAGTCCCGGGAGCGTTCGAGGGAGCGAGCCACCTGCGCCGTACTCATCCAGCCGGTGGCCCGGGCCGCGGGCACAGTGATCCCGGCCGATCCGGAGGCCCAGCGCGCGGCGGGCGAGCCCCTGAACGGCTCGTCCAGCGTGGGGCTCGCGGCCGCATCGTCCGGCGGCGGCGCCGTGGGCCGGGCGGTCTCCCCGGCCAGTGGTGTCGCCGCGTCGGCGTCGCCGCCGAACCAGCCCGTCACCCGCCCCGGGTTGAGCGCCACGACCACCGCGGCGAGCGCAGCCACCAGGCCGAGCGCGTACCAGCCCGTGCGGCGGTGCGGCCGGGGCGGCTGGTGCGAACGCCACGGCTCGGGCCGGGCGTCCCGCTCCTGCAAGCGGCGCGTCACCATGCGGGCGCGCGCCGACGGTTCCTTCGGTGCGTCCCGTACGCCGTCCTCCGACTCCTGGAGGAAGCGCTCCCAATCGTCGTCGGACAGCGGCGAACCGCCGTGATCCCCACCCGAATTCACTTCTGAACTCCCCTTGTGCCATGTGGTTTCCGTGGCGGCCAGTCCCTCCCCAGGGCCGGCCACCATCGACGGATCATGGCACACGCGCGAACGCCGGGCGACGCCGAAGCGGGGAGAGGCCGTTCAGGAACGGCCCCTCCCCGGTGGTCAGCGGACGGTCAGACGCGGTCCGCTGCGATCAGCAGGTACTGGAACGAGCCGTCCCGGTACGAGTTGATGAACGCGTCCTCGATCCCCGTGACGAGCGACGACGTGGCCCGCAGCTCCCAGTACGGGAGGGTGTCGGGGGTGAGGTCGATGACGGTCTGGGGCACCAAACGGTTGTCGGCCATCGCGCGCAGGTACTCCCGGCGCGAGTGGATGTTGCACTCGAAGTGCGCGTTGATCTGGGACACCCACTTCGACGGCTGGCCGTACCGCGGGTTCCAGCAGCCGGTGATGGTCACGTAGCGGCCGCCGACCTCCAGGATGCGGGAGTGTTCGGCGAACAGGTCGTGCAGGTCGACGTACATGGTCGACTCGTTGTTCCACGACCCCGAGATCTGCCCGGTCTCGAACGGGGTGTCCAGCATGTTGCAGACACGAGCCCTGACGTGGTCCTCGATGCCGAGTTCCGCCGCCCGCCCGTTCGCGAAGTCGGCCTGCTTGGCCGAGAGTGTGACCCCCTCGACCTTGCTCCCGAAACGCTGGTGCGCCATCACCATCGAGCCGCCGCGGCCGCAGCCGGCGTCCACGAGGGTGTCGTCGCGTCCGATGTCGCCGAGGTTCCCGAGCAGGTACGCGGCCTGCGCCGACTCCAGCCGGTGCAACTCGGCGATCAGCTTCTTCTCGTTCACGTCACCCGCTCCGTCACCGAGCGCGGAGTGGTCGACCGCGCCGATGCCGTAGTGGTGGTGGTACAGACCGTCGACATCGCCGAGCCGCAGATTGACCGGCCGGGCCTCGCCGTCCCAGTAGCGGGCGATGTCCCCCTGGTAGGGGGTGGCCGGCGAGGGGATGTACGGGGAGGTGCTCTGGGCCGTGGCGGTGAGTTCGGTGCTGGTCACTGATGAGTCCTATCTCTTACCAGAAGTCGGGTCGCTTACCAGAAGTCGGGCAGGCGGTAGCGGTAGGTGTTGTTCTGGTGCCATTGGTGGTTGCCGTCGACCCACGCCGCTACGCCCCGCAGGAAGCGTTGGACGTTGGGGAGCGGGCAGGCGGCGGCCAGGGCCGCGGCCTCTGTCTCGAAGGCGTGCATGAGTTCGTTGTGGACCTCGACCGACTTGAGGTAGGCATCCTTGTCGGACAGGTCCTCGCGTTCCGCGATCACGACCGGCAGGTTCAAGTGACGGCCGGGAGCGTCGAGTTCCTTCATGTACGAGTACAGGTCGTTGACGATCGTCGTCGCGTTCCCCGCGAGTGCGATGACCTTCTGCATGTCCGGCAGGGCGTGCAGGTCCGCCGGCAGTTCGTAGCCGCCGACGGTGTCGGTGATGGTCGGGCAGGGGCGGAAGTTGTTGAACTGGCGCATCGCCAGGTACTCCCACACCTCCGGTACGTGGTCGTGTTCGGACCAGGCGGCCTCGGCGAGGTAACCCATGTGCAGGCGGGCCATGTCGTGCCGGTAGCGGTCGGCCTGGGACGCGCTGCTCGCCTGGACGAAGTACTCCATGGCGGAGCGGTACGCGCGCCGGGGCGCGTCCGAGTACAGCGAGTCCGCCCACTGCGGCTGGTACTCCCGCGTCGTGTACAGCGGGTCGAGGGTGGTGTGTGCGAGCAGCAGCCGTGAGCCGAGGCCGACGGGCGAGCCGCCGTGGTCCTCGCAGTAGCAGTCGTCCAGCGCGTTCTCCGCCATCATCAGGCGGGTGGCGATCATGACGTGGTCGACGGTGGGTGCGTCGGGGTGGCAGCCGACCATGTAGCTGCCCACGGAGAACCCGTCGAACTCCTCCTCCCAGTCGTCGGGGTACAGGTCGACCTCGTCCAGCGCCCACTCCTTGATCCGGCGGCTGACCTCCGCGACCCGTACGGGATCGGGGTCGGGCGCCGGATGGTGGTACAGGCCGGGAACGGGCCGCCCTTTCGCGGTACTTGGCGCAGGAGCCGGGTCCGAGCCGGGCTTCGGGGCCGACGATGCCGGTTCCTCCCGCGGAGTGAGCCGCAGCCCCGCCGTGCCGAGACCGCTGGGCCCGCGCAGCAGCCGCTCCAAGTCGGCGTGCTCAGCCGGTACTTCACCCGCCGACGTCCCGGCGGTCGGCGTGGCAACCGCCCGCGGCGGGCACCCCGTAACGGCGCCGATGTCGCGGGCGCGGGCCGCGGCGTCGGCCAGGACCTGCGCCCCGAAGCGGGAGATCGCTTCCGGCAGGCTCGACTGCGGAGGTGTCGGCTCGGGCGGGGGCATCCATGTCTCCTTGAGGGCTCCTCGGTGGGGTGGGGGCGGCCGTGGTTCTGCCCCGCTACGTGCTGGGCCAGCGGCCGATCTGCACGTTCTCCAGCACACCGACCGCGTCCGGCACGAGGATCGCGGCGGAGTAGTAGGTGCTGACGAGGTACTTGGTGATGGCCTGCTCGTCGACACCCATGAACCGGACCGAGAGGCCCGGCTCGTACTCGTCGGGCAGACCGGTCTGGTGCAGGCCGATGACACCCTGGTTGTCCTCGCCGGTACGCATGCAGAGGATCGAGCTGGTGCGCTCCTTGGTGACCGGGATCTTGTTGCACGGCAGGATCGGCACCCCGCGCCAGGCCGGGACCTGCTGGCCACCGAGGTCGACGTGGTCGGGATACAGGCCGCGCGCGTTGAACTCGCGCCCCATCGCAGCGATCGTGCGGGGGTGCGCCAGGAAGAACTTGGAGCCGCGGCGGCGACAGAGCAGCTCGTCCAGGTCGTCCGGCGTGGGCGGCCCCGAGTGCGGCTGGAGGCGCTGCTTGAAGTCGGCGTTGTGGAGCAGACCGAACTCCCGGTTGTTGACGAGCTCGTGCTCCTGGCGCTCGCGCAACGCCTCGACGGTGAGCCTCAGTTGCTCCTTGGTCTGGTTCATCGGCTCGTTGTAGAGATCGGCGACCCTGGTGTGGACCCGAAGGATCGTCTGGGCGGCCGAGAGTTCGTACTCGCGCGGCCGCGCTTCGTAGTCGACGAACGCGCCGGGCAGTTCGTGCTCGCCCACGTGCCCCGCCGACATCGGGATCTCGGCCTCGCCGCGGTGGTTCTGGCCCCGGCCCGCGAGCGACTTGAACTCGTCGACGTGCGCCTGCAGGGGCGGCGCAGCGGACAGTACGGCCGCGAAGTCGGCGCGCGAGAGGGTGAGCAGGGTGCCCGCCGTCTCGGCGACCGCGGTCTGCTCCCAGCGGGCGTCCTCGTCAAGGAGCGCATCGTCCCCGAAGCGGTCGCCGTCGGCGAGTACGTCGAGCGCGACCTCGTCGCCGTAGCCGCCCTCGGAGAACTGACTGACGCGCCCATGGGCGATCAGGTGGAGCCGGTCCGCGGGCGCCCCGCGCTCGACCAGCGTCTCGCCGGCCCGGAAGTCGCGCTGCTCGCACCGGTCGGCGATGGCGGTCAGTACTTCGACGTCGTCGAAGCCGCGCAGCAGGGCCAGTTCGCCGAGTTCGCGGGGGATGACGCGGACGTTGCCGCCGTCCTGGATGAACTCGATGGTCCCGTCGCCGACGGTGTAGGTCAGGCGGCGGTTCACCCGGTAGACGCCGCCCTTGGTCTCCACCCAGGGCAGCATTCGCAGCAGCCACCGCGAGGTGATCTCCTGCATCTGCGGGGCGGACTTGGTGGTGGTGGCGAGATTGCGGGCGGCCGCCGTACCGAGGCTGGTCTGCCGTGGCAGGGCCGCCGCGGTGTCCGGGGTGGTCGAGTCAACTGTCATCGGATGAGCTCCCCTTGATCGCGCGAAAGCGCGCATGTCGGTAATAACGGGACGGATGAAAGAGAGTTGATGAATTCGGCGGTAATGCGTCCAGATCCAGCATCACCGTAAGGTCCGCCTCGGCTGCCGGACCAAGGAAAGTCGGCGACATTCGCTCGATGCGATGATCAAGCTCGCGGGGTGTTTGCCGGGGAAGGATGGAACTCGGCCCGATTTCTTCGTGCCTCCCGACGGGCGTGGGCCCTGGCCCACGCGGTGCACACGCGTCATAGCGGCGCCAAACCGACAGAAGTCGGCCACTCGCCGCAGAGCTCGTCGTTGCCGACTCCGCACCCCACGAGGTAGGCGAAACGTCACCGCGTTACGCTGGCCGCTGTAACCGGACACGGGGTGCCCCCACCAGAGGGCTGAGAACACACCCGTCGAACCTGAACCAGTTCGTACTGGCGGAGGGATGTCTCATGCCTGTGGTGCATGTTTCCAGTGGCCTGCCTGCCGACCGCGAGAGCGGCGCCTTCGACGGGCGGATGCCCGCGGCACCCGGCGACCTCGGCATCGAGGGTCACGGCATCGAACCGGTGCCCGAGGGCAACCGCTACGGCGGGGCCGGGCGCCTGTTCACCGTGTGGTTCGCCCCGAACCTGACCATGACCGGCGTCTTCACCGGCACCGTCGGCATCGCCCTCGGACTCGACTTCGCCACGGCACTCGCCGCCGTCGTGCTCGGCACCCTGGTCGGCGCGGTACCGACCGCGTACCTCGGGACATGGGGGAGCCGGACCGGGGCAGGACAACTGCCGCTCGCCGGGCTCGCGTTCGGGCGGGGTGTCGTGCTGCCGGGCGTGCTGCAGTGGCTGTCGTCCATCGCGTGGGACGCACTGATCGGCCTGTTCGGCGGTGACGCGCTGGCCCGGCTGTTCGGCTGGCCGTTCTGGGCCGGCGTCCTCGTCATGCTGCTCGCCCAGGGCCTGCTCGGTGTCTTCGGTTACGAGGCCATCCACCGGTTGCAGATCGTCATGACCTTCGTGCTCGGCGCCGCGTTCGCGCTGATCGCCTGGCGGCTGCTGGACGGTGTGCAGCCGGCCGCCCACGGCTCCGTGCACGGAGCCGACCGCGTCGGTGCGTTCGTCCTGACCAGCACGATCGCGCTGAGCCTCAGCCTGTCCTGGGCGCCGTACGCCAGCGACTTCAGCCGCTATCTGCCCGCGGCCACCTCCCGTACCCGCATGTTCTGGTACACGTTGCTCGGCCTGCTGGTGTCGTTCGTGGCCGTCCAGGCGCTCGGCCTGTGGGGTGCCTCCGTGCTCACCGACCAGACGGCGGCCGGGGTCGACAAGATCCTCGGCGGCGGAGCGGTCGGCGCGTTCGGGCTGCTCGCCGTGGCGCTGGCCGCGCTGTGCAGCAACGCGATGAACGACTACAGCGGCTCGCTCGCCCTGCAGACCATCGGCGTACGCATCCCGCGCCCGGTGGCCGCCGCCCTCGCCGCCGCGCTCGGCTTCCCGCTCGTGCTGTGGATGCACGCGGCGGACACCACAGCCCGGTTCCAGAATGTGCTGCTGTTCGTCGGGTACTGGATCCCCGGCTTCGTGGCGATCGTCCTCGTCGACTGGCGCGCGCGGGCCAGGGCGCGCGCCGGCGCGCCGCTCGACCTCGCCGCCGAGCGCGAACGGCGCCAACCCGCGTGGCCCGCCGTGCTGGCCTTCGCGGCGGCCTTTGCCGCGGCGGTCCCGTTCATGGACACCAGCCTGTACGTGGGTCCGGTGGCGGAAGCGCTGCACGGCGCGGACGTGTCGTACTACGTGGCGTTCCTCGTGGCCGGCGCCGTGTACGCGCCGTTGCGGCTGCGGCGACTCGACTGACCCACGAGCCCTCGTACCTCGCACCTCCTTTGCTTGGAGTCACCCCATGCCCCAGACGTCCCCCGACCGCCCCGAGGACCTCGTCGCCTTCGCGGCGCAGGCACTCGGGCGCGTACAGCACACATCACCCCTCGTGCAGTGCCTGACCAACGCGGTGGTCACGGGGTTCACCGCCAACGTGCTGCTCGCGGTGGGCGCCGCGCCCGCCATGGTCGACATCCCGGACGAGGCCGGGCCCTTCGCCCGCGTCGCCTCGGGCGTGCTGGTCAACCTCGGGACTCCGCGCGCCGAGCAGCGCGCCGCGATGCCCGAGGCGGCGCGGGCCGCGGCCGACGCGGGCACGCCCTGGGTGCTCGACCCGGTGGCCATCGGCGCCCTGCCGGTGCGCACCGCGCTCGCCGCCGACCTGCTCGCGCTGCGGCCGACCGTGATCAGGGGCAACGCTTCCGAGATCATCGCGCTCGCGGGCGCGGGTGGCGGCGGCCGGGGCGTGGACTCCTCCCACGGTGTCGACGACGCCGAGGACGCGGCAGCGCAGCTCGCGCGCACGGCGGGCAGTGTGGTCGCCGTGTCCGGGCCCGTGGACTACGTCACCGACGGCACGCGCAGCGCCCGGATCGCCAACGGGGACGCCCTGCTGACCCGGGTGACCGGCGGCGGCTGCGCCCTGGGGGCGGTGATGGCCGCGTTCGCCGCGGTGGACGAGGACCGGTTCGCGACGACGGTGGCCGCCGCCACCGCGTACACCGTCGCCGCCGAGTTCGCGGCGCGGACCGCGGCCGGTCCCGGCAGCTTCGCCGTCGGGTTCCTGGACGCGCTCGCTGAGCTCACCCCTGACGACGTCGCGACGTGGGCGGAGGTGTCATGACGGCACGTCCTCGACCGACGGATGCCGGTGTCGACCTGTCGGTCTACCTGGTCACCGACGCGGACCAGTGTGCGGCCCGCGGTCGCACCGTGGCCGAGACCGTCGCGCAGGCTGTGGCCGGGGGAGTCACCGCCGTGCAGATCCGGGAGAAGCGCGCGGGCGGACGGGAGTTCCTGCGGACCGTCCTGGACGTCGCCGAGGTGCTCCCCGAGCATGTCGCGCTGATCGTCAACGACCGGGTCGACGTGTTCCTCGCCGCGCGAGCGAGCGGCGCACGGGTCACCGGCGTCCACGTGGGCCAGTCGGACCTTCCCACCGCCTCCGTACGTCAACTCATCGGTGACGACGCCGTGTTGGGCCTGAGCGCGGCCACCACTGCCGAGCTGCACACCGCCGCGATGTCCACCGCCCGCGTCGACCACGTCGGTATCGGCGCCCTGCACGCCACCCGCACCAAGGCCGACGCGCCGGAGCCGCTCGGCCGAGACGGCTTCGCCGCGCTGGCCCGGCTGAGCGGGCTGCCCGCCGTGGCCATCGGTGGTGTCACCCCCGACGACCTGCCGCACCTGCGGGCCGCGGGGGCGGCCGGGGCCGCGATCGTGTCCGGCATCTGCGCCGCCGAAGACCCCCGCGCCGCCGCCCGTTCCTACGCCGACGCCTGGGCCGACAGCCCGCACCCCAGCAGCACGCACTCCCGCACCCGTCCCCGTATCCGAAAGGATGTCTCCGCATGACCGAGACGCCGCCCGCGGTCGCGCCGCCCCGCGTGCTGACCATCGCCGGTTCGGACTCCGGCGGAGGCGCCGGGATCCAGGCCGACCTCAAGACCATGCTCGCGCTCGGCGCACACGGCATGAGTGTGCTCACCGCCGTGACGGCCCAGAACTCCCTTGGTGTGCAAGGTGCTTGGAACCTCCCGCTGGACGCGGTGCGCACCCAGTACCGCAGCGTCGTCGACGACATCGGTGTGCAGGCGCTCAAGACCGGCATGCTCGGCGACCCCGACATGGTCGTCACGGTCGCCGAGCTGCTGGCCGACGCGCAGGCCCCCGTCGTCGTCGACCCCGTCAGTGTCTCCAAGCACGGCGACCGGCTGCTCGCCGGCGACGCGATCGATGCCGTACGGGACCGGTTGCTGCCGGTGGCGACGGTGGTGACACCCAACCTCGACGAGGTCACCGAACTCACCGGCATCGCCGTCGAGGCCGACACCGCCGAGGCCGACATGCGGCGCGCGGCCGAGCGGCTGCTCGCCTATGGACCCCGCTGGGTGCTCATCAAGGGCGGTCACCTGCCCGGAGAGGCCGTCGACCTGCTCACGGACGGCGCGCACGAGCACTGGCTGCGCTCGCCGCGCCACAACAACGCCCACACCCACGGCACCGGCTGCACCCTCGCCTCGGCCGTCGCGGTCGGCCTGGCCCAGGCGCATGGTGTGCCGGAGGCGGTGCGCCGGGCGAAGGAGTACGTCACCGGGGCGATCGCGGCGGGGTTCGCGCTGGGGGCCGGGATCGGCCCGGTCGACCATGGGTGGCGGTTCCGGGCGGCGTGATCACTTCCCGGTGAGCTCGGGTTCGCGGGTGGCCATCGTCAGTGCCATGACCAGGGCGACGAACCAGAACACTCCGGTGAAGGCGCCGATCACATTGATCCCGATGACCAACCCCAGGCGCTGAACTCTCCGGCGATGGGCAATGAACGACGGGACGACGAGGACGATCAGCGCGATCAGCGCCAGGATCAGGACTTCAAGGGTTCCTATTTTTGCAAACACCGTGTCACCCTATCCAGTCCCTTCGTCAGCACAGCCACGAAGCGGTGTTCGGGCTCAGCCCCCGTACACGTCCTCTACGTAACGTCCCTCTGCCATCAGCGCGTTGAGCCACCGCTCCGCCGCGGCCTCGTCGGCGTCCGGCGTGCGCTCGCGGTGCAGTGCGCGGAACGCGGCGCGTACGCCGGGTGCCATGCGGGCGCCGTCCCCGCACACGTACACCCGCGCCCCCGCGTCGAGGAGGCGGCCGATCTCGGCGCTTTCGGCGGCGATGCGGTGCTGGACGAAGGCGTGTCCCTCGACCGGAGCGTCGCTGAACACCGGGCGCAGCGAGACGGCTCCCGCGGTGTCGGCGGCGCGCAGTTCGTCGGCGTGCATAAAGTCCAGGTCCGGGTGGTCGCAGCCGAAGTAGAGCAGTGCGGGCGGCAGTTGGGTGTTGTGTGCCGATCGTTCGGCGATCACCCCGCGGAACGGAGCCAGGCCCGTTCCCGCGGCGATCATGATGACCGGCTCGGTGGCGTCCGGTCCGATGCGGAAGGCGTCGCGGCACGGCTGGATCCGGCCGAGGACGGTGTCGCCGGGGCGGAGGGACGCCAGGTGGTGTGAGCCCGTGCCACGGTAGCGGCCGGTTCCGGAGGCCGCGGGTGCGTCGAGGATCGACACCATCAGGTCTACGTGGCCGGGGAGTTGGGCCGGGCTGGAGGAGACGGAGTAGTGGCGCGGGCGCAGCGGCGGCAGCAGGCCGAGCAGCAGGTCCCAGGTCAGGGCGTCGCGCAGCGCCGGGTGGTCCTCGACCAGCTCAAGGAAGGTGCGCGGGTCGTCGGCCGACAGCTCCCGCAGCGCCGCGGCCTCCGGTGGGCAGGGGTTGGCGGCGGCGAGCGCGGCCACTTCGTCGGGGCTCGGGCGGTGCTGCAACTCGACGTGGAACGTGAGGAGTTCGCGTACGGTCACCGGCCGGTCGAGGGGGAGGGCTGCACGGCGCGGACGGGCGTCACGGATGTCGATCAGCGTGTCGGGGTCGAGGGCGAGGACCTTCAGGGCGCGGTCGACGAGCCCGTCCTCGTGCGCGGGCAGCACGGCGAGGTGGTCGCCGGTCGCGTACGACACACCGTCGGGCAGCGCGAGCCGCACGAACCGCTTCACGCGCGGGTGGCCGGGCGCCGTCAGGTCGTGCGCCTCGGTGACGGTGAGGGGGGCGAGCCCGTGCCGGGCCGCCGCCGTGTCCAGCGGCCCGCCGGTGATCTCGCGGATCTCGTACGCGGTGGTGGGTTCGGTGGGGGTGTTCGCGGCGGTGGCCTCCGGGTCGCCGTACCGCTCCAGGAGGGCGGTGCACAGGTCGGCGGTGAAGGTGCGGACGGTGCCGCCCAGGTCGCCGGAGGCGTCGGCGGCGGCCCGCTCGCAGAGCCGCTCGGCGCCGAGCGTGGCCAGACGTTCGTCGATGCGGGTGGGGAAGTGCTGGTACGTGGCGGCCCAGTTGCGGTCACCGACGCCGAGCACGGCGTACGTGACACCCTCGGTGGGTGTGCCGATGTCGAGGAGTCGGGCGGCGAACCGTCCGGCGTCATCCGTCGGCCGGCCGTTGTACGACGCGGCGACGATCACCACGGGGCGGTCCGTCGGGAGGCCCTCCGCGTACGCGTCCAGCGGGGCGACCTCGCTCTCGCAGCCGAGCGCGGCGGCCTCGTCGGCGAGTTGGGCGGCAAGCCCCGTGCAGGTGCCGTAGTTGCTGCCGTGCAGGAACAGGGCGCGGGTGCCGGGGAGTACGCGTACCGGCAGGGTGTCGTTGTGCGCGCCGGGCTGTTCGGTCGCGGCCGACGCGCCGGGCAGGGGTGCGTGGAGACGGTCCGCCGGGGTGCGCGGCGCGAGGGCGAGGGTGAAGCCGTCCGGCTTCAGGGTGAGCGTCTCCTTCACCGTCAGGTCGTAGTCGGCGTGGTCGACCAGGCGGTAGCGGTGCACGAGCATCGCGAGCAGCATCGTCGCCTCGTGCAGCGCGAACTGCCGCCCGATACAGGCCCGTTCACCCGTCCCGAACGGCTTGAAGGCGTGCGGGGAACGCGCCGCCTCCGCCTCCGGCGTGAACCGGTTCGGGTCGAAAAGCTCCGGGTTGTCGCCCCACACCGGCTCCCGGTGCAGCATCGGCGCCAGCACGGACACACTCTGCCCGGCGCGCAGCGGAATCCGGCCACCGAGCAGCGTGTCCTCGCGGGCCTCCCGGCTGAACGCGGCGGCCGTCGGCCACAGGCGCAGCGCCTCGTTGAGGACCTGCCGGGTGTACGTGAGCCGGCCGACCTCGTCGAAGTCCGGCTCCGGGTCCGTGGTGTCACCCCACAGGGCGTCCACCTCGCGGCGTACGAGATCGAGGACGGCCGGGTTCTTGGCGAGGTAGTACAGGGCGAAGGACATGGCGCCCGACGTCGTCTCGTGCCCGGCGATCAGGAACGTGATGACCTGGTTGCGGATGTTGGCGGTGTCCAGCGTGGAGCCGTCCTGCGGGTGCCGCGCCGTCAGCATCAGGCCGAGCAGGTCGTCGGTGTGCCGCTCGCCGCTCTCGACGCGCGCGCTGATCACGTCGTCGACGACCTGGGCGAGATAGTCGGCGTCGGTGCGGAACGCCGCGTCCGAGGCCTCGTAGTCGCGGCCGGGCACCCGCGCCAGGCGCTTCATGCTCCACTCCAGGCAGCGCACCATCGCCTCGACGAACGGGTGCGGCTCACTGCTGTCGAAGGACGCGAAGTCGTAGCCGAACCCGGCCAGTCCGATGGTGTCGAGCGTCATCCGGGTCATGTCGCCGGGCACGTCGACCGGGCTGCCTTCACCGGCGGCCACATCCCAGGACTCGACGAGGCGGCGCGCCACCTTGTACATCACCGGGTGGTACGTACGCATGGAGCCGAGCGCGAAGGCCGGCATCAGGATGTCGTGGGCGCGCGCCCAGTTCGGCTCGTCGTTGTAGGCGGTGAACAGGCCGTCGGCGGCGAATTCGCGGACGTTGCGCAGCGCGGGCCCGATGCCCTTGGCGAAGCGGGTCTCGTCGGCGAGTTCGGTGACGAGGTCGAGGTCGGAGACGAACAAGGCGTCCCGGCCGTGCATCCGCCGCACCAACTGCGGGCCGTGCTCCCGCATCAGGCTCATGATCTGCTGCAGCGGTCCGGGGCCGAGCCCGGTGGCGGTGACGTCGACGACGGGGACTCCGGCGGCGGCGTAGGCGCTGTCGTCGGGTGTGGGGGAGTCCGGCATGGTGGGGGGCCTTTCGCGGAAGGAGAGCCTGCGGCTTCCAGCTTGATCCGCTCACCCTGCTGGTCAGGTCCTGTTCACTACATGATTGTGTAGTGGCTGACGGTGTATCGGGCTTGTGCCGGGGCGCCGTCCATGGCATTGCCGCGAGGCGATACGTACGTCAGGCGGGAGGCGACGCACAGATGGACACCGGGGACGCGGTCGTGTGGCGCAATCGCGCGATGGTGCTGTTCGACCGGATCCCGATGCCGGTCGCGGTGTGCGATCCGCACGGCACCGTACGGCTGGTGAACGCCGCGTTCGCCCTGGAGTGGGGCACCACCGCGGGCCGCCTGAAGGGCCGCCCGATCCTCGACCTGTTCGATCCGGTCGACGCAGCGCAGGTCGACCGGATCGCGCAGGCGCAGAAGGCGCGCCGCCGCTCGCGCTACACGGTGGTGGTGGACTGGTGCGGGGGCGACGGGGTGTGTCGCCGGGGCGAGTTGATCGTCGACACGGTGAGCGAGACGGCCAACCGCGTGCCCGACCTGCTGGTGACGGTACGGGTCCTCGACGCGCCCGATGTGTCCGACCGGGCGGCGTCCGCTGCCGCGCCGACGCAGCCGCAGGAGGCGCGGATCCTGGCCCTGCTGGCCGCGGGTGCCACCACGGCCCGCGCGGCCCGCGAGACCGGCCTGACGACGGACGGTGTCACCTACCACCTGCGTCAACTGTCGCGCCGCTGGGGCGCGTCGAACCGTACGGAACTGGTGGCTCGCGCGTACGCGGAGGGCGTGCTGGTGGCGGGTGTGTGGCCGCCCCGGCCGGCGTCGCCGTAGCCGGGGCGGCACTCGGGAGCGTTACGCGGGGCGTTCGCTCGTCTCCAGTGCGCCCAGGTCCACGTTCTTCGTCTCCTTGCCGCACAGCAGCGCGACGAAGGTGAGGACGGCCATCGCCGACAGGTAGACGCCGACCAGCCACGGAGAGCCGTCGGCGGCCTCCCACAGCGCCACCGCGATGAACGGGGCGACGGCCGCGCCGAGGACGGAGCTGACGTTGTACGAGATGCCGGAGCCCGTGTAGCGCACGGACGTCGGGAACATCTCCGGGAGCAGCGCGCCCATCGGGCCGAAGGTCAGGCCCATCAGCGTGAAGCCGAGGACCAGCCACAGCACCACACCGAGCGTGCCGAGCCCGATCAGAGGCACCCACACCAGGCCGAACACGAAGATGCCCGCGGTGATCCAGGCCAGCGTCTTGCGACGGCCGTACTTGTCCGCCAGCGGACCGGAGATGAGCGTGAACGCGGCGAAGAAGACCACGCCGAAGATCAGCATCAGTACGAAGGTGGTGTAGCTGTACCCGAGCCCGGGCACGGCGGCGTCCTTCGCGGTGCGGCCGTAGCTCAGCGAGAACGTCGTCATCAGGTAGAAGAGCACGTACGTCGCCAGCATCGCGAAGGTGCCGATGAGCAGCTGCTTCCAGTGGTGACGGAACACCGTCGCCAGCGGCAGCTTGCGGACCGCCTTGGTCTCCTTCGTCTTGGTGAAGACCTCCGCCTCGACCAGACGCAGCCGCACCCACAGGCCGATGGCGACCATCACGGCCGAGAACAGGAACGGAATCCGCCAGCCCCACGACAGGAACGCCTGCGACGGCTGCGAGGGATCGGCGCCCGCCGCGGACGGCAGGAGCGCGGCGATGACCAGGAAGAGGCCGTTGCCGATGATGAACCCGAGCGGCGCGCCCAGCTGCGGGAACGTGCCCCACAGCGCCCGCTTGCCCGGCGGCGCGTTCTCCGTGGCGACCAGCGCCGCGCCGCTCCACTCGCCGCCGAGCGCGAAGCCCTGCGCGAGCCGCATCAGCACGAGGAGCGCGGTGGCGGACCAGCCGATCGACCCGTACGTCGGCAGTACGCCGATCAGGAAGGTGGCGATGCCCATCGTGAGCAGCGAGACGACCAGCGTCTTCTTGCGGCCGAGCCGGTCACCGAGGTGCCCGAAGAAGGCCGCGCCGATCGGCCGGGCCACCATCGCGGCGCCGAACACGGCGAACGACGACAGGAGCGCGGTGGTCGGGTCGCTGTTGGGGAAGAACAGCGCGGGGAAGACGAGTACGGCGGCCGTCGCGTAGACGTAGAAGTCGTAGAACTCGATCGTCGTCCCGATGAGGCTGGCGATCAGGACCCGCGAACGCGGGTTGACCGGCGCGGCCGGATTCGGGCCGGAGGCGGGTGACGGCGCGGCGGACGTGTCAGGGGCCGGGCCGGTGGCAGAAGCGGACATCTTCGGGTCAATCCCAGGGGCGTCGCGGTGTGCGTCCACCGGCGAACGACGCCGGCGACCCTCGTACCGATCGGACGGTACGAGGATCACAACCCTTTCATGTGTCTCACTCACCGGTAATCGGTGTTCGATATATGAGACACATAAGTGCGGGGTGGTCCGCTTACGCCGCCATCCAGCGCTCCAACCCCGCCGCGTCCAGGGGCAGTTCGGCCGACAGAACCTCCGACCCCGCCTCGGTCACCAGAATGTCGTCCTCGATGCGCGCCCCGATGCCGCGCAGCTCCGGAGGCACGGTCGTGTCATGGGCGTGGAAGTACAGACCCGGCTCCACCGTGAGCACCATGCCGGGCGTCATGCGGGCGCCCTGGTACGCGGCGTAGTCGGCGCGGGCGCAGTCGTGCACGTCGAGGCCGAGGTGGTGGCCGACGCCGCACACCAGATAGCGGCGATGGTGCTGGCCCTTGGGGGAGAGGGCCTCGTCCACGGAGACCGGCAGCAGCCCCCAGTCGTCCAGGCCGCGCGCCACGACCTCCATCGACGCCGTGTGGAAGTCGGCCCAGTCGCGGCCCGGGCCCACGGCGGCGAGACCGGCCCGGTGCGCGCGCTCCACCAGGTCGTGCACGGAACGCTGGGTGGAGGTGAAGCGGCCGGAGGCCGGGAAAGTGCGGGTGACATCGGCCGTGTAGTAGCTGCGTGTCTCGACACCCATGTCCAGGAGCACCGCCGCGTCCTCGGCCACGGGCCCGTCGCAGCGCACCCAGTGCAGCGTCGCGGCGTTGCGGCCGCTGCCCACGATCGTGGCGTAGCCGGGACCGTTGCCGTAGGTGCGGGCGTAGCGGTCGAAGGTGCCCTGCAGCCAGCGCTCGCCGCCGCCGCGTATGGCCGCCGGGAACTCGCGGACCACCGCGGCGAAGCCCTCGACCGTACGGTCCACGGCCTCCCGCAGTTGGCCGATCTCCCACGCGTCCTTGACCATGCGCAGCTCGGAGAGCGTGCGGCCGAGGTCGGGGGAGAGCGCGATCCCGTGGCGGCGGGCCGTGTCGGCGTCCAGCGGCCCGGTGAGCAGCGGGCTCTGTGTCGCACACGCGGCCAGCGCCGCGTCCAGGGAGCCCAGCGGCGCCGTGTCCACGCGCAACGCCTCCCGCCAGTCGTCCACGCCGGGGGCCGGGCCCACCCACAGCTCACCGTGCGCCGCGTCCGCGAAGAAACCGGGCTCGCCGGGGCGGGCCGGCGGCGGCAGATACAGCACCGCGTCGTGACCTCCGGGCGCGGGACGCAGCACCAGGACGGCGCCCTCGACCGTGCACCCGGTCAGCCAGTAGAAGTCGCTGTCGGGCCGGAAGTCGTACGCGGTGTCATTGCTGCGCGCCGGGGCCCGTCCGGCGGCGACCACGAGCGGCCGCCCGGCGAACTCGGCACTGAGCCGCGCACGGTGCCCGGCGGCCGCCTCGGCGACGCCCGGCACGGTCGGTGGCGTACGGTCGGCCTCGGCCCAGCCCTGACCCATGTACGCGGTGAAGTCGGGCAGTTCGGCCAGGCGCGGCATCCGGGGATCCGGGGTGCTCGACCTGGGCACGGAGGTGGCGGGGGTCGTCTCGGTCATGCCGACTCCACTCCTTGGGTGGTCCGGGGAGCGGCTCGCCGACGGCGGTCCCACTCCGGGTTGATGCGCGGGATCGCCCCGAGCAAGGTGCGGGTGTACGCGTCCCGCGGCCGGTCGAAGACGTCCGCGGCGCGGCCGGACTCGACGATACGTCCCTGGTGCATGACCGCCACACTCGGTGATGATCGCCCCGCCGAGCAGCCCCGGCATGGCCGCCCCGACGGCGACGGTCGCGCTCACGGGCAGGCGCGGGATCGCCATGTCCCAGACGGAATGTCCCAGACGGACTGGCCGCTCTGGACGCTGTAGCCGGGAAACGAACGAGAAACCGTTCGGGTCAGTAAACGCACTGTGCGGCATAGTGTTCGTCAAAGCGAACGCTGTCAAGGGAGTCAGGGAGAGGCTATGGACGTATCCAAGGGGTCGGTCCGCGACATGGTGGCGGCCAATCTCCGCCGTGCAAGGACGCAGCGGGGCCTGTCGATCTCGGAGCTCTCGCGACGCTCCAAGATTGGCAAGGCGACGCTCTCCCAGCTCGAATCGGGCACTGGAAACCCCACGATCGAGACGGTGTTCAGCCTCTCGCGCGCCCTTGAGGTGCCTGTCTCCGACCTCCTGGAGACGCGGGCGCCGGGCGGCCTGACCGTCGTGCGCGCCAAGGAGGTCGAGGTGCTCAGCGGTGCGGGCGTCGACCTGCGGCCGCTGCGCCGGATGGACTTCGGTGACCTGGTCCTCGAGGTGTACGACCAGGTCGTACGGGCCGACAGCAGGCAGGATTCGCTGGGCCACGTCGGCACGGAGCACACCATCGTGCAGACCGGCAGGCTCCAGGTCCGCGTGGACGGCGACGAGGTCGAGCTCCACCCCGGCGACTACGTGGGCTTCGACGCCACGCTCCCGCACTCCTACACCGCGCTCGACGGCGACGTGCACTCGGTGCTGCTGCTCCAGTACCGGCCGCACGAGCACGCCCACTTGGGGATCCCGCACCCGAAGCCGGCCGCCTCCGAACCCGAGCAGGACCCCGAGACCGAGTGACCGTTACAAGCATTTTTTGATCACCCCTTCCGAACCCGTTGACACCCACTGAAGGGCCGTCCTAGCCTCCGAGCTGTTCGATGAAACGAACGGAGGCGGTTCGATGTACGGAACGCGGGCGGTCATTCTCGGGGCCGGAATCGTCGGAGCCGCCTGTGCGCGGGAGTTGGCCCTCGCGGGCTGCGCCACCACGGTCGTCGACCGCGGCCGCCCGGCCGCCGCGACCACCGCGCACGGCGAGGGCAACATCCTCGTATCCGACAAAGGGCCCGGCCCCGAGCTGGAGTTGGCGCAACTGTCGGGACTCCTGTGGCCGCAGATCATCGCCGAGATGTCCGAACGGGCGGCGGGCGTAAGCGAACTGACTGAGTGGGACCCCAAGGGCGGCATCGTCGTCGCCACCACCGACGACGGCGCCCGCGAACTCGCCGAGTTCGTCGCATCCCAACGCGCCGCAGGCGTAAGGGCGGAGACCCTGGACGCCGCCTCCCTCGCCGCCGCCGAGCCGTACGTCACCCGCGAGCACACGGCGGCCATCCACTACCCCGACGACGCCCAGGTCCAGCCCGCCGGCGCGGCCGCCGCCCTCCTCTCCGACGCGCTAGGCGCGGGAGCGAGGTTGCGCACCCACTGCGAGATACACGGCGCGGTCACCCGCTCCGACCGCCTCACCGCCGTCCGTACGGCTGACGGCGACCTCATCGAGGCGGACATCTTCATCAACGCTGCGGGCCCCTGGTCGGGCGAACTGTCCACCCGCCTCGGCGCCCCCATCGACGTACGCCCCCGCCGCGGCGACGTCCTCGTCACCACACCCCTGCCGCCCACCGTCTTCCACAAGGTGTACGACGCCGACTACGTGGGCGCCGTCGGCAGCAGCGCCGAGGACCTGCAGACCTCCGCCGTCGTCGAATCCACCCGCGCGGGCAGCGTCCTCATCGGCTCGTCACGGCGCCGCGTCGGCTTCGACGACCGGCTCCGCCCCGACGCCCTCTCCGCGATCGCCGCCAAGGCGCTGCGCCTCTTCCCGTCCCTGGCAAACGTGTCGGTCATGCGCGCCTACGGCGGCTTCCGCCCCTACGTACCCGACCACTTGCCCGTCATCGGGCCCGACCCGCGCCTCGCCGGGCTGTGGCACGCGGGCGGCCATGAAGGCGCGGGCATCGGCCTGTCGGTCGGCACCGCACGCCTCGTGCGGGACCTGCTCATGGACCGGCCCACCGAGATCGACGCGACGCCGTTCCGGGTGGACCGGCCCGCCGTCCTGGGACACACGGAGAAAGGCAGGGCGGCATGAGCCCACGACGCATCCCGGCGGCGGACGACGCCGTCGGCCGGCGGCGCGAGACACCGCTCACGATCACCGTCGACGGCGAGCCCGTCGCCGGGATCGAGGGCCAGTCCATCGCGGGCATCCTGCTCGCCTCCGGCCGCCGCTCCTGGCGCACCGGCCGCTCGGGCGCACCCCGTGGTGTCTTCTGCGGCATCGGCGCCTGCTTCGACTGCCTGGTCACGGTCGGCCCCGAGCGCGACGTCCGGGCGTGCCGCAGGCGCGCGCGGGACGGGGACGAGGTGCGGACGCAGGATCGCCGGATCGCGGGGACGGAGGGGGACTGTGACGTGTAACGACGGCTACGTCGTGCTTCTACGTCACAGTCCCCGCACCCACTCACCCAACCCCACCCCCACGGAGGCCACATGACCCGCCACGTAGTGGTCGTAGGCGCGGGACCGGCCGGGCTCGCCGCCGCGGATGCCGCGCTCGGCGCGGGTGCGCGGGTCACCCTGATCGACGAGGCCGAGCAGCCCGGCGGTCAGTACCACCGGATGCTCCCCGAGGCCTACGCCGCCGCCCGGCCGCAGCGCCTCCACCACCACTGGCGCGCCTTCGACGAACGTCGCCGCCGGGTCCTCGCCCATCCGCGCTGCGCTTGGTGGTCCGAGACCGCCGTGTGGGCCCTGGAGCGCCCCGATCCGGCCGAGCCGGGGCCGCCGCGCGTGCATGTGCTGCGCGGTCCGGTCGACGGTGGCGGCCGGGACCGGCACACGCTCGACCCCGACGCGCTGGTGCTCGCGGTCGGCGCCCACGACCGCGTACTGCCCTTCCCCGGCTGGGAGTTGCCCGGCGTGTACACAGCGGGCGCGGCGCAGGCGCTGGCGAAGGGGGAGCGGGTGGCGGTCGGTGACCGGGTGGTCGTGGCCGGGAGCGGGCCGTTCCTGCTGCCGGTGGCCGCGTCGCTCATCGAGGCCGGGTCGACGGTGCGTGAGGTGCTGGAGGCCAACACCCCTGCCACCCTTGCGCGGGGCTGGGGGCGGCGGCCCTGGGAGCTGGCCGCGCAGGCCGGGAAGGCGGCCGAACTTGCCGAGTACAGCGGGCTGTTGGCCCGGCACCGGGTTGCGTATCGCACCGGACGTACGGTCGTGGAGGCGCGCGGCGACGGGGGTGTGGAGGAGGTCGTCACCGCTCGGCTGCGTGCCGACTGGTCCGTCGTGCCCGGCAGTGAGCGCACTGTTGCTGTGGACGCCGTGTGTGTCTCGCACGGGTTCAGTCCGCAGCTGGAACTGCCGCTCGCCGCAGGGTGTGCGCTGCGCGCCACCCCGGCGGGGGAGTTCGTCGACGTCGACGGTGACCAGCGCACCACCTGCCCCGACGTGTACGCGGCCGGGGAGATCACCGGCATCGCCGGCGCGCCCGCCGCCCGCGTGGAAGGCGCGCTCGCCGGGTGGCTCGC
This sequence comes from Streptomyces sp. NPDC002754, assembly GCF_053592315.1. Lineage (NCBI taxonomy): Bacteria > Bacillati > Actinomycetota > Actinomycetes > Kitasatosporales > Streptomycetaceae > Streptomyces > Streptomyces sp. NPDC002754. The sequence goes on from NZ_JBSFVM010000001.1 coordinate 697,337, forward strand.
CGCCGGAGGCGACCGCAACACCGCCACCGTGCGCCGGCTGCGGACGAGCCGTGACCAGGGCCGTGCCTTCGCCGCCCGCCTGGCCCGCGCACACCCCATCGGGGCGGGCTGGTCCGGCTGGCTGCGGCCCGAGACCGTGGTGTGCCGGTGCGAGGAGACGGACTATGCCACCGTGTGCCGCGCCGCCACCGACGAGTCCACCGCCGCACCCCGCGCCGCCAAGCTCGCCACCCGCGCCGGACTCGGGCCCTGCCAGGCCCGGATGTGCGGACCCACCGTCGCCGAGATCGGTGCGCGCCTGCGCGGGCCGACCGATGACCTCCGTATCGAAGGACTGCCCCCGGCCAGCGAGCACCGGCGGCCCATCGCCCGCCCGATCCGGCTCGGAGACCTGGCCGCCAACCCCGAGACCACTTCCACGTTTCCCAGCAACTCCCGTACAGAGGAGAGCAGTTCATGAGTGGCAAGAAGCAGCAGAAGAAGGGCTCCATCGGTCTCGGTGGCGTCGTCGTCGCCACCGCCCTGCCCTACTACGAGGACGCCTCCGCCCCCGCCGGGCTCGCCGTCGACTACGACCGGTACGCCGAGCACTGCCGATGGCTCATCGACAACGGCTGCCGTGGTGTCGGCCCGAACGGGTCCCTCGGCGAGTACTCGTCCCTGACGGACGAGGAGCGGCGGAAGGTGGCCCGTACCGCCATCGAGACGGTCGGGGACGACGGTGTCGTCGTGGTCGGTGTGCATGGCGTCGGGTCCCATCAGGCGAAGCACTGGGCCGAGGTCGCGGCCGAGGACGGTGCCGATGGTGTGCTGTGTCTGCCGCCCACTCTGTATCGGGCCAACTCGCGTGATGTTGTCCACCACTTCGAGGCCGTCGCCTCCGTCGGGCTTCCCGTCATGGTCTACAACAATCCCTTCGACACGAAGGTGGATCTCACGCCGGACCTGCTCGCTGAGATCGCGCAGATCGACAACGTCGTCGCCGTGAAGGAGTTCTCCGGTGATGTGCGGCGGGTGCTGGAGGTCAAGGAGAAGGCGCCGGAGCTGGAGATCATCAGTGGTGCTGACGATGTGGTGCTCGAAAGTCTGTTGATGGGGGCCACCGGGTGGTTCGCCGGGTTCCCGAACGTGTTCCCCGCCGAGTCCGCCCGGTTGTACGACCTGGCGCTCGCGGGCAAGCTGGAGGAGGCGCGGGCGCTGTACGAGCCGCTGGTCGCCGCCTTTCGCTGGGACTCGCGCACCGAGTTCGTGCAGGCCATCAAGTTGGGGATGGAGCAGGTCGGCCGGTTCGGCGGGCCCTGCCGACCGCCGCGTGGTGCGCTGCTGCCCGGGATGCGCGAGCAGGTCGAGGCCGACATGGCCCGCGCGATCTCCTCGTTGGAGAACACCTCGCTGGAGAGCTCCTCGCAGCAGCAGGGAGTCCTCTGATGCGGTCTGTGCGCACGCTGAGCGCCGTCGACTCGCACACCGAGGGCATGCCCACCCGCGTCGTCACCGGCGGCGTGGGCCCCATCCCCGGTGACACCATGGCCGGGCGGCGTACGTACGCCCTGGAACACCTCGATGAGCTTCGCCGGTTCCTCGTCGACGAGCCGCGCGGGCACGCCGCGATGAGCGGCGCCATCCTGCAGCCGCCGACCCGCCCGGACGCGGACTGGGGTGTCCTGTACATCGAGGTCAGCGGCTTCCTGCCGATGTGCGGGCACGGCACCATCGGTGTCGCCACCGTGCTCGTGGAGACAGGGATGGTGGAGGTGAGCGAGCCGGAGACCGTTGTCAGGCTCGACACACCCGCCGGGCTCGTCGAGGCGCGCGTCGCCGTGCGTGAGGGTGTGGCCGAGCAGGTCACCCTGCGCAATGTGGACGCCTTCGCGCTGGAGCTGGACGCCACCGTGAAGGTTCCCGGCTACGGCGAGGTCCGCTACGACATGGCGTACGGCGGGAACTTCTACGCCATCACCGAGCTCGATCAGCTCGGTCTGCCCTTCGACCGGGCACGCAAGGACGACATCCTCAAGGCCGGGCTCGCCGTCTCCGACGCCATCAACGAGCACAACCGGCCGCGGCATCCGCTGGACCCGGTCATCGGCGGCTGCAAGCACGTGCAGTTCCTCGCACCCGACTCCACCGCCCGGCACTCGCGCAATGCCATGGCGATCCAGCCCGGCTGGTTCGACCGCTCGCCGTGCGGAACCGGCACATCGGCGCGGATGGCGCAGCTGCACGCGCGCGGTGAACTCCCGCTGCACACCGAGTTCGTGAACGAGTCGTTCATCGGCACGCGGTTCACCGGCCGCCTCGTCGACACGGCGACCGTCGGTGAACTCCCGGCTGTCGTACCGGAGTTCTCCGGGCGCGCCTGGATCACCGGCACGGCCAACTACCTCCTCGACCCGAGCGACCCCTTCCCGCACGGCTTCGTGCTCTGACACCCCAGGGCCGCGCACACCTCCCAGGAGCCACCGTGTCCCGTACGACAACCAACCCGCCCCGCGACCCGGCCGGGCCCGACGGGGGACTCCTCTCCCGCGCCGGCATCTTCCGCCTCAAGCCCGTCGACGACTCGGAGGAGGAGACCAGCGGCGGACTGCGCCGCACCATGGGACTGTGGCAGCTGGTCGCCCTCAGCCTCGGTGGTCTCGTCGGCGCGGGAGTCTTCTCGCTGGCCGGCGTCGTGGCCAACGAGGACGCCGGGCCCGGCGTGATGCTCTCGTTCCTCATCGCCATCGTGGCCAGCGGCGCGGCCGCCCTCTGCTACGCCGAATTCGCCGGCACCATCCCGAAGGCGGGCTCCGCCTACACCTATTCCTACGCCGCGCTCGGCGAGTTCGTCGGCTGGGCGATCGGCTGGGACCTGCTGCTCGAGTACACCGCCATTGTTGCTGTGGTCGCGATTGCGGTGTCCGGGTACTTCTCGTACATCCTGGAGCATGTGGGCATTGATGTGCCGACCTGGATGCTCGGCGCCCCCGGCACCGGATCCGGGCATCGGGTCGATCTCTTCGCGCTTCTGTTGTGTCTGTTGCTTGCCTTCGTGCTGTCCCGTGGGACGAAGGAGTCGGCGCGGTTCGAGACCATCCTTGTCGTCGTGAAGCTGGGGATCGTCGCGCTCGTGGTCGTCGCGGGGGCCTTTCACATCAAGTCCGGGAACTACACGCCTTTTCTGCCCTACGGAGTGGGCGGCGCGTTCACCGGAGCCGCCACCGCGTTCTTCGCCGTCTACGGGTACGACGCCATGAGCGCGGCCGCCGAGGAGAGCGCCGAGGCGAAGAAGGTGCTGCCGAAGGCCATCGTCATCTCGCTCGGCATCGCCGCGTTCATCTATCTCGTGGTGTGTGTCGTGCTGCTCGGGATGCAGAATTACCGGGATATTGATGTGGCGAGCCCGTTCTCCAGTGCCCTGGGGGCAGTTGGGCTCGGTGGGCTCGGGCTCGTCGTGGCCGTCGGCGCCGTCATCGGCATCACCACATCGGCGTTCGCCAACATGCTGGCGGTGTCCCGGGTCTGGTACTCGATGGCCCGCGACGGGCTGCTGCCGCGCTACTTCGCGCGCAACCACCCGCGCAGGCACGTGCCCACGCGGGTGATCTGGCCCGTCGGCATCGGCTCCGCGCTGATCGCCGGGTTCCTGCCCATCCGGGAGGCCGCGGACCTCACCAACATCGGCATCCTGATGGCGTTCATCGTGGTCGCCATCGCGGTGGTGGTGCTGCGGAAGACGCGGCCCGATCTGCCGCGCACCTTCCGTACGCCGCTGGTGCCCTGGGTCCCGGCGATCGGCGTCGCGTTCTCCGTGTGGCTGATCAGCAACCTGGACTGGGTGACCTGGGTCCGGTTCGCGGTGTGGATGCTGATCGGGGTCGGGGTCTACGCGGCGTACGGGTACCGGCACTCGGCCGAGCACCGGGAGGCGCGTCAGCGCAGGTAGCCGAGGCCCGGGTGCGCCTGCCTGTACGCGTCGACCAGGCGGCGCGCCACGTTCGCCGAGTCCACCAGCGGATGCAGCGCGAACGCCTTCACCGCCGTCGCCCGCGAGCCGGAGCGGGCGGCGGCGAGGACCTCACGCTCGACCGCCTTCACCAACGTCACGAGGCCCATGGCGTGTCCCGGCAGCGGGTCGACGGCTACAGGGTGTGCCCCGTTGGCGTCGACCAGGCACGGGACCTCGATCACCGCGTCGGCGTCGAGGCCCGAAAGAGCCCCGCGGTTGCGGACGTTGAGGATCAGCGTGGCGCGCTCGTCGCGGGCGATGGCCCGCATCAGGTCGAGCGCCACCTTCTCGTAGCCGCCGGACTCGGTGAGGGAGGCCTCGTCGCGCTCGCCCGCTCCCGCCGCCTCCCGGTTCTCCGCCATGTACGTGGCCTCGCGCTCGGCCCGCGTCGCGTCCCACGTCTTGAGCGGCGGGGCCGCCGGGTCGCGCATCCGGTCGTAGAAGCGGGACTGCTGCACGTGCAGGAACGCGCCGCGCGTCAACTCCGCTTCCTGGTAGGCGCGTACGGCCTCACGGTTGAAGTAGTAGTAGTGCAGGTACTCGTTGGGGATCGAGCCCAGCTCACGCAGCCACTCCGTGCCGAACAGCTTGCCCTCCTCGAAGGAGCCGAGGAGCGCGTCGTCGGCGAGGAGGCGGGGGAGCTCGTCGCGGCCGTTCACCTTCAACCCGCGCAGCCAGCCAAGGTGGTTGAGGCCGACGTAGTCGACCCACGCGTTCTGTGGGTCGGCGCCGAGCGCGCGTGCCACGCGCTTGCCGAGGCCGACGGGGGAGTCGCAGATGCCGATGACCCGGTCGCCCAGGTGATCGGCGAGCGCCTCCGTGACCAGGCCCGCCGGGTTCGTGAAGTTGATGAACCAGGCGTCCGGGGCGAGTTGGGCGACTCGCCGCGCGACCTCCTCGACGACCGGCAGGGTGCGAAGCCCGTACGCGAGGCCGCCCGCGCCGACCGTCTCCTGGCCCAGTACGTCCTCGGCGAGCGCGATCCGCTCGTCCGCCGCGCGCCCTTCGAGGCCGCCCACTCGGATCGCCGAGAACACGAAGTCCGTGCCCCGCACCGCCTCGTCGAGGTCGGTGGTGACGGTCACGGACGGCGCGTCCGGCACCCCTTCGGCCTGCTCGGCGAGGACCCGCGCGATCGCGTCGAGGCGCTGCCCGTCGAGGTCGTACAGGGCGACCTCGGTGACGCGGCCCTCCGCGTGATCGGTGAGCAGGGCCCCGTACACCAGCGGCACCCGGAATCCGCCGCCGCCGAGAATCGTCAGTTTCATACGTGCACTACTTTCACGCCGGCCTCCGTCAGCGCCGCACAAGTCGGCGCCGGGGCGGAGGAGTTGGTCACGAGAACGTCGAGGGAGTCGGGGCCGCACACCTTGGCCATGCCGGTGCCGGGGAACTTGGAGGAGTCGGCGAGGAGCACCGTCCGGTCGGCGGCCGCGATCATGGCCCGCTTGACCGGGACCTCCACCACGGTGGTGTCCATCACCTGCCCGCTCGGGCGGACGCCGCTGGTACCGAGGAACAGCCAGTCGGCGTGCAGCTGGCGCAGGTTGTCCTCGGTGAGGAAGCCGACGAGGGAGCGGTACTCGCGGCGCAGCATCCCGCCGAGCAGCACCAGGTCGATGCCGGTGTCATCGGCCAGCTCCTCGTACACCACCAGGTTGCTGGTGATGACGGTGAGCCGGCGGCCGTGGAGCTGGCGGGCGAGGCGGTACGCGGTCGTCCCGATGTCGAGGAGGACCGACTGGCCGTCCGATATCAGGGACGCCGCGTGCTCGGCGATGGTGTCCTTCTCGGGGACCCGTACCTGCGCGACCTCGGAGAACGGCTGGTCGCCCTCCTCCATGACGGCGCCGCCGTGCACGCGGGTGAGGAGCCCGTCCTCCTCCAGTTTCACCAGGTCGCGGCGGATCGTCGCCGGGCTCGCGGTTAGCTGCTCGGCGAGCTCGGCGACGGACACGGGCCCACCGGAGCGCAGCGCACGCAGGATCAGGTGATGTCGTCGCTCTGCCAGCATGCGGCGCACACTACTCGTCAAATTCAAGCAATTCCATGCTCACATTTGTCCAGAGCTTGATTGTGTGGTGCCGACATGAGTTCATCCGGTGCTCACCATCCGTACTGTCTGCACTCGTAGCGTCCCTGCGTACCGCCCGTCACCACCGAACCCAGGAGCCGCCGACATGACCCACCCCTTCTCCAGCCCCGTGTCCAGGCGTCGCGCCCTCGCCCTCGGCGCGGGCGCGCTCGGCGCCGCGGCGGCGGGCTCCCTGCTGCCGCCCTCCCTGCAGCGGGCCCTGGCTGCCGAGCCGCCGTCCGGCGGGCTCGACGCCATCGAGCACGTGGTGATCCTCATGCAGGAGAACCGGTCCTTCGACCACTACTTCGGCATGCTGCGCGGCGTACGCGGCTTCGGCGACGCCAACGCCGTCCAACTCGCCGACGGCAGGCCCGTGTTCGAGCAACCGGACGGCGCGAAGAGAGTCCTGCCGTTCTCCGTGCGCGCGGCCGCCGAGGCACAGCAGCACGACCTGCAGTACATTGACGCCCTCAACCACGACTGGAACGGCGGCCACAAGGCCTGGAACAACGGCTGGATGAACCAGTGGGTCTCCGCCAAGACCGCGGCGACCATGGCGTATTACGACCGCTCCGACATCCCGCTCCAGTACGAGCTCGCCGACACCTTCACCGTCTGCGACGCCTACCACTCCTCCATGCACAGCTCCACCAGCCCCAACCGCAACTACCTGTGGAGCGGCAACTCCGGCGACGAGCCGGGCGGCGGGCGCGCCATCGGCAATGACGCCTACGACGAGGGCACCCACAAGGGCTACGACTGGCCCACGTATCCCGAACTCCTGGAGAAGGAGGGCCGCAGTTGGCAGACGTACACCGAGTGGGAGAACTTCACCGACAACCAGATCGAGTTCTACGCCACCTTCAAGGCGGTCGCCCGCAAGGCGCTCGCCAAGACCGGCGGGCACACGTACATGGAGTCGTTCTACGCGCTCGTCCGCAAGGCGGACGACGCCGGGGACACCGCCGAGCGAAAACGCCTTCTCGGGCTCCTGGACGAGGGCGTCGCCGCGCTCACCAAGGCCGAGCGCAGCCTCTTCGAGCGTGCTCTGCGCCGCGTGCCCACCGGCACCCTGGCCGAGCGCTTCGCCGCCGACGTCGCCGCCGGGAAGCTGCCCGCGGTCTCCTACCTCGTGCCGTCCGCGGTCGACTCCGAGCACCCCAGCGTCTCCGTGCCCGCCGCGAGCGCCAGCGTCCCGTACAAGGTGCTCGACGCGCTGGCCTCGCACCCCGACGTGTGGCGCAAGACCGTGGTGCTCATCAACTACGACGAGAACGACGGCTTCTTCGACCACGTCCCGCCGCCCGTCCCCGAGCCCGGCGAGCCCGACGAGTGGTGGCAGGGGCAGCCGACCGGGCTCGGCATGCGCGTGCCGATGCTCGTCGTCTCGCCGTGGTCGGTGGGCGGTTACGTGTGCTCCGAGCTGTTCGACCACACCTCCGTCAACCGCTTCCTGGAGAAGTGGACCGGCATCGAGGTCCCGAACATCACGCCGTGGCGCCGCCGGATATGCGGCGACCTGACCTCGGCGTTCGACTTCGACACCGCCGAGAAGCAGCCCACCGTGCACAATCCGGGACCGGTGCCGCCGGCCGCCGCCCGCTGGAAGCCGAGCCCGCCGGCCGAGCAGAAGATGCCGGTGCAGGAGCCCGGCACCCGTCCCGCGCGCCCACTGCCCTACCAGAGCGACGCGTACGCGCGGATCGATGAGGGGTGCATCGAGGTCACTCTCTCCAACACCGGTGCCTCCAGCGCTCACTTCGCGCTCTACCCGTACGAGGGCGAGTTCGAGGTACCGCAGCACCGTGACGTCTCCGGCACCCGCTCCCTGACCGTGACACCGGCCAAGGACCGCTACCGGTTCACCGTCACAGGACCCGCCGGCTTCCGCCGCGAGTTCGCGGGCCTCGCCGCATCCACCGCCGAGGTCACCTCGACCGTGCGCGCCAAGACCCGCGAACTGCGCATCACGCTGGCCAACCACGGCACCGAGGCCAAGGTGTTCACCGTCCGCCCGCAGGCCTACGTCCGCGCGGCCGACGCCGCCCATCTGACCCGGCGGGTCCGCGTCGCGCCCGGCGACCGCACCACCGTGACGCACCCCGCCGCGAAGACCCACGGCTGGTACGACCTGATCGTGCGCTGCGAGAACGAGCCCGACTTCGCGCGCCGCCTCATGGGCCACATCGAGAACGGACGGCCTTCTGTCTCCGGGTGAAAAGCCGTCGCAGGGGGCGTGCGTGTGTGGCTACCCTCGGGCCGGCCAGGAAGGCCGACCCCGCGAAAGGTGACCATGGGCGTACGCAAGCTGCACCAGGACGAGCCGGACATCGACGAGGACCTCGTCCGGGCGCTCGTCGACGAGCAGTTCCCGCGGTGGGCGGGCCTGCCCCTGAAGTACGTCGACTCGCACGGCACGCAGAACGTTCTGTACCGGCTCGGCGAGGAGTGGGTGGTGCGGCTGCCGCGCCTGGCCGGCGTTCAACCCGAACTGGCGCGCACGCGACGGTGGTTGCCGTACCTGGCGGCCCGCCTGCTGGTGCCCGTGCCGGAGCAGGTGGCCGAGGGGAAGCCGGGCCACGGCTTCCCCTGGCCGTGGGCGGTGCACCGCTGGCTGCCCGGCGAGAACCCGGCCGTGGGGCGACTCGACGACCCCGAGGCGCTGGCGGAGGATCTGGCGGGGTTCGTCACGGCGATCCGCTCGATCGACACCTCCGGGGCCCCGGAGGCGTACCGCGGTCGGCCGCTCGCCGAACGCGCCGTCGGCACCCGCGAGGTGATCCGCCGTCTGGCCGGGACGATCGACTCCGCGGCGGCCCTCACGGCCTGGGACGAGGCGGTACGCACCCCCGGCGCGGGCCGCGACGTGTGGCTGCACGGCGACCTCCAGCCCGGCAACCTTCTGGTGTCCGGCGGGCGGCTCGGCGCGGTCATCGACTTCGGGTGCATGGGCACGGGGGACCCGGCCGTCGATCTGATCACCGCGTGGTACGTCCTGGGCGGCCCGGAGCGGGGGACCTTCCGCAACGCGGTGGCGGTCGACGAGGACGCGTGGGTGCGGGGGCGCGGCTGGGCGCTGACCATCGCGGTGCACGAGCTGGCGTACTACCGGGACTCGAACCCGTTCATGGTGCGCACGGCGTCGCGCGTGGTCGGCCAGATCCTCGCTGACGCCGCCCGCACCTGACAGGTCCTAGAGGGAAGGGACGACGGGCGCCTCCCGCGCGTCCCTCTGATGCGGGATGACGACCGACGGGCTACCCGCCGTCAGCGCCACCGTCCGCGCCGGGGACGGAATGCTGATGCCCTCCGCGCGGAAGCGCGCGTGCAGCCGCTTGATGAACTCGTGCTTGATCCGGTACTGGTCGCTGAACTCGCCGACACCCAGGATCACGTTGAAGCTGATCCGGGAGTCGCCGAACGTGTGGAAGCGCACGAGCGGCTCGTGTTCCGGCATGGCGCCCTCGACCTCCTTCATCACCTCCGTGACGACCTCGACCGTCACCCGCTCCACGTCCTCCAGGTCGACGACATAGCCCTCCTGGCCGCTGCTGAGACGGATGTAGTCACCCGGGTGCACGGTCTTCGAGGCCAGGATGTGCACGCCCACGAACAGGTTGGCGAGGGTGTCCTGAAGGGCGAGCGCCGCTGCGGCGCGATGGAGATCCCGAGCGTCTGCAGCACGACCAGGAACCCCATCGCGAGCACCACGACCCGCGTGATGTTCACGAAGATGGTCGCCGAACCCGCCACGGCCGCACGGGACTGCGCGACCGCCCGCACATGACTCGTGACCACCCGCGCCGCCGTCGGCGTCGCTACGACGATGAGCAGCGCCGTGAGCGCCATGTTCACATTCCGCTGGCAGCGCCGCCGCCGGAGAGTTCGGGATCGGTGAACCAGAGGCAGTAAGGGAAGTAGCCCTACAGCCGTTCCACGGCGCGGAACGCGGACAGGCGCGCCAGTAACCGGCGTGCGGGCGGCGTCAGTTCGCCTACGGGCAGCGGTTCGCCGCCGTTCAAGCGGCCGAGCAGGGCGCCCAGTTCGCGCGCCGTCAGGCCGGTTCGCGTGACGTGTCCGCACGCCGCGACGAGGCGTTGCCCGCCGGCAGGCATCCACACCACGCGCTCGGTGGCCCGCACCGCGTCGTCGTCGGTGAAGTAGCCGGGCCGGGTGGGCGGCGGCACCGGGCGCAGCCCGCCGTCCGTGGCCTGCTGCAGCGCCTCGTGGGCCAGGCGCCGGTGCAGTGGCGCGGGGCGGGCCTCTTGGCGGACGTGGTGGAGCGCCGCGGCGAGGGGCGGCGGGAGGGTGCCGGGCAGGTCGTCGGGTGGCTCGGCGGCCGGTACGAGGGTGTCGACCGTGGCCCACGTCCCGTGCGGGGAGGACGGGTCGATGAGCGGCGAGGGTGTGCGCGGGACGGAGATGTGCACGGTCGTGGCGGGGGAGCGGGGCGCGTGGATGGTGTGTTCGTGGTCGGCGGGCCAGTAGAGGAGGTCGCCGGGCGCGGTCGCGGCGGTCCAGCGCCGCTTCCCCGGCCCCGTGAGGAGGATCCGGTGGCGGCCGTGGAGGACGTAGAGGAACGTTGCTGCGCGGTGGTGGGAGGAGGGCGAGGGGCGCGGTGGCTCGGACGTTCCGTGGCACAGCGTCGTGCCGACGGGGGCCAGGGGCAGGTCGACCTCGTTCCACAGGCCGGAGAGGAAGGCCCGCTCCCTGGCCCACAGCGGATGGTGCCCCGCGTGCAGCTCCCGGACGGCGAGGGTGAAGGGTGTGCCGCCCAACTGCCGTTCGAGGCGGCGGTCGTAGGCGGCGAAGGAGCCGTCCTCCGGCCGGGGCAGCAGATCGCCGGGGTCGGTGAGACGGCGCGGCCCCGCGGCGAACAGGACCCGTTCGTCGGCGTCCGCCGTGGCGTGGTGTCCGGCGGCGACGGCTCCCTCGAAGACCTCGTGGGGGTCGAAAGGGACGGCGCGGCCAGGGCGCAGCAGTACGGGCCGGCGGTCCCAGTGGTCCTCCGCGAGGCGTTGCCAGTCGATCGACCGGCCGACGGGTCCGAGGACGTCGACCGGGGTGGCGGCGCCCGCCGTCACGGGTGCGGCTCCGGTGGCGCGATCGCGACGGCCCGTGAACGGCACAACTCGCGGAGTACACCGTGCAGATGAGGAGAGTCGTCGGTAAGCCCCGAGGAACGGGCCAGGTCGGCCACGGTGGTGTCCCGGTGTGTCGTGCGCAGGCGGCGGAGCACACGGTCGGCCGCACGGCCCCGCACCGGCCACACATGCCCGTTCGCCGCCCACAGTGCGTCATCCGCACCGATGGCGACCCTGATGATCTCGCTGACGCACATTAATCGGTGCCGGGAGGTGAGAGGAACGGCGGGCCGTGGCGCGGGCACCGGATCCAGCCCCGCTGCGGAGCGCAGCCCGGCCCAGCGCGCGAGCAGGGCCCGCTCGACGCCCGGATCGGCGAGCGTCTCCGTGAACGGGCGGGCGGTGTCGGAGAGTTGGGCGGGAAGTGTCAGCCGCCCGTCGGCTCTCGCGGGCAGCGGATGGGGGAGCGTCACAGGGATGTCCGGGAGCGGACCGTGTCTTCGCAGCAGCCCGTGGACGGCCTCCGTGACCAGCGGCAGGGCCGAGGTCGCGCGGGCGGGCACGCTCACCCGCAGCGTCGTGCACGGCCCCGTGCGGTGGTCGAGGTGTCGGCTCCCGGCGGGCCAGTGCACCAAGTCGCCTGCCGCCGCGCGGAGTTCGTGCTCGGTTCCGGTGTGCTCGGGGCGTACCCGTACGGTCAGCTCGCCGTCGATGACCCAGGTGAGGGACGCGGCGCCGGGGTCGCCCGCCTCGGCGACGGCGTGGTGCCGGTCGCCGACGGCCAGCTCCGCGGTCACCGGGACGGCGGGCCACCCGACGTACCGCCAGAGCCCGGCCAGCGCGTCCCGGACCCGCGACCACGCCGAGAAGTCCCGGTGCAGGGGGTCGGTGGCGGTCAACAGCCAGCCATCGCCGCCGAGTCCGGGTGCGGAGGCGAGGCGTGCGACGTAGCCGGCGAGGTTCCGGTCGGCCCGGCCGGGCAGCAGTGGGCCCGGCTCCGACAGGAGGCCGTCGGCCGTGGCCAGGCGCAGGGGCGGGGGTTCGGGGTGTGCGGCCGCCATGAGGAGCAGTGCGTGGGCGTCGGCCGGGTCGAGGGCCGGCGCGGGTGCGTCGGAGACGACCACCGGCTCCCTGGCCCAGTGTGTCTCGGCGAAGCGACGCAGGGCGGGATCGTGAGGTGTGCCCCGGCGGGCGGAGGTGTGCCTTGACTTCATCGGGTGGGGATCTCCTCGGTCCCACGTGGGGGCGGCGCCCGGTTGGCGACCCTGCCAGAGCCCTTCCTGCTTCGTCAACGCTTTGCGGAGAACCGGTGAACACGCGCGAGGAGGGAGAGGAAGAGGATGACGTCCAGGGGGCAGTTGGCGCCGGAAAGGTGTGGGTCTTGTGAATTGGCGGGTTCGCGCCTGCCGGAATACGCGACTCCGCCCCATTTGGGCAGGCGGGGCGCATGGCAAGGTGGGCGCGCTCGTTCAGATGTCCAGGAAAGGCCGCTCATGCCCCTCGCATTGTTCCGCCGTAAGGGCGCAGGTTCCGCAGGGCGCGGTGGCGGGCCCTTCCACTCCGTTCCGCAGGGCGCGGGCGGCGTGCACTGCGAGGTGACCGACCCGTTCGGCCAGCCCATGCCGGGCGCCGACGTCACGGTGACCCAGTCGCAGACTGGGCGCGTGTCCGTGAAGGCCACGACCGACCCCTTTGGCCTGGTCTTCGTCACGCTGCAGCCCGGCCGCTACAGCATCCTGATCGCGGCCGAGGGCCTGGAGCCGTTCCAGCAGACGGTCGAGGTCGTCGCGGGTGAGACGCTGCCGCTCACCGGCGTCCAGCTGCACGTGGGCCGCTCGCCTGAGCTGCCGCAGCCCGGCACCTGGATGTTCGATCCGCCGCACACCGCGATCCGCTTCATCGCCAAGCACGTCGGTATGGCCCACGTCCACGGCCGCTTCACGCGCTTCGAGGGCGGGATCCAGATAGCCCCCGACATGGCGGACTCGCGCGTCGAGGTCCGCATCGACGCGGGGTCGATCACCACGGGCAACAACACCCGCGACAACCACCTGCGCTCCGCCGACTTCCTGGACATCGAGAACTACCCGTACATCCACTTCAGCTCGGACCGCTTCATCTACCGCGGCGGCTCCAAGTGGACCGTCCAGGGCGCCCTCACCATGCACGGAGTGAGCCGCACGGTCGACCTCCAGACCGGCTACCTCGGTGTCGTCAACGGCGGCTACGCCGAGGAACTGCGCTGCGCGGCCCTCGCCACGGCGGAGCTGCACCGCGAGGACTACACGTTGAACTGGCGCACGATGCTCGCCAAGGGCATCGCCGTCGTCGGCCCCACGGTCAAGCTCGAAATGGACCTCCAGGCCATGTACCGCAGCGCGGACACGCCTACGCCGCCGGAGTAGGTAACTGCTGGGCACACCTTGAATGCGGCCTGCAGCGTCTGAATACTGGACATGTGGGAACCGACCCTCCAGATCGTTCAACCTTCAGCGACGTCATCGGCCCGTGGGCGGACGCCGGTGCCGAGCGCGACCGCCAGGCTGATGAGCGCGAGGCGGCCGCTGATGAGCGCGAGGCGGCCGCCGACGAGCGTGAGGCCACCGCGGATCAGCGTGAGGTCGGCGCCGACGAGCGGGAGCGGGACCTGAACGCTCGGGAGGAGCGCTCGGACCGGCGGTCCCTCCTCGCCGGCGAGGAGACGCCCACCGCACTGCAGCGCTCTCGGGAGGCGAGCGACAGGGCGCGGGCCCTGCTCGCGGCCAGCGAGGCCCGGCTGGCGCGTGCCGACGCCAGTATGGCTCGCGTGCAGGCCCACGATGCCCGCGAGGGCTGGGCGATGCAGCAGGAGATCGCCACCTCGGACCGGTTGCTCGAGACCGGGGCGACGTCGCGGCAGGCCAACCTGGACATCTACGTGCGGCAGCTTCACGCGCGGTACCTCACCGCCGCGGCCAAGCTGGCGGACGCGCACGACATGGTGGCCCGGCATCACGAACGTCTCGCTCAAGACGGCGCGCCTGCCTCCGACGAACACCGGATCGAGTCCCGACGGGCCCGTCAGGCGGCGCTGCACATCCGCACCGCCGCCCACCAGGCCAGCTACCCGGAGGACGCGGCCCCGGCCGCCGACCCGCCGCCCGACGCACATACGTCCATTCGCGGCCGGAAGCCCCCTATGGAAGGCTAATGGGCGAAATGCCCTATTCCTTCCTGGGAGGTCCCATGTCCTCGAAGCGTCGTCGGAAGAAGAAGGCGCGCCGCAAGCATGCGGCGAATCACGGCTCCCGTCCGCAGTCCTGACCGCGGGAGCGGCCGAGGGGTGGGGTCACGCGCGCTGCGCGACCCCACCGCCGATCGCGGTCGCCCACTCCGTGACCAGCGACTCGTACTCGGCGCGGTCCTCGGGGTTCAGGTGCCCACCCGTGCGTGCCCACAGGCCACGAATCTGCTCGTTGACCACGTCGGCGGACCGTACGGCGCGTGAGGCTGGGATGGCGGACATGTGAACGAGCGTAGGGGATACGTGCGCCTGTTCGCTGCGGTCCGTCACGTGGTCATCGCCATGTGTGAGTTTGGTCATGCCTGTCGGTGTGATGACTCATGTCCCACTCAAGTCACCCGTCCCCGTACGCCACTTCAGCCTTTGCGGCCCACCGCCCCGTACATCGGCACCGGAGATCCGTCCCGGTCCTCGTCGACGGCCAACTCCGGGTGCCAGTCGGGGAGCCAGACCACACCGGGGTCCACGAGCTCGAGCCCGGCCCCTGTGAAGAACTTCGTCATCTCCTCGTGCGTGCGCGGCGCCAGGGTGACGCCGCCCGCCGCGTACGTGTCGATCGCCTGCTGAGTGCGCGACGGGTCGTAGTCCGCGGCCACATGGGACAGGACCAGGTGGCTGCCTGAGGGCAGGGCGTCCACGAAGGTGCGCACGATGTCATACGCGCCCTGGTCGTCCGGGATGAAGTGCAGCAGCGCGATCAGCGACACCGCGATCGGGCGCTCGAAGTCCAGTATGTCCCTGGCCAGTTCGAGGATCCGGTCCGGTTCGCGGGCGTCGGCCTGGACGTAGCGCGTGACCCCTTCCGGAGTGCCGCGCAGCAGCGCCTCCGCGTGCCGCAGCACGATCGGGTCGTTGTCGACGTACACGACGCTCGCCTCGGGCGCCGCGAGTTGCGCGATGCGGTGCAGGTTCGGCTCGGTCGGGATGCCGGTGCCGATGTCGAGGAACTGGGTGACGCCGCCGCGCGCCGCGAGCATCCGCGTCGCGCGGTGCATGAACCAACGGTTGTGCCGCGCCGCGTACTTGGCCGTCGGCTCCAGCGTGGTGATCTGCCGGCCGAGCTCCTCGTCCACCGGGTAGTTGTCCTTGCCGCCGAGGTACCAGTCGTACACCCGCGCCGGGTGCGGCCTGCTGGTGTCGATGCGCGGTGGCGTGGGGGATGTGTCGGGCGTCGAGGGCATGGGTGGCTGCAACTCCCTGGTCGTCCGGTCATGTTCGATCGTGTGCACGAGCATCCTGCCGTATGTGTGCGAAGTGTGTGGCCGCAATGGAAGAGGACGCCGGGGCGGAGTGGAATCTGGGACAGGAGCGCGGTCAGTCGTTCTCGAACGACCCGTGCCGCCCCGCCCCCGCCGCGAACCGGCCCGCCCCTTCGAGCGCCCCGCCCACTACATCCATGCCGTAACGGAGTTCGGTCCCCATCGCCGCCACCTCGTCCCGGCCGTGCTGCTCCCGCAGGGACGCCCTGTCGCTGCGCATGCAGGCCTGCGGGAACGCGGCGATCTGTGCGGCGAGCGCCTCCGCCGCCGCGCGGGAACCGCCGGGCGGCGCGAGGCGGTTCGCGAGGCCGATCTCGTACGCCTCCCGTGCCTGGACGGGGCGGCCGGTCAGGATCAGGTCGCTCGCGCGGCTCTCGCCGATGAGGCGGGGGAGGCGGACCGTGCCGCCGTCGATGAGCGGAACTCCCCAGCGGCGGCAGAAGACACCGAACACCGCGTCCTCCTCCGCCACCCGTAGATCGCACCAGAGGGCGAGTTCGAGGCCGCCCGCCACCGCGTGCCCCGCCACGGCCGCGATGACGGGCTTCGTCAGGCGCAGGCGGGTCGGGCCCATCGGTCCGTCCCCGCCATCTGCCACCCGATTCCCGCGCTCCGTGCCGATCGCCTTGAGGTCGGCTCCGGCGCAGAACGTGCCGCCCTCGCCCCACAGTACGGCGACCCGCGCCTCGTCGTCCGCCTCGAACGCGCGGAAGGCCTCGGCCAGTTGGGTCGCCGTCGGACCGTCGACCGCATTGCGGGCCTCGGGGCGGGACAGGGCGACCGTAGTGACGTGGCCTGCGCGTTCGACGCGGACGGGAGACATGGGGGCACCCTCTCGGCTAGCTGACCGTGAGCTTCAGCTTGGCATCCGCCGTCGAGCTGTTTCCCACGTACAGTTCGAACGTGCCCTCCTCGACGCGGAATTCGCCGCTGGAGTCGTTCGTCCAGAAGCCGAGGTCCTCCGCGCCGAGCTGGAACCGGACCGTCGTCGACGCGCCTGCGTCCAGCGTGACCCGCTTGAACCCCCTTAGCCTGCGCACCGGTTGGGTCAGGGATGCCGCCACATCGCGTACGTACAGCTGCGCGACCTCGTCGCCGGAACGCGAGCCGGTGTTGCGGACCTCGACCGACACTTCGAAGGTGTCGCCCTTGCGCAGCGCCCCCGCCGCGATCGAGGAGCGGCTCAGCTTCGGTGTGCCGAAGGTGAACGACGTATAGCTGAGGCCGTACCCGAAGGGGAACTGCGGTGTGGGCGGCAGGTCCAGGTACTTCGACGTGTACTTGTTGTCCTTGTCGTACGGGCGGCCCGTCGACTCGTGGTTGTAGTGGATCGGGATCTGGCCGGTCGTGCGCGGGAACGAGATCGGGAGCTTGCCGCCGGGGTTCACCGCGCCGAACAGGACGTCCGCGATCGCGTTGCCCGCCTCGATGCCCGGGTGCCAGGCCTCCAGGACGGCCGGGGCGCTGTCCAGCCAGTCGCCGACGGTGAACGGCCGGCCGCCCACCAGGACCACCACGAACGGCTTGCCCGTCTCCGCGATCGCGGCGATCAGCTTCTCCTGCGCGCCCGGCAGCGAGATGTCGCTGCGGGCCGCGGCCTCGCCGCTCATCGACGGCGGCTCGCCGACGACCACGACCGTGACGTCCGCCGACTTGGCCGCGGACACCGCGTCCGCGATGCCGCCGGTGTCCTTGCCCTCCGGGTCGACCCCGCGCGCGTAGGTGACCTTGGCGTCCGGCGCGGCCTTCTTCACCGCGTCGAGCACCTTCACCGAGGGGAACTTCTCGGCCGACGCGGGCACCACCCACGTACCCAGCAGATCCGAGGAGTCGCCGAACGGCCCGACGACGGCGAGGGACGTGAGCGACTTCTTCAGCGGGAGCGCGGCCCGCTCGTTCTTCAGCAGGACCATCGAGCGGGACGCCGCCGTGCGCGCCGCCTTGCGGGCGTCCGCCGACGGTTCGTCGATCGCCTTGGACTCCTCCACGTACGGGTCGTCGAACAGGCCGAGCTCGTACTTGAGGCGGAGCACGCGGGCCACCGCGTCGTCGATCCGGCGCTCCTTGATCTTCCCGGAACGCACCAGCTTTTTGCCGTTGGTGAGGAGGTTGGTGCTGGTCATCTCCATGTCGACACCGGCGTTGAGGGCGAGCCTGGCCGCGTCCGCGCCGTCCTCGGCGAAGCCGTGCGCGATCAGCTCCTGAACGCCCGTGTAGTCGCTGACGACGAGACCCTCGAACCCCCACTCCTTCTTGAGGATGTCGGTGAGCGTGTGCGCGTTGCCGTGCGCCGGGACGCCGCTGATGGTGTTGAAGGAGGCCATCACCGTGGCGACGCCCGCGTCCAACGCCGCCTTGAACGGCGGGAGATAGAGGTTGCGCAGACGCGACTCGGACACGTCGACCGTGTTGTAGTCCCGGCCGCCTTCCGCCCCGCCGTACGCCACGAAGTGCTTCGCGCACGCGGCGACGGTGTCCTTGGAGCCGTAGCCCGAACCCTGGTACCCCTTCACCTTGGCCGCCGCGAACCGCGCCGTCAGATACGGGTCCTCGCCGGTGCCCTCGGCGATGCGGCCCCAGCGCGGCTCGTGCGTGACGTCCATCATCGGCGCGAACGTCCAGTGCACACCGTTGGAACGGGCCTCCTTGGCCGACACCTCGGCGTCCGAGCGGGCCACGTCCGGGTCGAAGCTGGACGCCTGGGCGAGCGGGATCGGGAAGTTGGTCCAGAAGCCGTGGATGACATCGAGGCCGAGCAGCAGCGGGATGCCGAGCCGGGACTCGTCGACGGCGATGTGCTGCAGCTCGTTGGTGGTCTTCGCGCCGAAGATGCTGAACACCGAACCGACCCGCCCGGCCCGCGCCGCGTCCTCGACCGCCTTGGTGGTGCCGGAGCCCGGATTGAGGTCGTAGGACCAGGGGAGCTGCTGCAGCTGGCCCAGCTTCTCTTCGAGAGTCATACGTGCGAGGAGGCTCTGGACCTTGGCCTCGTACGCCTTGTGCGGTGCGGCGGGGGCCGTCGCGGCGGCGTATGCGGTGGCGCTCTGGCTGGTGGTGGCGGCGCCCGCGGCGGCGGTGACACCGATGGCGGACAGCAGGGTACGTCTGCGCAGCTCCGGCATGCCTTCGCTTCCCGATCGTGCGGGGCCCACAACTCGTGTAATGGGCACAAGAATTGAAGCGAAGTTACGTTCCGGTTACGCGAGGGTCAAGAGGTACGACGGGGGTGTCGGCCTGGGGTTCGGACTCTCGGGGCGCCGACGGTGGCCCGCTCTAGCGGAACTCGCCCACGCGCTGCGCCGCCCAGTGCTCGAAGGTCAGGCCGCGGCGCCCCAGGACGCGCTCAAGGTCCGGGGAGACCGGGGTCGGGTTCTCCACGCACGACGCGAAGTAGCGCAGCAGGGAGTCGGCCATCTCCTCGGTCATCCAGGGGCTGGACAGCATGGCGTCACGGGCGGCCGAGTGGGAGATCTCCTCGTAGCGCAGCGGGCGCCCGAGAACCGCACCGAGGATGCGGACCTGTTCCGTGAAGCTCAGCGCCTGGGGCCCGGTCAGCATCGGCGCCTCGCCGGACGGAATCGCTCCTGTCAGGGCGCGGGCGGCGACGGCGGCGATGTCGTCCTCGTGGACGGGAGCGGTGACGGCCCCGGCGTACGGACCCGCGACGGTGTCGCCGGACCTGATCTGGCCGATCCACTGCCGGGCGTTGGCGGCGAAGGCGTCGGGCCGCAGATGGACGAACTCGGGGGCGACGGACTCGGCGGCGGCTTCGAGCTCGCGGTGGCGATTGGCCACGGCGTGCCGGCTGTCACCGGACAGGACGGACGAGGAGGACAGGGTGACGATCCGTGTCACCCCGGCCGCCTTCGCGGCGTCGAGCAGGGGCCGCTCGCCGTGCCACAGGGCTGCCGGGTTCGCGAACAGGGCCGTGACACCGTCCAGTTCGGGGCGGGCGCTGTCGCAGGGTTCGACACCCGCCGGGAAGCGGGCGGTGTGCGGTGTGCGGGTGAGGGCGCGGACGGGGTGGCCGCCGGCGGCGAGCTCCGCCACGAGGGGGCGGCCCACGGTGCCGGTGGCTCCGGTGATCAGAATCAAGGTTGTCTCCGTTTCGAGGTGCGGATCCCGGCGGGAAGGTGCGGATCCCGGTTGACGTGAGGACGCCGGGCCGGAAGCGCGGATCTTAGATTCAACCACCTGGATGAATCTGTCAACCATCCGGTTGATTGACGCGGTGGCCTGCGGCGATACCCTGGCTCCCATGAATCCGCCCGCCCGCCGCAGGGCCGCCAGTGCCACGGCCTCCGCATCCGGCGACTCCCGGACCCGACTGCTGGAGTCCGCGAAGGACGTCTTCGCCGAGAAGGGCTACGCCGGGGCCCGGGTGCAGGAGATCGCCGATCGCGCGGGCGTCAACAAGCAGCTGATCAACTACTACTTCGGCGGCAAGAGTGGGATCTATGCCGAGCTGGGCCGCGAGTGGCTGAAGAGCGAGGCCGAGCTGCAGGACCCCGAGCTCCCGTACGACGAGCTCGTCCTGCGCTACCTGCGCAACAACTTCGCGGACCCTCGTGGCGTACGCCTGGAGGCGTGGTCGGAGCTGACGGGACGGCCGGACGTGCCCGAACTCGCGACGGAGGACCTCGCCGACATCGAGCGCAGGCAGGCCGAAGGCGAGTTGGACGACACGATCAGCCCGGCCATGGTCATGCTGCTGTCCCAGGTGCTGGTCATGGCCCCGCACCTGATGCCGGACACGGTGCGCCGCATCTTCGGCGGCGACCCCACGCATCCGGACTTCCAGCGGGACTACACCGAGCAACTGGGGCGGGTGTTGCGCCTGTTGCGCGCTTGACCGCAGTGGAATCCTGATCGTTCTTGACCTCAAGATTGGTTGAGGTCATAACGTCTTCGGCATGAGCATGGAGACCACAGCCTGGACGCAGCTGCACAGCGTCATGAATGCCCAGGACGGCGGCCCGAAAGGCCGCCCCTTCGCCCGCGCGACCCTTCGCAGGATCGCCGTCTTCGCCCGGCCGCACCGGCGCCGCATCATCCAGTTCGTGTTCCTGAGCATCCTGACCGCTCTGCTCGCCGTGGCGACACCGATGCTCGCGGGCACGGTCGTCAACGCGATCGTCGGCGGCCACGACGAGGGCCACGTCATCCGCCTCGCCCTCCTCATCGCGGTCATCGCGCTCGCTGAGGCCGGGATCGGTCTTGTGGCCCGCTGGCTCTCCGCCAACCTCGGCGAGAGCCTCATCCTCGACCTGCGGACGGCCGTCTTCGACCACGTACAGCGCATGCCCGTCGCCTTCTTCACCAGAACCCGCACCGGAGCCCTGGTCAGCCGCCTCAACAACGACGTGATCGGCGCGCAGCGCGCCTTCAGCAACACGCTCTCGGGCGTGGTCGGGAACGTGGTCACGCTGATCCTGACCCTGGCCGTCATGCTGACGCTGTCCTGGCAGATCACGCTGCTCGCGCTGCTGCTCCTGCCGGTCTTCGTGCTCCCCGCGCGCCGCATGGGCTCCCGCATGGCCCGCCTCCAGCGGGAGGCCGCCGCGCACAACGCGGCCATGGGGACGCGGATGACCGAGCGGTTCTCCGCGCCGGGCGCCACGCTGATCAAGTTGTTCGGGCGGCCCGGCGACGAGTCGGCCGAGTTCGCGGAGCGTGCGCGCCGGGTGCGTGACATCGGCGTCCGCACCGCTATGGCGCAGTCGGCGTTCATCACCGCGCTCACCCTCGTCTCGGCCCTCGCGCTCGCGCTGGTGTACGGCCTCGGCGGGTACTTCGCGCTGACCGGCACCCTGAAGGCGGGCGCGGTCGTCTCCCTTGCGCTGCTGCTGACCCGCCTGTACGCGCCGCTCACCTCGCTCGCCGGAGCCCGCGTCGAGGTCATGAGCGCCCTCGTCAGCTTCGAGCGGGTCTTCGAGGTGCTCGACCTCAAGCCGCTCATCGACGAGAAGCCCGACGCCGAGGAGATCCCGGAGGGCCCGGTCGCCGTCGAGTTCGACGACGTACGCTTCGGCTACCCGTCGGCCGACAAGGTGTCGCTGGCCTCCCTCGAAGAGGTCGCCTCCCTCGACACGCGTGGTGGCGCCGAGGTGCTGCACGGAGTCTCCTTCCGGGCCGAACCCGGTCAGACGGTGGCGCTCGTCGGCTCGTCCGGAGCCGGCAAGTCGACCATCGCGTCGCTGCTGCCGCGGCTCTACGACACCGATGGCGGGGCCGTCCGCATCGGCGGCCTCGACGTACGCGACGCCAGCGCGGTCTCGCTGCGCGCCACGCTCGGCATGGTCACGCAGGACGGTCACCTCTTCCACGACAGCATCCGCGCGAACCTGCTCCTCGCCCGCCCCGAGGCGAGCGAGGCCGACCTGTGGGACGTGCTGACCCGCGCCCGCCTCGACGCGCTCGTCCGTGACCTGCCGGACGGCCTCGACACGGTCGTCGGCGAGCGCGGCTACCGGCTCTCAGGCGGCGAACGCCAGCGCATGACCATCGCCCGGCTGCTCCTCGCCCGCCAGCGCGTCGTGATCCTCGACGAGGCCACCGCGCACCTCGACAACACGTCCGAGGCGGCGGTCCAGGAGGCCCTCGCCGAGGCGCTCGAAGGCCGCACGGCGGTCGTCATCGCCCACCGCCTGTCAACGATCCGCTCGGCCGACCAGATCCTCGTGGTGGAGGAGGGGCAAGTGGTGGAGCGCGGCACGCACGAGGAACTGGTGACGCGGGGCGGCCGCTACGCGGAGCTGTACCGAACACAGTTCGGCGCAACCGAGATCGCCGAGGCGGCGTAAGGGCCACCCTCATGAGCACGCGCCGCCGCCTTGCCCGCGGCGGCGCGGCACCATCAAGCGGGTGGGCCTGTTAAGCCCCTGCGGCGATTGAGCAGCGGGGTCCGGGCCGGAGCCCCGAGGCGTAGGACCGGTCCAGCGAAACAGGCAAGTCCCGCGCCGCAACGGCCAGTTGACCACTCCCACCGCAACGTGACCCCGGGTTACCCTGACCGCATGCTGGTGGGTCGCACAGCGGAATGCGCACGGCTCGCGGACCTCGTCGACGGCGCCCGCACAGGACACAGCGCCGCCCTGGTCGTCCGCGGCGAGGCAGGCATCGGAAAGACCAGCCTGCTCGGCTACGCCGAATCCGTCGCCCGCGACCTCACACGACTGCACACACAGGGCATCGAGGCGGAGCACGAACTCCCGTACGTGGGCCTCGCGGACCTGTTCCGCCCCGTCACCGACCACCTCGGCCGCATCCCGGAACGGCAGGCCGCCGCTCTCACCGGCGCCCTCGCCCTCGGCCCGGCCATCGCCCAGGACCGTTTCGCTGTCGCCGCAGGAACACTCAGCCTGCTGGGCGCGATCAGCGAGTCCGGCCCTGTCCTGGTCGTCGTCGACGACGCCCAGTGGCTCGACCCGTACTCCCTGGACGCCCTCGCCTTCGCGACCCGCCGCCTGGGCCGCGAGGGCGTGGTCGCCCTCTTCGGCACCCGCGACAACGACGAGACCGCGTCCCGCCTCGCACCCGTGGAGTCCCTCAGCCTCCAGGGTCTCGACGCCGGCGCGGCGCGCGAACTCGTCGCCGAGGAGGCCGCCCAGCCGCTGCCGCCGCACGACATCCAGTGGCTCCTGTCCGAAGCCCGCGGCAACCCCCTCGCGCTCGTCGAACTCCCCGCCCTGCTCGCCCACGGCGGCCACCGCCCCGACAGCGGCGCCCCGCTGCCCATCGGCGACATCCTCGCCCGCACCTTCCACAGCGCCATCACCCGGCTCCCCGACCCCACCCGGGACGCCATGCTGCTGCTCGCGGTCCTCGGCCCCCGCCCCCTCGCCGGAACCGAACGGGTGCTGCGCGCCCACGAGTTGACCTACGCGGACCTCGAACCGGCCGAGCGGGCCGGCCTGATGACCGTCGAGGAAGGCGCGTACGTCTTCCGCCACCCGCTCGTCCGCTCCGGCGTCTACCACGGCGCGACCGCCGTCCGCCGCTGGCGCGCCCACCGCACCGTCGCCCGTGCCCTCCAGGGCGCCCGCGCCCCCGCCGCACTCGAACGCTACGCCTGGCACCTGTCCGAATCGGGCGCCGACCCCGACGAGGACGTCGCCGCCGCACTCGCGAAGGCGGCCTCCGGCGGCCCCGCCAGCCTCACCTTCCCGCTCGCCGCCCGCCTGTACGCCCACGCCGCCCGCTTCACCCCCGACGACGAGGGCAAGGCGCGCCGCCTGCTCGCCGCCGCCCGCGCCGCCCAGGCCGCCGGCTCCCTCGACGAGGCCGCCGGCCTCCTGGACCGCGCCCTCGACCACGCCGCACACGAACGCACCCGCCTGGACCTGCGCCAACTGCGCTGCTACGTGGACATCCAGCGCGGCCGCCCCGCCCGCGCACGCGAGCAGCTGCGCTCCGCCGTCGACCAGGCCCGCCGCGTCGACCCCGTGCTCGCCGCCGTCATGCTCGGCGGCATCACCCTCACCGAACTCGCCATCGGCGACCTCACGGCGGCCCGCGCCACCTCCGCCGAGTCGATGCAGCTCGCGGACGCCTTCGGCGACCCGGCGGCGGCCCTGCCGGTGCGCCTCCTGCACGCGCTGGTCGAACTCCTCGGCGGCAACGCGGAGGACGGTCGCGCCCTGCTCCACGACCTCGAAAAGCCGCTGGCCGTACCGGACTTGTCGTTCCCCTACCCGGTGTCGGGCGTCGGGGGCCTGTGCTACCTGGCCACCGAAGAACTCGACCAGGGCCACGCGCTCCTCGACCGCGCGGTGCACGCCGCCCGCTCCTCCAGCACGGTCGGCCTCCTCGCCCACCTCCTCGGCACCCTCTCCGTCGTCGAGTTCTGGCGCGGCGAGTGGAACGCCTCGCTCGCCCACGCCGACGAATCCGCCCGCCTCGGCGAGGACACGGGACGGGTCATCGAGGTGTGCCGCGCACTCGCCGCCCAGGCCCGTACGGAAGCGGTCCTGGGAAGGGAATCGGACTGCCGCAGCCACGAGGAGCAGTGCCGCTCCCTGGCCGCGGCCGCCGAACTCCCCATGGACGCGGCACGCGCGCGTGGCGCCCTCGGCCTCCTCGAACTCGGCCTGGGCCACTACGAAGAGGCGGCGGCCCACCTGGAGGAGGTACGCGCCTTCTCCCTCGCCAACGGCCGCGGCGACGGCCTCTACCTCCCCTGGGCCGCCGACCTCGCCGAGGCCTACGTCCATCTGCACCGCACCGACGAGGCGTACGAGGTGCTGCGCGTCCTGGACCACGAGGCGGGCCGCGGCAGGCGCCCCATCACCGCCGCGGCGGCCGCCCGCTGCCGCGGCATGCTCGAACCGACCTACGTAGAGCGGCACATGGATCGAGCCATCGCCGAACTCGCCGACATCCAGGCCCCCTTCGAGCGGGGTCGCACCGACTTCGCGTGCGGCGAGCTGCTGCGCCGCCTCGGCCGTCGCAGCGAGGCCCGGCGCCGCTTGCAGCGCGCCCTCGCCGCCTTCGAACGTCTCGGCGCGAGCGCCTGGGCGGGCCGCGCCGCCGCCGAACTGCATGCCGCGGGCGGTGACCGCGTCGACTCGGGCCCCACGCCCCTGGACGGCCTGACCCCACAGGAACTCCGCGTGGCCTTGGCGGTCGGCCGAGGAGTCACCAACCACGAAGCGGCGGAACAGCTCTTCCTCAGCGTCAAGACGGTCGAGTTCCACCTCGGCAACATCTACCGAAAGCTGGACGGGGTGCGAAGGCGGGCCCAACTCGTGCGCCTGCTCAGTGAGTCGGGCGCACCCCTGACGTTTTTCTGAGGCGCACAGACAGTGGGGGTGCCCGAACTGGGCACCCCCCGTCCCCCGTTGTCCCCCGTGGGTTCCCCGTTGTTCCCCCGTCGGATCCCCCGTGTCGAAAGCCCCCGTGTGCTTTCGTGTCTCCACGATGGACCCGGCCGGACCCCTGGACCACGGGGAAAACCCTGGGATCGGGGCCAGGGGCCTACGGCAATCGGTGTAGACGGGTAAACGGTGCAGGTCAGGCGGGTGCGGCCGACGCGTCGTAGCCGTAGATCCACCCACTGCGCAGCAACGGATCCGCGTCCCCGAGCGCCGCATCCCGTGCCCGCTGTTCCGGGCCGTCCGGGAGGTGGTTGGCCTCGGCGCGGGCGTGGCTCACCTGTTGGAGGCGGGTGGTGCGCGGGATGCGCCGCGACTCGTAGCGGGCGAGGGCCTCGTCCGGGGCGTCCGGGGTGGCGGTGAGGCAGCGGGCCAGGACCGCCGCGTCCTCCAGCGCCTGCGCCGCCCCCTGGCCGTAGAACGGGAACATGGGATGCGCGGCGTCGCCGAGCAGGGTCATGCGGCCCAGGGTCCACGAGGGCAGCGGCGGGCGGTCGTAGAGGGCCCAACGGCCGGGGATGGCGCCGGACTTGATGAGCGCGGTCACCCGGTCGTCCCAGTCGGCGAACTCCGCGTGGAACTCCTCGATCGTGGCCGTCGCGCTCCACGACTCCGCGGTCTCGTCCGTCGACGGGGCGAAAGCCGCCACGTTCACGCCCGCGCCGCCGGAGATCGGATAGTGCACGAAGTGATGGCCCGGGCCGAGCCACAGCGTCTGCGCGCGGCGCAGTGCGAACGCGGGTGCCGCCTCGGCGGGTACCACCGTGCGGAAGGCGCACAGGCCCGCGAAGGTGGGGCGTTCCGGCGCGGCGACCGTCGCGCGGACGAGCGAGTGCATGCCGTCCGCACCGATGACCAGGTCGGCGTCCGTGCGGGACCCGTCGGCGAAGGTCAGGCGCACCCCGTCGGCGTGCGGCTCGACGGCCGTGCAGCGCGCGCCGAGTCGCACCGCCTCGTCCGGCACCGCCGACCTGAGCGCGTCGAGCACGTGGGCGCGGTGCGCCGTGTACGTGCGCTCGCCGTAGAGGCGCTCGCACACCCCGTCGAGGCGTTCGGCGGACAGCACCGTGCCGTCCTGCCAGCGGCGGAACTCCCAGCCCCAGTCGAGCGGCACGGCCCGGCGCAGCGCGGAGTCGATCACGCCCATCGCGCGCAGCGGCCGCACCGCGTTGGGTGCGAGCACCAGGCCCGCTCCGACCTCGGTGAGCGCGGACGCCTGCTCGTGGACGGTCACGGCCAGTCCGGCGCGGTGGAGGAAGGCGGCGGCCGCCATGCCCCCGATGCCGCCGCCCACGACCTCGATCCGCGGTCCCGCCTGCTGCCTGATCCCGGCCCTCATCGTGCGTCCTCCTCGGTCACCGGTGACGCCCCAGTTGCCACTGTCGCACCCAGCTGCGTCCGTAGTCATTGCCGTGCGGCGTACGCAGCACGGTGTGCACGTGGAACGGCTTGGGGGAGTCGTGGTCGAGGAACACCCCGCAGTGGTGGTCGAGTTCGGCGATGACCACGGGGGACTGGACGCGGTAGTAGAAGACGTCGGCCGGTCCGTGTCCGCCGATCCAGCAGAACCACGTGTCGTCGAGGTGTGCGCGAACCTCCCGCATCCGGGCGGCGCGCGGCCCCGAGGGGAGCAGCTTGTAGAACTCTTCCACGGTCGCCCACACGAACTCCCGTGCCGCGTCCGGCATGTCACTTGCGCGGACGCCCTCGAAGGGGATCACCCGGTTGTCCTGGAAGGCGCCCGCGAGGTGCCGCTCGTCGCCGGGGTGCACGCGGCCCTCGGGCATCGCCGGATCGACCATCCGCTCGTACACGGTCGCCGCGGCGCGCTGCCCAGGGGTGAGTGCCGCCATGATCCGCCGGCCCAGCGCGATCCGTTCGGTGAAGGCGTTCGCCCCGGCGTGCGGGCCGGCGTCGATCAGGTTCGGCTCCGCTCCGAGGAAGGCCGGGCCGATCGTCGAACGCCCCTCCACGACAAGGTAGTTGACCGCACAGTGATGGCCGAACAATTGCCAGCCCCACGGCGCGCGCTCGTCCGGCGTGCCGTACAGGGCGAAGTTGTAGCTGAACTCGCCCAGGATGTTCTCCAGGCCCACGACCTCCCCGAGGAAGCCGTTGATCCGCATCATCGTGCGGACCTCCTCGTACCCCTCCGGGCTCAGGGACGCCCGTATGAGGGCGAGCGCCGCGTCGCGTACCTCCGGTGGCTGGAATTCGAGCCGCAGACCGGTGTCGAACTGAAGGAACTCCGGGTTGGACCACGTCTGCCACTCCACGGCGTCCACCGGGTGGCGGATCCGGTCCCGGCTCTTCGGGTCGAGCAGATCGAGCAACTCCCGTGCCCTGGGGGTCATTTCGGCGACGGGTGCCTCCTCACCGGGCTTCGCCGGTTCCAGGGGGTGGATCCCCTGGCGTACCGCGCCGTCCTCGGTGATGCCCGTGAAAGCGTTCTTGTAGAGCGGACGCCAGCCCCGGATCAGCTCACCCGTGAAGGTGCCCTCGGCCCGCGCGAACTCCCGATAGGCGTACGGGTAGAGGCCCTTGAGCGCCTGGATGCGCGGGTGACCCGGCGGGAAGAGGTGGTCGCGGTACTCGGCGGACGGCATGCGGTGTCCCTCCCGGTCGGGCTGCTACGCGGTCGTGTTGTGCAGGGTCACGGCGGCGCGCACGGCGGCCTCGTCGCCCACGGCGATCGCCTCGACGAGGTCCTCGTGCGCCCGGCACCGCTCCGCCCGGTAGCGCTGCGAGGCGTCCGTGTCCTCGTCGAGCCGGGAGGAGGCGGAGGAGTTGAGGTGGCCGAGCGTCCCGGTGTAGACGGCGGCGGCCATGCGGTTGGGGCAGATCGCCGCGATCCGTTCGTGCAACGCCCAGTTGGACCGCATGAAGCCGTCCCAGTCCGGCGCCGCACGCAGCCCGTCCAGCAGCGCGCGCAGCTCGGTGACGTCCGCGTCCGTGCGGCAGCGGGCGGCGCCGATGTCCACCAACTCCTCCAGGTGGTCGCGGAGTTCGATGGCGTCGGCGACCGTTTCCGGCTCGTCCCGTACGTCGAGCAGCGTGTGGCGGAGCCGCACCACCGGGCCGCGGGCGGCCACGAAGAGGCCGCCGCCCCGGCCGGGCCGGATCTGGAGCACACCACGGTCGCGCAGGACCCGCACGGCCTCGCTGACCGTCGAATACGCGTAACCCGTCTCCTCCCGCAGGGAGTCGAGGGTGCCCACCGGGTCCCCTGCCGACAGGCCAAGTGAGCGGATCCGGGCGTCGAGGTCGGCGGCGAGCTGCTCGGCGCGCGTGCGGCGGGGCGCGGAGCCGAGGCCGCCGAGGACCGCTTGTCGGGCCGCTGGTTCGTCAGGCATAGTCGCCATCGAAGCACAAACCTCCGAACCTTTAAAGGGATTGAACCTTTGGCGGGCGGGCTCGGAGGACCCTCCGGACTGGGAGCAGTGCATGCGCATCGTGGGGATCCGGCGAGCCGGCAGCGCTACAGAAATGGCTCAACTCGCCGACGACGGACGGGAGATCACGGTCCTTGCGTCTCTGGACGAGTTCTGGTCCGACCCGTCCGGCCATCTCGCGAGGGGCGCCGAGGGGTCCGTACTCGATGCCTCGTCCGTGACGTTCGTACCCCCGGTGCGGCCCGACGCCCGCGTCATCTGCGTGGGCCTCAATTACCTGAAGCACGTGGCGGAGGGCACCTTCCGCGACACTGAACTGCCCTCGTACCCCACGCTGTTCGCACGGTGGGCGCAGTCGCTCACCGTCGACGGCGCCGAGGTCCCCGTGCCGTCCGGCGAGGACGGTCTGGACTGGGAGGGCGAAGTGGTCGCCTGGGTCGGGGCGCCGCTCGTGGACGCCACCCCCGAGGAGGCGCTGGCCGCGGTCGTCGGCTACTCGACGTTCAACGATCTCACCGCGCGCCGCGCCCAGAAGCTCACCTCGCAGTGGATCCTAGGCAAGAACGCCGACCGCTCGGGGCCGCTCGGCCCCCTGGTCCCCGCGGCCGAAGTCGGCGACCTGCGGGCCGGGTTGCGCGTCGTGACCCGGGTCAACGGCACGGTCGTCCAGGACGGCGGGACCGACGAGATGGTGTACGGGGTGGGGGACACGCTCGCCCACATCTCCCGCACCTTCACCCTTCGCCCCGGCGACCTGCTGGCCACCGGCACCCCTTCCGGCGTCGGCTACGCGCGCACGCCGCCGTGGCTGCTGCACCCCGGCGACGTCGTGGAGGTCGAGGTGGAGCGGCTGGGAACGCTGCGCAACACGGTGGTCGGCAACGAAGCGCGCCACGCCCCCACCGCCGCGTGCTGACCGGCCGGGCTCAGCCGGTCTTCTGCAGCGCGCGGAACTGCTCGAACGACACATTGCGGCCGAGGGTGCCGCCCTCGCCCCGCCGCACGGTGCGGTTGGCGTACAGAGGGTTGAGGATCCACGGCATCTTGTCGCCGTCCCAACCTGAGGCCATCGACTCGATCTGCAGGCCCCCGTAGGTCGCCACCGCCAGTTTCCCTGTGTCGCGGAACGCCTTCATCTGCTCGGTGAGGTAGTTCCTGCTGCTGTCGAACCACTGGGTCATGGAGACGAAGTCGTTCCACTTCTGCTGCGTGAACGGCTGCTCGATGGCGTCCCCGATCACCTGCCAGACCTGCTGTTGCGAGTCCAGGTGGTAGCGCTTGGCGAACGTCGGGGACACCAGGTCGTGCATGTGGCCCTTCCAGAACTCCACCAGGGAGAACTCCGTGGCGAGGAACCTCTGGTCCGAACGCAGGGTGGGCACGACGTAGTTGATGTACTTGGCCGCGTTCTGCAGCGACGTGACATGCGGGTGGATGTCGACGCCGTCGATCTCGGGCGTCTTGTTGACGAACCGCAGCCACCGCTCGGTCGCGGGCGTGCGGGCCGCCGGGTCGTCGAGATTGTTGAGCGCGCCCATGTAGAGGCTGGTGCCGGAGCCCGCGCCGCCGTGCTGCTTGCGGTACGCGATGACGTGCCGGGCCAACGCCTCGTAGAAGACGTTGAGGGTCTCGTTGCGCTCTTCCTTCAGCGTCTCCAGGAAGGGCTCGTTGCCGATCGTGAGGATGTCGACCTTGCCGAGCACGGCGGCCAGCACCCGGTCCACGAGGGCCAGCAGATCCTTCAGTTCGGGGCTGCCCGGCGCGGGGAGCGGACCCTTCGTGGGCCCCAGAAGATAGGGGAACTTGAGCGAGAGGATCGTCTTGCGGCCGTCACCGTGCGCGGCCAGGAGCGCCTTGACGGCGCGTTGCTGCGTGACGTCCCCGTCGAGGTCGCCCGGCGTCATCGGGACGAAACCGCGCACCCAGGTGGCCGAGAGCGCCTTCAGCTGGGGGGCGCCGAGGCCCGCGGGGTCTTCATTGAAGTTCACGCCGAGGGCGCCATCGGGCGCGCCGCCCGGGAGCTTGCCCGCGGCGGCCTTCCCCTCGACCGATTCCGAGGCCGACTTCGACGGCGAACTCTTCGCGCCGGCGGGCTTGGGGTCGTTCGAGAACGGTGAACACGCCGCCGCGAGGAAGGCTGAACCGGTGACGCCCAGGAGCATGCGGCGGGATGTGGTGTGGCGAGTCACTGCTGTCCGTTTCTGTGTGTGGGGGGATCGCTGTCCACTGCACCGACACCGTAGGCACGGATCTGCGCGCAATTGATTCGCTGTGACAGCCCCGCGACATCATCCGGACAACGCCAAAACCCCGGTCACACAAAAACCAACAGGTGTGACCGGGGTGGTGGGACGACGGATCAGGCGCGGGCCTCCACCGCCGGGGCCGAACCCGGCAGCGGCCGTCCTGCGGACTCCGCCGCGAAGTAGGCGGCCACGGCGCCGATCGCGCCCGCCGCCATCAGGTAGTAGCCGGGCACGTTGACATCGCCTGTCGCCTGCACCAGCAGGGCGTTGACGACGGCGGTCGTGCCGCCGAACAGCGAGACCGAGATGTTGAACGCGATCGACAGACCGCCGTAGCGGATGTCCGTCGGGAACAGCGCCGGGAGCGTGGAGGGGATGGTGCTGTTGAAGCAGAGCAGCATCAGCGACATCAGCACGAGGCCGAAGAAGACCGACGTCAGGGTGTTCTGCTGAATCAGCAGCACGGAAGGAACACCGAGCACGATCAGCATGCCGCAACCGAAGTACAGCACCGGCTTGCGCCCGATGCGGTCCGAGAGCCGGCCGACGAAGGTGATGAGCAGCATGCCGACGGCGAGGACCGAGATCTCCAACAGCTGCGCCCAGGTGGTGCTCACCGACGGGGCGAACTTGTCGATGTACTCCAGCATGTACGTCGTGAGCATGTAGTTGGTGACGTTGAAGACGAGCACGAGGCCCATGCAGATCAGCATCGGGCGCCAGTGGTCGGTGAAGACCCGGCGGATCTCCTTGAGGGTCTGGTTGTCCTCACGGTGCTCCTGCTTGGCCAGGGCGGCCTTGAACGCGGGGGTGTCCTCCAGCTTCAGGCGGAGGTAGAGCCCGACGATGCCGATGGGGCCGGAGATCAGGAACGGGATGCGCCAGCCCCAGGACAGCAGGTCCTCGTGCGACATGACGCCCGGCAGCTGGATGACAAGGCCCGCGACGCCGCCGAGGAGATAGCCGGTCAGGGTGCCGAACTCCAGCCAGCTGCCGAGGAATCCGCGCTTCTTGTCGGGGGCGTACTCGGCGATGAACGTCATCGCGCCGCCGTACTCGCCACCGGTCGAGAAGCCCTGCACGAGGCGGGCGAGCAGCATCAGCAGCGGGGCGGCGGGGCCCCACGTCTCGTAGCCGGGGATGAACGCGATCACGAACGTGCCGATGGCCATCATGACGACTGTGATCGACAGCACCTTGGTGCGGCCGATGCGGTCGCCGAGCGGGCCGAAGAACATGCCGCCGATGGGGCGCACCAGGAAGGCGACCGCGAACAGGCCGAGGGTGCCGATCGTGCCGACGGTCTGGCTCGCGCCGGTGAAGAACACCGCGGTGAGCACCGGGGTCAGATTGGCGAAGACGCCGAAGTCGAACCACTCGGTGATGTTTCCGATGGCCGCGGCGCCGACGGCTCTCCTGGTCACCTTGGGGTCGGTCACCAATGTCTCGTCGGCCGGGCCCGCCGTGGTGTCGGAAGGCTCGGAAACGGTGTGCGCGGCTGGCACGTACTACTCCTCAGAATTGCGCGGTACTGCGGGTGGGACGCCCACACAGGGGCTTCGGGTCGATCCAGTGGACGAGGGGGTGGGGGAGGTGCTGCCCCGGCCGGCGTGCGGTGCGACCGGCCTCCAGGACGAGACCGGACGCTGGGAAGACGAGGAGCGCGACCACCGAGGCCACCACGGTCGTGGTGGTCGCCGCGGAGCTCGCGGGCGCGAGCAGCGCCGTGGCGAGGACCGGCAGGCCGAGGCCCAGACAGGTGGCGGCAGGTGTGTGCACACCGAGGGCGGCGCTCGCTCCGGCGCGGCCGAGCCCGTGCCCGAGTCCGGCGAACACGGCGGCGCCCAGAGTCGCCCAGGTCGACGTTCCCACCGTCAGCGACAGCGCGGAAAGGCTCACCAGCAAGGCGGTGAGACCGGCGAACTGCGCGCAGCGGCTGCCGAGTTCGGCGGCCAGCGGCTGCGCGAGCGTCGAGCAGACGAGAACGGACAGCGGAACACCGCAGACGACGGCAGGGCCGCTCTGCCCCGAGACGATCAGGACAGCGGGAACGACGGCGAGAAACAGGCCCGCCGTGGCCCAGGCGAGAAAGCGGACGGCCCAGACCATGGCGAACAGGTCGCGCATTCCCGTCGGGACGATCCGATTCCGGCGCGGGAAAGGACTCTTGGACAGCACCCGGGAAGAGTGCCAGGCGTAACTCATCGACACAATTACACGATCTTGCATGTGACCGTGCAGGATAGTTGGATGATCGATCCCAAGCTCAAGGTGCTGCAGCTGGTCGAGGCGCACGGCGGAGTGACCGCGGCCGCCGAGGCCACGGGGCTCAAGCCGTCCACGGTCTCGTACCAGCTGAGGCAGCTCGCCGAGCAGGTCGGCGTGGTGCTCATCGAGCCCGCGGGCCGCGGCATCAAGCTGACCGCCGCCGCCCGTACGCTGCTCCAGCACGCGGCCGTCCTGGAGGCGCAGTGGGAGCGGGCGCGCAGTGACCTCGCCGCGATGGCCGACGTACAGACCGGCTCGTTCACGCTCTGCGGGTTCTCCACGGCCGCCACGCATCTGCTGCCGTCCACCGCCGCGACCCTGCACGAGCGCCACCCCCAGCTCGGGGTCCGCCTGGTGGAGGCGGAGCCGGCGCGCTGCTTCGAGCTGCTGCTCACGGGCGAGGCCGACCTCGGCCTGGTCGTCGTGACGGCCGACTCGCCACCCCTGACCGACGAGCGCTTCGAACAGCAGCCGCTCCTCGACGACCCGCTCGACCTGGTCGTCCCGGCCGACCATCCGCTGGCGGCGCGCGAGCGGGTGGTCCTCGCGGACGCCGCCCGCGAGACGTGGATCGTGGGCACACCGGGCACCACGTACCACGACCTGCTGGTCACGGCCTGCATGGCCGCCGGGTTCATGCCCGACATGGGTCACCAGTGCGACGAGTGGGACACCGGTACGGCGATGGTGGCGCACGGCCTGGGCGTGATCCTGGTGCCGCGCCTCGCCCGCATCGACACCGAATGGCCCGTCGCCCGCATCCCCCTGTCCGGCGAACCCGCCCCCGCCCGCCGCATCCTCGCCGCCACCCGCAAGGGCGGCGCGCGGCACCCGGTGGTGGCGCAGGCCCTCGACCTCATCAAGGCATCGGCGTCGAACCTGGTGCCCACCGGGCGCTCCGCCGCACCGCTGTAAACTCGCTCACCAGCCCTTGACCCGCAGGCCGCGGGCAGGGAGCCGAAGTTGAGGAGTGCCTCCATGCTGCGCACCATGCTCAAGTCCAAGATCCACCGCGCCACCGTCACCCACGCCGACCTGCACTACGTCGGCTCCGTCACCATCGACGCCGACCTGCTCGACGCCGCCGATCTGCTGCCCGGCGAGCTCGTGCACATCGTCGACATCGACAACGGGGCCCGCCTGGAGACGTACGTCATCGAGGGCGAGCGCGGGTCCGGTGTCATCGGGATCAACGGGGCGGCAGCCCACCTCGTGCACCCGGGCGACCTCGTGATCATCATCGGTTACTGTCAGATCGAGGACGCCGAGGCGCGTGCCCTGCGGCCGAGGATCGTGCACGTCGACCGGGACAACCGGATCGCGGCGCTCGGCGCCGATGCCTCGGAGCCGATCCCCGGCGGGGACGTGACACGCGGCCCGCACGCGGTACCCGCAGGATGAGACCCGGTCCGCCCACGACGCAGGAGAGAGCCCATGAGTGACATCGAGATCCGCGACGACCGTGAGCACGGGCTGCTGCGGGCCCGCTCAGGCGGCGAAGTCGTCGGCCACATCCAGTACTTCGTACTGGAAGAACCCGAGCGGGCGCTCGTCCCGGTGCACACCATCGTGGAGCCGGAGAACGAGGGCAAGGGGATCGCGGGCTCCCTCGCCCGCGAGCTGTACGCCATCGCCGCGGCCGAGTCGGTGGCCGTCGCGCCATTGTGCCCGTTCGTCGTCCGGTGGGCCGAGCGGCACCCCGGCGAGGCGCCCGAGGCCTCCGCCGACCTGCTGCTCGCCGCGAAGGCCGCCATCGAGGCCGACCCGGACAAGTGGTGAGACGGCCCTGCGCGCGGTGATCATCCGCGCGTAGGGTCCTGGCCATGAACCTGACGCTCGTGCACACCTCGCCCGTCCACGTGCCGGTCTTCGACGCCCTGCGCGACAGCGACCACCCGGGCCTTGAACTGCGTCACGTCGTACGCGAGGAACTGCTCGTGCGGGCCGGCGTCGAGGGGCCCGCCGCCGTCACCGACGAGGTCCGGGCGCTGCTCGAAGCGGCCGTCGCCGACGGGGCGGACGCCGTGCTGTGCACGTGCTCCACGCTCGGCGCCGTAGCGGAAGGGCTCGCCGCGGACGCCGGAGTGCCCGTACTGCGCGTGGACCGGCCGATGGCCGCGCGGGCCGTCGCCGAGGGGAAGCGGATCGCCGTGGTCGCCACGCTGCGCAGCACCCTCGGGCCGACGGCCGAGCTGGTCGAGGAGGAAGCCGCGCGGGCGGGGCGCCCGGTGGACGTGCGGACCGTGTTCGTCGAGGGCGCCTGGGAGCGCTTCCTCGCGGGTGACCGGGACGGCTATCTCGCGCTCGTCGCCGATGCCGTCGACGGCATCACCGACGCCGATGCCGTCGTCCTCGCCCAGGCATCCCTGGCCGACGCCGCCGAGCGGACCCGAACCACCACCCTGCCCGTGCTCTCCAGCCCACGCCCCGGACTCTCCGCCGCCGCCACGGAATGCGCGCGCTCCAAGAGCGTTTAGGTTGGAGGGAGTTGTCCGAACCGGCACAGGAGCCCCGGACAGGAATCCCGAACAGGAGGCAGCGCACATGACCGACCATGACACCGAGACCGTCGTCAGCCCCACCGGCTGGGTCGCCGAGCAGGCCCGCACCTACGAGGAGTCCGGGGGCACCAAGGGCACCACCATGCAGGGCGCCCCGTGCCTGCTCCTCGACTACGAGGGCCGCAAGAGCGGCCAGTGGCGGCGCACCGTCCTGATCTACGGCACGGACGGTGACGACCAGCTGATCGTGGCGTCGTACGGCGGCGCGGACCGGCATCCGGAGTGGTACCTGAACCTTCAGGCCAATCCCGAGGTCCGGCTGCGCGTGGGGACCGAGAGGTTCGCGGCGCGCGCCGAGACCCTGTCGGCGCAGGACAAGGCGCGGGTGTGGGACTCCCTGGTGGAGCTGTTCCCGCCGTACGCGGAGTACCAGAAGAAGACGAGCCGTGACATTCCCGTCGTACGGCTGCGCCGCACCGACGGCTGAGACCCGGCCGCAGGCGTGGACTCGTCGGGCGTGGGCACGCGAGCCGGGAGACAGTGGACAGGTCCCCTCCGAACCGTTGGAGGAACCAACGATGACCCAACCGTTCCCCGACCCCGTCCCGCCGACCCCCACACCCGGCCCCGGTCCGGGTCCCGGACCTGACCCGGGCCCCGGGCCCGACCGGCCCGAGCCCGGCCCGATGCCGGACCCGTTCCCGACACCGGTGCCCGAGCCCACGCCCCGGCCCTCGCCGTCCCCGACGCCGCCGCTGCCGGACCCGGACCCCGACCCACATCCGCCGGAGCCCGAGCCGTCACCCGCTTAGCGGACGCTTACGCGTCGACCTCGGAGCGGTCACCGCCCCACAGCGTGTGGAACGAGCCCTCCCGGTCGACGCGGCGGTACGTGTGCGCGCCGAAGAAGTCCCGCTGGCCCTGCGTGAGCGCGGCCGGCAGGCGCTCGGCGCGCAGCGCGTCGTAGTAGGCGAGCGCCGCCGCGAAACCGGGCGTGGGCACACCCTGCGTGGTCGCCGCGACCAGGACCGAGCGCCAGTCGTCCTGCGCCGCGGCGATCTCGTCGGCGAAGCCCTTGTCGGACAGCAGCGAGACCAGGTTCGGCTCCGCCTCGTACGCCGCCGTGATCCGGTCCAGGAACGCGGCGCGGATGATGCAGCCGCCGCGCCAGATCCGGGCCACCGCACCCGAGTCGATGTTCCAGTCGTACTCCTCGCTGCCCGCGGAGATCTCGTGGAAGCCCTGGGTGTACGACACGATCTTCGAGGCGTACAGGGCCTGTTCGACGCGGTCGGCGAAGGCCGCGGCCTCCGACTCGCCCAGCGTCACGGCCGTGGGTCCCGCCAACTCCCGTGACGCGGTGCGCAGTTCCGCGTGCCCGGACAGGGAGCGCGCGAAGACCGCCTCCGCGATCCCGGACACCGGCACGCCCAGGTCGAGCGCGATCTGCACCGTCCAGCGGCCGGTGCCCTTCTGCTCGGCCTGGTCCTGGACGACGTCCACGAAGGGCTTGCCGGTCGCCTCGTCCACGTGCGAGAGGACGTCGGCCGTGATCTCGATCAGGTAGGAGTCGAGGCGTCCGGTGTTCCAGGTGCGGAAGATGTCGGCGATCCGCGCGGGGGAGTACCCGGCCACGTCGCGCAGCAACTGGTAGGCCTCGCCGATGAGTTGCATGTCGGCGTACTCGATGCCGTTGTGCACCATCTTCACGAAGTGGCCCGCCCCGTCGGGGCCGACGTGCGTCACGCAGGGCGCGCCGTCCTTCGCCTTGGCGGAGATCTTCTCCAGCATCGGGCCCAGGGACTTGTACGACTCGACGCTGCCGCCGGGCATGATGCTCGGGCCGTGCAGCGCGCCCTCCTCGCCGCCGGAGACGCCCGTGCCGACGAAGTGGATGCCCTGCTCGCGCAGCTCCTTCTCGCGGCGCCGGGTGTCCGCGAAGTGCGCGTTGCCACCATCGATGATCATGTCGCCCGGCTCCATGAGCGGCGCGAACTCCTTGATCACCGCATCGGTCGGCTCGCCCGCCTTCACCATGACGACCAGGCGCCGCGGCCGCTCGAGCGCGGCCACGAAGTCCTCGGCGCTCTCGGTCGGTACGAAGATGCCCTCCTCGCCGAACTCCTCGACCAGCGCGTGCGTGCGGGACGCCGTGCGGTTGTGGAGGGCGACCGTGTAGCCGTTGCGGGCGAAGTTCCGGGCGAGGTTGCGCCCCATGACAGCGAGGCCGGTGACACCGATCTGGGCTGTTGTGCTCATGTGTGTCGCTCCTGGATTGGGAAGTTGAAAGATTCTGTTCAGACGGGAAAGGGGCCCGGGTTAGGTTTGCGTCCGATCCCCATCGTGGACTCTCTACGAATTTGGAGCCGTGCGTGCCTCATTTCGACCTGTCACTCGACGCGTTGCGCACCTATCAGCCGGAGTTGACGGCGCCCGACGACTTCGACGCCTTCTGGGAGAAGACCCTCGTCGAGGCCAGGGAGCGCGACCTGGACGCACGCTTCGAGCCCGTCGACGTCCCGTACACGGCGGTCGACGTGTTCGACGTTACGTACGCGGGCTTCGGCGGGCATCCCGTGAAGGGCTGGCTGGTCCTTCCGGCAGGCGCGAACGAGCTGCTTCCGGCCGTCGTCGAGTACGTCGGCTACGGCGGCGGCCGCGGCCTCGCGCACACCCACTTGCGCTGGGCGGCCGCCGGGTTCGCGCACTTCGTCATGGACACCCGCGGGCAGGGCAGCGGCGGCACCGTCGGCGACACCCCCGACCCGGTCGGCTCCACGCCGTCCCAGCCGGGCTTCATGACGAAGGGCATTCAGGACCCGCACGAGTACTACTACCGGCGCGTGTACACCGACGCCGTGCGCGCCGTCGACGCCGCCCGCTCGCACCCGCTCGTGGACGCGAACCGGGTCGCCGTCACCGGTGGAAGTCAGGGCGGCGGCATCACCATCGCCGTCGCCGGACTCGTGCCCGACCTGGTGGCAGCAGCCCCTGACGTGCCGTTCCTGTGCGACTTCCGGCGCGCCGCCACGCTCACCGAGCGTCACCCGTACCGCGAGATCGCGCTCTACTTGAAGGCGCACATCGGCGAGGACGAGCGCGCCTTCCGCACGCTCTCCTACTTCGACGGCATCAACTTCGCGGCGCGCGCCACGGCGCCCACCCTGTTCTCCGCCGCCCTGGAGGACCTGACGTGCCCGCCGTCCACGGTCTTCGGCGCGTACAACCACTGGGCGGGCGCCGACAAGTCGATCGAGGTGTACGCGTTCAACGACCACGAGGGCGGCGGCCCCTTCCAGCAGGCCGCACAACTCCGTTGGATTCCCGGGTACTTGAGGGGCTGAATCCCGCCAAGGTGGCTCAGGGCGCTCTTGTCCACTTCCGTAGGAGCGGCTAATTTGCCGCTCCTACGTGTGGCTGAGGGGGCATTCATGGCGTTACGCGGCCGGCACCGCCGGTACCAGCCGAGCCGGGTCAACCGGGCATCGCTCACCGTGACCGTGGGCGGCGTGGGCATGGCCATCCCGATCATCGGCGCGGGCACGGCGCAGGCCGCCGACACGCAGACGTGGAACAAGGTCGCCGCGTGCGAGTCCTCCGGGAACTGGAACATCAACACCGGCAACGGCTTCTTCGGCGGCCTCCAGTTCACCCGCTCCACCTGGGCCGCGTACGGCGGCACCGCCTACGCGCCGCGCGCCGACCTCGCCACCAGGGGCCAGCAGATCGCCGTGGCGGAGAAGGTGCTCAAGGGGCAGGGGCCCGGCGCCTGGCCGGTGTGCTCGCAGCGCGCGGGCCTCACCCGCGAGGCCGCGACACCCGACGTACGGCCGCAGACCACGCCGCAGTCCCGGGCCGGACGCGCCCAGATGTTCCGCGTCGTCAGCGGCGACAGCCTCTCCGGCATCGCCGCCGAGCGGTCCGTGAAGGGCGGCTGGCGTGCGCTGTACGCGGCGAATCGCGCCACGATCGGCGCCGACCCGGACCTGATCACCCCCGGGCAGCGCCTCGCGGTGCCGGGGACGCAAGCCGCGAAGAAGACCGAGAAGAAGGCCGCTGCCAAACCCGTCGCCAAGAAGTCCGACACGGCGAAGGCCACCACGCACCACGTCGTCGCCCCCGTCGCCGCGTCCCTCGGCACGCCCTACCGCGCCGCCGGTTCCTCCTGGTCGAAGGGGTACCACACGGGCGTCGATTTCGCGGTGCCCACCGGGACGTCCGTGAAGGCCGTCGCCGCCGGACACGTCGTCTCGGCCGGCTGGGGCGGCGCGTACGGCTACGAAGTGGTTGTCCGGCACGCCGACGGCAAGTTCAGCCAGTACGGACACCTGTCCGCGCTGTCCGTGAAGAGCGGCCAGCGCGTGGTGGCGGGCCAGCGCATCGCCCGCTCCGGTTCCACCGGGAACAGCACGGGCCCGCATCTGCACTTCGAGGTGCGGACCGGGCCCGGCTTCGGCAGCGACGTGGACCCGTTGGCGTACCTGCGGGCCCGCGGCGTCAGGATCTGAACCCCGCATCCGGCCTGAAAGCAGGCGTCAGGACCGGATGTCCTCGGTCGTCCAGCCCCCGCACGGAGGTTCCTGCCGGGCCCCCGGCGCGCGCGGCGGCAGCGGCACCGAGTCGAGCCCGGCCGGGCTGTCCGGCACCACGGGCGGGATCGGCTGTGCCGCTCCGTGCGGGACGGCGGCGACGACCGAGGCGCCCGCCCGGCGGCCCCGCCCGA
Organism: Streptomyces sp. NPDC002754; assembly: GCF_053592315.1. Taxonomy (NCBI): domain Bacteria; kingdom Bacillati; phylum Actinomycetota; class Actinomycetes; order Kitasatosporales; family Streptomycetaceae; genus Streptomyces; species Streptomyces sp. NPDC002754. The sequence goes on from NZ_JBSFVM010000001.1 coordinate 738,033, forward strand.
TGCGCTCCGTCGTCAGCAGGATCAGGCCGCCCGCCGCCACGACGCCGCAGCCGAGCGCGAGCACCGTGCCGATCGTGCTGTACCGGAACGATTCGCCGAACATCGTGAGGCCGATGGTCGCCGCCACCACCGGATTCACGACCGTCGCGGTCGCCAGCGGCGCGGCGAGCCCGGCGCCCCGGTAGGAGGCCTGCGACAGCAGCATGCCGGTCACGGCCAGGCCCGCGATCGCCAGGAGCGTCGCGAGCTGTTCCAACGGCTGCCCGGTCCAGTCCTCGGTCACGGACTTCGTGAACACCGACGCCATGCCGAACGCGCCGCCGGCCGCCACCGCCAGCAGCACCGCGCGTACCACGGGGTGCCGGTGCGCCACGCGGGCAGTCGACATCAGGGCCAGCACACCGCCTGCCGTGATCAGGCCGACGAACAGGCGCTGCGTCCCGTCCAGGGACTGCTCGGTCGTGGAACCGGTCAGCGAGAGCAGTCCCGCCAGCCCGACCGTCGCCATGATCGCGCCGCGCCAGGCTGTCGCCCCTGCCTTGCGACGCACCAGGAGCGCCGACATCGGCAGCGCGAGCACGATCGTGAGGGCTCCCAGCGGCTGCACGACGCTGAGCGGGCCGAAGGCCAGCGCCGCGACGTGCAGCAACGCGCCCAGGCCGTTCAGCCCTCCGGCGCCCCACCAGGCGGGCCTGCGCAGCGGGGCGTACGCCGCCTTGGGCGACGTCGCGGCCACGCGCTCCTGCACGATCGCCCCGCCCGCGTACGCGACGGCGGAGACGAGCGAGAGCAGCACGGAAAGCACCAGGTCGCTCATGTGGCGCCCCTGGAGGTGCGGCGTGGCGCACGGTCGCTTCTCATACCCTCCACGATGGCGCTTCCCTGCCCTCCGCGTCGTCCGACTTGAGCACGCATTGGGTCCTACTCCCGTTGGAGTAGGCCGCGTCCTGATTCATCCCCAGGGCGGGTGCCCCGGGGACCCGGGGGAGACTCGGGCCGAGTTGGCGTCCGCGCCCTTCCGCACGGGCCGTCCATGGGTGACCATGAGGTGCGCTTTCGAACAGCGATCCAGAGCGAGTGTCGCCGACCGACGACTACGGGGGCCGCGCGTGCGTGTGGGACTGCTGACCAGGGAGTACCCGCCGGATGTCTACGGCGGCGCCGGAGTGCACGTGGAGTTCCTGGCGCGCGAGCTGCGCCCGCTCGTCGACCTCGAGGTGCACACGTGGGGCGAGGGGACGGCCGACGGCGTGCGCCGGCACCGGGCCTGGCCCGCGCTCGACGGGGCGAACGACGCGCTGCGCACGCTCTCCGTGGACCTGGCCATCGCCGCGGCCCTCGAAGGCCGCGAGATCGCCCACTCCCACACCTGGTACACGAACCTGGCCGGGCACCTGGCGGCGCTGCACCTCGGAATCCCGCACGTGCTGACCGCCCACTCCCTGGAGCCGCTGCGCCCCTGGAAGGCGGAGCAGCTGGGCGGCGGCTACGCGCTGTCGGCATGGGCGGAACGGACCGCGATCGAGGCCGCCGACGGCGTCATCGCGGTGTCGCACGCGATGCGCAAGGACATCCTCGCCTGCTATCCGGCCCTGGAGCCGAAGAAGGTCCGTGTCGTGCACAACGGCATCGACGTCTCGCTCTACCACGCCGACGCCGACACGGACGTGCTGAGCCGCTACGACATCGACCCGCAGCGCCCCTACATCCTCTTCGTCGGCCGCATCACCCGGCAGAAGGGCGTGCCCCATCTGCTGCGCGCGGCCAAGCAGGTGGCGAAAGGCGTGCAGATCGTCCTGTGCGCGGGCGCGCCCGACACCCCGGAGATCGGCCGCGAATTCCGGGAACTCGTCGACGAGTTGAAGGCCACGCGTGACGGGGTGCGCTGGATTCCGTCGATGCTGCCGCGCACCGATGTCATTCAACTGCTCACACACGCCTCGGCGTTCGTGTGCCCTTCCGTGTACGAACCGCTCGGCATCGTCAACCTGGAGGCGATGGCCTGCGGCACCGCGGTGGTCGCCTCGGGGGTCGGCGGCATCCCCGAGGTCGTCGCGGACGGCGAGACGGGGCTGCTCGTCCCGTACGCGGCCGAGGACCCGGAAGGCTTCGAGGCGGGGCTCGCGGACGCCCTGAACCGGGTCGTCGCCGATCCCGGAGCGGCGCGGGTGATGGGCGAGGCGGGCCGGGAGCGGGCGGCGGCGGAGTTCGGCTGGGACGCGATCGCCCGGCGCACGGTCGACGTGTACGAGGAGATCCTCAACGGCACGTGAATCACAGGGGGGTTGGGATGCGCGGTGGACCTTCGGTGCTCGGGATCGTACTGGCAGGCGGGGAGGGCAAGCGGCTGATGCCGCTCACCGCGGACCGGGCGAAGCCCGCGGTGACGTTCGGCGGCACGTACCGCCTGGTCGACTTCGCCCTGTCCAATCTCGTCAACGGCGACATCCTGCGCATCTGCGTCCTGACGCAGTACAAGTCGCACTCCCTCGACCGGCACGTCACGACCACCTGGCGGATGTCGAGCCTGCTCGGCAACTACGTCACGCCGGTCCCGGCCCAGCAGCGGCTCGGCCCGCGCTGGTACTCGGGCAGCGCCGACGCGATCCTGCAGTCCCTCAACCTGGTCCACGACGAACAGCCCGACTACATCGCGGTGTTCGGCGCCGACCACGTGTACCGGATGGACCCGCGGCAGATGCTCGCCCAGCACATCGAGTCGGGCGCGGGCGTCACGGTGGCGGGCATCCGGGTGCCGCGCCGGGAGGCCCCGTCCTTCGGCATCATCACCCCGGCCCGCGACGGCACACGCATCGACGCCTTCCTGGAGAAGCCCACCGACCCGCCGCCGCTGCCCGGCACCCCGAACCAGGTCTTCGCCTCGATGGGCAACTACCTGTTCACCAGCAAGGTCCTCGTCGACGCGCTTCAGGCCGACGCCGAAGACACCAACTCGGCGCACGACATGGGCGGTTCGATCGTGCCGATGCTCACCGAGCGCGGCGTCGCCCAGCTCTACGACTTCGACGGCAACCACGTGCCGGGCGAGACGGACCGCGATCACGGCTACTGGCGCGACGTCGGCACCCTCGACGCCTACTACGAGGCTCATATGGACCTCATCTCGGACACCCCGGTCTTCAACCTCGACAACCGGCGCTGGCCCATCTACACCCACCCCGGCCAGCTGCCGCCCGCCAAGTTCTGCGCGGGCGGCATCGCGAGTGAGTCGATCGTCAGCCCCGGTTGCGTCATCCGCGGCCAGGTGACCCGCTCCGTGCTCTCACCGGGCGTCGTCGTCGAGGACGGCGCGGTCGTCCAGGGCTCCGTCCTGCACGACAACGTGCGGGTCGGCAGGGGAGCGGTGGTGCGCGGCGCCGTCCTCGACAAGAACGTCGAGGTCCCCGTCGGCGCGACCATCGGCGTCAACCCGAGCCGGGACGCGGAGCTGTACACGGTGTCGAAGACGGGCGTGATCGCGCTGGGGAAGGGTCAGGCGGTGCATTAGCTCCAGCCCTCACAGCACTCGCCGACGCTTCCCCAGCCACGTCTGCGCGATCACGACGAGGGCCAGGAACGCACCGCTGACCACCTGCTGGTACGCGGAGTCCAGCGAGCCGATCTGATTGATCACGTTCTGGATGACCTTGAGCAGGAGGACACCGACCAGCGAACCGCTGATGAACCCGAACCCGCCCGTCAGCAGCGTGCCGCCGATGACGACCGCCGAGATCGCCTCCAGCTCCATGCCGGAGCCGAGGATCGTCACGCCCGACACCAGCCAGGCGGCATTGAGCGCGCCGGCCAGGCCCGCGCACAACCCTGACAGTGTGTACACACTGATCTTGGTGCGGGCCACCGGCGCGCCCATCAGCGCCGCCGCGTCCTCGTTGCCGCCGACCGCGTACACGTACTGCCCGAAGCGCGTACGGCGCAGCACCAGGGCGCCGATGCCGAACAGCACCAGCGTGATCCACACCGGGGCGCCGATACCGAACAGCTTCCCCTGGCCGAGCGTCGCGAAGAACGTGGACTTGTCGACGAGATACGTCTCGGAACCCTCATCGGTGATGGAGAGGAGGATGCCGCGCGCCCCGAGCATCGCCGCGAGCGTCACGATGAACGGTGCGAGCCGCGAGCGCGCGATCAGCAACCCGTTGACCAGGCCGATCAGCCCGCACACCGCCAGTGGCAGGAGCAGCGCCACCACCGTCCCGTACCGCGAACCCCATGCCGCGAGGACCCCGCCGAGGGCGAACAGCGAGCCCACCGACAGATCGATACCACCGGTCACGATCACGAACGTCATGCCGAGCGCGACGATCGCGAGGAACGCGGACGACAGCGCCATGTTCTCCAGGTTGTCCCCGGTCAGGAACGTGTCGAAGGAGAGCGAGGCGACGATCACCGCGATCACCAACGTGACCAGCGCGCCGTGCTGTTGGGCCAGCGCGCTCAGCCGCTCCGCGCGCGTCGCGCCCTGGGGCTCGTCCTCGTGGGCCGGACCCGCCGGCTGAGAGGTCCCTATGTCCGTCACCGTCATCGCTTCCCCCGCTCCCTCGCCGCGTACACCGCGAGCACGATCACCACGGCCTGGGCGATCTGCGTCCACGACGGCGGCAGGTCGTGCTTGATGAGTGTGGCTGTGAGCAGCTGGATGAGGACGGCGCCCGCGACCGTGCCGCCGATGCGCACCCGCCCGCCGGTCAGCGGAGTGCCGCCGACCACGACGGCCGTGATCGCGGACAGCTCCATCAGCGTGCCGAGCGACGTCGGGTCGCTCGCGGTGAGCCGCGCCGTGGCCAGTACACCGGCGACGGCGGCGAGCACTCCCGACAGTACGTAGACGAGGATCAGCACCCGCCGCACCGGAAGCCCTGCCAGCTTGGCCGCCGGACGGCTGTCGCCGATGGCGAGGAGCTGACGGCCGAACGTGGTGCGCCGCACCACGAACGCGACGATCAGCGCCAGCGCCGCCGCGATCAGCACCAGATAGGGGATGCCGAGCACATCGCCGGTGCCGAGTGCCCGCATCCCGGGGTCCCGCACGTCCTTGAGCTGGGGCAGCAGGACGAGCGCCAGGCCACGGCCCCCAACCATCAACGCCAGTGTGGCGACGATGGGCTGGACCCCGATGAAGGCGACGAGCGCGCCGTTCGCGACACCGACGAGCGCGCCTCCGATCAGCGCGGCGACAACCGCGAACAGCGGCCCATAGCCGAGATACAGCGCGACCAGCGAGGTGGCGAGCGCCATCACGGAGCCCACCGAGAGGTCCACGCCCTCGGTTCCGATGGCGAGGGCCATGCCGAGCGCCACGATCAGGACGGGTGCGACCTGCACGGCCTGCGTGCGGAAGTTCTCCGCGGACAGGAAGTGCGGGGTGAAGACGATGTTCGCCAGGAGGAGGACGGCGACGCCCGCATAGACGCCGTAGTCCTGGAGGAGGCGCAGCATCCGGGCCTTGTCGACACCGGTGCTGCCCAGGGTTGCTTCACTCAACGGACGTCCCTCCAGCGGGAGTCGCGGCAATCGCGCGCATCAGCCGGTCCTCTGTGACCGCGTCGCCGGTCAGCTCGGCGACCACCGCGCCGTCCTTCAGGACGACGACCCGGTCCGAGCCCTCGATCAGCTCCTCCGGGTCGGAGGAGATCAGCAGGACGCCGAGCCCGTCGTCCGCCAACTCGTCTATGAGCTTCTGCACTTCGGCCTTGGCGCCCACGTCGATACCGCGCGTCGGCTCGTCCAGCAGCAGTACCTTCGGGTTCATCGCGAGCCACCGTGCGAGCAGCACCTTTTGCTGGTTGCCGCCCGACAGCTCGCCGACCTTCTGGTGCGGGCCGGCCGACTTGATGCGCAGCCGCTTCACGAACGTGTCGACGATGCGGTCGATGCGGGCCTCGTCGACCAGGCCGAAGCGGGACAGCCCCGGCAGCGCCGCGAGCGCGATGTTCTCGCGCACCGACAGGCCCGGCACGATGCCCTCCGCCTTGCGGTCCTCCGGCAGCAGGCTGATGCCGGCCCGGATCGCGGCAGGCGTGGAGCCCGTACGCACCGGGGACCCGGCTACCGTCACCCGGCCGCTGTCCGTGGGCAGGGCGCCCGCGATGGCCTTGGCGGTCTCGCTGCGGCCGGAGCCGAGCAGTCCGCCGAGGCCGACGACCTCGCCGGGACGCACGTCGAGCGTCACGCCGTGCAACTGGTGGCGGACCGTCAACTCCTCGGCGCTCAGCACGGGTTCTGCCGACGTGTCGTGTTCGCCGGAGAACTTGGTCAGGCCCTCGTCCTGTACGTCGCCGACGTCGCGGCCCAGCATCAGTGACACGAGCCGCAGCCGGTCCAGGTCGGCGAGGCGGCCGGTGTGCACCAGCTTGCCGTCGCGCAGCACCGTGACCGCGTCGCACACCTCGTACAGCTCGTCGAGGCGGTGGCTCACGTAGACGACGGCGATGCCGCGGTCGCGCAGCATGCGGATCACGCCGAAGAGCGTGCGCACCTCGCGCGGCTCCAGTGACGACGTCGGCTCGTCCATGACGACGACCTTGGCGTCGACCGACACCGCGCGCGCTAGGGCCACCATCTGCTGCGCCCCGACGCCGAGTTCACGCAGCGGACGCTGCACGTCGACGTGTACGCCGAGGTCGCGCAGTGCCGCGTCGGCGTCCCGGTGCATCCGCCGGAAGTCGATCAGGCCGAGCCGTCCCCGCGGCTCGCGGCCCAGGAACAGATTGCGGGCCACGCTCATCAGGGGGACGAGGTTGACCTCCTGATAGATCGTCGAGATGCCCGCGTGCTGTGACTCGAGCGGCGTGGAGAACGTGATCTGTCGGCCGTCGAACATGAGCGTGCCCGCGCCGGCATCCGGCTGGTAGACGCCCGTGAGGACCTTGATCAGCGTCGACTTGCCCGCCCCGTTCTCCCCGATGAGGGCGTGCACCTCCCCGCCGCGCGCGGTGAAGTCGACACCGTCGAGGGCGCGCACGCCGGGGAAGGTCTTGCTGAGATTCTGTGCGGACAACATGTCAGAACGCCTTGTCGATATCCGACTTGGCGTTGTCCTTCGCGTACGCGCTGTCCTTGATGACGATGTCCTGGCCGACCTTGTCGCCCTTCGTGAAGGAGTCCAGGGTCTGGAAGGCGAGCGGGCCGAAGCGCGGGTTGGACTCGATGACGCCGGAGATCCAGCCGTCGACGATGCCCTGCACCGCGTTGCGCGTGCCGTCCACCGTCACGATCTTCACGGCGCCGGCCTTCTTGCCCGCGCTCTTGAGGGCGTTGACCGCGCCGAGACCCATCTCGTCGTTCTCGGCGTAGATCCCCTTGATGTCCGGCTTGGACTGGATCAGCTGCTCGGTGACCTGCTGGCCCTTCTCGCGGGCGAACTCACCGGTCTGCTTGAAGACGACCTTGAGGTCCGGCGCCTTTTCCTTGATCCGGTCCTGGAAGCCCTTGGTGCGCTCGGTGGTCACATTGTTGCCCGCGGCGCCGAGCAGGATCGCGATCTCGCCCTTGCCGCCCGTGGCCTTGATCATCTCGTCGGCGGCGCGCTTGCCCTGCTCGACGAAGTCCGAGCCGATGAAAGAGACGTAGTCCTTGCACGCCGTCGAGTTGATCTTGCGGTCGACGGTGACGATCGGGATCTTCTTGGCGCTCGCCGCGCGCAGCACCGGCTCCCAGCCGTCTGAGTTGAGCGGCGCGATGACCAGCAGGTCCGCGCCCTTGGAGATGAGGTCCTGGACGTCGCTGATCTGCTTGGAGAACTGCGACTGGGCGTTCGCGGTGAGCAGCTTGACGCCACGCTTCTTGGCCTCGGCCTTGATGGAGGCGGTCTCCGCGATGCGGAACGGGTTGGCCTCCTTCTCGGACTGCGAGAAGCCGACGGTGGCGTTCTTCAGGTCGAGCTTCTTGCCGCCGTAGGTGGTGACGTCACAGGTCTTGCCGCCGCCCGGCGAGGCGACCTCCTGCCCGGCGTTATCGCTCTTTGCGCTCGAACTCCCCTTGTCCGTCGAGCTGTTGTCGTCCTCCGACTTCGCGCAACCGGTGGCGAGCGCGAGGCTCGCGACGAGGCCGGTGGCGAGCAGGGCCCTGGTGGTGGTACGGCGAAGTGCGGTCTGCGTCATTGGTGGTCCCCAAAACGGCACGGCCCGGCGCGTGAACGCGCTGACGGGGTGAATGTGTTCGACCAGTCGGATCGGTGGTACAGGCCAGGTTTTTACATCGTTGGAAGGGCGCTGTAAAGGCTTTGCGCAGAGACTTGGCCGCCACGTGACCGTGGCACGGTTCACCGTCGTCCCAGCGTGCTCTCCCGCTCCACCAGCCGGAATTCCGCCGTGAGTTCGCGTCCCACGGGCCCCTCCGGATGCTCGAGGTGGCGCAGCAGCGACGTCACCGCGAGCCGGGCGATGGCCCGCTTGTCCGGGGAGACGGTGGTGAGTGTGACGGCCCCGAAGCGCCCCTCCATGATGTCGTCGAACCCGACCACCGCCACGTCCCACGGCACCCTGAGCCCCCGCTCGTGCAGCACGCGCATCGCGCCGATCGCCACCAGGTCGTTGTACGCGAACACGGCGTCGGGGCGCACCCCGGAGTCCAGCAGGCGCGCCATGGCCTCGGCCCCGTCGCCCCGGTCCCAGCCGCCGGTCGGCCCCACCAGGGTGTCCGGTGCCGGCAGCCCCGCGTCCGTCAACTCGTCGCGCCAGCCCGCGAGTCGGAGATGCGCCGGACGGTTCGCGGAATCCGTGCGGGCGCCCAGGTAGGCGATCCTCGTGCGGCCCCGGCCGATCAGATGGCGCACGGCGGTGCGGGCCGCGGCGACGTTGTCGATCGCGATGTGGTTGTACGGCAGGTCGTACTCGCGCTCGCCGAGCAGCACCAGCGGCACGTCGTCCTCGCGCCCCGCCAAGTCCTCCGCCTCCAGCTCAAGAGGGCTGAGGATCAGGCCGTCGATCACCCGGGCCCGGAAACCCTGGCTGACCAGAACCTCCTGTTCGCGCTCGCCCCGGGTGTGGTCGAGCAGCACCGTCACGTCCCGCTCCGCCGCCGCGTCGATGACGGCGCCGGCCAGTTCCGCGAAGTACGGGTTGCCGAGCTCGGGCACGGCGAGCGCGATGATGCCGGTGCGGCCCTTGCGCAGATTGCGGGCGGTGAGGTTCGGCCGGTAGCCCAGCTCGTCGATGGCCTCCTGGACGCGGGAGCGCATCGCCGGGGTCACATGCTGGTAGTTGTTCACGACGTTCGACACGGTCTTGATCGAGACGCTGGCGTGCTCCGCGACATCCTTGAGGCTCACCCGCACGAAAACTCCCTGGGTCGGCGTGGATTGATGGGCCGGGGGCGGACGTTGGCCCGTAAGCAGCCGTGATCGGCCAACCCGATCCGGATCCTGGCAGTGTTCGTGTCCATGCTCTGGACAGCATGCTGTGCGCGTGCTGTCATGCCAACTGTCGTTCCTTCCAACGTTGTACAGACTCGTTGTACCGACTGGAGCGGCGAGCCGCCACCCTTCCTCGAAGCGTTCCTGCAGTTCCTGCATAGGAGGATCCGTGCGCACCACCCACCTCAGACGTCACGGGCGACATCTGGCACTGCTCCTGACCACGGCACTCGGACTCACCGCGCTCACGGTCGCCCCCTCAGGAGCGGCCTCGGCCGAAGACGACCCGGCCGTTCCGCACGGTCTCAAGGGCGAGTACTACACGCAGTCCGCCGAAGGGGCCTTCGACTTCGACTCGTTGAAGGCCACCGGGTTCGACCCGAAGATCGACTTCAATAGCCTGGAATCCCGACTGCAGACCGCGACCGGCCAGGCGGACAACGCCAGCGTGCGCTGGACCGGCAAGGTCGTCCCGGAGAAGTCCGGCATGACAACGTTTTCCATGGTCGGGGACAACGGCTTCCGCCTGTGGGTCGACGACAAGCTGGTGATCGACCACTGGACCGACGACTGGGAGAAGGAACAGACCTCCCAGCCCGTCGAGTTGACCGCCGACGACGCCGTCGACATCAAGGTCGAGTACTTCGAGCACGAGGGCGGCTCCAACCTCCACTTGCGCTGGACCGAGCGGGGTGGGACGAAGGAAGCGATCCCGTCGTCCGCGTTCCGGCTGCCTGCCGACTGGAAGTACGACGGAGCCATCGGCACCACCGTGCTCGGCGACGGCCGCACCCTGAAGCTTGACTTCGCGCAGAAGCTCGGAGCGCTGCCCGGCGGCGTCAACGAGCACATGTCCGCCGTCATCGGAGGCGCCAAGTGGCCGCTGAGCAGCGTCAAGGCGGACCCGAAGGACCCGCGGGCGCTGCTCGTGGGCCTGGAACAGCCGGTCGTCGGAAACAAGAAGGGTGACGCCTCGGGAGAGGCCGACCTCACCTACGACGGCCAGGGCGGACTGGCCGGCAGTGACGGAACGGCCATCGGCAGGTTCTGGTCCAGCGGGCCGAACCACTCGACGCACGAGCTGACCACCAAGTGGGGCGACGACGTCACCCCGGCCAACGCCCACCGCGAGTACCCGCGTCCCCAGCTCACCCGCGACAAGTGGCGGAACCTCAACGGCAGGTGGCAGTTCGCCGCCGCCAAGGAGGGGGACAAGCCGCCGGTCGGCAAGAAGCTCGACGAGAAGATCCTCGTACCCTATCCGGTCGAGTCCCAGCTCTCGGGCGTCGAGCGCCACGAGGACCGCATGTGGTACCGGCGCACCTTCACCGTGCCCGCCGACTGGAAGGTCGGCAAGGGACAGCGCCTCAACCTCAACTTCGGTGCCGTGGACTGGAAGTCCGAGATCTACGTCAACGGCAAGAAGGTCGCCGATCACAAGGGCGGCTACGACAAGTTCAGCGCCGACGTCACCGACGCCCTCAAGCCGGGCCGCACCCAGGAACTGATCGTCGGCGTCTACGACCCCACCGACGCCGAAAAGGGCGAGAACCCGCCCATGGGCAAGCAGCGCCTCGACCCCAGCGGCATCTGGTACACCCCCTCCTCCGGCATCTGGCAGACCGTGTGGATGGAGCCGGTCGCCACCGACCACGCCACCGACCTGAAGGTCACGCCGAATGTGAAGACGGGCGAAGTGGCCGTCTCCGCCACGGGAGTTCGGGACGGTGTCCCCGTCACGGCGTCCGCGTACGCGGACGGCAAGAAGGTCGCCACCGCCACCGGCACCTCCGGCGGACCGCTCACCCTGAAGATCGCCAAGCCGCACCTGTGGTCGCCGGACGACCCGTTCCTCTACGACCTCAAGGTGAGCGTCGGCGCCGACAGGGTCGGCAGCTACTTCGGTATGCGCTCGATCTCCGTCGAGAAGGTGAACGGCACCCCGCGCACCATGCTCAACGGCAAGCCCACGTTCATGATGGCCACCCTCGACCAGGGCTTCTGGCCGGACGGACTGCACACCGCGCCCAGTGACGAGGCGCTCGCGTACGACCTGAAGATGCACAAGCAGATGGGCTTCAACTCGGTCCGCAAGCACATCAAGGTCGAACCCGACCGCTGGTTCTACTGGGCCGACAAGCTGGGCCTCATGGTCTGGCAGGACATGCCCGCCATGACGGCAGGCGTGAACCCGAGCCAGTCCGCGCGCACCGAGTTCGAGCGCGAGATGAAGATCATGATCGACCAGCACTCCAACCACCCGTCGGTCGTCATGTGGGTCACCCTCAACGAGGGCTGGGGTCAGTACGACGAGGCACGCCTCGCCGACCAGGCCAAGTCCTGGGACCCCACCCGCCTGATCAACTCCATGTCCGGGATCAACCTGGGCAAGGACGGCGGCACGGGCGACATCCTCGACGAACACGGCTACCCCAGCCCCGCCCTGCCACCGAACCCCGACGGCAAGCGGGCCCTGGTCGCGGGCGAGTACGGCGGCCTCGGCCTCGCGGTGCCGGGCCACGCCTGGGCGGTGCAGCAGTCCTACGTCGATGTCGACCCGACGACGTACACGGACGGCTACCTGGAGAAGCTCGACGAGGTGTACAAGCTCGCCTGCAAGGGCGGCAACGGCGCCGTCTACACGCAGATCTCCGACGTCGAGGGTGAGCTCAACGGCCTGCTGACGTACGACCGCAGGGTCGTCAAGCCGGACGTGAAGCGCGTACACGACGCCCAGCAGGCGCTGATCCGCGACGCCTCGCAGGACACCGTGGCGAACTGCTCCTGATCCGACCGCTCGCGGGGGCGGGCCCGAACACCGGGCCCGCCCCCTTCGCGTTCCCCCACGTCCCCGGAGGACATCGATGACAGTCACACGACGAGGTGTGCTGCGGACCGGCACCGTGGTCACCGCCGCCACGCTGATCGGCGGCACGGCGGGCGTCACAGGCACAGCAAGCGCCGCGACGGCGGCAGGGAGGACGGCCGTGGCCGGCGACGCCTTCACCAGGCTGCCCGTCGGCAGCGTCACCGCCCACGGCTGGCTGGCGGGCCAACTCCGCCTGCAACTCGACGGGTTGTTCGGCCGCTACGAGGAGAAGTCCCATTTCCTCGACATGGACACCTGCGGCTGGGTCCACCCGGAACGAGACGCCTGGGAGGAAGTCCCCTACTGGCTGAGAGGGTTCGTCCCGCTGGCCATCACGACGCAGGACGCCGACGCCCTCGCCACCAGCGAGCGCTGGCTCGACGCCATCCTCGCCACCCAGGAGTCCGACGGGTTCTTCGGACCGCGCGCCCTGCGCACCGCACTCAACGACGGCCCCGACTTCTGGCCGTACCTGCCGCTCCTCATGGCGCTGCGCACCTGGCAGGAGTACACGCACGACGAGCGCATCGTGCCCTTCCTCACCCGCTTCATGACGTACATGGCGGCGCAGGGCAAGGGAGCCTTCGACTCCAGCTGGGTCTCCGTTCGCTGGGGCGACGGCATCGACACCGCCCGCTGGCTCTACGAGCGCACGGGTGACGCGTTCCTCGTCGGCCTCGTCGAGAAGATGCACCGCTACGGTGCCGATTGGACCGGGAAGCTCCCCACCCCGCACAACGTGAACATCGCCCAGGGCTTCCGCGAACCCGCCCAGTACGCCCAGTGGACAGACTCCGGGGCCCACGCCCTGACCCGCGCCACGTACCGCACCTACGACCAAGTCCTCGACACCTACGGGCAGTTCCCGGGCGGCGGCATGGCCGGCGACGAGAACTACCGGCCCGGATTCGGCGACCCGCGCCAGGGCTTCGAGACCTGCGGCATCGTCGAGTTCATGGCCAGCCACGAGCTGCTCACACGTATCACCGGTGACCCGGTGTGGGCGGACCGCTGCGAGGACCTCGCGTTCAACATGCTGCCCGCCGCTCTCGACCCGAGCGGCAAGGGCATCCACTACGTCACCAGCGCCAACAGCGTCGACCTCGACAACAGCCCCAAATCGCAGGGGCAGTTCCAGAACAGCTTCGCCCTTCAGTCGTACCGGCCGGGCGTGGACCAGTACCGCTGCTGCCCGCACAACTACGGCATGGGCTGGCCCTACTTCACCGAGGAGTTGTGGCTCGCGGGCGCCGACGGCGGGCTCGTCGCCGCCATGTACGCCGACTGCGAGGTGCGCACGAAGGTGGGCGACGTCGCGGTGCACGTGCGGGAGGAGACGAACTACCCGTTCGACGAGACCGTCACCCTGACCGTCGGCGTCGAGCGGGCCGCGGAATTCCCGCTGCGGCTGCGCGTGCCCGGCTGGTGTGCGTCGCCGCGCCTGACCGTGAACGGCCGCCCCGTCAAGGTCGGCGGAGGCCCCTCGTTCGCCGAGATCCGCCGCACGTGGCACGACGGCGACGTGGTGCGCCTGCGGCTGCCGCAGCGGACCGGTCTGCGCACCTGGGAGGGCAATCACGACAGCGTGAGCGTCGACCACGGGCCGCTGACCTATTCGCTCAGGATCGGCGAACGGTATGTGCGCACGGGCGGCAGCGACACGTTCCCCGAGTACGACGTGCACGCTACGACAGCCTGGAACTACGGTCTGGTGCCGGGCGGCGCGGCAGTGGTGCACCGAAAGTCCGGGCCCCTCGCCGCCAACCCGTTCACCTTGGAGGGTACGCCCCTCACGCTCACCGTGAAGGCCCGTCGCATCCCCGAGTGGGTGGCCGACGACGAGCACGTCGTCGCACCGCTCCAGTCGAGTCCGGCACGCAGCAGGGCCGCCGTGGAGGATGTGACGCTGGTGCCCATGGGCGCCGCCCGGCTACGGATCACCACGTTCCCGACGGCGACGCCGCAGGGCCGGGCCTGGACACCCGAACCGGCGTACCACCGCATCCTCAACAAGCACAGCGGCAAGGTCCTCGCCGTCGACGGAATGTCCACGGACAACGACGCACGTGTCGTGCAGTTCCGCGACGCGGGCACCGGCGACCACGCGTGGCAGCTGCTGCCGGCGGGCGACGGGACGCTGCGTCTGCGCAACGGTCAGAGCGGTAAGTTCCTTGCCGTCAAGGGGAGTTCGACGGACGACAGTGCTCTCGCCGTGCAGTACGAGGACTCCGGGCGCCCCGACCTGCTGTGGACGTGCGAGGACAAGGGCGACGGCTGGTTCCTGCTGCGCAACAAGCACAGCGGAAAGGTGCTCGGCGTCGACGGCATGTCCACCGAAGACAGCGCGCAGGTCGTCCAGTTCGCCGACAACGGGACGGAGGATCACCTGTGGCGCGTGAAGCCTTGACGGGCCGTCGGGGCGGACGAAGAATGACCGCGCATGCTGACAACGTTGTCGAGAGGCGCAGGATGAGAAGGCCCACGATGATAAGACGCACCCGCAGGCCCGGATCACGCGCGCTGGGCGTGCTCGCGGCCGCCGTGCTGCTCGGTACCGGTCTCGCGGCGCCAGCGGCGCAGGCCGCGAAACCACACGAGCGCCTGACCGATCTGGTCAACCCGTTCATCGGCACCGAGAACGAGGGGAACACCTATCCCGGCGCCGCCGTGCCCTTCGGGATGGTGCAGTTCTCGCCCGACACCGGGCACAACACCGGCTACGACCACTCGGACGACCACATCCGAGGGTTCTCCGCCGTCCATCTGTCCGGCGTGGGCTGCGGCTTGGGCGGCGACCTGCCGGTGCTGCCGACCGTGGGCGACATCGGGAGCACGGACTACGCGAAGTACGCGGCCGAGTTCAGCCACGACGACGAGAAGGCGTCGCCGGGCTACTACAAGGTGGGCCTGAAGTCCGGCGTGGACGCCGAGTTGAGCGCCACGAAGCGGACCGGCGTACAGAAGTACACGTTCCCGGCCACCGACAAGGCCAACGTGATGATCAACGCCGGCCAGTCGCTGCACAAGACCGTGCACACCAAGGTCGACATCCTCGACAGCCGGACCGTACGCACCTCCATCACCGGCAGCGGCTTCTGCCAGGACACCAAGCAGTACACGCTCCACACGATCACCAGGTTCGACCGGCCGTTCAAGACGAGCGGCACCTGGAAGGACGACACCGTCACCGAGGGCTCCACGTCCTCGGCCGCGGACGCCGAGCGCAACGGCGCGTATCTCCGCTTCGACACCAGCAAGGACCGCACCGTCGAGGCGACCACCGCGATCTCCTACGTAGACGCGCACGGCGCGGCGCTCAACCTCCGTAAGGAGGGCGGCCGTTCCTTCGACTCCGTGCGCGGCGCGGCACAGTCCGCGTGGGAGGGCCGGCTCGACGACGTCAGGGCACAGGGCGGCAGCGAGACACTGCGCCGTACCTTCTACTCCTCGCTGTACCGCTCGTTCCTCGCGCCGAACATCGGCAGCGACGTCGACGGCCGCTACACCGGCTGGGACCAGAAGATCCACCGTGCCGACGGGTTCACGTACTACCAGAACTGGTCGCTCTGGGACACGTACCGCACCCAGGCGCAGCTGCTGTCGCTGCTCGCCCCGCGCGAGTCGCGAGACATGGCGCTGTCGGTGATCCGTATCGACAAGGACAGTGGCTGGCTGCCCAAGTGGGGCTACGGCACGGTCGAGACGAACATCATGACCGGTGACCCGGTCACCCCGTTCCTCACCAACGCCTACCAGCAGGGCCTGCTCAAGGGGCACGAGGAGGACGCCTACCGGGCGCTGAAGAAGAACGCCGACGGCGTGCCGCCGGCCGACTCCGCCCCCGTGGGCCGCGAGGCCAACAAGGAGTACCTGGCCGACGGGTTCGCGCCGTACATCAAGGACCGCGAGCACGTGAAGCCCGGCGACTCCGATTACGACCACGGGGCATCGGCCACCCTGGAGTACGCCCTGTCCGACGCCATGCTCGGCCAGATGGCGAAGGAGCTGGGGCACGACGAGGACGCCGCCCGCTATGCCGAGCGCGCGCAGAACTACCGGAAGATCTTCGACGGTTCGACCGGATTCTTCCGCGCGCGCGACGCGTCCGGCGCCTTCACTGGCCCGGCCGATCCGGCCAAGAGCGAGGGCTTCCACGAGGGCACGTCCTGGCAGTACCAGTGGCTCGTGCCGCAGGACCTGCCGGGCATGGTCGACCTGATCGGCGGAAAGGAAGCCGCGAACAAGCGGCTCGACTCGTTCTTCGCCTACGAGCAGTTGGTGAAGGACCCGGCGAAGACGGCGCGCGAGGTGTGGGTCAACGGCCCGTACGACTACTACAACGCCGACAAGTACAACCCGCAGAACGAGCCCGACCTGATCGCGCCGTACACGTATCTCTCCACCGGCCAGCCGTGGAAGACCACCGATGTGGTGCACGCCGCGCTGACCCTGTTCACCGACACCCCGACCGGCATGACCGGCAACGACGACCTGGGCACGATGTCCGCCTGGAACGTCCTGTCGTCGATCGGGATCTTCCCGGTGCAGCCCGGAACGGACACGTGGAGCCTGTCGACGCCCGTCTTCGAGCGGGTCGACGTCACGCTCGACCGGCGCTACTACCCGAAGGGCGGGCTGACCGTCCGGGCGCCCGGCACCTCGGACGACAACCGGTACATCCAGTCGGCGCGGACGGACGGCGCCGCGTACGACAAGACGTATCTGACCACGAAGGATCTGCGGGGCCTGCGGAACCTGTCCTTCACCGTCGGCGGCGAGCCGTCGGCGTGGGGGACCGGTCCCGACGCGGCGCCGCCGGCCCTCAAGTGACGTAACCGACAGGCCACTTGAGTCGCCTTCTGTGTCACATGAGACCCGCCTCTCCCAGAGGGGCGGGTCTTCATCAGTTGTTAACGCAGAGTGTCATGATCGTACTTGACCGTAATCGACTGCTGGCGATTGACTGCGCTCTCACCGTCGTCGACGCGAGAGCCCTCCATGACCTCTCTGAGTTCGGACTTGCTCGCTCCACTCGACCTGACCTTCTGGAACATCGAGACCGCCGAACACCCCATGCACCTGGGGGCGTTGGGCGTCTTCGAGGCCGACGACCCCGGCGCCGCCCGGCACGCCTTCGAGCTGCTCGCCACCCGCGCCGCGGGCGTGCCGGGCCTGCGGATGCGGATCGCCGGCGTGCTCGTGCCGGTCGGCGGCGCGGCCCGCGTGCCCGCGGCCGACTTCGACCCGCTCGACCACGTGTGGATGGCCGGGGCCGTCGACGACTTCCACGCCGCCGCGGGCGCGCTCATGGAACGCCCGCTGGACCGCGGCCGCCCGCCGTGGGAGGCGCACGTGCTGTCGGCCGCCGACGGCGCGTCGTTCGCCGTCCTCTTCAAGTTCCACCACGCTCTCGCGGACGGGCTGCGCGCCCTGACCCTCGCCGCAGGCGTCATGGACCCCATCGACCTGCCCGCCCGGCGCACCCCGAAGGAAGCGCCCGCCGCACGCCGCGGCCTGCGCCTGCCGGTCCCCGGCCTGCGCGAGATCACGCTCGGCGACCTCGACCCGCGCCGCTACCCCGACCATGTGCGCACGCTGGTGGGCAGCGCCACGCAGGCTGCGTCCATCGGCGCCTCCGTCGCCCGCGCCACCTGGGGCGTACGCACGTCACCCGCGCTCACCTCGAAGGCCAGCGGCACCCGGCGCACCGCCGGTGTCGTGCTCGACCTCGACGATGTGCACCGCATCCGCAAGACGGTCGGCGGCACGGTCAACGACGTGCTGATCGCCGTGGTCGCCGGAGCCGTGCGGCGCTGGCTCGACGAGCGCGGCGACGGCAGCGACGGCGTCGAGCCCCGCGCCCTCGTCCCGGTCTCCCGGCGCAGGCCCCGCACGGCCCACCCGCAGGGCAACCGGCTGTCCGGCTACCTGGTCCGGCTGCCCGTCTCCGAGCCGGACCCCGTGGAACGGCTGCGCTCCGTGCGTGGCTCCATGGACCGCCACAAGGATGCGGGGCCCTCGCGCGGCGCCGGTGCGGTGGCCCTCCTCGCCGACCACGTGCCGCCGCTCGGCCTCCGGCTCGGCGGTGGGCTGGTCGGCCAGAACGCCCGCCTCCTCTTCGACCTGCTGGTCACGAGCGTCCCGCTGCCCAGCCTCGGCCTGAAACTCGGCGGCTGCCCGCTCACCGAGGTCTTCCCGCTGGCGCCCCTGGCCCAGGGCCAGTCCCTCGCGGTCGCCGTGTCGACGTACCGCGGGCGGGTCCACTACGGCCTCGTCGCGGACGCGGCGGCCGTGCCGGATCTGGATGTGTTGGCTCGGGCGGTGCGGGACGAGGTGGCCCAGCTCGCCGCGGTCTGCGAGGCGGGTGTCTGAGACGCCTGTCTGAGACACGTGTATGAGACCCATGACCAGGGCGCAGTGACGCCCGTCATTTGGTCGACCCCGATCCCGCCAGTATCCTCCGGATCTGGCGGGATCAACCGAGTGACCTGTAAGGTGCCGCCTTTTGGCAGCCGCGCGGCACTCAAGGATTCCTCGCGGCACGAGCGACGCGAGGAACAGCAGCGGCGATGACCGTGACAGAGGACAACCAGGCCGCCGAGCCCGCCGAGGCCACGGCGTCCGCCGAGAGCGGCGACGTCGTCGCGTACGGCCCCGGCATCGACCCCGAGCGGCTCGCCGTCTGCCTCAGCGTGCTGAAGGAGCTCGACGAGATCGACGTCGACCACCCCGACGCGATCACCGTCCGCCGCGCCACCGCCGGCATCTACCGGACCGTGAAGCAGCGCCGCCGCCAGGACCGCCGCGCCGCCAAGACCGCCCACGACAAGGCGGTCACCGAGGCTACGGCGACCGGCTCGGCGCAGCGGATCGACGACGAGACCGAGGGCATCCTGCCGTCCTCGCAGACCGAGGAGGGCAGGGTCGCGGGGATACTCCAGCGCCCCCGCTCCTGCTACACCTGCAAGACCCGGTACGTGGAAGTCGACTACTTCTACCACCAGCTCTGTCCGGACTGCGCCCGCCTGAACCGGACCAAGCGCGACGCCCGCGCCGACCTCAGCGGCAAGCGCGTCCTGCTCACCGGTGGCCGCGCCAAGATCGGCATGTACATCGCGCTGCGGCTGCTGCGCGACGGCGCGCACACCACGATCACCACCAGGTTCCCCAAGGACGCCATCCGCCGCTTCAAGGCGATGGAGGACTCGGCGGACTGGATCCACCGCCTGGAGGTCGTCGGCCTCGACCTGCGCGACCCGGGCCAGGCCGTCGCCCTGGCCGAGCAGGTCGCCGCCGCGGGCCCGCTCGACATCCTCATCAACAACGCGACGCAGACGGTGCGCCGCCTGCCCTCCGCCTACGCCGCCCTCGTCGACGGCGAGGGCGCGCCGCTGCCCGCGGGCGAGCTGCCGCCGCACCACGTCATCGGCGCCTTCAACTCGGGATCAGTCGACGGCATCGCCGCGCTGCCCATCGGCACCAGCGGCATCGACGCCCAGAAGGTCGCCGACCTCGCGCTCGTCGCGGGCAACGCGAGCGTCGCACGGCACCTCGACGGCTCCGCGATCGACGCGGGCGGCCTCGTCCCCGACGTCGTCGAGTCCAACACGTGGGTGCAGACCATCGACCAGATCTCGCCGGTCGAGCTGCTCGAGACCCAGCTGTGCAACTACACGTCGCCGTTCATCCTGATCAGCGCGCTGCGCCCGGCCATGTCCGACGCCGCGAAGAAGGCGGAGAGCGGCCGCGCCTACGTCGTGAACGTCTCGGCGATGGAGGGCGTCTTCGGCCGCGGCTACAAGGGCGCGGGCCACCCGAACACCAACGCCGCCAAGGCGGCCATGAACATGGTGACGCGCACCAGCGCCCACGAGATGTTCCAGGCAGACGGCATCCTCATGACCTCCGTCGACACCGGCTGGATCACCGACGAGCGCCCGCACTACGACAAGCTGCGCCTCGCCGAGGAGGGCTTCCACGCCCCCCTCGACCTGGTCGACGGCGCGGCCCGCGTCTACGACCCCGTCGTGCGCGGCGAGGCGGGCGACGACGTGTACGGCGTCTTCCTCAAGGACTACGAGCCCGGCAAGTGGTGACGCAGCTGCTGGTGGACGGCGTCGTTCGACGCGCCGCCCGCTGAGGCGGCGCGCACCCGCGTACCGCCGTCCACGAGCAGCTCCGCGCCGGTGATCCAGGACGCCTCGTCCGACACCAGCCAGCGCACCGCGCGCGCCACGTCCTCCGGCTCCCCGATCCGCCCGGCCGGGAGCCCCGCCGCCACCGACTCCTCGGCCCGCTCCCACACGAAGCGGGCCATCTCGGTGCGGACGAGGCCGGGGGAGACGGAGTTGACGCGCACCAACGGGCCCATCTCGCCCGCCAGTTGAGCGGTCAGGTGCAGCAGCGCCGCCTTGCTCGTGCCGTACGCGCCGACGTTCGGGCCGACATGGCCCGCGCCCTCCGTGCACACATTCACGACGGCGCCGCCGTGCTCGCTCATCCACGCCCGCCACGCGCACTGCACCAGACGCAGCGGCGCCTCCACGTTCATCGTGAAGGCCGCGCGCCAGATCTCCGGGTCGGCGTCCATGAGCGGGCCGTACGGCTGGTTGGTCGCGGCATTGTTCACGACGATGTCGACCCGGCCGAACTCAGCCATCGCCCGCTCCGTCACCTCCCACAGATGCGCCGGATCGGCCACGGACCCGGGCACACCCACCGCTCGCGCGCCGCGCGCCCGCAGCGCCGCGACCACCTCCCGCACCCCGTGCGGATCCCGGGCCGTCACGCACAACAGGGCCCCGCAGTCGGCGAGTTCCTCCGCGATCGCGCGACCGATGCCTCGCGAGGCGCCAGTCACGACGGCCGCCCTGCCGTCGAGCACACGCGGTTGATCCGTGGAGGTCATCGAGGACGCTGCCATGGGCGTACGGTCTCATGAGCGACCAGTGTGTGACGATGCGTCAGCAGTGCATGATTCGTGGGTCGTTTGTGGAGGTGGGGCTAGCGCACGTACGAGGCGTGGGTGGCCGCCACGAGTTCGAGCACCGGGCGCCAGTCCTCCAGGTCCCCGGCGTCCAGGCCCACCACCTTGCCCGCGTCGTCCGCATGCCGCACCGTCACCGCGTCCTCCGCGTGCGGGTCCGCCTCGAACGCCGCGACCTCCCGAGGTGTCATCGGGCCACCCTGAACGCCCAGCGTCAGCGCGCTCTGCGCGGACAGGCCGCGTCCCGGCTCGGTCGTCGCCAGATACCGCTTCGCCGGCACATGCAGCCGTACGAGCCGCGCCACCCGCTCGCCGAGCAGCCCGCGCACCGCGTCCGCCGCCCGGTCCGCGTGCCCCGCGTCGTCCCCTGGGCACAGCAGATGCCCGATGTCGTGGACGAGCCCCGCGACCTGCAACTCCTTGTCGCTGGGCCGGGAGCGGCGCAGCAGCGCCGCCGTCTGCAGTGCGTGATCGTGCAGATCGACGGGGTCGCCGCTGCGGTCCGGGGTGTCCCAGGCGCCCCGGCAGGCGTTCAACGAGGCCATCAACTCCTCGACGGTGCGCAGTTCGACGTGTTCCATGGACGACTCCTCCCGAAGCTCTTCCGCAGCCTGCCCGGAAGCAGACCATGGTGAACCGAGGCCGAGTCGACCCACCGGTCAACAGGACGTGAACGCTGTCCCCTTTCTCCCATGGTGCAGAATTGCCGCATGCGCCGCCTCACCGTTCCCGCTCTCCTGGTGACCCTCCTGGTCACCGTGGTGGGCGCGGCATGGGGCAGCGACTTCCGCGGCGCGCCCGTCGAGCCGGCCCCGGCCCTCGCATCCGTGCACCACCTGTCGTCGCCCGGCACCCCCGACTGCGACCCGCAGGGACAGCACGCCCCCGACAGCCGCCAGGGCGTGCCCACGCGCGGCGCGAGCGCCCACGAACTCCTCGCCCCGCTCGCGTACGCACACGGGCACGGCGCCACCGCGCCGCTCACCGGCATCGTGCCGCCGCCCCCGGTGGGCCGTGGCCCGCCGCCGCCCAACGATCCGCCCTCACCGGTCGAACTGTCCGTCCTGCGCGTGTAGATGACGCCCAGCCCCACCCGTCATCACGCACTCCTCACGCACGCAAGGACGACTTCGTCATGCCCAAGAACACCTCCACCCGCACCAAGCAGCGCCGCGCCGCCGCGATCGCCGCGGCCGTCGCCGTGGCCGCGATCCTCCTCGGCACCGTCTCGTACACCGCGACCAGGCCCGAGGCCCGTACGGACGCGGCCGATGCGTCCGATCAGCAGGCGGACACCACCGAGGCCAACGGCGAGCTCACCGACAAACTGGCGAAGCTCGCACGGCGCGACGCCAAGGACCCCCTCGCACAGGGCCGCGCCGACGCGCCCGTGGTCCTCATCGAGTACGCCGACTTCAAGTGCGGCTACTGCGGGAAGTTCGCCCGCGACACCGAACCCGACCTGGTGAAGAAGTACGTCGACGACGGCACGCTGCGCATCGAGTGGCGCAACTTCCCCATCTTCGGCGCCGACTCGCAGTCCGCCGCGCGCGCCGCGTGGGCGGCCGGACAGCAGGGCCGCTTCTGGCAGTTCCACAAGGCGGCCTACGCCGACGGCGCCAAGGACAAGGGCTTCGGCGCGGACCGCCTCGACGCGCTCGCCCGCGAGGCCGGGGTAAAGGACCTCGACCGGTTCCGCACCGACCACGCCGGCAAGGCGGCGGAGGCAGCGGTGAAGCAGGACAGTGACGAGGCCTATGCACTCGGTGCCACCTCCACGCCGTCCTTCCTCATCAACGGGCAGCCCCTCGCGGGCGCGCAGCCCGAGGCCGCGTTCGAGCAGGTCATCGACGCGGCGAAGGCGCAGTCCGCGAAGTCCGGCGGCGGCAAGTGATCGACATCGGCTACTTCGCGGCGTTCCTCGGCGGCCTGCTGGCTCTGCTCAGCCCGTGCAGCGCCCTGTTGCTGCCGGCTTTCTTCGCGTACTCCATCGACAGCCCGACCCGGCTCGTCGCCCGCACCGGCGTCTTCTACCTGGGGCTCGCCACCACACTCGTCCCGCTCGGCGCCGCCGGCTCGTACGCGGGCCGCTTCTTCTACGGCAACCGTGACCTGCTCGTCTCCGTCGGCGGCTGGCTGATCATCGCGCTCGGGGTGCTCCAGATCGCGGGCCGCGGCTTCGCCTCCCGCCGCATGTCGGAACTCTCCGGCCGCATCCGCCCCACCAAGGCCGTGTCCGTGTACGCGCTCGGCGCGGTCTACGGCCTCGCCGGTTTCTGCGCGGGACCGATCCTCGGCAGCGTCCTCACGGTCGCCGCGCTCGGCGGGCACCCGGTGTACGGCGGGGCGCTGCTCGCGGTGTACGCCCTGGGCATGGCCGTGCCGCTGTTCCTGCTTGCCCTGTTGTGGGACCGGTTCGAACTGGGCGGGAAGCGGTGGCTGCGCGGGCGCCCGGTCCGTATCGGCCGTTTCGAGACGCACTCGACGTCGCTGGCCTCCGGCCTGTTCTTCCTGGCGCTCGGAACGCTGTTCCTCGTCTTCGACGGGACGACGGCGCTGCCCGGACTCCTCGACGTCGACAACTCGTTCGCCGCCGAGCAGTGGGCGCGCGGCATCGGCGACCGGGTCCCGGACCTGCTCGTGCTCGTCGCGGTCGTCGTGCTGGTCGGCGCGTTCTTCCTCGTACGGGCCCTGCGCGGGCGAGCGGAGAACGTACCCGTCGAGAGCGAATAGCGCCCGGTGGCAGTGGGCGAGTTGACGCCAATCTCCGGCGGCGACCGCCCCGCCCCACGCGCCCCGCAGGCCCCGGGCGACGCCCGGGGCCGCGTCAACACCGCACGGTGACACGCCGTGTTGTCCTGAAGTGCCCCCGTACGAGCGAAAACCTGTCGCGCGGGGCCGACCACCCGTGGCTGAATGAACGCCGGGCGACCTCCGAAAGACGCAGCGATTCCAGCCCCAGTGAGCGGGCTCCCGCTCATATGGTTAGGCTGTAGCCGCACGGTTACCGCAAGTGGGTCCGACACCTTGACCCATGGTGGCCGTACAGGGAGAGACCGAGAACCACGGCCGACCCCACCAGCGACAACCGGCGCCACCGCGCCCGAACTGGCCTTCTACACAAGCCCGATCGGGCGCCGGACCCCGCGCGACGCTGGGCCGGACTGCCGAAGCGGGTTACCCGACACACAAGGAGTGCGCGGTGACACCAGAGAAGACGAATCGCGAACAGAGCCCGAAGGACCGAACCGAGCGGGCCGGCCGTCGTAGGCCGGAGAAGCTCGGAAGTCTCGACGTGTGGGCGAGGTCGGCGCCGATTCGCCTCGCGGGGTACGAGGACGATTTGGCGGAGCCGCACATTCTGCCGAGCGTGGATTAGTTTCGCTGGGCCGGGGCTGGGGCCGCGGGGCTCTGCCCGGGCCCCACGCCTCAATCGCCGGCGGGGCTTGATTGTGGAGACTCAGCCTGCGAACACCCGTTGGCCACCCACATAAGTCTGCTCGACTCGAGTCGCGGCGATTTCCTCGACCGGCCCTGCGAACGGGTCCCGGTCCAGGATTGCGAGGTCCGCGAGGTGGCCCGCCGTGACGACCCCCGTCTCCGCGTCCAGATGGTTCACATACGCGCTACCGGAGGTATACGCCGCGAGCGCGTCGCCCAGACCGATGCGCTGCTCCGGCAGGAACACCGGCGTGCCCGCGGGCGCGTCGGCCAGTACCCGGTTCACCGCCACATGGATCCCCTGAAGCGGATCCGGGCTGCTCACCGGCCAGTCGCTGCCCGCCGCAAGCGTCGCCCCGGCCCGCAGCAGCGCCGCGAACGGGTACTGCCGGGCCGAGCGCTCCGCCCCGAGGAACGGGATCGTCAGGTCGTCCATCTGCGGCTCGTGCGCGGCCCACAGCGCCTGCATGTTCGCCGTCGCGCCCAGCTCCCGGAACCGGCCGATGTCATCGGGGTGCACCACCTGAAGATGCGCGAGGTGTGGACGCGTATCCGTCCAACCATTGGCCCCCCGTGCCGCTTCCACGGCATCGAGTGCCTCGCGGACGGCCCGGTCGCCGAGCGCGTGGAAGTGCACCTGGAAACCGTGGGCGTCCAGTTCGGTCACGTACTTCTTCAGCGCCTCGGGCGGTACGAAGCTGATGCCGCTGTTGTCCGAGCGGCAGCCGCAGCCGTCGAGATACGGGCCGAGCAGCGCCGCCGTGCCGTTCTCCGCGACCCCGTCCTGCATGATCTTCACGGTCGTCGAGCGGAGCCGGCCACGGGTGCCGGCCTCGCGCCGGGCGAGCAGTTCCGGGATCTGCTCGGTGCCGCGCGCCCGGTCCCACCACAGCGCGCCCACGACACGTGCGGTGAGCCGCCCGTCGTCGGCGCACGCGAGATACGCCTCCGTGGGGTCGGTGAGGTTGGCGTGGTCGCCGAGGATGGCGTCCTGCCAGGCCGTGACGCCGAGGGAGTGCAGGTGTTCCTGGGCGCGGAGCAGCCCCGCGATCTTCTCCTCGCGGGTGACCGTGGGGAGCAGCCGTCCGACGAGGTTCGCGGCGCCCTCCTGGAGCATGCCCGTCGGCGCGCCGTCCCTGTCGCGTTCGATGCGGCCGTCCGAAGGGTCCGGGGTGCGGGCGTCGAGCCCGGCGGCCCGCAGGGCGCGGGAGTTGACCCAGGCGCCGTGGTGGTCGCGGTTGACCAGGTACACCGGCCGGTCCGACACCAGGGCGTCCAGCTCGGCCGCCGTCGGCAGACCACCCGGGAACGCCTCCATCGCCCAGCCGCCCCCGGTGATCCACTCGACGTCCGGATGCGCGCTCGCGTACGCGGCGATCCGCTCCCGGTACTCGGCCAGCGTCGTCGAACCGCTCAGGTCGCACTGCCCCATCTCCATGCCCGCCCCGACGGGGTGCGCGTGCGCGTCCTGGAAGCCGGGGATCAGCAACTTCCCGGCCAGGTCGACCACTTCGGTACGCGGGCCGATCAGTTCACGCACCTCGTCGTGGCCGACGGCGACGATCCGCTCGCCCCGCACCGCGACCGTGGTGGCGCGCGAGCGGGCGGGGGAGCCGGTGTGGACGGGGCCGCCGGTGAAGACGAGGTCGGCGGGTGCGGGCATGGTCTCAACTCCTAGTGCATGTGCGGGTGTTACGAGGCGGGGTGTCGGTCAATTGGCCGTCGGCGGCCCGGCAAGTTCGACGGCGGCGGCGTTCGTGCCGCGCCCGGTTGTGAAGTAGGGGGAGCGGCGCCCGTACTTGGCGACAGCGGCCATCACCAGGCCGGACACGACGATCGCCCCGGGCACCGCAAGCATGAACCACCCATTGTCCGGCGACAGTTGGAAGTGGTCGCTCATCGTGGCGTACGAGTAGGCCAGATACGCCCCGATGCCGAGCAGCGCGAGGGCGCTGACCCCCGGCACGAGGACCGCGCGCACCGCCTCCCGGGGTGCGGTGCGCAGCAGTGAGCGGAAGCGGACCGAGCAGGCGAGGGCCGTGAGGCCGTAGTAGAGGGCGACGGTGAGCCCGATGGAGTTCACGGCGGCGAGGATCATCTCGTTCAACTTCGGTATCGCCAGGGCCAGTAGGGCCATCACCGCCGCGATCGACATCACGACGACGGTACCTGCCGCCGGCGAACCGTAGCGGGGGCTCACCCGCGTCCACACCTGCCCCATCGTCCTGTCCCGGCCCATCGCGAGCAGTCCGCGCGCCGTCGGGATCACGCTGGCCTGCAGGGATGCCACCGCCGAGAACAGCAGCGCGAGGAGCGGCAGGCTGGCCACCGGCTCGTCGGCGAGCTTCGCGCCGAGGTAGGTGAGGGCCTGTGGGCCCTGCTCGACCAGCTCGTGCAGCGACATCTCGCGCTGGAAGGCGACGGAACCGTAGAGGAACAGCGCGAGCATCGCGAAGAGGGCGATCAGGCCGCCGCGCCCCGCGTCCCGCACGTCCTTCGTCTCCTCGGTCACCGTGAACGCCGCGTCCCAGCCCCAGAAGAAGAACACGGCGAGGACCAGGCCCTGAGCGAAGGCCGTGCCGCCGTGGATGTCGAACGGGTTGAACCACGACCACTGGAAGGCGTGCGCGCCGGTGACCAGCGACCAGCCGCAGAACCCGAGCAGCACCACGTACTCGAAGACGAGCAGCCAGGCCTGGAGGCGGGTCGCCTTGCGGACGCCGGTGACCGCGGTGACGGTGACGGCGGTGAGCACGAGCAGGCCGACGACCGTCGACAGCGCCGTCGAATTCGGATCGAGGTCCAGCCCCAACAC
This sequence comes from Streptomyces sp. NPDC002754, assembly GCF_053592315.1. Classification (NCBI taxonomy): domain Bacteria; kingdom Bacillati; phylum Actinomycetota; class Actinomycetes; order Kitasatosporales; family Streptomycetaceae; genus Streptomyces; species Streptomyces sp. NPDC002754. Next base: position 765,517 of record NZ_JBSFVM010000001.1, read on the forward strand.
TGTATGCAGGTGGGCCTTGTTGGCGAACTGCAAGAAGACCGAGCCCGTCACCGCGCTCGTGTACGCCATGAAGATCAGCGTGCCGACGAGCGTGACCCAGCCCGTGAGAAAGCCGAGCCACGGGCCGAGTGAACGGCCCACCCAGACGTAGCCGCTGCCCATGTTCGGCTCCTGGCGGTTGAGGCGCGCGTAGGCCACCGCGATCCCCAGGATCGGCAGGAACGCCACGAGCAGGACGGCCGGTGCGTGCAGCCCGACCGTGGCGGCGAGGGAACCCATCCCGATGCCGATGCTCGTGGTCGCGGCGGTGCTCGACGCGGCGATGGCGATGCCGTCGACGATGCCGAGGGAGCGGCGCAGGCCTGGTGGTTCGCTACTCATGATGGATCTCCTGGCGGCAGGGGAGGCGGGGGAGAGAGGGGTGCGCGAGGGGCGGTGACCGCGATCAAATCGGCCTTGCCTGCTTGCGTCAATGGTGTTGTCATAAGGAGGAAGTGTTGGACGAGGAGGAGGTGACGGTCATGTCGGAAGGGCGGATCCCGGTGGAGCGGCGGCGCCGCAAGCCGACGAAGTCGGGGGTGCTGCTGTCCGAAGACGTGATCGTCGACTGCGCGCTGCGCCTGGTCGGGCAGCACGGCGGCGACGCGCTGAGCGTGCGCAGGCTCGGCGCGGCCCTGGGCTGCGACCCGAGCGCCTTGTACCGCTATTTCCACAGCACGGACGACCTGCTGCTCGCCGTCTCCGACCGGATCATCGGCGAGGCGATGGACGGCTTCCACCCCGAGCGGACGGCTTGGCGCGACGGGCTCCGCGAGTTCGGCCTCCGCATCCACCGCGGGTACCGCGCGCACCCGCGGGTGGCGGCGCTCGCGGCGTACCGGGTGACGCGGCGGGCGCACGAGTTCCGGGCGGTCGACGCGGGGATCGGCCTGCTCAGGCGGGCCGGCTTCGGCGACGAGGACGCGGTGCGGCACTACTCCGCCTTCGTCGACACCGTCCTCGGCCACGCGGCCCTCGACGCGGCATACCTGGCACTCCCCGCGGAGCGCCGGGAGGCGGACGACAGGTCATGGACGGGCGAGTACGCGACCCTGTCGGCGGACACGCATCCCCAACTCGCTTCAGTGCGCCATCACTTGCCGCTGATGACGGGAAGCTCATTCGAGGTGGCGCTGGAACTGCTGCTGACAGCCTTGGAGGCCGCGGCCACTTCAAGCCCCGCCGGCGATTGAGTACGCCTATCAAGCCTCGCCGGCGATTGAGGCGCGGGGTCCGGGGCGGAGCCCCGCGACGTCAACCCCGGCCGACCGGACCGCTCACCCCAACTGCCCCCGCAACCACTCCTCCACCTCACCCACATGCGCCGCCGCCGCGGCTCTCGCCGCCTCCGGGTCATGCGCGGCGAGGGCCCGCAGGATGCGGGCGTGTTCTCGGCGGGTGCGTTCGAAGGCCCCCTCCTGCTCGTAGCCGCGCCACACCCGCGCCCGGAAGGTCCGGGAGGACAGCCCCTCCAGGATCGCCGCCATCGTGTCGTTGCCGGCTGCCGCGGCGATCGTTCGGTGGAACGCCAGGTCGTGGGAGAGGATCTCGTCCGGGTCGTCCGTCGCCTCCATCGCCGCCAAGTGGTCTTCCACCTCAGCGAGTTGCGCACGGGTGATGCGCGCCGCGGCGAGCGCCGTGGCCGTCGACTCCAGGATGCGGCGCACCTCCAGGAGCTCCACCAGTTGGGGCCCGCGCGACAGGTCGGCGACCACCCCGAACGTCTCCAGGAGGTCGCCCGCCTCCAACTGCGTGACGTAGATACCGGATCCGTGCCGCGCCTCCAGGGCGCCGAGCACGGTGAGCGCGCGGATCGCCTCCCGCATGGAGCTGCGCGAGATGCCGAGCTGCACCGCCAGGTCTCGCTCGGTGGGCAGCCGTTGGCCCGGCTGGAGCTCGCCGCTGCCGATCATCGCTTTGAGCTGGTCGATGGCCCGCTGGGTGACCGTGGCCTTCTGCATGCCGCGCAGTGTAACCAGCCAGGTGGTCCGACCACTACCAGGGAAGTCGGACCTCTTCGCGACACCAGAGGGCGTAAATACCGGGAAAACTTGCCTACGAAGGGTGTTGGCGCACCGAAGTGGTCTGATAAATATCTCGGCGCGGGCCGGAACCGGAGGGGCGGGGACCGGCCGTGCCCATGACTTCAGGAGCCGAGGAGCAGTCCGATGACTGGCACGACTGGCACCACGATGGACCCGAAGGGAACGACCGGGAGGAACAGGGCGGCACGCGCCCGCGGTTCCGGAAGGCGGGGGTTGGCCGCTGTGGCCCTGCTCGGCTGCGCGGCTCTCACCCTCGCCGCCTGCGGCAGCACCAAGGACACCGCGGCCGGTGCGGGCGGTGGCGGCGCGGGTGGCGATGGCAAGGGCAAGGTGGGTGTCATCCTGCCGCTGCTGACCTCGCCGTTCTGGCAGTCGTACAACGACTACGTGCCGAAGATGGCGAAGTCCGAGGGCGTGGACGCGCTGAAGACCGTCAACTCCAACAGTGACCCCTCGCAGCAGATCACGGACATCAACAACCAGCTCAACCAGGGCGTGAAGGGCCTCGTCGTCGCGCCGCTCGACAGCGCCGCCATCGGCGCCGGGCTCGACCAGGCCGAGCGCAAGGGCGTGCCGGTCGTCGCCGTGGACGTCGCGCCCGACAAGGGCAAGGTCGCCATGGTCGTACGGGCCAACAACGTCGCGTACGGCAAGAAGGCCTGTACGTACCTCGGCGACCACGTGAAGTCCGGCAAGGTCGTCCAGATCATGGGCGACCTCGCGTCGGTGAACGGGCGTGAGCGGTCCAAGGCGTTCCGGGACTGCGTGAAGGAGAAGTATCCGAAGCTCAAGGTCCTGGAGATTCCGGCGAAGTGGGAGTCGGACACGGCCGCCTCCAAGCTCGACACCCTCCTCAACGCCAACCCCGACATCAAGGGGATCTACATGCAGGCGGGCGGCGTCTATCTCGCGCCGACCCTGCAGACCCTCAAGTCCAAGGGGATGCTGGAGAAGGCGGGGTCCGCCAAGCACATCACGATCGTGTCGAACGACGGCATCCCGCAGGAGTTCGCCGCCATCCGCAAGGGCCAGATCGACGCGACGGTCTCGCAGCCCGCCGACACGTACGCCAAGTACGGCATGTACTACGTCAAGGCGGCCATGCAGGGGAAGAAGTTCAAGCCCGGTCCCACCGACCACGGCTCGAAGATCGTGAAGCTGCCCAGCGGCACCCTTGAGGACCAGCTGCCCGCCCCGCTGGTCACCAAGAAGAACGTCGACGACCCCGAGCTGTGGGGAAACACCGCCAAATGACCGCAGCCACACCGCCTTTGGTCGAGGCCCGCGGCATCGTCAAACGCTACGGACCCACGGTCGCCCTCGCCGACGGCCGGCTCACCGTGCACGCGGGCGAGTCCCACGCGCTCGTCGGGCGCAACGGCGCGGGCAAGTCCACGCTCGTCCAGGTCCTCACCGGGCTGCAGGGCGCCGACGCGGGCACGCTCACCTTCGACGGGGAGCCCGCGCCGCCGCTCGGCGACCGGGAGGCGTGGCGCGCAAAAGTCGTCTGCGTGTACCAAAAGCCCACTGTCATCCCAGAGTTGAGCGTCGCGGAGAACCTGTTCCTGAACCGGCAGCCGGGCGCCCGGCGCGGCTTCTTCAGCTGGAGGAAACTCGACGCCGAGGCCCGGGAGCTGCTCGATACGTGGGACGTGCGTGTCGACCCCGGCGCGCGCACCGCCGAGCTCAAGGTCGAGGACCGGCAAATGGTCGAGATCGCACGGGCGTTGAGCGGCGGAGCCCGGTTCATCGTGCTCGACGAGCCGACCGCACAGCTCGACAGCCGCGAGATCGACCGCCTCTTCGCCCGCATGCGCGCCCTCCAGGACTCGGGCGTGACCTTCCTGTTCATCTCGCACCACCTCCAAGAGGTCTACGAGGTGTGCCAGACGGTCACCGTCCTGCGTGACGCTCGCTGGATCACCACCGCCCCGGTCGCCGAACTGCCGCGGCCCGCCCTCGTCGAGGCGATGGCGGGGGAGGCCGTCGCGGAACAGGCGGCGGCCGCGGCGGAGGCGGTCGTCGAGCAGGCGGCCGACGACGCGGCCGCGCCCGTCGTACTCGAAGTGGCGGGGCTGACCTCCGACACGTACGAGGACGTGGACCTGACCGTGCGACGCGGTGAGGTCGTCGGGCTCGCGGGCTCCAGCGGCAGCGGAAAGATCACGCTCGCGGAGTCCCTCGCCGGACTGCACACACCCACCTCCGGCACGGCCCGGCTCGACGGGCGTCCGCTGCCCTTCGGTGATGTGTCCGCCGCGCTCGCCGCGGGTGTGGGGTGTGTGCCGCGTGATCGGCACGACCAGGGCCTCGTCACCGGGATGTCCATCGGTGACAACTCCACGCTGTCGGTGCTCGGGCGGCTCGGCAGGCGCGGGTTCATCGGCACGGAGAGCCGCCGGCGGTTCGCCCGCGAGCTGATCGAGCGGCTCGACATCCATGCGGAGGGGCCCGACCAGCCCGTGTCCGATCTTTCCGGTGGCAATGCGCAGAAGGTGGTGATGGCCCGTGCGCTCGCCTCTGACCCGCGGCTGCTCGTGCTGATCAATCCGACGGCCGGGGTCGATGTGAAGTCCAAGGAATCGCTGCTGCGGAGGGTCGACAGTGCGCGGGACGACGGGACGGCGGTCCTCGTCGTGTCCGACGAGCTCGACGATCTGCGGCGCTGCGACCGGGTCCTTGTGCTGTTCCACGGTCGCGTCACCGCGGAGCACCCGGCCGGGTGGGCGGACCATGCGTTGATCGCGTCTATCGAGGGGGTTTCCAGTGACGTCCAGTAATCAAGCCCGCCTTTTGGACGAGAGGCCGCGGGGCGGGCAGAGCCCCGCGACGTCAACCACGGCTCCCGCCAAAAACGTCCTCCTCCGCCGCGCACGCGAACTCGCCCTCGTACCCGCCCTGTTGCTGCTCCTCGTCCTCGGCGCCGTCCTCAACGACTCGTTCCTGACCGAGCAGAACATCATCTCCATCCTCGGCTCCTCCGCCGCCCTCGCCATGGTGGTGCTCGCCGAGTCCCTCGTGCTGATCAGCGGCAAGTTCGACCTGTCACTGGAATCGGTCGTCGGCATCGCGCCCGCCTTCGGTGCCCTGCTCGTCCTGCCCGTCGCGCAGTCCGGGTTCGGCACCGAATTCCCAGTCGCCGTATCGCTGTTGGCGGTGCTCGTGGCCGGGGCCTGCATCGGCGCCTTCAACGGTGTGCTCGTCGTCAAGCTGAAGCTCAACGCGTTCATCGTGACGCTCGCGATGCTGATCGTGCTGCGCGGACTGCTCGTCGGGGCGACCAAGGGCAAGACGCTGTTCGGGATGCCCGACGCGTTCTTCGCGCTCGCCACCTCCACGTTCCTGCGGGTCCCGATGTCGGTGTGGCTGGCCGCGATCGCGTTCGGGGTCGCGGGGCTCGTCCTCAAGTACCACCGCGTGGGCCGCGCCCTGTACGCGATCGGCGGCAACGCCGAGGCCGCCCGCGCCGCCGGCATCCGCGTCGAGCGCGTCATGCTCGGTGTCTTCGTGGTCGCGGGCGTCCTCGCCTCCGTCGGCGGCATCATGCAGACCGGATACGTGGGTGCCATCAGCGCTAACCAGGGCAACAACATGATCTTCACGGTGTTCGCCGCCGCGGTCATCGGAGGCATCAGCCTCGACGGCGGCAAGGGCACCATGTTCGGCGCCCTGACCGGCGTACTGCTGCTCGGTGTCGTACAGAACATGCTGACCCTCGCCCAGGTGCCGTCCTTCTGGATCCAGGCCATCTACGGCGGAATCATCCTGCTCGCCCTCATGGTCGCCCGCGTCACCACCGGCCGCGCCCAGGACTGACCCGCGCTCAGGAACGGCCCCCGCCCACCCCGCCCGAAAGGCACCCTGTTGTCCTCAACACCGGCCCGCGTCACCGCCGTCGACACGTACGACATCCGGTTCCCGACCTCCCGGGAGCTTGACGGCTCCGACGCCATGAACCCCGACCCCGACTACTCCGCCGCGTACGTCGTGCTGCGCACCGACGACCCGGGCGGACACGAGGGGCACGGGTTCACCTTCACCATCGGGCGCGGCAACGACGTCCAGGTCGCCGCGATCCGCGCGCTGAGCCACCACGTCGTCGGCCGCCCGCTCGACGAGCTGTGCGCCGATCCCGGCAGCCTCAACCGCGACCTGATCGGTGACAGCCAACTGCGCTGGCTCGGGCCCGAGAAGGGCGTGATGCACATGGCGATCGGAGCCGTCGTCAACGCGGCCTGGGACCTCGCCGCCAAGCGGGCCGACACACCACTGTGGCGGCTGCTCGCCGAGGCGGACCCCGAGTGGCTGGTGTCTCAGGTCGACTTCCGTTACATCGCCGACGCCCTCACCCCGGAAGAGGCCCTGGAGCTGCTGCGGGCCGGGCGGCAGGGCGCCGCCGACCGTGCCGCGCGCCTCGTCGAGCGCGGCTACCCCGGCTACACCACGTCGCCCGGCTGGCTCGGCTACAGCGACGAGAAGCTCACCCGCCTCGCCCGGCAGGCCGTCGCCGACGGCTTCACTCAGATCAAGCTGAAGGTCGGCGCCGACCTCGACGACGACATCCGCCGCTGCCGCACCGCCCGCGCCGTCGTCGGCCCCGACATCCGCATGGCCATCGACGCCAACCAGCGCTGGAACGTCGGCGACGCCGTCCAATGGACCAACGCCCTCACGGAGTTCGAGCCCTACTGGGTGGAGGAACCCACCAGCCCCGACGACATCCTGGGACACGCGACGATCCGTCAGGGCGTCGCACCCGTGAAGGTGGCAACCGGCGAACACGTACAGAACCGGGTCGTCTTCAAGCAGCTCCTCCAGGCCGGCGCCATCGACATCCTGCAGATCGACGCCGCGCGCGTCGGCGGCGTCAACGAGAACCTCGCGATCCTGCTGCTCGCCGCGAAGTTCGGCGTCCCCGTCTGCCCGCACGCGGGCGGAGTCGGCCTGTGCGAACTCGTCCAGCACCTGTCGATGTTCGACTACGTCGCCCTGTCGGGCACCACCGAGGACCGCGTCATCGAGTACGTCGACCATCTGCACGAGCACTTCGTCGACCCGGTCGTCGTCCGCCAGGGCCACTACACAGCCCCGACGGCCCCCGGATTCTCCGCCACCATGCACCCCTCGTCCATCGTCGAATTCACCTACCCGGACGGCGAGTTCTGGGCGAAGGACCTCGCGGGCCCCACCGCACAGGAACAGGGCACCACCGACCCGAACGGAGCCGCCGTATGAGCGATGCCAGCGTCCACAGTGTTCAGGACTTCGCAGGCCTCAAGGCCCTCGTCACCGGCGGCGCCTCCGGCATCGGCCGGGCCACGGCCGAACTGCTCGCCGCGCGTGGCGCCGACGTCGCTGTGCTCGACCGTGACATCACCGACGTGGACAAGCCGCTGCGCGGGTACGCCGCCGATGTCACCGACGACACCGCCGTGCGCGCCGCCGTGGCCGCGGCGGTCGCCGGGCTCGGCGGCCTCGACGTACTCGTCAACAACGCGGGCATCGGCGCCCAGGGCACCGTCGCCGACAACGACGACGCCGAATGGCACCGGGTCCTCGACGTCAACGTCATCGGGATGGTCCGCGTGGCCAGGGCCGCGCTCCCCACGCTCCGGGACTCCGAGCACGCCGCGATCGTCAACACCTGCTCCATCGCCGCCACGGCGGGGCTCCCGCAGCGGGCCCTGTACGCGGCGTCCAAGGGCGCCGTCCTCTCCCTGACGCTCGCCATGGCCGCCGACCACATCCGTGAGGGCATCCGCGTCAACTGCGTGAACCCCGGCACCGCGGACACCCCCTGGATCGGCCGGCTCCTCGACAAGGCGGACGACCCGGCCGCCGAGCGCGCCGCCCTCGAAGCCCGCCAGCCCACCGGGCGCCTGGTCTCCGCCGCCGAAGTCGCGGGCGCCATCGCCCACTTGGCGAGTCCACTGTCCGGGGCGACGACCGGCACGTCCGTCGCCGTGGACGGCGGCATGCAGGGGTTGCGGCTGCGCCCCGTGGAACAGTGATCCGCATGCGCACCAGCACACTCGGCCGCGGCGACGTCCCGGTCACCGCACTCGGTTTCGGCGGCGCGGGCATCGGCAACCTCTACACGCCTGTCCGCGACGACGACGCCCACCTCGCCCTGGACGCGGCCTGGGACGCGGGCCTGCGCTATTTCGACACCGCGCCGCACTACGGCCTCGGCCTGTCCGAGCGCCGGATCGGCGCGTACCTGCGCACCCGGCCCACCGGCTCGTACACCCTGTCCACCAAGGTGGGCCGGCTGCTCGAACCGCACGACGCGGGCGGCGACGACAGTGCCCACGGCTTCGCCGTGCCCGCCACCACGCGCCGGGTGTGGGACTTCAGTGCGGCAGGCATGCGCCGCTCCATCGAGGAGAGCCTCGGCCGCCTCGGCCTGGACCGCATCGACGTCGCCTACCTCCACGACCCCGACGACCACGCGGAGCAGGCGTTCGGTGAGGCGTATCCCGAGCTGGAGCGGCTGCGCGGGGAGGGGCTCGTCGGTGCCATCGGCGCGGGCATGAACCAGTCCGCGATGCTCACCCGCTTCGTCCGCGACACCGATGTGGACGTGGTGCTGTGCGCCGGCCGCTACTCCCTGCTCGACCAGCGCGCCCTGAAGGATCTGCTGCCCGCGGCCGCCGAACGCGGCGTCTCCGTCGTCATCGGCGGCGTCTTCAACTCCGGACTGCTCGCAGACCCCCGGCAGGGCGGCACCTTCGACTACGCCCTGGCCCCACCCGAGGTCCTTGCCCGCGCCCGGCAACTGAAGGACCTCGCCGAACGCCACGGCATCACTCTGCGCGCCGCTGCGCTCGCCTTCCCGTTCGGGCACCCGGGCGTCACGAGCGTGCTCGTCGGGACCCGCTCGGCGGCCGAAGTCGCCGACACGGCACAGCAGTTCACCGCGAAGGTGCCCGCCGCGTTCTGGCAGGAGGCCCGCGAACGGCGCCTCCTCCCGGCCGACGTGCCCGTCCCCTTGGAACAGGAGCCGCACGCGTGAGAATCGCCCTGCACACCAAGGTCCGCGCCGACCTGATCGACGCATACGAGGCAGCCCACCGCGAGGTGCCGGACGAACTCGTCGCCGCGATCCGCGCGGCGGGCGCGCGGCAGTGGACGATCTGGCGCAGCGGGACGGAGCTGTTCCACCTCATCGAGTGCGAGGACTACGCCCGCATGCTCGCCGAACTCGACAAGCTCCCCGTGAACATCGCCTGGCAGGCCCGCATGGACGAACTCCTCGACGTCGTCCACGACTACTCCGCCGAGGGCGCGGACGCCGGGCTGCCCGTCGTATGGGAGCTGCCGTGACACCGGAGGACAGCGGCGCGCCGGGCATCGTCGACGCGCACCACCACGTATGGGACCTCTCCGTACGCGACCAGGACTGGATCACCGGTCCCGAACTCGCCCCGATCCGCCGCACGTTCACCCTCGACGACCTGGCCCCCGAGCTCCGGGCGGCCGGTGTCGACGCCACCGTGCTCGTGCAGACGGTGACGGTCGCCGAGGAGACGCCCGAGCTCCTGGCACTCGCCGATCGCAGCGAAATCGTCGAGGGGGTCGTCGGCTGGACCGACCTCACTCGGCCGGACGCCCGCGAGGCCCTGGAGCGGCTGCGCGAACTGCCGGGCGGGCGGCACCTGGTGGGCATCAGGCACCAGGTGCAGGGCGAACCCGACCCCGAGTGGCTGCTCCGTCCCGATGTGCGGCGCGGGCTCGCCGCCGTCGCGGACGCCGGGCTCGTCTACGACCTGGTGGTGCTGCCGCACCAACTGCCGGCCTGCGCCAAGGCCGCCGCCGAGAACCCCGAACTCAGCTTCGTGCTCGACCACTTGGGCAAGCCGCCGATCGCTTCGGGTGGCCTCGCACCCTGGCGGGACGACATCCGCGCGCTCGCCGCGCTGCCCAACACGGTCTGCAAGCTCTCCGGCATGGTCACCGAGGCCGACCCGTCGGGCTGGACCGTCGAGGACCTGCGGCCGTACGCCGACGCGGTCATCGACGCCTTCGGCCCCGCCCGCGTGATGTTCGGCTCCGACTGGCCGGTGTGCACGCTCGCGGCCACCTACCGCCAAGTCATCGACACGGCAAAGGAGCTGGTCGGCGGCGCGGACCCGCACGTCCTCGGCGAGACGGCCCGCCGCGTCTACCTCAGCCGGGTCGGCGGCAGGAACTCCCGTACGTAGGTCCGCTCCCACCACGCACCCGTCTCCCGCAGCTCCCGCCACGACGTGAACCGGTAGCGGTACACGCGAGCCCGAATGTGCACGGGCGGCGCGTCGGCGGGGAACGGGGAGCGGCGCAGCAGCCGCAGCGTGTCCCGGTCGCCCTCAAGGAGCCGCTCGACCAGGCCCTCGAACCAGGGCCTGGCGTACGCGGGTGAGAGCGCGGCGAACCACATCATCCAGTCGAGCCGCAGGTGGTACGGCGCGAACTGGCGCGGCAGGCGGCGCGGATCACCGGGCTTGCCCTTGAACTCGTAGGCCAGCCAGCCCGATTCGGGGCGTGGCACCTCGTCCGCCGTGCCCTCGATCACGATCTCCTGCCGGACCCGCCCGACCGAGCCGAACGCCCCGTACGTGTTGACCAGGTGCAAGGAGTCGTAGGAGCGGTTCATGGACTGGCGGCGGGAGAGCAGATTGCGCACCGGCCGATAGCTGAGCGCCGCGACCCCCACCGTGACGGCGATGACCACCACCTCGTACCAGAGCGGTGCGTCGGGCAGCGCCGGTGGTGTGTGCAGGGCGGACAGGTCGAGCGCGGAGGCGGCCAGGACGATCGCGAGCCAGTTCAGCCACGCGAAGTTGCCCGAGGCGACCAGCCACAGCTGGGTGACGATCATCAGGGCCGCAGCCCACGTGGCGACCGGCTGCGGCGTGAAGAGGAGGAACGGAACCGCCAGCTGGGTGACGTGGTTCGCCGCGACCTCCACCCGGTGCAGCGGGCGCGGCAGGTGGTGGAAGAACCAGCTCAGCGGGTTCGGCATCGGCTGCGTCTCGTGGTGGAAGTCGAGGCAGGTCAGCTTCCGCCAGCACTCGTCGCCCCGCAGCTTGATCAGCCCGGCCCCGAACTCCAGGCGGAACAGCACCCAGCGCAGCAGGAACAGCACCAGGATCGGCGGCGCCACCTCGTCGTTCCCGAGGAACACCGCCAGAAAACCGACCTCCAGGAGCAGCGACTCCCAGCCGAAGCCGTACCAGGTCTGGCCGACGTTCACGATCGACAGATACAGCGCCCACGGCACCAGCCACAGCAGCATCGCCGCCCACAGCGGCAACAACCCGTCCACCCCGGCGAGCAGCCCGGCCGCCAGCACCGCCCCACCCCACGCGCACCCGGCGAAGAACCGGTCCGAGTAGTGCAGCCGGAACAGCGAGGGCGCCGCTTTCCACGGCACGCGCGCCACGAACCGGGGGATCGGCGTCATCCCGCGCTCCCCGAGCAACGCCCTGAACTGGAGCGCCGCCGCCACGAACGCCACGAGGTAGAGCGCCGCGAGGCCCCGCTGGAACACCAGGCGGGCGAGCCAGTAGTCCGAGGCGCCGAACCAGTCCATGCCTCCAGTGTGTGCCCCGCCGCGCGGCAAGGGTCTGACGTGCGGGCGACGGGGGCTCGCCCTAGCGTGGGGATCATGGGCGCGGGTGACGGGGGCGGCGAGGAGTCCGGGAACGCCCCAGGAGGGGAGAGCCCGGAGGACTCCTCGCGGGGTTTTCTGGAAGCGTACGGCCGCGGCCTGCGCATGGGCAGCTTCGAATGGGACCTCGACACGGGGCTCATGGCCATGGACAGCCAGGCCCACGAGGTCTTCGACATCCTTCCGGAGGAGTACGACGACCGGCCGACCACCCTCGGCCTGCGGGTTCCGCCCAGTGAGGGCGGACGGCTCGACGCCCTCGTGTCCCGGGCTCTCAAGAGCGGCGACGAGACCTACGGAACGTACTTCCGCATCCGCACCCGCACGGGCGAGATGCGCTGGACCCACACCCGCGGCTACATCCGCCGCGACGAGCAGGGCCGACCGCGCCGCATCCTGGGCATCGTCCGCGACGCCACCGACGAACTGAACGACGCCACCGTGCAGGCCGAGCGCGATGCCCGGCGCGTCCTCCGGCACGGCGACACCGGCATCGTGCAGTACACGACGGCCGCCCTCGCGCACGCCCGCACCGTCCAGGACGTCATCGACGTGCTGCGCGACACCCACGGCGTCGACCACCGCGGCGCGACCAGCTTCGTCATGGGCCTCGTCAGAGCCGGGCGCATCCACCTCGTCGCCGAGGGCCCCGAGGGTGCGTTCGTGCCGGGCATCCACGCCACCCGCGTCGACGACCCGTACCCGATGAGCGAGGCCGTGCGCACCCTCCAGCCCCGCTTCATCGGGTCGCCGCAGGAGTTCGCCGCCCAGTACCCCGAGCTGTGGGCGCGGCTCACCCACATGCAGATCACCTCGGCCGCCTACCTGCCGCTCATCGCGCAGGCCAAGCCCATCGGCGTGGTCGGCCTGCTCTTCCACGACCGCCAGGGCTTCACGGAATCCGAGCGCAACGTCATGGTCGCGCTCGGCAGCAGCATCGCGCAGAGCCTCCAGCGCGCCATGTTCTACGAGCAGGAGAAGGACCTCGCCCAGGGCCTGCAACAGGCCATGCTGCCGCGCACCATCCCCGACGTGCCGGGCGCCGACCTCGCCGTGCGCTACCGCGCGGCCTCCCTCGGCCGGGACATCGGCGGCGACTGGTACGACGTGATCCCGCTGCCCGGCGGCCGCGTCGGCGTGGTCATCGGCGACGTACAGGGACACGACACGCACGCCGCCGCCGTCATGGGGCAGCTGCGCATCGTGCTGCGCGCCTACGCCGCCGAGGGCCACACACCCGCCACCGTCATCGCCCGCGCCTCCTCCTTCCTGCACGAACTCGACACCGACCGCTTCGCGACCTGTCTGTACGCGGAGGCCGACCTGTCGACCGGCGTCGTCCAGCTCGTACGGGCCGGACACCTCGACCCGTTGCTCCGCCTGCCCGGCGGCAACTGCCACAGGCTGCCGGTGGAGGGCGGGCTCCCGCTCGGCCTGTCCGCCGAGTTCGGGCGGCTCGAATACCCCGTGACCACCGCCGAACTCGACCCCGGTGAGGCGCTGGTGCTGTGCACCGACGGGCTCGTCGAACAGCCCGGTACCGACCTCGCCGACGGGCTCCAGGACCTCACCACCCTGATCGGTACGGGGCCCGACGACCTCGACGAACTCGCCGACCGGCTCGTCGCTTCGTGCGAGGAACGCGACGTCGAGGACGACGTGGCGCTGCTGCTCCTGCGCCGCCGCGGCGCGGGCGCGGTGCAGCGCGGCGGCCGGCTCACCGAACACGTGCCGCCGGGCGACCCGGAGGCGCTCACGGCCGCCCGCCACATGGTCCGGCACGCCGTCCGCGCCTGGGGAGCGACGGAGAGCGCCGACGAGATCGAACTCGTCGCCGACGAGATGATCACCAACGCCCTCTTGCACACCGAAGGACCCGCGATCGTCACCCTGCGCGTCCTCACCGGCGCCGACCGCCGACTCAGGGTCGACGTGGAGGACACCTCCAGCGCCCTGCCGCGCCGCCGCGAGGCGGGCGAGGACGGCGTCTCGGGACGCGGACTGTTCCTCGTCGACCAGCTCGCCGACGTGTGGGGCGTGGAGGCACGCGGCGCGGGCAAATGCGTCTGGTGCGAATTCGTGGTGCCCGCGCGCGGGTGAGAGGCTGGAGGACATGCCGGAGCTCCCCGAGGTCGAAGCGCTCAAGGACTTCCTCACCGAGCACCTGGTGGGCCGCGACATCGTGCGCGTCCTGCCGGTCGCGGTGAGCGTCCTGAAGACGTACGACCCGCCGCTCACCGCCCTGGAGGGCCGCACGGTCGCGGCCGTGGCGCGGCACGGCAAGTTCCTGGACGTGAGCACCGAGGGCGGGCCCCACCTGGTCACGCATCTGGCCCGCGCGGGCTGGCTGCAGTGGAAGGAGCGGCTGCCCGACGGCCCTCCGAAGCCCGGCAAGGGACCGCTCGCGCTGCGCGTCGCCCTGGAGACCGGCGAGGGCTTCGACCTCACCGAGGCCGGCACCACGAAGAAACTCGCCGTGTACGTGGTCCGGGACCCCGGCGATGTCCCCGGCATCGTCCGCCTCGGCCCCGACCCGCTCGCGGACGACTTCGACGAGGCGGCCTTCGCGCGCCTGCTGAAGGGGGAGCGGCGCCAGATCAAGGGCGCCCTGCGCGACCAGTCACTCATCGCGGGCATCGGCAACGCCTACAGCGACGAGATCCTGCACGCCGCCCGCATGTCACCGTTCAAGCCGACGGCCGGGCTGGGCGCCGAGGACGTGCACACCCTGTACGAGGCGATGCGGACGACACTGACCGATGCCGTCGAGCGTTCCCGTGGAGTCGCCGCCGGGAAGCTCAAGGCCGAGAAGAAGAGCGGGCTTCGCGTGCACGGACGGGCCGGGGAGAAGTGCCCCGTGTGCGGGGACACGGTCCGCGAGGTCAGCTTCAGCGACAGCGCGCTCCAGTACTGCCCGACCTGTCAGACGGGCGGCAAGCCGCTCGCGGACCGCAGGATGTCGAGGCTGCTCAAGTAGCGGCTCGGCCAGTCGCTCAGCGCATGGGGAGCGACAGCAGCGGCCGTCCGTCCGCCGCCCGCACCTCGAACCGCGCGAGGTCCGCGGGCCGCGCCGCCACCCCGCCGTCCAGTGTCACCGGGTCCCCGCGCACCGTCCACGTCGCCACCGTCTGCTCCGAGCCGTCCCGGCCCACCGCGACCAGCTCGCACACCCGCGGCCCGCCCGGATCCCGGACGTCCAGGCCCACTTGCGTGCCCCAGTCCTGGTCGTCCGCCGTCACCGTCGCCGCCACACCGCTCCCGTTGTCGTGCCCGCTCAAGGTCGCCGTGTGCCGGGATGGGCCCGCACCGACCCCGGTGACCATCGCGACTCCCTGCCCCGCCGCCGCGAGCACGAGCACCGCCGCGACGGCCGCACCCCACAGCCGGCGCCGCGCCCTGCGGTGCAGCGCCCCGAGCCGGTCAACGGACCGGTCGAGAAGGTTCGGAGCCGGACGCGCCAGCACCTCCACGCACGGCGGCGTCGCCCGCGCGTACAGCGCCAACGCGCCCGTCGTGGGCGCCAGTTCACCGACCAGGGCCGCGCACGTGGCGCACTCGGGCAGGTGGTCCTCGAAGCGGAAGCGTTCCGCGGGGTCGAGAACCCCGAGCGCGTAGGCGCCTACGTCGCGATGCCGTTCCAGGGACCACATGCCTTCCTCCTGCTGTCGGTTACCGGTACGCAGGAGGCGGCTGATTCATTCAAGCGACCGCGCGATTACACTCCGCCGCATGCTGCGCGCACTGGCCGTCGACGACGAGGAACCCGCCCTCGCCGAACTCCTGTACCTCTTGCGGGCCGATCCGCGCGTCCGCACCGCCGAGGGCGCCACCGACGCCAACGAGGCGCTGCGCCGCATCGGCCGCGCACTCGAGGGCGGGGACGGCGCGATCGACGTCCTCTTCCTCGACATCCAAATGGCGGGCCTGACAGGCCTCGACGTGGCACGCCTCCTCGCAGGCTTCGCCCGCCCGCCACTCGTCGTCTTCGTCACCGCCCACGAGGACTTCGCGGTCAAGGCCTTCGACCTGAAGGCCGTCGACTACGTCCTCAAGCCGGTGCGCCGCGAGCGCCTCGCGGAGGCCGTCAGCCGGGTCACCGAACGCCTCGCGAGCAGCGCGCCGCCGGCCACCGTCGCCGACCGCATCCCCGTCGAACTCGGCGGCATCACCCGGCTCGTGGCCATCGCCGACATCACCTACGCCGAGGCGCAGGGCGACTACGCGCGCCTGCACACGGACGACGGCGTCAGCCACCTGGTACGGATACCGCTCAGCACCCTGGAGGAACGCTGGCAGGAACTCGGCTTCGTCCGCGTCCACCGCAGCCACCTCGTCGCCCTCCACCGCATCGACGAACTCCGCCTCGACGGCGCGGGAATGACGGTCCGGATCGGCACGGCGGAGATCCCGGTGAGCCGCCGCCACGCAAGCCGAGTGAGAGAACTACTGATGCGCCACTGAAGCCCCTGCGGCGATTGAGCAGCGGGGTCCGGGGCAGCGCCCCGCGACCGCACCCCCGTGGAACCGCGAGCCACCCCTTCCCCGATCCAACCCCACCTGCCTAAACTCCGCCCGTGCACGATCCCCCGCAACGCGAAACCGTGACCGGCGAACCCCGCCGACCCCCCGGCCCGGCAGGCCCCCGCACGCAGTGGGAGATCGACGAACAAACCACACTCGGCGCCGCCTACGTCCGCTCCCTCATGCGCAGCCAACTCCGCGCCGGAATCACCGCGTTCATGCTCCTCGCCGTCCCCGTCGCCGCCCTCCCCCTCTTCTTCGGCGCCCTGCGCAACGCCCCCGTCCAATGGCTCGTCCTCGGCTTCGGCTGCTACCCGTTCCTCGTGCTCATCGCCTGGTGGTACGTCCGCCGCGCCGAGCGCAACGAACGCGACTTCGCCGACCTCGTACGCGGCCGCCCGGCCGACGCGCACGACCATGGAACGCCGTGAACGAGGCGTACGCGATCCCCGCGGTGGCCGTCGTCGTCCTCGCCACCGTCCTCATCGGCGGCTTCGGCCTGCGCGTCTCCCGCACGACGTCCGACTTCTACGTCGCGTCCCGCACGGTGGGCCCCCGCCTCAACGCGGCGGCGATCAGCGGCGAGTACCTCTCGGCCGCGTCCTTCCTCGGCATCGCGGGCCTGCTCCTCATCCACGGCCCGGACATGCTCTGGTACTCGGTCGGCTACACGGCCGGCTACCTGGTCCTGCTCGTCTTCGTCGCGGCCCCGCTGCGCCGCTCGGGCGCGTACACGCTGCCCGACTTCGCCGAAGGACGCCTCGAATCCCGCCAGGTGCGGCGCGTGGTCAGCCTGTTCGTGGTCGGGGCGGGCTGGCTGTACCTGGTGCCCCAGCTCCAGGGCGCGGGGCTCACGCTCCAGATCCTCACGGGTGCGCCCCGCTGGTTCGGCGCGACGCTCGTCGCCGCGGTCGTGGTCCTCGCGGTCGCGGCAGGCGGCATGCGCTCGATCACCTTCGTCCAGGCCTTCCAGTACTGGCTCAAGCTCACGGCCCTCCTGGTGCCCGCCTTCTTCCTCCTGCTGGCCTGGCACGGCCAGGGCGCCCCGCCACCGGAGGCCGCGACCCTCACCCCGCCGACCGCCGGCGTCGGCGCGGGCCGGCCGCTCGCCACCAGCCGCGCCGACCACCCGCTCTACGCCACGTACGGCCTGATCATGGCCACGTTCCTCGGCACCATGGGCCTGCCGCACGTCGTCGTCCGCTTCTACACCAGCCCCAACGGCCGCGCGGCCCGCCGCACCACCGTCGTGGTCCTCTCACTGATCGGCCTCTTCTACCTGCTGCCGCCCGTGTACGGCTGGCTGGGCCGCCTGTACGCGCCCGAACTCACCGCCACCCAGGACGCCGACGCCACCGTGCTGCTGCTGCCGGGGCGCGTCTTCGACGGGGTGGCGGGCGACCTCCTGGGCGCACTGGTCGCGGGCGGCGCGTTCGCGGCGTTCCTGTCCACCGCGTCGGGGCTGACCATGGCGGTCGCAGGAGTCGTCAGCCAGGACGTGCTGCAGGCGCGCGGCGTACGGCACTTCCGGCTCGCCGTGCTGCTCGCGATCGCGATGCCGCTCGGCGGGGCGCTCCTGGTGGACGGGGTGCCGGTCGCGGACGCGGTCGGCATGGCGTTCGCGGTGTCGGCGTCCTCGTTCTGCCCCCTGCTCATCCTGGGCATCTGGTGGCGCCGCCTCACCCCGCCCGGCGCGCTCGCGGGCCTGTTCCTCGGGGGCGGCTCGGCCCTGGTGGCGGTGACGCTGACGGTGGCAGGGCCGGACACCTCGGGCTGGCTGCACACGCTGCTGGCCTGGCCGGCCGTGTGGTCGGTGCCGGTCGGCTTCCTCGCGATGATCCTCGTGTCCCTGGCCACGCGGGCCGCGATCCCGCCGCACACGACGGCGACGATGACGCGCCTGCACCTCCCCGAGTCGCTGGGCGCGGCCGGGCGGGGCCGCGAGGGACTGGACGGCCGGACGTCGCGGGCACGTGCGGGGGAGACGGGAGGCGGGTCGCAGTGAGCGGTACCGTCACCGCGGTTCTCATCGCCCTGTGCCCCGTCCTGCTCGGCGCAGGGTTCCTGCTCGGACGGCGCACCGCGCACCCCGATGGGCGCAGCGACGTCGGCACGCCCGTGGAGCGCGCCACCTTCGAGACCCTGCACACCGCCTCGCTCGCCGCCCCCGCGCTGCGTGCGGGGCTCACCGAGGACACCGCCCGCAAGTCCGCGCGCCGCCTGCGTACGCTGCTCGGCACTGACGCCCTCGCCGTCACCAACCGCTCCACGGTCCTCGCGTGGGACGGGGCAGCCGAACACGCCCACGCCGCCCAGGTGATGGAGCGCGTCGACACGGTGCTCACGGGAGGCCGCAGCGCCGCGTTCGACTGCGGATGCGGAGACGACGACTGCCCGCTGGGGTGGGCGGTGGCGGCGCCCGTGGTCGCGGACGGCCGGGTGCTCGGTGCCGTCGTCGCCTACGCGGCCCGGGAGTCCGCGGTGCTGGCCCGCGCCACCGACGAGGTCGCCCGCTGGGTCTCGGTCCAGCTCGAACTCGCCGAGCTGGACCGCTCCCGCACCCGCCTCATCGAGGCGGAGATCAAGGCGCTGCGCGCGCAGATCTCACCGCACTTCATCTTCAACTCCCTCGCGGCGATCGCCTCGTTCGTCCGCACGGACCCCGAGCGGGCCCGCGAACTCCTGCTGGAATTCGCCGACTTCACCCGCTACTCCTTCCGCCGGCACGGCGACTTCACGACGCTCGCCGACGAACTGCACTCCATCGACCAGTACTTGGCCCTCGTCCGCGCCCGCTTCGGCGACCGCCTCTCCGTCACCCTGCAGATCGCCCCGGAGGTCCTGCCGGTGACGCTGCCGTTCCTGTGCCTCCAGCCGCTCGTCGAGAACGCGGTCAAGCACGGCCTGGAGGGCGCCGCCGCCCGCAGCCGCATCTCGATCGGCGCCACCGACGCGGGCGCCGAGGCCGAGGTCGTCATCGAGGACGACGGCGTCGGCATGAACCCCGGCGAACTCCGGGCGATCCTGCGCGGCGAGGGCGGCCAGGGCCACGGCATCGGCCTCTCCAACGTCGACGAACGCCTGCGCCAGGTCTTCGGCGACGCGTACGGCCTGGTGATCGAGACCGCGGAGGGCGCGGGCATGAAGATCACGATCCGGATCCCGAAGTACCGGGCGGGCGTGTACGCGCCGTAGGGTCCGCGGCCCGCTCAGAAAAGCGAAATCGCCAAGTGGCCGAGCGGTAAGCCGAGTTGCCACGCAGGTGTCCACACCTGCGGCCCGTCCTCCTCGTCCGGCACGGGCACCGCGTCCAGGTCGGGGGCGAGCAGCTCCGTCTCCTCCAGCCATCTCCACGCCGCCTCGGCGAGCAGCAGGTCGGGCGAGGGCCGCCGGGCCCTCGCGTCCCGGTCGAGCCGCTCCGCGAAGCGGTCCCGTACCCACGACTGCCACGGCTGGTCGTACGCCGTCAGCGACAGCCAGTTCTCCAGTTGGGACACGACGCGGATCCCGGAGAGTTCGTCGCCCGCGTCGGACAGGAAGATCGTCAGCGCGAGCGCGTCACGGCCCGCCTTGAACTCGAAGGACGTGGGCGGCATCAGGTCGCCCGTCCGCAGCAACTCGTCCGCGATGTATTCCGCGTACAACCACGCCATGGGGACGACGAGTCCGCCGCCCGGTCCACCCTCGGCGCCGGACATGCCGTCCGTGCCCTCATCGCTCCCGTACCGCATCGCCTTCCTGCCTTCCTCCGGTCCGCGTGCTGCTTCGGCCCCCGGACCCACCCGCCTCAACTCAACGGGGAGGACAGCGGATTACTCAACCGAGGAAAGGGGGTGCGGAGCAAGGCGCTTTACCGATGCTTGACCCGGCCTACGGTTTCACCGCAGGTCGGATGCGTAACCCGGAAGGACGCGCCGCAACGCCCGCAACGCGTAATACGCACGGGACTTCACCGTACCGGTGGGAATGTTGAGCGCGTGTGCGGCCTCCGACACACTGGCGCCCTTGAAGTAGACCTCGAGCAGGACGGCACGGTGTTCGGGGGAGAGGGTCGCCACCGCCTCCCGCACGTCGAGAGCGGCCGCCGAGCGCTCCGCGTGGTCCGCGCACACCCGGGCGTTCTCCAGGACGGCGTCGCCCACCTCTGCGGGCCGCGAGAGCCGCGCCCTGCGGGCGTCGATGGCGAGCCGCCGCCCGACCGTGAACAGCCAGGGCCGCACCGACTCGTAGCGTGGGTCGAGGGCCTCCGGATGCTGCCAGGCGCGTACGTACGTCTCCTGGACCAGGTCCTCCGCGCGCTGGGCGTCACCGTCGCACAGGCGCAGCAGGAACGAGAAGAGCGGACCGCCGTGCTCCCGCTGGACCTGGGCGAGGTCCTCCTCCGTCGTCGTGGGTGTCGTGAGCGCCGTCGTCATGGGCGTATGCCAACGCAGCCCGTCCCGCGCGCCCAGGGGACGCGCGGGGATCTGCGGCGGGCGGGGCGAAGCCCTCGACGAGCGGTGCGGTGAGCGGGACGGGCGGAGCCCCGGTGGCCAGTGCGGAATCAGTCGGATGTGCGGGCCAATTCGGACTTTTTGTAGGAGTAGGTGAAGTAGATGACCAGACCGATCAGGAACCACACGGCGAACCGCACCCACGTCTGCCACTGCAGGAACGTGATCAGCCAGATCGAGAAGACGATGCCCACGGCGGGCACGAACGGCATGGCCGGCGTGCGGAAGGTGCGCGGCAGCTCCGGCTGACGGTAGCGCAGCACGATGATCGCCACACAGACCACGACGAACGCCAACAGGATCCCGATGTTGGTGAGTTCGGCCGCCTCGCCGATCGGCAGGAAACCGGCGATGGCGGCGGAGCAGAAGCCGACGATCCACGTCACACGGGTCGGCACGTTCCGCGTCGGGTGGGTCTTCGCGAACCACTTCGGCAGCAGACCGTCGCGCGACATGGCGAACCACACGCGCGTGACGCCCAGCATGAACGTGAACATCACGGTGAGGATGCCGATGATCGCGCCCACCGCGATGACGTCCGCGAGGCCGCCCAGGCCCACCGACTTGAACGCGGTCGAGAATCCGCTCTCCGGGTCGATGTCCTTGTAGTTCTGCATGCCGGTCAGGACCAGGCAGGCAAGCACGTAAAGGATCATCGAGATGATGAGCGAGTAGATGATTGCCTTCGGCATGTGGCGCTGCGCGTCCTTCGACTCCTCGGCCGCCGTCGACATGGCGTCGTAGCCGAAGACCGCGAAGAAGACCGTGGCGGCGCCGGTGAACGCTCCGCTGACGCCGAACGGGAAGAACGGCGTGTAGTTGCCCGAGTTGATGTGGAAGACGCCGACGCCGATGACGAGCAGCACCACGAGGACCTTGAGCACGACCACGAAGGTCTCGAAGCGGGCCGCGTTCTTCATGCCCATGTTCAGCAGCCACGCGATGAGCAGACACAGCGCGGCGGCGAACAGGTCGACCTTGTGGCCGCTGCCGGTGCCCGGCGCGCCCAGCATCCAGCTGGGAAGGTCGAGTCCCATCTCGCCCAGCAGGAAGCTGAAGTAGCCGGAGATGCCGATCGCGACGACCGCGACGATCGCCGTGTACTCCAGGAGCAGGTCCCAGCCGATGAACCAGCCGACGAGCTCACCGAGCACCGCGTAGCCGTACGTGTACGCGGACCCGGCTTTCGGGATCATCCCGGCGAACTCCGCGTACGACAGCGCGGCCGCCGCGCTCGCGATGCCCGCGATGAGGAACGAGACGAGGACCGCGGGCCCCGCCGTGCCGTTCGCGACGGTGCCGGCGAGGGTGAAGATGCCTGCGCCGATGATGCCGCCGACACCGATCGAGGTGAGCTGCCACAGGCCGAGCGAACGGGTGAGCTTCCCTCCGGACTCCGTGTCCTCGATCTGCTCGATGGGCTTGCGGCGCAGTACGCCATGCCCTCTCGAGATCTTTGGGGGGACGGCCATGGGGACCTCACCTCTTCGCTGCTGCGACGACGGCTGACGGCCGATCATGATGCCCCTGTGGCAGCGGGTTCGGAAGACAGCAGCGCCGTAGAGGCACCCACGGAAATCTTTACGGGACGACCGTGACCGGCCAGCGGCCCGCCTTCACCAGACGTACGGCGACCGAGCCGACGATGCGGTGACCCGCCTGCTCCGACGCGCCGACCACCACCGCGTCCGCCGTCAACTCGTCGGCGGCCGTGACCAGACCGTTGAACGGGTCGCCGCGGAAGGTGTGGAACTCCCAGCGCACGTCGTATATGCCCTTGACCCGCTCCGTGGCCTCGCGGATGTAGGCGATGAGCCCCTCCGCGATCTCGTCGGTCGTCTCGGCGACGGGTACCCCGAGCGCGGCCCCGCCCGTGATCAGGGGCTGCACATAGACCACGGCGAGCAGCGCCCGCTGCCTGCGGGCCAGGCCCCCCGCGTAGGCCGCCGCGCGGAACGAGGAATCGGAACCGTCGACGCCGACGACGATCACTTTCGGTCCGTCGGTGCCGCGTTCGAACTGATGTGGCTGATCTTCGGTCACGCGGCAGAGGTTAACCGAGAAGCCGCCGATCAGGTGCTTTCCCGCGTCCCATCCGGTGGTTCCGTGCGCGGCGCCCGCGTGCCGTGTCACGCATCAATCATGACAAAGCATCAGGACACCCCCGGACGGCGCGCGTTGCTGCGCGGCTTCACCGTCGTCGGACTCGCCGCGCTCACCGGTTGTACCGGCCCCGACCGGCAGCTCGCCGCCCCGGCCCCGGCGGGCGGGGCCGCCCGTCCCGTGCGCGAACCGTCCACGTACCGGCTGCGCCCGATGGCCGGTCCCGGCGGCCCGCGGCGCGCGGCACTGAAGGTGCGCACCGAGCCCGTCCTGAGGCTGGACACCGAGCCCGGCGACCGCGCCATGGCGCTCACCTTCGACGACGGGCCCGACCCCGCGTACACCCCCGAGATCCTGCGGATCCTGCGCGAGCACGACGTGCGCGCGACGTTCCTCGTGTGCGGTGACAGGGCGCGGGAGAGCCCCGACCTGCTGCGCAGGATGGCCGGCGAAGGACACGTCATCGGCAACCACACCTGGACGCACCCCCTGCTCCTGAAGCTGGACCGGACGCGGATCCGTGCCGAGATCGAGCGCACCAGCGAGCTCGTCGAGCGGACCATCGGCGAGCCGCCGCTCTGGTTCCGGGCACCCTACGGAGCGTGGAACCGGAACGTCTTCGAGCTGGGTTCCGAACTCGGCATGGAGCCGCTGGCCTGGACCGTGGACTCGCTCGACTGGGACAACCCCGGAGCCCCGACGGTGATCTCGCGAGTGGTGCACCGAGCCGCGCCCGGCGTGATCGTGCTCAACCACGACGCGGGAGGCGACCGCTCCCAGACGCTCACGGCGGTGCGTACCTATTTGCCACGCTTGCTCGACGCGGGATACCGGATGACGGTGCCGCGCCCCTACGGGGTGTGACATGGCCTCAGCGCGTCGACACCAGGCGGGCGAACGCCACGACGTTGCCCTCATATCCGTCGCGCTTCGAAAAGTGGCCGCCACACGTGATGAGCCGCAGCTCCGGCGTGCCGCGCGAGCGGTAGACCTTGCGCCCCGGAAAGCGGGACTTCGCGAACACCTCGACCCCGTAGACCCGGAAGACGGCCGTCCTGCCGTCCTTGCGCCGGATCTCCACGTGGTGGCCCTCGTGCAGTGAGCCCAGGCCGTAGAAGACGGCGGGGCCGCGCGCGTTGTCGACATGGCCCACGACGACCGCGGTGCCCCGCTCACCTGGCGCCGCGGCCCCCGTGAACCAGCCCGCCAGGTTCGCCTCCTCGGGCGGCGGCGCGTCGATCCAGCCCTCCGCGTCCAGGCCGACCTCCGCCACCGGGGCGTCGACCCGGATCGCCGGAACCCGGACCCGCTCGACCGGCGAGAAGGGCAGCGGACGGACGGCCTCCGCCCGCGCCTGCTCGGGGGTGCGCCGTTCGGCGGTCGCGGCGGAGGCGGGCTGCGGGGGGCCGGAGTCGACCTGCCCCGACCCGCTGCGGACGAGCGCGAGCCCCGTGAGCAGCACCAGTGCGAGCACGCCCCACGGGGCGCGCCTTCTGGGCCGTTCCTCGTCCGCGAAGCGCCAGTTCGACATGGGGTGGCGGGGCGGGTCAGGCGCGCTTGTCGCCGGTGCGGCGGCGGGCCACGACGTATGCGGTGCCGAGCGCGCCCGCGATCAGGGCGCCACCGAGGGCGACCTCCTGCAGATCGAGCCCTCCGGCACTGCCACCGATCCCGGCCTTGACGCCCTGCGGGACGGGGCTGGGGGAGGCGTCGGGGCGGCCGGTGGCGATGGTGAGCTGGGCCGTGTGGGGTTTGCCGCCGTTGCAGATGAACGTCACGGGGTAGGTGTTGCCCTGTTTCGCGTCCCAGTCCACCTTCGCGGGGTGAGGGCCCTGCCGGGGCGGAATCGTGACGGTGGCGAACACCTCGGCCGAAACCTCGGTAACTCCCTCGCAGCCGGTGGCCGACAGGGACACCGTGCCGCCCGCGGCGATCGTGGTGGGGGAGATGCTCGGCCGGAACGAGCCAGGGCCCGGGTCCTCGGCAGCGGCCGACGGTGCGGTCAAGGTCAGAGCGGCCAGCGAGAGCGCAACGGCGGATGCGGCACGTATCGCGTGCATGGGGGTTCCTCCGGAGTTCACGAGGAGCGGCAGCGGATCGGTTCCGCGCGCAGGGGACGGGCACCTCGATGCCGGAAACGCTAAGGACACCCCCGTACGGCCGCGATCCGTGTCGTACGAACGGGGCACACGTGTGGGCCGGTCAGGTGGCTTCCGGTCAGTGGGCGCCGGGGAACAGCATCAGGAAGGGTTCCGCCGTGGCCGCGACGCCCCGGCTGTACGGGGCGTCGAGGTCCCAGATCAGGAAGAGCAGGAACGCGATCAGGGACGAGAAGAGCCCGGCGAGGACCAGCTCGCGCCTGGTGCGCCTGATCTGCAGCGCGAAGATCATGCCGATGGTGACCAGGGCGCCGGCGACCAGGCCGAACCAGACGACGCCCGGCATCGTGGCGCCGGTCGAGTCCGAACGCGCGCCGCGCGCCTCGTCGGCGGCCGTCACCTGGTCGAGCAGCGGCTGATAGGCCTGCGCCTGGAAGTCGTTCTTCGGCTCGAAGTCCGTGACGTCCTCGCGCACCGTCTTCAGCAGCGCGTCGCCCTTCGCGGTCAGTTCGCCCTTGGTGCGCATCGAGTTCCACTCGGTGGTGACGACATGGCTGACATACCTGTCGACATCCGTGCGAATCCGGTCGCGTACGTCCGCCGGGTAGACCCGGACGCGCTCATGGATCTCGTGCAGCGCCTGCGCCTCGTTGCGTACGTGGTCCTCGGCCGCGCTGCGGCCCTCCCAGACACCCGCGATGGCGAGGCCGAGGACGATCGCGTAGACCACGCCGATCATCATCGTCATGTACTCGATGACGTCGGGGGTCTCGGACGGATCGTCGTCATCGCCGATCCTGCGCTGCTGCAGGACCTGGACGACGAGGACGACACCGCAGACCGCGAGCATCGCGAGGGCGAGAACAAGCCATTCCGACATCGACAACTCCACAAATGTTCAACAAGTTCAGCGGGGACGCAGTGCGGCGACAGCGAGCACCGCGGGTGCGGTGATGAGCAGGGTGAGCGTGACCAGGGACGGGCCGTCGCGCGGTGGGGCGCGGTGGGCGGTCGGGCGGTAGGCCGGGTAGTGCACCGGCTTCGGACTTGGTGGTGGGGGCTTCGTATGGGTCGGGGTCGGCGTCGGCTTCGGCCGGGGTTTCGGGGGTGGTTCGGGAGCAGGGGGCGGTGGCGGAGGCGGGGGAGGCGTCGGTGTCGGCGGAGGGGGCGGCGGTGGCGGGGGTGCCGGTTTCGGAGGCGGAGGCTTGGGCGCGGGCTTCTTCGGCGGGGGCGTGCTGGGGCCCGCGCGGCAGACGCCGCTGCCGGAGACCGCCACCGCGTGGCCCGACGAGCCGCCGTCCACGGAGGCGTACGCGCAGTTGTCGGCCGGGACGGCGACCGGTGCGGCGGTGGCGGCCGCGCTCGGCGCGCCGCACAGCCACGCGGTGGCGAGCACCGCGATGACGCGGGTGACCAGGGCCGATCCGGAGCGCTTGGTTCGATGCACGACCATGATCCTGAGCAGTGGCGGGCCCCGGCACGCCGACACGGGCCCGGAATGCCCCGATGGTGGGGCGCGGGAGCATTCGGGTTTGCGGACGTACGCGGGCCTGCCACCGGAGCTGCGCCCCCAGGGCGCAGGCCGCTGCCGCACCCGAAGAAATCTTCCCGCGCATTGAACACAGCCGTCACCGCCGCGCGTACCTAGGGCCATGTGCGGCCCACCCCGGATCGCACAACACCCAAGCAATGTGCGGGAGTTGAGATGAAGACCTCCTGGCGGAGCGCCTCGCTCGTAGCGACAGCTGCGGCCCTGCTGGCGCTCACGACGGCGTGCGGTCAGGACCAGGGCGACCAGGCATCCACGGGCCAGAACGTGGGCAGCGCGGCCGACGCGCAGGGCGGTTACGGGTCCTCCGACGGCTACGGCTCGTCGGGCAGCACCGACAAGAGCGCCGCCAAGGCCAAGTCGGCCGGACAACTGGCCTCGTGGGACAGCAAGGAACTCGGCAAGGTGCTCACCGACAGCGACGGTATGACCCTGTACCGCTTCGACAAGGACACCGCCGAACCGCCCAAGTCGAACTGTGACGCGGCCTGCCTGAAGGCGTGGCCGGTCGTGCCGGCGAGCGGCGCCAAGGCCGCGCCCGGGGTCGACGCCTCGCTGCTCGGCGAGGTCACCGCCGCCGACGGCACGAAGCAGCTGACGGTCGACGGCTGGCCCATGTACCACTACGCGATGGACAAGAAGGCCGGCGACGTCAAGGGCCAGGGCGTGGGCGGCACTTGGTGGGCCGCGGCCCCCGACGGCAAGAAGGCCAACAAGAAGGCGGAGCAGGAGGCCGGGGCCGTGCCCGCCGACCTCGAAGGCCTGTCGACGCGCAACGCCCCGAAGCTCGGCGAGGTCGTCGTCGACAAGAACGGTATGACGGTCTACCGCTTCCTCAAGGACTCGGCGTGGCCCATCAAGTCGAACTGTGTCGGCGCCTGCGCCGAGAAGTGGCCCGCGCTCGCTCCGGTTGCGAAGAACGACACGAGGAACATTCCACTGAAGGGATACATGACCTTCACAAGGCCCGACGGAACCAAGCAGCAGACCCTGAACTGCTGGCCCGTCTACACCTTCTCGGGCGACAAAAAGCCAGGTGACACCAACGGACAGGGCGTGGGAGGTACTTGGTACGCGGCGGCTCCGAATGGAAAGCCGGTAGGCGCTCCGAAGTAACAACCAGGAGGGGCAAGCGCGTTCAGTGAGGCGCTCACAGTAGAGTCGTCAACGGAATTGGCTCGTCGCCGGTCCGTTCCCCGCATGGCCAGGTCAGGCCGTGTGGAGGGAGCGGGCCGGTTCTTTTCGTCGGGGAAGTCGGGGAAAGAGAAGGTTTCGGGATGGTTTCTGATCGTTGCCGATTGGCACGTGACGGAGGCAGTGACCGGGAACGGACGGTCAATTTCCGTTTTGACTCGCTCCATTGGCGGTGGATCAGTAGCCTCTGCTCGAACACCGGCACGCCTACGCCATGGAGACCTTGATGCAGCGTCCCGCCTGGGCCCCACTGGGCATCGACATCTCGGTGCCCAGTGTGTCCCGTATCTACGACTTCTACCTGGGCGGTTCGCACAACTTCGAGGTCGACCGGGAGGCCGCCCGCAAGGCCATGGAGTTCCTGCCGGGGCTGCCGAAGATCATGCAGGCGAACCGGGCGTTCATGCGCCGGGCCGTGCGGTACGCCGCCGGGCTCGGCATCACGCAGTTCCTCGACATCGGCTCCGGCATCCCGACGTTCGGCAATGTGCACGAGGTGGCCCAGCAGGCGAGCCCCGGGGCGAGCGTGGTGTACGTCGACCACGACCCGGTCGCCGTCGCGCACAGCAGGGCGGTCCTCGAGGACGTCCCGCACACGGGAGTCGTCACGGCGGATCTCCGCAAGCCGCGGGAGATCCTGGGGAGCCCCGAAGTCGCCGAACTGATCGACCTGGAGCGGCCGGTGGCACTGCTCCTCGTCGCCGTACTGCACTTCATCGAAGAGGCCGACGACCCGTACGCGGCCGTGGCCGAACTCAGCGAGGCGCTCGCACCGGGCAGCCTGCTCATTGTGACGCATGCCTCCAATGAGGGCATGCCCATAGAGACGGAGCGGGCGGACGGGATGGTCGACGTCTATCGAAACGATGTCCGCAATCCGCTGATCATGCGGAACCGCGACGAGGTCAAACGGTTCTTCAAGGGGTACGAGGTGGTCGAACCGGGCATCGTGGCGATGCCGGTGTGGCGGCCCGACACCGCCCCAGAGGACGAGGACCCGTACACCTTCGCGGGCTATGTGGGAGTGGGGCGCAAGGCGTGACTGCTGCATCCTCCCGGGGCACGAACCCCGGATCCACGGCCGGAAAAGCCGGCCGGACGGGCAGGTCGGCACGGACCGACGACGGCATCGGCGGTGATGCGTCGGGCGGTCCCGAGGACAGAGTGCGCGAGTTCGCCGTGCTCTGGAGCCGGGCGATCTTCCCGGTCACGGCGACCTCGCTGACCCGGCACGAGTTCGAGGCGGAACTCGTGCCGCTCGTACGCCGGTTGCGCACCGCGCTCGGCGCGCAGGCCCTGGACGGCGCGGAGGCGCAGGCCGTCGGCGCGGCCCTGGTCGACGCCCACTGCACCGACCCCGAGGCGCTCACGCAGACCCTCGACGTGGTGGAGACACACCTCGTCCGGCACTGCGGCGAAGCGGCACCCTCCGGCGAGGCGGAGCGCGTGGAGCACGCGGAGAAGCTGCGCTCGCGCTGCGCCCGTATCCAGCACGCGATGGCCGCCGGGTTCGCGGCCGGGCTGCGGGAGCGCACCCGCGCTGAACAGGAGGCCATATCGCGCGCCGCGCTCGATGCCCGCAGCGCCGTCGCCGAGGCCCTGCACGCGAGCGAGGCCAAGTTTCGCGCGGTGTTCCACGGAGCCGCGATCGGCATCGGGATCGCCGACCTCGACGGCACCATCGTCGAGGTCAACGAAACGATGGTGCGGATGTTCGGCGGCAGCAGGCAGCAGCTGCTCAAGCGCAAGGCCCACGAGCTGACACACCCCGAGGACGCCCCGCACATCTGGCGCAAGTACCACGAGCTGGTGCAGGGAGAGCGCGAGCACTACCGGGTGGACAAGGCCTACTCGCGCCCGGACGGCACCGCCCTGTGGACGAACCTGACGGTGTCACTGCTGCGCGACGCGGACGGCGCGCCCCAGTACCAGCTGGCGCTCATGGAGGACGTGACCGAGCGCCGCCTGCTGAACCTGCGGCTGCGCTACGAAGCCACCCATGACGCGCTCACCGGGCTCCCCAACCGCACCCTGTTCTTCGAGCGCCTGGAGAAGGTGCTCAGTGCGGGCGGGGGCATGCGCTTCGGCCTGTGCTACCTCGACCTCGACGGCTTCAAGACCATCAACGACAGCCTCGGCCACGCGGCGGGCGACCGGCTCCTCGTCGAGGTTGCGGACCGCCTCCAGGCCTGCGCCACCGGCCCCGGAGAGATGGTCGCGCGGCTCGGCGGCGACGAGTTCGTGGCGCTGACCACCGGCAAGGACACCGAGGCCGAGGTCGACGAGCTGGCCGGGCGCATCATGCACGCCCTGGCCGACCCCATCCGCATCGACGGGCGCGAGCTGACCGTGCGCGGTTCGGTCGGCATCGTCGAGGGCCCGGCCGCCGAGCGCAGCCCCGCCGAGGTGCTGCGCAGCGCCGACATCACGATGTACCGGGCGAAGTCCGCGGGCGGCAACCGCTACGAGCTGGCCGACCCCGAGGCCGACGCCCGCGCCATCACCCGGCACGGCCTGACGACGGCGCTGCCCGCCGCCCTGGACCGCGGCGAGTTCTTCATCGAGTACCAGCCCCTGGTGCACCTCGGCGACGGCAGTGTGCGCGGCGCCGAGGCCCTGGTCCGCTGGCTGCACCCGCAGCACGGCGTGCTCGGCCCCGACCGCTTCATCCCGCTCGCCGAGCACACCGGTCTGATCGTGCCGCTCGGCCGCTGGGTCCTGGAGGAATCGGTCCGGCAGGCGCGGATCTGGCAGGACCGGTACCAGGAGGCGGGCCCGTTCCGCATCAACGTCAACCTGTCCCCGATGCAGCTCACCCACCCCGGTCTGGTGGCGGACACCGTCGACATCCTGGAGCGCTTCGGCCTCGAACCGGACGCGCTGTGCCTGGAGGTCACGGAGTCGGCCCTGATCGGCGCGGACGACGACCTCCTCAAGCCCCTGCGACGCCTCTCCGAAATGGGCGTCGACATAGCCCTCGACGACTTCGGCACCGGCTACTCGAACCTGGCCAACCTGCGCCGCCTGCCCGTGAACGTCCTCAAACTGGACCGCTCGTTCACACAGGGCATGCAGCAGTTCCCCGCGGACCCCGTCGACCTGAAGATCGTCGAGGGCATCGTCTCGCTCGCCCACAGCCTCGGCCTGTCGGTCACCGTCGAGGGCGTGGAGACCGGCGCACAGGCCGAGCAACTCCGCCACCTCGCCTGCGACACCGCCCAAGGCTGGTACTACGCCCGCCCCGGCCCCCCGGACCGCCTCCACGACCTGGCCCTGGCGGACGCGACGGGCTGAGCGCTTCAAGCTCCGCCGGCGGGACACATCAAGCCCCGCCGGCGATTGAGGCGCGGGGTCCGGGGCAGAGCCCCGAAACCGCGCGCCGGGGGGGCGTGAACCTTCAGGCCGGCCTCTCAAAAAGTATCCGCTGAAGCTCACGCGCAGCGCGTGGTGGCGCCACGTCCGAGCGGTGTGCGAGCGCGATCGTGCGGTGGAGCCCCGGCTTGGCCAGCGGGGTGACCCGCAGATCCGCCCCGCCCCGATGCGCCACCATCCACGGCACCACCGCCACCCCGAGCCCCGCCCGCACAAACCCCAGCACCGCGTCCATCTCACCGCCCTCCACCGCGAAGTCCGGCTCGAACCCCTCACCCCGGCACGCCGCGACGGTCAGCTCCCGCAGGTCGTACCCGTGCCGGAACATGACGAGCCGCTCGCCCTCCAGGTCGGAGATCCGCAGGGACCTCCGCCCGCCCCGCCCCGGCGCGGGCGAGTCCTTGGAAGACACCACCACCAACTCCTCGCGCAGCAGCTCCACCGTCGTCAGGGCGGGCGCGGGCGCCGGCAGCGGGAGCACGACGAGCGCGAGGTCGAGGGCGCCGCGCGCGAGTTCCCGTACGAGGTCGTGGGAGCCGCCCTCCTCGATCATCAGCTGGATCCCCGGGTACCGGTCGTGGAAGGACCGCAGCACGTCCGGCAGCAGCCCCGTGCACAGCGACGGAGTGGCCCCGAGCCGCACCCGCCCCCGCTTGAGCTGCGCCAGCTCCTGCACCTCGTGCCGCGCCGTGTCCGCGTCGGCGAGGATGCGCCGCGCCAGCGGGAGCAGCGCCTCGCCCGCATCCGTCAGCGAGATGTTGCCCCGGGCCCGCAGGAAGAGATCGACCCCCAGCTCCCGCTCGAGCGTCCGGATCTGCTGGGACAGCGAAGGCTGGGCGACATGCACCAGTTCGGCGGCGCGGGTGAAGTGCCGGGTCTCCGCGACCGCGACGAAGTACTGAAGCTGCTGGAACTGCATATCGGCCACCATAACCCTTCGATAGAGACTGACTATCGAAATGAGGCGCACCATGTCTTGGACCGATCGGGCCTTTGGGCTCTAGCGTCTTGACCCATGGCTCTGGCAACGCGGACGGACCGACGGCCGTCCATGCCCCGTACGATCTGGGACAGCTCCGTCGGCAAGAAGACCGTGATGGCGGTGAGCGGCCTCGTCATGCTGCTCTACCTGGTCGCGCACATGATCGGGAACCTCAAGATCTTCTTCGGCCCCGACGAGATCAACCACTACGCCTCCTGGCTGCGCACCATGGGCGGGCCCGTCCTGCACTACGAGTGGGGCCTGTGGATCGCCCGAGTGGTGCTGGTCGTCGCCGTCGTCGCGCACGCCACCTCCGCGTACCAACTGAGCCGCCGCGGGAACAAGGCGCGCCCCAGCAAGTACGCGCACAAGAAGCCGCGCTCCGACTACGCCACGCGCACCATGCGCTGGGGCGGCATCATCCTCGGCCTGTTCATCGTCTGGCACATCCTCGACCTGACGACCGGCACGGTGCACCCCGGCGGCTACGAGCACCTGCACCCGTACCAGAACATCATCGACACGTTCTCGACCTGGTACAGCAGCGTCATCTACATCGTCGCGATGCTCGCCCTCGGCCTCCACATCCAGCACGGGTTCTGGAGCGCCGCGCAGACCCTCGGCGTCGGCAGCCGGACCCGGGACCGCGTCCTGAAAGCCGTCGGCAACGTACTCGCCGTACTGCTCACGCTCGGCTTCATCGCCGTGCCCGTGGGCGTCATGACCGGATTGGTGAGCTGAGGAAGATGTCTACGTACGCGGAATACACCACCGGCGAACCGGTCGTCGACACCAAGGCCCCGGCCGGCCCGGTCAATGAGCGCTGGGACACCCGCCGCTTCGAGGCCAAGCTGGTCAACCCGGCCAACCGCCGCAAGCACACCGTCATCGTCGTCGGCACAGGTCTCGCCGGCGGCTCCGCCGGCGCCACGCTGGCCGAACAGGGCTACCACGTCGTCCAGTTCTGCTACCAGGACTCGCCGCGCCGCGCCCACTCGATCGCCGCGCAGGGCGGTATCAACGCCGCGAAGAACTACCGCAACGACGGCGACTCAGTGCACCGCCTCTTCTACGACACCGTCAAGGGCGGCGACTTCCGCGCCCGCGAGTCGAACGTGCACCGCCTCGCGCAGATCTCCGTCGAGATCATCGACCAGTGTGTCGCGCAGGGTGTGCCGTTCGCCCGCGAGTACGGCGGTCTCCTCGACACCCGCTCCTTCGGCGGCGTTCAGGTGTCCCGTACGTTCTACGCCCGCGGCCAGACGGGCCAGCAGCTCCTCCTCGGCGCTTACCAGGCGCTGAGCCGCCAAGTGGCCGCCGGGAACATCGAGTTGCACCCGCGCACCGAGATGCTCGACCTCGTCATCGTCGACGGCAAGGCGCGCGGCATCGTCGCCCGTGACCTGATCACCGGCAAGATCGAGACGCACTTCGCGGACGCCGTGGTGCTCGCCTCCGGCGGCTACGGCAACGTCTTCTACCTGTCGACGAACGCCATGAACTCCAACGCGACGGCGATCTGGCGCGCCCACCGGCGCGGCGCCTACTTCGCCAACCCGTGCTTCACGCAGATCCACCCGACGTGCATCCCGCGCACCGGCGACCACCAGTCCAAGCTGACCCTGATGTCGGAGTCGCTGCGCAACGACGGCCGTATCTGGGTGCCGAAGGCGAAGGGCGACGACCGCCCGGCGAACAAGATCCCCGAGGACGAGCGCGACTACTACCTGGAGCGCATCTACCCGGCGTTCGGCAACCTCGTGCCCCGTGACATCGCCTCGCGCGCCGCGAAGAACGTGTGCGACGAGGGCAGGGGAGTGGGCCCCGGCGGGCAGGGTGTGTACCTCGACTTCGCCGATGCCATCAAGCGGATGGGCAGGAAGGCCGTCGAGGCCAAGTACGGCAACCTCTTCGACATGTACGCGCGGATCACCGACGAGGACCCGTACAAGACGCCGATGCGCATCTACCCCGCCGTGCACTACACGATGGGCGGACTCTGGGTCGACTACGACCTGCAGACCACCATCCCCGGCCTCTTCGCCGTCGGCGAGGCCAACTTCTCCGACCACGGCGCCAACCGGCTCGGCGCCTCCGCGCTGATGCAGGGCCTCGCGGACGGCTACTTCGTCCTCCCGGCCACCATCAACGACTACCTCGCCAAGCACCCGCACACCGACGAGGTGAACGCCGAGCACCCCGCCACCGTCGAGGTCGTGCGCGAGACCGAGGAGCGGCTCGCCAAGCTGCTCGCCGTCGACGGGGACCGCACGCCGGACTCCTTCCACCGTGAACTCGGCGAGCTCATGTGGGAGTTCTGCGGCATGGCCCGCACCGACGCGGGCCTGCGCAAGGCCCTCGACCGGATCCCGCAGATCCGCGAGGAGTTCTGGAGGCGCATCAAGGTGCCCGGCGTCGGCGAGGAGTTCAACCAGTCCCTGGAGAAGGCCAACCGCATCATCGACTACATCGAGCTCGCCGAGCTGATGTGCCTCGACGCGCTGCACCGCGCCGAGTCCTGCGGCGGCCACTTCCGCGAGGAGTCGCAGACCCCCGACGGCGAGGCCGCGCGCGTCGACGAGGAGTTCTCCTACGCGGCGGCCTGGGAGTTCACCGGCACCGGAGAAGCCCCCACCCTGCACAAGGAAGACCTCGTCTTCGAGTACGTCCACCCCACTCAGCGGAGCTACGCATGAAGCTCACCCTGCGCGTCTGGCGCCAGAAGAACGCCGACGCCGAAGGCACCATGTCCACGTACGAGGTGGACGGCATCTCCCAGGACATGTCCTTCCTCGAAATGCTGGACACCCTCAACGAGGAACTCATCCTCAAGGGAGACGACCCGGTCGCCTTCGACCACGACTGCCGCGAGGGCATCTGCGGCGCCTGCTCGCTCGTCATCAACGGCGACGCGCACGGCCCGGAGCGCACCACCACCTGTCAGCTGCACATGCGGTCCTTCAAGGACGGCGACACGATCGACATCGAGCCGTGGCGCGCCTCCGCTTTCCCGGTCGTGAAGGACCTGGTCGTGGACCGCTCGGCCTTCGACCGGATCATCCAGGCCGGCGGCTACATCACGGCCCCGACGGGCGCCGCCCCCGAGGCGCACTCCGTACCCGTTCCCAAGCCCGACGCGGACTTCTCCTTCGAGCACGCCGAGTGCATCGGCTGCGGCGCCTGCGTCGCGGCCTGCCCCAACGGCGCGGCGATGCTGTTCACCTCGGCGAAGATCAACCACCTCAACGTGCTGCCGCAGGGCGCGCCCGAGCGCGAGACCCGCGTCCTCGACATGGTGGGGCAGATGGACGAGGAGGGCTTCGGCGGCTGCACCCTCGCGGGCGAGTGTGCGACGGCCTGCCCGAAGGGCATCCCGCTGTTCTCCATCACCAGCATGAACAAGGAGTGGCTGCGCGCGAACCGCAAGGTCAGCCGCTGACCCTTCAATGATCGTCCCGCGAAGAGCGCGGGGTGGGCGGGACCGGATGTGGTGCTCAACCCCCGGTCCCGTCATCGTTTTCCGGTACACGCCGGGCGTCCGGGGAGGGCCACCCCTGGCATCCCCCCGACGTCCGCGCCGCCCCACGGCTGCGCCACGATGTCTTCGCCCTGGAAATGGGCGCCCGCCTCGACACCCCGCACCCCGGACTCGACGTCGACACGTTCGACGCCCACTGCGACCACCTGCTGGTGGTCGCCAACCACATCTCCCCGCACCGACCACGGGCAGCCACGAGCCCTCAGGACCCCAACACGCGCCGCAGGTAGACCCCGGTCCGGCTCGCGGCATCGGCGGCCACGACGGCGGGCGGTCCCGCGACCACGACCTGCCCGCCCTCGGCCCCGCCGCCGGGTCCCATGTCGATCACCCAGTCCGCCCCGGCGACCACCGCCATGTCGTGCTCGACGACGACCACGGAGTGCCCCGCGTCGACGAGGCCGTTCAGCTGTCGCATCAGCACCTCCACGTCGGCCGGGTGCAGGCCGGTTGTCGGCTCGTCTAGGAGGTACAGGGTGTGGCCGCGCCGCACTCGCTGCAACTCGCTGGCCAGCTTGATGCGTTGGGCCTCGCCGCCCGAGAGTTCGGTGGCCGGCTGCCCGAGCCGCAGATAGCCGAGGCCGACGTCGAGGAGCGTGCGCAGGCTGCGCAGCACGGGCCGCGCCGTCTCGTCGTCCGCCGCCTCGAAGAACTCCGCCGCCGACTCCACCGTCAGATCGAGTACCTCGGCGATGTTCCGGCCCCGGTAGCTGACCTGGAGCGTCTCGGGGTTGTAGCGGGCGCCCGCGCAGTCCGGGCAGGGTGTGTACGTACTCGGCAGGAACAGCAGCTCGACGCTGACGAAGCCCTCGCCCTGACATGTCTCGCAGCGCCCGCCGGTGACATTGAACGAGAAGCGGCCGACGCCGTATCCGCGCGCCTTCGCCTCGTCGGTGGCCGCGAACACCTTGCGGACGACGTCGAACAGGCCCGTGTATGTGGCCAGGTTGGAGCGCGGGGTGCGCCCGATCGGTTTCTGGTCGACGACCACGAGCCGTCCGACACCCTCCAGTTCCTCGGTGATCTCGCCGATCAGCGTCGACTTCCCGGACCCGGAGACCCCCGTGACGGCGGTGAACGCGCCCAGGGGGAACGCGGCGGTGACCTCGCGCAGGTTGTGCCGGGTGATCGGACCCAACTTCAACCAGCCGGTGGGCGTGCGGACTTGGCGCTCGACGGCGGGTCCGTCGTCGAAGAGGTAGCGGGCCGTCGCCGACTCGGCGACCTCGCGCAGCCCGTCCACCGCGCCGCTGTGCAGCACCTTGCCGCCGTGCTCGCCTGCCTGCGGGCCGACATCGACCAGCCAGTCGGCGTGCCGCATCACATCCAGGTGGTGCTCGACCACGAACACGGAGTTGCCGGACGCCTTCAGCCGGTCCAGGACGGTGAGCAGGGACTCGGTGTCGGCCGGGTGGAGTCCGGCCGACGGTTCGTCGAGGACGTAGACGACTCCGAAGAGTCCCGACCTCAACTGGGTTGCCAGGCGCAGCCGTTGGAGCTCACCGGCCGACAGGGTGGGAGTCGACCGGTCGAGGCTGAGGTAGCCGAGGCCGAGCTCCGTGACCGTGGCGATGCGGGCCCGCAGATCCTCGGTGAGCACGCGCGCCGTCTCGGACGTGTCGCCCTCGGTGGACAGGAGGTCGGCGAGGTCCGCGAGCGGCACACCGGCGAGCTCCGCGATCGTACGGCCCGCGAAGGTGACGGCCAGCGCCTCCGCGCGCAGCCGGGCGCCGCCGCAGACCGGGCACGGCGTGCTCTCCAGGAAGCGCTCCGCCTTCGCGCGCAGCGACTGGCTCTTGGAGTCGGAGAAGGTCTTGAGTACGTACCGGTTCGCGCTCATGTACGTGCCCTGGTACGGGCGGTGGATGCGGCCCGCGTCCCGCACCGGGTGCACAGTCACCACCGGCTGCTCGTCCGTGAACAGGATCCACTCCCGGTCCGCCCGGTCAAGCTCCCGCCAGGGCCGGTCGACGTCGTACCCGAGCGCGTCGAGGACGTCGCGCAGGTTCTTGCCCTGCCAGGCCCCCGGCCACGCCGCGATGGCCCCCTCGCGGATCGACAGCGAGGGGGCCGGGACCAGCAACTCCTCGGTGGTGCGGTGCACTTGACCGAGTCCGTGACACGAAGGGCACGCCCCGGCGGCCGTATTGGAGGAGAACGCGTCGGAATCGAGGCGCTCGGCGCCCGCCGGGTACGTACCGGCCCGCGAGAACAGCATCCGCAGCGAGTTCGACAATGTCGTCACCGTGCCGACCGAGGAGCGGGAGGTCGGCGCCGAACGGCTCTGCTGAAGTGACACCGCGGGCGGCAGCCCGCTGATCTCGCCGACCTTCGGCGCGCCGACCTGGTGGATCAACCGGCGCGCGTACGGGGCGACCGACTCGAAGTAGCGGCGCTGCGCCTCCGCGTAGATCGTGCCGAAGGCGAGCGAGGACTTGCCCGATCCCGACACCCCCGTGAAGACCGCGAGCACGTCCCGCGGGATGTCCACGTCGACGCCCTGGAGGTTGTGCTCGCGGGCGCCGCGCACCCGCACGAGACCGTCGTGGCGGGGGTAGGGCGAGGTGGGGTGGTGCATGGGGCGGGCTCCCGGTCGTACGGACGGCTCTGTGGGCACGGTGTCGTACTCCATGATCCACCCACGTCGCCGCGGCGGCGGCACGGAGAACGTCCGATGAATGATGTGCACACGCCTTGACTGGTGGTCATGGGCTCACGCACCGTTACGGAGGTCGTCCTTCGAGCAGTGGGGGGTTCGTGAACGGCAGACTGTTCGGCGTGAGCGCGGTGTTGTGCGCTCTCGCCCTCGTGGGTGCGGCACCCGCACCGGCCTCGCCGTCACCGGCCCCGTCCGTGCCTCGGCACGGCGGCCTGCCGCTCGGCGCCGCCGACCTGTCCGAGACGCGGACGACGCGCACGTTGCAGCCGGGCGTGACGCTCACCCGGATCGTGCGCGGCGCGGACGCTCCCGCCATGGCGTGGACCGTGGAGGTGTCCATACCGGGCGGCGCGGGCTCGCCCGACCCGGACGCGCCGCCGACCGCCCTGAACGACGAGGCCAGCGCCGCCGAACTCGCCTCCGACCTGCGTACGGACGGCTTCGATGCCCGTTCGGAGAAGGTCACCACTGCGGCGACCGCCGACTACGCGGGCGGCACCCTCGGCTGGCGGGTCCGCGTCGGCACGTTCCCGACCGAGGCCGCCGCCACCGCCGAACGCACCCGCCTGCGCGCCGCCGGACACACCGGAGCCGCCTGGTACACCGGCTGGGACGGGAACGCGGGGGACCGCGGCCCCTGGCGCTTCGACGTCCTCACCATCGACCCGAAGCGGTTCGACGGAGATCTCAAGGCCACGTACGGACCGGACCTGGAGAACCGCGAGACCACCAGCGCGCTGGCCGCCGCAGAGGGCGCGACGGCCGGGGTCAACGCGGGTTTCTTCGTCCTCGACCCCAAGGCGGGCGCCCCCGGCGACCCGGCCGGCGCCGGCGTCTACAACGGCCGCCTGCTGAGCGAGGCGGTGAACGGCCGGCCCGGCCTCGTCGTCCACGACTCGGCGCGCGGCACCGAGGTGGGGCGGTTCACCTGGCGGGGGAGCGTCCGCGTCGACGGGACGGAGCTGCCGCTCGACGGCATCGACCGCGTCCCCGGCCTGATCCGCAACTGCGGCGGCACCGCCGACGACACCCCGACCGCCCGGCCGCTGCACGACACCACCTGCACCGACCCCGACGAACTCGTCGCGTTCACCCCGGAGTTCGGTAAGCAGACCCCGAAGGGCGACGGCGTCGAAGCCGTCCTGGACCGGACCGGCCACGTCGTCGAGGTGCGCTCGCCGCGCGGCGGCGCACTGCCCGCCGGAGGCCGCAGCGTCCAGGCCACGGGCGCGTACGCGGCGAGACTGACGGCCCTCGCCAAGGTCGGCCAACCGCTGCGCATCCAGGGCGGGTTGAAGGACATCAAGGGTCGGCCCTTCACCGCCTCCCGCTCGACCAGCATCCTCAACGGTGGCCCCGAACTCGTCCGCGACGGCCGCCGCCACGTCACCCCGGCCACCGACGGCATGGTGCAGCCCGGCAACCCGAGCTTCTACTACGGCTGGGTGCACAAGCGGAACCCGCGCACCCTCGCGGGCACGGATGCCGCAGGCCGCACCGTGCTCATCACCGCCGACGGTCGTGGCACCGGCTCCCTCGGCCTGAGCATCAACGAGAGCGCCGACGTCGCCAAGGCCCTCGGTCTGCGGGACGCCATCAACCTCGACGGCGGCGGATCGACCACGATGGTCGTCGACGACCAGGTGATCAACGACCCGTCGGACGCGTCCGGCGAACGCCCTGTTGGAGATGGCCTGCTGGTGCTTCCCCGCACACACTGACGCAAGCGCCGGACGATGCGAACCGGCCGATTCGAGGGAGCCGCCGTGACCGCCGCCCTGACCCTCCGCACCAGACGCCTGCTACTCGTCCTCGCCACCCTGCTGCTCATGCTGAGCTCGGCCCCGTCCGCGGTCGCCGCCGCACGTGCCCGACCCGCCGCCGAGGTCGTCGACGTCACCCGGGTCGCCGACCGCCAGGTGGACCTCTCCGTACGCGCATCGGCCCTGGGCGGCCGCACGGTCAAGGTCCGCCTGCTCACGCCGGACGGCTGGAAGCCCGGCGACCGCACCAAACACTGGCCCACCCTGTGGCTGCTGCACGGCTGCTGCGGCGACTACACGTCCTGGACGAACCAGACGGACGTCGCCTCCGTCGAGGGCCTGCGCGACGTCCTCGTCGTGATGCCCGAGGCGGGCCGGAACGGCTGGTACAGCGACTGGTGGAACCACGGCAAGGGCGGCGACCCGGCCTGGGACACCTTCCACACCCGCGACCTGCGCCGCCTCCTGGAGAGCGACTGGGGCGCGGGCTCCCGCCGCGTCGTCGCGGGCCTCTCGA
The DNA here is from genome assembly GCF_053592315.1 of Streptomyces sp. NPDC002754. Classification (NCBI taxonomy): domain Bacteria; kingdom Bacillati; phylum Actinomycetota; class Actinomycetes; order Kitasatosporales; family Streptomycetaceae; genus Streptomyces; species Streptomyces sp. NPDC002754. The sequence goes on from NZ_JBSFVM010000001.1 coordinate 806,043, forward strand.
TGGGCGGCCAGGGCGCGCTCCTGTACGCGGCCCGGCACCCGGGAATGTTCAAGGCGGCCGCTGCCTACTCCGGCTCCGCACACCCACTCCTGAACGACGAGTCGACGGGCCGGATCATGGGCTTCTTCGCCGACCAGGGCAACGATCCCCGGCGCGTCTGGGGCGACCCGGTCGCGCAGCGGGACATCTGGGCCGCCCACGACCCGTACTACCTGGCCAAGCGCCTCAAGTCGCTGCCCCTGTACCTCTCCTGCGGCGACGGCACCGCGGGCCCCCTGGACCCGCCGGGCACCACCAACGCCCTGGAGGCCGACTTCAACCGGCAGAACCACGCCCTCGCCGACCGGCTGAAGAAGGCGGGAGCCAGACACCTCACCACCAACTTCTACGGCCCCGGCACCCACACCTGGCCGTACTGGCAGCGCGAACTGCACGCGTCGCTGCCGATGCTGCTGCGCGGCCTCGGGCTCGATTGACGTATCAGCGGGGTGTCAGGCGCGCGATCCTGGCCAGGCGGCGGAACGACTCCAGCAGGGCCTCACGGTCGTACGTACTGGTCGTCACCAGCACCTCCTGCGCCCCGCTCTCCTTGATCACCATCTCCAGCTCGTCGGTGACCTGCTGCTCCGTGCCCACGATGTGGCCGAGCAGCCCGGACTCGTACAGCTCCCGCTCCTTCTCGGTCATCTCGAAACCCGCGATGCGTTCGACGGGCGGCAGTGGTGGGAACGTGCCGTGCGTACGCGAGTGCGCCATCGACCAGGCCTCCGGGGCGAGGATGCGGTGCGCCTCAGGCCGGCTGCCCGCCACGGCGACGGTTCCCGAGATCAGGACGTACGGCTCGGCGGCCCAGGGGGAGGGGCGGAAATCGGCGCGGTAGCGGTCGATGCCGCGCAGCATCTTCTCGCGGGCGCGGAAGTCGCCGATCACCATCGGCAGACCGGCGCGGGCGGCGATCGAGGCGCCCTCGCCCATCGCGAGGACGAACGGCGGGACGGCCAGGCCCTCGGAGGGGCGGGCGTGCACGCCCGTGGACGAGGTCCCGGTGAAGAACGCCAGGAGTTCGTCGAGCTGTTCCGCGAAGTCGTCGGCATCGTCCTTGTCCCGGCCGAGCGCCTTGCGGACCCCGCCCGTGAAGCCGACCGAGCGGCCGAGCCCCATGTCGATGCGGCCGGGGAAGAGCGACTCCAGGACCCCGAACTGCTCGGCCACCACCAGTGGCTGGTGGTTGGGCAGCATCACGCCGCCGGTGCCGACGCGGATGGTGCGCGTCGCCGCGGCGATGGCCGCCGCGAGCACCGTCGGCGCGGAACCGGCGACGCCCGGCACACCGTGGTGCTCCGAGACCCACAGCCGGTGGTAGCCGAGCCGCTCCAGGTCCTGGGCCAGGGCGACGGTGTCGCGCAGCGCGTCCTGGTCCGAGTGGCCCGTGCGGGTGCGGGAGCGGTCCAGGACGGAGAAGCGGGTCGATTCGATCACGGTGCTCACACCTTGGTTCAACGCCGTGGCGCCCCAGGGATCCCCGGGGCCGACCCGTGGAGGCTCAGGATTCGTCGTCCTCCATGCGGAAACCGACCTTCAGGCCGACCTGCCAGTGCTCGACCTGGCCGTCGACGATCTGCCCCCGGACCTGCGTGACCTCGAACCAGTCGAGGTTGCGCACGGTCTGCGAGGCACGCGCGATCCCATTACGGACCGCCTCGTCCACGCCTTCGTGAGAAGTGCCGACGATCTCGGTGACGCGATACGTGTGGTTCGACATGCTTCCACCGTGCCCCAGCGCGGCGTGGCCCGCCATCCGTATGACATCGCCGCTCACTTCGCGTAGCCGACCCGGGCGCCCGGTCATTCATGGTCTCGGTCGAACCAATTCTTCGCGCGCGGCCCGCCCGCGCGCGCGTCCGTGAAAGAGGCTCATCTTGATGCACCGCCGACTCACCCGTGCCGCCGTCCTGACCACCCTGACCGTGATGGCCTTCGGGGCCACCGGCGCCGCACAGGCCATCGCGGCGACGGCCGAACCGGCTCCGTGCCACCGCTACCAGGCGACCGTCAACCGACACCAGGACACGGTCGACGGTCTTGACGCCCGGATCACTCCGGTGGAGGCGCGGATCGAAGCGCTGGAGCACGACTACGACTCGGCGCACGGCGCGGTGGAGTACCGGTCCACGGTGTACACCGAAGCGCGCGACTGGGTGCGGGAGCTGGAGCGCGAGGACGGATTCGACCCCAACAGCGCCGACTACCTGAAGGCCGTCCAGGACCGCGACACCGCCGAGCGGGAGCTCGCGCAGGCACGTGAGGAGGCGCGCGCGGCGTCCGCGGCGCTGAACGGCGTCGAGGTCGACCCGCAGCTGCTCGCCGAGCGCGCCCGCGCCAAGAAGCTGCTGGGCACGGCCGAGAAGCGGCTCGCGACCTGCCTGGCCAGGCCGGTCGCCTGACCCCGGGCACTTCATGAAGGGAGGGTCGAGGGCGGCGGGCGCTGCGGAGTCCGTGACACACCCCTTGACCCTTCCGTTGGTCTATACCAAACTCCCTGAACACCCGTATGAGCCGTGTGCTCTTCCCCCACGTCGGGCCGAACTTCCCTGTCCGCAGGCAGAAAGTGACCCACGTGAACTCCCGCCGCCTTGCCCTGACTTACGGATCCCTCCTCGCCACCGGCGTACTCCTCACCGGATGCGGCGTCCTGCCGGGCACGGGGGAGGGGGAGGAGGCGGTCACCGTGTGGCTGATGCGGGGCAGCGCGTCGGAGGACTTCCTCAAACGCTTCACGGAGGACTTCGAGGCCGGGCACGGCGGCATCACGCTCGACATCCGCATCCAGGACTGGACCGGGATCGGCGCCAAGGTCACCAAGGCACTCGACGAGGGGAGCGGCGAGTCCGGCGCGCCCGACGTCATCGAGGTCGGCAACACCCAGGTCCCGCAGTACGTCGAGGAGGACGGCCTGCTCGACCTCTCCCTGGAGTCCGCGCGCGACCTCGGCATGGACGACTGGCTGCCCGGCCTCGCCGAACCTGGCGTCGACGCCTCCCGGCAGTACGGCATCCCCTGGTACGCGGCCAACCGCGTCGTCATCTACAACAAGGACCTCTTCCGGCAGGCGGGCATCGACGACCCGCCCACCACGCGCGCCCAATGGCTGGACGCGACAAGGAAGTTGAACTCCGCCGACACCCAGGGCATCTACCTCGCGGGCCAGGACTGGTACACGCTCTCCGGGTTCATCTGGGACGAGGGCGGCCACCTCGCCAAGGAGTCCTCGGGCGTCTGGTCCGGCACCCTGGCCACGCCCGCCGCGCTGCGCGGCATGGCCTTCTACCGGCAACTCCAGGCGCTCGGCGGGGGACCCAAGGACGCCGACGAGGAACACCCGCCCCAGGCCGAGCAGTTCGCCCGCGGTGACATCGCGCAGATCATCTCCGTGCCGGGCGCCGCCCAGCGCATCCTCCAGAAGAACCCGGAACTGAAGGGCAAGCTGGGTTACTTCCCGATCCCCGGCAAGACGTCGAGCAGGCCGGGCACGGTGTTCACCGGCGGTTCCGACCTGGTCGTGCCGGCGAACACCGACGACCGGGACGGCGCCGTCGAGGTCGTGAAGGCGCTGGCCGGCGAGAAGTGGAACACCGAACTGGCCCGCACCATGAACTACGTGCCGAACAAGGCCACCCTCGCCGACGCGGTCGCCGGTGAGCCGGGCGTGGCCGCGATGGCCGTCGGCGCCGCCCACGGCAAGGCGACGCCCCGCTCACCGCTGTGGCCGAACGTGGAGGCCGGCGACAATCCCATCAAGGAGTACATGTCCAAGGTCCTCGCCGGCGGCGACCCGTCCACGGAGGCGGAGCGCGCCTCCCGCGAGATCACGGATCGGCTCGACGAGCGCAATTAGGCCTTGTGCGCCGACGCCCTGCTCAGCGACAGGGCGAACCTTCCCTCCGCATCCGTCCACCAGTGCCCCAACTCCAGCCCGACCTCGTGCAGTTCCGCCTTCACGCCCTCCTGGCGGAATTTCGCCGAGACCTCTGTGCGCACCTCCTCGTCCGCCGCGAAGTCGACTTCCAGGTCGAGGGCCGGGATCTTCACCGTCTGCGCCGTGGTGGAGCGCAGCCGCATCTCGATCCACTCGCAGTCGGCGTTCCACAGGGCGACGTGCTCGAACGCGTCGGGGTGGAAGTCGGCGCCCAGCTCGCGAGCCATCACGGTCAGCACGTTCTTGTTGAACGCGGCCGTGACACCCGACGCGTCGTCGTACGCCGCCACCAGCGTCGCCTCGTCCTTCACCAGGTCCGTGCCGAGCAGGAAGAAGTCGCCCGGGGCCAACAGGCCCCGCACCGCCGTCAGGAAAGCGGCCCGTTCCTTGGGCAGCAGGTTGCCGATCGTGCCGCCGAGGAAGGCCACCAGGCGCGGCCCCGGAGTCTCCGGCAGGTCGAACGCGGCCGTGAAGTCGGCGACCATGGCGTGGATGTCGAGCGCGGGCCGCTCGGCGAGGAGCGTGTCCGCCGCGCCGCGCAGCGCGCTGTCGCTCACGTCCACGGGTACGTAAGTCGTGAGGTCGGTGAGCGCGTCGAGGAGGTGGCGCGTCTTGTCGGACGAGCCGGAGCCCAGCTCGACGAGTGTGCGCGCACCCGTCGCCGCCGCGATCTCGTGGGCGCGCGTGATGAGGATCTCGCGCTCGGCGCGGGTCGGGTAGTACTCGGGCAACTGGGTGATCTCGTCGAAGAGTTCGCTGCCGCGCGCGTCGTAGAACCACTTGGGCGGGAGGGTCTTCGGCGTCTGGGTCAGGCCGTGCAGGACGTCGGACCGGAGCGCTGCGTCGGTGGCGTCCTCGGGCAGGGTGCGGGTCATGCGGTACGGGCTCACGCGGAGGGCTCCTTGAGCGGGGTCAACAGGACGTCGGTGCGGCTCGCGGCGAGCAGCGTGCGGTCGGGGACCTCGATCCAGTGCGGATCGTCGTCGTAGGGCTCGGAGGCGACGACGGCGCGGCCCGGCTCCGTGCGGTACCAGAGGGTGTCGCCCCAGGCCGTGGCGGTGATCGTCTCGCCGTCGGTGAGCAGGAGGTTGAGGCGGGCGGTGGGCGCGGCCTCGGCGACCTCCAGGGTGGTGTCGGCGAGCGCCTGCCCCGCGGCGTCGCCCGCCCGCAGCCGGTGCAGGACGAGCGCCCACAGGAATGCCGCGTCGCAGCGGGCCTCCATGGAGAGCAGGTCCGCCGGCGGCAGGGTGGGTGCCAGAGAGGTCAGGGACTGCGGCCAGCCCGGCACCGCCCCGTTGTGGCTGAACAGCCAGCGTCCCGAAGCGTACGGGGCCGCTGCCGCCTCCCCGTCCGCCCCGGCTAGCGTCGCGTCGCGGACCGCCGCGAGCAGTGCCCCGGAGTGGACGACGCGGGCCAGATCTTGGTAGGCGGCGTCGCCCCAGATGGGTCCGGCGCGGCGGTAGCGGGCGGGCACCGGGTCGCCGTCCGCGTACCAACCCACCCCGAAACCATCGGCGTTGACCGTCCCGTGGCGCTGCCTGCGCGGTGCCCACGACTGGCGGAACAGGCTGTGCGGCGGTCGGTCGACGACTTCGCCGAGCGGTACGGGCGGCCCCAGGTAGGCCAGGTGACGGCACATCAGGCGCGCTCCTGGGGCTCGGCGTCGCGGGCCGTGCGGAACCCGGAGAAGATCTGCCGCCGGACCGGAAGGTCCCAGTTGCGGAACGTGCCCCGGCACGCCACCGCGTCCACGGCGAACGAACCACCGCGCAGCACCTTGTGGTCCGGCCCGAAGAACACCTCCGAATACTCGCGGTACGGATACGCCACGAACCCCGGGTAGGGCAGGAAGTCGCTCGACGTCCACTCCCACACGTCGCCCATCAACTGCCGTACGCCCAGCGGGGATTCGCCCAGCGGGTAGCTGCCCGCGGTCGCCGGGCGCAGGTGGCGCTGGCCCAGGTTGGCGCGCTCCGGCGTCGGGTCCGCGTCGCCCCAGGGGTAGCGCATCGAACGCCCGGTGGCCGGGTCGTGCCGGGCCGCCTTCTCCCACTCCTCCTCGCTCGGCAGGCGGCGCCCCGCCCACCGGGCATAGGCGTCGGCCTCGTACCAGCTCACGTGGAGCACCGGCTCGTCCGGCGGTACGGGCTCGGTCACCCCGAACCGCCTGCGCAGCCACTGCCCGCCCTCGCGGCGCCAGAACAGCGGCGCCCGAAGGTCGTGCTCGCGCACCATCGCGCAGCCGGTCGGAGCCCACCACCGCTCCTGGCGGTAGCCGCCCTCCTCGACGAACTCCATGTAGGCGGCGTTCGTCACCGGCGTCGCGTCGATGTGGAACGGCGGCACCAGGCGGGTGTGCGCGGGCCGTTCGTTGTCCAGGGCCCACGGCTCGGCCGTCGTGCCCATGGTGAACGGGCCGCCGGGCACGAGCACTTCGGCGGGGCCGTCGTACGGACGCGCCAGGGGCTCGGGATCGGGCGCGGTGAGTGCCGTGCCACCAAGCCTCAGCTGATGGGTGATCAGCATCGTCTCGTCGTGCTGCTGCTCGTGCTGGGCGATCATCCCGAACGCGAAGCCCGAGCGCGTCAGACGCTGCGTCCCCACCGCCTCGAACGAGGCCTTCTCCAGTACGTCGAAGGCCCGGCCGCGGACGTCCGCCGCGTAGCCGCGCGCCTCCTCGGGCGCGAGCAGCGGCAGACTCGGGCGCTCCGAGCGCGGGTGCTCGAAGGCGTCGTACAGCGGGTCGATCTCGGGGCGGATCGCTTCCTGGCCGGCGACCGCGCGCAGCAGCCACTGCTCCTCCTGGTTCCCGATGTGCGCGAGATCCCAGACGAGCGGCGACATCAACGGCGAGTGCTGGGAGGTGAGTTCGCCCTCGTCGACACAGTTCGTCAGCAGCGTCGTGCGGCGCCGGGCGGCCTCGAGGGCCTCCGCGGCGCGGCCGCGGAGCGCCTCCGGGTCCGTGGTGACGTTCTCCTCAGCGGTCATGATCGGACGGTCCTCCCCTGGGCGGGTTGTCGCGTGAGCTGTTCGAGCACGTCGTCGGCGGGGCAGCGGCCGCGGACGACATAGCGGTGCGTGAAGTCGGCGACCGCCTGGCGGGTCTCCGGGTCCGCGCCGAGCCTCGGCAGCGCCTCCAGCGCCGTCGTGAAGCAGGCCGTGGCGGCCTCGCGCAGCTCGGGATCGGCGAGGCCGAGCCGGGCCGCGTCGCGCCACAACGGGTTGTGCGGAGCGGGCAGCGGACCCGCCCGCTCCGCGAGCGGCTTGACCGCGCGGTACGCGGTCTCGGCGGCCTGCGGATCGTCGAACAGGGCGGTGGTCACGGCGAGCGGCACCAGCCACCCGTCGTCGCCGGACTGCGCGTCGATCATGCGCAGTTCGAGGTGCCCGCGCGGGCGCACGGGCGGGAAGAGGGTGGTCACGTGGTAGTCGAGATCCGAGCGGGTCGGCGGCCTGGGCACGCCCGTGCGCGCCCACTCCCGGAAGGTCAGCCCCTCCGGCACCTGCCACGGCCCCTCGTCGGTGCGCACGCACATCACGGGCGCGTCGAGCACGTGCCTCGTCCACGCCTCGCGCGGATCGAAATCGAGGGGTACGCCGCCGGAGCGGCCCACGTCGATCCGCTCCCACAGCAGCTGCCGCGTGGAGCGCCAGCCGGTCGGACGGCCGGACAGCATAGGGGAGTTGGCGAACGCGGCCACCAGGACGGCGCCCAGCAGATGCGCGAGCCGCCAGCGCCTGCCGAGCCCCTGCGGACCCGGCTCCTCGTGCCCCGCGTCCAGACACACCTGCACGGACGCTGACGAACACATCATGGCGCGCCCGGCGGGCCCGGCCCGGTCGAGCGATGCCTCCAGGGCGTCGTAACGGGGCTGACGGAGAACGCGCCGGGGCGGGAGCCACGGGTCGGTGCCGTGGCCGGAGAGGACGAGTCCGTGGCCGCGGAGCACGGTGCGGACGGCGCTGAGATCGGCCCGCATGGCCGAGACGCATTCGGGGAGGGAGTCGGCGGGGAGCGAACTGAGTTCCAGCTGCCCGCCGGGTTCCACGGTGATCGCCGAGCGCAGCGGCAGGGCGCGCAGTGCGACGTATGCCGCGTCGAGTCGTTCGGGTGGTAAGGGGAGCCACGGCTTCAGCATCGGGCGCGGCTCGTGCACGATCCATTCCAGTTCGACCCCGACCTTGCGGGGTGGTCCGGTCTTGAAGCAGATGCCCCGTACCAGGGCCTCCGCCTCGGCCTCGGTGACCAGCTCACCGAGCGCCGTACAGTCTCCCTCGCTCATGGGGGGATTCCTCCTGGTTCGCACGTCTCCATGGTCCCCGGTGGGGGCCATCCCGTCGATTCGGCCGGGCGCCGACAATCAGCCCCTTCCGGGCGACGCAGACCCTCCACCCAAGACGGTTCGGGCGGCTCGCACAAGAGTGCCTCTGGACAACCCGGAGACTTTGCCGGGACTTCTCAGGGGCTTCCCTGAGACTTCCCCGGACGCGGAGAAAACCTGTTGCCCGAGCGGTCACTGTGCGTACACGATGGATTCATGAACACGACGGGGGAGACCACGGGGGACACCGCGTGAGCGCGCGACTGCGCGAGCTCGCGCGGAGCACGGAGAAGATCGTCGAATCGGGGGAGTACGCGGACGACGGGGGCCGCGTGGTGACGATCGGCGCCGCGGTGGCGCGGGCGCGGGCGGGCACCGGGATGTACGGGCCCGACCCGGTGCCCGTGCCACCGATACCGCCGGTGGACCGGACAGACGTCGAGGTCACGGGCGAGAGCAGCCTGGAGGCGGCGCGCCGCATGGCGGGGGAGCGGCCGCAGCCGGTCGCCGTCCTGAACTTCGCCTCGGCGCGCAACCCGGGAGGCGGCTACCTCAACGGGGCGCAGGCCCAGGAGGAGGCGCTCTGCCGCTGCTCCGCCCTGTACACGTGCCTGATCGAGGCGCCCGAGTTCTACGCCCACCACCGCGAGCACCGCGACGCCTTCTACAGCGACCGCGTCATCCACACGCCGGGAGTCCCGGTGTTCCGCGACGACCAGGGCCGGCTGCTGGAGGCGCCGTTCGAGGCCGGATTCCTGACGTCACCCGCGCCGAACGCGGGAGTGATCACGCAGCGAACCCCCGAGCGGGTCCACGAGATACCCGCGGCCCTGGCCGTGCGCGCCGAGCGCGTCCTTGAGGTCGCGGCGGTCGAGGGGTACCGCAGGCTCGTCCTCGGGGCCTGGGGCTGCGGCGTGTTCCGCAACGACCCGGGGCAGGTCGCCGAGGCCTTCGGCACGCTGCTCGAAGGGCGCTTCGCGCACCACTTCGAGCAGGTCGTGTTCGCCGTCCTCGACCGCACGAAGGACACGGCCACCCGCTCCGCGTTCGAGCGCGCCTTCAGTCCGGCGGATCAGCGCCAGCCGTAGCGCTCCCGCAGCCGCAGCACCACCGTGTTGAACCGGCCGCGGTCCAGGGCGCACGCCTCGCGGCGCATCCCCTTGTCGTGCACGCGCAGCACACGGTCCAGGTCCACCCACGAATCCCGGCCGTCCCTGTCCCAGGGGCCCGAGCCGAGCGCCACCCACTCGCGGTCGCTGTCGTGCCGCTTGCTGGACAGCTGAACCGCCAGCAGCGTGCCGCCCGGCTCCCGGGCGACCACGAGCACCGGGCGGTCCTTGCCGCGCCCGTCGTTCTCCTCGTACGGAACCCACGTCCACACGATCTCGCCGGGATCCGGGTCGCCGTCGTGCGCGGGCGCGTACTCGGTGCGCACCTTCCCGACCCGGGCCGGATCGGCCTCCACCGTGGCCGTCGCGCCGCCGCGGCCGGGGTGTTCGTACGCTTGGTCATCCGTGTAGGCAGTCACGCGGGTCACGTTAGACGCCGACCGGCCCAATCCCTGCGGCGGGTACGCCGGATGGGCCGCAGGCTCGCCCCATGAAACGACGCCACAGCACCGTCCTCTGCGTCCTCGCCGGGACCCTCGCCCTCACGGCTGCCGCGCCCTCCGGCCCCGCCGCATCCGAAGCCGCGCCCCCGCGCACCGTCTCGGCATGGCTCCCGTACTGGGACCAGGAGGCCGCCTACCAGAACGCTCTCGAGCACGCCGCGCAGATCCGCACCATCAGCCCCTTCTGGTACGAGACGAAATCCGCGGCCCGCGTCGTAGGACACCCCGGCGCAGGCGAGCGCCGCATCATCAACGGACTGCACGCCCGAGGCATCCAGGTCGTGCCCACGGTCATGGAAACGATGAAGTCGGGCGCCCTGGCCAAGGTCCTGAACAGCCGCGAATCCCGCACCCGCCACATCGACGCGCTCCTCGACGTCGTCCGCAGCCGCTCCTACGACGGGCTCGACATCGACTACGAGTCGATCGCCACCGCCCCCGACGACAAGTACCGTGCGGTGCGCGCCGGTTACACCGCCTTCGCCACCGAACTCTGCGCGCGCCTGCACGCCTCCGATAAGAAGTGCTTCCTGACCGTGATGCCCAAGACCCGTTCGACGGGCCGCATTTGGGACTACGAGAGGCTGGGTGCCGCCGCCGACCGCATCCGGATCATGGCGTACAACCTGCACTCCGCGGAGGGCAAGCCGGGACCGCTGGCCTCGCCCCAGTGGTACGACGAGATCCTGTCCCTCGCGACCGCCCAAGTCCCGCGCGCCAAGCTGGAGATGGGCCTGCCCGCGTACGGCTGGAACTGGAAGGTGGGCGGCGCCCGCGGCGGCAAGGAGCGCGCCCGGCATGTCACGTCGAAGTCGGCCGAGGAGCTGCGCCGCAAGGTCGGCGCGCGCTACGCCCTCGACCCCGAATCCCGCACCCCCCACTTCACGTACAAGGAGGGCAAGGGCAAGAAGGCGACCCGCCGCACCGTCTGGTACCAGGACGCCGCCGGCACCGCCGCACACCTCCCCGTCCTGCGCAAATACGGCGTACGCAACACGGTCCTGTGGGCGCTGAACTTCGAGGACCCGAAACTGTGGAAGACCCTGGCGCAGGGCTAGCGCAGGGGGTGGCCGCAGCCGGCTGGGCAGGGGTAGCGGCGGCCGCTGGGCGGCGTCTGCAAGGATGCCGTACGTCATGGTGCAGATACCGAAGCAGCAGTCCGCCCAGCCGTCCGCGCCCCACAAGCCCACATCCGGCGCCCTGCCCACGAGCGCCGACGTCGCGCGCCTCGCCGGGGTCTCGCGCGCCACCGTCAGCTACGTCCTCAACAACACGAGCGCGGTCCGCATCAGCGAGCCGACCCGGCGACGGGTCCACGAGGCCGCGAAGGAACTCGGCTATGTTCCGCACGCCGCCGCCCGCAGCCTGCGCGCGGGACACACCCGGATCGTCCTCGTCCCGTCCCCTGACGTGCCGATCGGGCCTCTGTACAGCGCTTTCCTCAACGAACTGCAGTGGGCGCTGAGCCGCCTCGACTACACCGTCGTGCAGTACGGCGGCGTGGGCCTCAGCGGCGACGCCGCCGCCCGCGCCTGGGCCGAACTGCGTCCCGTCGCCGTGCTCGGCCCTGTCGGCATGGGCCCCGATGGCATCGCCGTGCTCCGCCGCTCCGGCGCCCGCGCCGTCATCACGCTCGGTCCGGAGCCTGTCGAGGGCGCGCACGCCCTGCTCACGGACCACCGGCAGGTCGGCCGCGTCGCCGCATCGCACCTCCTGGCCGGTGGCCACCGGCGTATCGGCGTGGTCATGCCGAGGGAGCCGGGCCTCGACACGTTCGCGGTGCCGCGCCTGGAGGGCGTACGCGGGGCGGGCGCGGAGACGGTGCCGCTGCCGCTCGCGTACGACGAGCAGGGTGCGGCCCAAGTCGCCGCACAGGTAAGTGGGTTGGGGCTCGGCGCCGTGTTCGCGTACAACGACGAGTACGCCATGCTGCTGATGCGCGCGTTGCAGGACGCGGGCGTCGACATCCCCGGCGACGTCGCCGTGATGGGCGCCGACGACCTGATGCTGGGCCGGCTGTTGCGCCCCCGCCTGAGCACGGTGCGGCTCGATCTGCCCTCGGGCCGGGAGCTCGCCGAACTGGTGGACCGCCTGGTCAGGGACCCGGCTCGGGACGCCGACCAGGACACGGAACCGGAACCGGAACCGGAACCGCGCGAGGTGCTGGCGGTGACGCTGGTGGCGCGCGAATCGGCCTGACGACTGCTGACCTGACGGCCGCTGTTGAGGGATGATCATGCCGCGAGGCGGCCGCCCATTGGGCGACCGCCTCGCGGACAGTCGAGTGACGGGGGGAGTCTCAGCCCTCCTGACCCTGCCCCTGGCCCTCCTGCTCGGCCTTCGCCTGCTGCTCGGCGACCGACGCGCGGACCTCGTCCATGTCCAGCTTGCGGGCCTGACCGATGACGTCCTCGAGCGCCTCCTTCGGCAGCGCGCCCGGCTGCGCGAAGACGGCGACCTGGTCACGCACGATCATCAGCGTCGGGATCGACTGGATCCCGAAAGCGGCGGCAAGCTCCGGCTGCGCCTCGGTGTCGACCTTGCCGAACACCAGGTCCGGATTGGCCTCAGCGGTCTCCTCGTAGACCGGGGCGAACTGCTTGCAAGGCCCGCACCAGTCAGCCCAGAAGTCGATCAGTACGAACTCGTTCTCCGTAACCGTCTGATCGAAGTTGTCCTTGGTCAGCTCCGTGGTGGTGCTGCTCATGGTGTTTTCCCTCTTCCTGCTTCCGGGGTTCGGGGCGAAGCCGTCGGGGGCAAAGCCGCTGTGCTCACAACCGTCCGGATGTCGGACGTATTCCGCGCTCGTACCCATGTGCTCGGCACCCACACATGGGACCACACTGAGAGACTGGGGCGCATGACGGAAGCCATCGCGTACGACGTCGTAGTGCTCGGAGCCGGACCTGTCGGCGAGAACGTCGCCGACCGCGCGCGAGCGGGCGGCCTGAGCGCCGCCATCGTGGAGAGCGAGCTCGTCGGGGGAGAGTGCTCGTACTGGGCGTGCATGCCCAGTAAGGCGCTGCTCCGCCCGGTGATCGCCCGCGCCGACGCACGCCGGGTGCCCGGCCTGCGCCAGGCGGTCCGGGGCCCGCTCGACGCCCCGGCGGTCCTCGCGCACCGCGACGACTACACCTCACATTGGAAGGACGACGGCCAGGTCGGCTGGCTGGAGTCCATCGGCATCGACCTGTACCGCGGCCACGGCCGCATCGACGGACCGCGCAGCGTCACGGTCACCGCCGAGGACGGCACGGTGACCACCCTCACGGCACGCCACGCGGTCGCCGTGTGCACGGGAACCCGCGCAGCCCTGCCCCCGCTCCCGGACCTCGACGCGGTCAAACCATGGACCAGCCGGGAGGCCACGAGCGCGGACCGGGCGCCGGGCCGCCTCATCGTGGTCGGCGGCGGCGTGGTCGCCACGGAGATGGCCACGGCCTGGCAGGCACTCGGCTCGCAGGTCACGGTGCTCGTGCGCGGGAGCGGCCTGCTGGAGCGCATGGAACCGTTCGCGGGCGAGCTGGTGGCCGACGCACTGCGGGAGGCGGGCGCGGAGCTCCGCACGGGCGTCTCGGTGACATCGGTGGAGCGCTCGCCCGCCGGTACGGTCACGGCGACCCTCGACGACGGCACGACACTCGAAGCCGACGAAATCCTCTTCGCGACCGGCCGCGCGCCGCGTACGGAGGACATCGGCCTGGAGACGGTGGGCCTGAAACCCGGCTCCTGGCTGGACGTCGACGACAGCCTCCGCGTCACGAACAGCACGTGGCTCTACGCCGTCGGCGACGCCAACCACCGCGCGCTCCTCACCCACCAGGGCAAGTACCAGTCACGCATCGCGGGCGCCGCGATCACGGCCCGCGCGCAGGGCGTCCCGCTCCTGGAGACCGACCGCTGGGGCGCCCACGCGGCGACGGCCGACACGTCCGCCGTCCCCCAGGTCGTCTTCACCGACCCCGAGGCCGCGAGCGCGGGCCTCACCCTCGCCGAGGCGGAGGCGGCGGGCCACCGCGTCCGCGCGGTCGACTACGACATGGCGAACGTGGCGGGCTCCGGCCTTTACGCCGACGGCTACCGCGGCATGGCCCGCATGGTGGTCGACCTCGACCGCGAGATCCTCCTGGGCGTCACGTTCGTCGGCCCCGCGGTCGGCGAACTCATCCACTCGGCGACGATCGCCATCGCGGGCGAGGTCCCGATCGACCGGCTGTGGCACGCGGTACCGGCGTATCCGACGATCAGCGAGGTGTGGTTGCGGTTGCTGGAGACGTATCGCGGCTAGATCGACGACGGACCGCCGAGCGCGTTTGAGACTCCCAGGGCATTCTGCGTACCGTCGGCCCCGCCGGGCGAAGCGGCGCCGGGCAAGGGGAGGGGTGACGCAGTCCGACAGCGTGCAGGAGTTCATGGTTACGGCGGTCCTCGTCGTGCTGCTCGGCGTCGTCTCCTCGCTCTGGCGGCGCCGAAAGCGGCGCGGGGAGCTGGGCAAGTACGACCAGTTCACGAAGCGGCTCGGCTGGCAGCTCATCGAGCGCCCCCGGAACGGGGACATCGCCAGGCTGATGCGTGACGAGCCGTTCCCGCCCGGCGGGGCCCCGGAACGACTTGCCTCCGACTACTGCTACGGCACTTACCTCGGCCGCCCTGCCTGCTCCTTCCAGGCCACCGTGCCCCGTTTGTCGTTCCCTGGAGCGGGCGACGACGACAGTGGCAAACCGATGGTCGTCGCCGCGTGGGCCACACAACTTCCCTACTCTGTCGGCGACTTCTCCGTACGCCGTGCAGGCCGCGTCTCGCGTGCCTTCGGTGGCCCTGACGACCTGCGCATCGGACACCCGGAGTTCGACGAACAGTTCACGGTCCGCGGGCTGCAGGAAGGTGCCGCTGTCGCCGCCCCAGGCAGGCAGTACTGCGGGCGACGCGCTGATCTGGCACGCACACGCGGAACTTGCCGCCACCAGAGCCCCCTACCACATCGAGGTCACCCAATCGCGACTGGACGTCGTACCCGATCTGACAGACCCGCGCTGGCAGCAGATGCTGGGCGACGGCGGGCAGGACAGGGTCTACCTGTGGAAGGTCACCTGCAACCCGCGAGCGAAGAGTATCGTCACAGCTTGCGGCACCATCGGGTCCGTGCCGGGCGGCGACGAGGGCGGGGTGGCGGTCGTAGGGCGATAGGTTTGGGGTAACCGCCCTGGCCCGACTGGCAGTTCCACCCGCTGCCGGGTCTTCCGCACGCGCGTAGACCCTGGCACGATCTGTGCCGATCCACCTGCGTCACAGTTGTCACACCCCGTTCAGGCACTGGCAGGAAGGGCCGCGATTCCCCATGCGTATCCGCTCCGCGCTCACCGCACTCGCCCTCACCACGGGCGCTCTCGTCGCCCCCGGGTTCGGCGTACTGGCGAACTCGACCGACGCGTTCGCCGCCACGAAGATCTCGCATGCGACGGCGACGTCGATGTTCAGGTCGGTCGGGATCACCTGGTCGTCGTCCGGCGGCTGTTCCGACCGGAATGTGTCCACGTGCACATCGTTCGACCAGCTCAATCTCGCCACCGCCCAGGGAGCCCAGACGCTGAAGACAGCCAGTGGGTGCGCGCTCAACATCACGGGTGGCACCGAGACCGGCCACGCGAGCGGCACGTACTCGCACTGGAACGGCTACAAGCTGGACTTCGGTAAGAACACCTGCGTCACGAGCTACGTCAAGAACCACTTCACCTACATCGGTCTGCGCGGCGACGGCGCTCCGCAGTACAAGGCCACGTCCGGCAACGTGTACGCGGACGAGGGAAACCACTGGGACGTGACGTTCTACAACTGTGGCGGCTGCTGACCGAGGGCCCCAACCTCGTTTGTCCGCCGTACCGTTGAAGAAGAAGGTGCCGTCATGAGCCGCGAGCCGGCAAGCCCCTCGTTCCCGCCCGCCAGACGTGCCGTCCTCGGTGGGACGCTGGCCCTCGCCGCCGCGGTGCTCGTGCCCGGCGCCGCCGTTGCCGCCGAGCGGCGGCCCGCCCGTGGTGCGCACGCGTCCACCGTCACCGACGCCACGTACGTCAACGACGCGACGACGTCGGGCGGCGACCCCTACGTGCTGTTCGACGAGCCCAGCGGCTACTACTACGCGTACTGCACGGGCGGTTCGGACGACGGCTTCTACTTCGGTGTGCACCGCTCGCCCGACCTGTCGACGTGGGAGCGGCTGCCCGGCGGTGCGTTGCGCGCCGATGACCCGAAGCAGTGGGGCAAGGACTGGTTCTGGGCGCCGGAGGTGTATCGGCACTCCGACACCGGTCTGTACTACCTGTTCTATGCGGCCCGCATGGGCAGCGCGCTTTCCGAACAGTACTTCGGCTACGCGGACTTCGAGGAGCCGTGCTCGATCGGGGTCGCCGTCTCCCGGACGCCCGATGGTCCGTTCCGCAACATCGACGACCGGCCGCTCGACTACCACCCGTACAAGCCGGATTACCACGACGTCAATCTGATCATGGGAGCCGACCAGCTCACCCCGCCGGCCACCGAGGAGGAGGGGCGCACCGCGCCGCTGGGCTCCTACATCCCGATGATCGACCCGAACCTGCTCTTCGACGAAGGGCGGATCTATCTGTACTTCTCCAGTAACGCCTACCGCAACTGGGTCTGGGACACCCGGCTCGGCAAGTACGTCGAGGAGTCCAATATCGCCGCCGTCGAGCTGACTACGGGTTGGTGGCGGGATCCCGAGGGCGCCACCATGCCAACCGTTGAGCCCCGTTACGTCGACGCCAACGCGGGGACCGAATCCGATGCGCGGCGCCGGGACGGGTTCGTGCCGGTCCTCACCTACGCGGCCGACCCCCAGCCGTGGGAGGACGCACACGTCAACGACCATGAGACGTCGGGTGGTTCGAAGAAGGACCGCCGCTGGGAAGAGGGCTCCACGGCCTGGCGGCACACGTACGTCCACGCCGGTGAGCGGCGCAGCGTCTACTACTTGACGTACTCAGCCAACAATTTCGAGAACGAGTACTACGGGGTGGGTTACGCCGTCGCGGAGCATCCGCTGGGCCCGTGGCGCAAATACGCGAACAACCCGGTGCTCTCGCAGAATCCCGACGTCGGGATGTACTCCACCGGCCACGGCAGTCAGACCTCATCGCCGGACGGCCGCGAGCTGTACTACGTGCACCACGGCCGTACGTCGCCCACGTCGCCCGACCGAGTCGTCTACACCGAGCGGCTGCGGATCGACGACCACCACGTGGACGCCGCGGGCCGCCCGCTGCTCACCATCGACCAGTCCACCGGCGACGAACCCGTGCCCACCGGAACCGCGCCGTTCACGCTCACCGCCCGACCGGCCGCGGTGCGCGTGGGCGAGACGGTGGACGTCGCCTGTGCGGTGCGCAGTGCCGCGGGCGCCGCGTTCGACCTGTCGGCGCCGGGGAATCGGGTGCGGGCCGAACTGCGGCCGGCCGGGCAGGCGTCGGTACGCGTCGAGGACGGCACGGTGACGCTGCGCGGGCTGCGCAAGGGCGCGGCACGGCTGACGCTGGTGTACCAGCGGCGCCGGGCTGACGGCTCGTACCGCGACGTGCACCAGGCGCGCCACGGGACCCGACCCCAGACGGTGAGGGTGACGGTGCCGGTCGTGGTGCGGTGAGTTCGGGGCCGTTCTGAGGGCGAGCACTCCGGCCGTAGATCGCGGTGCGGCGTCCGGTCGTCGACCGTGCCTACGGATGCGTGTCCGTGATCGCGATGACCTCGTCGAGGCGGTCCAGGGCGGCCTGGAGGTCGTCGGCCTTGGCCTGGATGCGGTCGCGCTCGGCGCGCAGCATGGCGCGTTGCTCGGCGTCGGTGTGCCCGGAGTCCCAACACGGGAGGAGTTCCGTGATCCTTCGGCTGGTCAGGCCGGCGGCGTACATCCGCTGGAAGAAGCGGACCAGGGAGATGGCGTCCTGCCGGTAGAGGCGCTGGCCGGAGGGGCTGCGCTCCGCGACGAGCAGCCCCTGCTGCTCGTAGTAGCGCACGGCGCGTACGGAGACGTCGGCACCCCGTGCCACCTCGCCGATGCGGATCAGCCGCTCGGCCGCGGACTCTGTGACGGTCATGTGATCCCTCTCACCCTGATCCTGGCGGGCGGCGCTTGCCTCTGACGTCAGCGTCAGGTTTTAGCGTACCGGACATGGACATCAACAACTCAGTCGCCCTCGTCACCGGAGCCAACCGCGGCCTGGGCCGCGCCTTCGCCCAGCGCCTGCTCGAACGGGGCGCCCGCAAGGTCTACGCGACGGCCCGCCGTCCGGAGACCGTCGACCTGCCCGGGGTCGAGGTGCTGCCCCTCGACATCGCCGATCCCGCATCCGTGAGGGCCGCCGCCGAGGCCGCCCCGGACGTCTCGCTGCTCGTCAACAACGCGGGGATCCAGACGGGGACCGACCTGGTGACCGGTTCGCTGGACGCGGTACGGCTCGAACTGGAGACCAACATGTTCGGCCACCTGGGAATGATCCGGGAGTTCGCGCCGGCGCTCGCCGGGAACGGCGGGGGCGCGATCGTCAACGTCCTCTCCGCGATGTCGTGGTTCGGGGGCGCGGGTGCCAACGCGTACCACCTGACCAAGGCCGCCGCCTGGGCCATGACCAACGGCGTCCGCCTGGAGCTGGCCGAGCAGGGCACGCTCGTGACGGCGGTGCACCTCGGCCTGGCCGACACCGACATGGCCTCCGGCTGGCCGGTGGCCAAGCTCGCGCCTGCGGACCTGGCAGACGCGGCGCTCGACGGCGTCGAGGCGGGCTCCACCGAGGTCCTCGCCGACCAGTGGAGCCGGGACGTCAAGGCCCGGCTGTCGCTGACGCCGGAAGAGTTCACCGCCGCGATGGACCGCGCGCTGGCGTCGCTGACGGCGGCCTGAGGAACCTCCGGCCGGCGGTGCATGGGTGAACCATGCGGCAGGGGTACGTTCCTGGGGCGCACCCCATATCCGCCGGCGGCAGCGCGCAACGACAGAGAAGGACCCAGGATGAGCGCACGTTTCGAGGAGATCGACTGGCGTCCGACGCCCATGGGCGAGATCAGCCTGCGAAGGCGGCGGGACCCGGTGTCGGGCCAGGACGTCTACGAGGTGAAGCTCGGTGACGAGTATCTGATGTCCAGCCTCTTCACCAAGGGGGAGGTCGAACTCACCCGACTCGGTCTGGCCGGGTCGGGTGAGGGGCAGCTCGACGTCGTCGTGGGCGGGCTCGGGCTCGGGTACACGGCCCGTACGGCGCTGGACGATCCGCGGGTGGGTTCGCTGATCGTCGTCGACGCGCTCGCGGAGGTGATCGACTGGCATCGGCGCGGGCTCGTACCCCTGGGCGAGGCCATCGCGTCTGACCCCCGGTGCCGATTGGTGCACGGGGACTTCTTCGCGATGGCGGCGGGGAGCACGGACGACGGCGCCGGTGCGGCCCCGCGCGGGTTCGACCCCGAGACTCCCGGTCGGCGCTTTCACGCGATCCTGCTGGACGTCGACCACTCGCCGCGGCACGTGCTGCACCCCAGCCATGCAGCGCTCTACAGCCAGGAAGGTCTGACCGCGCTGGCCGAACTGCTCCTTCCCGGCGGAGTGTTCGCGCTGTGGTCGAACGACCCGCCGGACGACGAGTTCGGCTCGGTGCTCGCGAAGGCCTTCGTGGAGACCTCCGCACACGTCGTCGAGTTCGACAACCCACTTCAGGGCGGGGCCTCGACCAACACCGTCTACGTCGCTCGCAATGCGGTGGCGTGACGGGGCGGGGCGCGATGAAGTCGGTCAGTGGCGTCTCAGTGCGTCTCAGTGCGTCTCAGTGTGTCGAGGACTCTTCCTTGGCGTATCGGTACAAGTCCTGTGACGTGTCGATCAGTTCCTTCTGTTCCTCTGCCGAGCCGACCATCGGCTGGGAGCCGTTGAGCGGCAACTGTGCGCTCTCCGGCAGGAACTTGACGGTGATCAGGCCGATGACCCCGGCCGCCATCAAGTAGTAGGCGGGCATCAGCTTGTTCCCGGTCGCGTTCACCAGCGCCTCCGTCACCAGTGGGGTGGTGCCTCCGAACGCCGCCACGGCGAAGTTGAAGCCGATGCCCATCGCCCCGTACCGCACCGCGGTCGGGAACAGCGCGGGCAGCGTGGCGGCGCTCGGCGCCGCGAAACACGCGAGGAGTGTGGACAGGATCAGCACGCCGAAGATGGGTGGCCAGGTGCCCGCCGACTTGATGAGGAGGAAGGCGGGGACGGCGAGGAAGATCATGGCGATCGCCGCGCCCGCGTACAGGGGGCGCCTGCCGATGTGGTCGCTGAGGCGCCCGAGGAAGGTGATGAGGATGACGATCCACACCATGCCGATGAGCACCAGGACGTCCGCCGAGCCGCTGGAGCGGTTGAGCGTTTCCGTCTGATAGGTCGGTAGATAGCCCGTGACCATGTAGTTCGTGACGTTGTAGAGCAGGACCAGGCCCATGCACACCAGCAGGGGGCGCCAGTGTGCGCGGACGATGGTCTTGAACTCGCTGCCGACCGAGTCCTGCGCGAGGTTCTTCTCGTGGTCGTCGAGCTGTTGCTGGAAGGCGGGGGATTCCTCCAGCTTCAGCCGCATGTACAGGCCGATGATCCCCAGCGGTCCCGCGATCAGGAACGGCAGGCGCCAGCCCCAGGACAACATCTGGTCGTCCGACAGAGCCGCGTTCAGCACGGTGACGAGCGCGGAGCCCAGGGCGTACCCGACGAAGGTGCCGAAGTCGAGCCAGCTGGAGAGGAAGCCACGTCGTCGGTCCGGCGAATACTCGGCGACGAAGGTGGTGGCTCCGCCGTATTCGCCACCGGTCGAGAAGCCCTGCACCATTCGGGCGACGAGCAGAAGAATGGGAGCGGCCATTCCGATCGTCTCGTAGCTCGGGATGAGTCCGATCGAGAATGTTCCGGCCGCCATCATGATCATGGTGGTGGCGAGCACCTTCTGCCGCCCGATGCGGTCACCGAGCGGCCCGAACACGAGGCCGCCGAGCGGTCGCACCACGAATGCGGCAGCAAATGTTGCGAAGGACGAGATCAGCTGGGCGCCAGGGGAGGCGCCGGGGAAGAACACCTTGCCGATGGTCGCGGCGAGATAGCTGTAGACGCCGAAGTCGAACCACTCCATGCAGTTGCCGAGCGCCGAGGCGCTGACAGCCCGCTTGAGCAGCGGTTTCTCGACGACCTGGACGTCCTGCTTGCGGTAGGCCCGCTTGGTGCGCCGCAGGCGGCGGGCGAGTTCCTCCCGTACGTGCTGGGGCATGCCCGCGACTGTCTCCGGCATACGCTTGCGGCCTCTGGTGCTCGGGCCGCCGGTCGGGCCGTCGGAAGGTGTGTGGGCCACGTGCCGATGCCGCCTCTCCCTGTCGTCCTCATCTCTGCTCGTCAGGGCCGAGTCTCCGCACATTGATCACTCGGCGCACTTCGGGACGGTTTCCCGACAACCGCTTCGGCACACCCTTCCGCCGTGTGTCGTCCAGGACGCGAAGAGGCAAGCGCGCCCGTGGCGGGGGTTCCGCCACGGGCGCGCGACGCCGTCTCACCGACGGCGGTGTTCTCGGTTCAGCAGCTCAGGTTGGCGCCCGGGTCGACACCGAGTACCTGGCTGAACTTCTTGTAGTTGTCGATACGGCTCTGGACCTGTCCGGGGTTCGCCCCGTTGCATTCCAGGGTGCCGTTGATGCTGCGGATGGTCTCGCCGAATCCGGCTCCGTCGACCATGGCGTTGTGCGGGGTCATGGTGCCGGGGCCGGTCTGCGTGTTCCAGTACCACAGGCCGGTCTTCCAGGCGACGGCCGCGTCGTTCTGCACGAGGTCGGGGTTGTTGAGCAGGTCGATGCCGAGCGCGTCGCCCGCGGTCTTGTAGTTGAAGTTCCAGCTGAGCTGGATCGGGCCGCGTCCGTAGTACTTGTCGGTGCCCGCCGGGCAGCCGTACGACTGCGAACTGTCGCAGTAGTGCGGGTAGTTGGAGGTGTCCTGCTCGACGACGTGGACCAGGCCGCCGGTTTCGTGGCTCACGTTGGCGAGGAAGGCGGCGGCCTCCTGCTTGCGCACGGTGTCGCTGCCCGTGCCGGTGAACCCCGGGTAGGCGCTGAGGGCGGCGGTCAGGCCTTCGTACGTGTAGAAGGAGTTCCGGCCCGGGAACATCTGGTCGAACTGGCTCTGGCTGACGACGAAGTCGGCCTGCGCGTCCACCTTTTCGGCGGACGCGGGGCCGGCCAGGGCCAGTGCCCCGAGGGTGGCGGCGGATGCGGTCGCGGACAGCAGAGTGAGCATGCGGAAGCGCATGGCGAAGCACTCCGATCGAGGGAGAGTGGTGGGGGGTTGGTGGGGGTGGGGGTGCGGCGCCGTGGGCCGTGACGGGCCGGGCGGGGCCCGCCGTGGGGGAAGACCCGCGGCGCCGCCGTACCGAGGTGCTCGCTCAGCCGCCCACGTTCACGTCGATGCAGGCGTAGAAGGCGTTCGCCGTGTCGGCGATGTTCCAGACGGCCAGCACCTTTTGATGCCCTGTCAGGGAACCGAAGTCGACGTCGTGGGTGACCGTGGCGCCGGGCTTCGCGCCGTTGTCGTTGAACTCGGCGATCTCCTGACCACCGGCGAAGTACTCCCAGGTGCTGGTGGCGTGCTGCGCCGTCAGCTTCCACTCGAAGGTGGTGTTACGGGAGACTGAAGTGACCTGCCAGCCCTTGGAGTCGTCGTCGAGTTCGGCGAACCGGCTGTTGCCGCCGCTGCAACTCGTCAGCCCCTTGGGGCCTTCGACGCTCTGCGGTTCGTTGGTGATCTCACCGCAGGAGACGGTGCCCGCCGCGCACTGCGCCTGCCGGCTGGGCGGGGTGGAGATGTAGCCGTGGGCGCTCGCCGAACCGGCGGGAAGGCTGATGGCGATGACCGGGGCGAGGGCCGCGCCGATGAGTGCGGCGGTCTTCCTTCTGGCGTTCATGCGTACTCCTTCACTTCAGGTCTTCCCGGGGCGTGCGTGAAGTGGGGGCGCACGCCCGGGTCGGCCTCTCGAGGGTGGGGCCAAGAGGCGCGAAGGTGGAGGCAGGAGGGAGTCCACCCGGCGGATGGCGCGGGTGAACCCTGAACTCCCTTGAGCTGAACGGCCGTTGCTTGGACTAGACCATACAAGTGGTCGTGAGCGTGTCAAGGTCTTCGCGGGGAACTCGGGCCCGGCGTGGACCGAGGGGCGGCCGTTATTCCAGCCACTCTCCGTCCCGCATGATGACGCGTCCGCGCAGTTCCGGCTCGCCACGCCAGGCGCGTACCGTCCGCGGGGCCACGCGTACGTACAGAAAGTCGCCGTCCTCCGCGCGCGGATCCCACCCGAACTTGTCCGTGAACGCGTCCGCCGCGCCCTCCGGTACTTCCTGGTCCGGGAAACACTCCGCCTCACCTTGGACGAGCAGTACGTCGAAGGTGTCCGGCAGCGACAGGTGCACGCGCGGTTCCACGCCGACGTTTCGCGCGGTCGCGGACGTGGCGCCGGTGCACAGCCACACCGCCCGCCCGTCCCACAGGAACCACAGCGGCACTTGGTGCGGGCCGTGCTCGGGGTGAGCCGACGACACCCATACGTCCCGTTCGGTGGCGAGCCGCTCCAGAGCATCGCGCGTTCGCTCCGCCCTCGGGCGGCGAACAATTCCTGTGGTCTCCATGCGGGCCGACCCTAGCCAGGCAGGCGCGACGCACGCCTCGGGCGCAGGACCTACTCCCAGCGACCGACACACCA
This sequence comes from Streptomyces sp. NPDC002754, assembly GCF_053592315.1. Lineage (NCBI taxonomy): Bacteria > Bacillati > Actinomycetota > Actinomycetes > Kitasatosporales > Streptomycetaceae > Streptomyces > Streptomyces sp. NPDC002754. The sequence continues at coordinate 829,707 of NZ_JBSFVM010000001.1, forward strand.
AGCCCGCACACACCTGTGCCCCCGTATCCGCAGATACGGGGGCACAGGTGGGTGCGACTGGTGTGTCGGGGATCAGAGCCCCATCGAGGCCCGGAACTCCTCGAACGAGACCTGCCGGTCGCCGTCGGTGTCGATGGTGTCGATGAGGGCCTGCGCAGCCTCCGTGGTGACACCCGTGTCACCGAGCTCCGCGACGACCTGCCGGTACTCTTCGGCAGTCAACTGCCCGTCCCCGTCGACGTCGTACCGGTCGAAGACCTTCTGCGCCGCGGCTGCCATGTCGACCACGTGTGCCCCATTTCCTTGCTGTTTCAAGACCGCCCCCACTCTAGGACCTCCGCGGGCCGGCTCTTTCCCGCCCCACGTGATGCGGGAAATCCCCGACCCCGCACCGGGATTCCCGGGATGGCTGGCCGAGTTGGGCGTGGCTAGCCTCTCAACTCGTTGATCCGGTTCAACTCGTCGCACCCAGACCCGATGAGGCGCCGTCCCATGACCGAGCAGTCGCAGCTGTCCGAAACCGACCTCGAACCCGCACCCCGTATGTCCGAGCGGTACAAGAATTACATCGTCGGCATCTGCACGGCCGCCTACGTCCTGTCCTTCGTGGACCGGCAGGCCCTGTCGCTGATGATCGAACCCATCAAGCGTGATCTCAGCCTGACAGACACGCAGTTCAGTCTCCTGAGCGGGCTCGCCTTCTCCGTCCTGTACTCGGTGATGGGGCTGCCCATCGCGGCGCTCGCCGACCGCCGTTCGCGCCCCGTGATCATCTCCATCGGCATCGCGCTGTGGAGCCTTGCCACTGCGCTCTCCGGGCTGAGCAAGGGGTTCGCCCACATGTTCCTGGCCCGCGTCGGGGTGGGGGTGGGCGAGGCGTCGCTGACCCCGTCCGCGTACTCGATGTTCGCCGACATGTTTCCGAAGAGCAGGCTGGGCCGGGCGGCCGGAATCTACTCGCTCGGCTCGTTCATCGGAGGCAGCACCGCGTTCATCATCGGCGGGTACGTCATCGGGCTGCTCCAGGACGTCGACCAGGTGTCCCTGCCGCTCGTCGGCGACGTGCGCGCCTGGCAGTTGACGTTCTTCGTCATCGGTCTGCCCGGACTGCTCGTCGCGCTCGTGTTCCTGCTGACGGTCCGCGACCCGGTGCGGCGCGGACTGGCACGGGACTCCGCGGGAGCCGTACGGAAGGTGGCCATGCGCGACGTGTTCACGTTCCTGCGCAGCCATGCCCGGACGTTCATCTGTCACTACGCCGGATTCTCCTGCTACGCGATGGTGTTGCTCGGCCTCATGGCGTGGCTGCCGGCCTTCTACATGCGCGCGTTCGGACTGAGCGCGACCGAGGTCGGCTATGTGCTGGGCGGTGTCGTCCTGCTGGCCAACGGTTCAGGAGTGCTCTTCGGCGGATGGCTGGTCGACCGGCTCACCAAGCTCGGTCACCCGGACGGGGCGATGCGCGCCGGTGTCATCGGCGCGATCGGCATGCTCGTCCCGGTCATCGTCTTCCCGCACGTCAGACCCCTGTGGCTGTCGCTGGCGCTGCTCGTGGTGACGATGTTCTTCGCCTCGTTCCCGATGCCCGCGTCCACCGCCGCGATGCAGGTGCTCAGCCCGAACCAGATGCGCGCCCAGGTGTCCGCCGTCTTCCTGCTCATCTCGAACCTCACCGCCGTGGGCCTCGGCACGACGCTCGTCGCGCTGGTCACCGACGAACTGCTCGGGTCGAGCGAGCGCATCGGTACGTCCCTGTCACTCGTGTACGGCGTCGCTTCGGTCGGCAGCATCGTGCTGCTGTGGCGCGGCTGCGCACACTTCCGCCGCAGCCTCGCACGCGAGGAACGGCTCGCCGCGCAGGAACCGGACACCACGCTTCGTACGCTCAACTGAAGGGAACGGAAGCACACATGGACATCACCATTCTCGGCGGCGGGCACGGATGCTTCGCCGCGGCGGCGGAACTCGCGGAGAACGGCCACACCGTGCGCTGGTGGCGGCGGGACGCCAAGGCGCTGGACGGACTGCGCGAGCTCGGCGCCCTCGCGGTTCGCGATCACCGCGGCAGCAGGAAGGTACCGGTGAGCGACGCGGCACGCGCGGGGGTCATCCAGCCCGTCGCGGACCTCGCGGAAGCCGTACGCGGCGCGCGACTCGTCGTCGTACCGCTGCCGGCCACCGTGCACGAGGACCTGGCGGCCCGGGTGGCGCCGCTGCTCCAGGACGGGCAGGTGGTGTTCCTGCCGCCGGGCACGTTCGGAACGATGCTCTTCGCGAAGGCAATGGCGCAAGCGGGCAACACGGCGGACGTCGCGTTCGCCGAGACCGGCACGCTGCCCTATCTGGCGCGTACGCACGGACCGTACGAGGTGGTCGTGAGCGGGTATGCGACGCGGCTGCCCACCGGCGTCTTCCCCGCCCGCTCGTCCGACGCCGCGTTCCGCGTGCTGCGGGAGGCCTATCCGTCCGTCGAGCCGGTCGAGGACAGCCTCAGCGGCGCGCTCATGAATGCCGGTCCTGTGATCCATCCTCCGCTCATCCTCATGAACGCCGGTCCCCTGGAGCACAGTTCGTCCTGGGACATCCACAACGAAGGAACCCAGCCGTCCGTCCGGCGGGTCACCGACGCCCTGGACGCCGAACGGGTCGCGGTCCGCGAAGCGCTCGGCTACGCGGCCCCGCACTTCCCGCTCGCCGATCACTACGCGGCGGACGGCGACGAGTGGATGTACGGCCGCGCGGCCCACGAACGGCTCACGGACAGCGGCGACTGGCGGGAGCGGATCGACCTGCTCGGCCACCGCTACATGCTGGAGGACACCCGCCTCGGCCTGTCGTTCCTCGTGTCGGTGGGGCGCTGGGCCGACGTCAACACCCCCGTCGCGCAGGGCCTGTTGAGCGTCGCGTCCGCCGTCACCGGCAAGGACCTGTACGCCGAAGGACGCACGCTGGAGTCCCTCGGCCTGGACCGGCTCTCCCGTCCTGCACTGACCAAGCTGCTTCACGAAGGGGTGCCGGCATGACGGACACGGAGCGACGTATCGACGTGGTGGTGGTCGGCGCCGGGCGCATGGGGCAGGGCATCGCGCGTGCCTTCCTGACCGCGGGGCTCGATGTCACCCTCGCGGACGTCAAGGAGGCGGACGAGGACCGGGCGCACTACCGGAAGGCGGCCGAGCAACAGGTGAGGGCGCGCCTGCGATGCGAGGCCGGTTCCGGGCGACCGGCGACGCTCGCTGTGTGCGATCGCGAAGCGGCACAGGCCCGGCTCGCCGAGGCGGACGTCGTGTTCGAGGCCGTGCCCGAGGTCATCGAGGTCAAGCGGGACATCCTGTCGTGGGTCGACGCGCATGTGGCGGCCGACGCGCTCATCGCGTCGACGACCTCGACCTTCCTCGTCACCGAGATCGCCGACCTGGTCGGCGACGCGAGCCGGGTCCTGAATGCGCACTGGCTGAACCCCGCCGACCTCATGCCCCTCGTCGAGGTCAGCCGCAGCGACCGTACCGACCCCGCGCAGGTGGAGCGGATGACCGAACTGCTGCGCCGGATCGGGAAGATCCCCGTCGTCTGCGGCCCCGCGGCCGGCTACATCGTCCCCCGGCTCCAGGCCCTCGTGATGAACGAGGCCGCCCGCATGGTCGAGGAGGGCGTCGCGACCGCGGCCGACATCGACCTGGCGGTACGCGCGGGCCTCGGAACGCGCTTCTCCGTGCTCGGCCCGCTGGAATTCATCGACTGGGGTGGCGGAGACATCCTGTACTACGCCTCCCGCTACCTGACCGCCCAGCTCGGCGACCGGTTCCGCGCGCCGGCCGTCGTCGAGGAGAACATGGCGACCCACCGCCGCGGCCTCCAGGACCATGCCGGTTTCTACGCGTACGACCCGGAGAGCATCGCCGCGTACCAGGCGGGCCGCATGCGGGAGTTCGAGGAGCTTCTGAGCCTGCGCGGCCCCGAACTCCGCGCGGCGTCCCCGCTGTCGGAACGACCGGGGAGGCCTGCGGACAGCGACCGGTGAGCCGCTCCCGACGGCCGGCGCCCGGATTGTGCGTGCATTTACGGTCGTTGCTCGCTGCCCGGTTCCAACGCCGGCGCGGAGACGCCGAGATGGGAGCGGCACTGGGGGCGGGGTGCGTCCTTCAGGCGTGGGCGCACCGCACGTGGCCGGATGAACAGGGCTGCCGTGGCGGCGCCCAGCACGAACAGCACGGCGCAGCCGGCCGCCGCCCGGTGGAACGACGTGTCCACGGCCTCGGGCCGCGTATAGGCATCGCCCGACAGGCCGACGGCCAGCGGCAGCGCGGCCACCACCAACAGCTGCGCGACCCGCGCCGCCGTGTTGTTGACGCCGCTGGCGAGACCGGCGTGCTCCGGTTCCACCGACGCGAGGACCGTCGTCGTCAGCGGGGCCACGAAGAGGCTCATGCCGAGCCCGAGAACGGCGACCGCGGGCAGCACATCGGCCGCGTACGACGACCCCGGACCGACCCGCAGCATCAGCAGTACCCCGATCGCGGCGATGGCGGGCCCCACGACCAGCGGCGGCGTCGGCCCCACCCGGCGAGCCAGATCTCCGGCCCTCGGCGACAGCAGCAGCATCAGCGCCGTCACCGGCAAGGTGGCCACCCCGGCCTCCAACGCGTCGTAGCCCAGGGCGACTTGAAGATGGACGGGCAGCATGAACAGGATGCCGCCGATGCCCGCGTAGAGGCACAGTGTCATCGCGTTCGCGGCGCTGAACAGGCGCGAGCGGAACAGTGACGGCGGCAGCATCGGTGCGGCCCGCCGCCGCTCCACGGCCACGAAGGCGACACCGGCCACGACCCCGACGAGCGCGGCGAGGCCGGTCGCCACGGAGAACGTGCCGCCCGAGGACCCGATCAGCGCGTAGCTCACCCCGGCCAGACACACCGCCGCGAGCACGGCGCCGACCTGGTCGAACGGGGCGTCCGCGGCCGCGGTGTCCCGGCTCTCGGGCACGTACCGCACCGCGATGACCAGCACGACCACGGCGATCGGCACATTGATGAGGAAGATCCACCGCCACCCGGGCCCATCGATCAGCCACCCGCCGAGGAACGGTCCGAGCGCCCCCGCCACGCCCGTCAGCCCCGACCAGGCGCCCACCGCCCGCGCCTGGTCGTCGGGATGGAACACCGACCGCACCAACGCCAGCGATCCGGGTGTCAGCAGCGCCCCGCCGACTCCTTGCAGCGCCCGCGCCGCGATCAACGCGCCCTCGTTCGGCGCCAGCCCGCACGCCGCGGAGGCGACCGCGAACCATGCCACGCCCAGGACGAGCGCCCGTCGGCGGCCGATCCGGTCGCCCATCGCGCCGCCCCACAGGAGTAGCGCGGACAGCGTCAACATGTAGGCGTTGACGACCCATTGCAGCGCGGACAGAGAGGCGCCGAGGTCCCGCCCCATGGTCGGGAGGGCGACATTGACGACCGTCCCGTCGAGCATGGCCATGCCGGAGGCCAGCACCACACACGCGAGGATCCACCGCCCGCGCGCCGACGAGAGCCGGACTCCGGGGGCGGCGTCGGGAGTGGGGTCGGCCGTCGCTGCCATCGGCCACATTCTGGCGGAGCCGCCGTACGTACGCGACCGTCGGCGCCGGATCGGGCGTGGCAGGTCTTCTCGGGCGCGGCGACGAAGCCGCTGTTGGCGAGGAACACGCGAGCGCACCGCGCGCCGACTTCCAGCCGGTTTGGCGGCGGCTCCTGGCCCGCTCAGGTCGTGACGGGGCGGCAGGCCGCCCAGGCGGCGTCGATCATCCGGAAGGTCTCGTCGAGTGCGGAGTCCGGATCGGCCGCCTCGCGGGCCAGCGCGAACGCGTCGATCACGAATCTCGCGATCGTCCGGCAGGCCGTGGTGGTGTACGGCAGTTCGGGGTCGTCGGCGATGGCCGCGGCCAGCGACTCCGCGTGCCGCAGCCGCATCGACTCCTCGTACTCCCGCAGGGCCGACGACGACTCGATCATCTGCCAGATCGGTGCGGCGCTGTCCGATGTGCAGTGCCGGACCAGGGCCTCGATCTCGTGGCGCAGGGCGGGGACGAGCGGGTCGTGCGGCGCCCGGTCGGTGACCGCCCGCGTGAGGCGCTGCTCGAAGTTCTGGTCCTGCTCGAACACCAGGGCCTCTTTCGAGGCGAAGTGGGAGAAGACCGTGGTGACGGCGACGTCGGCCTCGGCGGCCACGTCTCGGATACCCACGGCGTCGTACCCGCGATCCAGGAAGAGCCGCAGGGCGGTCTCGGCGATGTTCTGGCGGGTCGCGGCCTTCTTGCGCTCGCGACGTCCGGACTGCGGCTCGGTCATGCCCGCACGCTAGCAGATGCGTGCTTGGAACAGTTTTGAAAAGCTATCGGTCGTGAAAACCTAACCGTTAGTGCTACGTTCGACGGTATGAGAAAAGTGAGCTTCGACGAGTTCGGCGGCCCGGACGTGCTGCACCTGATCGATGCCGAGGAGCCCCACGCGGGCCCGGGCCGAATACGCATCGCCGTGCGTGCGGCCGGTGTGAACCCCGTCGACTGGAGGATCCGCGAGGGGCAGGTCCTGGGCGCCCACCCGACCGAATTGCCCTCCGGGGTCGGGCTGGACGCCGCGGGCGTGGTGGACGAGGTCGGCGAGGGCGTCGAAGGGGTCGAGGTCGGGGACCGCGTGTTCGGTGAAGGCGTAGACACCTACGCCGAGTTCGCGGTGCTCACGGCCTGGGCGCGGATGCCGGATGGGCTCACGTTCGAAGAGGCCGCGGGGTACCCCTCCGTGGTGGAGACCGCGCTGCGCCTCATCCGTGAGGTCGGCGTCCGGCCGGGTCAGACGCTGCTCGTCAGCGGCGCGTCCGGGGGAGTGGGTTCGGCGGTGTCGCAGATCGCCCGCGACTGCGACATCAACGTGATCGGTACGGCCGGGGCGGCGAACCAGGACTACCTGCGCGGTCTGGGCGCCCACGCCACGACGTACGGAGAGGGCTGGGTGGAGCGGGTCCGGGAGTTCGGCCGGGTCGACGCGGCGCTCGACCTGGCCGGCTCGGGTGTGATCCCCGAACTCGTCGAACTGACCGGGGACCCCCGGAAGGTGATCTCCATCGCCGACCTCGGTGCGCCCGAGTTCGGGGTCCGGTTCTCCGGCGCGGCCGGGAGCGTGCCGGAAGCCCTCGCCGAGGCGGTGGCACTCATCTCGCGTGGGAAGCTGCACATCCCGGTCGAGAAGTCGTACACGCTGGCCGAGGCCGCGACGGCACACGTCGACAGCCACGCCGGGCACACGCGAGGACGCCGGGTCCTGGTCGTCTGAGCCGGTACTTCTCCGATGTCGTCAGAACGGCCCTAGTGCTGCTGCGGCTTCTGCGGGGTCGCCTCGCTGGGTCGGACGACCACGAACCCCTCGCCCTCCAGCATGAGTTGAACCGCTTCCCCAGAGCCGCCGCGGATCATCGAGCCGAGCGATTGCGAACGGTGCAGTGAGGTGCGCAGGCCGGCGGTCCACCCGACGACCGCGTCCGTGTCGACGTACACGGGCTGCTGCGGGGACACCGGCAGTACCAGCGGATTGCCCTCACAGACGAGTCCGAGCCGGCCGTGCCCGGTGAAGACGCTGTTGAACAGTCCGCCGCCGCTGATCCCGGCGCCCTTCACCGTCTTGATGTCGTACGTCAGGGTGGGGTCGAAGCAGAGCACGTTGCGGCCGTTGACGGTGAACACGTCGCCGGGCTCGATGTCCACGACGAACACGTTCTGCGCCTCTTGCGCGAACCATGCCTCGCCCTGACCACGCACCTTCATCACGGGAAGCCCCTCCCCGGTGACGGCGCGCTTCAGCATGCCGCCGACGCCCTGCCCCTTCCGCTCGAACGTCAGATTCCCCCGGTACGCGACCATCGCCCCCTGCCGGGCCATCATCTCGCCGTCGATCACATACCGGATCGACTTGGCGTTCTGGACGGTCATGCCCGGCGCGACGGCGGGCTGCACCATGTACTCATTCGCGAAAAGATCACCCTTCATGCGGGCATCGTGACCCGGAGCGCCTCGTTCCTACAAGGCTTGGGGCGCGGGGCGTTCGGGGTGATCGGGGCGATCCGACCGTGCTGGGCGGAGGATCACCTCGCTTCCGAGTGGCGTGAAGCCGCATGCCAAGAAGGCGCGGAGGGAACGCGCGTTGCCGGGGGACACCGCGGCGAAGACCGGTTCGCCGTCGTGGACCAGGGAGAGGGCGTCGGCGAGGAGGGAGCGTCCGTGTCCTCGGCCGCCGCCGTGGGACGCGTGGAGGTCGATGCTCAGCTCGCGGCGTCCCGCGAGGCCGTCGGCGAGGGTGATGAGGCCTCGCTCGTCGCCGTGGACCTCGACATGTGCCCGCAGTTCGCGGGCGTGGAGCACACGTGGGTGGTCAGTCACGTCGTGCGTCAGGTCTGCCAGACGTGGGGTGCCTCCGGTGCCCCGCGCGGTGAGGGTCGCGTCGGTGCAGCCGATCCATCCGGCGGGTCCGGCGAGGTACCGCAGGAAGTCGGGGGCCAGGGAGGCACCGTAGCCGTCGGGGGCGTGTCCTTGTACGTCGGCGGTGGGCAGGGCCGTGGCGACGACCGCGTGTCCGGTGAACGCGACGGAGCATTCCAGGCCGCCGGGCAGTGGCGGCAGCACGGTCACACCGCCGTCGCAGGGCGGGAATCCACCGTCGGACGCGCGGGTGAAGTACGCGAGGAGCGGATGCGGTTCAGTCACGGGAGTGCATTGTGCACTGTTCCCGCTGATGCCGATGCCGGTCTCGCACGGGCGGGCCTGAACACCCTCAGTCGCGTCGGCCGCGGGGCTCGCGCTTGGTTGCCTTCAGGATGACGAACTTCGCGTTGCTGGCCACCAGTTGGCTGTTGCCGAAGAGGTGGCGAAGTTTTACGTGGTAGCCGAGGTGGCGGTTGCCGACCACCCACAGTTCGCCGCCGGGGCGGAGGGCCGCGCGGGCCTGGGTGAACATGCGGTGGGCTGTCGCGTCCGTGGTGGCCTGGTGGGTGTGGAACGGGGGGTTGTTGAGGATCAGGTCCACGGAGCCGGGAGGTGTGTCGGCGAGGCCGTCGGCGACGCGGAAGTCGGCCTTGCCGGGGCGGTCGCCGACGTTCTCCGCGTACGTGGCCCGCGCCGAAGCCACCGCCTGGTGCGACTCGTCGGTGAAGACGACGTCCGCGTTCGGGTGGGTGAGCGCGGCGCTCGTACCCACGACACCGTTGCCGCAGCCCAGGTCCACGATCGTGCGTGCGTCGGTGCCCTGGGGGAGGTGCTGGAGGAGGAAGCGCGTGCCGATGTCGAGGTGCTCCGCGCAGAACACGCCCGCGTGGTTGACGACCGGGCGGGACGACAACGGGCCGATGCCGGACGGGAGTTGATAGGTGTGCGGCCACGGATTCGGCGCCGGGGTGAGGGACGGGTCCGGCTCGGTGAAGATGAGGCGCGCCTTCTTCTCCGCCAGTGACGTGCGCGTCGGGCCGATGATCCGCTCGAACAGGTTCAGCGTCGACGTGTGGATCTCCTTCACCATGCCGGTGCCGATCACCACCGTGTTCGCGTGCACGGCGGGGCGCAGGCGGTGCAGCTGGTCCTCGAGCAGGGCGAGGCTCTTCGGGACGCGAATCAGAAGGACGTCGATGCGCTGGGGCGGGGTGTCCTGCGTGGTGAGGAGACGGGCCGCTCCCGCGTGCTCGTTCCGCGTCAGGTTCGCGTACGTCGCCTGATGGCCGAGGTACGAGTCCGAGATCGGGGTCGGCGTGCAGCCCGGGATCCCCGTGAGTGCCGTGGCCAGAGCGCCCCAGCGGTCGCCCACCACCGTCACCGCCCCGGTCAGGTCCGTCTCCGTCTCGGCGAGGTGCCGCAGGAGGTACGTGTCCGCGGCGTCCCACGCGCGCAGCAGGTCGCGGGGGTTCTCCGGGAAGCGGGTGAGGTCGACGTCTCCCCAGGGCGTGGTCAGCCGGGGGGCCGGCGCGGGCTGAGCGGGCTGATCTGTGCGGTTCATCGTTCAGCAAGGCTAGCCGAGTCACGGCGCGGTCGGATCGCCGTCCGCCGGCGGTGAACACCGGCCCGACCTGGCGGGAAGCGCACTACGGTCCAGACTCATGACGACGGTAACCACACGTACGGTCGAGTACGCGGCCGATTCCCTCACGATGACCGGACACCTCGCACTCCCCGCCGGTGATGACCGCCGCCCCGCCGTCCTGATCGGGCCCGAGGGGACGGGGCTCAGCGACGTCGAGCGACACCGAGCCGATGCCCTGGCCGAGCTGGGATACGTGGCGCTGGCCTTCGACCTCCACGGCGGGCGCTATCTGGGCGACCCCGAGGAGATGCTGGCCCGGTGCATGCCGCTGCTCGCCGACCCCGACAGGATGCGGGGCATCGGCCACGCGGCACTCGGGGTGCTGCGCGCGGAGCCGCGGACCGACCCCGACCGGATCGCTGCTGTCGGCTACGGCACCGGGGGTGCGATCGCGCTGGAACTCGGACGCGACGGCGTCGACTTGCGGGCGATCGGAACGGTCAACGCAGTGACCACGGGCCGACCGGGCGAGGCGGCACACATTCGCTGCCCCGTGTGGGCGGGGGTCGGGTCGGAAGACCCGATCATGACGCCCGCCCAACGGGAAGCGTTCGCCGCCGAGATGCAGGCAGCGGGCGTCGACTGGCGCCTCGCGGTCTACGGCGGTGCCTTGCATGCCTTCCACCACCCGCCGGTCGACCACCCCATGGTCCCCGGCGTAGGTCACCACCCCCGGCACGCGCGGCGCGCCTGGCGCGACATCGTCGACCTGCTCGCCGAGTGCGTGCCCGTAACGGAGTGACTTCTAGTTGAAGTCGCCCGCGAGGGCCGACGCCATTCGCAGGTGCGGTCCCGCCTCGTCGGTCCGGCCCTGGCGCTCCAGCGTGCGGCCGAGCATCAGGCGGGCGTAGTGCTCCACCGGGTCGCGCTCCACGATGGTGCGCAACTCGGTCTCGGCGCGGCGCAGTTGGGCCGAGTGGTAGTACGAACGGGCCAGGAGGAGGCGGGGACCGGTCTGCTCGGGAACCTCCTCGACGAGACCGTCGAGGATCCGGGCGGCGTTCGCGTACTCCTTCGCGTCGAAGAACATCTGGGCACGGTCCCAGCGCTCCGCGGCCGTCCCGTGCGTGTAGTACTTCTGCTCCACTGTCTCCTCCTTGCTCGACACCTCCAACGGAGGTACCGGGTGGGGTATTCCCGGGTGTCCGTCGCCCGGTTCGTGGCGTCGGCCATGTTGACTCACTGCGGGTGACACGTATGTTGCTGTGCGTCCCTTCTTCGACTCGCGCACAGTTCGGTCCCGCAAGGCCCACGGGTCCCCTCGGCCCCGTGGGGCCCCACGCCCTCCGTGCAATGGGAGTCTCATGGACACCACCCGCGACACCACCCCCGTCTCCACCGGGCCCTCCTTCACTCGCCGCCGCTTCCTGCAGACCACCACCGCCACGGCCGGCGCCGTCGCCGCGGGCGCAGGCCCGCTTCTCGAACCGGCGACGGCGGCGGCATCGGCCACCGCGACCGCCGCCCCCGGATCGCTCTCCTTCACCGCCGCCACCAACGGCGCCGCCACCCTCGCCCCGCCTGGCGACCGCTTCGTCGCCGAGATCCAGAACATCCTGTGGTCGATCCCGCGCAAGGGCGGCACCGCGAGACCGCTCACCACCCCCGAACTCGAGCCCACCCGCCCCCAGTTCGCCCCCGACGGGGAGCGGCTCGTCGTCTGCGGCTACCAGGGCGGCGGCTTCCATCTGTGGCTCGTGGACGCCGACGGCGGCACACCGAAGCAGCTCACCGACGGTCCGTGGGACGACCGCGGTCCCGCCTGGTCGCCGGACGGCCACCGGATCGCCTTCGCCTCCGAGCGCGGTGGTGACCCCGAGCACGCCGCCCCGTACCGCATCTGGACCATCGACGTACGCGACGGAACCCTCACCCGCCTCACCGGCGCTCCCGGCCAGGAAGGCCCGGGGCAGGGCGGTGCCTGGGAGGACTTCGACCCGACCTGGTCCGCCGACGGCACCCGCGTGCTCTTCGTGCGGGGAGTGGTCACCGACGCCGGGACCCTCCAGGCCTCCACCCTCGCCTCGGTCGCCGCCGACGGCACCGGAGCCGTCACCACCGAGCACACCGACGACTCCGGCGCCCAGGTCATGACGCCCGCCGTGGCCCCGGGGCCCAAGGGGCCGCTCGCCTACCTGCGGACCACCGCCGCACCCACCGCCACCTGCACCCTCGTCGTCGACGGAAAGCCGGTCGCGGTCCCGGGCGACGTCGCCCCCGTACCGCCCCGCTGGACGGGTCCCGACACTCTGCTCCTCACCGTCGACGGCCGCTTCCGCCTCGTCCGTCCCGCCGCCCCGAGCGAGGGCGAACAGATCACGTTCACCGCGAAGCTCCCGGTCGACCGCCCGCGCTACCGCGTCAAGCGGTACGACTTCGAGGCCGGGGGAGTCCGGCAGGTCCGCTCCCCGCACCTGCCGGCCCTGTCGCCCGACGGCAAGCAGGTGGCCTTCGCCGCCCTCAACTCCCTGTGGGTCGGCGCCACTTCGGGCGGCCGCGCCCCGCGCAAGGTCGTCCAGGCACCGCAGACCCGCTACGTACTCGCCCCGACCTGGACCCCCGACGGCAAGGCGCTCGTCTACGCCGACGACCGGGCGGGCCTGTTCTCCGTACGCCGCCACGACCTGGACAGCGGCAAGGAGACCGTGCTCGCCGAGGGCGGCCGCGTGTTTCCCGCGCTCTCGCCCGACGGGGAGCGCCTGGCGTGCATCGACATGTCCGGCAATCTTGTTCTGCGCGAACTAGCCGCGGGCACCGAACGTGTCCTCGCCGCGCCGATGGGCAGCGGCGGACTGCCCGGCAGACCCTGTTGGTCACCCGACGGCAGATACGTGGCGCTGTGCGACCGCAGCCGCCTCAACCAGCGCTTCCGCGAGGGCTACAACCTCATCCGCGTCGTCGACACCAAGAGCGGGAAGGCCGTCGTTCACCAGGTCGCCCCGCATGTCTCGATCGCCGACCGCTACGACTCCGGGCCCGCCTGGTCGCCCGACGGCCGCACCATGGCCGTGGTCGTCGAGTCCGCGCTGTGGCTGCTGCCCGTCCGCCCCGACGGCACCCCGGACGGCGACCCCCGCCAGGTCACCGACGAGGCCGCCGACCACCCGAGCTGGTCCGCCGACAGCCGACGGCTCCTCTACCTGAGCGCGGGCCGGCTCCGCCTCCTCGACGTGGCGAAGGGCACCGCCCGCACCGTACGGATCCCGCTCGACCACCGCCGCCCCCGCCCCGCCGACACCGTCGTGCACGCCGGCCGCTTCTGGGACGGCACCGGATCCGAGGTCCGCGACGACGTCGACCTCACCATCGAGGGCGGCCGCATCGCCGCCGTCACCCCGCACCGCGCGGGCAACAAGGCGACCGCCAAGCGCGTCGACGCCTCCGACAGGACCGTGATCCCCGGCCTCTTCGACGCCCACACCCACCCCTGGCAGTCGACCTACGGCGGCCGCCAGACCGCGCTGCAACTCGCGTACGGCATCACGACCGCGGTCTCCCTCGGCGGCTTCGCCTACGAGCAGGCGCGCATCCGCGAGGCCGTGTACGCGGGGGCGCTCGCGGGGCCGCGGCTCCTCGCCACCGGGGAACTGCTCGACGGGCCGCGCATCGCCTACAGCATGGGCCGCGCCCACCGCACCCGTGCGGGCCTGCGCCGCTCGCTCGACCGGGCCGCCGCGCTGGACTGGGATTTCGTCAAGACCTACGTGCGGGCGCCGGGTTGGGTGATGAAGGAGGCCGCCGAGTTCGCGCACGAGCGGCTCGGGGTGCGCAGCGGCAGCCATCTGTGCACGCCGGGAATCCAGCTCGGCCAGGACCTGACGACCCATCTCCAGGCAACCCAGCGCCTGGAGTTCGGGCACGCGACGACGGCGAGCGGGCACGCCGGACAGGACGTCCAGGAGATCTACACGGAGACCGGCGATTTCCATCTCATCGCCACCCCGTTCACGGCGCAGCCGCTGATCGGCGCCGATCCGGCCCTCGCGGACGATCCGCGGGTCACGCGGCTGATGCCACCGTGGGACACCGCCGCCGTGGAGAAGCTCGCCGGGGCCGCGCCCACCGCCGCCCAACTCGCCACGCTGGACCGGGAGGTCGCGGTCTACCGGCGTGTTCTCGCGGCGGGCGGGAACATCGCGCTCGGCACCGACCAGCCGCTCGTCCCGGTCGGTCTGCACCTCCACCTCGCGCTGCGCGCCCTGCACCGCGGCGGCCTCTCCCCGGCCCAGGCCCTGCACACGGCGACGCTGATGCCCGCCCGGGTCTTCGGGGCGGACGCCGACCTGGGCACCTTGGAGGAGGGCAAGCTCGCCGACCTCACGATCGTCGACGGCGACCCGTTCACCGACTTCGACGACCTGATCCGTACGACGGCGGTGCTGCGCGGCGGCGTCCCGTTCCACCAGGCCGACCTCGTCGGCTCGTTCGAACCGGTGACCCCCAGAACTCTGAGGGCCACCGGTGACGACTGGCTGGAAGTGGGCCGCCTCATGCGCCGGGAAGGGTGCTGCGACGCCGGAGTCTAGGCGCTGACCCAGACGACGGACGCTAGGCCTTGAGCCTGGTCCCGCGCGGCGCGAGCCGGTTGCCGACGGCCCCGAACAGGCCGTCGGCGACCAGCGCGAGCACCGCCACCCACAGCGCCGCCGCGATGACACCGGACAGGCCGTACGACACCTGGTTGAGGATGATGTCACCGAGCCCACCGCCACCGGCGACGGCGGCCAGGGTCGCGCTGGAGATCACGTACACGACGGCGATCCGGATGCCGGTGAACAACACCGGCAGCGCGAGCGGCAGTTCGACCCGCCACAGGATCTGCCACTGCGTGAGCCCCATGCCGCGCGCGGCCCGTACCAGGTCCGCGTCGACCTGCTCCACACCGAGGTACGCGTGCGTGAGCACCGGCGGGATCGCCATGATGACCAGCGCCGTCATGACGTTCACGAACCCGATGCCGAGCAGGCCCAGGAAGATCGCGATGAGGGCGAGCGAGGGCAGCGCCCGGCCGATGTTGGAGATGCTCACGGTCAGGAACGAGCCCTTGCCGCGGTGCCCGAGCCACACACCGAGCGGCACCCCGATCACCAGGGCCACGGCGACGGCAGCCGCCGAGAGCAGCAGATGGTCGACGGTCCGGCTGAACAGTAGGCCGAAGTGGTCGGCCATGAACGAGAAACTCGCGAGGAAGGTGTGCATCAGACGGCCCTCCGCGTCCTGGCCCACGGGGTGAGCGCCCTGCCGAGCAGTACGAGCAGTCCGTCGGTGGCGAGCGCGAGCGCCACGGCGAGCAGGCCTGCCCCGATGAACTGTGTGTTGAACGGCGACTGGAGGCCCTGGATGATCGGCGAACCGAGGCCCTGGTCGATGATGAACGCGGCGATCTCGACCACACTGATCGTGGTCACGGTCGCCACCCGCAGCCCGCTGATCACGGCGGGCAGCGCGAGCGGCAGCTCGATGCGCCACAGGATCTCGCGCCGGGTCAGCCCCATGCCGACACCGGCCCTGCGCACGTCCTCGGGCACCTCACCGAGTCCCGTGATCGTCGACTTGAACAGCACCATCAGCGTGTACGAGACCAGGGCGATCTCGGCGGTGAGCACGGACAGGCCCGACACCGGGACGAGCAGCGTGAACAGCGCCATCGGCGGAATCGTGTAGAGGAACGAGGTGAGTCCGCCGAGCGGCCTGACCAGCCACTTGCGGAAGTGCGCGAGCAGCGCCAGCGGGAACGCGATCAGGAAACCGATCCCGACCGCGATCACCGTGAGGCGCACATGCTGGACGAGAGCGGGTCCGAACACGCTGGAGAAGTTCGCGGTGAACCAGTCGACGCAGAACACACCGTTGTCGCGCACACACGAACCGACCGTGCCGAAGTCGGGGATGACGGGCCCATTGGCGAGCGAGATCACGCTGCCTCCCGTATCAGCTCGACGGTCACGGAGCCGACCGGCTTGCCGGCCTCGTCCGTGACGGGCAGCCGCTCGGCGCCGCCC
This sequence comes from Streptomyces sp. NPDC002754, assembly GCF_053592315.1. Taxonomy (NCBI): domain Bacteria; kingdom Bacillati; phylum Actinomycetota; class Actinomycetes; order Kitasatosporales; family Streptomycetaceae; genus Streptomyces; species Streptomyces sp. NPDC002754. Next base: position 845,803 of record NZ_JBSFVM010000001.1, read on the forward strand.
GCCATCAGCGCCGACAGGGCGGTCCGCAGGGTGTCACTGGTGCGCAGCGCGCCGTCGTCCGACGCATTGCCCGCGGGCTCCAGCTTCAGGTCGCCGAGTGTGCGCAGCGTCAGCGCCTTCAGCCCCCGGTCCGTGCCGACGAACCGGGCCACGTAGTCGTCGGCCGGCTCGCGCAGGATCCGCTCCGGGGTGTCGTACTGGAGCAGCTTGCCGCCCTTGGCGAGGATCGCGATGCGGTCGCCCATGCGAACGGCTTCGTCGATGTCGTGGCTGACGAACAGCGTGGTCTTCTGCACCTGCTCCTGGAGCTTCAGGAACTCGTCCTGCACGTGCTCGCGCGTCACCGGGTCGAGCGCGCCGAACGGCTCGTCCATCAGCATGATGGGCGGATCGGCCGCCAACGCCCGTGCGATGCCGACGCGTTGGCGCTGACCGCCCGACAGTTGGGACGGATACCGGTGGGCGTACTCCTTGTGCGGAAGGCCGACGAGTTCGAGCAGTTCGCGCGAGCGCTCCGCGATTTTCGGCTTCCTCCAGCCGAGCACCTGCGGCACCGTCGCGACGTTCTCCTCGATCGTCAAGTGCGGGAAGAGACCGGCCTGTTGGATGACGTAGCCGATGCCGCGCCGCAGTTCGATGACGTCCTGCTCACGGATGCTGCTGCCGCCGATCCGGATGTCCCCGCTCGTCAGCTCCGTGAGCCGGTTGACGAGGGTGAGCGCGGTCGTCTTGCCGCACCCGGAGGCGCCGAGCAGGACGCAGATCTCGCCTGCCGGAACCGTCAGGGACAGCGCGTCGACGGCGGGTTCGCCCGTGCCGTCGTACGTCTTGGTCGCCGCATCGAAAACTATGTCGTCGGCGGCGCCAGCGGTCTGCATCGTGGAATGCTCCTCGGTCACGGTCATATCAGCTTGTTCGCTCTCAGGAACCGGTCGGCGACCTTCGCCGGGCTCAGCCGCATGATCGCGGCGGCCTCGTTGAGGGCCTGCATGGCTTCCTCCGTGAGCAACTCGTCGACGGCGTCGAGCGGTTCGGTGAGCCGCTCGCCGTACTTCTCGACGAGGGACGTGCGCACGACGGGGGAGACGTTCTGGAACCCGAAGATGGCCTGGTCGTCGTCGAGGATGGTGAAGTCGTAGCGGCGCAGCTGTGGGTCGGTGGTGAACACGTCGGCCGCGTCCACGTCCCCGTTCTTCAACGCCGGGTACTGCAGGCCGATGTTGAGCGGCCGCACCTTCATGTCGTGCAGCCCGTACGCCTTGACGATGGCGTCGAAGCCGAGCGGACCCGTGATGTTGTCGGGGTACTCGGCGTACGACATCTTCCCCAGGCGCTTGAGGTCGCCGACCGTCTTCAGCCCGTGCTCACGGGCGTCGGCGGTGCGCACGGCGACGGCGTTGCGGTTCTGGAACGGTGTCGGCGGCAGCAGTGAAATCCCGCGCCCCGCCTCGAACTTCTTCGCCGCCACGTACGTGTCGTGCGCCGTCGTCGGCATGTGCTTCGGCATCGCGAACGTCTGCAGGACGACGCCCGTGTACTCCGGGTAGAGGTCGATCTGCCCGTTGCGCAGCGCGCGGTCGATGAGGTCGGCGCTGCCGACGTTGGACTTGAGGACGACGTCGAAACCGCGCGCGCGGAGGATCTGGGCGTACAGCTCTCCCATCACCCACGACTCGGTGAACTGCTTGGAGCCGACCGTGATCACGGGCCCGGTGCCGGCCGCGGACCCGGTGGCCGTGGCCACCCCGGCGGCCGCGACGACACCGAGCGAACCGGTGAGGAACGTGCGTCTGCGCATGCTCAGACTCCCTGCCGGGGAATCACGGCGTCCGTGGTGCGATCGAAGACGCGGGTGTCCCCTTCGTAGGCGGTGAGGGTGTTGACGACGGTGAACAACGTGCTGTCGGAGGTCATCCGGCTGTGCGTGACGACCTTCCAGTGCCAGTCGTCGCCGCGCCCGCCCTCCTCGGTGCGCTCGCATTCCACGACGGCCGAGGACGGGTCGCCCTCGGTGAGCGAGAAGCGGTCGACGGCGTGGCCGCGCTTCCACAGGCCGTCGGTGAGGTCCTTGAACTCGCCGTCCTTGACGACGAGTTCGATGTCCGTGCGGCCAGAGACCGGGTCGTGCTCGATCCGCCGCGAGGAGCCGTCACCGGACGTGGACAGCTCGACCGGCAGATCCGGCTGCGGCTCCCCGTAGGGGCGCAGCTCGTCGTCCGCGTCCGTCGGCGGCCGTACGGGCAGGTGGAGCGCGGCGGCGGGGGAGGCGTGCAGGGTGACGGTGACCGGCTCGGGCGACGGCCAGGCCAGCGGAAAGTACGAGGACGAGACCGCGACCCGGATGCGGTGTCCCGGTGCGAAGGCGTGCGCGGTCGCCATCAGCGGCACGGTCACGTCGTACGCCTGCCCGGGCTCCAGCGGCAGCGTCTCCTCGTGCCCCTCGCGGTGCGTGAGGTTGAGCAGGCCGCGGGTCACGAGACGTGAACTGCCGTCCGGTGCGACGTCGTTGAGGCGCACCGCGAGCTGTGCCGCGGGCCGGTCGGCGCTCACCCGCAGCGTCACGGACGGGACACCGAGGATCTCGTGGCGCTCGTCGAGCGGCGTCGTGGTGAAGCAGTGCGCGAGCCCGTCGTCGCCGCCCTGCGGGCCGAACTGTCCGGCCGCGTCGCCGAACTGGAGCCAGCTGCCGCCCGCCGTACCGAGCACGCGGGTGCTGTCGAGGTGTGCGTCACGGAAGCGCAGCGGGTCGTGTCCGACGGCCTCGCCCGCCGCCTCGCCGGCCAGCGCGAACGCCTGCCGCTCGATGCGCTCGGACGGCCACTGCTGCTCGGCCACCCACCGGCCGGGACGCTGCTCCCGGTCACCACCGGGCGCCGCCCACTCGGGCAGCCACGCGCGCAGCGCCGGATCGTTCAGGGCCCCGGTGTCCTCGCCGCGCAGGAACTGGTCGAACCAGCGCACCACTTCACCGTGGAAGTCGATCGCGGGCCCGGGCGCCGCCTGGTGCGGGTACGTGTGCGCCCACGGCCCGACCAGCGCGCGCACGGGAGCGTTGCCGACACCCTCGAGGAGGCGTAGCACGGCCCCGCAGTACGGGTCGTACCAGCCGCCCACCGCGAGCACCGCGGCCTCGATCGCGCCGAAGTCCTCGCACACCGAGCCGTGCTTCCAGAAGGCGTCGCGGGTCTGGTGCCGCAGCCACTCCTCGACGTACACCGGGGTGTCCGCCATCCGCTCCAGCCACCGCTCGCGCCAGTCGTCGCCGACCACGGCCGGGTCGGCGGGCCGCGCGTTGTAGGCGAGCATCGTCGACGCCCACGGCAGCATCTCGGAGGCGATCAGCGAACCGCCCGTGAAGTGCACGTCGTCGGCGTACCGGTCGTCCGTCGAGCAGACCGTCACGATCGCCTTCAGCGCCGGCGGGCGCAGGGCCGCGAGCTGCAGTCCGTTGAAGCCGCCCCACGACTTGCCGATCACGCCGACGGTGCCGTCGCACCACTCCTGCTCCGCGAGCCACGCGATGACCTCGACGCCGTCGTCCAGCTCCTGCTGCGCGTACTCGTCGAGCATCAGCCCGTCGGAGTCGCCGCTGCCGCGCAGGTCGACGCGGACGGCGGCGTAGCCGGACGCGGCGAAGCGGGCGTGCAGGCTGTTGTCGCGGTCGGCCGTCCCGTCGTTCTTGCGGTACGGGATGTACTCGAGGATCGCGGGCGCCGGTCGTGCGGTGCCTTCCGGGAGCCAGACACGGGCGGCGAGCCGCGTGCCGTCGGCGAGCGGAATCCACAGGTGACGCACGAGTTCTGAAGGTGCTACGGGCAAGGTGAGGTACTCCTGTCGAACTTCAGCTACTCACTGGTCATTCAGTAGTAGCGATCGGGCTCCCTACCCCGCTCCCACACCTCGAAACCACCTGTCCCAGAAAGTGGACGGGGTGGGAGAGTGGAAGCCATGGAAACGTACCGGCTGCACCCCGGCCACCCGTCATCCCCGGTGCTCCTGCACGTGCCGCACGCCTCCCGCGAGATCCCGGCGCGCGTACGCGAAGGCCTGCTGCTCCAAGGGGAGGCACTCGCCCGTGAGCTGGACCTCATCACCGACGCCCACACCGATGTCATCGCGGACCGCGCCGCGCGTACCGCCGCCGTCACACCATGGCGATTCGTCAACGAGCGCTCGCGCCTGGTCGTCGACCCGGAGCGGTTCCCCGACGAACGCGAGGAGATGCGGTCGGTCGGCATGGGCGCGGTCTACACACGCACGACACACCGCGAGCCACTGCGCCCCGAACCCCCGGCCGACGAGGACGCCTTGCTGGACACGTACTTCCACCCGTACGCGCAGGCCATGACACGGGCCGTGGCCGACCGCCTGTCGGCGACCGGCCGGGCGGTCGTCATCGACGTCCACTCCTACCCGAGCCACGCCCTGCCCTACGAACTGCACGGCACGGACCCGCGCCCACCGGTCTGCCTGGGCACCGACCCGTTCCACACCCCGGACACCCTCCTCGCCGCGGCCCGCGAGGCCTTCGCGGCGTACGGGGACACGGCGGAGAACACCCCCTTCGCAGGCGCGTACGTCCCCCTGGCGCACTACGGCAACGAGCCCCGCGTGAGCGCCCTCATGCTGGAACTGCGCCGCGATCGCTACCTCGACGAACCGGTCACCCCGCACGACGGACTGGCGAAGGCCGCCGACGCGCTCGCGAACCTGGTCGACGCGGTGACCCGCGACGCCGGGCTCAGTCCAGCGTGACCGGTGGCTCAGTCCAGCCCGGCCAGTGACTCCGGCGTGAGATCCGCCAGCGTCGGATAGCCGTCCACCGCCATGATCAGGTCGGCCTCGGCGAGCAGCGAGCGCAGCACATGGACGAGCCCGTCGTCGCCACCGACCGCGAGCCCGTACGCGTACGGGCGGCCGACACCCACCGCCGTCGCGCCGAGCGCCAGGGCCTTGATGACGTCGGCGCCCGAGCGGACTCCGGAGTCGAAGAGCACCGGCATGCCGTCCGCCGCCTCGACGACGCCGGGCAGCGCGGCGAGCGCGGGGAGGCCGCCGTTGGCCTGGCGGCCGCCGTGGTTGGAGCAGTAGATGCCGTCCACGCCGCCGTCCTTGGCGCGGCGCACGTCCTCGGGGTGGCAGATGCCCTTGAGGATCAGCGGCAGATCGGTCAGTGAGCGCAGCCACGGCAGATCGTCCCAGGTGAGCGGGTTGCCGAAGAGGCCGACCCAGGAACGGACGAGGTCCGTGGGGTCGGTGCTCGCGGCGATCTCCTGGAAGCGCGGGTCCGACATGTAGTTGGCGAGGCAGTGGCCGCGCAGCTGCGGGAAGTTGGACGTCGACAGGTCGCGCGGGCGCCAGCCGGTGACCCACGTGTCGAGCGTGACGACGATGCCCTTGTAGCCCGCCGCCTCCGCCCGCTTGACCAGGCTCTCGGCGAGCGCCCGGTCGGTGGGTGTGTAGAGCTGGAAGAAGCCCGGTGTCCCGCCGAACTCCGCCGCCACGTCCTCCATCGGGTCGACCGTCAACGTCGAGGCCACCATGGGAACGCCGGTGCGCGCCGCGGCCCGCGCCGTCGCCAGGTCCCCGTGCCCGTCCTGCGCGCACAGCCCGATCACGCCCACCGGAGCCATGAACAGCGGTGAGGCCAGCCGCATCCCGAACAGGTCCACGGACATGTCGCGCTGTGTGGCGCCCACCATCATCCGGGGCACCAGCCCGTACCGCTCGAAGGCCCGCACATTGGCGCGCTGCGTGTGCTCGTCGCCCGCGCCCCCGGCCACGTAGGACCAGACGGAGGGGGAGAGGGCAGCCTGCGCCCGCTGTTCGAGGGCGGCGTAGTCCATCGGTTGCGTGGGTGTGACGCCCCGCAGTCCGTCGAGGTAGATCTCGAATTGGTAGTCGCCGAACTGCGGGCTCATCACGCACCTCTTCGCCAGGGGGCAGGGACACACCAATCTGCCAGGTCAAGGGCGCAGGGCAAAGGGGTGGTCAGGTCCGCTGCCGTACGAAGTCCAGGGAGTCGGTGAAGATCCGCCGGACCTCGGCCTCGTCCACGCCGTGCCAGCCGTGGTCGGCCCCCGGCACCGTCCGCAGCTCGACCGGCGCCCCGGCTGCCCGCAGCGCCTCCGCCAGCTCACGGCCGTGCGAGCACGCCACCATCGAGTCGGCCTCGCCGTGCACGACGAGGAACGGCGGTGCGTCCGCGTGCACCCGCTTCAACGGGCTTGCCGCGTCCGCCAGTTCCGGAACCAAAGCGGGCGCGCCGCCAAGCAGCAGGGCCTCGGGAGTGGCCGGGTTCTCCGGGTCGAACGGTTCGCGCCGCGTCGTCAGATCCGCAGGGCCGTACCAGATCACGGCCCCCGCGAGCCGCGGCTCGTCGTGCGTGAGCGCGAGCATCGACGCCAGGTGGCCGCCCGCCGACTCGCCCCAGACGACGGTGCGTTCGGAATCGACGCCCAACTCGGCCGTACGCAGCCCCAGCCAGCGCAGCGCCGACCGTAGGTCGTCCAGCGGCGCCGGGAACGTCGCCTCGCCGCTGAGCCGGTAGTCCACGCAGGCCACCGCGAGGCCCGCCGCGGCGAGTTGCTCGAACGGGCCGGGGGTCCACTCCCGCGTACGCACACCCATGTCGCCACGCCGGCCGCGCCGCCACGCCCCGCCGTGCACGAACAGCACCAGCGGGGCCGGGCCCGCGGGGGCCGGCAGCCACAGGTCGAGTTCCAGTGGGCGGGCGCCGTCCAGGTCCGCGTACGGGACACCGTGCAGCGCGCGCACGCCGTCCGCGTACTCGGTCGCCCGCGGCAGCGGCGCGACGTCGGGGTGCGGCGCGGCGATCAACTGCCGCAGCTCGCCCGGCGTCACGAGGTCCGCCACTGGTGGTCGGGCAGGAAGCGCACGTCGTACTCCTGCGGCACGGTGCCGAACTTGTGCGGCTCGGGGATGAACGGCTGGGCGGGCAGGCCCATGCCCTCCGTCGGCGTGCCCAGCGTCTCGAAGAAGCGCTCGAAGGTGCCGCCGGGGCCCGCGGCGACGCCGACGACCTGGGAGTGGTGGCGCTCCATGCGGTAGGCGTGCGAGCAGTTCTTCGGCACGAAACCGAAGTCACCCGGCGTGAGCAGGCGCTCCAGCTGCTCGCCCTCGGGGTCCTCGGCGAAGAGCCGGACCGCGCCCTGCGTCACGTAGAACACCTCGTGGGTGTCCGCGTGCACATGGGCCGGGATGATGTCGCCCTTCGGGCCCTCGACGGTGAAGAAGTTGAAGGTGTTGTCGGTCTGCTCGCCGCCCGCGTAGACGGTGACGAGATCGCCGAAGAGGTGGGCCCGGTCTCCCTCGCCCTTCTCGATCACGTACGGCTTCGAGGGGTCGGCCGGTATGCGGGAGGCGCTGCGATAGCGCGTCGCGAATTCCATGGTCATGATGTCGTCCTCACTTCGTGTCAGGGTGCCTGACGGTTCATGTCAGGTAGCCTGACACGCGAGGCGGTCCGCAGGCAAGAGGCCGTGACGAGGTCCACCCGGAAGGACGGAAGCAGTGACGAGCGAGCCCGGACGTGATCTGCCGCAGCTGCTGGGCGAGGCCAGGCGCTGGTTCGAGGACGGGCTGCTCGCGACCCTCCGGGCGCAGGGGGAGGCGCCGATAACGCCCACCCAGATGCAGCTCTTCGCGATGCTCGACGCGGACGGCACCACCGTCGCCGAGCTGGCCCGCCGCATGAGCGTGACCCGGCAGACCGTCCATCAGGCGGTGTGGGCGCTGATCGAGGACGGGTTCCTGGAGCAGGTGCCGGACCCCGCCTCGGCCCGTCAGCGACTGGTGCGGCGCACGGCCCGCGGGCGGCGCGCGCACGAGCGGGCGCGCCGCGCTCTCGACGGTCTTGAGGCGAGGCTGGCCGAGCGCATCGGCGAGGACGCGCTCGGCGCGCTGCGTGCGGCGCTGGAGGCGCCGTGGGGCGGGCCGTACGAGGAGTGACCCGCGGCGGCCGTCAGTCGGCGACCGCGTCCGTGACCGCGCCGAGGTCCACGAACTTGAAGTTGGTGGACGGGCGGTCCGGATCGCCCGGCGCGTCGTGGCCGTCCTGCACCACCAGGAGGCCGTTCGGGAAGCGCCGGCCCAGCGGCTCGTTCAGCGCGGCGGCGCCGTCGCACTCCTCGGAACCGTCCAGTCGGCCCGAGGCAGGTGTGACGCGGAAGCCGCCCTCGTACTCGTTGGCGTCGGACACCTCGCGGTCGTAGCCGGCGAAGGTGCTGTCGCCCTGGCTGGAGGCGAGCAACAGACCGTCGCCGTCCTTCTCGTTGACCAGGGTCAGGCCCTCGACGTCCGCGGTGAGGCGCTTGCCGCCGAAGCCCGGGTCGGCGCCCGCCACGCACTCCTCGCTCGCCTCGTCGTAGATGCCGGGGACCCCGAACTCCTTCACCTTGTCGATCAGCTTCGGGGTGCCGCCGAGGTCGGCGCGCAGCCGCCAGATGCCGACGTCCTCCTGACCGGCGTAGAGCGTGCCGGTCGCCGGGTCCACCACCATGCCCTCGACCTGCGGCAGTTCGCCGGGCTCGCCGCACGGCGACCAGTCGGCGCCGTTCGGGAGGCGGAAGGAGGAGGGCAGGTCGAGGGTGCGGACCTTGGTGTAGCCGACCGTGCCGTCGGCGTTGCCCTTGAGTTCCAGCAGGGCGAGGCGCGTGCGCTCGCGCTGACTCACCAGGGCGTACGAGCGGCCGCTCGCCGGGTCCGTCCAGGTGGCCAGTCCGTACGCCGTGCGCTGCTCGTTGATCTCGTCCTGGGAGCCGGAGAAGACCGGGGCCGCCTTCGGGTCGGTGACGTCGGTGAGCGGGCCGCCGGTCCGGTCGCGGTCGATGCGGTACAGGCGCAGCCGGTCGTTTGCCCCGGTCCGAGGTCACGGCCAGGTCGCCGAGACCGGCGCTGTGGACGAGGTCGACGTTGTTGAACCGGCCGGGCGCGTCGTCGGCGCCGGGCCCCGCGGGCGCCGGGAGCGACTGCACCTCGTGCGCGTCGAGGTCGTAGACGCGCAGGCCGCCCTGTTTGGCGGTGGCGACGACGAGGCTGCGGTCGGGGTCGGCGGGGTTGCGCCAGATCGCCGGGTCGTCGGCGTCCGCGTCGCCGCCCGCCGCGTCGTCGTGCAGGGCGGCGGTCTCGGCGCGCGGCGCGACGGCGGGCAGCGCCCGGGAGGCGGCCTGCGCGGGGCCCGTCGTGGTCACGGCGAGCGCGGCGGCGGTGGCGAGGACCAGCAGGGACATCCGTGGAGTGGTCACGTGAAAGCTCCTTCATGTCGCGTACATGGCGGAGACATTCTGTGATCTTGGCGTGAGGGAGGAGGGGGTGTCGCCCCAAGCGGGTGCGTACGCGAGGTGAACGCGCGGTGCGGTTCCATTCCTGTGAAGTGGGAATGAGTTGCAAACAAAATCGTTGACAATTTCGTTCGCCTAGATTTAGCGTCGACACGCACTCACTCAGGGAGGGCAAATGCCGGAGGAAGCCCGTCCGGGCTCCGGAGAGCAGGCCAAGCAGTACGCGCTCGATCAGCTGCGGGCGGCGATTCTGCGCGGCGAGATGTCACCGGCCCAGCGGCTGGTGGAGAACGAACTCGCCGAACAGTACGACGTGACGCGGGCGAGCATCCGTGCGGCGCTGCTCGAACTGGCCGGGGAAGGCCTGGTCGAGCGGATCCGCAACCGCGGCTCGCGGGTGCGGGTCGTCACGGTCGAGGAGGCCGTGGAGATCACCGAGTGCCGGATGGCACTCGAAGGGCTGTGCGCGGCCAAGGCGGCAGAGGAGGCCACCGACGCGCAGCTCGACGAGCTCACCGGACTCGGCTACGCCATGTCCAAGGCGGTCGCCGATGGTGACCCGCTCACCTACTCCGACCTCAACCACGAGCTGCACGCCCGCATCCGGGACATCTCAGGCCAGCAGACGGCCGTGACCCTCCTGGAGCGGCTCAACGCCCAACTGGTGCGACACCGCTTCCAGTTGGCGCTGCGTCCGGGGCGTTCGCAGCAGTCCCTGGGCGAGCATCTGGCGATGATCGAGGCGATCCGCGCCAGGGATCCGCAGGCGGCCGAGACGGCCGTCCGCGCCCACCTCCGCAGTGTGATCGGCGTGTTGCGCGCCGACTGACGCCGCATCGGGGGACGGGCGCACACCTGTCACCAAGGAGATGCAGCAATGACCAACGGCCACGCGCCCGCCACCCCGCCACGATCGACCCTGGTCGTCACCGCGCACGCCGGGGACTTCGTGTGGCGGGCCGGCGGTGCCATCGCGCTCGCCGCCGCCCGCGGCGAGAAGGTGAGCATCGCGTGCCTGACGTTCGGGGAGCGCGGCGAGTCAGCCAGGGCCTGGCGGGAGGGCAAGAAGCTCGACGAGATCAAGGCGCTGCGCCGCGACGAGGCGGAGCGGGCCGCCGCCACCCTCGGCGCCGACGTCCACTTCTTCGACGCCGGTGACTACCCGCTGCTGGAGAGCGCCGAGTTGACCGACCAGCTGGTCGCCGTCTACCGCGACACCCAGCCGGACGTCGTGCTCACGCACACCGTCGAGGACCCGTACAACGGCGACCACCCGGCCGCCAACCGCATGGCCCTCCAGGCCCGCATCCTCGCGCAGGCCATCGGCTACCCCGGCGAGGGCGAGATCATCGGCGCCCCGCCCGTCTTCTACTTCGAGCCGCACCAGCCCGAGATGAGCGGCTTCAAGCCGGAGGTCCTCCTCGACATCACCGAGGTCTGGGACACCAAGCGCAAGGCCATGGAGTGCCTGGGCGCCCAGCAGCACCTGTGGGAGTACTACACCGACCTGGCCGTACGCCGAGGTGTGCAGCTCAAGCGCAACGCCGGGCCCAACCTGGGGCTCGCCCACAAGACCATGGCCGAGGCGTACATGCGCCCGTACCCGCAGATCGCGAAGGAGCTCTCCTGATGCCCGGCGTCATCGTCACCAACCCGCCCAAGGCCGAGGCCAAGGACGTCGAGGCGCTCGCCGGATACGGAGTCGCCACCGTCCACGAGGCGATGGGCCGCACCGGCCTCCTCGGCCACCACCTGCGCCCGAACCAGCAGGACACCCGCATCGCCGGCACCGCCGTCACCGTGCTGTCCTGGCCCGGCGACAACCTCATGATCCACGCGGCCGTGGAGCAGTGCGGCGAGGGCGACATCCTCGTCGTCACCACCACCTCGCCGTCCACCGACGGCATGTTCGGCGAGCTGTTCGCGACCGCGCTCCAGAAGCGGGGCGTGCGTGGCATCGTCACCAACGCCGGGATCCGGGACACCGTCGAGCTGCGCGAGATGGGCTTCCATGCCTGGTCGGCGGCCGTTTCCGCGCAGGGCACCGTGAAGGCGACCGGCGGCAGTGTCAACGTACCGGTCGTCATCGGGAGTGAGACCATCCGTCCCGGTGATGTCATCGTCGCGGACGACGACGGTGTGGTGGTGGTGCCCCGCGAGCGCGCCCGCGAGGCCGCCGAGAAGTCGCAGGCCCGCGAGGAGAAGGAGGCCGCCACCCGCGCCGCCTTCCTGGAGGGCCAACTCGGCCTGGACCGCTACGGGTTGCGCGACACCCTCAAGCGGCTCGGCGTCGAGTACCGCACGTACGAGGAGCACACCTCGTGACCGGGCCCGAGGAGCTGCGCTGCATGGTGATGCGCGGTGGTACCTCCAAAGGCGCCTACTTCCTCGCCGACGACCTGCCCGCCGAACCGGCCGCCCGTGACGACCTGCTGCTGCGGGTGATGGGCAGCCCCGACCCGCGCCAGATCGACGGCATCGGCGGCGCCCACCCCCTCACCAGCAAGGTGGCGGTGGTGTCACCTTCGGAGGATCCGGACGCCGACGTCGACTACCTGTTCCTCCAAGTGGGCGTCGACGAACCCGTGGTGTTGGACCGTCAGAACTGCGGAAACATCCTCTCCGGCATCGGCCCGTTCGCGGTCGAGCGGGGCCTGGTGCCCGCGGGGGAGACGGGGACCTCGGTCCGAATCCGCATGGTGAACTCCGGTGACCGGGCGACCGCCACGTTCTCGGGAAGCCCCGCGGCCGGCGTCGACGTGGTCATCGAATTCCCGCCGGGAGAAGGGCAATTGCTGCCCACCGGGCACCTCCGGGACACCGCCGCCGGCGTCGAGGTGACCTGCGTCGACAACGGCATGCCGACCGTGCTCGTCCCCGCCGATGCCCTCAAGGTCACCGGATACGAGGACCCGCAGGAGCTGGAGGCGGACGCCGAGCTGGCTTCGCGGGTGCGTGACATCCGGCTCGCGGCAGGGGAGTTGATGGGCCTCGGTGACGTCTCCGACACCACCGTCCCCAAAGTGACCCTGCTCGCCTCGCCCCGCCACGGCGGCGCTGTCACCACCCGCACCTTCATCCCGGTGCGCTGCCACACCGCCATCGGGGTGCTCGGCGCCGCGAGCGTCGCGGCAGGTCTCCGTATCGAGGGCAGCGTGGCGAACGGCATCGCCCAACCGCCCTCGGACTGCGACCGGTTGCGCATCGAGCACCCCACCGGCTCCACCGACATCGAAAGCAGCATCACCACGGGCCCCGACGGCCTTCCCGCGGCCCGCAGAACCGCCGTCGTCCGCACGGCCCGCAAACTCTTCGACGGCACGGTCTTCCCGCGCCCCGCACGCACGTCAGGAGAACCCCGATGACCCCGCCCCTCGGCGACATCGCGCACATCGGCCACGCCCAGCTGTTCACCCCGGACCTGGACGCCAGCGTCGGCTTCTTCACGGACTTCCTGGGCCTGACCGTCTGCGACCGCCGCGACGACACCGTCTACCTGCGCACCTTCGACGACTACGAGCACCACAGCCTCGTCCTCACCGCCCGCGACCAGCCCGGCCTCGGCCGGATCGCACTGCGCACCTCCAGCGAGGAAGCACTGCAACGCCGCGTCAAGGCGGTCGAGGAGTCCGGCGGCACCGGCCACTGGACCGAGGACGAGCCCGGCCTCGGCAAGCTGTTCGTCACCACCGACCCGGACGGCCACGAACTCGCCCTCTACTGGGACAGCGAGCACTACCAGGCGCCCGACGAGCTCAAGCCCGCCCTGAAGAACCAGCCGCAGGCCAAGCCCAACCGCGGCGTCGGTGTCCGCCGCCTCGACCACGTCAACTTCCTGGCCTCGGACGTCGCCCTCAACGCCGACTTCCACTCCGACGTCCTCGGCGCGCGCCCCACCGAGCAGATCCAGCTCGACACCGGCCGCATCGCGGGCAAGTGGCTGACCTTCACCAACAAGTCGTACGACGTCGTCTACACCGAGGACTGGACCGGCGCCAACGGCCGCCTGCACCACATCGCCTTCGCGACCGACAACCGCGAGGACATCCTGCGCGCCGCCGATCTCGCCATCGACAGCGGCGTGTTCATCGAGACGGGCCCGCACAAGCACGCCATCCAGCAGACGTTCTTCCTTTACGTCTACGAACCCGGCGGCAACCGCATCGAGTTGTGCAACCCGCTCACCCGCCTCGTCCTCGCGCCCGACTGGCCGCTGATCACCTGGACCGAGGAAGAGCGCAAGAAGGGCCAGGCCTGGGGTCTGAAGACCATCGAATCCTTCCACACCCACGGAACGCCGCCGATCAAGCCCTGACCGCCAAACGTCCCCGCACACCCCAACCCACCCATTGATGACCGGGCCGCCACCGGACAGCCCGGACGAGAGGAACAACGATGTCCTCGCGTTACCGCTCCGCCCTGCCCAAAAACGTGGCCTCCGCACCCGCCGAGGACCCCTCCCGCCGCAGCCGCGCCATCGTCATCGCCCTGTGCTGGGCGCTGGTGTTCATCGACGGCATCGACACGTTCATCTACGGGTCCGCGCTGCCGCACATGCTCGGGTCGAAGGCGCTCGGCCTGACCGACGCCACCGCCGGTGACATCGGCAGCTACACCACCTTCGGCATGCTGATCGGCACCATCCTGTCCGGCACCGTCAGCAACTGGGTGGGCCGCCGCAAGACCGTCTTCACCTCGGTCGTCGTCTTCACCATCGCCACCGTCGGCTGCGGATTCGCGCAGAGCGCCGGGGTGTTCGGCTTCTTCCGTCTGGTGTGCGGCTTCGGCCTCGGCGCGCTGCTGCCGATCGCCATCTCGTACGGCATGGAGTTCACGACCGGCGCCCGCAAGGCGCTCGCGACCGGTGTCATCATGACGGCCCATCAAACAGGCGGCGCCGTGGCCCCGTTGCTCGCGCTGTGGCTGATCGACGACTTCGGCTGGCGCTCCGCGTTCCTCGTCGGCGCGATACCCGCGCTGATCTTCCTGCCGCTCGCCCTGAAGCTGCTGCCCGAGTCGCCGACCAACCTGCTGACCCGCGGCCGCACCACTGACGCGCAGGCACTCGCGGGCAGATACGGCCTCGAACTGCCCGAGCCCAAGGGGCACGCCGCCGACAAGCTGGAGAGCATCAAGTCCCTGTTCCGCGGCCGCCAGTGGCTGACGACGCTCTGCTTCTGGCTGACGTCCTTCGCGGGCCTGCTGCTCGTCTACGGGGTCGGCCAGTGGCTGCCGAAGATCATGGGCGACCTCGGATACGACACCGGTGACTCGCTGCTCTTCTCGACGTTCCTCAACGTCGGCGGCATCGTCGGCATGCTGGTCGCGGGCCGCCTCGCCGACCTGATCGGCCCGCGCCGCATCGTCATCCTCTGGTTCGCGCTGACCGCGGTCTTCGTCTACCTCATGGGCGTGCACATGTCGGTGGCCGTGCTGTACGGCGTCGTCTTCCTCGCCGGGCTGCTCCTGTTCAGCGGCCAGACGATGGTGTACGCGACGGTCGGCTCCCACCACCTGGAGGAGGATCGGCCCACCGCGCTCAGCTGGGTCTCCGGCATGGGCCGCTTCGGCGCCGTCTTCGGCCCGTGGATGGGCGGCCAGCTGCTCGCGGCGGGCCACGCCGACCTGGGCTTCTCGATGTTCGCCGTGGCCGCCGTGTTCGGCGCGGTGATGATGGCGCTGGCCGCGCTCACCATCAGGGTCGGGGCGAAGCGGGGGAGCGGGGACCGGAACGGGGCGCCGGCGCTGGCCGGTTGACCCGATGACACGGCGATGTGGCCCGGTCCCTGAATGGGACCGGGCCGCATCGCGTGCGTTTAGGTACAGGTGTTGGCCGCGTACCTGGGGTCAGTCGCGCACCGCGGCCAGGGACGTGTCGTACAGGTCGATGATGTCGCCCTTGCCGCCGCCCGCGACCCACGTCATCGAGGCGGCGTCCAGGCAGGCGAACGCCGTCGCGATCACCGCGCGGGCCCTCGGGTTCGCGCTGCCGGGGGCGATGCCCATGCGTGCCTCGATGAGCGGCAGTGCGTCCTCCTGGAGTCGCATCCGCTTCTCGAGCCAACCGGCGCGCAGCGAGGCGGTGTTGTGCAGGAGCCGGAACCGCTCCAGGGCCTGCTCGCGGCTGTCGTGCAGCGCCAGTACGGCGACGATGGCCGCGCGCAGGGTGTCCCAGACGTCGGCTTCGGCGGGCTGTGCGTCGATCGTGTCCGTCAGGACGCGCCCGAACTGTTCCTGGCCTCCGCCGAGGAGGTCCTCCTTGGTGCCGAAGTAGCGGAAGAGGGTGCGCTGGGAGACGCCGGCCTCCCGGGCGATCTGGGCGGTGGTCGTCTCGTCGTAGCCCTGCTCGGTGAAGAGTCGCAGGGCCGTCTCGAGGATCTCCTGCGAGGCCAGTTGCCGCGTCCGGTCCCAGAGTGTCGCCGGTGCGCCTGCCGCCGTCTTGGCTTCCTGCTTCATGGGCTCAGGCTATCCCAGCGCTGCCAGGGTGGCAGTCGCGTGATGTTTGGCAGTGACTGTCAGGTAGGCGTAGGCTGTCAGTTCCTACCTACCTCGGGCAGCACATAGAGGGGCGCACCATGTCTGCACCTGCAGCTTTGATCACCGGTGGAACCAGCGGCATCGGCAAGGCGACCGCCGAACTGCTCCGCTCGCGCGGCTTCCGCGTCATGGTCACCGGCGTCAGCAATGTCGCCGGGGCCGGCCTCCCCGAAGACATCAAGGTCGTTCGGGCCGATGCGCGGTCCCTGGCCGACCTCGACCACGTGATGGATCTGGCGCGCCGGGAGTTCGGCTCGCTCGACCTGTTGTTCCTCAACGCCGGGATTTCCCGGCCGGGCCCGATGGAGTCGACCGACGAGGACGCCTTCGACGCCCTGTTCGACATCAATGTCAAGGGCAACTTCTTCACCCTGCAAAAGGCGCTCCCGCTCCTCGGGGAGGGGGCGTCGGTCGTGTTCACCGTGGGAGCAGGGGAAGGGATCGGAGCCGCCATGGCGGCCGCCAAGGGCGCCCTGCTGCCCCTCGTGCGGTCCCTCGCGCTCGAACTGGCCCCGCGCCGCATCCGTGTCAACGCCGTCAGCCCAGGGCTGATCGACACCCCTGCCTACAGCAAGCTGGGTGTCACCCGGGAAATGATCGACTCATGGGGTGAGGGCGTCCCGCTCGGCCGCGTCGGCGCTCCCTCCGAGGTCGCCGAGGCCGTGGCCTTCCTGGCCTCGGACGCCGCCGGCTACATCACCGGCGAGAACCTCGCGGTATCCGGCGGCATCGGCGTGCATGCCGGCGCCTGACGGGCCGCCCGCCGCTAGCGGGGAAGCGCCCCGGCGACGGCGGACGTGACGACGCGGCGGACATCCGCCTCCGCGGGCGGGCCGTCCTCCCGGTTCGCGTACAGCAGGTGGCCCGAGCCGATCAGGGTGAGACCCAGCGAGTCGATGTCCGTGCCGGGCGCCAATCGGCCCGCCCGGCGCTCCGCTTCGAGGTACGAGCGGAGCATGGCGGTGGCGTCCGCGAGGACCGTCACACCGGGGCGTCCGGCCGCCCGCAGCCGCGCGCGCAGGCCGTCGCGGAAGGTGAGCAGGCCGACCATGGCGACGACGACCGGGGTGAACAGGTCCGCCAGCGCCTCGGTGAGGACGTCGACGACGGTACGGGTGCCGGCGGACGCGACGAGCGCGGCGGCCCGTTCCTCCATGCGGCCCGCGCGGTCGATGACGAGGTCGGCCAGGAAGGCGTCGAAGTCGGCGAAGTGGCGGTGCAGCACGCCCTTCGCGCAGCCCGCCTCCGTGGTGACCGCCCGGCTGGTGAGCGCGGCGGCCCCGTCCCGCATGAGGACGCGCTCGGCCGCGTCGAAGAGCTGCTCGCGCACATCGCGTATGGCCACACCGGTCGGCACCTGCGCTTCTCCTTCGTACGACTCGGGTGTCTGACTGCGGCAACAGTAGAAGAGTGGGCGAGTGCCCACTATGGTGGGCGCATGCCCACTCGTGACGTGAAGCCCACTGAGGCCGCTGCGAACCAACCGCACAAGGCGCGCGCCATGGCCGAGTCCTTCGGCGCCGACCCCGAGCGCTACGACCGCACCCGGCCCCGCTACCCCGACGCCCTCGTCGCCCGGATCGCCGCCGCCGCGCCCGGCCCCGACGTCCTCGACGTCGGGGCCGGCACCGGCATCGTGTCCCGCCAGTTCCGGGCGGCGGGCAGCACCGTCCTCGGTGTCGACGTCGACGCGCGCATGGCGGAGTACGCCCGCGGCCGCGGACTCGACGTGGAGGTCGGCAGGTTCGAGACCTGGGACGCGGCGGGCCGCACCTTCGACGCGGTCGTCGCGGGACAGACCTGGCACTGGGTCGACCCGGTCGCCGGAGCCACGAAGGCCGCCGACGTACTGCGGCCCGGCGGACGCCTCGCCCTCTTCTGGAACGTCTTCCGCCCCGGCCCCGGCCTCGCGGCCGCCTTCGCCGCGGCCCACCGCGCAGCCCTGCCCGACTCGCCGCGCAACCCGTGGGACCGCCCCACCCTCGACGCGTACGGCGCGATCTTCACGAAGGTCGCCGACGGTCTGCGCGACACCGCCCGGTTCGGCGAACCCGAGGAGTGGCGCTTCGACTGGGAGGCCACCTACACCCGCGACGCGTGGCTGGAACAGATGCGCACCAGTGGCGAGGCGGGCACGTACCGGCCGGAGCAGTTGGAGGGGCTGCTCGCGCGCACGGGCGCCGCGATCGATGCGATGGGCGGCGGGTTCACCCTGCCGTACACGGCGGTGGTGGTCACGGCGGAGCGTGCCGAAGTCTGACCCCGGGGCCGTCGATGCGGGCCCGGCGGAGCCCGATTGTCAGTGGTGGGTGCTTCCCTGGAGTCGTAACGGAAGGGGAAGCAGCAGTCATGACAGAGGAAGGTCGGCGTCGGCAGCCTGGTGGGGACCTGTGTGTCCGGCGGCATCCGGACACACAGGTGGAGTGCGTGCTCCCCGACACGCACTATCCGCGCCCGCACCACGCATTGGACGGGACGACGTGGCACGACGGGCTGTGCGGGGCCTGCCACGGGAGCGGGAGGCGCGAGGGGGAGGTGTGCGGTGACTGCCGTGGCGGCGGGTTCTGCCTGTTGGAGGAGCAGGAGTGAGCGGATCAGTGGGGGAGGTGTCGCTATGCGGAGCCTGAGCAGCAGTCGTCGTTCTCCCCGGGGCTCGCCGGGTCCAGGCGGCAGTAGCACGACGAGCGGATCGGGACGTCCGCCACCGCGAGCGCCGTCGTCAGCTGCGGGGCGATGATCCGGGCCTCCGCGGTGCGGCCGAGCCGGAGCAGGCACTCGTGGTACCCGTGCAGGGCCCAGACGTTGTTGGGGTGGCGCAGCGAGCGGGGGAGGGTGTCGTCGAGGCCCAGGTCGGCGGCGTAGACGGCGGCGGCCTCCGTGACCCTGCCCCGCTCCAGGAGCAGCGCCCCGTACGCGTGGCGGGTCGGCTGCATCCAGCCCCACGGCTCGTCGTAGGGGAGGGTGTCGTCGAGGTGGATGGCGCGGCGGAGGTCCGTAAATGCCTGGTCGAAGTCGCCGCGCCGGTAGGCGAGTTCGCCGTCGAGCATCGCCGCGGCGATGGCGAGGAGGTCGAGGCACGTGTTGTTGTAGACGGTGCGGGATTCGGGCACCCGCTCGACGGCCGCCGTGAAGCGCGCGCGTTCGGCCGCCGCCTCCCGTGTACGGCCCGTCGCGGCGAGGGCGAGGCCCCGGCCGTAGTGGGTCATCGCCGTCGTCACGCAGTACAGATCCGGGTCGTGGGGCAGCGGCAGGTCGATGAGGTCCTGCCAGCGGCCGAAGCGCACCAGGGCGTGCACCCGCATGCCCAGGAAGCCCTCGAGCCAGTCGGCCATGGGCGGGGAGTCGACGCGCATCAGCTCCTCGGGGACCGCCGCCTCGAGCCGGTCCACGGAGTCGAGAGCCACCTCCGCCTGGCCCGCGAACATCGCGGCGTAGAGCCGGAAGTGGAGGTTGTGGCAGCGGTAGAGCGTGTAGAAGTTCATCGCACCGTCGCGGGCCAGCGCCAGCTCGTCCGCCTCGATGGCGCGGGTGTTGGCCGCGATGGTGCGCCGGTAGTCGCCGCACAGCACGTCGATGTGCGTGGGCATGTGGTGCAGATGGCCCGAGTCGGGCACCAGGCCCCGGAGCCGGTCGGCGACGGGGAGCGCCTGCTCGGGCGTCGGTGACATCTCCATGAGGTGGATGTAGAGGTGCAGCAGGCCGGGATGGTCGCGGCCGTCGGGCCGTGCCAGCGCGCGTTCGAGAGCTTCCCGGGCCTCGACGGTGCGGGCGCCCTCGGCGGGGCGGCCGGTGGGCAGATCCCACAGCTGCCAGGGCGTGAGGTTCATCAGGGCGTCGGCGTACAGCGTCGCGACATCCGGGTCCTCCCGATGGTTCGCGTAGACCTTGCCCATGGCCTGCGCGTACTCCTCGTTCCACACGGACTGGTCGGGCGCGGGACCGGCCGACGGGTAGCGGGACGCGAGGGCGTCGATCAGCGCCTGTTCGACGGGTGTGGCGCGTGCGGCGGCGAGCGTGGCGCGCTGGACGGCGTGATGCGTGCGCTCGACGGTCGACGTCAGATCACGCTCGTCGAACGCCTCCCACGGCTTGTTGTAGTTCGGCCCGAGCGCGTAGGCGAGGCCCCAGTGGGCCATGGCGCACTGCTCGTCGGCCTCGATGGCCCGCTCGAAGCAGTCGGCGGCCGCCTCGTGGTGGAAGCCGTACACCCACAACAGGCCCCGGTCGAACCACCGTTGCGCCTCGGGTGACCCCGTGGTGATATCGCGGTGGAAGGATCCCAGGTCGTAATAGCCGTCGTCGTTCACGGGCGCCGCCTTCGACGAGTCTGCCGGGTCCGTCCCGGAGAGGGTCGGTTCCGGCACATTGTCCCGCCAAGGCCGCCGCCGCACCATGGGCGGCGCACGCATGGCGCGGGGGTCAGGGGCGTCGCCGGACCTGTGGGGAGGAGCATCGCCGGCGCCCTTCGGTGGGCTTCGCCGGGGTCAGGCTCGCGCGGCGTCGTATGCCGTCTCCTTCTCACCGGTTCCGGGCCCACCGGCGCTGGTGAAGAAGTCGACGAGCGCGTACGGGGCTCGGTCGCCGAGGCAGAGGTCCAAAATCTCACGCGCGTCCTCGTAGAAGCCGGAGGTGCGGGCGAACATCGCCTCTTCGTAAGCCGCGAGCGCCGCCTCGACGTCGCCGGGGTGTGCGGCGATCGCGGCGCCGAGTTCGGCGCCGTCGAACATCGCCAGGTTGGCGCCGTCGCCGGACGGCGGCATCAGGTGCGCGGCGTCGCCCAGGAGCGTCACGCCCGGCACGCGGTCCCAGCGGTGTCCGTCGGGCAGCGTGTGGATCATGCGCGCGGCCGGGGCGGCCGCGCCGTCCGTGATCAGCGCCGTCAACTCCGGTGCCCAGCCTTCGAATTCGGCCGCGATGCGGGCCTTGGCCGCGGCGGCGTCCGTGAAGTCGATGTCGGCGAACCAGTCGGCGGAGCGGGCCAGTTGGACGTACGTGTGGATGATGCCGCCGGCCTCGCGGTGCGCGTTGATGCCCTTGCCGGGGGAGGGGGCGAGCAGGGCGCCGGAGCCGACCGCCCCGGCGGCGGCCTCGTGCCGCTCGTCGACGTCGTACAGGTAGGTCTCGACGAACGTCGTGCCGGTGTAGGCGGGGGTGGCGTCCGAGACCAGGGGGCGGACCTTGGACCAGGCGCCGTCGGCGCCGACGAGGAGGCCGGTGGTGACGGTCGAACCGTCGGCGAAGGCCAGCTCGTGGCGGCCGTCGCCGAGCGGGTGGACGCCGGTGATCTTCCGTCCCCACTGGACCGTGCCCTCGGGCAGCGAGTCGAGCAGGATCCGGCGCAGGTCGCCGCGGAGCACCTCGGGGCGCTTCGCGCTGCCGTCGTCGGGCTCGTCGAGCAGCACCTTGCCGTGCTGGTCGAGCACGCGCAGCGCCTCGGCGCCCTCGTGGATGATCGCGCGGAACTCCTCGGTGAGCCCGGCCGCCGCGAGGGCCGCCTGCCCGTCGGCCTCGTGTATGTCGAGCTGGCCGCCCTGCGTGCGGGAGTCCGGCGAGGGATCGGCTTCGTAGACGGTCGCCGGGATGCCGTGAACGTGCAGATCACGGGCGAGGACGAGTCCGCCGAGGCCCGCGCCGACGATGGTGGTGGGTGTGGTGGGTGTGGTGGTTTTCATGATCTTGCTCCGTCCGGGAAGAGGGTTCATCGGGATTCAAGGAGCGACTGGAACGTCGTTCCAATGCCAGTTTGGAACAATGTTCCAGTCGTGTCAAAATGGGACGCATGGCGACCAGGGCACAGCGGGCAGAGCGGCGCACCGACGCGCTCTCCAAGGAGCGGATCGTCGAGGCGGCGATCGGGATTCTCGACACCGAGGGCGAGAAGGGGCTCACCTTCCGCACCCTCGCGGCGCGGCTCGCGACCGGCGCCGGAGCGATCTACTGGCACGTCGCGAACAAGGACGAGCTGCTCGCGGCGGCCACCGACGGAGTCGTCACGCGCGTCGTGACGGACGTGGGCCGCGGCGAGGAACCGCGGGAGGGAATCCGGGCCCTGGCGCTCGGCGTCTTCGACGCGATCGACGTGCATCCGTGGGTGGGGACCCAGCTCTCCCGCGAGCCGTGGGGGTCCGCGCTGCTGCAGATCTTCGAGGGCCTGGGAGGCCGGCTCCAGGAACTGGGCGTTCCGCGGTCCGAGCAGCTCAACTCCGCGTCCGCGCTGCTGAATTACGTCCTCGGGGCCGCCGCCCAGAACGCCGCGAACGCCCGCCTCCCGCTCCCTGTGGGGACCGACCGTTCGACGTTCCTCGGCGGGATCGCCGCACGGTGGACGGAACTCGACGCCGCGCGCCACCCGTTCCTGCGACAGGTGGCGGCGGAACTGCCCGAGCACGACGACCGAGAACAGTTCCTCGCAGGTATCGACCTCATCCTGATGGGCATCGGCGCATACGGCGCCGGGAGTCTTACGGAGTCGTGACACATCGGCCCGTTGCCGAGGTGTGCGGGGCCGAGGGATCTAACGTGGCGGCATGCGAGTTCTGGTCACCGGCGGTGCCGGGTTCATCGGGTCCCATGTCGTCGAGGCGCTGACCGCGCGCGGGCACGACCCCGTCGTGTTCGACGTACGGGAGGACCCCGACGCCGATGTGCGCGACCCCGACGCGGTCGCCCGCGCCCTGGCGGGTGTCGACGCGGTGTGTCACCAAGCGGCCAGGGTGGGTCTGGGCAACGGGGTCGCCGACGCCGCCGAGTATGTCTCCCGCAACGACCTCGGCACGGCCGTGCTGCTCGCCGCCATGGCCGAGGCCGGTGTGTCGCGGCTCGTGCTCGCCGGGTCGATGGTCGTCTACGGGGAAGGGCGCTACGCCTGCGCGCGGCACGGGGTCGTACGGCCCGGACCGCGCGACGCCGCCGACCTGGACGCGGGGCGGTTCGAGCCCAAGTGCCCCGACTGCGGAGCCGAGTTGGCGCCCGGCCTCGTGGGCGAGGAAGCCCCCGTCGACCCGCGCAACGTGTACGCCGCGACCAAGCTCGCGCAGGAACACCTGGCCGCCGCCTGGGCGCGGGCGAGCGGTGGGACGGCGCTCTCGCTGCGCTACCACAACGTGTACGGGCCCCGGATGCCCCGCGACACCCCGTACGCCGGTGTCGCCTCCTTCTTCCGCTCCGCGCTCGCCCGCGGCGAGGCCCCCCGCGTCTTCGAGGACGGCAGCCAGCGGCGTGACTTCGTGCACGTACGGGACGTGGCCGAGGCCAACGCGGTGGCGCTTGAGGCCGACGCCGAGCCGGGCGCGCTGCGCGCCTACAACACGGGCAGCGGCACACCGCACACCGTCGGCGAGATGGCGTCGGCGCTCGCGGCGGCGTACGGCGGGCCCGAGCCCGTCGTGACGGGGGAGTACCGGCTCGGCGACGTCCGGCACATCACCGCGGACTCGGCGCGGCTCCGTGCCGAGCTCGGATGGAAGCCCGAGGTGCAATTCGCCGACGGAGTACGGGAGTTCGCGCGCGCCGCGATGGAACGGTGAGCGCCGACCGGCGGGCCAGTAATGTGCTCAGCGGCTCAGCAGGTGCTCGCGCCCGAACATCGTCGCCGCGGTGCGCGCCGTCGGGGTGCCGACGTCGAGGTCCGCGCCGGCTTCGAGCAGCACCGCGACCACGTCGTCCGCGCCCTTGAACAGGGCCCCGGCGACGGGTGACTGGTCGCGGGCGTTGCGCAGGTCCGGGTCGGCGCCGAGCCGGAGCAGGGCGCGCACCGTGTCGGCGTGAGCGTGGTAGGCGGCCAGCATCAGCAGGCTGTTGTGCTGCGCGTCGGTCACGTCCACGGGCAGACCGTGCTCCACGAACTCCACGAGTTCGGCCGTGCTGCCCTCGCGCGCCAGGTCCTGGGCGAGGGCGACCACCCGCTCCGTCTGCTCGGGCGTCAGTGCGCCGCTGTTCACACGTACCACTCCTGAGGGACGTACGGGATGAGTGTGCCGGGCCCGGCGTGCGGAGTGTTCCGCACGCCGGGCTTCCTGCGCAGGCGATCAGAGCTCGCCCGCGGCCAGGGCCTCGATCGCCTTGCGGACGCCCTCGCCGTAGGCCGGGTCGGCCTGCGTGCAGTTGGCGATGTGCCGCTCGACGGTCGCCTGCGACGCGCCGTCGATCGCGCGCGCCGTGTTCGCGAACAGGACCTGCTGCTGCTCGGCGCTCATCAGCCGGAACAGGTTGCGGGGCTGCTCGAAATAGTTGTCGTCGTCCTCGCGGAAGTTGAACCGGTCGGCGACGGCGCCCACGGCCTGGCTCGGCTCGCGGTAGGCGGGCTGCTCGCGCCAGCGGCCGTACGAGTTGGGCTCGATGCCGGGCGTGGCCCCCTGGTTGCCGTCGACGCGCATGGCGCCGTCGCGATGGTAGGAGTTCACCGGGTTCTTCGGCGCGTTGACCGGGATCTGGTGGTGGTTGACACCGAGCCGGTAGCGCTGCGCGTCGCCGTAGGAGAACAGTCGGCCCTGGAGCATCTTGTCGGGCGAGTAGCTGATGCCCGGCACCACGTTGGCCGGGGTGAAGGCGGCCTGCTCCACGTCCGCGAAGTAGTTGTCGGGGTTGTGGTTGAGCTCCCACTCGCCCACCTCGATCAGCGGGTAGTCCTTCTTCGACCAGACCTTCGTGAGGTCGAAGGGGTGGAAGCGGTAGTTCTCCGCGTCGGCCTCCGGCATGACCTGGATGAACAGCTTCCACTTCGGGAAGTCGCCGTTCTCGATCGCGTCGAAGAGGTCGCGCTGGTGGGACTCGCGGTCCTTGCCGACCAGGGCCTCCGCCTCGGCGTCGGTCAGGTTCTTGATGCCCTGCTGGGTGCGGTGGTGGAACTTCACCCAGAACCGCTCGCCCTCGGCGTTGATCAGGCTGTACGTGTGCGAGCCGAAGCCGTGCATGTGCCGGTACGAGGCGGGGATGCCGCGCTCCGACATCACGATGGTGACCTGGTGCAGGGCCTCGGGGAGGTTGGTCCAGAAGTCCCAGTTGTTCTCGGGGTCGCGCATGTTCGTGCGCGGGTCGCGCTTCACCGCGTGGTTCAGGTCGGGGAACTTCAGAGGGTCGCGGAAGAAGAACACCGGGGTGTTGTTGCCGACCAGGTCCCAGTTGCCCTCGTCCGTGTAGAACTTCAGGGCGAAACCGCGGATGTCGCGCTCGGCGTCGGCCGCGCCGCGCTCACCGGCGACGGTGGAGAACCGGGCGAACATGTCGGTCTTCTTGCCGACCTCGGAGAAGATCTTCGCGGTCGTGTACCGCGTGATGTCGTGCGTGACCGTGAAGGTGCCGAACGCGCCGGAGCCCTTGGCGTGCATACGGCGCTCGGGGATGACCTCGCGGTCGAAGTGGGCGAGCTTCTCCAGGAACCACACGTCCTGCAGCAGCATCGGGCCGCGCGGCCCGGAGGTCATGGAGTTCTGGTTGTCCGCAACCGGTGCTCCCGCGACCGTGGTCAGCGGCTTCTGGTTGTTCTCGGGCAAGGCTGGCTCCTTACGTAGTGCCGGGGCCTGCTCCTGTGGCCGGGAGCGCGACCCGGAATGCTTCGAATCCTATCTTGGACTTTGTCTAAGTCAAGTGAGGTTCCAGACGGGGGTGGGTTCCAGTCAGAGGTGGGTTCCAGGCCACGCCCCCGGCGGTCATAACGGCGCGGAGGTGCTCGGCAGTGTGACCTCGAAGCGGCAGCCACCCGGGATGTTGCGGACCGTGGCCCGGCCTTCGTGCGCCTCCACGATGCCGCGCACGATCGCGAGGCCCAGGCCCGCGCCCGCCGGGGGTGTACGGGCGTGGGTGCCGCGCCAGCCGGTGTCGAAGACGCGCGGAAGATCCTCCTCGGGGATGCCGCCGCAGGCGTCCGACACCGACACCACCACACCCTCCGGCGAGCGGTGCGCGGCGACGGCGACCGTGCCGTCCGCAGGGGTGCGCCGGATCGCGTTGACGAGGAGATTGCCCAGGACCCGGCTCATCTCCTTGCCGTCGACCTCCACCGGCACCGGCTCCACCTCCTCGCCAACGAGCAGCACTCCGTGCTCGCGGGCGAGTGGGTCCGCGCCCGCCAGCGCGTCGCTGACCAGGTCGTACAGGGACATCCTGGCCGGCGCGAGCGGCAGGGCGCCCGCGTGGATGCGGGACAGCTCGAAGAGGTCGCCCACCATGTCGTTGAGCCGCTCGACGTCCGTGCGCATCTGGCGCAGATAGCGGTCCGGGTCGGCGGCCACGCCATCCTCAAGGGCTTCCGCCATGGCGCGCAGACCCGCGAGCGGGGTGCGCAGATCGTGCGAGATCCAGGCGACCAGCTCGCGCCGCGAGGTCTCCAGGGCCCGCTCGCGCTCCCGGGAGGCGGCGAGCTTGGCACTGGTCGCCGCCAGCTCCCGGCTGAGCTCCTCCAACTCGGCGGTGGCCGGAGCGGCGGGCGCGGCGAAGTCGCCGCCGTCGCCGAACGAGCGCGCGGCGACGGCCAGTTCACGGCTTCGGGCCACCACCCAGCGGCCGAGGACGAGCGCGGTCACGAGCGAGACGGCCGCCGCCATCGCCACCACCAGCGTCACCACGGTCAGGTCGTGCGGGGAGAGGAACATCGCCCAGGCCACGGCGAGCGTTCCCGCCAGTGTCGCCACCACGCCGACCGTGGCGACCACGGCGAGCGAAGCGGTCAGCGAGTGCCGCCGCAGCAGCCGCAGCGCACCCGCCCCGGCAAGGCCCGTGGCGGCCGCGCCCGCGAAGGCGTACAGGGCCATGAGGAGGATGTCGTGCACGGTCACTCAGACCACCTGGTCCACCGGCTCGAAGCGGTAGCCCACGCCCCACACCGTCTGGATCAGGCGCGGGCGCGCCGGATCGTCCTCGACCTTGCCGCGCAGCCGGCGGATGTGGACCGTGACCGTCGACAGGTCGCCGAACTCCCACCCCCACACCTCGCGCATCAGGTCCTCCCGGCCGTACGCCCGCCCCGGATGGCGCAGGAAGAAGGCCAGGAGGTCGAACTCGCGCAGTGTCAGGGCGAGTTCGACGCCGTCCCGCGTGACCCGGCGCGCCGCCGGGTCGACCGTGAGGCCCGCCGCGCGCAGCGGACTCTGCCGGGCGGTGGCGGGGCGGGCGCGGCGCAGTACCGACTCCACGCGCAGTACCAGCTCGCGCGGGCTGAACGGCTTCGTCACGTAGTCGTCCGCGCCGACCTCCAGGCCGAGGATCCGGTCGTCCTCGTCGCCGCGCGCGGTCAGCATGATGACCGGGACGGGGTCGCGTTCACGCATTCGGCGGCACACCTCCAGGCCGTCCATGCCGGGCAGCATCAGGTCGAGCACCACCAGGTCGGGCCGGTGCGCGGCGGCCCGTGCCAGAGCCGCGGGGCCGTCGCCTGCGCGGTCCACCCGGTAGCCGGCGCGGTCCAGGTATCCCGCCACCACCTCGGCGACGGTGGGGTCGTCGTCGACGACGAGGACGCGGCTCGCGCCGTCGTCGGGGGCCGGACCCGTGGGCTCGTATGGCTGCTGCATGTCACCAGCCTCGCACCGCGCCGGGCATCCGAGGCGTCCCGGCCGGGCCCGAGCGGTCGACGTCCGTGTTTCGTAAGGATCTAGCACCCGAAATGTCGGAATCGGGATCGTAGGGTGGGACCTGTGACAAGCCCACCCACCACCGTCGACGTGGTCCTTCCCTGTCTCAACGAGGCCGAGGCCCTGCCCTGGGTCCTCGATCGGATCCCGCCGCACTGGCGAGCCCTCGTCGTCGACAACGGCTCCACCGACGGCTCCGCCGGGATCGCCCGCTCCCTGGGCGCCCAGGTCGTGCGCGAGGAACGGCGCGGATTCGGCGCCGCCTGCCACGCGGGCCTGACCGCGTCCGACGCCGACATCGTCTGCTTCTGCGACTGCGACGCCTCCCTCGACCCCGGCCTGCTCGTCCCCTTCGTACGCGAAGTGGCCGACAGCGAGGCCGACCTGGTCCTCGGACGGCGCCGCCCGACGGCGCGCGGCGCCTGGCCCGCGCACGCCCGCGCGGGCAACCTCGCGCTCGCCCGCATGCTGCGCCGCAGGACCGGCCTGCGCCTGCACGACCTCGGGCCGCTGCGCGCCGCACGCCGCGAGGCGCTGCTCGGACTCGACCTCACCGACCGGCGCAGCGGCTACCCCCTGCAGATGGTGGTGCGCGCCGCCGACGCCGGCTGGCGGATCGCCGAGCACGACGTGCCGTACCTGCCGCGCACCGGCGCCTCCAAGGTGACCGGCACCTGGCGCGGCACCTGGCAGGCGGTGCGCGACATGAGCCGGGTACTGGGCGAGACGCCCGAACGGGAAGAACGGGAAGGGAGCGTCCGGTGAGTGCCCCCTACGACCTTCTGGTCATCGCCAAGGAGCCGCGCCCCGGCCGGGTCAAGACCCGCCTCACCCCGCCGTTCACACCCCAGGAGGCGGCGGACCTCGCCGAGGCCGCGCTCGCCGACACCCTGGACGCGGTCGCCCTGGCCCCGGCCGCCCGCCGCGTCCTCGTCCTCGACGGGGAGCCCGGGCCCTGGCTGCCACCCGGCTTCGAAGTCGTGCCGCAGTGCGCGGGCGGCCTCGACGAACGCCTCGCGGCCGCCTTCGCCGGGTGCTCCGGGCCCGCGCTCCTCGTCGGCATGGACACCCCGCAGGTCGACCCCGGTCTGCTCACCGTCGACTTCGCCGACTGCGACGCCTGGTTCGGCCCGGCGCTGGATGGCGGCTTCTGGGCCCTCGGCCTGGCCGACCCCGACCCGGGGCTGCTGCGCGGCGTGCCCATGTCCACGGCGTACACCGGCGCCGCACAGCGCGCCCGGCTCGTCGAGGCGGGCCTGCGAGTGCGTGACCTGCCGCCGCTGCGCGACGTGGACACCGCCGAGGACGCCGCCGCCGTGGCCGCCGAGGCGCCGCACGGCCGGTTCGCCGCACGCCTGGCGCGATGTACGACGGGGGTGCACCAGTGAGAGCGCGCATGAGCCCCTCCGTGAGCGCGCCCGCCGCCCCTTGGGCGGGCGCCGACCCGTACTCCGCCGCCCTGCGCTCCGGGCGCGGCCCCCTCTTCCTGCGCCGTGCCGACGGCTGGCTGCTGCCACTCGAGGTCGAACGCTGGTGTGCGCGGGCCGACGCCGTCGACCGGCAGGTGCTCGATCGCTGCGAGGGCGCCGTGCTCGACGTCGGTTGCGGGCCCGGACGGCTCGTCGCGGAACTCGCCGCACGTGGGCGCACCGCGCTCGGCGTCGACGTCAGCGACGCCGCCGTCGCCCACAGCCGGGGCCTCGGCGGCCAGGCGCTGTGCCGCTCGGTGTTCGACCCGCTGCCCGGCGAGGGCCGCTGGAACACCGTGCTGCTGATGGACGGCAACATCGGCATCGGCGGCGAACCGCACACCCTGCTCACCCGCCTCGCTCAACTCCTCGCCCCCGGCGGCCTGTTGGTGGCCGAGTCGGCACCCGTCGACGTGGACGAACGCGCCAGCGTGCAGGTCACCGACTCACCGGGACAGGCCCAGCAGCCGGGACAGACCGGGGGCCACCACTTCCCGTGGGCCCGGCTCGGCACCCCGGCCCTGCTCCGGTACGCGGCCGGGGCCGGCCTGCGCCCCATCGATCAGTGGTCCGTGGGCGGCCGCTGCTTCGCCGCGCTGCGTACCCGCACCGCGAACAGCAGCGCGGACCCCGCGAACAACGCAGCCGTGACCAGCAGCCAGTGACCGAGGTACACATCGGCGGAGCGACCGGTCGCCGACCGGTACCGCTCGTCCACCACCCCGCTGATCAGCGGGAACCAGACGAGCAGCAGCAGCCCCGACAGGGCGGCGGGAACCCGCACGTACCCCACCCGCTCCCGCCGCCCGGCCGCCGCGAACCCGCGCACGAGCAGCCGGTCCACACCCGCGTACAGCGGCACCAGCACGAGATCGTGCACCAGGGCGGCGCCCACCAACCACAGCGCCACCCCGAACCAGTCGTCGGCCAATAGACGCACGCCCGCGTACCCGGCGAGCGCGAACGAGCAGAGCAGCAACAGCAGTTGAAGCGGACTGCCCAGTGGGATGCCCGACCGGCTGCGACGCAAGAGTGACATCACGGTCACACCTTTCCGAAGGTGAGCCGTGCGACCCACTTGGTGTTGAGCACGCCCGGCGCGGCGGGCACGATCACGCGCGCCGGGTAACCGTGATCGGGGGAGAGCGCCTCCCCGTTGACGTACAGGGCGAGCAGTGAGCCCGGATCGGCGACCTGGTTGGCGCGCAGCGCGGCGTGCCGGAAGGCGCCGCGCCGTTGCAGTGACTCGACGAGCACATCCGGCGGATCGGCTTCGTGGCCCACCAGTGCCGCGAGGTCGCGCAGCCGCACACCGCGCCACCACTGGTCGGAGGTCGACCAGCCCTCGACGCAGGCGATGGGCAACGCCGAGCTGTGCAAAGGGAGTTGGGACAGTTCGGCGCGGCTGAGGCGGAGTGTGCGGCCTGCCCGTCCGACGATGACAAGACGCCACGCGTCCTCGGCCGTCTCCGCGCGCTCGATCCCCGCGTAGGCGGCGGTCTTGTTGATCTGGAAGCCGTTCGGGCCCTCGGCCGGGTCGGCGCCGCCGTGCGGGGCGAGCAGCGCGGTGCGGCGCGCCGGACCGTCGAAGCTCTGCCCCGCCGTCGTACCGAACAACAGCAGCGACCCGCCGCCGACGAACCACAACGCACCCCGCCGCGAAACCGTCGGCGGATCCGGTCGCGGAGCCACCAACTCGCCCTCCTCGCGTGCACGACGCACATTGCGCATCGCCGCCGGAACCTTCAGCACCGCATGCGCCACGAACGCGGCGAAGAACACCCACGCCCCGTAGAAGTGCAGCGGATAGAACGAGCCGGGGAAGAGATAGTCGAGCTGCACATTCAGCACCCCCGTGACGAACTCGAAGAGTCCGCCGCCGACCAGCAGCAACAGCGAGACACGTTCGAGCGCGTGTGTCACCGAGCGGACCGGCGGCAGCGTGAACAGCTTCGGCACCACCGACCACAACTTCGCCAGCAGTACGGGGATCAGTGTGATGCCGAGCGTGACATGCACGCCCTGCGTGAGCCGGTACAGCCAGTGCGGGTCGGTCGGCCAGGCGAAGAGGTAGAAGCCGAGGATCCCCTTGTCGGGCGTCTTGTCATTGAGCGGGGACAGGCCCGGGTTGTACGCCGCGTACGAGACGAGGCCCGTCACGAACAGCACGGTGATGCCGACGAGCAGCACCAGACCCAGCACGGAGGTGAACCAGGGGCCGCGCAGCGGGCTGCGCCAGAAGGAGGGCGAGGCGGGGGTGGAGCGCATGTCTCGACCGTAGGCCGCGACCCGGGTGAATCCGTGTGCACGACTCATGACGAAACGCTGACATCAGGGCCGGTCGGCGCAGTGCGGGACGCCTCGCGGCCTAACGTTCCGGTGTGACCCCCCGCACCGACCGATCCTCCGCACGACGCGACCTGTACGCCGCCGCGGCCGCGCTCCTCCTCGTGCTGACCGCCGCGCTCGTCGGCCGCCACATCGAGGACACCTACGGCACCCTGCACGTCGGCGCGCCCCCGCTGTACGGAAAGTGGCTCCCGCACCTCGGCCCCGGCACACCCGCCGCCCTCGTGGTGGCCGCCGCCATCGTCGTGTACGGCCCCGTGCTCGCGGCCCGGCTCCGCTGGCGCGCCCTGCTCGCCTCCGCCTGGGCCACCGCGACCGCCTGGATCCTCTCCCTCGCCCTGATCGACGGCTGGCACCGCGGCATCGCGAAGCGACTCACCACGAAGTACGAGTACCTACAGGTCATCGACCGCTTCCACGACATCCCGGCCACCCTGCGCGATTACACACATCACATCCTCATCGACTCGCCCGACCACTGGCCCGCCCACACCGCCGGACACCCACCCGCCGCCCCGCTCACCTTCGTCCTTCTCGACCGCATCGGGCTCGGCGGCGGCGGATGGGCGGCCCTGTGGTGCATCACCGTCGGCGCGACGGCGTGCGTGGCCGTGCTCGTCGCCGTGCGCGCGCTCGCCGGGGAGGAACTCGCGCGCCGCGCCGCCCCGTTCCTGGTCGTCGTGCCGGGCGCCGTGTGGATGGGTGTCTCGGCCGACGTGTACTTCGCCGCCGTCGCGGCGTGGGCGGTGGCCCTCCTCGCGCTCGCGGTCAGCGGGCGCTCGCTCTGGTGGGCGGCGGGATCCGGGCTGCTGTTCGGGCTGACCTGCTACCTCTCGTACGGGCTCACGCTGTTCGCGGTCATCGCCCTGGCCGTGCTGTTCCTCGGGCGGGGGAGGGTGCGGGAGCGGCCGCTGTCGCTCGCGGGGCTGTTCTGCGCCGGGTTCGTCGTCGTGCCGGCCGCGTTCACGCTCGCCGGGTTCAACTGGTGGGAGGCGTACCACCTGCTGACGACCCGCTACTACCAGGGCGCCGGCGGCATCCGGCCGTACGGCTACTGGGTGTGGGCCAACCTCGCGTGCACGGTCCTGGTCGTCGGTGTGGCGACGGTGGCGGGGCTGCGGCGGGCGGTCGGACAGTTGATCCGGCGGGACGGCATCGGACAGTTGATCCGGCCGGACGACAGAGGGAGCGACCGGGCCCGGCTCGCGCTCCTCGCGACGGCCGCGCTCGTCGCCCTGCTCGCCGCCGACCTGTCCGGCATGAGCAAGGCGGAGACCGAACGCATCTGGCTGCCCTTCGCGATGTGGCTTGTCCCCGCCTGCGCGTTCCTCCCCCGGGCGAGGCCGTGGCTCGCCGCACAGGTGGCACTCGCCCTGCTCGTGAACCACCTGGTGCTCACCGGGTGGTGACGCGGTGCTCGTGGCACGACGGGGCTCCGGCCCGGCTCAGGCCCGGTGGCCGAGCAGCTCCCGGACGCCCTCTCCGTTGAGCGTCAGGGCGTCGGGCGAACCCGCGTCGATCGTCATCGACAGCTCCGTCGGCCAGCGCGAGGCGAGTGCGCCCAGCGGTACCGGTGTGCAGCGCGAGATGAACGGAAGCAGTTCCGACATGCGCAGCTCGGACGTGAACAACGGGACGAGCTGCTCGCCGCCGGGCTGCTCGATGACCGGCAGGGACAGCGCGGGAGAGGCCGAATCCTGCTCCTCGCCCGTCTCGTCGGGCACGGGTACGAGGACCTCGCAGCCGGCGAGTGCGTCGAGCGCGCCCTGGTCCTCCGTATTGAGGCTGAGGGCGCTGAGCGCCTGCTGCGCGGGGGAGTGGCCGTTCTGCGGGATGGAGTTCTCGTGCATGGTCGAAGTCCCCTCTGGAGTGCGGGCGGATGGCGCCCCGCGTACCCAGGGGGTGTCGGTCCATGCCAGGGAGATCGGGAGTCGACGGCGACCGGCTCAGGCCGCCGCCCGTCTCGCCCAGGCCCGGCCCCACCGCCCCATCATGTGCGGGCACAGTGGCCGTCCGTGCAGCAGCTCCACACCCTCAGTGGCGCCCGTGGCGACGAAGAAGCAGCGGCCCATGGACGACTGCAGCGTGGTGGTCCAGCGGGAGCCGTCACCGACGGCGATCGCGCCGCGCAGCAACTCATGGCCGATCCCCTCGCGGCGCCACGACTCGTCGACCCAGATCGCCTGCAACCGCCCGACCGCGCAGTCCTCGCACAGCCGGAACCGGACCTCGGCGATCTGCCTGCCGGCCTGGGTGCGGGCGGTGATCCGCCACTGACCGTCGGCGCCGGGGCGCTCTTCGGCGAGCATCACCACGGTTCCGTCACCGGTCGTGATCAGCCCGCCCGTCCTCCTACGCATGCGGGCCTCCAGCGGGCGTGCTGTGTCGGAGTTGTGCCCGCGCATCCTTTCACGCGGCGGGGTCGTGACGACAGGGGGTTCCGGGGGTTCCTGCTCCCGGGAGCCCCCACTGAACGCGCAGCGGTCGCGCGCCGTATTCCAAGCCGCTTGCACGGTCGCGCCGAATGCCACGGGGAGGGCGCCACCCTCACGTACCGATCCGGAGGAACCGTCATGTACGTCTACCGCGCGAACGGGTCGAGCGAGCAGAGCACCGCGGACGGTCGGCAGACGCTGCCCGCATACGCGGAACGCTCCCGCCCGTTGCTGACCTGGAACCAGTCGGTCGAACTCGCCGCCGCGCAGGCACGCGAGCGGGTGCGGCGGGCGCTCGACGGGTACGCCGTCGACCCGCGCGCCGTCGACGCGGCCGTCCTCGTCGCCGGCGAATTCGTCGCCAACGCCTGCGAACACGCCCGCGGCCCCTACCAGTTGCGCCTCACCGTAAGCCGCACGCTGTGCGTCGAGGTCCTCGACTGGGGCCCCGGCCTGCCCGCGGCCGTCCTGCGGCGCACCTCTTCCGCGCCGAACTCCGTCGAGCGGGGCCGTGGCCTGCTGATGGTGGACCGGCTCGCCGGTGGGGCGTGGGGCAGCCGGAGGCTCGCGAGCGGACACTGCGTGTGGGCCGAGGTTCCGGCACGCTGACGTCCCGATATCAACTGGCAAGTGGCAGCGGCCGCTTGAGGCGCCGCGTGATCCGCCGGTCGATCCACACGTACAGGCACAGCAGCACGCCCGCGAGCACCAGCACTCCGGCGATGTTGCGCAAGGCCGTACCGTACCCGCGTACTTGCACGTCGAGGAACGGATACGGATACCAGTCCGTGACCGCACCGTGGACCAGCGTGTACGCGATCCACAGCACCGGCCACACGAACGCCCGCCGCGCCGTCGCCGCGTCGATCCGCGCGCGCGGCCCGAACAACAGCCAACCCAGGACGGTCAGGGGTGGCGCGACGTAGTGCAGCCCCACGGTGGCCCACATCGGGACCCCTTCGAGGTGGATCTGCGGCGCCAGGACGATCGCGTACACCAGGCCGGTGATGGTGATCCCCAGTAGCGCGTCCAGTCGCAACACGCGCCACAACGCCCCGTCCCGCGCTGGGCGAAGCACCAACGACGCGGCGCAGACCAGCACCAGAACATTGCTCTGGATCGTGAAGTAGCTGAACATGCGCACCAGCCGGGTCAGGACATCGGCGTGATCCCCCGCGGTGTCCCCGGCCCCGGCGGCGGACTGACCGCTGAACACGAGCACGAGCTGCGTGACCAGTGCCGCGGCGGTGACGGCGGCCAGCACGCCGTGCCACGGCCGGGAGAGGTCGTGAGCCCGGTCAACTGCCGTGGCGCGTACGGGTCCTGTGATGGTGATGACGGACTCCTCGATCTGCGACGTTGTGAGCGTTTCATCGAGTATGACCGATATGGCGATGGTGGTGAGGGCCGGGGAAACTCAGCCGCGGCGGTACCCCGCCCAGTACGTTCCTCCCGCCGCCTCCAGGACCGCGCGCACCCCATCGGCGAAGCGCTCCACGCCGTCGTCGGCGCCGGACACGGCCGCCGCCGCGCCGGCCGTCAGCCGCTTGTGCAGTCCCGCGTCCGCGTCCGCGAGCCGTCGCGACAGCCACTTGCCGCTGCCGAGCCAGTGTCCGCCCGCGAGCAGCGCGAGCTCCGAGGCGCGACCCAACAGGTGCGCGACGAGGTAGGTGCGTTCCAAGGGATCGGCGCAGCCTTCGAGGTCGTCGAGGGTGTCGGTCAGGGCGTAGCGCCTGTCTTCCAGTTCACTCTCTGAGACCGGCGGGGGACCGGCCGCCCACCGCCGCCGGGCCTCCGCCTGCAGCGCCGCGCCGATCCCGTCCGCGTCGGACAACAGCAGCCCCTCCGCGCACATGGCCAGGAGCGGGGAGCGACGCTCCGCGGTCTCGCGCTCGACGAAGCGGTGCCAGTCGGCCTCGGTCTGCACGAACAGTTCCACCGGCCACCCGTCGCGCAAGAGACTCTCGCGGTAGGGCGCGGGCGGGCCGGACAGTAGGACCACGATGTCCAAGTCGGAGCGCGGCGTGCGACGTGCGGTCAGGACGCTGCCCGCCAGGAAGGCGGCGCGGGCGTCGGGAAAGCGGTCGCGTACCAGTCGCTCGGCGGTCCTCACATGATCCATGGCGGCAGTGTGCCGCCGCCGACGGGTCCCGGGCACTTGGTTTTGAGTGTCCCGCGCTTCTTCGGGGCCGCTCCCGAGTCGTAGGAGCCGGCCCGCCCCGCTGGTGCGCGCGCATGCGCGCAGCGGCCTCAGGGGCGATCCTGGACATGGCAGTAGAGGCCCACGAGGAGGTTGCCATGTCCGCTCTGGACAAGATCAAGCAGATGCTCAAGGGGCACGAGACCCAGGCCGGCAAGGGGATCGACATGGCGGGTGATGCCGTGGACAAGAAGACCCAGGGCAAGTACAGCTCCCAGGTCGACTCCGCCCAGGAGCAGGCCAGGAAGCATCTCGGAATGGACCAGGACAAGGGTCAGGACGGTTCGCAGAAGTAGGCAGAACCAGGCAGAAGCCGGCAGAAGTGGGAGGCAAGGATCAGCCGGACTGGTCTGGCGCGGCCGGGGAAGGTGACAGTGGTGCGGGAGGGCCGGGCGACACGGCCCTCGACCTGAGCGGACCGTGCCACGAGGAGGCCGACCGATGTACCGGATGACCGTCATCTACGATCACCCCGCCGACCCGGAGAAGTTCCTGAAGCACTACCGGGAGGTGCACGCCCCGATGGCTTCGCAGATGCTGGGGCTGCGGTCCTTCCAGTGGAGCGTGGCCGAGATGCCCGACGGCTCGCGGCCGCCGCACTTCCTGGTGGCCGCGCTCGACTGGGACTCCAAGGAGGAGGCGCTCGCCGCGCTCGCCACACCGGCCGGCCAGGCGGGCGCCGAGGACATCGCCAACTTCGTCGCACCGGGCGCGCTCAGCATGAGCTTCTCGGAGGTCGTCACGTATCCGCTCTGAGCGGGCCGCCTGGGCGCGAAGGTCAGTGACCGGCGAGCAGTTTGACGGAGACCACGCCCAGGCCGATCGCGGCGTTGAGCGCCGAGGTCACCGTGGCGTGCAGGGCCCCGGCTCCGGCCCGGCGCCCACCGACGAACCCCCACAGGGCCAGCGTGGCGACCTCACTGCCGGCGGCGATCCACAGCGCGGTCGTGAGGCCCACGGCTCCCAGGGCGGATGTGCCGATCAGCAGCAGCGGCCCGATGGCACTGGTCAGCAGGGGGCTGCTGGTGAACAGCTCGTGCCGGATCTCGTGCAGGGTGGGGCGGCTGCCGTGCACGACCGGGTGGGCCTGCATGTCCGCGACCAGGGTCGCCAGCCACAGGCCGAGCGCGGTGGCCGCCACCGCCACCGTCGCCCCCGTGTGGGTGCTGTGCCCGCCCTGCGCGAGGCCCACCAGTACGGCGAGCAGGGTCAAAGAAGCGTAGATGCGCTCCTTCAGGCGCTCACCGCGCACTGCCGCACGGTCGTACCCGGCGGCCTCCGGAGATGTGCTTTCGCTCATGATCGAACCCTATAAGGGTATTGCGGGGGAACATTTGTTTACCGGGCGCGGGCGCGGACGCTGCGGCAATGCCCGATCACCGCAGCGTGTCGACGAACTTGCCCAACCGCTCGATGCCCTCGCGGAGCTCATCCGCCGACGCCGCGTACGACAGCCGTACGTGCGTGTCCGCCGTGTGCGTTCCGAAGTCGCGGCCCGGGGTGAGGGCCACGTGCGCCTCCCGCAGGGCCCGTTCGCAGAACTGCCAGGAGGTGAGACCGGTGCCGCCGACGTCGAAGTAGACGTAGAAGGCGCCGTCGGGCGGGACGGGGACGGGCAGGCCGATCCGGTGCAGGCCGTCGAGGACGAGCGCGCGCCGCTCGGCGAACTCGGCGCGGCGCTCCTCGCAGACCGCGAGGGACGCCTGGGTGAAGCACTCCAGAGCGGCCTGCTGGGCGGGGGCCGAGGCGCACAGGAAGTAGTTCTGGGCGAGCCGCTCCATCGCGGGGACCAGCGTTTTCGGCGCGATGCACCAGCCGAGCCGCCAGCCGGTCATGCCGAAGTACTTCGAGAAGCTGTTGATGACGATGGCGTCGGGGTCGACCGACAGCGCGCTGCGCGGCGGCCGACCGTGCTCGTCGTGGTCGCTGAGGTCGAGGTAGATCTCGTCGACGAGCCGCCACGCGTCGCGCTCGCGTGCGAATCGGCAGATCGCGTCCAACTCGTCGATCGGCACTGAGGTCCCGGTCGGGTTCGACGGCGTGGCGACCATGACGCCCGACGTCCGGTCCGTCCAGTGCTCCCGCACCGATGCCGCGTCCAGCTGGAAGCGGGTGTCCGCGGTGGTGGGTACGAGGGTGACGTGCGCGCCGAAGCTCTCGACGATCTGCCGGTTGCACGGGTACGAGGGGTCCCCGATGAGCACCTCGTCGCCGGTGTCGACGAGGGCCGCGGTGGCCAGCACCAGCGCGGCGGAGGCACCGGCGGTCACGACGACGCGGGACGGGTCGACCTCGACGTGGTGGCGTTCGCGGTAGAAGCGGGCGATGGCCTCCCTGAGCGCGGGCAGGCCAAGCGCCGCCGTGTAGGACAGCGGCCGTCCGTCCATGGCCTCGCGCATCGCCTCCCGCACCGCGGGAGGCGCCCCGAAGTCCGGTTCTCCGATGCTGAGTTTGACGACGTGGTGGCCCTCGGCCTCCAGCGCCGCCGCCTGCTTGCTGAACTCCATCGCGTAGAACGGGGCGACGTTCTGCGCTCGCTGCGAGATCTTCATGCCTCGACCTCCGTCTCGATCGCGGCGGGGCATGGCGTGATCATATTTCAGCGGTCGAGTGCGCTCACCAGGTGCCCCCTCACCGCCTCCAGCAGCGGCGCGCCCGCCTCCGCGGCCAGATGGCCGCACTCCAGCACCTCAAGTCGGGCCCGGGGGATCCCGGCCGCGAGCTCGCGGGCGTGGGGGAGTGGTGTCGCCACGTCCTGGGACCCGCCCACGACCAGGGTCGGCGCGGTGATGTCCGCGAGGCGGTGCCGCAGGTCGTAGGTGGCCAGGGCGTCGCAGCAGGCCGCGTAACCCTCCGGGTCCGTCGCCGCGAGGGTGTCGAGCAGGTGGCGGCCGGTGTCGGTGGCGGCGAAGGCCTCGTCGCCGAACCAGCGGCCCGGAGAGCTCGCAAGGAGCGGAGCCGTGCCCTGGTCGCGGACGAGGCGGGCCCGCTCGTGCCAGGGCCCCGGCGGCCCGAAGTGTGCCGAGGAGCAGACCAGGGCCAGGGACGCGACGCGGTCCGGGTGGTGCGCGGCGAGGTGGGCCCCGACGGCTCCGCCCAGCGAGATGCCCGCGTAGTGGAACCGGTCCAGGCCGAAGTGGTCCGCAAGGGAGAGGACGAGAGCGGCCAGGTCGGCGACCGTTGTGCCGTGCGCCCCCACGCCGTCCCTCGCCTCCGGAAGGATGCCGGTGGGGGAGCCGCCGTGCCCCGGCAGGTCGTAGGAGATCGTGCGGAAGTCCCGTGCCAGGACCGGGACTTGGTCGGACCAGACCGCCGTGGACGTACCCAGGGACGGGCCGAGGATGAGCGGCGGCCCGTCGGCCGGGCCGCTCACCTCGTGGTGCGGCAACGCGGCGGTGCTTGTCGTCATCGCCCCGGGGTCCCGGCGGCGAGGTCCGACGGATGCTGGGCGAGCGGTGTCACCTCGATGGACATGAAGGGGAACAGCGGCAGGCCCCACAGGATGCCGTGCAGCGCCTCGTTGTCGGCGACGTCGAAGACACTGAGGTTGGAGTACTGGCCGACACACCGCCAGATGTGCACCCACTCACCGGACTTCTGCAGCTCCTGGCAGTAGGCCTTCTCCCGGGCCACCAGGTCGGCGCGCTCCTCCGGCGCGAGGTCGCGCGGGATGTCGACATCCATACGTACAGCGAACAACACAGTGCATCACGCCTTGTCGAGAACGAAGTCGTACGTCACCTCGCGCCCGTCGCCCGCGGCGACCGGCGTCGGATCGAGGATCAGCTCGGGCTTGACGGCGGAGGCGATGTCGTCGGACACGTGCTCGCCGCCGTCGAAGTACAGCTGGGTGGTGATGAGGTGGTGGCCGGGGGCCGACACCTTGAGGTGGAGGTGGGCCGGCCGCCAGGCGTGCCAGCCCGCGGCGGAGATGAGCTTGCCGCAGGAGCCGTCCGTCGGGATCTGGTACGGGGCCGGCTGCACCGTGTGGATCTTGAAGTTGCCCTGGTCGTCCGCGACGACCGTGCCGCGCAGGTTCCACTCCGGCAGGCCGGGAGCGAACTGGGAGTAGAAGCCGTCGTCGTCGGCGTGCCACATCTCGACGGTGGCGCCCGCCAGCGGCGTGCCGTCCACGGTGCGGACCTGGCCCTGGAACAGCAGGGGCGTTCCGCCCTCGTCCTCGCGCATCGGCAGGGTGGCCTCGGCGGGCAGCTCCGGCGCGTCGGGAACGTAGTAGGGGCCCTCGATGGTGCCCTTGGTGCCCTCCCGCTCCTCGTTCGCGACCTCCTCGACGACGTGCTCGACCCACACGTCGAGGAACAGTGGCCACTCGCCGTCCTCGCCGACCTGGATCAGCCACGACTTCAGCGCGTCGTACTCGGCGTAGGTCACCTTGTGGCGGCGGATGATGTCGTGGGTGGCGCCCAGGAGTTCGGAGACGAGCGTGTTCACGCGACCGGTGTCGGCGACCGGCGCCCCGGCGCGCTGCTTGCTGCGGAACTGCTCGGTGGCCGCGTTCCCTGATGCGGAGGCCGTGGCCTGCTCGGTGGCGGTGTCCGTCATGGTGTGTCCCGTCCTTGATGAGGTGGAAGTGCGTCGGGTGTGTCAGACGTCCAGGCGGTAGCGGGCCAGCTTCTCGGGGTCGATGGCGATCCCGAGACCCGCGCCCTCGCGGACGCGCAGCGTGCCGTCCGCGATCGTGAGCGGCTCGGTGAGCAAGTCGTCGGACATGTCGAGGAAGTTGGAGAGCTCGCCCGCGTGCAGCGAGGAGGTGCGGTGGGCGGCGCCGAACGCGACCGAGCACAACGTGCCGATCTGCCCGTCGATCTGATTGCCCATCACCACCTCGACGCCGAGGCCCTCGCACTGGTGCAGCACCCGCTGCGAGGCGGTGAAGCCGGTGCGGGCGGTCTTGATGCTGATGGCCGTCGCCGAGCCGCCGAGCAGCTCGCGGGTGACCTCGGCGGCCCGGGTCGCGCTCTCGTCGGCGATGAAGGGGATCCGGCTCTGCGCGACGAGCCACCTGCGCCCCAACACATCGTCGGCGGGGCAGAGTTCCTCCGCGAACGTCAGATCCAGGTCGGCCATCTCGCGCAGGGCGCGGGCCGCGTCGGACGCCGACCAGCCGCGGTTGCCGTCCACATAGAGCTCCACGTCCGGGCCGAGGGCCGTCCGCAGCGCCCGGCAGGCGGCGACGTCCTCGCCGTACGGGTTGCGGCCCACCTTCACCTTGAAAGTGGTGATGCCGTACGTGTCCCGGACCCGCTCCGCCTCGGCGACCATCGCGTCGGCCGGGGCGAAGCCGACCATGTGGCTGACGCGCATCCGGTCGCCGTAGCCGCCGAGCAGCCCGGACACCGGCAGTCCCGCGCACTGGCC
Organism: Streptomyces sp. NPDC002754; assembly: GCF_053592315.1. Classification (NCBI taxonomy): domain Bacteria; kingdom Bacillati; phylum Actinomycetota; class Actinomycetes; order Kitasatosporales; family Streptomycetaceae; genus Streptomyces; species Streptomyces sp. NPDC002754. The sequence goes on from NZ_JBSFVM010000001.1 coordinate 887,041, forward strand.
GAGCAGGTCCCACAGGGCCATGTCGACGGCGGCCTTGGCGGCCGGGTTGCCCACGGTCCGGTCGAGGCGGGCGTGCACGACCTCCCGCTCCAGGACGGTGAGTCCGAGAATCTGCGGCGCGAAAATCTTCTCGATCACCGCGACGACGGACTCCTGCGTCTCGCCGTACGTATAGGGGCGGGGCGGCGCCTCGGCCGTTCCCACCAGGCCCTCATCGGTGTGCACGCGGACCAGGACGTGGTCCGCGGTGTGCACCTCGCCGCTCGCGAACCGCAGCGGCTTGACGTAGGGAATGGCAAAGGGAATGGCCTCCACCTTGACGATCTTCATGGCATTCCCTCGATCTCTCTCACAAACAGGTCGTGCCGCTCCAGTACGTCCAGCAGCTGCCGGATCAGCGGCGAGTCGTCGTCGTGGCGCCAGGCCAGCGCCAGTGGCACGGTCAGCGCGTCCTCGATGTCCCGGCACACCACGCCCTCGCGGGGCGCTGAGCGGATCGAGGCGGGCAGTACCGCCACACCGAGTCCCGCGGCGACCAGGGCGAGCGCGGCCGAGGTCTCGGTGACCTCGTACGCGCGGTGCGGATAGAAGCCAGAGGCCAGACAGGAGCGGACGACGGCGTCGTTGACGACGGAGCCGAGCGTCGCGCCGTACATGACGAAGTCCTCGTGGCGCAGCTGCTCGACGCGGATGGCCTGGGCGTCGGCGAGCCAATGGCCCTCAGGGACGGCCGCGATGAGCGGCTCGTCGGCGATCAGCCGGTGCGCGATGCCCTCCTGCCGGATCGGCGGGCGCAGTACGCCGACGTCGAGGCGCCGCTCGATGAGGCCGAGCTCCTGGGCGGGTGTCAGCATCTCCGTGTGCACCTCCATCCGTACGTGCGGCATCTCGTGTTTCACCAGCCGGGCCAGCGTGGGCAGTTGGCGGTACGAGGCGGATCCGGTCAGGCCGACCCGGAGTACGCCCTCGACGCCGGTGGCGAACCGCCCCACGCGGGCCACCGCCTCGTCGACGGACGTGAGGATGCGCTCCACATCGGTGCGGAACACCTCGCCCGCGCCCGTCAGGGACACCTGCCGGGTGGTGCGGGTGAACAGCTCCACACCCAGCTCCGTCTCCAGGCGACGGATCGCCTGGGAGAGCGGCGGCTGAGCCATGTGCAGCGCCTGCGCGGCCTTGCCGAAGTGACGTGTCTCGGCGACAGCCGCGAAGTAGCGCAGGTGCCTCAATTCCATCCGACTGCCCCTTTGTTGCTGTTCGGTGGGGCCCTCGTTGCGCTTCAGCGTAGGGAGCTGACCCCATACCCCACAAATATCTTGTTGCAGGCTATTGAGATGTTCGCGATATCAATACCCCCCTGGGTCAACCCTGGGGGAATGTCCGGGGCCGACTCTTCACCCGACTGCCATCGTGCTGAAAAGCAGCCGCAACACGGCCGCCACCGGCCGCCACCAGGCAGGCCCGGCCGAGGCGAAGGGACGGGAACATGGCGGAGGGCACCAGTCGCGCACGGGGCATCCTCGCGGACGCCCTGGGGGTGGACCCCGCCCGCGGGGTCCACCGGATCAGGCGCAGCGTCTTCACCGACGAGGAACTGTTCGACCTTGAGATGAAGCACATCTTCGAGGGGAACTGGGTCTATCTGGCCCATGAGAGCCAGATTCCGGAGATAGGCGACTATTTCACCACGTACATCGGCCGCCAACCCGTCGTCATCTCCCGTGACAAACAAGGCGAGTTGCACTGCCTGATCAACGCGTGCAGCCACCGTGGCGCGATGCTGTGCCGGCGCAAGACCGACAACCGGACCACCTTCACCTGCCCGTTCCACGGCTGGACGTACAACAACACCGGCAAGCTGCTCAAGGTGAAGGACCCGCGCGAGGCCGGGTATCCGGAGCAGTTCAACAAGGACGGCTCGCACGACCTGAAGAAGGTCGCCCGCTTCGAGAACTACCGCGGGTTCCTCTTCGGCAGCCTCGACGCGGACGTCAAGCCGCTGGCCGAACACCTCGGGGACGCCGCCGTCGTCATCGACATGGTCGTCGACCAGTCACCCGAGGGCCTTGAGGTGCTGCGCGGCTCCTCCACGTACGCCTACGACGGAAACTGGAAGCTGCAGGCGGAGAACGGCGCCGACGGGTACCACGTCTCCGCCACCCACTGGAACTACGCCGCCACCCAGGCCCGCCGCACCTCCGGCGAGTCGGAGAACGACACCAGGACGATGGACGCGGGCGGCTGGGCCAAGCAGCGTGGCGGCTTCTACTCCTTCGAGCACGGTCATCTGCTGCTGTGGACGCAGTGGCTCGACCCGGCGAACCGGCCGCTGTACGAGCGGCGCGAGGAACTCGCCGCGCAGGTGGGCGCCGAGCGGGCCGACTGGATGATCGGTGTCTCCCGCAATCTGTGCCTGTATCCGAACGTGTACCTGATGGACCAGTTCAGCTCCCAGATCCGGCACTTCAGGCCGATCTCCGTCGACAAGACGGAAGTCACCATCTACTGCGTCGCCCCCAAGGGGGAGCCGGCCGAGCAGCGGGCGCAGCGCATCCGCCAGTACGAGGACTTCTTCAACGCCACCGGCATGGCGACCCCCGACGACCTGGAGGAGTTCCGCTCCTGCCAGAAGACGTACCTCGCCGGATCCATGCCGTGGAACGACCTCAGCCGCGGCGCCGTGCACCAGATCGAGGGCCCCGACGAGGACGCCAAGAAGATCGGCATTAACCCGATCGCCAGTGGTGTGCGCACCGAGGACGAGGGCCTGTTCCCCATCCAGCACCGCTATTGGCTCGACACCCTGAACCAGGCGCTCGACGTGGAAGAGGCGGCCAAGTGACCATCGCAGCCGCATCGTTGACGCTGGAGGACATCCGGCAGTTCCTGTACCGCGAGGCCCGGTACCTCGACGACCGCGAGTTCGAGAAGTGGCTCGCGTGCTACCGCGCCGACGCCGAGTTCTGGATGCCCGCCTGGGCGGACGACGACGCGCTCACCCGCGACCCGCAGACCGAGATCTCGCTGGTCTACTACCCGAGCCGGGCCGGCCTCGAGGACCGCGTCTTCCGCATCCGCACCGACCGCTCCAGCGCGACGAGCCTGCCCGAACCCCGTACCGGCCACAACATCAGCAACGTCGAGGTCACCGGCCGCGAGGGCGACCTGGTGCACGTGCGGTTCAACTGGTTCACGCTCTACTACCGCTATCAGACGACGGACACCTACTTCGGCACGTCGTACTACACCCTCGACTTCTCCGGGCCCGAGCCGCTCATCGCCCGCAAGAAGGTCGTCCTGAAGAACGACTTCGTGCACCACGTCGTCGACATCTACCACGTCTGAACCGCCCCCGCCCGCCGTTGAAATGAGCCGCCGTATGTCCTTCCAGGTCGCCCTGAACTTCGAGGACGGCATCACCCGATTCATCGAGTGCCGCCCCGACGAGACCGTTGCCGAGGCCTCCTACAAGGCCCGCATCAACATCCCGCTCGACTGCCGCGACGGCGCCTGCGGAACATGCAAGTCCCGCTGTGAGTCGGGTGGTTATGACAGCGGCGACTACATAGACGAGGCCCTCACCGACGACGAGGCCGCGGCCGGCTACTGCCTGCCCTGCCAGATGACCCCGCGGAGCGACCTCGTGCTGAGCGTCCCGGCCACGTCGGCAGCCGCCAAGACCGGACCTGCCACCCACACCGCCACCCTCGCCGACCTCAAGCGCCACTCCGCCACGACCGTCGAGTTCACCCTCGACGTCGACGACCGCGACGCCCTCGATTTCCTGCCCGGCCAGTACGTCAACATAACGGTGCCCGGCACCGACCAGACCCGCTCGTACTCCTTCAGCTCAGGACCCAACCAGCGCCAACTCTCCTTCCTGGTACGCGTCGTCGACGGCGGCGCCATGTCCGGATACCTCGGCGGGCGCGCCCGGGTCGGCGACCGCCTCGAATTCACCGGCCCCATGGGCAGCTTCTACCTGCGCGAGACGGTCCGCCCCGCCCTGCTGCTCGCCGGCGGCACCGGCCTCGCGCCTCTCCTGTCGATGCTGGAGCGCATCGCCCAGCAACCGGCGGAACAGCCCGTGCACCTGCTCTACGGTGTCACCACCGACGAGGACCTGGTCCACCTGGACTCCCTGGAGGATTACGCCGGGGTCATCCCCGGCCTCACCTTCGACCACTGCGTCGCCGACGCCGGCTCCACCGCCCACAACAAGGGCTTCGTGACCGGCCTGATGGACGCGGCGACCCTCCACGACGGAGCTGCCGACGTCTATCTGTGCGGCCCGCCCGCCATGGTCGAGGCCGTCCGCGGACACATCGCCGCGCTCGGGGTGACACCGGCGAGCTTCCACTACGAGAAGTTCACCCCGGCCGCCCGTGCCACCGAGGAGGTCGCCGCGTGAGTGTGCACGTCGACCGGTTCGCCGGGAAGCGGGCCGTGGTCACCGGTGCGGGCCAGGGGATCGGGCTCGCCGTGGCGCGTCGGCTCGTCGCCGAGGGGGCGGACGTCGTCCTCGTCGACCGCGCCGACACCGTCCGCGAGGCCGCGCACGAACTCGGGGCGCGCGCCGTCCTCGCCGACCTCGAGACCTACGGCGGCGCCCACAGCGCCCTGACGGAGGCCGCCCAACTCCTCTTCGGCGTCGATGTGTTGGTCAACAACGTCGGCGGCGCGATCAACTTCAAACCGTTCACCGAGTTCACCGCCATCGAGATCCAGGCGGAGATCACCCGCTCCCTGATGACGGCCCTGTGGTCCTGTCGCGCCGCCCTTCCCGGCATGACGGCGCAGGGCCACGGCGTGATCGTCAACGTGTCGTCGGCGGCCACCCGCGGGATCCACCGCATCCCGTACTCCGCGGCCAAGGGCGGCATCAACGCCCTCACCGCGTCGCTGGCCCTCGAGTACGCGGAGGCGGGGATCCGTGTCGTGGCCACCGCGCCGGGCGGCACCGACGCACCGCCCCGCCGTGTCCCGCGCGGCACACCGGCGCACGACACCGAGCGGGAAAGGGCCTGGTTCCGGGCGCACATCGACCAGACCGTCGCCTCCAGCCTCCTCAAGCGGTACGGGACCCTCGACGAACAGGCCGCCGCCATCTGCTTCCTGGCCTCCGACGAGGCCTCGTATATCACTGGCAGTGTCCTGCCGGTCGCAGGCGGAGATCTTGGCTGATCAGAGCCCCCTGCTAGCGTTTTGGACCATGAACGGGCGCCCGGAACCGCACGGCGGCCTCGTCGGGCGCACCCGCGAGTCCGCGGCACTGACCCGGGCGCTCACCGCGGCGTGCTCCGGGCGTCCCGGCCTGCTGCTCGTCGAGGGACCCGCGGGCATCGGCAAGACCGCCCTGGTCCAGCACGGCCTGGACGCCTTCCGCGCCGACGGGGATGCCCGCGTCCGGACGGTGTCCGTCTCTGGCGTCCCATGGGAGTGCGAGCTGCCGTTCGGCCTCGCCCGCCAGCTCGCGGTGGGGCTTGGGGCTGCTCTGCCGGGCTCGTGGGGCTCGGCGGCCGTGCAGTCGGACCCGCGGGGCTCGGCGGCCGTTCTGGAAGTGGCGGGCCTGCTGCGGCGGCAGTGGGCGGCCCGGCAGGAGCGCGACCCCGTCGTCGTGGTCGTCGACGATGCGCACTGGGCCGACGTGGAGAGTCTGCGGGCGGTCGGTTCGGCGCTGCGCGGGATGTCCGACGAGCGCCTCCTCGTCGTGCTCGTCGCGCGCGACCGGCCCGACGAACTCGGCGGGCCGACGCAGGCGCCGCCCGCCGCCCTGCTGCGCACCCGCGAGTTCCTCGACGGTTGCGAGGGAGCCGCCCTGTCTCTCGGCCCGCTCGACGCCCATGACGCCCGCGCCCTCGCACGCGAGGGGCACGGTGTGGCCCTGGAACTTCCCGCGGCCCGGCACCTGTGCGAGCGCACGCGCGGAAACCCCCGCCACATGTCCCGGCTCCTCGCCGAACTGCCCCGCGACACCTGGAGCGACTGGCGCCCCGAACTCCCCGCGCCCGCCCGCAGCGCCGATGCCGTACGCCACCGGCTCGACCGGTGCGGCCCGGCCGCCCGCGGCCTCGTCGAAGCCTGCGCGGTGCTCGGCGACGAGGCGTCCCTGAGCGAGGCGTCGGCGCTCGCGGGACTGACCGGCGACCCGCTGCCCGCCGTCGACGAGGCCCGCGCCGCCGGACTCCTCACCGCGGCCGTCGACCCCGGGCGCGCCCAACTCGCCTTCTCCCACCCCCTCGTACGCGCCGCGGTCCTCACCGGAATCGGCCTGACGGACCGGGCCGCCCTGCACCGGCGGGCCGCCGACCTCGTCCAGGACACAGGGCGCGCCCTGCTGCACCGGGTGTCCGCCCTCGCGGCCCCCGACGAGGCGCTCGCAGGTGAACTCGACCGGTACGCGACCCGGCGGGCCAGCGCCGGGGAGTGGTCCGCCGTGGCCGACACCCTCGTACGGGCAGGACGGCTGAGCACCGGACGCGCGATCCGCGAGGACCGGCTGCTGCGCGCCGTCGACGCCATGATCGGGGCGGGCGACATCCCCCAAGCCGCCATGTTCGCCGCCGAGTTGGAGAGCTTCCCGGCAAGCGCCCTGCGGGACACCGTGCTCGCCTACCTCGCCATCATGCGCGGCCGCCCCGCCGAGGCCGAGTCCCTCCTGAATACGGCCGAGGCACACTGCGACGCCGCGCGCAGACCGGAACTGATGGCGAAGATCAGCCAGCGGCGCGTGCTGCACGCCCTCGCCCGCTGGGACGGGGAGGAACTGGTCACCTGGGCCCGGCGCGCCGTCGGCCTGGCGCAGGCGCAGGACCCCTCCGGCATCGAATCCGAAGCGGTGCTCGGCCTCGGGCTCGCGATGACGGGACGGCACGAGGAAGCCGCGGCCGCCTACGAGGAGGCCGCCGCAGGACACCCGGCGGGCGCCCAGCCGCAGCGCTTCCAACTGGGCCTCGGCTGGGTCGACTTCGCCACCGACGCCCCCGAGTCCGCCCGCCGCAGGCTCGAGGCCGCCGTCCCCACCGGGTACCGGATGGGCTCGACCCGTATCTCCCTGTGGGCGCAGGGCTGGCTGGCCCGCACCCAGTTCGCCCTCGGCGCCTGGTCGGAGGCGCTGGAGACGGTGCAGCGCGCGGCGGACCGGCTCGGCGTCGTCCGTATCGAACTCGTGCGCCCGCTGGTGCACTGGACCGCCGCACAGATCCACGCCCTGCGCGGCGACGCGGCAGCCGCCGACCACCATCTCGGCCTGGCCCTGGCCGACGTCCACCCGTACGCCTGCATGCTGGTGCCGTCGTGCCTGGCACGCGCCCAGGTCGCGGAGGCGCGCGGCGAGTACGAGCGCGTCGTCGAGGCGCTGACACCGGTGGTGCACCTCGACCCGCGGGGTTCCGTCGACGAACCCGGCTTCTGGCCCTGGCCCGACGTCTACGCCAACGCCCTGGTCATGACGGGCCGCATCGACGAGGCCGACCGCTTCCTGCGCCCGCACGAACAGTGCGCCGATGCCCGCCGACAGCGCTCGGCGCAGGCACGGCTCGGCCTCGTGCGGGGCCGGCTGACCGCCGCGAGCGGCGACATCGACGCGGCACGGGGCCAGTTCGATCGGGCCCTGGCGCAGCTCGACGGGCTGCCGCTGCCGTACGACCGGGCCCGCGTGAACTTCGCGTACGGCCAGACCCTGCGCCGGGTCGGCAAGCGGCGCGAGGCCGACACCGTCCTGAGGAACGCGCGGGACGCCTACGCCACGCTGGGCGCCCGCACCTACGTCGAACGGTGCGACCGCGAACTCCAGGCAGGGGGCCTGCAATCCGGGCAGTCCGCCGCGGGCCTGGCACGGCTCACGCCGCAAGAGCGGGCGGTGGCGAAGGTGGTCGCCGCCGGAGCCACCAACCAGCAGGCGGCTCTGGAACTGTTCATCTCCGTCAAGACGGTCCAGTACCACCTGACGCACGTCTACTCAAAGCTCGGCATCCGCTCACGAAGTGAACTGGCCGCGCGTTTCCGGGAGTCGGACGAGAGCGGTGATCAGGCCTAGAGCCCCGCGCTCCGGTCTCACTCGTACATCACGTACGACGGGCGCGGGCGCAGGCCGAGGACCTGGTCGGGGGTCATCAGGCGGGTGCCGCCCTCGGTGTCCTCCTCGAAGAACAGCTTGAACCCGGTGTGGAGCCGGTCGGGTATCGGGTCGACCAGGCGGTCCCAGGTGTGCCGTTTGAGCTGCGGGCTGCCTATGCCGTCGGCGGACTTGATCACGGCGACGCCCTGGGGAACGTCGAGCGCCTGCTCGTCGTGGACGACCGATTCGGCGACCTGGTGGTAGACGAGGGCCTTCTCCGGCAGGTCGTGGCGGTCCACGAGTGAGGCGAGATGGGCGGCGACCCGGGTGAGTTCGGGGCCGCTGGTGTGTCCGTACGTGTCGCCGGGTATCTGGCCGGGATCCATCTCCCACTCGGGGTCGAGGGCGATGCCCACGTCCGGCTGGACGAGCCACTTCTCCAGGGCCTTGACCTCGCCGAGGACGTCCGCGCGGCCGGGCTGGATGTTGAGCAGCAGCAGCGCCTTGTGTCGGCGCGCGGCCTCGTGGAAGGTGCGGATCGTCGCGTCGGGTGTACGCGTGCGGTACGTGCCGTCGGGGCCCGCGCCGGGGTTGGCGACGGTGGCCAGCAGCTCCAGGACGGGCAGCACACGGCGGCCATCGGCGTAGGCGCGCCCGCGCCGTTCGAGCTCGGTGACACGGTCGTCGAGGTCACCGGTGCCGAGCCGGCCGAGCGCGCTCGCGCCCGGCAGCCCGCAGTAGCCGACCAGCCGGTGCCTGGGGAACAACCGGCGCCCGCCGCGCGGCAGTTCGGGGCGGTGGCGGGTGGGGCGCGGCGAGGGTGAGGGGGAGCGCGAGGACTCCGAGGGGCCGCGTGCGGCCTTCTCGGTGCCGGAGGGCCGGTCGTCGGTCCCCGACCTGCCGCAGCCGCCGATGAGCGCGCCCGCTGACGTGAGCCCCGCGGCGAGCAGTGCCCGCCGCCGCGAACCGCCCGCCCCGGGGTCCGTGCTGTCGTCGCGGCCGGTGCCGTGACCGACTGTCCGCATCTGGCCTCCCCACGCAGTGATCACCATTCTTGGGGTGCCTTGCCGAGGTGTGCGGGGCGAAACGTGTGCGGGGGACGGGGCGGTGCTGATCAGCCACGCGGCTCCGGGGTGTGGGGCTGCTCCGTCTCCTCGCGCGGGCGCAGCGCGTCCACCACGAGGTCGAGCAGCGGGCGGACGCGGTCCGCGCGGTCGCCTGCCGTCGTGGACAGGAACACGCCGAGCAGCATGGTGATCACGTCGTCGGCGGGCACGTCGCCGCGCAACGTGCCCGTGCGCGACCCCGCGTCGAGGAGCGCGGCGACCGAAGCGGTCAGACGCTCCCGGGTGTTCGCGGTGACGCCGCGCCCGGAGGCCGGGGCGAGGGTGAGGCTGCCGGCCATCGCGCGCTTGGCCGTGACGAGCTCCGCGTACCGGTCCATCCACGCCCGCAGCGCCTCGTGCGGCGGCAGCTCGCCGAGCAGGGGCTCGACGGCGGAGGTCACGGCGTCCAGCTCGGCGGAGTAGACGGCCTCGACGAGGGCCTCGCGGGTCGGGAAGTGCCGGTAGAGGGTGCCGATGCCGACCCCCGCCTCGCGGGCGATCGCCTCCAGGGCCACCGTCGTGTCGTCCCGGGTGAAGGCGGTGCGGGCGGCGGCGAGGAGCCTCTCCCGGTTGCGGCGCGCGTCCGCGCGGGCGGGGCGGTCGGCCTTGCCCCCGCTGGGCGACGAGGTCGCGGCAGGTGGGGACGCAGGCGGATCGGACGGGGACGCGGCAGGCGGGTCGGATGGTGACGCGGGCAAAGCGGAGGCTCCTCCGGTTGTGCTACCTTCGGTGTAACGGAGGCTCCTCCGTTTCATCCATCTTCGCACGAGGCGGGATTCCCATGACCTCTTCCGCGTCTTCTTCTGCTTCCTCCTCATCCGCATCCGCCGTCACCGCGCACGGCGCCCCGCGCCCCGGTGGCGCCGGACGGCTCGTCGGCCGCGACGTCTCGCGTGTCGGGTTCGGCGCGATGCAGCTGCCCCGCCTGGACCCGGACCGCGCCGCGGCCGTCGCGCTGCTGCGCCGCGCCGTCGAGCTGGGCGTCGACCACATCGACACCGCCCAGTTCTACGGGGACGGCTTCTCCAACGAGATCATCCGCGAGGCGCTGCGCCCCGAGGACGACGTCCTCGTCGTCAGCAAGGTCGGCGCCACCCCCGACTCCGGCGGACCGCTGCCGCTGCGGCTCGCCCAACGGCCCGAGGAGCTGCGGGCCGGCGTCGAGGACAACCTCAAGAGCCTCGGCGTCGACCAGGTCCCGCTGGTCAACCTGCGCCGCGCCGAGACGGGCCCCGGGCTGCGGGCCGAGGGTGACCAGGTGGTCGACATCGACGACCAGCTCGCCGTCATGACCGCCCTGCGCGACGAGGGCAAGATCGGCGCCATCGGGCTCAGCAATGTGGGCCTCGACGAACTGCGCCGTGGCCTGCCCGCCGGGATCGCCTGCGTACAGAACGCGTACAGCCTCGTGGCCCGCGACGACGAGGAGCTGCTGCGACTCTGCCTCGCCGAGGGCATCGCCTGGGTGCCCTACTTCCCGCTGGGCAGCGCCTTCCCCGGCATGCCCAAGGTCACGGACGAGCCCGCCGTCACCGCGGCCGCCGAGACGCTGGGCTCGACACCGGCCCAGGTCGGCCTCGCCTGGCTGCTGCACCACGCCCCGAACGTCCTCCTGATCCCGGGTACCGCCAGCCCCGACCACCTCGCGGCGAACGTCGCTGCCGGTGCGCTCGCGCTCGACGCGGCGACCCTGGCCGAGCTCGACGCCGTACCGACGCGCGCGGGAGGCATCGAGATCGAGGGGCACGAGTGAGCGTGTGACGTGCGGCGGGCTCAGTGCCGTCCCGCCGTGCGAAGGGCCGCTCGTCGGGCCAGTCTGGAGAGTGGAGCCGCAGAGGCAGGACGGCAGAGCCGACGAGGGAGCGCACACATGGCGGGCCACGTGCTGGTCGGGGCCGACGGGTCGGAATCGAGCCTGGAGGCGGTCGCGGTCGCCGCGCACGAAGCGCGGCGGCGCGGGCTCGGCGTGCGCATCGTGAACGCGTTCACCTGGCCGATGCTGAAGGTCCGGCACGGCTCGACGTCCGAGTCCACCGCCGAGCCTGCCCTGCGCCGCCGGGCCGAGGCCGTCGTGGCGGAGGCGGTCGAGGTGGCCCGCACCGAGGGTCCTGACCTCGGCTCGGTCCAGGGCGAGGTCGTCACGGGCGAGGCGCTCACCGTCCTCGCCGCCCGGTCACGCGACGCGGACCTGGTCGTCGTCGGCAGCCGTGGTCTGGGAGCCTTCTCCGGCCTGCTGATCGGTTCGGTCGCCGTGCACCTGGCCGCGCACGCGGACTGCCCCGTCCTCGTCGTACGCGGGCGGCCGGGGCCCGAAGGGCCGGTGGCGGTCGCCGTCGACGGCTCGGACGCCGCGAAGGCCGCGGTCGAGGAGGCCTTCGACGATGCCGCGTGCCGCGGGACGGGGCTGCTGGCCGTGCACGTGTGGAACACCTGGAGCGGCACGGGGCCCGCGGGGCCCGGCGGCCCCGCGCCGCTCTGGTTCGACACGGACAAGCTGCGCGAGGACAGTGAGGCGACGCTGTCCGGGGCGTTGGCCGCGGGGCGGGGGCGGCACCCCGATGTCGAGGTCGAGGGGCGCTCGGTGCATGGCCGGGTGCGGCAGAGCCTGATCGAGACGTCGCGGGAGGCGAGCCTTCTCGTGGTCGGTGCGCGTGGGCGGGGCGGGTTCCATGGGCTGCTGCTCGGTTCGGTCAGCCAGGCGATGCTGCATCACGCGGACTGCCCGGTCCTGGTCATGCGTCGCTGACGGGCATGTCAAGCCCCTGCGGCGATTGAGCAGCGGGGTCCGGGGTGGAGCCCGAGGCGTGGGCGACTCTGCGACCGGACACGTGCCGATATGCGCGCGGCGAACACCCCTGCCGCCCACCGGAATTGATCAAGGGTATGGACAGCCCCGCTCCCACCCTCGTAGCTTAACGATTGTTCAATGCGGGGTGGGTGAGGCCGAGCCGTGCCGGGCGGAGCGGTCGACGGTCGCTCCGTCGCAGCGTACGCAGTCCGCGACCCACTCCGGGAGCCCGCAATGACCGACGCCGTGCTCAGCGAATTCCGTGCCGACGGGATCACCGTCATCACGCTCAACCGCCCCGAGGCCCGCAACGCGGTCAACCGTGTCGTCGCGGAAGGCGTGGCCGCCGCGCTCGACGAACTCGACCGCAGGGACGACCAGGTGGTCGGTGTGATCACCGGCGCGGGCGGCAGCTTCTGCTCCGGAATGGATCTCAAGGCGTTCCTCAAGGGCGAGACCCCGACCGTCGAGGGGCGCGGCCTCGCCGGAATCACCGAGGCACCCCCGCGCAAGCCGGTCATCGCCGCCGTCGAGGGGCACGCCCTGGCCGGCGGCTGCGAGATCGCGCTCGCCTGCGACATGGTCGTGGCGGCCCGCGACGCCAAGTTCGGGATACCCGAGGTCAAACGGGGGCTCGTCGCCGCGGCGGGCGGACTGCTGCGGCTGCCCCGGCGCATCCCGTACTCCGTCGCCCTGGAGATCGCCCTGACCGGCGACTTCCTCGACGCCGAACGCGCCCACACCTACGGCCTCGTCAACCGCGTCACGGAACCCGGCGCCGCCCTCGACGGCGCGCTCGCGCTCGCCCGCGCCATCGCCGCGAACGGCCCCCTCGCGGTCCGCGCCACCAAGGAGATCGTCGCCAACGCGCCCAACTGGCCCGCCGACGAGGAGTGGCAGCGGATGCGGGAGATCGCGGGCCCGGTGATGACATCCGACGACGCGCGGGAAGGCGCCAGTGCGTTCGCCGAGAAGCGCGCCCCGCGCTGGACCGGCCGGTGAGTGCCGGACCGCTCGCCGGGATACGGATCGTGGAGCTGGGCGGCATCGGGCCCGCCCCGTTCTGCGGCATGCTGCTCGCCGACCTCGGGGCCGAGGTCATCCGGGTCGATCGCCCCGCCGAGGCCGGCAAGGACAGCCCGCACCCCGTCATCCTGCGCGGTCGCAGCTCCGTCGCCGTCAACCTCAAGGACGCCGAAGGGGCCGCCGTCGTACGGCAGTTGATCGCGCGCTCCGACGCCGTGATCGAGGGGTTCCGGCCCGGCGTCGCCGAACGGCTCGGCCTCGGCCCCGACGTCCTGCTCGCCGCGAACCCGAAACTCGTGTACGGGCGGATGACCGGCTGGGGACAGGTCGGGCCGCTCGCCCAGGAGCCCGGCCATGACATCAACTACATCGCCGTGGCAGGGGCATTGCACGCCATGGGTCCCGCCGACGGCGACCCCGTGCCGCCGCTCAACCTGGTGGGCGACTTCGGCGGGGGCGGCATGCTGCTCGCGCTCGGCCTCGTGAGCGCGCTGCTGCACGCTAGCACCAGCGGAGTCGGACAGGTCGTCGACGCCGCCATGACCGACGGCACCGCGCTGCTGCTCGCCATGACGTACGGGTTCCTGGCCAAGGGGGGCTGGCAGGACCGCCGCGGCGTCAACATGCTCGACGGCGGCGCCCCGTTCTACGCCGTGTACCGCTGCGCCGATGATCGGCACATCGCCGTCGGCGCCATCGAGCCGCAGTTCTACGCTGCGCTGCTGCGCGTCCTCGATCTCGAAGGGGACGAGCGGTTCGCGCGCCAGCACGACCGCGCCAACTGGGCGGTTATGAAGGACGAGTTGACCCGTCTCTTCGCCACGCGCACCCGCGACGAGTGGGCCCGCGTCTTCGACGGGCAGGGCGCCTGCGTGTCCCCGGTCCTGTCGCTCAACGAGGCGCCCGACCATCCCCACAACAGCGCCCGCTCGACCTACCGACGCGGCGCCCACGGCGGCCACGAACCCTCGCCCGCCCCGCGCTTCACCACCACACCAACCGGCGAGCCCGCCCCCGCCCCGTGCGTCGGCGCCGACACCACACGCGTACTCGCCACGCTGGCCGGGCTCGACCCCGCCGACATCGGCACACTCCGCGAGAAGGGAGTCGTCGGTTGACGACGCGCTACGTGCCTCCGGGCATGCCCCAGAGCCTCGGCTACCCCGACGCCGCCGTCGGCGACCTGCTCGCCGGAACCGCCCACCGCCACCCCGACCGCACCGCCCTGCGCGACGGCGAACTCACCTTCACCTACCGCGAGATGTACGACACCGCGCTGCGGCTCGCCGGAGGGCTGAGTGCACGCGGCGTCGGCAAGGGCGACGCCGTCGCGCTGCACCAGCCCAACTCGGCCTGGTTCACCGTCTCGTACTACGCGATCCTGCTGGCCGGCGCGGTCGTCGTCCCCCTCAACCCGGCGCTGCCACCGACGGCGCTGCGGGACCAGCTCGACGAGGCGCGCGCCGTCGCCGCGCTCACCCACCCGGCGACCGCAGCCGCGCTCACGAAGGCCGCCGCGCCGGACGTCCGCCTGACCGTCCTCGTCCCGGCCACGGCCACCGCACCCGCCGAGGACACCGACCCCGGCGGCGTACCCCTGGAGGAGCTGCTGTCGGGTGACGACCCGGGGGAGCGGGTTGCTGTGCGCGGGGACGATCTGGCGCACCTGGCCTTCACCGGCGGCACGACAGGGCGTTCCAAGGCGGTCCGCGTGCTGCACCGCAACGTCCTCGCCAACGCCCTGCAAATGGCCTGCTGGCGCGGCGCCGCCGTGCCCGGCACCGACGACGAGGGGCGGGTGGCGCTCGACTCCGTGCCTGGGGCGCGCACCGCGCACACGATGGACCTGGGTACGTCGACCGCCGTGGCGCTGGCGCCGTTCTTCCATGCGATGGGCCTGGTCGGCCAGTCCGTGAGTGTGGCGGTGGCGAGCACGGTCGTGATGGCGGGCCGCTTCGAACCCCGCCGCTTCGTGGGGCTCATCGAGGAGTTCGGCGTCACGTCCGTCCCCGGCTCGCCCGCCCTCTTCCACGCCCTGCTCGCGCTGCCGGGCGTCGAGGACCTCGACCTGTCCTCGGTACGCAGCGTCAACTCCGGTGCCGCGCCCGTCGATACGGACACCATGCGCCGTCTCGGCGCACTCTTCCCGAACGCGACGATCGTCGAGGGATACGGGCTCACCGAGGCCACCATGGCGCTCGCCGCGCACCCGCTGGTGGACGACAACCCGGTGCCGGAGGGCAGCGTGGGTGCGCCGGTCTTCGACACCGAGGTCGAGATCAGGGACCTCGGCTGCGGCCCCGCCCTGCCGGTCGGCGAGACGGGTGAGGTGTGGGCGCGCGGCCCGCAGATCACCGACGGCTACCAGGGCCACCCCGACCTGACGGCCGAGCAGTTCCAGGACGGCTGGCTGCGCACCGGCGGCCTGGGGCGCGTCGACGGGGACGGCTGGCTGTACCTGGTCGGACGGGCCAAGGACATGTTGATCTACAAGGGGTACAACGTTTATCCGACGCCGCTGGAGGACCTGCTGCACCGGCACCCCGCCGTCGCGGGCGCCAGTGTCATCGGCGCGCCGCGTGCCGGGGTCGGCGAGATCCCCGTCGCGTACGTCGTGCCGCGCGCCGGGCATCGGGCGGGGCCCGAACTGGCCGAGAAACTCATGGCGTTCGTGGCCGAGCACGTCGCTCCGTACCAGCGGCTGCGGGAGATCCACTTCCTGGAGGCGCTGCCGGTGTCGGCCGCCGGGAAGATCCTCAAGACGGACCTGCGGCAGCGGTACGCGGCCGCCGACGGAACGGGAGTGACTGGAACGTGAGTGGCGGCATGGTCGACGAGGCGACGGCCCGGAGTGCGTCCCGGGGGGTAGGGAAGGCGCCCCCTGCCGCGCTCGGTGAGCTCGGGAAGGGCCGACACATCCAGGTCGAGGCGTCCGACGGCGGTGTCTTCCACGGGCACTGCCACTCCGGCCGCGCGGCCGCCCGCAGTTACGGCGGCGCCGTCCTCGCCCAGGCCCTGGACGCCGCGCACCGCACTGTGGAGGCCGACCGGGTGGTGCACTCGCTGCACGCCTACTTCCTGCGTGCCCTGTCGCCTGAGCGGCCAGTGCGCTACGAGCCCGAGGTCGTACGGGACGGCCGCAGCTACTCGATGCGACAGGTCACCGCGTTCCAGAACGGCAAGGAGTCGCTCACCATGAGCGTCTCGTTCAAGCAGCCGCAGAGCGGCGGGAGTTGGCGCCAGCCCGGCATGCCCGACGTGCCGGGCCCCGAGGGGCTTGGCAACGGCTGGGCGCACCGGCCGCAGGACCATCCGCTGAGCACCTCCGTCGAGTACCGCGAAGTGCCGCTGGAGCGGGACCCGGATGCCGGACGTATCGACCGCTACGCCTGGATGCGCACGGTCGGCGCGATGCCGGACGAGCCGGGCCCGCACGCCTGCGTCCTCGCCTACATCTGCGACGCCCCGCTCGCCCCCACCGCCCTGGTCACCTACGGCGAGCCACGGCCGCGCGGCATCGCGCTCGCCTCGCTCGACCACGCCATGTGGTTCCACCGCCCGGCACGCGTCGACGAGTGGCTGCTGTTCGCGTGCCACAGCGTCGTGGCCGGTGACGGGCGGACCCTGGCGCACGGCGAATTCTGGAGCAGGAAAGGGGAGTTGGTCGCCTCCGTCACCCAGGAGGCGCTGCTCCACGTGCCCGCTCCCCGGTGACGCGCGGACTCGCGGAAGGGTTGTCAGGGCTCGACACGCCGACGTAACTTAACGATCGTTCTACACAGGCAGAAGGGGCCGCTGTGCGCCGTACGCTGTTCAACGAGGACCACGAGGCGTTCCGCCGGATGCTGCGGGACTTCATCGCCAAGGAAGTCACCCCCGTCCACCAGGAGTGGGAAGAGCAGGGTCACCCGCCGCGCGACTTCTACCGCCGCCTAGGTGAGCTGGGGGTGCTCGGCATCCAGGTGCCCGAGGAGTTCGGCGGCGCGGGCGAGGCCAGCCTGAAGTTCGCGGCGGTGGCCGTCGAGGAGACCACCCGCGCCGGAGTCACTTTCGGCAACTACTCGGTGCACGCCAACCTGATCCTGCCGTACCTGCTGCGGTACGCCACGCAGGAGCAGAAGGGGCGCTGGCTGCCCGGCTTCGCCTCCGGCGACCTCATGACGGCGATCGCCATGACCGAACCCGGCACCGGCTCCGACCTCGCCAACATCCAGACCAGGGCCGAACTCTCCGCCGACGGCACGCACTACGTCCTCAACGGCGCCAAGACGTTCATCACCGGCGGCGCCCTCGCCGACCTGGTCCTCGTCGTCGCGCGCACCACGCCCTACGATCCCGAGGACCGCCGCGGCGGACTCTCGATCCTCGTCGTGGAGTCCGCGAGCGAGGGCTTCACTGTCGGCCGCAAGCTCCAGAAGATCGGCCTCAAGGCCTCCGACACCGCCGAACTCGCCTTCGTGGACGTCAAGGTGCCGGCCGAGAACCTGCTCGGCGAGGAGGGCAAGGGCTTCTCCTACCTGTCCCACAACCTCGCCCAGGAACGCCTGATGATCGCTCTGGGCGGCTCGGGGACGGCCGCGGCGGCGCTGCGCTTCGCCACCGACTACGTGAAGGAACGCACGGTCTTCGGCAAGCCGGTCGCCCACTTCCAGAACACCAAGTTCGTGCTCGCCGAGTGCGCCACCGAGGTCGAGGCCGCCCAGCTGATGGCCGACCGGGCGCTCGAGCTGCACGACGACGGCGAGCTGTCCGTCTCCGACGCCGCGAAGGCGAAGCTGTTCTGCACCGAGGTCGCGGGCCGCGTCATCGACAAGTGCCTGCAACTGCACGGCGGTTACGGCTACGTCACCGAGTACCCGATCGCCCGCCTGTACGCCGACACCCGCGTCTCACGCATCTACGGCGGCACCAACGAGGTCATGAAGACCATCATCGCCAAGTCGCTCGGCCTCTGACCCTCCCCGACCGACCCCGACCGATCCTGACCACCCCTACGAACAAGGGACTTGCCATGCAACTCGACGCCCAGTCCTCCGCCCTCGTCACCGGCGGCGCCTCCGGCCTCGGCCGCGCCACCGCCGAGCGGCTCGCCGCCACGGGCGCCAAGGTCGTCATCTTCGACCTGCCCACCTCCGACGGCACCAACGTAGCCAAGGAGCTCGGCGCCACCTTCGTGGCCGGAGATGTCACCAACGAGGCGGACGCCACCGCCGCCGTCGAGGCCGCCGTCACGCTCGCCCCGCTGCGCGTCACCGTCAACTGCGCGGGCATCGGCTCCGCCGGGCGCACCGTCGGCAAGGAAGGCCCGTACGTCCTCGACACCTTCCGCAAGGTCGTCGAGATCAACCTGATCGGCACCTTCAACGTCATCCGCCTCGCCGCGCAGGCCATGACCGGCAACGAACCGGCCGACGGCGAGCGCGGTGTCATCGTCAACACCGCCTCCGTGGCAGCGTTCGACGGGCAGATCGGCCAGTGCGCGTACTCGGCGTCCAAGGGCGGCATCGTCGGCATGACACTGCCGATCGCCCGCGACCTGGCGCGCATGAACATCCGCGTGATGACCATCGCGCCCGGCCTGTTCGAGACCCCGTTGCTCGGCCGGCTTCCGCAGGAGGCCAAGGACTCGCTCGGCGCGCAGGTCCCGCACCCGGCCCGCCTCGGGCAGCCCGCCGAGTACGCGCACATGGTCGATTCGATCGTCACCAACCCGATGCTCAACGGCGAGACCATCCGCCTCGACGGCGCGATCCGCATGGCCCCGAAGTAGACCGCACGCCAACCCCCGTACCTCACCAAGGAGTTCCCGCATGCGTGACGCAGTCATCGTCGATGCCCTACGGACCCCCGTCGGCAAGGGCAAGCCGGGCGGCACGCTCTCCGACATCCACCCCGTCGACCTCTCCGCCCACGTCCTGAAGGCCCTCGCCGAGCGCAACGGCCTCGACCCGGCCACCGTCGACGACGTCATCTGGGGCTGCGTGTCCCAGGTCGGCGAACAGGCGGGCGGCGTCGGCCGGTTCGCGGTGCTCGCCGCCGGCTGGCCGGAGTCCGTGCCGGGCCTGACCATCGACCGCCAGTGCGGCTCCTCGCAGCAGTCCGTCCACCAGGCCGCCGCCGGGGTCATCGCCGGACAGTACGACATCGCGATCGCGGGCGGCGTCGAGTCCATGTCCCGCGTCCCGATGGGTTCCACGCGCGCGGGCGGCCAGATCGGCAAGCCGTTCGGCCCGCTCGTCGGCGAGCGCTACGACCACGTCGTGTTCAACCAGGGCGTCGGCGCCGAGATGATCGCCGAGGAGTTCGGACTCACCCGCGCCGAACTCGACCAGCACGCCGCCGACTCGCACGAGAAGGCCGCCCGCGCCATCGACGAGGGCCGCTTCAAGAACCAGATCACCCCGGTCACCCTCGCCGACGGCACACTCTTCGACACCGACGAGGGGGTCCGGCGCGGCACCACGGTCGAGAAGCTGGCCGGGCTGAAGACACCGTTCAAGGAGGACGGTGTCATCTCGGCGGGCAACGCCTCGCAGATCTCCGACGGCGCCGCCGCGCTGCTCGTCACCACCTCCGAGGTGGCCGCGCGCAACGGCTGGACACCGCTGGCCCGCTTCCACACCGGCACCGTCACCGGCGTCGACCCCATCACCATGCTCAAGGGCCCGATTCCGGCCACGGCCAAGGTACTTGAGCGTTCGGGCCTGCGGCTCGACGAGATCGGCACGTACGAGATCAACGAGGCCTTCGCCTCCGTCTCCCTCGGCTGGCAGCGCCGGACCGGCGCCGACTACGCGCGCCTCAACCCCAACGGCGGCGCCATGGCCCTCGGCCACCCCCTCGGCGGCTCCGGCGCCCGCCTCATGACCACGCTGGTGCACCACATGAAGGACAACGGCATCCGCTACGGCCTGCAGGCGATGTGCGAGGGCGGCGGCATGGCGAACGCGACGGTGCTGGAACTGCTCTGACGGGGGAGGATCCACACCATGACCGACCACACCGGCCCCGCGTCCGAGCCTGCCGCCGCCCGTCCGCCGCTTCCGCCCTTCACGCGCGAGACAGCCGTGCAGAAGGTGCGGCTCGCTGAGGACGCCTGGAACACCCGTGACCCGCAGCGCGTCGCGCTCGCGTACACGCCCGACAGCCAGTGGCGCAATCGCGCCGAATTCCCCTCCGGGCGCGCCGACATCGTCGCGTTCCTCACCCGCAAGTGGGACCAGGAGCTCGACTACCGGCTGATCAAGGAGCTGTGGGCGTTCGACGGCGACCGCATCGCGGTCCGCTTCGCGTACGAGTGCCACGACGACGCGGGCAACTGGAAGCGCGTGTACGGCAACGAGAACTGGGAGTTCGACGAGAACGGTCTGATGAGCAGGCGCCACGCCTCCATCAACGACCTGCCCATCACTGAGGTGGAGCGTAAGTTCCACTGGCCGCCCGGCCGCCGCCCCGACGGCCACCCGGGCCTCAGCGAGCTGGGCCTGTAGCGACGCTGCGGCTGCGCCCCCGGAACTCGGCGATCACGGACTCCCCGCGCGTCACCCGCACGTCGTACAGGCCGCTGCGGCCGAAGCGGGTGACCTCGCGGGCGGTGGCCACCAGCACGTCGCCCTCGTAGGCGGGGGCGACAAAGGTGACGTCGGCTCCGGAGGCGACGGTGACGGGTCCTTCGCTGTTGCAGGCGCAGGCGAAGGCCGTGTCGGCGAGAAGGAAGACGTAGCCGCCGTGCGCGATGTCGTGCCCGTTGACCATGGACGGTGTCACCTTCATCCGGAGTTCGGCGTGTCCCGCGCCGTGCTCCAGGAGTTCGATGCCGAGGAGCTGGGAGGCCAGGTCCGCGGCGAACATGCGCTCAGCGGGGCCCGGTTCGGCGGAATCCGTCACTCCGGCATCATCCTCTCCGGCCGGTCCTGCCGACCGACCATTCGGTGTGCGTGGTGGGGTCAAGCAATCAAGACGGGGCGAGGGCTGTCAAGGGTGTGCGAGCCACCCATCCCACCCGCGACGGGTTCCGGCCGGGGCGGACATGGCAGGCTTGGCCCACGTAAGTGAGTCATGTACCCCGAAGCCGAGGAGCGCGACGTGGAATGGCGTGAGTTTGCCCTGAATATGGCGTCCATGGCGCGCGAGCTCCTGGCCCAGGAGTCTGTGGACGCGACGCTGAACAAGATCACCGCATGGGCCGTCGACCAGCTCGAGGGCTGCGACGCGGCGGGCATCCTCGTGCTGCGCAAGGGTGAGGTCGACACGCTGGTCGCCACCGATCAGCTCGTCGTCGAAAGCGACCGGCTCCAGGGCCGCGTTCGCGAGGGCCCGTGCTTCGACGCGGCCCGCACCGGGCACCCCGTGTTCCGCATCAAGGACCTGTCGACCGAGACGACCCGCTGGCGCTCGTACGCCCCCCGCGCCCATGATCTCGGCATCGGCAGCATGATGGGCTTCCTGCTCTACACCGACGGCGAGGTCGACGGCGACCTCGGCGCCCTCAACCTCTACTCCGCCAAGCCGGGAGCGTTCACGGAGGCCAGCGAGACCGCCGGCTGGCTCCTCGCCTCGCACGCCGCCGTGGCCTTCTCCAGCGCCCGCGACCACGCCTCCCTGCACCGCGCCGTGGAGACCCGCCACGTCATCGGCGAGGCCATGGGCATCCTGATGGCCGGCCAGAACCTGACCGAAGCGGAGGCATTCGCCACGCTGCGCCGCTACTCGCAGGAGAAGAACATCAAGCTCCGTGACGTGGCCCGTCAGGTGAGCGAACGGGGCGGCCTGTGACCTTCCAGGGCGCGCCCCGCCGGCCGCCCGCTCAGTGCTGGATCGCCTTGACCTCCAGGAACTCCTCGAGGCCCAGGCTGCCGTACTCGCGGCCGATGCCGGACTGCTTGTAGCCGCCGAAGGGGGCGTTCGGGTTGAACTGGCCGTCGTTGACCTGTACTTGACCCGAGCGGATGCGGCGCGCGAAGGCGCGGGCGCGGTCCGGGTCCGCCGACCAGACTCCGCCGGCGAGTCCGTACGGGGTGTCGTTGGCGATGCGGGCGGCGTCGTCCTCGTCGTCGTACGGCTCGATGGACAGGACCGGGCCGAAGATCTCCTCCCTGTGGATCACCATGTCGGTGGTGACGTCGGAGAACACGGTCGGCTTGACGTAGTAGCCCGCATCCAGGCCGGGGAGCGGGTCGCTGCCGCCGGTGACCAGCCGAGCGCCTTCGGCGACGCCGCGGTCGATGTAGCCGCGTACGCGCTCCAGTTGAGTCGCGGAGACAAGCGGGCCGAGCACGGTCTTGTCGTCGCCAGGGGCGCCGACCGGGATCGATTCGACGATCGTACG
The DNA here is from genome assembly GCF_053592315.1 of Streptomyces sp. NPDC002754. NCBI lineage: Bacteria > Bacillati > Actinomycetota > Actinomycetes > Kitasatosporales > Streptomycetaceae > Streptomyces > Streptomyces sp. NPDC002754. Next base: position 909,348 of record NZ_JBSFVM010000001.1, read on the forward strand.
GGCCAGTTCCTCGGCCTCCGTGAGGCGTTCGCGCGGCACCAGGAGGCGGGTGAGGGCGGAGCACGTCTGACCGGAGTTGATCATCGCGGCCTGTACGGCCTGTGGGATGGCGGCCCCGAAGTCTGTGTCGGGCAGCAAAACGTTGGGGCTCTTGCCGCCGAGTTCCAGGGCCACCTTCTTGACGGTGTCGGCCGCGAGCTGCGCCACGCGCTTGCCCGCGCGGGTCGAGCCGGTGAAGGAGACCACGTCGATGTCCGGGTGCGCGGCGATCGCTTCGCCGACGACCGGGCCCGTGCCGGAGACCAGGTTGAAGACGCCCGGAGGCAGGCCCGCCGCGTCGACGATCTCGGCAAGCACCCAGGCGTTCAGCGGCGCGACCTCGCTGGGCTTGACGACGACGGTGTTGCCCGCGGCGAGCGCGTACGCGACCTTCGCGGCGATCTGGTGCAGCGGATAGTTCCACGGGGTGATCGCGCCGACGACGCCGTACGGCTCACGCACGATCGTCGTGCTGCCCTCCTCCCGCTCGAACGCGAACGTGCGGGCGACCGCCGCGGCCTGCGCGAAACTGTTGACCGGCAGCGGCACCTGGATCGCCTTGGCGAAGGACAGCGGCGCGCCCATCTCCGAGGAGATCAGCGCGGCCAACTCGTCGGCGCGCGCCATCAGACCGCCCGCGATCTCCTCCAGATACTTCGCCCGCTGCTCGACCGGCGTGGCCCACCACCCGGGGAACGCCTCGCGGGCCGCCGCGACCGCACGGTCCACGTCGGCGGGCACACCGTCCGGGACGGCGCCGATGACCTCTTCGGTGCTGGAGCTGATGACGTCGATGGTGCCGGTGCCGGCCGAGGCGGTCGGGCGGCCGCCGATGTAGAGCTTGCTGGTGTCGGGCATCTGCGGGTTCCCTCGGGGTGGTGAACGGTACGTGGATGGGGAGCGGGCGGGCCGACTTCGGCCTGCCCGTATCGGTCCTGTGGTGGCTCAGTAGTCGGCGTCGGTATAGCGGACCACGCCGCGCAGGTTCTTGCCGTCCCGCATGTCCTGGTAGCCCTGGTTGATCTCCTCCAGGCGGTAGGTGCGCGTGGTGAGTTCGTCCAGCTTGAGCAGCCCGGCGCGGTACTGCTCAAGGAGGCGGGGGATCTGGGTGCGCGGGCTGATGCCGCCGAAGATGGCGCCCTGGATCCGCTTCTGCATCAGCGCCAGGTCGAACAGGCCGACCTTGGCGTCGATCTGCGTCATGTCCGCGATGGCCGTCACGATCACCTGGCCGCCCTTGGCGGTCATGGCGAGCGCCGGGGCCAGCTGGTCGCCCTGGAGTTCGCCGACGGTCAGGATGACGGTGTGGGCCTGCGCGCCCCAGGTCAGCTCGGCGACGGGACCCGCGGCCTCCTCCATCGAGGCGAAGGTGTGCGTGGCGCCGAACTCCCGTGCCTTGTCCCGCTTGAACTCGACCGGGTCCACCGCGATCACGAACCGCGCCCCGGCCGCCGCCGCACCCTGCACCGCGTTGATGCCGACGCCGCCGACACCGACGATCACGACCGTGTCGCCGGGCCGGGTGTCGCCGATGGAGACGGCGGAGCCCCAGCCCGTGGAGACGCCGCAGCCAAGGAGCGCCGCCGTCTCCAGCGGCACATCCTTCTCGATCTTGATGACGGAGGACTGGCTGACGGTGACGTACGGGGCGAACGTGCCCAGCAGGCACATCGGCGTGACCGGGTCCCCGCCCGCCGTGCGCGTGCGGTACGTGTTGTCGGCGATGGACTGCCCGGTGAGCAGGTTGGCGCCCTGGTCGCACAGGTTCTGCAGGCCCTGCGAACAGGGGCGGCACACACCGCAGGCCGGGATGAAGCCGAGGACCGCGTGGTCGCCCACCTCGACGCCGGAGACACCGGGGCCGACCTTCGTCACGACGCCCGCGCCCTCGTGACCACCGAGGAGCGGATAGGTGGCGGCAAGGTTCGCCCCGCCCCGGAAGTGTTCGTCGGAGTGGCACAAACCCGAAGCAGCCAGGCGCAGTTGCACCTCGCCCGCGACCGGGTCGCCGACCTCGATCGGCTCGACCGTCCAGTCCTCGCCGGGCTTGTGGAGCAGGGCTCCCTTGGTCTGCATGCGCATTCTCCTTGCCTCGGCACCATTGCCGCGCCCGACCGCGTCCTCGTCACCAAACCGGACGGTCGGACAGGGCCGGACACACTTGCCTCAAGTTATGGCGGCACGCCCGACCGCCTCCATGACCAAAGCGGACAACGCCGGGACAGATTCGGACACGCAGCCGGGTTGTGGCCGCCGGGAGCCCGTGCTGTCATGAACTCCCCTGACGGATAGGGGCGTTGGCAGCGTGACGGCGGGAAACGGAGGGCCGGTCATGACCGTGTCGGTGGACACGGCTGCCGCGCAGCCGAAGGTCATCGCCGAGGGCTTCACCGACTGGGACTTCCCGCGCGCCGCCTCGGGCGTCGTCCTGCTCCTCGACTTCGCCGCGGAACGCGGCCTGGGCGCGGCCGGCTGCCTCGCCGGCTCGGGCATCGACACGGCCGCGCTGCGTGATCCGCACCATCTCGTCGAGGCCTCGCAGGAGATCGCCGTCGTCCGCAACCTCCTGCACGCGCTCGGCGACCGCCCGGGGCTCGGCATCGAGGTCGGCGCCCGCTACCACGTCACCACGTTCGGCCTGTTCGGCTACGCGCTGCTCAGCGCCCCGACGATGCGCGAGGTGTTCCGGTACGGGCTGCGGTACTCGGCGCTGACCTTCGGCTTCGCCCGGCACAGCGCCGTGGTGGACGCGGCGGGCGACGTCCAGCACCGGATGGACGGCGGCCGGATCCCCGCCGACGTCCGGCGCTTCCTCGTCGAACGGGACTGCGCCGCCAACATCGTCCTCGGCCGCCAGGTGTTCGCGGGCGGCCCGCCCGTCCCGCTGCGCCGCGTCGACCTCGCCTTCCCCGGGCCGCCGGGCGCCGCGCCGCCCACGGTGCTCGACGCGCCGGTCCGCTACGGCGCCGGGACGACGGCCCTCGTCTACGACAGCGGCATCCTCGACAGTCCGCTGCCGCACGGCAATCCGCACACCGCGCAGATCTGCCAGGAGCTGTGCGAGCGCCTCGTGGCACAGCGGGCGAGCGGCAGCGGCGCGGCCCGCACGGTGCGCAGACACCTGCTGGCGGGCGGCGGACCCGACCCCGGCATCGAGCACATCGCCCGCCGCATGAACGTCACCTCGCGCACCCTGCGCCGCAAACTCGCCGCCGAGGGCACCACCTACCGGCGGCTGCTCGACGACGTACGGCTCACCCTCGTACAGGACGGGCTGCGGCACGAGCGGCTGTCCGCCGCCGAGCTGGCACACCGGCTCGGCTACTCGGAGCCGTCGAGCTTCATGCGGGCCTTCCGCCGCTGGACGGCCGCGGACTCCGGCCGCTCCGACGGGAGTTGAGACCCGCGCGTCCGCCCTGAACGAACGATCAATTCATTGCGTCGCATGTCTTGCTGCCGCCTCGCGGGGTGACTTAGAAAGAGTCCACGGCCACCGGCGTTCACGTCCATGCGAAAGGCGTCCCGTGTATCCAGGTGCCCATGCCCAGACCGATCCGCAGCGCCCCGCCGTCGTCATGGCGTCGACCGGCGAACAGCTGACATACGGGGAGCTGGACGAACGCTCCATCCGGCTCGCCCACGTGTTCCGGGAGGCGGACCTGCGCCGCGGCGACGCGGTCGCTCTGCTCACCGACAACTCGATCCACGCGTACGAGGTGTACTGGGCGGCCGTCCGCTCCGGCTTCTACATCACCCTCGTCAACCATCACCTCTCCGCGCCCGAGATCGCGTACATCGTGGGCGACTCGGGAGCCGCGGCCCTGGTGGTGTCGGGCGCCCTGGCCGACCTCGCCCGGGACGTCGCCGGGCAGGTCCCCGCTTCCGTCCGCGTACGGCTCGCCTACGGCGGCGCCGTCGAAGGCTACGACGACTACGCGACCGCCCTCGCCGGGGCATCCGCCGAACCGCCCGCCGACCAGCCGCGCGGCGCCGACCTGCTCTACTCCTCCGGAACCACGGGCCGCCCCAAGGGCATCCGCCCCGAACTCCCGGACCGCCAGGTCGGCGAGCCCGGCGACACGCTCGTCGAACTCCTGCGCCTGTTCTACGGCTTCGACCAGGACGCGAGGTACCTGTCGCCCGCGCCCGTCTACCACGCCGCGCCGCTGCGCTACGGCGCCTCCGTGCACGCGCTCGGCGGCACGGTCGTCATGATGGAGCGCTTCGACCCCGAGGACGCGCTGCGCGCCATCGAGCGCTACCGGATCACGCACAGCCAATGGGTGCCGACCCACTTCATCCGTCTGCTGCGGCTTCCCGAAAAGACCCGCACCGCCTACGACCTCTCCAGCCACAAGGTCGTCGTGCACGCCGCCGCGCCGTGCCCGCCGGACGTCAAGCGCGCGATGATCGACTGGTGGGGCCCGAAGCTGTACGAGTACTACTCCGCGACCGAGGGCATCGGCATGACGCTGATCACCTCCGAGGAGTGGCTCACGAAACCGGGCTCGGTCGGCCGGCCCATCCTCGGACAGCCGCGCATCTGCGACGACGAGGGGCACGTGCTGCCCGCGGGGGAGACCGGCACCGTCTACTTCGCTCGGGAGGGCGACGGCAGCTTCGAGTACCTGGGCGACCCCGACAAGACCAAGGGCGCGCAGCACCCGCAGCACGCGGACTGGGTGACCCTCGGCGACGTGGGCCACCTCGACGAGGACGGCTATCTCTTCCTCACCGACCGCAGAAGCTTCATGATCATCTCGGGTGGGGTGAACATCTACCCGCAGGAGATCGAGAACGTCCTCGCGCTCCACCCCGACCTCACCGATGTCGCGGTGATCGGCGTCCCCGACCCGGTGATGGGCGAGGCGGTCAAGGCCGTGGCACAGCCCGCCCCCGGCGTGACACCGGACCCCGACCTGGAGGAGCGCCTGATCGCGTACGTACGGGAACGGATCGCCCACTACAAGGCGCCCCGCAGCGTGGACTTCGTCGACGAGCTGCCACGCACCCCAACAGGCAAGCTGGTCAAGGGAAAACTCAAGGCGCGGTACTCATGAGCACGGGTGTCGAGCCCGCGGTCGGCGAGTGGCTGGCCGCGCACGTCCCCGGCCTCGTGCCACCGCTCACCTTCGACCTCGTCTCCGGCGGCCGATCCAACCTCACCTACCGGGTCACCGACGCCATCGGCACCGTACGGGCGCTGCGCAGGCCGCCGACCGGCGGCGTGCTCAGCACCGCGCACGACATGAGCCGCGAGTGGCGCTTCCAGACCGCTCTCGCGCCGACCGCGGTACCGGTGCCCGAACCGCTCGCCTACTGCGCGGACGCCTCGGTGACCGGCGCGGAGTTCTACGTCATGGACTTCGTCGACGGCACAGTGGGCGCGGACCGGGACGCCGTGGAGGACTGGCCGCAAGACGCCCGGCGCCGGGCGGGCACGAGCCTCGTCGAGGTCCTCGCCGACCTGCACCGGATCGACCCGCTCGCGGCCGGCCTCGGCGACATGGCCCGCCCCCGCGGCTACGTGGAACGCCAACTGCACCGCTGGCAAAGGCAGGTGCACCGCTCCGGCGCACCCGACCTGGAGCTCCTCGACACGGTGCACGACGCGCTGCTCGCCCGGGTGCCGGAGCAGCGCTCGGGCATCGTGCACGGTGACTTCCGGCCCGGCAACCTGTCCTTCGGTCCCGACGGCACGGTGGTCGCCGTCTTCGACTGGGAACTGGCCACGCTGGGCGACCCGTTGGCGGACCTCGGCTGGCTCGTCTCCACGTGGGAGCAGCCGGGCGACACGGTGCCGCCTACGACGGACGGGCCGAGTGCGGCGCCCGGCTTCTGCGACCGGGCCGAACTCGTCGACGCCTACGCCAAGTTGTCGGGGCTCGATGTGTCGGACCTGCCGTACTACGTGGCGTTCTCACGGTGGCGTTCGGCGTGCATCGGATCCGGGGTGGCGGCCCGGTTCGCGGCCGGGGTGATGGGCGAGAACGAGCTTCCGGTCGGGGAGTTGCGGCGGCAGGTGTTGCGGCAGAGCGAGGCCGCGCACGAGGCGGTGCGCGACCTCGACGGCCGGTAGGTCACCGCTCCGGTGCCGCGCTCACCGCACGTCCTCCGGGCGGCCGGGCCAGGACGGCAGGGTGTCCTCGTGGTCGGCGAGCATCGCAGGGAACTTCGCGGGCCGCTTCTCCAGGAACGACATGACGCCCTCGGCGGCATCGGGCCCCTGGCCGAGTCGCTGCATGGCCGCCGAGTCGAGACGGTGCGCGTCCCAGGGGGAGGACGCGCCGAGCATCGACCACATCAGCCGGCGTGAGTGCGCGACCGAGACGGCCGAGGTGTTCTCGGCGATCTCCGCAGCCAACGCGTAGGCGGTGGTGAGGAGTTCGGCGTCGGGGACGACGCGTGAGACGAGGCGCCCGGCAAGGGCTTCCGCCGAGTCGAAGACGCGGCCCGTCGCCACCCACTCCATCGCCTGCGAGATCCCCACGACCCGCGGCAGGAACCAGCTCGACGCCGCCTCCGGCACCAAGCCACGCCGTGCGAACACGAAGCCGAAGCGGGCCGACTCTGCGGCGATGCGGATGTCGGCGGGCAGCGTCATCGTCGAACCGACGCCCACTGCCGGGCCGTTGACCGCCACGACGACCGGCTTGACGCTTTCGGCGATGCGCAGCGCCACACACCCGCCGCCGTCACGCGGCACGCCGTCGATGGTGCCGAAGTCCGTGCGCCCGCCGGCGCGCCCGGCGGCGTCGTGGTCGAACGTGGCCGCGCCGCCCGCCAGGTCCGCGCCCGCGCAGAAGCCACGCCCCGACCCGGTCAGGACCACGGCCCGCACGTCGTCGTCGGCGTCGGTCAGGTCGAAGGCGGTGATGAGTTCGGCGGCCATGGTGTGCGTGAAGGCGTTCAGGCGCTCGGGCCGGTGCAGGGTGATGGTGGCGATGTGGTCGGCGACCTGGAACCGGATCTCCGTGAAGTCGGGCTCGGTGCCGGTCGCGGTGGCGGCCTGGTGGGTGTCTGTCATGCGTGGGTCCTCAAGCTCTCTGTGCGTGTACGGGTATGTGTGCTCACCCGGCCGTCTGTGCCGCGTACGCCGGGTTGGCGACCGTCAGCTTGTCCAGGACGCCCCCGCGTACGGCGTCGACCACCGCCGCGTCGTCCGCCGCCACGGCGCCGTCGCGGATCGCCTCGGCGAGGGCGCGATCGTCGGCGAGGCCGTGCGCGGACAGGCGGCGGGCGTGCGCCTCGGCCTGGGCGGGCGCGAGCAGGGCCTCGCGGCGGGCGATGGCGACCGCGTTGCCCGCCACCTTCGACAGGAAGCGCAGTCGGGGATCGCCCGCCGTTTCCTCGGTGAGGAAGGTCTGGACGGAGCGCAGCAGTGCGTCGGCGCCGGGCCGGTCGTGCGGGGGAGCGGCGGCGGTCCCGTCGCGGCCGGTGAGGACGTCGGGTACGGGGGCGGGTTCGGTGACGCCGAGCGCGAGCAGCACGTCGTACTCCTGTTCGCAGACCTTGCGCCCCAACACGGCCCACTCCACGGCCTGTTCGGCGCCGGACAGGAACCGCTCCGCCTGTATGCGGCACAGCACTGCCCAGCGGAGCGTGCCGTACAGCTCCCACCAGTGGAGTTCGGCCTCGCTCGGGCGGGTCCCGGCGATCTCGGCGTACCCGGCGAGCAGCTCCTCGCGCGGTCCGAAGCCGCCCACCGGCTCGGCGGAGCCGAACCGCCAGGCCTTCACGCACAGCCAGCCGAGATCCTCGACGGGGTCGCCGAGATGGGTGAGCTCCCAGTCGAGGACGGCGCGTACGCCGGTCTCGTCGACCATCAGGTTGCCGTTGCGGAAGTCCCCGTGCACGACGCAGGTGGGGCGGGCGTTCGGTGGGCGGTGGTCGGCCAGCCAACGCAGGCCGAGTTCGACCGCCGGACGCGGGTCGTCGAACTGGCCGTAGAGGTCGGTGAGTTGGTTCAGCGGGTCGACCTCGGGCAGATCGGGGACGGACGTGGCCGGGATCGTGTGGATGCGCGCGAGGATCCGGCCTAGCTCCCGCACCAGCTTCGGTCGCACGGCCGCGAACCGGGCGTCCCGCAGCAGGCGGCGCGGGATCGTCTCGCCCTCGACGCGCTCCATGACCAGGTAGGCGCGACCGAGCCCCGTGCCATGGTCGACGAGGCGGGGCACGGGTACCCCCGCCTCCGCCGCGGCGGTCAGCACCGCGGCCTCGCGCGCCATCACCTCGGGACTCGGCTTGACCGGCGGGTCGCAGCGCAGGATCAGAGGGTGCGAGGCGCCGTCGGCCACCGTGGCATCGAGGGAGAAGGTGTCCCGGCTGGCGCCACCGGACAGGCGCCGCCAGCCCTCCACGGACACGGGTTCGCCCCACAAATCGGCCAGCCTGGCCCGCAGTCCCTCCTCCAACCGTTCACTCACGCGGGCAGCCCCGCCCACGGCGCCCTGCTCACATCGGCGAGCAGCTTGCGCGCGACGACCATGCGGTGCACCTCGTCGGGACCGTCGTAGATGCGCGCGTAGCGGGCCCGCCGGTACATGGCCTCCAGCGGTGTGTCGGCGGTGACACCGAGCGCACCGTGCACCTGGATGGCACGGTCGACGACGTTGTGCAGCACCTGGGCGCCCCAGAACTTGACCATGCTGATCTCCAGGCGGGCCTGCCCGTCCTGGTCGTAGCGGCGTGCCGCGTCCAGGGTCATCAGCCGGGCCGCCTGGATCTCGGCGGCCGACTCGGCGACGTAACGCCGGATCTCGCCCTTCTCGGCGAGCAACGAGCCGTGCGCGTAACGAGTGTTGGCGCGCGCGACCATCAACTCGAAGGCGCGCTGGGCCTGTCCCAGCCAGCGCATGCAGTGGAAGATGCGGCCGGGCCCGAGCCGGCGCTGCGCGATGGTGAACCCCTCGCCGCGCTCGCCGAGGAGATGGTCGGCGGGCACCCGCACATCCGTCAGGCGCAGCTCGCAGTGGTCACCCTCGGTGTCACCCATCGTCTCCAGAACGCGGGAGATCTCCAGGCCCGGTGTACCGGCCGGCACGATGATCGCGGAGACCGTGCCGTGCGGGCTCGCGGCGTCCTCGTCGGTGCGCGCGAAGACCGTGGTGAAGGCGGCCCGGCTGGCCCCGGTGGTGAACCACTTGTGGCCGTTGATCACCCACTCGTCGCCGTCGAGCACGGCGGTCGTCGCGATCCGGGTGGGATCGGACCCGGCCACCTCCGGTTCGGTGAGGCCGACGCTAGGACTGAGCTCGGCGTTGGCGAGTGGCCCCAGCCAGCGCTCGCGCTGCGCCCGCGAGGCGTACAGGTCGAGCATGATCGAGTCCTGCATGGTGTACGTGCCGACGGCCAGTTGCCCGTACTCGGAGCGCCCGATGATCTCGTTGAGGAGCGCGAAGTCGTACAACGGCAGTCCCTTGCCGCCGAGTTCGACCGGGTGGCCGAGAATCCACAGATCCAGCTTCTTCGCCCGCTCCTGCAAGGTGGCGAGCGTGGCGCGGGCCTCGGGGGTGCGGCCGCCGAGGGCCTTCTCGGCGGGGATCACCTCGTCGTTGATGAAGGCGGCCATGCGGGAGCGCAGTTCCGTCAGGTCTTCATGTGTCCGGTCAGGCATGCGGATCCGTCCAGTCGGAGGGCGGGAGCGGGGGCGGGTGCCTCCCATCAGCCGGGAAGAGGGAGGGGATGTGCCGTCAGTCGCGGGCGGCCTCGCGCAGCCGCACCTTGAGCACCTTCCCGGCGGCGTTGCGCGGGAGTGCCTCGATGACGGCGACCGAGGTCGGCTTCTTGTACGAGGCGAGCCGCTCGCGGCAGTGCTCGGTGATGTCCGCCTCGGTGGGCGGGTCGGCCGGATCCCTCGGCACGACGTACGCGCGCGGGGTCTCCACCCACTCGGGGTGCGGCACGCCCACGACGGCCACCTCGGCGACCTTCGGGTGCCGGTCGATGACGGACTCGACCTCCGCCGAGTAGATGTTCTCGCCGCCCGAGATGATCATGTCCTTCTTGCGGTCGACTACGTAGATGTAGCCCTCGTCGTCCATCCGGCACAGGTCGCCGGAGTGGAACCAACCCCCTTCGAAGGCCTCGGCGGTGGCCTCCGGGTTGTTCCAGTAGCCCAGCATGAGGTTGCCGCCACGGTAGACGATCTCGCCGACCTCGCCCACGGGCACGTCCCGCATCTCCTCGTCGACGATCCGCGCGTCCACGTGGCGCACGGGCTTGCCGACGGAGCCGAGCTTGCGCACCGCGTCCTCGCCGCCGAGGTAGCAGGTGACCGAAGCCATCTCGGTCTGGCCGAAGGCGCTGCGGATCACGACGCCGGGGAAGGTCTCGTTCATCGCCTCAAGGACGGACGGCGGGGCGACGGACGCACCCCAACTCAGGCTGTTCAGCACGAGTTTGCGGTCCCGGATGCCCGGCACCTCGCAGATCGCCTTCCACTGGCTCGGCACGAGGAAGCAGCCGGTGATCCGCTCCCGCTCCAGCAGGTCGACCGTCTCGGCGGCGTCGAAGCCGACGGTGGCGCCGATGACCGTGCAGGTGCCGTAGAGCATGGAAGCGACGACCGAGTCGACGCCCGCGATGTGGAACATCGGGATGTTGAGCAGGCTCCGGTCGGTGGGCTGCGGTGCCTGCACCTCCACCATGTGCAGGGTGTTCACGATCAGGTTGAGGTGGCTGAGCACGGCGCCCTTGGAACGTCCCGTGGTTCCCGAGGTGTACATCAGGAACGCCGGATCGTTCTCGTCGACGTCGGCCTCGACGGGCCCGTCGTCGTACGCGTCGCGCACCGCGGTGAGGCTCTCCGTGCCGTCCGGCGCGCTGTCCTCGCCGTCCCCGAGGTGCAGCACGCGGCAGTCGTCGGAGCCCGCCAGGCGCCTCGCTTCAAGGCCGAGTTCGGTCAGCTGCTCGTCGACCACGAACACGGTCGGCGTGCAGTCGACGAGGACGTGGGCCACTTCGGCGGGCACCAGGCGGAAGTTGATCGGCACGGCGATCGCGCCGAGCCGCAGCGCGGCGAACCACACCTCCACCGTCTCCATCCGGTTGGTGGTGAGCGCTGCGACCCGATCGCCTCGCCCGACGCCACGCGCCGCGTAGGCGCGCGCGAGGCGGTTCACCCGCGCGTCGAGGGCGGCGTAGACGATCTCCCGGCCGCGGTGGCGCAAGGCGGGGGCGGTGGGCGTTCTCCGCGCCTGGCGCGCCAGTTGGTGGGCGAGGGAGAGGCGGCGACCGGCGTTGAGCGAAGTCGTGAAACCTGAGGAGTCGGTTGCGTCGGCTGCATGAGTTGCGGCACTTGCGTCACGTGTGTCGGGCACGAAGGACACGCGGTCTCCCGTCGACGGCTGCCGGACGGCCCGGGTCACCCCGCCGCGACGGCCTGTGCGGGGGCCCGATCCAGGACTGATCGAACGTTAAGAGGCCCACGGCCCCCCGACAACCCCCATGGCGCGAAAGGTGGTTGTTCCGGCCAGGTGGGCCGACGTCGCGGGGGTGGGTGCTGAGCGGTCGTTAAGGCGCCGAGGGGGACGTCGACGTACGCCGGAGGACCAGGAGTGTCGCGTCGTCGGACCGGTGCGGGCCGTCGAGCTCGCCGACGAGGCACTCCGCGTACTCCTGGAGCGCTTCGTGCCCCGCACCGGGAGCGGCGCCGTCCAGGCACCGCTGCGCCGCGTCGAGGAAGCGGCGCGTGTCGAGGTCGGGGTCGCTGTCGCGGCGCTCGGTCAGCCCGTCGGAGTACATCAGGACGATGTCGCCCACGCGCAGGTGCGCCCCCGCCGCCGTGTACGGCGTACCCGGCAGGACACCCAGCGGAAGGCCGGGGCCGCCCTCGGGGTCCGGCAGTTGGCAGGCCGTACCGTCGCGGACGAGGACCGGGCGCGGATGGCCCGCGCAGGTCCAGCGCAGCAGGGCCCGCTCCGGGTGGTAGCTGGCGATGATCGCGGTCGCGGTGGACTCGACGCCGTCGGCGCAGGCCAACTCGTTGAGCCACTGCGTGAGTTGTTCGACGCGCTGCTCGGTGTAGGCGAGGCCCGCCAGCGCGTAGCGGAGTTTCGCCATGAGGGTGACCGCGGCCAGACCGTGCCCACGGGCGTCGCCGAGCGCGACGAGCAGGCGACCGCCGGGGAGCGTGCGCGCCTTGTACCAGTCGCCGCCGACCCCGGCCTCCCGGGCGTCGGGCCGGTACACGGCGGTGGCCTCGAGGCCGGAGGCGGCCGGTTCGCCCTGGAAATGCGGGAGGATCGCCTCGCGCAGCACGCCTGCGACCTCGGCGACGGCCTCGGCGCGCTCGCGCTGGCGCCGCGCCTCGCGTTCCGCACGCTCGGCGCTCGCGCGGCGGCGCCGCTCGGCGGTCACGTCGGTGAGCACGGCCCGCAGCGCCCACACCAGGCTGCCGGGGGCGATGCTCACGGGCTCGGAGGTCATCCGGATCACGCGGGAACCGGCTCCGTTCAGGCGCAGCTCACAGACGCCCGTGCGTTTGCGCAGGATGACGTCGTAGAGCGTCCGGTACAGGTCGGGCAGGCTGTCCGGAGCCACGGCCGCCGCCAGGCCGGACAGCGTGGGGACGGCCGCCTGACTGCCGAGGCCCAGCACCCGCCGGAATCCGCGCGAGGGGTCGACGCCGCCGTCACCCAGGTTCCACTCCGCCCAGCAGGTCCGCACCAGCTGCTGGGCGGCGGCCGCCATGTGTACGCGGTGGCCGCGGTCCCAGGTGATCAGCAGGTGCTGCTCTCCGCACGGGGCGACCCGGACCTGATCATTGACCCGGACCGGCCCGCGCGACGTGCTCACGACCCATTCGATCAATGTGGGCCCTTGCGGGGAACGCTCGTTCAGGGCATCGGCCAGCATGCCGGGCAGCGCAGTCCCGGCCAGGGAGGGGAACCGCTCGAACAGCGACAAGGGGCCCTGCCACCGTGGGAGACCCCCATGGGGGAGGCGGTCGGCGGCGTAGGTGCGGGCCGCCGCGTTCTGGGCGACGTAGAGGGCGTCTCGGATGCGGCCTTCGCCGTCCCGGAGCGGGGCCACCAGAAGCGTCGGCACGGGCATGGCGTCGAGGACCTCGCGGTCGGAGGGGGAGGGCGGCAGGGGGGTGGACGAGACGGGGGCGGTCGACGCGACCGTGTCGTGCTCATGGCCGTGGCCCTGGTCCCGATCCCGGTCGTGCTCCTGCTCCTGCTCCTGCTCCTGGTCCTGCGCATGTTCCTGATACGACTCCGCGTACTTCCTGATCCGTCGTCGCTGGGCCCGCAGGAGTTCCCGGATGGACTGGAGCGCCAGGTGTGTGCGGGCGTCGGGCACCGGTGAGGTGGCGTCCATACGGGGGAGTGCCTCCTGTGCGCGACGGGGTCGGTGCCCCTCAGCCTCCGTGCCGTCGCCCGGGCGGGCCAGTCTGCCTACGCCATGCGCGCTCACCGCGCGCGGTTCAGGACGGCGCCCGCCCTGCCCCGAAGTCGAAGTCCTCCACGAAGTAGCTGTCGTGCCGGACGCGGAACTCCTTGAGCTCCTCGGGGCTGCGCTGCGACATCTCCGCGACCCGCTCGAAGTAGTCCTCGCGCGGAGCGCCGGGGGCGAAGAGCATGAGCATGGACACGGGGTCGTCGGTCACGTTCTTGAAGGCGTGCAGACCGCCGGCCGGTACGTACAGGAAGTCGCCCTCCCGGCCCGTCACCCACTTGTCGCCGTCATAGAGCTCGAGTTCGCCGGACAGGACATAGAACGACTCCGACATCGCCCGGTGGAAGTGGGTCTTCGCGCCCGCGGACCGCGGGCCCAACACGCCCTTGTAGAGCCCGAATTCGCCGCCGGTCGACTCCTGGGTGGCGAGGTAGCCGGTGGATCCGCCGGGTGAGGAGACCTCCGGCGGGGTGTCGGCCGGGCGGAAGGACGCGCTCACCTCTCCCTTGTCGCCGTGGTAGCGGGGCTCCGGGTACTGCATGTTCGGGAAGTACGACATGGTGTGCTCCTTGTCGGCAGGTCCGATCCACCGCAAGGTTGCCCGCTCCGGCCGCGCACTGCATCGGCCCCGTGAACGATGGCCGCGGACTTCCGGACGAGGCCCGAAGACCTAGGTCAAAGGGTCAGTACGACACCGAGCGATGATTTCGGGCATCGGACGGGGTCTGCCCTGGTATGACCACTGTCAACGCCAATGACATCACCCTGGGTATCGAGTCGTTCGGGGCCGACGACGCGCCACTCGTCCTGCTCGTGGGCGGCACGACGATGCTGTCCTGGCCCGACGCGCTGTGCGAACGCCTCGCCGCGGGCGGGCGCCGTGCGGTGCGCTACGACCTGCGCGACAGCGGCGAGTCCACGACCGGGGACCCGGAAGCGCCCGCCTACACGCTGCGTGACCTGGCAGCCGACGCGGCGGCCCCGCGCACCTCGCGGGGATCGGTGTCGGCGGAATGGTCGCGCAGGTCGGCGCGCTCGACCATCCGGAAGCGTTCTCGGCGCTCACCCTGGTAGGCACCCGCGCGGTCGCGCCCGGACCGGTCGACGACGACCTCCCCGATCACGACCAGGCGACGATGGGCCGGATGTTCTCCAGTCCGATGCCCGACTGGGCCGACCGGGAGGCGGTCGCGGAGTTCGCCGCCGCAGGAGCGGAGGTCCTCGGCAATGACCCCGCCGCCGCGCGCGCAGTAGCCGCGCGTGTCTGGGACCGCACGCCCGGCACCGCGCCCCAGGTCCAGATGGCCAACCAGTTGGGCATGGTGTTCTCCCGGCTCGACTGCACACCCCGCTGGCGCGAGCGCCTGCCGGAGATCAAGGTGCCCACGCTCGTCGTCCACGGCCGCTGCGACCCGTTCTTCCCTGTGGGCAACGGTGAGGCGATCGCGCGCGAGATTCCCGGGGCACGGCTACTCGTCCTCGATGAGGCCGCCACCGCGATCCGCGACGCGGACGTCGGTGCGGTCGGCGAGGCGATGCTCGCCCTGCACCAGGCACCGGCAAAGTGGTCATGAACAGGGCGATGTCGCTGGACGGGTTCACGGCCCGACTCTTCCCACCGCACGGCACCGCACCGCCACCGCGCCATTGCACAAGTAAGAAGGAGCAACCATGCAGTACCGCAAGCTCGGCGATTCGGACCTCCGGGTGTCGGAGATCTCGCTCGGATCCTGGCTCACCTTCGCCGGTGGGATCGAGGCCGACAAGACCCGTGCCTGCACGGAGGCGGCGTTCGACGCGGGCATCAACTTCTTCGACACCGCCAACGTCTACGGGCAGGGCGCCGCGGAGACGGCCTGGGGCGAGATCCTCTCCGGCCACCCCCGCGACTCGTACATCCTGGCAACCAAGGTGTGGGGCCGGATGTCCGACGACCCGGCCGACCAGGGGCTGTCCCCGGCGCAGATCGCCAAGCAGATCGACGCCTCCCTCACCCGCCTGAAGACCGACTACGTCGACCTCTACCAGGCGCACCGTTTCGACCCCGACGTTCCGATCGAGGACACGATCGAGGCATTGCAGAAGGTCGTCGAACAGGGCAAGGCGCGCCACCTCGGCTTCAGTGAGTGGACCCCCGAGCAGATCCAGGCCGCGATCGACATCGCGGGACCCGACCTGTTCGTCTCCTCTCAGCCGCAGTACTCCATGCTCTGGCAGGCCCCCGAGACCGAGGTCCTCGGCCTGTGCGCCGGCAACGGCATCTCCCAGATCGTCTGGTCGCCGCTCGCCCAAGGCGTGCTGACCGGCAAGTACAAGCCCGGACAGCCCGTCCCCGAGGGCAGCAGGTTCGCCTCCGCGGACATGGCCGTCTCGCAGGACCTCGTCTACAGCGACGCCATCCTCGAAGCCGTCCAGCGGCTCGTCCCGATCGCGGAGGACGCCGGGATCAGCATGCCCACCCTGGCCCTGGCCTGGGTCCTGCGCCGCGGCGAGGTCGCGTCCGCCATCACCGGCGCCTCCCGCCCGGAACAGGTCCACGCAAACGCCGCGGCCTCCGGCGTGGACCTGTCCGCCGACCTGCTGGTCGCCGTCGACGAGGCCCTCGGCGACGCGCCCGTCACCCGGCCGACCCTCGCCCCCAACGCCCGGCCCGGCATCAAGCACCGCTGACCCGGCAGCGCGGGCACGCCCCAACGCCACGGTCCTTGCGTCCCCCCGTAGCGAGCCGCTCCTCCGCGTACGCGACCTCCCCGCCCGACCACCGTCGCCCACGACCCCCACGGCCTGGATGCGTTCGGGCGCGACGCGTGGGTCGTCGTCGAGGACCGCGAAGTCGGCGAGCATGCCGCGACGCAGGGCGCCCCACGGTGCTCCTCGCGGACGGCGTGCGCTGAGCCCACCGTGTGGGCGTACAGGGCCTGTTCGACGGTGACCGCGTCGTGCGGGGCGATGGGGTCGCCCAGGGCGGTGCGCCGACACCTCGATCGGTGCACAAGCCTTGGCAGTTGCGCCTGGTTGTCGAGTGTGTGAGGTCGGCACTCGGCAGGAGCGCGGGTCCGCCGTCAGTCGGAGCCCGACGGGTCCGCCACGTCGAGGGTCACGCTCGTCAGCGGGCAGCCGACACACGCGAGCACGTACCCCGCTGCCCGCTGCTCCGCTGTGAGACTCGTGGTTTCGGGCTGCGTGACCTTCCCGCTGAGCAGGCGCACCAGGCACTCGCCGCAGTTGCCGATCGTGCAGGAGTACGGCATCCACAGTCCTGCGGCGAGGCCCGCGTCCAGCAGGGTCTGGCCGGGCTCGACCACGGCGGTGCCCACGAGGTCGCCATCGTGCTCGATGGTCAACTCCTGTGGTGTCGTGGCTTCCGCTGGGGCGACGGCTGCGGCACCCGTGAACCGCTCTCGGTGCATGCGCTCGTCCGGTACGCCGAGGTTCTGCAACACGTCGCGGACGGTGTCCATCAGCGGTTCGGGTCCGCAGACGTAGTGGTGGGTGTCCTTGTCCGGGGGCAGGGCGATGACCCATCGGCACACGCTGTCGGCGTCGAGGCGGCCGTCCCGGTGGCTCAGCACGTGGGTGACCGTCAGCCGGTCGGGGTGTTCCCGCTCCATGCGGGCCAACTCCGCCGCGAAGACGACATCTTCGGAGGTGCGGCTGCTGTACAGGAGGGCGATGCGGGCGTCGGCCTCTGGGGCGGACAGGTGGGCGCGCAGCATGCTCATCATGGGGGTGATGCCGCTTCCCGCCGCGATGAGGGCGAGCTGTCCGGCGGGCCGTTCCGGAGTGTGGAAGGTGCCGGAGGGTCCGCGCAGGGCGAGGCGGTCCCCGGTGCGTAGAGCGCGGTGTACGTGGGTGGAGACCCGGCCGCCCTCGACCTGTTTGACGGTGATCTCCAGGCGCGTGCTGCCGGGAGCCGAGGAGGCCGAGTAGGCGCGCCGCACCGGAGTGCCCTCCATGTCCGTGACGAGGGTGAAGTACTGGCCGGGACGGAAGTCGAACGGCTTCCGGTCCTCGGCCGCGTCCTCCAGTACGAGGGTGCGGACACTCGGCGTCTCTTCACGGACCTCGGCGATGCGCACCTGCCGCAGCGGGCTCTCGGGTGTCCCGGCCTCCGGTGCGCCGTCGCCGTGCCCGGCACCCATGGGGGAGCGGACGCCGTCGTAGCCCTCCTTGCGCAGACCGGCGACGTAGGCGCGGTCGATCGCCTTGCGGAGCAGCCGGTTGACGCCGGGGAGGGAGGTGACGAGCCCGACCAGGCGTGCGGACGTGCGGCCGGAGTTGGCGGAGAGGTGGGCGCTGCCCACGGCCATCATGTCGAGCGCCGGGCCGCGACCGCGCCGTCCCTCCGGGGCCCACAGGCGCGCCGCCGCCACGGCCTCGCTGGTCCCGACCTCGGCGTGCTCGACGTCGATGAGGAGCGCCAGATGGGGCGGCGCCCCGCGCAGTGCCATCGTCTCGAGCAGAGCGGGATCGTCCGTGATCGCGGCGCGTCCGCGCAGGTGCAGCACGCCGCTGCGGCCGGGCACGAGCGCGGCGAGGGAGAGCCGGTCGTCCTCCAGCAGGTTGTGCAGGGAGTCGGCGCGCTTGTTGCCCTTGCGGTCGGCGAGGACGAGCGTACGGCCGTCCAGGGTGCGGGCCACCGCCGACCGGTCCCCGCGCGGACTGGTGTCGCTGCCTCCACGGGTGTCCCAGGTGGACAGGGCGAGGAAGGGGGAGGCCGCCAGGAAGTCGGCCACGCCGGGACTGCTCAACGGGCCCTCCCCGGACACCGGTGCGGCCACCGCGGCGCCGGAGGGCGGCTCCCACAGGCCGGAGCGGATGACCGCCTGCGCGCAGTGCACATAGGCCTGAGCGACGCTCACGGTCGTCTCCGCGCCCCTGCCGGCCGTCGCCGTGCCGTTGACGCGCAGCACTTCCCCCACGCCCGGCAGCAGGAAGTACAGCGAGACCGGGCCGCGCGAGACACGCGGTCCAGGGACGGCGAAGGAGATCCGGGCCGAGGAGTGGACGCGCGTGAACCCGGGCGTGCCACCGACGAAGGTGGTCCGGGCGGCGCCGTCGGCGTCCCGGTAGCCGAAGGCGGCGATCGGGCTGTGGGCGAGGACGGCGCGGCAGCCCTCGTCCAGGGCGCCGATCTCCTTGCGCAGGATCATCGCGGCGGGCCGGCCGATGACGGCCTCGACCTCTTCGGCGGAGGTGAGGCGATGCGTGGGGTGCGGTGGAGGGACGTCGCCGGTTCGGGGGCGCTCGGTGGGGTTCACGGCCGGGGCCCGGTTGCGCTGATGTTCTTGTTTTCGCAGGTCATGGCAGTATTCTGAGTAAAAGCTCACCTCTTTCGCCACTCGCTTTTCGCGCCCCGGAAGGATCAGTGGATGTCGTCCTCCGACCGCCGTCTCACCCCACGTCGCAGGCCCACCCAGGTGCGTGCCGAGCTCACCCGCGAGCGCATCCTCGCCGCCGCTGCTCACGTTTTCGCGGAGTACGGCTACGCGGCGGGGACCACGAACCGCATCGCCGACCACGCCCGTATGTCCATCGGCTCGCTGTACCAGTACTTCCCCAACAAGGACGCGATCCTCGCCGAGCTTCTGGTGCGGCACATCGACCGAGGCGCCTGGACGGGGGCCGATGAGCTCGACCTCGCCCCCGGCAGCCTGGAGGAGACGGTGCGGGCCCTGGTCCGCGACGCCATCGACCATCATCGCGACGACCCGGAACTGCTGCGCATCATGATCGAGCAGGCGCCGGTCTCGAGCGAGCTGATCGAGGCGATGGACCGGCACGGCGAGGCGCGGGTCGCCCAGATCCGTGACGTGCTCGACCGGCACCCGGACGTTTGCGTACTGGACCTCGACGTGGCCGCACAATTGGTGGTGGGAACGGTCGAGTTGAATACGCATCAGCTCATGGCCGACCCGCACCCGGTACCGGTCGACCGGCTGGAGAACGAGCTGGCCGCCATGCTCACGCGCTATCTGCGCGGATGATCACGGGCAGGGCTGCCAACGGGCTTTGTGGAGGTCAACCGGGCACTCCGGGCCGGGACTCGGCGGACGCTCCTCACTGTGCGTGACGTCACAGTTGGACACTCATGGGGCGCGTCTGGCAAGGTCACCCGTCCGATCCCGTGAAGACCCGATGGGAGGGGCGCGATGACCGAAGTGAACACCATCAGCGTCGAGGAAGCGACAGCCGTCGCCCGGCTGCGCATGAACACCACGACACTGGACATCCCCAAGGACTTCGACCGCTGGTCGCCCGACGAGATGTCGGACTGGCTCGAGCAGACCGAGGACGACCCGGACGTCTCCGACACCGACTTCTACGAAGCCCAGCAGACCGTGCACCGCGTGCTCGGTGTCGAGGACGCCTGACGTCGGCCCGGCTTCAGGCGTGCTCGCCGTACGCCGCCGCGATCTCCTGCGGTGAAGCCCACCGGCTGTACGTCGGTGACTTGGGCCAACCCGCGGGGGAGTCCTGCCACTCCTCCTGCCGGCCGTACGGCAGCAGGTCGACCAGGCCGAACAGATAGCTCAGTTGCTCGGTGCCGCGACCGTCCGTGTGCCAGGTGCGGTACACGGTGTCGCCGTCGCGCAGGAACACGTTGACCGCGAACCCGGCGTTCGGCGGTGCGCCGACGTCGGCGCCGAACGGGCTGTTCGCGGTGGAGTACCAGTCCATCGTGTTGCCGACCTTGCGCCGGTACGCGAGCGCCTCGTCGATCGGCCCCTGCGTGACGATCACGAAGCGGGCGTCGAACTTCTCGAGCCCCGCGAGCCGCGTGAACTGGGACGTGAAGCCGGTGCAGCCGCCGCACTGCCACTCCTCGCCCTCGTGCCACATGTGGTTGTAGACGATCAACTGCGGGTGCTCACCGAAGACGTCGGCGAGCCGCACCGGGCCGTCCTCGCCCTCCAGTACGTAGTCGGGCATCTCGATCATCGGCAGTCGGCGCCGCTGCGCGGCGATGGCGTCGAGCTCCCGTGTGGCGGCCTTCTCACGGACCCGCAGCGCCGCCAGTTCCTTCTCCCACGTGGAGCGGTCGACGACGGGCGGCAGGGCGTTGCCGGTGGTGGTGGACATGGGACCTCCGGAGGATGCGGGCGCTGTCGCGCGTTCCAGTCGTTCGAAGGTGTGGACCGTCCGGTGCGCCGAAAGTCATCGGTTGCCCGGACGGTGTCTCGTAGGGTGCTCTGAAGCCTCGTGGATCAACAGGGCTGTTGAAGGAGTGAGCACGGGGGGAGTGGCATTGCGGATACGCGGACATGGCCGACGCTTCGGGGCCCGGGCCGCGGCACTGGTCACAGGGGCGCTGCTGGCCACGACCGCGGCGGTGGCACCGGTCCTCGCCGCGGAGAGCCCGGACGGCCGGGCCCGGCTCACGCTCGACGTGCCCGAGGCGTCCCGACTGTACGACGCGGACGAAGGCGCCGACGCGAGATTCGACGCTCCCAAGATGCTGGTGGAGCCGCACGGCGGCGTGGCCCGCAACGTCGAGATCACCGTGGACGCCCGGGAACTGAGGGACGCCGGCACGATGACTCCCGGGCACCGGTGCACAGGTGACGACGACGTGTTCCGCTGCCGCTTCGACCCGCGCTCCCTGCGTTACGCGACGCACTTCAGCCCGTTCCATCTGCGCGGCAAGGACGGCGCCGCCCCGGGGGACGGCGGGACCGTGCACCTCACCGCGCGCGCCGACAACGCCGAAGCGGTGCGGGCGGACGTGCGGATGGAGGTCCAGCCTCCGGACCTGACCTCCGCCGGGGTGGAGCGGGTGCCCGGTCTCGTCAAGCCCGGGGAGCCGATCGAACTGCGGCCGGGCCTCGCCAACGAGAGCAGCCGGCGGGCCGACCGGTTCGCGCTGAAGCTGGGCACCTATGGCGGCCACATGACAGTGGATCGGAAGTATCGCAACTGCTGGTACACCGCCGGCAACGACGGGCCCGTGGACGAGGAGCCCCATGGGAATGACCTCGCCTGGTGCGAGTTCGACACACCACTGCCTCCGCACAGCGCCTGGCGGATCGCCCAGCCGATGATCGGCCACCTGCAAAAGGACATGCCTGCGGAGAGTGTCCGTTATCAACTGCCCTACGAAGTACGGGACAAGGCGACCTACTCGCGGCGAGGGAGCGGTCCCGAGCTGAAGCTGGAACGCGTTCCCGCGGGCGACATCACGTCGGACACCACCTCGGGCTCACTGATCGTTCGCGGCACCGCGCAGCTGGACTACGCCCCCGTCGTCGAGGGCGCCGTCCGCGGCAAGGTCGGACAGACCGTGACGGTGCGCATCGGGGCACGCAACGTCAACGGAGGCAAGCTGCCCGGCATCAGCCCGGACCGCTTCGAGATCGTCCCGCCCGAGGGCACCACGATCACCGGCACGCCCTACACGGTGGACGGCGATCCGATGGACAACGGGTGCAAGCGCCCGGCCAAGGGATCGCGCGCGTGGCGGTGCGGCCTGAGCAGTGACGCGTTCGAGCAGATCGACGGCCGCAAGGGCGCGCGCACGACCGTGACCGTCCGCATCCGTATCGACGACAACATGCCCGGTGCGCGCGGCACAGTCCGAGTCATCGGCAAGTACGACCGAACCCATGGCAACGACAGCGTCACGCTGTCGACCGACATCAACGGCCGCGAGCGGACCTCCCCGCTGGCGATCGGCGGGGCGGTCGCGGGCGGCGTCGTGGTCTTCGCGGCCGGTGCGGTGCTGGCGCGCCGGTACGTGAGGAACCGGCGCGGCTGAGGGCCGCACACGCGGCCCCGCCCCCCCGTCCCGCTCAGTGCTTGATGCCCACGCCCGCCAGCAGGCTGATCTCGGCGTCCGCGATCTCCGTGCCGTCCTCGGGGTTGTCGCGGCGCCAGCGGTGGCAGCAGATGATGCCCGGCTCGATCAGGTCGAGCCCGTCGAAGAACCGGCGGACGTCGCTGTGCGAGCGGAACTGCACCGGCGTCCCGGAGTTGGTGTACGCCTCCGCCACCCCGTTCCACGTCTCGGGGTCGAAGTCGGGCGTGCAGTGGTTCATGGCCAGGGCGCTGCCCGGCGCGAGCGGCTCGAGCAGCCGGCGCACGATGGCGTACGGGTCGTGCGGGTCGGTGACGAAGTGCATCAGCGCGTTGAGGGTGAGGGCGATGGGCCGGTCGAAGTCCAGGACCTCGGCGTCCTGCACGGCGTCCATCAGCGAGTCCGGGTCGGTGACATCGGCCTCGACGTAGGCCGTGCGTCCCTGGATGGTGCTGCGCATGAGGCGCTCGGCGTACTTGAGGACGAGCGGGTCGTTATCGGCGTACACGACGCGGGCCTCGGGGACGAGGGACTGGGCGACCTGGTGCAGATTGGGCTCGGTGGGGATGCCGGTGCCGATGTCGAGCCACTGGCGGATGCCGTGCTCCCGCGCCAGCACGCGCGTGGCGCGGTGCATGAACGCGCGGTTCTCGCGGGCGGTGACAGGCAGGCCGGGGTGGGCCTTGGCGGCGACCATGGCCGCCTCCTTGTCGACCTCGAAGTGGTCCTTGCCACCGAGGAAGTAGTCGTACATCCGGGCCGAGTGGGCCTTGCTCGTGTCGAGGTCCCGGCCGGACTGCCTGGTGGTCATGTGCTCCCCTTCATAGGTGTGACTGTCGGCTGTATGTCGGTCGATCCGCGGGCCGGGAACGCGACCGGTGTCGGCGTCCCCGTCGCCGCCCGCCCGTTCATCCGGCGGCCAGGTGATCGGCCAGGCCCTGCTTGACGCCGCGGACGAACGCGGCGATCTCGTCAGGCGTGTAGATCAGTGCGGGGCCGGCCGGATCGGTCGACTGCCGTACGGCCACGCGGCCGTCGGCGAGCAGTTTCGTCTCGACGCACTGCCCACCGTTGGGCCCGCTCCAGGGACGCTCCCAGCCCTGCTCGCCGAGTTGGCGGGCCGGCATCCCGTTGTAGACGCCCTCTTCGACGACCGTCATGTTGAGTACTCCTTGCGCATACGGTTCAAGAGCGCCCTGCTGTCATCCGACGACGTCAGCAGCGACATACGCGAATGCGCCTCAAGATGGGCGACCACGTCCGCGCGCTGGTCCAAATAGACGGATGCGGACAGGAGTTCGCTGTAGACGATGTCGGGCAGCTCGGGTTCCTCGAACCGGAAGTACGTGAACGGGGCGCAAGCCCCCACATGCGCGCCCGCGGAGAAGGGCACGACGTCCAGGCTGATGTGGGCGAGTTCGGACAAGTCCAGGAGGCGCTCGATCTGCTCCCGCATCACGTCGGCGCTGCCCACCTCCTTGTGCAGGACGGCCTCCTCCATGACCACCCACAGCGTGGGGGCGTCCTCCTTGTCCAGGAGGCCCTGGCGGCGCAGCCGCAGCTCCACGCGGCGATCGAGGTCCTCCTCGCTGCCGTTCGGCAGTCCGCCGCGCAGCACCGCGCGCGCGTAGTCGGGGGTCTGCAAGAGGCCCGTGACGTACTGGGGTTCGTAGGTGCGCAGAGTCTTGGCGTCGGTCTCCAGGCTGACGTAGGCGGTGAACCAGCCGGGGACGGCGTCCCGGTAGGAGTGCCACCAGCCCGGCTCGTTGGCCCGCTCGGCCAGGTCGACGAACTCGTCTATCTCCTGGCGGTCCGCGCCGAAGGTCTCCAGGAGCTTCTCCACGTAGAGAGGCTTCAGGGCGACTTCGGCCTTTTCGAGCCGACGGATCGTCAGCGTTTTCACACGTAGAGCTCTTGCCGCGTCCTCCAACGAGGCACCGGCAGCCAGTCGCATGTCCTGCAGCCGGCGGCCGAGGATCATGCGCAGCACTGTCGGTGCGCTGGTACCAGAACGGGCCTCACTCACGCCCAACCTCCTGAGAGTTCATCAACAAGACCATTCTTGCAGCGACTTGATGATGACGCCAGAGTGATACCCCGCAAGATGAAATTATCAGGGAGTCGGTTGCAGCGTGAGCACGATCACGCGCATAGTTGCACTGTGAGCGGTCAAGTCACGGCTCTGACGCAGCATCCGCCCCTGCGGGGACCCGCGATGCCGATGCCGTCGTGGGCGTCCCACCCCGGGGTGCCCGCCTGGGCCTGCGCCGCTCACAGCTCGAGCTGTAGCCCGCACCCCCACACCGCGCCCGCCCCGCGGAAGGCACTGGAAGGCGACATTCGTGACTCTCCCCACGCCCCTGGCCCCGGCACCGTCCCCCGCCTTAGCCACCACCGCGCCCGGCCGGGAGTTCTGGTTCGGGCTGCCCGCGCTGCGCACGAGCGCGAGATCGGCCCGCGACACCGTGCGGGAGCGGCTCCGATCCTGGCAGGTGCCCGGCGACACCTGTTGCGACGCGGTGCTGCTGGTGTCCGAGCTGACCACGAACGCGCTGCTGCACACCGACAGCGACCAGGTCCTGTGCGGCCTCAAACTGACCGGGGACGAGCGGAGTCTGCGGATCGAACTCCACGACGAGAACCCGACTCCGGTCCAGCAGCCCGAGCGCCGTGCCGGACCCGGCGAGGAGGGCGGGCGGGGCCTGTTCCTCGTCCAGCAGCTCGCGGACCGCTGGGGCTCGGCGCGCTCGACACGGGCCGAAGGAAAGGTCGTCTGGGCCGAGTTGACGGCCTTTTCCTGAGCCCATGGAGACCGGCAGGGGCCGCCCGGCCCCGCCCTTTCACCTTCGCGCGGCGAGGAATCCATTCTCCTCGATCCATCTACAGGAGGCGCCCATGACCCCCCACGTCGACACCGCTTCACCGGCCGTGCTGTACGTATGTGCCGACCGGGCCCCGGGCGCTTCCGGGGCGGCCGTGCAGTGCGCGCAGACCGAAGGCCGCGCGTTCGCCCAGGAGCGCGGCCTGACGATCGCCGAGGTCGTCACCGACACCTACGGCGAGCCGGACCCGGCCCGCCGCACCGGCTGGCGCCGGGTGCGGCAGCTGGTGCAGACCGGCGACGTCACCGCGGTCCTGGTCCGGTGGCCCAGCGCCATCGCCCCGGAGTCCGCGCACGAACTGCGGCACAGAGAGACCAGCTGGCTCCAGGACCACGGCGTGCGCGTCCGCTACACCTGGGCCCCTCTTACGAGTCCAGGCCCCCTCGCTTGACGAGCTGAGCCGCGATCACGTTCCGCTGGATCTCGTTCGTGCCCTCGCCGACGATCATCAGCGGCGCGTCGCGGAAGTAGCGTTCGACGTCGTACTCGGTGGAGTAGCCGTAACCGCCGTGAATACGCACGGCGTTGAGCGCGATCTCCATCGCCGCCTCGGACGCGTACAGCTTCGCCATCCCCGCCTCCATGTCGACCCGACGGCCCGCGTCGTACTCCCGGGCCGCGTGCAGGGTCAGCTGGCGGGCCGCGGTCAGCTTGGTGGCCATGTCGGCCAGGTAGTGGCCGATCGCCTGATGCTGCCAGATCGGCTTGCCGAACGACTCCCGCTCCTGCGCGTAGGCGAGCGAGTCCTCCAGAGCGGCACGGCCGACGCCGAGTGCGCGTGAGGCGACCTGTAGACGGCCGGTCTCCAGGCCCTTCATCATCTGGCCGAACCCCTGGCCCTCCGCCCCGCCGAGGACACTGCCGGCGGCGGCGACGTACCCCTCGAAGGACAGCTCGCAGCTCTCGACGCCCTTGTAGCCCAGCTTGGGCAGATCACGGGAGACGGTCAGGCCGGGACCGTGCTCGACGAGCAGGATCGAGATGCCCCGGTGGGTCGGCGCGGCGTCCGGGTCGGTCTTGCACAGCAGGGCGATGAGGCCGGAGCGGCGGGAGTTGGTGATCCACGTCTTGGAACCGTTCACGGCATACGTGCCGTCGTCCTGGCGGCGGGCCGTGGTGCGCATCGCCTGGAGGTCGCTGCCGCCGCCCGGCTCGGTCAGCGCCATCGTGGCGCGCAGCTCGCCGGTCGCCATGCGGGGCAGATACGCCGCCTTCTGCTCCTCGGTCCCGTACAGGGTGAGCAGCTTGGCGACGACGGTGTGGCCGCCCATGGCGCCCGCGAGGCTCATCCAGCCGCGTGCGAGCTCCTCAGTGATCAGGACGTAGGCGGGCATGGAGACCGGGGTGCCGCCGAACTCCTCCGGGACGGCGAGCCCGAAGATGCCCATCTCCTTCATCTGTTCGATGAGGGCTTCCGGATAGGTGTTGGAGTGGTCCAACTCCTGCGCGACCGGCTTGACGTGCTTGTCGACGAAGTCGTGCACGGTCTCGACGACGAACCGTTCGTCGGTGTCCAGGGCGTCCAGGGTGCTCACGGGTTCTTCTCCTCTGCTTGCTGTCTTGTCGCGGTGTCCGGGGAGGGGCGGCGTGCGATCGTGCCCGCGGTGTCAGATCGCGCCTGCCGCGCGCAGGCTCGCGATCTGCTCGGCGGTGCGTCCCCGCTCCGCCAGGAGTCGTTCGGTGTGCTCGCCGAGGGCGGGGACCGGGTCCATCCGCGGGGCGATTCCGGCCAGGTCCGCCGGGGGACGCAGCGCCTGGACGGCGCCGCCGGGCGTGCCGACCTCGTGCCAGCGCCCACGTTCCGCGAGAACCGGGTGGTCGAGGAACTCGGCGACGTCGTTGACGCCCGCGTTCGCGATGCCCGCCGCGTCGAGCGCCTCGGCGGCGTCGGCGCCGTCGCACCGCAGGAAGCGCTCGGCGATGATGACGTTCAGCTCGTCGCGGTGGGTGACGCGCTCGGAGCCGGTGGCGAAGCGCGGGTCCGTGGTCAACTCCGGCTGCTCAAGGAACTGTTCGCACAGCGCTTGCCACTCGCGTTCGTTCTGTACGGAGATCAGGATCTGCTTGCCGTCGCGGGCGGTGTAGGCGCCGTACGGGGCGATGGTGGCGTGCTGGGTGCCGATGCGCGGCGGCTGCGTCCCGCCGTAGCGGGTGTAGTTGGCGGGCTGGCCCATCCACTCCGCGAGCGCCTCGAACAGCGACACCTCCACCGCGCGCGCGACACCTGTGGTCGCGCGGGTGAACAGGGCGGTGAGGATGCCGGTGTACGCATACATCCCGGCGGCGATGTCGGCGATCGACACACCCGCCCGCGCGGCCTCCCGCGCCGTGCCGGTGAGCGAGACCAGGCCGGTCTGGCACTGCACCAGCATGTCGTACGCCTTGCGGTCGGCCCAGGGGCCGCTGGTGCCGTAGCCGGAGACGGTGCACGGGATCAGGCGCGGGTACTTCGCGGCCAGCGCGGCCGTGTCCAGGCCGAGGCGGGCGGCGGCGCCCGGTCCGAGGTTCTGCACGAACACATCGGCGTCCGCGAGGAGTTCGTCGAGGACCTCGCGTCCTGCCGGTGACTTCACATCCAGTGTCAGCGACTCCTTGCCGCGGTTCAGCCAGACGAAATAGCTCGACTCGCCGTGCACGGTGGTGTCGTAGCGGCGGGCGAAGTCGCCGCCGTCGGGCCGCTCCACCTTGATGACACGGGCGCCGAGGTCGGCCAGCTGGCGGGTGGCGTAGGGGGCGGCCACGGCCTGTTCGAGGCTGACGACGGTGATCCCGGACAGCGGGTGCTGCGGCGGCGCGGCGGCGCGATCGGTCGGCCCTGTCATGCGGTGACCTCCAGGTGCGAGGGTGGTCATGTGGGGTGCACGGGGCGCCGGGCGGCGGCAGCTCCGTGACGACTAACATCATGGGTCTTCATGGCAATGCTCGGGAAATAGCAAATCGTGATGCCGTCATGCGTGGCGCGGATGGCAGGGGAGGGGCGGGGCGAGTTGGACATCAAACAGCTCAAGGCGCTGGTGACGGTGGCCGAGGTGGGCAGTGTCACGCGGGCCGCGACGGTCCTGCACCTCGTGCAGCCCGCCGTCACCCGCCAGATCCGCACCCTGGAGGAGGAGTTGGGTGTGCCGCTCTTCGAGCGGACCCGGCAGGGCATGCGGCCGACCGAGGCCGGGGCGGTCGTCGTGGGGCGGGCCAGGCGGGCGCTGTACGAGCTGGAGCGGGCCCGCGCGGAAGTGCGGCCGACGCCCGGTGAGGTGTCCGGCATCGTGACCGTCGGCCTGCTGGAGAGCACCCTCGGACTGCTCGCGGAGCCCTTGGTGACGGCCATGCGCGAGGCCCATCCGGGGGTGCAGCTGAGGGTGCTGACCGCGTACTCGGGCCATCTGCAGCAGTGGCTCGACGACGGCGACCTCGATCTGTCGCTGCTCTACAACCTCGACAGCGCGCCCTCCCTGAACGTACGGCCCCTGGTGCGCGAGCGGCTGTGGGTGGCGGCCCCGCCGTCGGCCGGGCTGAGCGCCGAGCGCCCGGTCCCGTTCGCCGAGGCGGCGGCGCGCCCCTTGGTGATGCCGACGTCCGGGCACGCGCTGCGCGCGCTCATCGAATCGGCGGCGGCCCGCGCCGGCGTCCGCATCGAGGTGGCGGCGCAGACCAACTCGATGCCCGTACAGAAGCAGCTCGCGCGGGCCGGACACGGCTGGACCGTACTGCCCGGAGTGGGCGTCGCCGAGGATGTCGCGGCCGGTGAGCTCAGCGCGGCGCCGCTGTGCGAGCCCGCCGCATGGCGCTCCATCGTGCTGGGCACACCCCGCACCGGGCGCACACCACCCGCGGTGAACGTCGTCGCGCTGGAGCTCGTGCGCCAGGTCAACGCCGCCGTGAAGAGCGGCAGATGGCCCTCGGCGCGGCTTCCCGAGGCGGAGGACGAGGCGGCGAAACGATGACACCAGACGACCACGAAACCTTCCACGATCAGCAACCCAGGAGAACCATGCCGGACACCGACCGCCTCGAAGCCACCACGTCGGCCGCCGACGGCACCACCCTCGCCTACCAGACACGTGGCACCGGACACCCGCTCGTCCTCCTCGCCGGACAGGCCAACAACCACCACTGGTGGGACGCGGTGCGCGACGATTTCCACCAGGCCCGTCGCACCATCACCGTCGACTACCGGGGCACGGGTGACAGTGGCAAGCCCGAGGCCCAAGACGGGTATTCCACCTGGCAGTTCGCGGACGACGTGATCGCCGTGCTCGACGCGCTGGGCATCGAGCGCGCCGACCTGTACGGCACTTCCATGGGCGGCCGGGTCGCGCAGTGGGCCGCCGCACGGCACCCCGGGCGGATCCGGCGGCTCGTCCTCGGCTGCACGTCGCCCGGCGGGTTGCACGCCGTGGAGCGGGACCAGGAGGTGCGCCGCGCGCTGACCCGCACCGAACCGGGCGCCGCCGAGGAGGCGCTGACCGACCTCATGTACACACCCGCCTGGCGCGCCGCCCACCCCGGCCCGTACGGCACGCTCGGTGACCCCGGCATGCCGCCGCACGCCCGCCGCGGCCACCTCCGCGCCAGCACCGGCCACGACGCGTGGGACGCGCTGCCGTACATCATGGCGCCCACCCTCATCCTGCACGGCGAACAGGACCGGCTCACCCCGCCGGACAATGTGCCGCTGCTCGCCTCCCGCATCCCCGACGCCACGACGCGACTGTTCCCCGACGCGCGCCACGCCTACTTCGAGGAGTGCCGTGAGGAGGCCGGGGAGATGGTCCTCGCGTTTCTCAAGGGGGCTCCGATGTAAGGGAACCCGGTGGACCGCCGTGCCCGCCGACTCCCATGCGCCGACAGCATGGACGCATCACGAGTTTCTATTGTTCCGCATCCCACATCAGCGCTCATGATGAGTGGCGTTTTGAGCCGCCCGACCACCGCGTATCGAGCACTGAGTACGGAGACGCCACGGATGAGTCAGACACCAGCATCGAGCCCACCCTCCCGCGTCACCGCGAACGTCGTGCGCGGCTGTCTGGGCAACCTCATCGAGTGGTACGACTGGTTCGCCTACGCCACCTTCAGCGTCTACTTCGCACCGGTGTTCTTCCCTGAGGGCAGCCGGACCGCCCAACTCCTGTCCACCGCCGTGGTGTTCGCGGTCGGCTTCCTGATGCGCCCGCTCGGCGGCTGGCTGCTCGGCGCCTACGCGGACCGGTTCGGTCGACGCCGGGCACTGACCCTCTCCGTGCTGCTGATGAGCGCCGGGTCCCTCGTCATCGCCCTGTCGCCGAGACATGATGTCATCGGCCTGTGGGCGCCCGCCCTCCTCGTCGTGGCGCGGCTGGCCCAGGGACTTTCTGTCGGCGGCGAGTTCGGCTCCAGCGCCTCCTACCTCTCCGAGGTGGCGCCTCCCGGACGGCGCGGCTTCTACTCCAGCTTCCAGTACGTGTCCATCGTGCTCGGCCAGCTCTCCGCCCTGCTCGTGGCGATCGTCCTGCAGAACTCACTCACCGAAGCCCAACTGGCCGACTGGGGCTGGCGCATCCCCTTCGTCGTCGGGGCGGTGGCCGGACTCACCGTCATGTACCTGCGGCGCACCATGGAGGAGTCCGCGCACTTCCAGAAGGAGCAGGCCCGCGCCACCGAGGGCGAACGCAAGGGGCTCTTCGCCCTGTTCAAGGAGTACCCGCGCCAACTGCTCGCCGTGTTCGGCCTCGCCATCGGCGGCACCGTCGCCTTCTACACGTACACCACCTATCTGCAGAAGTACCTCGTGAACACCGCGGGCATCCCCCAGTCGACCGTCACGGTCATCGGCTTCGCCGCCCTCTTCGTGTACATGCTGCTGCAACCGCTGATCGGCGCGCTGTCCGACCGGGTGGGCCGGCGGCCCGTCATGTTCGGCTTCTCGATCGGCTGCATGGTGCTCACGGTCCCCGTGATGACCTTCCTGGGACACACCGGCAACCCGTGGGTCGCCTTCCTCCTGATGACCCTCGCCCTCGCCTTCGTCACCGGGTACTCGGCCCTCGCCGCCATCGTCAAGGCCGAGATGTTCCCCACCAAGGTGCGCGCCCTGGGCGTCGGCCTCCCGCACGCCCTTGTCACCGCCACCTTCGGTGGACTGACCGAGCCGATCGCGCTGGCCCTCAAGCAGAACGGGCACGAGACCGTCTTCTTCTGGTACGTCACCGGGTGTGTCGGCCTCACACTGCTGGCCACGTTCCTCGTGCGCGAACCGTCCCGCGACTCCCAGCTGGAGACCGAACCGGCCGCCACCGCCAAGCCCTCCGCCACGACCCCCGCGTGACATCCGCCCCTCAACGGAAGGCAAGCCCCGCCATGGAACCCGCCGCCTCCACACCGTCCCTCGGCTCCTACGTGGAGTCCTGGGCGCCCTCCGCGACGACGGACGAGGACACCCTGCCCCCGGGCCCGGCCGCCGCCCTCTCGGCCGTCCTCGACCTGCCCGAACCGGCCGCCAAGTCGGGGGACGTGCTGCCCCCGCTGTGGCAGTGGCTGTACTTCCTGGAGTGGCCGGCGCAGAGCGAACTCGGCCCCGACGGACACCTCGCCGACGCCCGCTTCCTGCCGCCGATCCCCGACCGGCAGCGCATGTTCGCGGGCGGCCGCGTGAACGTAGAGGAGCCGCTGCGCCTCGGCGAACCGGCCGAACGCATCTGCAGCCTCGCCTCCGTCACACCCAAGAGCGGCCGCAGCGGCGAGCTGCTCTTCGTCACGGAGCGCCGCGAGTTCCGCCAGGCGGGCCGCACCTGCCTCGTCGAGGAGCAGGACATCGTCTACCGCTCGGGCCGCAGCGCGGCGGCCGGCCACCCCACCACGGTCGACGCCGCGACCCTCCCGCACTCCGAGGCGCCGTGGCAACTACGCGCCCAGCCGGACGAGCGCCAGCTGTTCCGGGTGAGCGCCCTGACCGCGAACGCCCACCGCATCCACTACGACGCCCCCTACTGCCGCGACGTCGAGGGCTACCCGGGCCTCGTCGTCCACGGCCCGCTCCTCGCGCTGCTGATGCTGGACCTGGTGCGTCGCAACGCGCCGCAGCGGCAGGTGAGCTCACTCTCCTACCGCCTGCACCGCCCCGCCTTCGCGGGGGAACACCTGCTGGCCACGGGGGTCCCTGAGGGCGAGCACGCCCAACTCGCCGTCGCCACGCACCGGGAGGCGCGGCACGCCTCCGCGGAGGTGACCTTCGTATGACCGACGCATTCGACGAGGGCCGCGCGGCGACAACAGCCGCGCGCAGCCTCCTCTTCGTCCCCGGCGACCGCCCCGACCGCTACGCCAAGGCGCACGCCTCCGGCGCCGACCTGGTCATCATCGACCTTGAGGACGCGGTCGCCCCTGCCGACAAGGACGCGGCGCGCGCACATGCCGCCGCCTGGCTGATCGCGGGCCGCCGCCCGGTCGTGCGCGTCAACGCCCCCGGCACCCCCTGGTCCGAGGACGACCTGGCCATGGCGGCGGAACACGGCTGCCCGGTGATGGTGCCCAAGTCCGAGGATCCGGAGGCCCTTTCGGACATCGCGGCGCGGACCGCAGGGCGCTGCCCGCTCGTCGCCCTCATCGAGACCGCGCGCGGGGTGCTGCGCGCCCACGAGGTGAGCCGGGTGCCGGGCGTGGTGCGTCTCGCCTTCGGCAACGTGGATCTCGCCGCCGACCTCGGCGTCGCGCACGACGACCACCTAGCGCTGGCACACGCCCGCTCACAGGTGGTGCTCGCGGCAGCGGCCGCCGGCCTGTGCCCGCCGATCGACGGAGTCACCACCGGCGTACGGGACGCCGACGCCCTCGCCGCCGATGTCACGCACGGGCGCCGTCTCGGATTCGCGGGCAAGCTGTGCATCCACCCGGCCCAACTCCCTGCCGTGGCGGCAGGGTTCGCGCCCACCGAAGCCGAACTGACCTGGGCGCGCTCCGTACTTGCCGTGGGAGACACCGTCACCACCGTCGACGGACAGATGGTCGACAAGCCCGTCCTGGAACGGGCCCGACGCCTCCTGGGCCGGGCCGGGCGGACGGGCTGAGTCACGGCAACTCGTGGGCCTGCTCGATGCGTTGCACGCCGTAATAGGTGGCAATGCAGGAAGCGGGCCACGTCGCCCTCCCGCCGTGCCGGAACGGCTCGGTCATCCTGCTCTGGGGGAGCCGCTTGTACGGCAGGACCTCGGCGCCGGTCGCGGCCAGACCGCGCATCCAGCGGTCCTGGCGGTCCCAGTCCTGGGCATGCGCCTGCATCGTGGTCCCGAGGCCCGCGAGTGACGCCGTCAGGGCGACGCACACGACGGCGTACAGCACGCCCCCGGCGGCCAGAACCGGCGCCGTCCGCCGCACCCGGCCCCGCACGCCGTGCCCGGCGAGGGCGCCGACGAAGACGAGGAACAGGAGGTACAGCAGCAGGTAGTCGTTCCACAGGCGGGTCGACGACACCATGTGGTGCTTGAACACGGGGTACGTGATGACCGTGCACACGTAGCCGGAGACGAGCAGCGCGCCGACACCCGCGGCCAGGACCGGCAGCTGCTTCCTTGCGGGCGCGACCCGGCCCATGACGCCGGGGGACACCACGCCCACGACGACACCCACCACGACGGCTCCCAGGTACCACCAGGTCGTGAGCACCGTGGCGGCGATCTCGAGGAAGCCGTGCAGGGCGCCCAGCAGCGAGTCGGGGGTGAACATCGTCGACGCGTGCTTGCGCTCGCGGCGGCGCGTGGCACCGGGGGAGGTGTAGAGGATCAGCGTGCCGAGCACGATGCTTGCGATGCCGGCCGTGCAGCACAGGCGCAGGAACCGCCGCCGTGCTCCAGGGAAGACACGGCCGCTGATCAGCAACGCGCACGCCAGGACAGTCAGCGCGACGACGCTCGTCTCCTCCGACACGAGCCCCAGGAACACCCCCGCGAGGGCGACCGTGCCCAGCGCGAGAAACTTGCCGCGCCGTGATGTCGCGCGCAGCACGGGGACGGCCGCCGCGCAGACGAACACCGGCGGCAGGGTGTGCGAGACGGAGGCGGCCGGCCAGTAGAACGTCTTGTACGTGTTGGGGGAGCCGAAGAGGAACAAGGCCGTCACCATGGCCGCCACCAGAAGCGGCACACCCCGGGGGACTCGCAGCCGTGCGGCACGCAGCACGGCGGCCGTGAAGGCCCACAGGAGCACGAGTACGAGCACACCACTGACCGGCGCGAACCACTGCTGGCCCGCCTCACCGAAACGCGCATACGCCCACACCAGCACGGCGTTGACGATCCGTCCGTTGTCATGGAGGTAGAACTTCTCCACTATGGCGGGCAGTCCGCCGTCCTGGACCACCGGCAGGAAACACCAGTCGTCCCCGCCGGTGCGCACCAGGCGTGCGTTCCACGCGGCGTAGCCGAGCGCGGCCAGCGGCAGCAGGGAGAGAATCCCCAGCGGTGCGGCCGTCCGCCACCATGCCGTCCGTTCCTCCGGAGCGACATCGGCTCGCTCGTCTCGAACAGCCTTCTCCGGTGCGTGCACCACAGGCCGCCCCTTCTCGGTCGGTGCCGGGAAAGAATCTCCCGCGGCACGAAAATACGGTTTGCAGTGTGCTGGCGTTCGGTTTCGCCGGTCCGCCTGATCGAAAGATAACGCGGTACGGGTTGCTCCCGGCGCGTTCGGCCTGCCTTCTTACCGTTGTCTTGACCTGATGGGTCATGGTGGTGGCCGTAGTCGCAAATGCTGGAATCACACCTGCCGGGGTGGCGAATGGAAGCGTGCCAGATCTCAGTTGTTGTGCCGTGCTTCAATGAGGAAGAAGTGATCAACACATTCCACTGTGCGTTGATGGATGTCCTGGAAGGAACGGGGCGCTCCTTCGAGATCTGTTACGTCGACGACGGGAGCCGCGACACCACCCGTGCCCAACTGCGCGCCCTGGCCGCCGAGGACCATCGCGTCCGCTACACATCCTTCAGTAGGAATTTCGGCAAGGAAGCGGCCATGCTCGCGGGCCTTCGCATGTCACGCGGTGCCTCCGTGGCCCTCATGGACGCCGATCTGCAGCACCCCCCAGGTCTCCTGTACCGGATGCTGGAACTGCGCCGACACGGCTACGACCAGGTCGTTGCCCGCCGGGACCGGTCCGGCGAGGGACTGCTGCGAAGGACCGTCAGCTCGGCGTACTACCAGGCCATGGGACGCTGCATGGACGTCGATGTCGTCGACGGCGAGGGGGACTTCAGACTGCTGTCGCGGCGTGCCGTCGACGCGGTGCTCGCCCTGCCGGAAACCAACCGGTTCTCCAAGGGAATCTTCTCCTGGATCGGCTTCGACACCGTCAGTTTCACCTACCACAATGTCAACCGCGCCGCGGGCCGGTCGAAATGGGGCGGACGGCGCCTCCTCAACTACGGGATCGACGGACTGATCTCCTTCAACAGCCGTCCGCTGCGCGTGGTCATCTACATGGGCCTTGGGCTTGCTTTCGCCGCGTTCGCGTATGCGCTGTGGATCGCCGCCAATGTGGTCATGCACGGAGTGGACGTACCCGGATTCGCCACATTGCTGATCGCCATTGTGGCCCTGGGGGGAATCCAGCTCGCCACGCTCGGTGTCATCGGTGAATACGTGGGCCGGATCTACGGTGAGACAAAGCGCCGCCCGCCCTATGTGGTGCGCGAGACCGAGGAGAAGGTGAGCGGGGGCGGTACCGTGCCCGCTCCCGGAAGTGAACTCCCGCTCACCGTGGACGTGATCGTCCGGCCGACGGAGCCGGTCCGGTCAACGGCCGGTCTGCGGACCTTCCGGCAGTTCGTCGTCTTCGGCCTGATCGGCATCGTCAACACCGCCGTGTACATGGCCGTCTACGTGTCGCTCAACCGCCTGATCCCGTATCTGATCGCGCACGTCATCGGGTTCATGGTCAGCGTCGTCGGTTCCTTCCTGCTGAACAGCTACATCACCTGCCGCACGAAGCCGACCTGGCAGGGCTTCTTCCGCTTCCCCTTGTCGAGCCTCGTGAACATGGTGTGCAGCGGCGCTCTCCTCTACCTCGGCGTGCACTCGCTGGGGACGGACAAGAACATCACGGCGCTGGTCGCGGGCGTACTGGCCACGCCCCTCTCGTTCGTCATCGCCCGCTGGGCCATCAACTCCGGCAGCGCACACGTCCGGCAGCAGGAGCCCAACTGGACACCGATGGCCGAGAGTTCGTCCGACCAGTTGAGGCAGAAGGAGCACCAAAGCCTGTGAGAGGGCGGCGCGCCGCCCCACGGCTCAGTCCGGTGCCGCCTCGCGGGCCGTGAAGCCGATCACCGCGCCGCCGCCGTCCCGCCGCGCCGCGAACGGCACGCCGCCGTGGGCCGCCGCCGCCTCCCGCACGATGGAGAGCCCGAGCCCCGAACCGGGGTGGCTGCGCGCGGCGGGGGCCCGGTAGAAGCGGTCGAAGATGCGCTCCGTGTCGACCTCGGCGAGACCGGGGCCCCGGTCGAGGACCTCCATACGGACCCCGGCGCCCGGAATGCGGGTGACGGTGATCTCGATCGGGGCGGAGCCGTCGGCGTCGAACTTGGCTGCGTTCTCCACCAGGTTGGTCAGGGCGCGCTGCAACTGGGCGGGGCGGCCCGTGATCGTCGTGTCCGGATCGGCGCCTACGGTGACCGTGCGGCCGGTGCGGCGGCGGGCCAGGACCGCGATGTCCTCGGCGATCTCCGCGAGCGACACGTCGACGGGTGACTCGTCGTCCTGGTGGCCCGCCGCGAGGTTCACCAACTCGTTGACCAGATCGGTCAGTTCGCGGGACTCGTCGGTCAGGTCGGTCACCAGCTCGTCGCGGGACGCGGGCGGCAGCTCGTCGATGCGGCGCAGGAGGGAGATGTTCGTCCGCAGCGAGGTGAGCGGTGTGCGCAGTTCGTGGCCGGCGTCCTGCGCCAGGCGGCGCTGGTCGTCCTTGGAACGGGCGAGCCGGCCGAGCATCCGGTCGAAGGAGCGGCCCAGGCTGCCCACCTCGTCCCTGCCGGTCACCGGCACCGCGACGTCCAGGCGCCCGGTCGACGCCACGCGCTCGGCGGTCTCGGCGAGGCGCACGAGGCGCGAGGTGATGCGGCGCGCCAGCCACCAGCCGAACAGGCCCGCCGCGAGGACGACCGCGGCGGCGAACAGCAACGTGCGCTTCTGCAGCTCCCGCAGCAGGTCCTCGGTGTCGCTGAACTCCTGCGCCACCTGCACCGCGCCGCGTCCGTCACCCAGCGCGACCGTCGCCATCCGGTACTCGTCGTCGGCGACCGGCACGTCGTCGTCCTCGACGTGGGAACCGGCGGTGTCCGCGTCGGCGATCCGGCGGGCATCGGAGTCGACCGGGAGCGGCGGACTGCCCTTGTCGATCAGTGTGCCACCGGGGCCGAGGATCTGGACGTCGGTGCCTACGGGGCGGGTCAGGTCGTCGCGGGGGCCGTCGTGGTCCGGGTCGGCGGAGGTGAAGTCGCCTGGTGTGAGGGCCTGTTGGCGCACCTGGGAGCGCAGATCGTGCACGACCTCGTCGAACACGGCCTCCTGGTCGACGCGGACGAGGCGGGCGGCGGAGTCGTAGGACAGGACGCCGACCAGTGCGGTGACACCGGCCGCGACGAGGGCGAACGCTATGGCGAGCGTCGTGCGCAGGCTGCGGGCCCGCCACCGCTTGGGCCGCCGGCCCACGGGCACAGCTCTCTCCCCGGTGCCTTCGGGCTCCCGCATCTCACGCCTCCCGCAGGACGTATCCGACGCCCCGGACGGTGTGGATGAGGGGCGGGCCGTCCGGTTCCTCGACCTTACGGCGCAGATAGCCGACGTACACGGCGAGGTTCTTGGAGCCCGGCCCGAAGTCGTAGCCCCAGATCCGGTCGTAGATGGTGGCGTGGTCGAGGACGATGCCGCTGTTGCGGGCGAGGAGTTCGAGGAGGTCGAACTCGGTTCGGGTGAGCTCGAGTTCGCGGCTGCCGCGCCAGGCACGCCGGGCGGCGGGGTCGATGCGCAGGTCGGCGGCGGTGATCCGGTGGTCGGCCGGCTCGTCGGGGACGGGAGCGGTGCGGCGCAGGAGGGCGCGCAGGCGGGCGAAGACCTCTTCGACGTCGAAGGGCTTGGCGACGTAGTCGTCCGCGCCCGCGTCGAGCCCCGCGATCCGGTCGGGGGTCTCGACGAGAGCGGTGAGCATGAGGATCGGCGTGCGGTCGCCCTCGGCGCGCAGCACGCGGCACACCTGCAGGCCGTCGATGCCGGGCATCATCACGTCCAGGACGAGGATGTCGGGGCGGGCACGGTGTGCGGCGGCCAGGGCCTCGACACCGTCGGCGACGGCGGTGACGGTGTAGCCCTCCAGGGTCAGGGCGCGTTCGAGGGCGTGCCGGATCGCCCGGTCGTCCTCGGCGAGCAGCACCGCGGGCGCGAGCGCCTCGGACGGCCGGGCGGCTGGTGAAACGGCTTGTGGCGACACATTCCCCAGTCTGCCCCCGTGGCCTGCCCGGATCGACCGCTCGGCCGCCGACCGGAGGGCTTCTTACCCGCCTCTCACCGGCGAGGGGCGGCTCCGTTACCCGCGCCGCGCACGCTGTCACCGATGTCGAGGGACATCGGGAGCCGTACGGGCCCGCGCCGTGCGCCCGCCGAGGAAGGCATTTGCACATGAAGATCGCGTTCCTGCTGCACAACGCGTACGCCATAGGCGGAACGGTGCGCACCACGCTCAACCTCGCCGCCGCGCTCGCCGAGCACGGCGGCCACGAGGTGGAGATCGTCTCGATGTCCCGGCACCGGGCCAACCCCCGCTTCGCGGTCGACCCCCGGATCACCCTCGTACCGCTGGTGGACACGCGCGCGGACAGCGAGGACACCCGACTGGCCGCGTTCGGCAGCCCCGCGCGGGACTTCCCGGCCGCCGAGAAGCGCCACAAGCAGTACACGCTCCTGCACGACCAGCGCGCACGGGAGTACCTGGAGGGGCACTGCGACGCGGATGTCGTCATCGGCACCCGGCCCGGCATCAATGTGTACGTGTCGCTGTGGGGCCCGAAGCGCGCGCTGCGGATCGCTCAGGAGCACCTCCGCCACGACGCGCACAGCAAGAAGCTGCGGGCCGTGCTGCGCCGCCACTACCGCTCGCTCGACGCGGTGGTGACGATGACGGAGGCGGACGCGCGGGTGTACCGGGAGCGGATGCCGCTGCCCGGTGTCGGCGTGCGGTGCGTGCCGAACATCGTGCCGTCGGTGCCCGTGCCGGCCTCTGACGGCACGTCGAAGGTGATCGCGGCGGCGGGCAGGCTGGCGCCGGGCAAGCGCTACGACCTGCTCCTCGAGGCCTTCGCCGAGGTATCGGCGCAGGCGCCCGACTGGGAGCTGCGGATCTACGGGGCCGGGGGAGAGGACCAGCGGCTGCGCGAGCTGGTCACCGCCCTCGGGCTCGGCGGCCGGGCCCGACTGATGGGCGCCGTCGCGCCGGTGGAGCCCGAGTTCGCCCGTGCCTCGCTGGTGGTCAGCGCTTCCGATGCGGAGTCCTTCGGGATGACGCTGGTCGAGGCGATGCGCTGCGGCGTCCCCGTCGTCTCCACGGACGCGCCGCTGGGCCCCGCCGAGATCATCACGGACGGCGTCGACGGGCGGCTCGTCCCCGTCGGCGACGCGCGTGCCCTGGCCGCGGCGATGCTCGACCTGATCGGGGACGAGGCGGGCCGCAAGGAGATGAGCGCCGCCGCCCTGGAGTCCGCGCACCGCTACGACCCCGAACCGGTCGTGGCACGCTACGACACCCTCTTCGAGGACCTACGCGCCTCCCGACGCGCCCGCGCCTGGCAGCAGTTCACCGCGCGAACGGCCAACTGGACCCGCAGAAGGGCTCGTTCCGTGCGTGCCGCGTCGTCCCGCACCACGGGCGGAAGCCGTCACCCCGGCACTCAGGGCGCCGCGCGGCCCCGACTGCCCTAGGGCGTGTATCGAAAGTCCCGCCTGTCACGCGGCGTCTGGCACGCACGCTCGCGGCGTTGCCGAAACGCCCGAATAGCTCCGCTATTAGGGCGCTCCGGCGCCTTGCGATCGCACGCACCGGACGCCGCGTGGCCCGCCCTTCGGGCGGACGACGGGACTTTCGATACACGCCCTAGAACGCCTCGGACTTCCTCCGAGCTGCTCGCTCCACCGAGCCCGCCCTCCCCCGCGGGCCGGTGGACGCGAGCATGAGCGGGGCGGGTGGTCGGCCGACGTGTCGGTGGCGGCCCACCACCCGCCCCGCACCCAAGTCCGAGCAACGAAAGGGACTCCTCGGCCGCCGACTGCCGAGGAGTCCCTGTGGGGGACAGCGCCGAGCGACCGGTGGGTGTTACATGCACGCGCCGCACCCTGCCCAGCCGCTTTCATGCTCCCGCCGAAAACCCGAAGACGCCCGGGGCGCGGCGCGCTAGCGTCGATGGGCATGGCCCCTTCACTTGAACGCCCTCCGTTCCAGGCGGACGAACGCACGGCACTCATCGGATGGCTGGACCTCCAGCGGCGGATCCTGCGATGGAAGTGCGCGGGACTGAGCGAGGAGGACGCGCGCCGCAGTGTCGTCCCGACATCGCCTGCGATGACCATGGCCGGTCTCATCAGCCACATGCGCTGGGTCGAACACACCTGGCTGGAGGTGCT
The DNA here is from genome assembly GCF_053592315.1 of Streptomyces sp. NPDC002754. Classification (NCBI taxonomy): domain Bacteria; kingdom Bacillati; phylum Actinomycetota; class Actinomycetes; order Kitasatosporales; family Streptomycetaceae; genus Streptomyces; species Streptomyces sp. NPDC002754. The sequence continues at coordinate 950,100 of NZ_JBSFVM010000001.1, forward strand.
GTTCCTCGGCGGCGACGAGAAGGTGAACCCGTCCTTCGGCGAGTCGGACGACGAGGACGCCGACTGGCGCACAGACGGCGTCCCCCTCGAACAACTGCTGCTCGACTACGAGTCCCAGTGCACCCGCAGCAACGAGATCGCCGCCACGGCCTCCCTCGACGCCACCGGCCGCCACCCCAAGTACGGCGACGGCAAGATCGACCTCCGCTGGATGCTCATCCATCTCATCGAGGAGACCGGCCGGCACGCGGGCCACGCGGACATCGTGCGGGAACTCATCGACGGGTCGAAGGGGTACTACTAGCGGGTCCCGCCAGCGCCCGTGTCACGGAGTGCCCAGCCAGGTCAGCGCCGCGACCGTGAGCGCCTCCACGCCCGTGCTCAGGGTCGGCTCAACCACGGGGGCGAAGTGCGGGGAGTGGTTGGCCGGCAGGTCGTCGAGCTTGCCGGCCTGGAGCGCGGCGAGGGCGGTCCCGGTGTCGAGGCCGCCCCAGAACCAGAAGACGGTCGGCACCCCGATCGCCTCGCCGAACACCCCCACGTCCTCGCTGGCACTGACCGGCGGCAGCGGGAAGACACGCTGCTCGCCGAAGTGACCGACGAACGCCGCCAGCGTGGTGGCGGTGGCATCCGGGTCGCTGACCAGGGCGGGAACGCTGATGGTCCAGTCGAGGTCGGGTTCGCGCGTGGCGCCGCCTGCCGCGGCCTCGGCGCGGACGACGCGTTCGGTCGCCGAGCGGAGAAGGTCGCGGGTGGCCGCCGTCGTGGAGCGGATGTTGATGCCCAACTCTGCGGCGTCGGGAATGATGTTGTCCTTGGTGCCGGCCTGAAGTCGGCCCACCGTGACGACCGCCGTCTCCGCCGGGGGCACCTCGCGGGCGACGACACCTTGCAGCCGGGTCACGACGTGGGCGGCCATCAGGACCGGGTCGATGGCTGCCTCCGGGCGCGAGCCGTGCCCGCCGCGACCGTGCAGGGTGACATCGAGGGAGTCCGAGGCGGCCATCACCGGACCGCTGCCGTGGCCGATGAACCCGGCGGGCAGCGGCCCCACATGCTGGCCCAGCACGACCTCCGGCGTGGGGAAGCGCTCGAACAACCCGTCGTCGATCATGCCGCGGGCGCCGCACCCCAGCTCCTCCGCGGGCTGGAAGACCAGCAGCACGGTGCCCCGCCACTGGTCGCGCGCCCCGGCCAGCAGGCTCGCCGCCCCGATCAGACAGGCCGCGTGCATGTCGTGCCCGCACGCGTGCATCACCGGCACGTCCTTGCCCTCGTGGTCCACACCGCGGGCGACACTGGCGTACGACAGCCCGGTCTTCTCCTCCACCGGAAGCGCGTCGAAGTCCGCGCGCAGCATGACCACAGGTCCTTCGCCGTTGCGCAGCACACCCACCACGCCGGTCGTCCCGACGTGTTCGACGACCTCGTCGACACCCGCGGCCCGCAGCCGCCGCGCGAGCAGCTCGGCCGACCGCTTCTCCTGCAAGGACAGCTCCGGGTGCTCGTGCAGGTCCCGGTAGAGATCGGCCAGGTCGTCCCGAATTCCGTCAAGCTCTGCGACAACCGTGTGCGTCATGATCCAACCTCTCCGCTTCGTATGGTCGGTTCAGTGTCACCTACGGGTCCCGTGGGGGAGGGCGGCGCGGGGCCGTGTCGCTTCCTGCGCTGCTCGGCGCGAGCGGCGAAATGGGGTGGCCCGGTTCCGACGTGGCGTGCGAGGGTCCTGGCATGCCGAACGAGTTCCAGTCACCCGAATCCCGCCTCGGGCCCATCGCGTCACTTGAGTCCGCCGACGGGACGGCCGTCGCCTACCGGCAGTTCGGCGCCGGCCCACCGGTCGTCATGGTCCACGGTTCCGGCGGTGGGCTGCACTCCTGGCAGCCGGTGGCCGAATGCCTCGCGGACCGCTTCGAACTCTGGACGCCGGCCCGCCGCGGCTACGCCCCGAGCGGGCCGGGCCACGCGCCCAAGCGCTTCGCCGACGAAGTGGCGGACATCGAGGCGCTCATCACGAAGATCGGCCGTCCCGTCCACCTGGTCGGCATGTCCTACGGCGCCAACGTCGCCCTGCACGCGGCGGCGGCCGGTCTGCCGGTGCGCTCGCTGGTGCTGTGGGAGCCGCCGCTGTACGCGGCGGGCCCCGAACTAGCCCCCGTACTGGAGGAGTTCAAGAAGCTGACCGCGCGCGGCGATCGGCGGCGCGCCGACCGACTGCTGGCCGAAAAGGTGGCCCGGGTCCCGGCCGCGCTCCTGGACCTGATGGAGTCGGGAGACACCAGCGACACCGAACCAGGCGCTGAACCCGATGACACGCCCGGCTGGTGTCGTGACCTCGAATCGCTGATCGCCGACTCGGCGGACGTGGAGCGCTGGTCCGATGTCACCGTCCCGACCCTGCTGATGCGGGGCGCCGACACCTGGCAGCCGATGCCGGCGACCCTCGACCGGCTCGCGACCGCGCTGCCGCACGTCACGTACACGGCGATCCCCGGCCAGATGCACTTCGCGCCGTCGTTCGTCCCCGACACTGTGGCGGCGGAGATCGCCGACTTCCTGACGCACTCCTGAAGCGGGGCCGCTCACGCCCCGATCTGGGCGGCCAGCCCGGCCAGGTCGTCGGCGTACAGGTCGAACCGGTCCGAGGCGACGGGCGGGTCGCCCACGGGACGGGCGACGTAGGCGGTGCGCAGGCCGAGGGCCTGGGCCGCGCGCAGGTCCCAGGCGTGCGTGGCGACCATCAGCAGTCGCTCCGGCGGCCGTCCGGAGACGGTGACGGCCAGCGCATAGACCGCCGGGTCCGGCTTGTAGGTCCGGGCGTCCTCGGCGGACAGCGCCTGGTGCCAGCGCAGCCCCGCGTGCGCGTTGAGGCCGAGGAGCGCGGTCCGGCTCGCGTTGGACAGCCCGATCAACGGAAACCGTTCGGCAAGCCGGGCGAGCCCCGCCACCGTGTCCGGCCACGGCGGGAGCCTGCGCCCGGCCAGGGCCAACTCCGCCACCGCGGCCGGATCGTCGACCCCGGCGGCGTCGGCGACGAGCCGGGCGGCCTCCCGGTCGAGCACGTCGCTCGCGAGGTAGGCCCTGCCACCGTCGAGTACCCGCTGCTGCTCGTGCTCGACGTGCTGCTGCCACAGCGCCAAGAGCTTGTCGACCTCGGAGTCGGCCTGCGCTGGGGAGAGTTGACGAATTCCGGTGCGGATTCCGGCGGGCTCGTCGACGAGTGTGCCCAGCACGTCGAACACAAGGGCATCGATCTCTGGCTCTGACATGAGGGGTGTCTCCCGGATGAAGCGGATGGAGCGGCTGAAGCGGATGGGGGGGACGAAGCGGGGGCGTGCGGCCGGCTGTCGATCCAACGCGGCGGGCACCCAAGCGGATTCCCGCATCGGTCTGGCTGCTCTGCGGGTAGCCCCGACTACAGGCTGGAAGCGGCCCGCGCCGAGGGTCTCTCGAACCCCGTCGAGATCGTCCCGCCCGCCGACGCGTCCTCGGGGTACGTCGTCCAGCAGATCCAGCGGAGTTGGCCGGAGAAGCAGGACGCCGTCGCCGTCGACCCGATGAGCGGCGAGGTCACGGACGTGGTGCTCCTCGTCGTGTGGGGGTACCGCATGTAGTGGCATCCCGCTCGCGGCGTTCATGCTCTGCGACATCGCGCTCGGCGAGATCGCGTACCGGAGGGGCAGGCGCACGTACGCGCCGATCGACTGACGTAGGTGGAGTGGGCGCCTCACCTCTGGTGCCGGAGTATCGGCACCAGAGGCGAGGCCTCAAGAGCTACGCGGTCGTCCCGAGCTCCTCACGGACGGCGTGTGCGGCGGCGACGAGGTGCTCCAGGGAGGCCCGTGTCTCGGCCCAGCCGCGGGTCTTCAGCCCGCAGTCCGGATTGACCCACAGCCGCTCGGCGGGGATGGCCTCAAGTCCCTTACGTAGCAATGCGGTTGCCTCGTCGACGCTCGGGACGCGTGGCGAGTGGATGTCGTACACGCCCGGACCGGCCTCACGCGGGTAGCCGTGCTCGGCCAGCTCGTGTGCGACCTGCATGTGGGAGCGGGCGGCCTCCAGGCTGATGACATCGGCGTCGAGGTCGTCGATGGCCTGCACGATGTCACCGAACTCGGCGTAGCACATGTGGGTGTGGATCTGCGTGTCCGGCCGGACGCCGCTGGTGGTGAGGCGGAATGCCTCGGTGGCCCAGGCGAGGTAGGCGGCGTGGTCGCCTGCGCGCAACGGGAGGGTCTCGCGGAGTGCCGGTTCGTCGACCTGGATGACCGAAGTGCCGTTCGCCTCCAGGTCGTCGACCTCGTCGCGCAGGGCGAGGGCGACCTGCCGGGCGGTGTCACCCAGCGGCTGGTCGTCGCGGACGAAGGACCAGGCGAGCATGGTGACCGGGCCGGTGAGCATGCCCTTGACCGGACGGCTGGAATGGGACTGGGCGTACGTCGTCCAGCGCACGGTCATCGCTGCGGGGCGGGAGATGTCACTCGCGAGGACCGGCGGGCGGACGTAGCGGGTGCCGTAGGACTGGACCCAGCCGTGCTGCGTGGCGAGGTAGCCGTCCAGCTGCTCGGCGAAGTACTGGACCATGTCGTTGCGTTCGGGTTCGCCGTGCACGAGCACGTCGATACCGGCCTTCTCCTGGAAGGAGACGACCTCACGGATCTCGTTCCTGATGCGGGACTCGTACCCCTCGCTGTCGATGCGTCCGGCCCTCAAATCGGCGCGCGCGGCGCGGAGTTCGCCGGTCTGCGGGAACGAGCCGATGGTCGTCGTCGGCAGCAGCGGCAGGTTCAGCAGGGCACGCTGGGCGGCGGTCCGCTCGGCGTACGGCTGCGAGCGGCGCAGGTCCGCCTCGGTGACGGCGGCGGCGCGGGCCTGCACCGCCGGATCACGGGTGATGGGCGAGGTGGCCCGGGAACTCAACGCGGCGCGGTTGGCGGCGAGTTCGGCCTCGACCACGCCGGTTCCTCGGGTGAGGCCCCTGGCAAGGGTGGCGACCTCGGTGGTCTTCTGGCGGGCGAAGGCGAGCCAGCGCCGGACCTGCGGCTCGATGTCCCGCTCCACGGACGCGTCCAGCGGAACGTGCAGCAGCGAGCAGGAAGCGGCCACGTCGACGCGGTCGGCGAGTCCGAGCAGAGTGCCGAGCGTGGCGAGTGACCGCTCAAGGTCGTTCACCCACACATTGCGGCCGTTGACCACACCGGCGACGAGACGCTTGCCGGGCAGGCCTCCGGCGGCGGCGAGTTCCTCCAGGTTGGCGGTGGCGGAACCGGTGAAATCGAGGGCGAGACCGTCCACGGGCGCCTTGGCGAGCACCGGCAGGGCCTCGCCGAGTCGGTCGAAGTACGAGGCGACCAGGAGCTTCGGCCGGTCGGCGAGCGTGCCGAGGTCACGGTAGGCGCGGGCGGCGGCGTTCAGCTCCGCCGGAGTGCGGTCCTGGACCAGGGCGGGCTCGTCGAGCTGCACCCAGGCGGCGCCCGAGGCCCGCAGGTCGCTGAGAACCTCGGCGTAGACGGGCAGCAGGCGGTCCAGCAGGGTGAGCGGATCGAAGTCGTCGGCCACGCCGGGAGCGGGCTTCGACAGCAAAAGGTAGGTGACCGGTCCGACCAGTACGGGGCGGGCGTCCAGGCCGAGGGCGAGGGCCTCCGTGAGTTCCGCGACCTGCTTGGTGGAATCGGTGGTGAACACCGTGTCCGGGCCCAACTCCGGCACAAGGTAGTGGTAGTTGGTGTCGAACCACTTGGTCATCTCCAGCGGGGCGACGTCCTGGGTGCCGCGTGCCATCGCGAAGTACCCGTCCAGGGCGTCCGCCGCGACGGCGGCCCGGTGGCGCTCGGGCACCGCACCGACCATGACGGTCGTGTCCAGGACGTGGTCGTAATACGAGAAGTCGCCGGTCGGCACCTCGTCGATGCCGGACGCGGCCAGTTCCCGCCAGTTGGCACGGCGGAGTTCGGCGGCGGTGGAGCGAAGACCGTCGGCGTCGACGCGGCCCTTCCAGTAGCCCTCGATCGCCTTCTTCAGTTCCCGGTCCGGGCCCTGGCGAGGGTAGCCGTACACGGTGGCCCGCGCGGGCTCGGTCCCGGTGTGCGCGGTCGTGGTGTCCGCGGTCCTGGTGGTCACGGAATTCTCCTTCGAGAGACGTATCCCTGAGATCCCGGAAGGCCTCTGCGGCGCGAAGGAGTGACACCACCGGAGCGGTGACCGCGCGCTGCGAGGCACGATCTTTTCGCCGGTATGTGTACGCCGACCCGCCCTCGAGGTCACCGAGATGTCCGCGCACGTGTCGTCCGTGCACGGGCAGTTGGCAGGTCTTCGGACTTGCGGGCACGCCCACCCGAAAGGGCGGACACCTAGTGACCGTCGCTTCCCAGACCCCTCTTCCGGGGCCCAGTGCGTATGACGGCGGTCGTTCCCACTCACCGCTGCGGGGCAGTCCCGGAATCCCACCGGGTTCCCTCTTACGACACCCCGTCTGGCGGGCGGGGCGAACCAGCTACGTCGTTCACCCTACGGGTCCGCGCCCGGGAGGCGCCACAACGTCCGGCCCGTCGGCAGCTCCTCGCCGGATGGCATGATGACGGTGAACACGGGCGACGGCGGCCCGAGGAAACCGGTGCGAATCCGGTGCGGTACCGCCACTGTGATCGGCGAGCGGATCCCGGAGAGCCACTGCCCCCGCGAGGGTGGGAAGGCCGGGACGAGCACGGACCCGAGAGCCAGGAGACTCACGCTGTCGCCCCCTCGAAGCGATCCGGGGCGGAACTCCCCGGCGAGAGGGAGGATGCGGCATGCCCGAACGGCTCGCCGAAGCCGAAGCGACGGCCCCCGCGGCGGACCGGGCGGTTCCGTGCCGCGTGGTCGTGTGCCGCGACTGCTGCTGCGGAACGGTCAAGGTCGACGGTGATCACGCCGCGCAGACGGCGCGGTTGCGCCGGATCGCGCCGACACGGATCTCCGAGTGCCTGGACGTCTGCGATCAGGCCAATGTCATCGTCGTACAGCCCTCCGCCGCCGGTCGGGCGGCCGGAGCACGACCGGTGTGGCTCGGCCTGGTCAACGACGCTGACGCCACCGAGGACATCGCGGACTGGATAGGGGCAGGCGGACCGGGAGTCGCGGAGCGCCCCGCGATCCTGGACCTCTACGTCATCGAGGCGCCGCGCCGGGCCAGGGCCTCATGAACGAGGTGCCGTCGGAACAGGTCGCCGAGGCGCTGCGGGACGTGGAGTCGCGGCTCGGGGGATTCTTCGCCCTCGACACGACGCCGACGCGGCGGCGGCCCGATGCACGGCTCACCCACGCCGGGCTCGCCGCACGAGCCCAGGCGGTCAACGACCACTACGCCACCCCCGAACCCCGCATCGGCGCCTCCATCGCCCACCTGGGCCTCGCGGCACGCCTCTGGTCACCGGTCCTCGCCTGCGCCCTCGTCCACGGGATCGTGCTGGCGATGAGCACGGTCGAGTGGTCCGGTGAGAGCTCGGCTCTGCGCCTGCCCCGGCCCGAGGGCCGACGTGCGACGGAGCTCCGCTCCCTCGCCGACGCGGTCCACGCGGAGGTGGACGGAGTCCTGGCAGCGGTCGAGAACGGCCTCACCGTCAAGGTGGCGCCACGCCTGCTGGCCGGCAATTCCGCCTCGGCTCTCCTCGGGTCGTCGGCTCAACTGCTGCGGTCCCGACCCGACTTGCGCACGGATCTCACGCGGCTGACACGCGAACTCCTGGAGACGGGCCGGCTACACGGAACGGGCCGGATCACCGGCCCGGACCTGACATTCCGCCGCCGGAGCTGCTGCCTCTTCTACCGCGCTCCCGGCGGCGGCACATGCGGAGACTGCTGTCTGACGCGGTGACGAAGACAGGACACAGCGGGGGCGGGGCGGCGCGTGCAACCGACAACCCCTGACCCTTTCTGATGTGCTGCGTTGCAGCAACTGGCGTTCCTCGCAGACGAAAGAGAGCCGCGCTTCATGTTGATCACCGCCGCGCAAGTCCTGGCCGGACCGGATCTTCACACAGTCGCCGACGGCGCCGTCCTCGTACGCGAGGGCGTCATCGCCGGCGCCGGCCCGCGCTCGGAGGTCGAGCGCCAGGCGGAGCCCGACGAGCCCCGGCTCGACTTTCCCGCCGCGACCGTGCTCCCGGGCCTGATCGACGCCCACGTGCACCTCTGCTTCGACGCGGGACCGGAACCCGTAGCCACGCTCCAGGAGCAGGACGACGAGGCGCTGTTCGCCGCGATGGCCGCTCGGGCTCGGAAGTTGCTGAGCGTCGGTGTCACGACGGCCCGCGATCTCGGTGACCGGGGCGGCCTCGCGGTGCGTCTCGCCCACGACATCAGGGAGGGCTCGGCCGTGGGCCCGCGGCTGGTCTCGGCGACGGTGCCCGTCACTCCGCCCGGTGGCCATTGCTGGTTCCTCGGTGGCGAGGTCTCCGGCCCTGAGGAGGTCCGGCGCCTTGTGCGGCGCAACGCGGAGGCGGGCGCCAAGGTCATCAAGGTCATGGAGACCGGCGGCGGGCTCACCAAGGGCGGCGCCCAGAGCTGGGAAACCCAGTTCTCCGAAGGGGAGTTGGCGGCGCTCGTCGACGAGGCACACCGCGCCGGACTGCCGGTCGCGGCGCACGCGCACGGTGCGGACGGCATCACCGCCGCCGTCGCGGCAGGGGTCGACAGTATCGAGCACTGCACGTGGATGACGGCCGACGGGATCGAGGTCCGCCAGGACGTGCTCGACCAGATCGTTCAGCGGAACATCTACGTCTGCCCCACGGTCAGCCCGAACTGGCGAATGCTGCCGCGGTTCTTCGGCGCCGAGCGCGCCGCGGCCATGTTCGACGCGGTGCGCCGGATGGCCGAGGCGGGCGCGCGGCTGATCGCGGGCACCGACGCGGGAGTCCAGCGCGCCAGCTTCGACGGCCTGCCCTCCAGCCTCACGTTCTACGGGCACCTGGGCCTGCCCAACGACCGCGTCCTCGCGATGGCCACGACGGAGCCCGCTCGCGCGCTGGGCCTCGACGAGACAACCGGGCAGCTCACTCCCGGCTACAGCGCGGACGTCCTCGTGGTGGACGGCGACCCGCTCACGGACCTCGGGGCGTTGCAGTCCGTCGGGGCCGTGATCGCGGCGGGCAGGCGGTACGACCCGATCACCAACACGTAGCAGGAATAGGGGAGTTGTTCAGCGCCCGGGACCCTCGCACGGGCCCTCGCCGGGAGCGGGCGGCCGGGTGTCCGCCGCCAGGCAGGAGGAGTACACCCGCGTCGGTGCGGGCTGCGGCTCCGGTTCGGACGTGACGCGCATGGCGATGGTCAGCCCGGCGGTGGTGACGGCGGCCAGACCAGCGAACGCGGCGGCCCGGGCGCCACGCTTCACCGATTACTGCCGAAGTGGTCGCGGAGCGCATCGCCGCAATCTTCCTGGCCGGCGCCCCGGATGCGCGAAAACGCCACCACTCCGTCCTTCTTGCCGTCCCGCTCGTTCTTGGCGATCTGGCCCTCGATGTTCTTGATCAGTTCGGCGCACCGGGCGCTGACCGGCTTCTTGGGAGGCGGCTCGGGTTCCGAGGAGGTGGTCAGTACGTAGGTGGCGGCGAGGCCGGCGGCACACAGCACCGCCCACGTCACGATCCACGCGCGGCGGCTCTTCGGTATCGGGACGGGTCTCGGCACCCCGGCATCCTACGAGCGCCGCGGCGGGCATGCGCCGAATCGAGCCTTCTCAGGCACCGGGTCATCAAGTGCCGGTCAGTGCCGCTTCTCCCGGGCCCCGCCTCCGGAGCGGACGGTTCGGCGGCCCCTGACGGTGTGGCCAGGGCGTATGACCTGGAGCCCGTCCGTACAGCGGGTGCGCGGTGGGGCATTAGGATTTCCGGCATGGCGAACCTTCGACAGGCGCAGAAGCAGATGACGCGCCGCCTCCTGCTGGAGTCCGGGCTCGAGTTGTTCACGACGAAGGGGTACGCCGCCACCAAGGTCGACGACATCGCGACCGCCGCGGGCACCACCCGGGTCACCTTCTACGCCTACTTCCCCTCCCGGACCGACCTGATGAAGGCGCTCATCGACGAGCGGCTGAACGAGGCGCTCCAGCGAGTTCGTTCCCCGGAGCACGGATCGACGGCCCAGGATCTGGTCGCCACCGTGGCCGAGGGGACGGTGGAGGCGATCGGCCTCTGGCTGCGGCGCACCGCCGACAGCTGGCCCGAGATCCGGCCGATCATCCGCGTCGGCCGGGACGCCGCGGCGATCGATCCGGAGCTGCGCGATCTGGTGGAGCGGTGGCTGGAAGAGGCCATCAGCGACATCGAGGACGGTCTGACCCAGGCCGGGCGCCTCGCCCCCCACCAGCGCCGCTTCCGGGGGGTGCTCGCGATGGCCGAACTGGACTACGTCGCCCAGCACTGGGGCAGCGCCGACTGGAAGCTCACCCGCGAGCAGCTGCTCGACGAGCTGAGCGCCAGCTGGGTCCGGCTGCTGACCTGATCCGTCCCTCGGGCGACGGGCTCAGCGCTCGGCCGCGGCGTCGCACAGCAGCTCCCGCAGCCAGTCGACGAAGTGCCGGTCGGCCAGCCGGGGGTTCCACACCATGTCGATGCCGAGCCCGGGCAGCGGGAAGGGGAACTCCTCGATCCGCAGGTCGGCGAGGGTCCGCATGGCGGCGGCCACCCGGTAGCGCAGCAGGGCGACCCCGCCCGCGCGGGCCACGTGGAACGGCACCAGCAGGAAGTCGGAGATCCACAGCCCGACCCGGTGGGGGATGCCCTCGTCCTCCAGCACCGAGTACGGGAAGACCCGCCGTTCGGTGTCGACGACGATGTGCGGCTCGGTGGAGAGCAGCTGAAGCGCGCTCGCCTGCGGCGGAGTGTCGGGCGAGGCGACGACCACGCAGCGGTCGTCGTACAGCCGACTGCGTGGATACGGCGAGAAGTGCCCTTCGGAGATCAGTACGACGTCGACGCCCCCCTCGGTGAAGGTGGCCTCGGTCGGCACCGTGATCGTCCGGATCCGCAGTGTGGCGTGCGGCGCGCGCTCGGCGACCAGCCGGGTCAGCCGGGGGCCGACGACGAACGCGGTGCTGTTGGTCATGGCGACCGTGATGACCCGCTCGTCGGTGGCGGGGACGAAGGACGGGAAATCGACGATCTGCGCCGTCTGCAGCAGCGCGCCGCGCAGCGGGGCGATCAGCTCCAGCGCCCGCGGGGTGAGCGTGACGCCGCTGCCCTGACGGACGACCAGGTCGTCGCCCAGCAGGCGCCGCATCCGGGCGAGGGCGTGGCTCATGGCCGGTTGCGAGAGCCCCACCCGCTCCGCGGCCCTGGTCACCGACTGCTCCTCCAGCAGGGCGAGGAGGGGCACCAGCAGGTTGAGGTCGACGGATGCCAGCCGGTCGAGTCCCGACGTGCCGGTGTCCTCCTCGCCGCTCATGGCGCACACCCTATGTGGCGGTGCGGGTCATGCGGCGCAGCCGGGGGACCGGGATGCGGTGGTCGAGGGCGACGGCCGTGGTGCTGCCGTCCTCTTGCCGCCAGGTCATCAGTGCGGGGCCGCCGCCGGGGCCGCCGACCGCGTACTGCGGCTCCCCCTCGGCGGGCAGGTGCCCGACGGCCTTGAGGGTGTGCCCGAACTGCTCGGTCCAGAAGTACGGCTGGAAGGAGAGCGCGGGGGCGTCGTCGCCGTGGACGAGCGCCCGCGCGGCGGCCTTCGCCTGGTCGACGGCGCTGCTCCACAGGGGGACACGGCGCGGGCCCTGTGGGGTGGGGAGGGCCGCGAGGTCGCCGACGGCCGCGATGCCGGGGCGGGCGAGGCCGCGCGTGTCGACGGGGACGGCGCCGTTCACGACGAGCCCGGTGCCGGCGAGCCAGTCGGTGTTGGGGATGTCGCCGACGGCGCTGAGGACGACCTGGGCCCGCAGCACCGTGCCGTCGTCGAGCGCGACGTGGGCGTCGCCGGGCCGCCCTTCGATGCGTACCGGCCCGGACTCGACCACGGTGAGCCCCCGTTCGCGGGCGGCGTCGGTGAGGACGCGGGCGAGACGCGGACCGAGCCGGGCGACCAGTGGCTGCCCCTGTGAGAGGAGGGTGACCCGGCAGCCCGCGGCCAGGCACCCCGAGGCGATCTCCATGCCGAGAGGCCCGCCGCCGACGACGAGGACACTGGGTCGGCCGGTCAGGCGGCGGCGCAGCGCGAGCGCGTCGTCGAGCCCGCGCAACGTGACCTCGTCGGGCAGCTCGGACAGCCGTCGCGCCCGGGAGCCGGTGGCGAGGACGACACCGTCGTACGGCAGGGCCGTGCCGTCTTCGAGCGTGACGAGCTGTCGGTCCACGTCGAGGCCGCTCGCGCGTACGCCGAGCACTTCCCTCGCCCCGTGGGACGCCGGTGGCAGCGTGTGCGAGGTCAGGTCGTCGCCGTCGAGCAGCAGCGCCTTCGACAGGGCGGGCCGGCTGTACGCCGGGTGCGACTCGTCGCCGACGACGGTCAGTTCGCCGTCGAATCCGCTCTCGCGCAGCGTGTGGGCGGCGGTGAGCCCGGCGATGCCATTGCCCACGACGACGACGCGGCGCAGCGCGACGGCGCTCATTCGACCCTCAGCGCGGCGACGGGGCACACGCGGGCGGCGGCCTGGGCGGGCGCGGCCTCGCCCGCGCCGACCTCCTCGCGGTCGAGCACCAGCTCGCCTTCGTCGTCGAGGTGCATCAGGTGCGGTGCGGCCTCCTCGCACAGGCCGTGTCCCTCGCAGCGGGGACGGTCGAGAACGATCCTCATGCGGGGATCACCTCCAGGACGGGGAGCGCTTCGATGCTCCGGGTGATGTTGGCGGGAACGCGGACCTCGGGCCCGACGACCAGGCGTCGCACGCGCCGGGTCAGCGCGGTGAGCACGGCGTGGGCCTCCATGCGGGCGAGGCCCTGGCCCGCGCAGCCGTGCGGCCCGTAGCCGAACGACAGATGGTCGACCGGATTGCGCTCGACCAGGAAGGCGTCGGGGTTCTCGTAGTGCCGCGGGTCGCGGTTGCCGGCGCCGAGCAGCACCGCGATCCGCGCGCCCGCCGGGACGACGACGCCCTCGATCTCCACGTCGCGGGTGGTGACACGGCCCCAGACGTTGACCGGGGGCCAGTACCGCAACACCTCGTTGAACGCCGCGGACGTCAAGGACGGTTCGGCGCGCACCTTGTCGAACTGTTCGGGGTGGGCGGCGAACAGGGCGACCACGTTGCCGATGGCCGCGACGGTCGTGTCGATGCCGGCGCCCAGGTACTGGTGGATGATGTGTCCCGCGGTCCCCTCGGGGATGGCGCCGCGCGCCTCGGCGTCGAAGATGCCGCGGCCCACCGAGCCCTCGGCCAGGTTGTCGGCCGTGACCTCGGAGCACCAGGCGTACAGCTCGCCCGCGATGGGGAAGCTGTCGGCGGTGCGCTGGTTGGCCGGCCCGATGACCTGCATCGCGGCCTGGCCCCAGCGCAGCATGTTCTCGCGCACGTGGCCGGTGAAGCCGATCAGGTCGGCGACGACCTCCAGTGGGAAGGTGCGGGCGAGGGCGTCGACGGCTTCGAAGGAGCCCTTCTCGACGAGTGCGGCGACCAGAACGTCGGCCTTTGCCTCGGTCCGGTCCTTGAGTCCACGCAGGGCGCGGGGCGAGAGGTTCTCGGTGAGGGCCGTGCGCAACGGGGTGTGCGTCGGCGGATCGGATGCCAGCGAGGTGCCCGCCAGGGCCTGATCGGCCGCAGGATTGAAGGCGATGGACGTCGAGGAGAAGGACTCCCAGTCGGCCAGGGCGCCTCGGACGACGTCGTAGCGCGTCAGTGCGTGAACGTCATTGTGCGGCAGGTGGACCACGGGGCCCAGGTCCCGCAGCTGTGCGTGGACGGGGTGCGGGTCGAGGAGAACCTCGTCGGCGAAGAGATCCACGTCTGAGGTGGGCGGTCGGCTCATGTCCTCAGTCAAAGTGTGCCCGGCCACATTCATCAAATGAATGATTCGCATGTCTCTGCATGCATGACCTGCATGTCATCACGCAAGCCGCGGCGACGCGATGCTCACATCTCGCACCTTGGTGCAACGCCAGAAACGATTGATTTTCATGGCGTTCATTTCGTTGACATGCTGTAAAGCGAATGGCTAGCGTGAGCTCATCCACCGGGTGCACCGCCGCACCCGCATCGGACACGTGAGGCAGGCATGAGCGTGAACAGCACCACTGTGAACACCGTCCTGGGGCCGGTGCCGGCCGATGAGTTGGGTGTCGTCTCCGTCCACGAGGCACTGCTCTCGGTGCTCCCGGGCGCCGAGCACGCCTTCGACGTCACCCTCGATCGCGCCGAGATCTTCGAGACGCTCGCCGACCGGCTGCGCGACTTCCGGGCCCACGGCGGCGGCACGATCGTCGACAGCACCGGCATGTTCCACGGCCGCGACGTGCGGCTCTACGAGGCCCTGTCCCGCGCCACCGGCGTGCACATCGTCGCTTCCACAGGTCAGGGCCCCGAGGAGCTGCTCGGCGGCTACTTCCTGACACCGCAGACCAACCCGCCGACCCCCTGGCCCGCAGAGAAGTTCGCCGACCTCTTCGCCCGGGAGATCACCGAAGGCATGGTGGTCCCGCGCGTGGAGCGCCGCGGCCCGGCCGGGCTCGTCACCACCGCCGTGACCCGTGCCGGCATGACCGCCACCGACGAGAGCCTGCTGCGCGGCGCCGCCCGCGCCGCCCTCGCCACCGGCACTGCCGTCTCCTTCCGGCACGGCGCCGACGCCGTGGGCGAACTCGACATCGCCCTGTCCGAGAAGCTGCCGGCCGACCGCGTGGCCGTCGGTGGCCTGGACCGCAAGGACGCCGTCGCCGCCGGCGCACCCGAGAAGATCGCCGCCCGCGGCGCCCACGTCCTCCTCGACCACGTCGGCACCGAGGACGACGAGCACCTCAGCGACGCCGAGCGCGCCGCCCTGGTCGCCGACCTCGTGCGCGCAGGACACACCGACCGGATCCTGCTCTCCGTCGGCGCGACCGGGGTCGCCAAGGGGTACCCCGCGGTCGACCTGCCGTACAGCCACCTGCTGACCGCCTTCGTGCCGCTGCTGGGCGCACACGGCATCGGTGACGGCGACGTACGGCGCATCCTCGAGGCCAATCCGCGCGAGCTGCTCGCGGCGCGTTGAGCGTGCGCCCCGAACCGACCGTCAAGAACTCCGTGAACCCGAAGGCGAGTTGAGTGTTGTGTCGCGAGTGAACACCGTCCTGGGGCCGATCCCCGCCGAGGAACTGGGCTTCGTGGCCGTCCACGAACACATCGGCTACGGCATGCCCGGCTCCGAACTGGACACGCAGTGGTGGCAGGACCCCGAGCGCCGCTACGAGGAGACCGTCCCGAAGCTGCGCCGCTTCCATGAACTGGGCGGCGGCACCTTCGTCGACGCGACCGGCATCTGCAACGGCCGCGACGTCGACTACTACAAGTCCCTGTCGGCGAAGACCGGCGTCCACATCGTCGCCTGCACCGGCTTCGTCGGCGGCGACACCGCTCTCCCGCACTTCGCCCGCGCCGAAGTCGACTACCTGGCCCAGCAGTTCGTCCACGAGATCACCGTCGGCATCGGTGAGACCGGCAGCCGCGCGGGTGTCATCAAGGTCGGCGTGAGCCGGGGCGGCCGCATGACCGACCTCGACAAGCGCATCTACCGCGCCGCAGCCCGCGCCGCGCTCGCCACCGGCGTGCCGATCCTGACCCACCTGGCGATCGACGCCGAGAACGCCGTCGCGATCTTCAACGAGGAACAGCTGCCCCTGGACCGCGTCCTGTTCGGGCACGTCGACGACGGTGTCAACGCCGACAAGACGCGCGACGTCTGGATCGCCGAACAGGGCGGCCGGATCGGCTTCGACACCTTCGGCTACGAGACCGAGCTCCCGGACCCGCCGTTCTGGGCCCGCCCCCGCAAGGACCGCCTCGACCACTTCCTGCGGTTCATCGACGGAGGCCGCCGCATCGGCCAGGTCCTCGCCTCCGCCGACGCCAACTGCTCCCCGCTGGGTTGGCCCGGCGTCAAGGGCCACACCGTCAACTACCTGTTCGACGACCTGCTCCCGGACCTGCGTGCCGCAGGTCTCGACGAGGCCGCCATCCGGACGATCTTCGTCGACAACCCCGCGGACTTCCTGACCGTCCGGAAGCCGACTTCCTGACCGTTCACAAGCCGCCTTCCTGACCACCGAGAAGCAGGAGAGACCCCACCTCATGCAGGACCTGAAAGATCTCAAGATCGCCATCGTCGGAGCCGGTTACGGTGGCGCCGCCGCGGCCAAGGCGCTCGGCCTGCTCGGCGCGGACGTCACCGTGTACGAGCAGGCGAGCCGGATCCGCGAGGTCGGCGCCGGCATCGGCCTGCGCCCCGTCACCATGAACCGGTTCCGCGAATGGGGGATCTTCGACGCGATCGCCCCCGTCAGCTCGCCCAGCGAGTACTTCGAAATCCTCACCCCCACCGGCGAACCCATCATGAAGGAGGCGTGGCCGGCCGACGGCGAGCAGACCCGTACACACCTGATCCACCGCGGCGACTTCATCGAGGCACTGCTCGGCGCCCTGCCCGAGGGCATGGTGCGCCTCGGCCACCGGCTGGAGAGCGTCGAGGACAGGGGCGACAGCTCCGTACTGACCTTCGCGGACGGCAGTACCGCCGAGGCGGACCTCGTCGTCGGCGCCGACGGCATCAAGTCGGTCGTGCGGCAGCGGCTGTTCAGCGACAAGGAGCCGGTGTTCTCCGGCGAGCACGCCTACCGCGCCGTCATCCCGGTGGCCGACGCGCGGGGCATGGTCACCGACGACAACCTGCGCATGTACATCGGCCGCGGCACGAAGATCTACCTGCTGCCGCTGCGCCACCGCGACCAGGTGTCCTTCGACATCACCGCCTTGTGCCCCGACGGCGAGTGGACACCGCAGGTCACCAAGGAGGACATCCTGCGCACGGTCGAGGGCTTCGACGAGCGCCTTGTGGACATCACCCGCGGCCTCGACATGGACACCGTGAACGCCCGCGCCGTCTACGACATCGACCCCATCGACACCTGGCACACGGACTCCGTCGTCCTCATCGGCGACGCCGCGCACTCGATGCTGCACCACCAGGGCCAGGGCGCCAACTCCGCCATCGAGGACGCCGGAGCGCTCGCCGACGCCCTGCGCGAGGCGGACTCCGTGAAGGAGGGACTCGCCCTCTTCCAGGCCACCCGCAAGCCGGTGACCGACAAGCTGCAGGCCATCTCGCGGCAGGGCTGGGCCGAGGACGAGATCGACGAGGTCTTCCCCGGCCAGAAGCCCGCGACCGCGCCCACCGCGACAAAGGAGTAGGAACCATGCCGCTGCACCCCGAGGTAGCGAAGTTCCTCGCCACCCTCCCGGCCCCGCCCGAGGGCCCCCTCGACCCGGTGGCGATGCGCGCCGGTGAAGAGGCACACGTACCTCCCGTGGAGGAGCGCCTGCCGCTGCACGCGGTGGCGGACCTGACCGCACACACCACCACCGGTGATGTGCCGATACGCGTCTACACACCCACCGACGCCGACCGCCACGGCCTGCTCGTCTACTTCCACGGCGGAGCGTTCTTCCTCGGCAGCCTGGAGACGCACGACCACGTCGCACGCTCACTGGCGAAGGAGACCGGCCTGAAGGTCGTTTCCGTGGGCTTCCGCCGGGCACCGGAGTCCGCGTTCCCGGCGGGCCTCGACGACTGCTACGCCGTGACCCGATGGGCTGCCGAACAAGGCGAGTCGCTGGGCTGGGACGGCACGACCCTCGCCGTCGCCGGTGACAGCTCCGGAGGCACCTTCGCCGCCGCCGTCGCGGCACGGGCACACGACGACGGCTTCGACCGGATCACCCACCAGATCCTCTACTACGCCTCCCTCGACCTGGACTTCGACGAGGACCGCTACGCCTCGCTGCGGGAGAACGCGGTCGGCTACGGCCTGGAGACGGCGGGCCTCAAGCCGTTCAACGCCTTCTACGTCGACAGCGGCGCCGACCCGGCCGACCCGCTGGTCTCCCCGATCAAGCGCAAGGACCTGAGCGGGCTGCCGTCGGCCCTGGTCGTCACCGCCCAGTTCGACCCCATGCGCGACGAGGGCGAACTCTACGGCGGCCGCCTGCAAGAGGCCGGAGTGGCGACGACGGTGAGCCGCTACGAGGGAGCGGGGCACGGCTTCGTCCAGCACTTCTCCTGGATCCCCGAATACCACCGGGTCTTCACCGAGACCCGCGACTTCCTCACCGGGCGCTGAGCGCCATGCCCGAAGACATCACCGTCCACCCCCTGTTCTCGCCCTGGGGCCGCTTCGGTCTCTACAGCTTCTACGTCGACGCACCCGAACCCGCGATCATCGACACCGGCATCGCCACCTCACCCGCCGAGGGCATGGCCCCCGCGCTTGAGGCGATCGGGCGCCGCATCGAGGACGTCCGCTGGATCCTGCTGACACACGGTCACATCGACCACGTCGGCGGCGCACACGCCCTGTGGGAACTCACCGGACGCCGGGCACAGGTGGTGATCCACGAGGCCGACGCGCCGATGCTGCGCTCCCGGCAGGCGCACGTCGACGAATACCGCGCGGGCCGCGGCCGGTACCTCCGCGACCCCGAGGGCGAGGCCCAGGTGGCGGCGGCCACGAAGGCCGTCATCTCGGGGGAGTTGGAGCCCACCCGGCTGGTCAAGGGCGGCGAGACACTCTCCCTCGGCGGAGACGTCACCGTCTCCGTGCACGCGCTCCCGGGACACACCCCCGGGTCGGTCGCGTACGTGGTCGACGGGCAACGCTCGGTGTTCGTCGGTGACGCCGTGCAGGTCCACGGCGCCGCCAACGGCTTCCCCGGCTACACCGACCCGTCCGCGTACCGAGCGGGCCTTCAATACCTGCGCGACGAGATCCGCCCGCACCGCCTCTACCTCGGCCACCCCTACCGCAGGGCCGATGGCACACCGTACGGCGTCGAACTCGACGAGGCGCAGGCCCGGGAGGCCATCGACCAGAGCCTCACCGCCGAGGCCCGCGTCGACCACGCCGCCTGCAGCTGCCTGGAGTCGGGCCTCACCGAGACGGACTCCCCGTACTCCCCGTTCGCCGCGGCCGCCGAGGAACTCGACTACACCGGCGATCCCACGCTCGAACCGTCGCCGTTCTTCACCTCGATGCACGCGTATCGCACGCGCGACGACGACACGACCGGCGAGCACGCGTCACACAGGAGCACACCGCAGACATGACCGACCACCAACACACCATTCAGGCGGGCGCGCAGACCATCACCGCCCGCAAGGACCTCCGGGTGCCGATGCGCGACGGCGTCACGCTGGCGGCGGACACCTACGGCCGCGCGGACGACGACACACCGCGCCCCGCACTCGTCGCCCTGAGCCCCTACGGCAAGGAACTCCAGGCACTCGCCCTCACCACACCCCCGCAGCGCCGACCCAGCCCGATGTGGGACGGCTGCATCGAAGCGGGTGACATCGCGCGCGTCGTCGACGAGGGTTACGTCCACGTCATCGGCGACCTGCGCGGCTCCGGCGCCTCCGAAGGCACGCACATCGGCAACTACAACGCCGGCGGCGTCCCCCTCGGCCAGGACGCGTACGACTTCATCGAGTGGGTCGCCGCGCAGCCCTGGTGCGACGGCAACGTAGGCATGATCGGCATCTCGTACTTCGGCTCCATGCAGGTACTTGCGGCCGCCGAACGCCCGCCGAGCCTCAAGGCGATCTTCGTCAGCGGCGGCCACTACGACTTCTACGAGACGACCTACCACGGCGGCATCATGTGGCTCATGCCGCGCGCCGCCCGCGAGGGCCGGGGCGGCGACTCCGGCTGGGCATTCACCGACGGCGTCAAGTCCCGCATGCTGGAGACCTACACGCCCGAGGAGATCAAGAAGCGGGTTGCCGAGCGCCTCCAGGACCCGGACGTGGCCGCCTGGCCCAACCTGTTCCATGTCCTCAACTACCCGAAGAACCACGAGGCTTGGTTCGACATCGCCATGAACGAGGTCGACGGCGACTGGTACGAGGAACGCAACCCGATCACCCTCGCCCCGAACATCGACATCCCCGTCTGGCTCCAGATCGACCAGGGCCGTGGCTGGACGATGGACGGCACCATCGAGCTCTACAAGGCGCTGAACGGCCCGAAGAAGCTCGACATCGGCCCCTATCCGCCGATGCAGTCGCGCCCCTTCGTCGAGGAGCACGACAAGATGTTCCGCTGGTACGAGTACTGGCTCAAGGGCATCGACAACGGCGTCATGGACGAGCCGGCCGTCACGGTCCACGTCGAGGGCTCCCGCGAGACCGTCACGGGCACACAATGGCCCCCGCGGGACGTCGAGCACCGCCCCCTGTACCTCCGACCACGTCGCCAACTCTCCTACGAGCCCGAGCCGATGGGCGCCGAACACGCCGCCCCCGACGGCTTCTACCAGGCGCCCCTCACGGTGACCGACAAGGTGGAGATCCTCAACTGGAGCACCGCCCCCTTCACCGAACCCACCGAGATGATCGGCCAGGGCGCGGCCCACCTCTTCGCCGAGATCGACCAGCCCGACACGAACCTCATCCTGCGCATGTGGGACGAGGCCCCGGCCGGCAAACGCCAACTCATCACCACCGCCTACCTCAAGGCCTCGCACCGCGAACTCGACGAGACCCGCACCACCGAGGGCGACCCGCACCACCCCCACACCCGCGCGGTCCCGGTCGAGCCCGGCCGGGTCGAGGAGTACGTCCTGCGCATCTACCCCTTCGCGGCGACCTTCCTGCCGGGCCACCGCCTGGTAGCGGAACTCTCCAACAACGAACCGCTGGCGGACGCGCACAACGCACTGCTGCCACCCGACGCGTTCCACCTCCCGGTGGGCCGCCCGGTCACGCACAAGGTGTACCGGGACGCGGCGCATCGGTCGCGGCTGGTGTTGCCGTTCACACGGGCGGCTACTTCTTAGGAGGGAAGAGGCGCGCCAACTCGCCTGCCAGAGCCTCAAGTTGGCCCCGGTCGGGTCGCCCAGTGGCGGCGGAGAGCTGAAGCAGGGACACCGAGTCCCGCACCGTCAGGAGCTCGGTGTCGGTGAGACCGGGGACGAAGCGGCGCACCGCATCCACCGCCACCGGGTCGGACAGCAGCACCGCCAACGGTGTGCGCAGACCGAGGCGGCTCTCGGGGAACTCGTCGGCCCGCGGGGCGGGGGAGAGGGCCGCCTCCTGCCGCGGCCTGTCCCGGTGCGTGGCGACCTGGAGGTGGGCCGTGGTCACGTCTTCGGGCTGCAGGGGCAGGCCAAGTCGTTCGTACTGGTCGGCCGGGGCGTCGGTGTCCCGGAGGTGTGCCACCAGCATGCGCATCATGCGAAGCTCCACCTCGTCGTCCTGGACCGGCCGCTCCTGCCGGGGGTCGTCGGCCAGGTCGTACAGGAGGGTGCCGAAGCGGTAGGGGTCGAAGCCGGGCGCGGTTCTGGCCGGGGCCCGCAGCGTGCGGACGCCCTTGGTGAAGGTGAAGGGGCCGGCGAGTTCGGCGTCGACCAGTTCGTGCGGGGCGAAGCGGCCGCGGCCGTGGGTGGGCATCAGGGTGTGCTCGTACAGCGGTGAGTTCGTCGCGTCGTGGCAGGCGCGCATGTAGACCCAGCGGCCGTCGGTGATGTTGACGTGACCGCCGAACATGCCGAAGAGCGCGGACTCGCGCAGCGGCACCTCAGCGCCCGATTCGTCCGTCGCCTCGCACAGGGGACGGCCCTGCATGTCGGGTGTGCGGTCGACGCCGAAGAACTCCAGGAGTGTGGGCGCGAGGTCGATGGTCTGGACGAGCCCGGAGTGACGGCTGCCCGCGAGTGTCGGCCTGCGCGGGTCGTGCACGAACAGCGGTGTGTGCGCGAGTTCGTTGAACCAGGGCTGGACGAGCTTTCCCCACCAGCCCTTCTCGCCGAGCAGCAGGCCGTGGTCGGTGCAGACGACCAGCAGGGTGTCCGACCACATGTCGTACGCGTCCATGGCGTCGAGGACTCGGCCCAACGAGTGGTCGCACATGGAGAGGAGCGCGGCGTACTCCATCCGGGCGTGGCTCGCCTGCTCCTCGGTCTCAGTGACCTTGCCGTAGTCCGGCCAGTCGAAGTGCGGCCCTTCGTAGTCGTGCGGATAGAGGTCCTTGTACTGCTGGTGCGAGAAGAAGGGTTCGTGCGGATCGAAGGTCTCGATCTGTACGAACCAATTGTCCGCGGCCTGGTTCACGCGGAGGAACTCGAGCCCGGCGTCGAAGGTCAGCGTCTGCGGATGCGTCTCCTCGGTGTCCATGTGCGCCCTGTTCACCCAGTCCTGGCGCCACAGATCGTGGCGCTTGCCGCGCAGGTTCTCCGGGATCACCGGGTCGGCGATCTGCCCCTTCCAGGCGTCGCCCTCCTGTCCGCGGAAGAACTCCCAGGTGTTGTAGCGGCCGTGATAGGTGGAGCCGCCGTCCTCCCAGTAGTGCTGGTGGTCACTGGTCAGATGGGTGTACACGCCGCGCTGCTTGAGGAGTTCGGGCATCGAGTCGTCGAACGGTTCCAGCGGGCCCCAGCTGCGGTGCAGGAAGTTGTAGCGGCCCGTGTGCAGTTCGCGGCGCGCCGGCATGCAGGGCATCGACCCCACGTAGCAGTTGTCGTACGCGGTGGAACGGGCCGCGAGGCGGGTGAAGTTGGGGGCATGGGTCCAGTCCGCGCCGTACGGCGGCAGCATGCGCCGGTTCATGCTGTCGAACATGACCATGATGGCCTTCACGGGCGGGCCCTCTCCCTCGTCTCGGTGTTGGTCTCGCATCCGGACTCGATGGCCGCGGGGCGGAGTTGAGCCGCGCGGATGCGTTCCATGTCGAACTTCTCCGAGCGGTCGAAGGCGAAGAGGCCGTTCTCCTCCTGGAAGACGTCGGTGAGCTGCGTGTAGCAGTAGCCGAACATGTCCGGGTGGTCGAGCAGCACACCGACCAGCCCCTCGAACCGGGTGTGAAACTCCTCCTGGGTGCGCACCCGGTCGCCGTAGCCCCACGACCCCGCCCGGGTGTCCGACTGCGGCCGGTCGGCCTCTGCCGGGTTCCACCAGATGCCGCCGAACTCGCTGACGAAGAAGGGCTGTCCTCGGTAGCCGATGGACCAGGACTCGCCAGTGGTGTCGGAGCGGTTCACGTAGGGATCACCGTCGGCCAGTGCCTTGTGGTTGGCGGCGAAGAGCCGCGGGTCCTGCTCGTAGTCGTGACTGTCGAACACGTCCGACTCGGCGACCCGGTGCGCATAGCCGGAGGTGTCGAGGACCGGGCGTGAAGTGTCGTGGGACTTGGTGGCCAGGAACATCGCGCGCATCACGTCGTCGAGCGCGGTGATCCGGTCGCCGTAGTCCTGCCAGGTCTCGTTCATCGGGCACCAGCCGATGACCGACGGATGGGAGTGGTCCCGCTCCAGCACCTCCAGCCACTCCTGTACGTAGGAGGCGTCCGGCTGCTGGTTGGTGGACTGGCCCTGTTCGGTGTTGCAGCCCCAGTCGCCGAACTCGCCCCACACCAGATAGCCGAGGCGGTCGGCGTGGTGGAGATAGCGTTCCTCGAAGACCTTCTGGTGCAGGCGCGCGCCGTTGAAGCCGGCGGCCAGGCCGAGTTCGATGTCACGGACCAGGGCGGCGTCGTCGGGAGCGGTCATCAGGCCGTCGGGGTAGTAGCCCTGGTCGAGGACGAGGCGCTGGAACACGACCTCGCCGTTGATGCATACCTGCTTTCCGGTGACGGCGACACTGCGCAGACCGGCGTACGACTCGACCGTGTCGACCAATTGGCCTTCTGCGTCCCGGAGTTCGATACGCAGGTCGTAGAGGTGCGGGTCCTGTGGACACCACAGCCGGATCCGCTCCGGGGGCAGCGGCAGGCTCAGCCGTGGCGCGAGGTCGAGGTCGGCGCGTACGGAGGGTGGTGCTCGG
Organism: Streptomyces sp. NPDC002754; assembly: GCF_053592315.1. Classification (NCBI taxonomy): domain Bacteria; kingdom Bacillati; phylum Actinomycetota; class Actinomycetes; order Kitasatosporales; family Streptomycetaceae; genus Streptomyces; species Streptomyces sp. NPDC002754. The sequence goes on from NZ_JBSFVM010000001.1 coordinate 974,066, forward strand.
CGGGCCGCTGTGGGACCGCCTCGGTCCGGCGTTCCTCCCGGTCGTGCCGGACCTCGTGGCGAACGAACTCGTGGCGGCGCGCGAAGGCATCCGCGTCGAGGGTTCCGTGGTGGGGGTCCAAGTCGCCGCTCAGGGTGCCGCGGAACTGGTGATGGACCACTTCCTGGCGCCGCGGGCCTCGGCGCTGATGGTGGACTGAGACCGGTCGGGCCCTGGAGGCCCGCCCCCGCCCACCCCTTGCCCTGAGCCGAGCCCGTATGCGATCTTAAAGTCATCCACATCATGGAAACGTTTCCATGGAATGGAGTCCACGAGGAGGTGGGGCCACGGATGGCCACGATCAAGGACGTCGCGGCGCGGGCCGGAGTCGCTCTGGGGACCGCGTCGCGGGTACTCAGCGGGAGCAGTCAGACCTCGGCGGACTCGCGTCGGCGCGTGCTCGCGGCCGCCGCTGAGTTGGGCTACGTCGCCAACGGGCCCGCCCGCGCGCTGCGGCGCGCACGGACCGACGTACTGGGGCTGCTCGTCTCGGACATCCGCAACCCGTTCTTCTCCGAACTGGCGCACGCCGCCGAGCAGGAGGCCCGCCTGCACGGCTACACCGTCCTGCTGGCCAACGCCAACGAGGATGCCGACCAGGCAGACGCCTACCTGCAGACCTTCGCCTCCCAGCGCATCGACGGCCTGCTGTTCGCGCCGCAGAGCACCGTCTCGCCGCAGCTCGCCGCCACCGTCGCCTCGGGCCTTCCGCTCGTCTTCCTCAACCGCACCATCGACGGCATCGACGCGCCCATGTACGGGACGGACAACGCCCAGGGCGTCGGGCAGGTGCTCGACTGGCTGCGCCGGCGCGGGCATCGCGACGTCGCCTTCATCGGAGGACCCGACACCATCTCCACCGGCGCCGAGCGCCGGGCCGCCTACCTCGCCGGGCGCGAGGAGCACGGCATCAGCACCGCCCAAGGGCTGCTGGAGGCCGGTGACTTCCTCGCCGAGGGGGCGGCCAAGGCCATGAATCGCGTGCTCGACCGGGGCGTCCCGTTCACGGCCGTGTTCGGCGCGAACGGACCGACCACGCTCGGCGCCGTGCGCGCGATGCGCGAGCGGCTCGGCGTCGAAGGGGCGGCCCGTATCGAGGTCGTGTCCGTCGACGACCTCGACTGGTTCGAGTTCGCCTCGCCGCCCATCAGCGCGCTCCGCCAGGACGCGGCGGAGATCGGACGGCTCGGCGTGCGCGGGGTCGTGGACCTCATCGCCGGGCGCGGAGCCACCGGCGAACGCGTGCCCACGTCCTTCGTCGACCGGTCGCCCAAGGCCCAACAGTGAGCGCGCGCAAGGTACTTGTGCACAGTGAAATCCGAAAGGCAGGACAACACATGAGGGTCGCCCTCGGCGCGGACCACGCCGGTTTCGCACTCAAGGACACCGTCCGGCAGGCCATCGAGACGCTCGGGCACGAAGTGGTGGACTGCGGCACCCACGGCAGCGAACCCGTCGACTTCCCCGACATCACCCGCGCCACCTGCGAGCCGGTGCTCAGCGGTGCCGCCGACCGCGCCGTGCTCGTGTGCGGTACCGGGCAGGGCGCCGTCATGGCCGCCAACAAGTTGCCCGGCATCCGCTGCGGTCTCGCCCACGAGCCGTACTCCGCCCACCAGTCGGTCGAGCACGACGACGCCAACGCCATCGCCATGGGTGCCTGGCTGGTGCCGCACGCGCTCGTGCCCGACATCGTCCGCGAGTTCCTCGGCGCCACCTTCGACGACGACGCGGACACCCGCCGCCGCGTCGCGAAACTCAACGCCCTCGACACCCTGACGCCCAGCACCGTCTGACACCCCCCCCGCTCTTCCCGCTCCCGCACCGACTCCCTCCCCACGCCCGCGCACGCACCGCGCCGGGCGTCCCCTCGGCGTACCCGCACGTGCCCCGAACCCGCAGGAGATCCCCATGTCCACCCGCACCCCCGCAGGGCAGCCGAGCGTGCTCGGCTCCAAGGACCGCGTCAAAACCGCGATCGCTGCCGCCTTCGGCACCAGCGTCGAGAACTACGACTTCATCGCGTACGGCACCGCGTCCGCCCTCTACTTCGGCGCCGTCTTCTTCCCCGAAAGCGACCGCTTCGTCGGCACGCTGCTCTCCTTCGCCACGCTCGCGGTCGGCTTCGTCATGCGCCCGCTCGGCGGCGCCGTCGGCGGCTATTTCGCCGACAAGTTCGGCCGCAAGCCCGTCCTCGTCGCCGCGATGATCGTCATGGGTGCGGCCACCTTCCTCATCGGCACACTCCCCACATACGAACAGGTGGGTGTGCTCGCCCCCGTCCTGCTCACCGTGATCCGCATGGTGCAGGGCCTCGCGTTCGGGGCCGAATGGGGCGGGGCGATCACCATGGCGTACGAGCACGCGCCCTGGCACCGGCGCGGCATGTTCGCCGCGATACCCCAGTCGGGCAACCCGCTGGGCATCGCCCTGGCCAGCGGCGTGTTCGCCTGGAGCGCCACCCTGGAGGGCAGTTGGCAGTGGCGGACCCCGTTCCTGGTGAGCGCCGTGCTCGTCGTCGCCGCGCTGATCGTGCGCTCGCGGCTCTCGGAATCCCCCGAGTTCCAGGAGGCCCGGGCCGAGGGCAGGACGGAGAAGAACCCCTTCCTGGCGACACTGGCGGGGGACTGGCGCGGAATCGTGCGGGTCATCGCGCTGCGCGTCGTGGAGTCCTTCGCCTACTACTCCACCGCGACCTACTTGCTCAGTTACATCACCGACCACCACCCCGACCTGCGGCCCGTGGCCCTCGGCGCGATCACCGTCGCCAGCGTCCTGGCCATCGGCGTCACCTTCCTGGCGGGCGCGCTCACCGACCGCATCGGACGCCGACCCATCTATATCGCCGGGTGCACGGCCGCCATCCTCTTCGCGTTCCCGATGTATCTGCTCACCAATTCCGCCCAACCCGCCCTGGTCGTCGCGGTGTTCATCATCGGCATCGGCCTCATCCACGCTTCGCTCACCGGCACCCAGGGCTCCCTGCTCACCGAACAGTTCCGCACCGCGACGCGTACATCGGGCGCCTCGCTCGGCTACCAGATTGCGGCGGCCATCGGCGGCTTCGCCCCGCTGCTCGCCGCCGCCCTGGTGGGCGCCTTCGGCTGGCCGGGCGCCGCGCTGCTGTACCTCGCCGCGGCCGTGATCGGCCTCGTCGGCATCCTGGTCACGAAGGAGACCTGGGGCCGCGCCGAACGCGAGCGCGTGAGCGGCCTTGTCGCCGCGGAACTCCGGGCGGCGCCGGCCACTGGGGCTGCGGCGAGTGGTGCGAGGACCTGAGGCGATGCCGGGGGCAACTCCGCGGCTACGATCCCGCGATCGCGACGAGCCCCTCCGTGAAGGGGCCCGGATCTACGTCGTCCCGCACGGCAAGCTGCTGGCTGTAGGCCTGGCAGAGGGCGACGAAGGCCTCGGCGGTCCGGGCCGCGCGTACCGGCTCGTGGTCGGGCAGCAGCGCGGACACCGCCTCGCGCAGTTCCCCGAGTTGGCGGGTGACGAGCGCGGCGAGGCTCGGTGAGACCGCGGCCTCGGCGTAGATCTGGGCGACCAGTCGGGCGTGGCCCTCCTCGCGCGCCAGGGTGCGGATGTGGTCGAGGAAGTCCTGGATGGACTCGGCGGTCAGCTCCGCGGGGAACGCCTGGCTCGACTGTTCGCAGATCGCGGCGACGATCTCGTCCTTGCTCTTGAAGTACCGGTAGATCGCCCCCGTGGAGAGCCCCGAGGCCCGGACGATGTCGGGCATGGAGGTCCGTGCGAAGCCGTCGGCGGCGAAGCGGGCGCGGGCGGCGTCGATGATCTGCTGGCGGCGGGCGTCGAGGTGGGCCTGGCTGACCTTCGGCATAAGAGAATGACCATTCGTTTTACGTGTTAGTGTCGTCGACCGTACCGCAGAATCCGAGGAGGATCACATGCGCTACCAGACTTTCGGACGACACAGCGGCCTGCGGGTGTCGGAGTACGTGCTGGGTACGGCCAACTTCGGTTCGGCCCCGGCAGCGGCGGGCCTGGAGGGGGCCGGAGCGATCTTCGAGTCGTTCGTGGCGGCAGGCGGGACCACCTTCGACGTCTCGAACATCTACCAGAACGGCGAGGCCGAGACCGTCCTCGGCGAGCTGCTGGGCCGCGACCGCGACGACTACGTGGTGATCACCAAGTACAGCGGTACCAGAAGCGCCCAGGTTCGCCCCGGCACCACGGGCAACAGCCGCAAGGCCATGATCCGGTCCCTGGAGGAGAGCCTGCGACGGCTGGGGACCGACTACGTCGATGTCTTCATGCCGCACTTCCCCGATGGCGTGACTCCGCTGCCGGCGATCCTGGCCGCCTTCGAGGACCTGGTCCGGGCGGGCAAGATTCGCTACGGCGGACTGTCGAACTTCCCGGCCTGGCGGGTGGCGGGCGCCGCCGTCAGGTCGGAGTTGGGCGGGCGCATGCCGTTGGTCGGCGTCCAGACCGAGTACAGCCTGGCCGAACGTTCGGCGGAGCGGGAGCTCCTTCCGATGGCCGAGGCGCACGGCCTGGGTGTGGTTCTCTATTCACCGCTGGCCGGAGGCCTGTTGACCGGAAAGTACCGTCATGGCGAGCAGGGGCGGCTCAGCGCCCGGGCCGTGTCCGACGGCACGACCGGCGAGGGCAGCGGGCAACGTACCGCCGTGCTCGACGCCGTCCTCGCAGTCGCCGATGAACTGGGTACCGGCCCGGTCCAGGTCGCGCTGGCCTGGCTGCGTGAACGCGCGGCGCGGGCCGGGACCTCGCTGCTCCCCATCGTGGGGCCCCGCACGCCGGCCCATCTGGAGGGCTACCTCGACGCCCTGAACGTCGAACTCGCCCCGCAGCACTACCAGAAGCTGGACGAGGTCAGCGCGATCCGGCTCGGCGCCCCGCACGAGGACGTGGCCGCCGCGCTGGCCCACGGCGCCGACGGGGACCGGAGTCTTCTCGACGGCCCGGTCGTTCCGGTGGTCTGACACACAGGCCGGCCCGGCGGCCGGTTGCCGGGTCACCCGCCCGCCTCACGCCGTCCCGCGCACCACCAAGCGGTGAGCCACCGTCAGATCCTGTGCGGGCACGGCGTTCTCGGGGCTGTATATGCGGTCGGCCAGGCATTGCGGGGCGCCCAGGGAGAGTTCGTCGCTGAAGGCGAACGCCGTGTCCGGAGGCTCGGGGCCGTCGAGGAGTTCGGTCATGGCGTGGGCGCCGTCCGCCCGGTCCAGTGCCTGGTGGAAGGGGCGTTCACTGGAACGCATCGAGCGGGCACTGCACAGCCCGCTGCCGTTCCGGAAGGCGCTGGAGGAGCGCTGAGACGTGCGCGGCGGTCCCCGTGAAGGGCCTGCTTCAGCGCAGGTCGAGCAGCATCACATCATGGAGGTCGACGTCTGTCCCGCCTCCCGGCCTGCCCTGGCCGATCCTGCGGTACCCCCACGAGCGGTAGGCGGTCGGCGCCGCCCCGCTCGCCGGGTGGACGTTCAACAGGACCCGCTCGGCTCCGATGCCGTCGAGCAGCATCGCGTGCAGACGCCGTGCGACACCCCGCCCGCGCCAGGCGTCGCGCACCGCGAGTTCCATGAGCCCGAAGGTGCGCCGCCCGTCCTCGCGGCGCATGTCGGCGGGCACGGGCTGCTCGATGAGCTCGTCCCACCACACCGTGTCGGGCCTGAGCGGGTGCCCGTACGCCATGCCCACCGGCTCGCCGCCCTCGCTCCGGGCCAGGACGGCGCGGAATCCGTGATTGCGGGCCTGGGCGGGGAAGCGGCGGAAGGCGGCGTCGACGTCGTCCGCGGACTCGTCGTACGGGGGGCCGGCGAATGCCTCGGCGTAGATCAGCCTGAACGCGTCCTCGGCCTGCACCGCCGCGGCCCCGTCCATGTGCTCCATCGAGAGGGGGCCGCGTCGCGTCGTGTGTGTCATGCGCCGACCCTCCCATCCACGTCCCTTGCCGATCGTGCGGGTCGTCGCCCCCCCCGCCGACTCGTCCCTCGTAGGAATGCGGACGGTTCACCTGACGGACCCGACTGTGACCATTGGGTGAGGGCGGCATAACGGTTCGGGCAGGTCCGCGCCCGTGCGCGGTGCAGTGTCGTTTCCCCGGTATGAGCGACACCGTGCGCGCCGAGGAACCGGCCGACCTGACCGAACCGAACGGGCCCGATTCACCTCCGCTCGGGCACGAGCCGCCGCCGTACGAGTGTGAGGGTTCCAGACCGCCCTGGTCCCGGGCGGCGACCCTTCGCCTCGTTCTGGTCGGTCTGGCGAGCGGGCTGATCGTCGTGGGGCTCGCGGTGGCCCTGATGGAGTAGGAGCGCCTGGCGCGCCGTGCCCGCGATGGCCAGATTCTTGCGACCCATGTCCGTCTGGCCACTGATGCCGTACGAGGGCCAGGGCGCACGCTCGAGGCATGAACATCCTCTGGGTCTACGCCCACCCCGAACAGCGCTCACTCAACGGCTCCTTGATGACCGACGCGCTCGTCGCTCTCGATGGGCTCGGGCACGCGTACCAGGTGTCCGACCTGTACGCGATGAAGTGGAAAGCGGTCCTCGACGCCGAGGACTTCGGCGGCGGGCCGCCCGGCGACGACCGGCTCTTCATCGGCGCCGAGCAGGAACGCGCGTACACGACGGGCGAGTTGAGCGCCGACATCCGTGCCGAGATCGAGAAACTGGCCTGGGCCGATGTGGTGGTCCTGCACTTCCCGTTGTGGTGGTTCGGGCCTCCGGCGATCCTCAAGGGCTGGTTCGACCGGGTCCTGGTGCAGGGGCTCGGGTTCGGTGTGAAGGCGGCGGACGGGCACACCCGCCGGTACGGCGACGGGGGTCTGGCCGGAAAGCGGGCCCTGGTCGTCACCTCGGTGGGGGCCAGGGTGTCCGGGTTCGGGCCGCGCGGGATCCACGGGCGGCTGGACCAGGTGCTGTTCCCGCTGCTGCACGGCACGTTCTGGTACACGGGGATGGCGCCGCTCGAACCGTTCGTCGCGTACGGCGCGGACCGGCACGACGCGGCGGACTACGCCCGTACGTCCGCCGCGCTGCGGGAGCGGCTGCGCACGCTGCCCGATGAGGAACCGCTGGCGTACCGGTCCGAGGCGGGCGGCGACTACGACGAGGACCTCGTCCTGCGCCCCGACCTCGCGCCGGGCCGCGACGGCCTCGGGGTGCATCGGTGGTGAGGGCGCGCCGCGCACTCCGGGAGCGTCAGGCCGCCCCGCCGCCGAGGCTGATCTCGTTGCCGTCCGCGTCCCGGTAGCTCACCTTGGTCACGCCGCCGTCGTATGTCTCGCGCTTCGTGGCCTCGATGCCGCGCCGCGCGATCGCGTCGACCCGGGTGTCGAGGTCGTCGACGAACGACAGCACCAGGGCGTGCCCGGCCCGCTCGGGGTCCTCCACGATGTAGACGTAGCGGTGCTCGGCCACCTCCCACACCGCCTCGATGTCGTTCGGCAGAAACGACGGCTCCGCGCCGAAGAACCGCTCGTACCAGGGGAGCGCGGCGGCGTAGTCGGTGACAGGGATGCCGGCGAAGAGATCCAGGGGCATGGCGTTCTCCATGGAGAGTCGAGGGGGCGTGCATGCGGGCCCGTCGTCTGTACTGACCGTGGCGGCGCCCCAAAGTCATCGCGGCGGTGTCGCCCCGCCCACCCTTCGCGTCAACTCCCGCGCCGTCTGCGCCACATGCCCCGCGATCCGCTGCTGCTCCGCCTCGTCGGCCGTCTCCTCGGGGAACGTCACCGCGATCCCGGCGATCGGATGGGCGTGGTGGTCGAGGACGGGGGCGGCGACCGAGGACAGGCCCGGGGTGACCTCACCCTCCTCCGTCGCGTAGCCGCGGCGGCGTGCCTGGGTGAGCAGGGTGCGCAGCGCGGTGAGCGTCGCCGGGCCCGCCCCGTGCCGCTGCACGAACGCCGAGCGGTCGGGGAACAACGCCCGTACCTGCGCGGGCGGAAGGAGCGCGAGGACCGCGCGTCCGCTCGCCGTCAGGTGGGCGGGCAGCCGGACGCCCACCTCACTGATCAACGGCGGACGGCCCGGGGCGCGCTCCTCGATGACGTAGATGACCTCGCGGCCGTGCAGCACGGCGAGGTTCGCGTTGTGTCCCGTGCGGTCGACGAGCGCGGCGAGCGGAGCGCGGGCCAGGCGCTGGAACGGGGCCTGGCGCTCGTAGCCGGAGGCGAGTTCGAAGGCGCTGACCCCGAGCCCGTAGCGCCGCTCCTCCGGCAGATGGACCACGAAGCCGTCCGCCGCCAGGGTGTCGAGCAGGTGGTACGTCGTCGAGCGCGGCAGCCCGACGTCCCGGCTGATGGCGGCCGCGGGCACGGGGGCCGCCTGGCGTGCCAGATAGCGCAGGACGGCCAGGACCTGCGCGGCGGCCGGGACGATGCTCATGGGGCGAGCGTAGACCAGGGATGTCGCAAACCATCTGTCTGGGATCCCAGAGGAAGCGTCTTGGATCCCAGACACAAGACCTGTCGCACGACTCGCGAACCCTTGCCCAACTGCGGCTTCATAGGGGCATGAACGTTGTTGTTGGTGTCGGTGCCCTCGCGGCCGACGAAGTTGTTTCCGTTGCCCGTCACGGCGCCCAGGTGTCCCTCGCCCCCGAGGCCCTCCAGGAGATCGCCCGCAGTCGCGAGGTCATCAAGGCCCTCGCCGACGACGTCAAGCCCCACTACGGCGTCTCCACGGGCTTCGGCGCCCTGGCCACCCGGCACATCCCCACCGAGCTGCGCGCCCAGCTCCAGCGCAGCCTCGTCCGCTCCCACGCCGCGGGTTCGGGTCCCGAGGTCGAGCGCGAGGTCGTGCGCGCCCTCATGCTGCTGCGTCTGTCCACCCTCGCCACCGGCCGCACCGGCGTGCGCACCGAGACCGCCGAGGCCTACGCCGCGCTCCTGAACGCGGGCATCACCCCGGTCGTCCACGAGTACGGCTCGCTCGGCTGCTCCGGCGACCTGGCCCCGCTCGCGCACTGCGCGCTCGCCGTCATGGGCGAGGGCGTCGTGCGCACCGCCGACGGTGAGAAGAAGCCCGCCGGCGAGGCGCTCGCCGCCGCCGGCATCACGCCGGTCGTCCTGGAGGAGAAGGAGGGCCTCGCCCTCATCAACGGCACCGACGGCATGCTCGGCATGCTCGTCCTCGCCGCCCACGACCTGCGCCGCCTGCTGAGCACCGCCGACATCTCCGCCGCCATGAGCGTCGAGGGCCAGCTCGGCACCGACGCCGTGTTCGCCGCCGACCTGCAGGCCATGCGCCCGCATCCCGGTCAGGGCGACAGCGCGGGCAACCTGCGCTCCCTGCTCGCCGACTCGGGGATCATCGCCAGCCACGCGGGCCCCGACTGCACCTACGTGCAGGACGCTTACTCGCTGCGCTGCACCCCGCAGGTCCACGGCTCCGCCCGCGACACCCTCGGACACGCCGAACTGGTCGCCTCCCGCGAGCTCGCCAGCGCCGTCGACAACCCGGTCGTCACCCTCGACGGCCGCGTCGAGTCCAACGGCAACTTCCACGGCGCCCCGGTCGCCGCCGTGCTCGACTTCCTCGCGATCACCGTCGCCGACGTCGCCTCGATCTGCGAGCGCCGCACCGACCGCTTCCTCGACCCGGCCCGCAACCGCGGTCTGAACGCCTTCCTGGCCGACGACCCGGGCGTCGACTCCGGCCACATGATCGCCCAGTACACGCAGGCCGCGATCGTCTCCGAGCTCAAGCGGCTCGCCACCCCGGCCTCCGTCGACTCGATCCCCTCCAGCGCCATGCAGGAGGACCACGTCTCCATGGGCTGGTCGGCCGCCCGCAAGCTGCGCCGCGCCATCGACGGCCTCGGCCGCGTCCTCGCCGTCGAGCTCTACACCGCCGCCCGCGCCCTGGACCTGCGCGCGCCGCTGACCCCCGCCCCGGCCACGGCCGCGGTGCGCGACGGGCTGCGCGAGACCGTCGAGGGCCCCGGCACCGACCGCTGGCTTGCGCCGGAGATCGAGGAGGCCGTCCAGTACGTCGCCTCCGGCCGCGCCCTGGCCGCCGCCGAGTCGGTCACCGGCTCCCTGGTCTGACCTGGCCGCTCCACATCACACCTCCGGGGTCCTGCGGGGCCCCGGAGGTTCGGCACTTCCACCCAACGCCTTCGCGTACGGTCGTCCGCATCACGGCACACGGCCGGGCGCCGGTATCCGGGCGCCGGCCGGAAGAAAGGACAACTCACCTTCATGGCACCCCAGATCCTGCGCGCCCACGAGCGAACCCCCGCACCGTGGAAGAACGGCGGCGGAGTCACCACCGAGGTTCTGGCGCACCCCGAGGGCTCCGGCACGGACGACTTCGCGTGGCGGATCAGCCTCGCCGACGTCGCCGGCAGCGGGCCCTTCTCGGCGTTCGAGGGCGTCGACCGGATCATCACCGTCGTAGAGGGCCCTGGCATGGCCCTCACCGTCGACGGCACGGAGCACGTCGTGGACACCCGCTTCGCGCCGTTCGCCTTCTCCGGCGACGCCACCACCGACTGCCGGCTCCTCGGCGGCCCCCTGGTCGACTTCAACGTCATGCTCCGCCGTACCCAGGCGAAGGGCGACGTCCGCATCGAGCACGGCCCGACGCGCCTCGAACCGGCCCCCGGCACCCGCGTCCTGGCGCTCGTCCTCGACGGCACCGCGACCCTGCACCGGGACTCCGTCCACCTCGACCGCCTGGACGCGGTCCTGCTCCAGGACGACGAGGACCCGGCCGACATCGCCGTCGACGGGGTGCTGGCGGTCGTGTCCCTCACCGCGGTCGACTGAGGTCGACTGAGGTCGATTGAGGTCAATTGAGGTCAATAACCTTTGGCGGAGCGTCAGTTGGATCGGTAGGTTCTCCGCGGTGACCTCGATGGAGACGCAGGGCCTCGCGCCGATGACCGACACGGCCCGGCTGAGCTGGACAGCGCTGGGGGACGACCGGGCCCGCAAACCGCCCGTCGTCCTGCTGCACGGCGGCCCGGGACTGCCGGACTACCTGGGCGAGGTCGCCGCCATGATCGGCGACCTCGCACCCGTGTACCGCTACGACCAGCGCGGCACGGGCCGCTCCCCGTGGCGCGGGCGGCACACCCTCGCCCGGCACGTCGACGACCTCGCCGAGCTGCTCGACACGTGGCACGCGCCGCAGGCCGTGCTGATCGGGCACTCCTACGGCACCGACCTGGCGAGCCGCTTCTGCCTGGCACACCCCGGCCGGGTGGCCGCGACGCTGCTGATGTGCGGGCCGTTCGTGGGTGACTGGCGCACCGGGTACCGGGCGGAGCGGGGCCGCCGCATGTCCGCGGCACAGCAGGCGCGGCGCGAAGCGCTGGAAGAGCTGCCGGACCGCACGGAGGAGCAGGAGGTCGAGCTGCTCACCCTGTCCTGGTTCACCGACCACGCCGAGCCCGAACGCGGGCACCGCTGGGCCGCTCAGGACGCCCGTCGGCGGCGCCCCGTCAACTGGGCCATGAACGCCGAACTCGGCAGTGACGGACGCGCGGACCCGCTCGATGAGCGTCTGGACGAGCTGCGCGCGTGCCTGCCCGCGCGCACCGAACTCCTCGGTGGCGCCGATGATCCCCGTCCCGTAGCGGCTCTCGCATCGCTCGGGCGCCGGCTCGATGTTCCGCTGACACGCATCGAGGGGGCCGGGCACGAACCCTGGCTGGAGCGGCCCCGGGCCGTGCGCGCACACCTTCGCCGATTCGTGCGGGACGCGGTGCCGGGCTAGCGCGGCACCGCGGCTCCGTGCTGCCCCCATAGGATTCGCTGTAGTCAGCAGAAGCCGGTAGCGGGGGAGTGGATGGCGAGGACAGTGGGCGATGTGACGGTGGACCAGGCCGAGCTGGCCCGCTGGTACGAGCGGGGCGCGAGCGGCGCCATGCCCGCGTACCAGCGCGTCAAGGAGCTCGTCGAGCGGCAGATCAGGGACGGCCACTGGCAGGAGGACGACGCCCTGCCCTCGGAGAGCCAGTTCGTCGAGGCGCTCGGCCTGTCGCGGATGACGGTCAACCGCGCACTGCGCGAGCTCGCCGCCGACGGACTCATCCGCCGGGTCATGGGCGTCGGCAGCTTCGTTGCCGAACGCAAAGCCAGCTCCGCGCTCCTGGAGGTCCACAACATCGCCGACGAGGTGCACCACCGCGGCCACCGCTACTCGGCCCGCGTGCTGTCCCTGGGCGAGGAGGAGGCCGACGAGCGGACCGGCGCTCACCTCGGCCTCGGCAAGGGCCGGCCGGTCTTCCGCTCACAGGTCGTGCACTACGAGGACGGGGTGCCGCTCCAGTTGGAGGACCGGTACGTCAACCCGGCCTTCGCGCCCGGCTACCTGGAGCAGGACTTCACGCTGCAGACGCCGTCCACGTTCCTGTCGAAGGTCGCGCCGCTCGGCCGCGGCGAGCACATCGTGGAAGCGGTCCTGGCCTCGCCGGAGGAGTGCGCGATCCTCGACGTCGGCCCGGCCGAGCCGTGTCTGCTGATCCAGCGCCGCACCTGGTCGCGGGACGCCCTCGTGAGCATCGCGCGGCTGCTCCATCCAGGCACCCGCTACCGCCTCGAAGGGGCGTTCGCCACGCACTGACCCTGCCGTGGTAGGCCCGCGAGCGCGAAAGGCGCAGGTCACCGGCTAGAGTGTCCGCTTGCACCAGGCCAGGTCGGCCGACGGGGTACAGCAGGATGTCCAGAGCGCGTCCCACTGTCGGGGACGCGCTCGACGTGGTTCCGGGGGTCGTTCGGGACTGCTCGTGTGTTCACTCATCGGACCACCTCTTGACGGACCTGTATATACAGGAATATACAGGCTGCCGTTCGTCATTGGGAGCCAGGACGACAGGTCATCCGGAACGTCCGTCGGCCCCGCCCCGAAGAGGGAGACACTCGTTTGCGTACCGAAAAGGCCGGCCTGAGCCGTGGGCTCAACTCGCGGCACATCCGCTTCATCGCGCTCGGCTCCGCCATCGGCACGGGGCTGTTCTACGGCTCCTCCGAGTCCATCCAGGCGGGCGGCCCGGCCGTCCTGCTCGCCTATCTGATCGGCGGCGCCGCCGTCTTCCTCGTCCTGAGATCCCTGGGTGAGATGGCCGTGGCCTCGCCCACGGCCGGCTCCTTCGGCGAGTACGCGAACCGGTACCTCGGGCCACTGGCCGGCTTTGTCACCGGCTGGACGTACGCCTTCGAGATGGTCATCGTGGCCGTCGCCGACGTCACCGCCATCGGCGTCTACATGGGCTTCTGGTTCCCGGACGTGCCCCGCTGGATCTGGGTGCTTGCCGCCGTCGTCATCGTCGGCGCGCTCAACCTCGTCAGCGTCAAGGTCTTCGGTGAGCTGGAGTTCTGGCTCTCCCTCGTGAAGATCGTCGCCATCGTCGCGATGATCCTCGTCGGCATCGCGGTCATCGCGTTCGGTCTCGGCAGCGGCCACGTCCACGTCGGCTTCGACAACCTCTGGAGCCACGGCGGCTTCTTCGCGGGTGGCATCGACGGCTTCGTGATCTCCTTCGCCATCGTCATGTTCGCCTTCGGCGGCACCGAGATCATCGGCGTCACGGCCGGCGAGGCGCAGTCCCCGGAGAAGACGATCCCGGGCGCGGTCAACTCGATCCCGCTGCGCATCATCCTGTTCTACGTCCTGACCCTCGCCGTGATCATGTCGATCACCCCCTGGCAGCAGATCGACGACTCGGGCAGCCCCTTCGTGCAGATCTTCGCCGGGGTCGGTCTCAAGTCCGCGGCCGCCGTCCTCAACGTGGTCGTCCTGACCGCCGCGCTGTCCGCCATCAACAGCGACATCTTCGCCGCGGGCCGCACGATGTACGGACTCGCCGAGCGCGGCCACGGCCCCGCCGCGATGCGCCGCACGACGGCCAACGGTGTGCCCTGGGTGACCACCCTCGTCATGATCGGCGCCCTGCTCTTCGGCGTCGTGATGAACGCCGTCGTGCCCGGCGAGATCTTCCTGATCATCTCCTCGATCGCGACGTTCGCCACGGTCTTCGTCTGGGTGATGATCATGCTCACCCACATGAAGGCCCGCAGCTCGATGTCGGCCGAGGAGTCCGCGGCCCTGAAGTTCCCGGCGCCGTTCTGGCCCTACGCCCAGATCGTCACGCTCGTGTTCATGGCCGCCGTGCTGGTCCTGCTCGGCGTCCACGAGAGCACGCGCGTGGCGCTCGAGGTCGGTGCGGTCTGGCTGGCGCTGCTCACGGTGGTCTACGTCCTCGCCGTCCGCCGCCGGACCGGTACGGGCCCGCAGTCCGTACCGGCCGAGGCGGAGGCCGGTGCGGACTCGGAGGATCGTCGGGCCGAGGTCGCGGGCTGAGCGCCTACGTATCGGCAACTCCGCGGGCCCCGACCGCGACGTCGACCGAGCACCTACCGTGCGGTTGACGTCGAAGTCCGGGCCCGCGGACTGTCGGAGACCTGTCGGCGATATGTCGGTAGCGCCTGTCAGTCTGGACGCATGGGTGCTTCCCCAGAGCACACCGCCCCGGACCGCAAGGAGCCCGACACCGTGTCATCCGCATCCCAGCACCGACCGTGGGACGTCCACCGACTGCCGTCCGCCGATGGCCGCACCTTCCTGGTCACCGGGGGAAACGCCGGGATCGGCTACTTCACCGCCGAGCAGCTCGCCGCCACCGGCGCCCACGTCGTCCTCGGCAGCCGTGACCGGGCCAAGGCCGACGCCGCCATGGCCTCGATCCGCTCGTGCGTCCCCGACGCACACACGAGTCACCTCGCACTGGACCTCGCCGACCTGACATCCCTCAAGTCCGCCGTGGACAGGCTGGACCTCGACCGCCTCGACGCGGTGGTCCACAACGCGGGCGTCGCGCTCGACGACCCGCCCCGCAGGGAAACCGCCGACGGCCACGAGCTCATGTTCGCCACCAACCACCTCGGCCACTTCGCACTGACCCAGTGGCTGGCCCCGCTCCTCTCGGCGGCGCCCGCGGGCCGCGTCGTGACGGTGGGCAGCTTCGCGGCGCGCTCCGAGCGACTGGACCTCGACGATCTGCAATCGACCCGGGACTACCGGCCCAAGCGCACCTACGGCCGCTCGAAACTCGCCCAGATGTCTTTCGGCTTCGAACTCGACCGCCGCCTGCGAGCCACCAACAGCACCGTCCTCAGCGTGGTGGCCCACCCCGGCGGCGCCCTGGACTCCCTCACCCCGTCCCGACCGCCGGTATCCGTGACGACACCCGGCGAGCGGCTGCGCGCCCTGCCCGCCGCACTCCTGGTGCAGGGCAAGGAGGCCGGAGCCCGGCCCGTCGTGCGCGCGGTCCTCGATCCGGAGGTGGAGGGAGGGCAGCTGTGGGGGCCGCGGGTCTTCGGACTGCGCGGCACACCGCGGCGTGAGCCCGTCCCGGCGCACATGACCGACCGGGACGTGGCCGCCCGCCTGTGGGTCGCCTGTGGCGAGCTGACCGGCACGGATCCGGACCTCGGCTTTCGGTAGGCGCGGGGCGGGAGCTGGCGACCGGCCGCCGCCCACACCGAGGCACCCACGCCGAGGCACCCACGCCGAGGCACACACCGTGAGGCCTCGGCGGGCGAGGTGAGGATCCTCCGGACCGATCCGTGGTGGCGTCAGCGTCGCGTCGTCGCGCCCAGGGACGAGCCGAAGCGGGCCTTGGCCGCCGGGTGGTCCAGGTCCTCGGGGGTGAAGAGGATCGAGCCCTTTCCGGTCGGGCCGTCCGCCGAGCCGGGGATGACGCTGACCGCGCCGGTGCCGAGGTACTTGCCGGGTGCGCCGACGGTGAGGTCGGCCGTGCCGTCCGCGTCGTAGTCACCGGCGGCCACCGCGGAGCCAAAGAGGTCGTTGCCCTCGCTGGAGCCGGTCACACCGGGCGTGGCCAGGGTGATGGTGTGTGCGCCCCGCGCGTCGAGGCCGGAGTCGGCGCCGGGCACGACCGTGACCGCCCCCGCGTTGTTGAAGCCGTCCGGGTCGGTCGCGGTGGTGTCGGCGGTGACGAGGTCGGCGTGGCCGTCGCCGTCGAGGTCGGCGAGGACACCGGCGTCGCCGGGCTGCGCCTGACCTCCGTACGCGACGCCCTTGCCCATCCCCGAAGCGGTGCCCGGGAACATGCGCAGCAGGAAGTCGTCCGGGCCGTCCGAGAAGCCGGTGTCCACGACGATGTCGTCCTTGCCGTCGCCGGTGACATCACCGGCGACGATGCTGTACCCGGCGAACGGCAGGCCCGTCTTGCCCAGCGTCGTGCCGGTGAGGCCGCCGGCCGACCCGGCAAGGACACCGAGGGTGCCCTCGTCGGCCGCGTCGTCCATGTAGGCGACGGTGGCGAGGTCGGTGTAGCCGTCGCCGTTGACGTCGGCCGCCGCGATCTGGCCGGTACCGGCGCCGCCGCCGGGCGGGGTGAGGGCCTTCATGGCAGGCGTCGGGGTGTCGCGGAGCTTGGCTGCGCCCTTCACCACCTGCACCTTCGTCCCGGCCGCGACCGCGATGTCGGCGCGGCCGTCGTGGTCGAAGTCGCCGACGGCCAGCTGGTCGCCGAAGGCCTGACGGGCCGTCGGGGTCGGGGCGTGGAAGGCGATCGCGTCCGCGCTGAGCCCGCCCTTCGCGCCGAAGACGACGGTGACCGAACCGGCGCCCTTGACGGAGCCGATCGCCTCCCCGCCCGCTCCGATGACCAGGTCCGCGTACCCGTCGCCGTCCACGTCCCCGACGGCCGTCGCCGAACCGAACCGGTCGCCCGCCTCCGGGGTGCCGGGGATGCCCGCGGTGCGCTGGGTGATGCCCTTGTGGCGAGTGGTGCGCACGCCCTGAGCGGTGCCGTACGCCACCGAGACGTAGCCGGCCTTCGCGAACCCGGCGATCGTCCCCTCCGGCGCGCCCACCGCGAGGTCGCCGAAGCCGTCGCCGTCGAAGTCACCCGCGCGGGGCGCCGCGGCCCGGGGTTCGGACTGCGCCGGTCCCGCGACCAGCAGCGTCCCTCCCGTCACCGCCAGCGCCGTCGCGCACGCCGCGAGCAACCGTTGCCGTCTCATGCTGTTCACACACACTCCCGTTGTCCTGTCGCCGTGGTGCCGGTGCGCCGGGATTCCCTGCGGAATGCGGCGCAGCGTCATCACAGCAGACCGCTGAGGGAGGTGACTGGTTGTACACGCCGAGGTGGAAGTGGTGTGAACGCCGGGAGTCGCCGGCCGCCACCGAAGCTGGTGGCAAACAGGCCCGGCGGGCCGCTCCGGCTGTGAGCCCACCCATATGAGCCACGGCACATGCTAAGCGCGGTAGTAATCCCGGCCGGCGTGCGAGGCCGCCACCCGGGGCCTGTCCGAAGTGTCCGATCCGCCGGTTCTGCGTACCCGGGTAGTACGTCACACCTTTGCGTCCCGGAGCCGCTCGCCGCTACCCCTGAGTGAGTCCCCAGCAGCCGGGGCCGGCCGGAGTGTCCGGCAAGCACTGGAACCGGCTCATCGCGCACGACGCACTTCGTGTCGCCCCCGTAGAACCGTTGGAGTTCCCCTCTCATGCTCATGCCCTTTGCCTTTGCCCCGATGCCTGCCCGCGCCGCCAGCCACACCGACCGCGTCCGCAGGATGTCCGTCGCCGGGGTCGCCACGGCGGCTGCCGCCGCCGCGGCACTCACCCTGGTCCCGTCGTCTCCGGCGCAGGCGGCCGAGCACACCGCGCCCGCCAAGCCCGCCACCACGACCAAGACCGCGGCGCCCGCCAAGACGTACTCCAACAACCTCGACGGCTGGATCCGTGAGTCCCTCGACATCATGAAGTCCAAGGGCATCCCGGGTTCGTACGAGGGCCTGCACCGCAACATCATGCGCGAGTCCTCCGGCAACCCGAACGCCGAGAACGGCTGGGACGTCAACGCCCAGAACGGCATCCCGTCCAAGGGCCTGCTCCAGGTTATCCAGCCCACCTTCGACCGGTACCACGTCGGCGGCACGGCCAACGACCTGACGGACCCGGTCGCCAACATCACCGCGGCCGCCAACTACGCCGCCGACCGCTACGGCTCCATCGACAACGTCGACTCCGCTTACTGAGCCACTGGTCAGCGAGCACCGAGCAGCACCTAGCACGTAGCACCATCAGTGAGGAATTCCCCATGCCGCACGAGAGCGGGAACGAGCACCAGGCGCACCCGGCGGACGAACCCGCGGCGCCCGCAGTGCCCGCCTACGGCCCCGCCCGACTGCGCCGCTCCCGGCACCGCAAGCGCAAGCGCGCGCTGCGCTGGATCGCGGGTGGCGCCCTGGGTCTGACCCTGGTCGGTGGCGGCGGCGTGGCCTACGCCTGGCAGCACCTCAACGGCAACATCAAGGGCACGGACGTGGACGCCGCCCTCGGCTCCAACCGCCCGGACGAACAGCGCGACGGCGGCGCGATGAACATCCTCCTGCTCGGCTCCGACTCCCGGGCGGGAACCCACGGCGAGTACGGCAGCGGCGTCATGGGCGCCCGCGCGGACACGGCGATGGTCCTGCACGTCGACAAGACCCACAAGAAGGCATCGGTCGTCAGCATCCCGCGCGACACCGAGGTCGACCGCCACACCTGCAAGACCTCGCACGGCGACGTCCAAGCGGCCCACAAGGCCGTGTTCAACTCCTCGTACGCGCTGGGCGGGCCCGCCTGCACCGTGAAGACGGTCGAGAAGATGTCGGGCGTCCGCATGGACCACTACCTCGAAGTCGACTTCAAGGGCTTCCAAAAACTGATCGACGAACTCGGCGGCGTGGACATCACCACCCGCAACGCCATCCACGACAGCAACAGCGGCCTCTCCCTGGACTCCGGAAAGCACCGCCTGAAGGGCAAGGACGCGCTCGCGCTCGTCCGCACCCGGCACGGCGTGGGCGACGGCAGCGACCTGGGCCGCATCCAGCTCCAACAGGCGTTCATCAAGGCCCTGATCCACCGGGCCGACACGGTCGACCCGCTCGGCAGCCCGAGCAAGTCCTACGCCCTCGCGGACACGGCGACGAAGACCATCAGCGCGGACTCCGAACTGGCCTCCGCCGACAAACTCCTCGGCCTCGCCAAGGAGTTGAAGGGCATCAGCCCCGACCGCACCCACATGGCCACACTTCCGGTCACCTACGACACGCAGGACGCGGGCCGCGTCCTGCCCCTCGAAAAGGCCTCACACCAGGTCTGGAAGTCCCTCCGCCACGACCAGCCGATCCCGAAGACGGCGACGGACGGTTCGGTGGCTGACCGGACGGACTCACCGGTGGTGTCGGGGGCGGGGGTCTGACGTCGGACGCGCTTCGGCCTCTGCGGTGATCGAGTCTCGGAGTGACGTGCTCACCGCGTGGAGGCAGGTGACGAAGTCTTCTTCGCCGCGTGCGTCGACCCAGCGTACGAAGGCGTTCTCGAAGGTCACCGTCGCGATCTGGGCCACCAGTCGTGCGGTCCCGTCGTCCGTGCCGCGGTGGGCGAGTGCGACACGGACCGCGGCGGAAATCTCGGCGAGCTTGGTGCGGTCGCGCTCCTGGAGTTCGGGGCTCGCGTCGATGACCGCACGGCGTTCGGCCGCGTTCTCGATGCGTTCGACGAGGAGCGAGCCGACCGCGGTGAGCGCCTCAAAGGCCGCCGCGAGCGGGGGAGTTGACGCATCGACGGCACGTACGGCCTCACCCACCGCGGGCGGCAGTTCCTCCGAACCCGCGAAGAGCACCTCGCGTTTGTCCGGGAAGTAGCGAAAGTACGAGCGTCGGGTGATCCCGGCCCGCTCGGCGATGTGCGTCACGGTCACGCCGTCGTATCCGCGCTCCGTGAAGAGCTCGAGCGCTGCCTTCGTCAGGCGCTCCTGCGTGCCGGGATCCCATCTGGCCATGGTCGGAGCATAGCAATCGATGTCTCACTGTGTCGTCGGTGCTAGAGTCGGTGATGACACAGTGAGACATCGGTCGGTCCGGGCGTGCCACTTCCCGAGCGCGCCGGCCGGCCCCGCCGTGAAGAGGAGTTCTCCCATGGCCGACACCACGATCCACGCGAGCCACGAAGGCCCCGGTGAGGTCTGGATCCTGGGGGCCACCGGCCGAATCGGACGCGACGTCACCGCGCGTCTCGTCGCGCAAGGGATCGACCCGGTGCTGGTCGGGCGTGACGGCGACCGGCTGCGCGAGGCCGCCGCCGACCACGACGCGAGGACGGTCGTCGCCGACGGTGCCGACAGCATCGCCGCCGAGATCACCCGGCGGCGGCCCTCCGTCGTCGTCAACACCATCGGCGACTACGCCGACACGGCGACCACGGTGGCTCGTGCCTGCCTGCCCGGTGGGCACTATCTGGACCTCGCGGCGGACCTGACCTCGCTGCCCCGGCTGTTCGGCCTGCACCAGGACGCCGTGGAAGCCGGCAGCACGCTGATCACGGGCGCCGGGTTCGGCGTCCTGGCGACCGAGGCCGTCGTGGTGAAACTGTGCGAGGGACGTCCCACCCCGGATCGCGTACGGGTCGACGCGCTGGGCTCCGTGGCCCTCGACGGAGGTGTCGTCGGCGCCGCCTTCGCGGCCTCGATCGTCGACGCCCTGACGACCGGCGGGCGGGCGTACAGCCGTGGCCGCATGGTCGGGACGAGGCTGGGCGCGGCGCCACAGGTGCTTGTGCCACCCGACGGGGAGTCCGTCAAGTCCGCGGGTGCCCCCTCGGGAGAGCTGCTGGCCGCGTACCGATCCAGTGGGGCGCCCGACGTCACCGTCACCACGGCCCTGGCCCCGACGTCACCCGTCGCGCGGGCCGTGCTGCCCCTGGCTGGAAGGCTGCTGTCCATCCCGGCCGTGCGGCGCTTCGCGGTCCAACGCATGGCAGGCATGAGGATCAAGGCGGCGCCCCGTCCCCGGCGGCACTCCTGGGGGCACGCGGTCGTCGACTGGTCCGACGGCACCCGCCGCGAAGGCTGGCTGCGCGCCGACGATGCCATGGACTACACGGCCGCAGTCGCCGCCGAAGCGGCCGCGCGGCTCGCCCGCGGCGAAGGCGTGCCCGGCGCCCACACCCCGGCGGCCGCCCTCGGCCCCGACCTTGCGGCCGCCGCCGGAGGGAACTTCTTCCTCGGCCGGGACGAGGCGTGAGGACCGCGGGGTAGGCGCTTGTCCCGAAGGCCGGGCCTCAGTCCGTATAGACCTCCGCCCGGTCCACGCTCACGAACGAGCCCGAAGAGGACGCGCTCCGGTCGCCGGTCACCCGGACCCGGAGTGTGTGCGGGCCGTTCGCGAGGCGGGGGCTGAGGTACTGGAGGGTTTCGCCGGTGCGGATGGCGCCGTAGAAGTCGACGCGCTGCTCGGGGCCGCCGTCGACGCTGATCGCGGCGATGCCGTTGCCCGTGTCCTGCACGGACAGCAGGGCGATCCGGGTGCCGGTGAAGGAGTACGTCGCGGTGTTGCCCGCCTTGTCGCTCCAGTGGTCGTCGCCCCAGAAGCACTGCGCCGCGCAGCCCGCACCGGAGTTCCACGTGCCGGTGTACTTGACGGAGCCGGATCCGCTGGAGCGGCTGTCGTCGTTGATCCAGTGGTTGCCCGAACCGGGGTCGCCGGAGGGCAGGTCCTGGGTGGCGCCGAGGGCGAGTGGTGTGCCGAGGTTCGGGCTGCCGTCCGCGTTCCAACTGATCTTCTGGGCGCGGGTCGTGCGGTTGCTGTAGGTGTTCGTCGACGTGGTCTTGGCGTGGTAGATCAGCCAGTCCTCCTTGCCGTCGGGGGACTTGAAGAAGGCGTGGTGGCCGGGGCCGAACACACCGCGGTCGTCGGCGCGCTTGAAGACCGGCCCGTCGTGCTGCTTCCAGTTGCCGGGAACCAGCGGATCGGCGCCGTCCGCAAGGGACATCATCCATACCTGGTAGTCGGGCTTGCCCGTGTCGCAGGTCGAATACGTCATCCACGTACGGCCGTTGCGGTTGAGGAACTCCGGGCCCTCGCGGACCTCCGGGCAGCCGCCCGCGCCGTCGATGGCGACCGCGTCGCCCGAGACGGTGTACGGGTTCGACATCGGCGCGATGTTGAGGCCGTTGTGCTGGTACTGGTTGATGCCGCTGTACGCGAGATAGAGCTTGCCGTCGCGCTGGAGGATGCCCGGGTCGATCGCGAAGTCGTCTTTGTGGTTGGGCGGGGTGAGCTTCGCCTTGAAGTGGTACGGGCCCGTGGGATCGTCACCCGCCGACTCCAGGACGTAGAGGCGGTGGTGCTCGTCCGTGCCGTCGTCGGCCGTGTAGTACATGTACCAGCGCTCGCCGGAGCGGTAGAACTCCGGCGCCCAGATGTGCTGGCTCCGCGAGGTGTCGGTGTCCGTCCACACCGTCTTCGGGTCGGCGTCGAGCAGCGTGGCCAGGGAGGGCGAGCTCCACATCTTGATGCCGCCGCCCTGGGTGGTGGTGAGGTGGTAGGCCCCGTTCGCGTAGGAAAGGAACGGGTCCGGGCCGGTGTTGAGCGGATTGCGGAAGGTGCTCGATGCGGCCGCGGCCTGCGCCGGCTTCTGCGCGGAGGCCGGTGCGGACTTCTCCGCGGTGGCCTGTGTCGCGCTGACCAGGCCGGCGAGCAGGGCGATCAACGCGGCGGCCAGAGTGGCGACCAGAGCGGCACGGTGTCGTGCGCGCATGAACGACTCCTTATATCGGTGTCGGTCCCGAGGGCTCTCAACTGGTGCGCATTTTACTTATGTTGATTGAGTGATGCCGCGTTGTGCGCGCTCGGGTCGCCGTTGCACTCCCGCGGTTCTATTCGGCCCAGGCACCGTCCAGCAGGGTGCGGAAGTCCGCGGGCCGACGGCCGAGCAGCTCGGGGAGCGTCGGGTCGACGGCGCTGAACTCGCCGCCCCGCGCCGCCGCGAAGATGCTCAGCATCAGGTCGACCATCGGAGCGGGCGCGCCGTGCGCCAGGGACTGCTCACGGAAGGTGTCGTCCGGGACGACGGTGCGCGTGAAGGGGCGTCCGGCGGCCCGGGACGCGAGCCCGGCGACAGCGTCGAAGTCGAGCGCCGCCGGACCGGTGAGCGGCGGGGTGGGCCCCTCGAAGCGGCCCTCGTCGGTGAGGATCGCGGCGGTGGCCTCGGCGAGGTCGTCGTGGCCGGTCCACGCGACGGGGCCGTCCGCGGGCAGCGCTACGTCGCCGCTGTGGCGGGCGGGCTCCAGGAATTGCAGGGCGCTGGCGGCGTAGAAGCCGTTGCGCAGCGAGGTCCAGGGCAGGCCGGTGGCGCGCAGCAGGTCCTCGGTCCTCGCGTGGTCGCGGCACGACTGGAAGAGCGAGTCGTGGGCGGCGCCCATCTGGCTGGTGTAGAGGATGCGGCCGACGCCGGCCTTCACGGCGGCGTCGATGGCGGTGCGGTGGCCTGCGACGCACTCCTCGCCGATGCGGTCGAGGGAGACGAGAAGCAGCTGCTCGGCGCCTTCGAAGGCGTGCACGAGGGAGCCGGGGTCGTCGAAGCTGCCCTGTCGCACGCGGACGTCGCGGTCGGCGAAGTCCTGGGCCTTGCGGGGGTCGCGGACGCTGACGCCGACGCGCTCGGCGGGGACGCGGTCCAGGAGGCGCTCGACGATGCGGCGGCCGAGCTTTCCGGTGGCTCCGGTCACGATGATCACAGGGGTCTCCCAAATGTTGTTGCCGGTGATGCTTCCGATGGCGTTTCCGGTGGAATCACTGCCACGGTAACACTGGAAATAGCGATGGAAGCAAAAAGTCGATATCGTTGATATATGCCTCCTCGTGACACCGCAGATAGCCCCCGCACCCGCATCGTCGAAGCGGCCGTCGAGCTGCTGGAGCGCGGAGGGCCGGACGCGGTGAGCACCCGCGCGGTCGCCGCCGCGGCCGGGATGCAGCCGCCGGCGATCTACCGGCTCTTCGGGGACAAGGACGGACTCCTGGAAGCGGTCGCCGAGCACGGCTACGACCAGTTCCTGGAGAGCAAGCGCGCACACCTCGACCCCGCGCCGCAGGATCCGGTGGAGGAGTTGCGACGCGGCTGGGACATGGTCGTGGAGTTCGGGGTCTCGCGCCCCGAGCTGTACGCGGTGATGAACAGGTCCACCGGCCGGGAGGCGGACGTGGCGCACCACGCGGGCCTGGAGATCCTCCACGGCCGGGTCCGCAGGCTCGCCGCCGCGGGATGGCTGCGGGTCGACGAGGAGCTGGCGGCGCAGATCATCCAGGCCACCGGTCAGGGCGCCGTCATCACCTGGCAGGCCACCCCGGCGGAACGCCGCGACCCGGCGCTGCTGACCGTCCTGCGCGAATCCATGATCGCTGCCGTCACCCGCGCCGAACCCGTCTTCTCCGCCGCGGAGTCCGGCCCTGCCCCGGCCGCCCGAGCCCTGCGCGCCGCGCTGCCCGATAGGGACACCGGCACCGGCACCGGCAAGGTGGATGTCCTCAGCGAGGCCGAGCAGAGCCTGCTGCGTGAGTGGCTCACGCGCCTGGCGGCGGATGGCGGTACGGACCGGGCCTGACTCGACGTCAGCCGGGGCGGTGGGGGAGGTGTTCGTACTGTTCCGCCTGGAGCCGGTACATCCGTGCATAGCGGCTCATGGGCTCGGCGGCGAACGGTTCGGCGTGACTGCCCTGCTCGATCAGGCGGCCCTCGTGCAGGACGAAGATGCGGTCGGCATGCCGGACCGCGGCCATCCGGTGCGTGACCAGGACGATGATGCGGTCCGGTCCCGCGAGCCCGAGGATCTGGTCGAAGGCACGCTGCTCGGCGTCCGGGTCGAGCGCCGACGTCGGCTCGTCCACGATGATCATGCAGGCGTCCCGGGAGTGCGCGCGAGCCAGACCGGTCTTCTGCCACTGGCCGCCGGAGAGATCGCTTCCGCCACGGAACTCCTTGCCCAGCAGCGTGTTCATGCCGCGGGGGAGCGCCGCGATGTCACGGTCCGCGCCCGCGTACTAGGCCGAGGTGTGCAGCTCGTCGTCGAGGGTTTCGCGGTCTGGCTGGCCGATGCGAATGTTCGCCGCGGCCGTGAACGGCCAGCGTTCGGAGCTCTGCGTGAGCAGGCTGACGTGGGCGAACAGCTGCGCCCGGTCGGCTTCGGCGATATCGATGTCGTCCCAGTGGATGCGCCCCTCCCCGGGCAGATGAAGTCCGCACAACAAGGCGGACCAGGGTCGACTTTCCGGAGCCGTTGGGTCCGACCAGCGCGATGACGCTGCCCAGGGGGATGGTGAAGGGGACATCCGAGAGCGCCGGCTCGTCGCGGCCGGGATAGCGGAAGCCGACCCCGTCCAGGCGGATGGACCGGGGCCGGTCGGGGAGGGGGAGGCCGCCGTCCGGGATGGCCCAGTCGCCGGCCTTCACGAGGAAGTCGGCCAGGTCGTGGACGTACAGGGACTGCTCGTGGAGTTGGCTCATGGTGTTGACCAGGGCGCCGATCCCGGCGGAGCCCGAGTTGAGCGCCATGGCGGCGGTGCCGAAGGCGGCCACGCTCATACGCCCCGACAGGCACAGGCCGATCATCAGCAGAAAGGTCAGCAGATAGCCGACCCCCTGGAGGGCGGAGGCGGCCAGTTCGGTACGGGCCTTGTCCTTGGCCAGACGCTCCTGCTCGGACTCGGCGGTGTGCGACATCCGGTGGAAGGGCCGCAGCAGGAAGCCGCCCACGCCATGGACGCGCACCTCCAACGCGGCCGTGACCGAGGTGAGGAGGCTGGACAGCACGCGGCTCGCCCGCAGGTGCTCGATCCAGGTCATGGTCGAGAGGTACCGCTGCTGGGCCACCCGCATCACGCCCCAGCCCCGCGGCGCCACGATCAGCACCAGCATCGGCAGCAGCACCGGGTTGAGCGCGAGCAGTACCCCGCCGGAGGCGATCAGCGAGAACACACTGTTGATCGCAGCGACACTGGAACCGATCATGTGCCGCGCCTCGTTGGCCCCGTACTGCGCCCGGTCGATCAACTCACGGAACGCGCCGTCCTCGATCGCCGCCATCTCGACGCGCTCGCGGCCCGCCAAGTACTGCTCCGCCGCGGCCCGTTCGACCTTGGGCTCCAGGCTTCCCGCGACCGAGGTCGACCACGATGCCAGGACGGCGTTGACGCTGCTGACGGCCACGAGCAGGGCCCCCGCGGGCAGTGTGGCGCGCAGGCCGCGCACATCGGCACCCGCCGCGAGCACCGCGTGCAGGGCGGCGTTGACCGCGAGCAGCTTCAGCGTGGCCGCGATGCCCTGCCCCACGCAAGGGTGATGGTGTGTCCCTCCAGGCGGGGCAGGGACTTCAGCGCACCCCACAGAGTGAGGTCGAGGCGGGCGTACTCGTGCTTGCTCCAGCCCATGTCGTACTCGCTTGACGTCGCACGCGACCTCCTCGGTCAGCGAACCGGACAGGTGTGCACCTGCCGCTACGGTGCGGCTCGCGTACGGGCCGGCATGGCCGGTTCGCCGAAATGCGAAACGTCAGGGACGAACGAGGCCCGCAGGGGTGAGCGCCCATCGCTTGACGACCGACGCCCGAGAAACTACTTTCCTCTCAGGAAACAAGTTCTGTTGGCGCACATCGATGGAGGTCCCCATGTCCGAGCCTCACAAGTCCCATGAGCCCGCACCCGACGAGGCCGCCAAGGCGGCCCAGGCGCTGCACGGCATCGAGCAACGCCGCGCCCAGGCCCACGACGGCACCGGCACGGCACGCTGGGTGGACATGGTGTTCGGCGTCCTGACCTTCGCGGTGCTCGCCGCCCCCGACTTCTTCGGTTCCGATGTGGCCGGCTGGACCACGCCCGCCTTCTCGGCGCTGGCCATCGCCTATTACGTCCTGCTCAACACCCGCCGCGGCTCGGCGCTGCTCGGACAGCGTGCGC
Organism: Streptomyces sp. NPDC002754; assembly: GCF_053592315.1. Taxonomy (NCBI): domain Bacteria; kingdom Bacillati; phylum Actinomycetota; class Actinomycetes; order Kitasatosporales; family Streptomycetaceae; genus Streptomyces; species Streptomyces sp. NPDC002754. The sequence goes on from NZ_JBSFVM010000001.1 coordinate 1,000,860, forward strand.
GGCTGCGCCGGAGTGAGATCTCCGGCCGCTTCGCCCTGATCTCGCGGGTGGTGCTCCTCGCGGCCCTCGCGCTCGGCATCGCGGTCGCCCTGCTCCAGCCGGACCTCGGCGTGCACGTCCCGTACTGGCGGACGGCGCTCGGCGTGGTGCTGGGCGGCGCGCTGATCTTCTTCGGTGGACGGATGCAGCGCGCACTGGCGTCGACGGCGACGCGCGAGCGGCACACCGCGGGAAGCGCCCTCAATGGCCACATTTGAGTACGACGCCGTCCTCCTCGACCCGACGCGGCTGACGATCGTGTCGCTGCTGGCGGGCGTGGACTGGGCCGAGTTCGGCTGGCTCCGCGAGGAGGCCGGCGTCTCGGCGTCCGCCCTGTCCAAGCAGGTCAGCACGTTGGAGGCGAAGGGGTACGTCGACGTCAAGAAGGGCTACGTCGGCAAGCGGCCGCGAACCTGGGTGAGTTTGAGCGACGCGGGCCGCGGCGCCCTGGAGACCCATGTCGCCGCCCTGCAGCAGGTCGTCGACGCCTCGCGTCGCCGCGCCGACGAGACCGACACCTGAGGCGCCTCGGCGGCAGGAGCCTGTTCAACTCCGCGACGGTTTCCCGCCTCGTCGTGTTGGCGCAGCACCTTGATCATGTCTGTCGATTCGCGTAAGAACGATCTCGACCTGCTCTCTCTCGCCGAAGGACGAGCACATGCCGGACTGCGCGCAGGGCCTGTCGGACGGCTTGACGTGGGCGTCTCTTGAACTGCCGGTCGGCGCCGACGACATCGGTGATGTCCTTCCCCTGCTTCTCGCACGACGGCCCGACTTGTCACCACCGCAGAACAGGAGAACCCCCCACCCATGACCGCATTCAACCGGCGCCGCTTCCTGCAGATAGCCGGAGCCACCGCCGCCGTCACGGCGCTGAACGGCTCCATCGACCGCGCGGCCGCCATCCCCGCTGCCCGCCGCAGCGGCACCGTCCGGGACATCGAGCACATCGTGGTGCTCATGCAGGAGAACCGGTCCTTCGACCACTACTTCGGCACTCTGAAGGGCGTCCGCGGCTTCGGTGACCCGCGCCCGGTCACCCTGCCCAGCGGCAAGCCGGTCTGGCACCAGTCCAGCGCCGGCAAGGAGACCCTGCCCTACCACCCGGACGCCGACGACCTCGGCATGAAGTTCATCGCGGGCCTCGACCACGACTGGGCCGGCGGCCACAGCGCCTTCGCCGCCGGCAGGTACGACAACTGGATCGCCGCCAAGAGCACGGGCACGATGGCGTACCTGAACCGGGACGACATCCCCTTCCACCACGCCCTCGCCGACCGGTTCACCGTCTGCGACGACTACCACTGCTCGTTCATGGGCGCGACCGACCCCAACCGCTACTACATGCTGAGCGGTTACGTCGGCAACGACGGCACCGGCGGCGGCCCCGTCCTCGGCAACGAGGAGGCGGGCTACGGCTGGACGACGTACGCCGAGCGCCTGGAGAAGGCGGGCGTCTCCTGGAAGATCTACCAGGACATCGGCGACGGCCTCGACGCCGGCGGCGGCTGGGGCTGGATCGACGACGCCTACCGCGGCAATTACGGCGACAACTCGCTCCTCTACTTCAACAACTTCCGCAACGCCAAGCCCGGTGACCCGCTCTTCGACAAGGCGCGCACCGGCACCAACGCCAAGGAGGGCGACGGCTACTTCGACGTCCTCAAGGCCGACGTGAAGGCCGGCAAGCTCCCGCAGATCTCCTGGATCGCCGCACCCGAGGCGTTCTCCGAGCACCCCAACTGGCCCGCGAACTACGGCGCCTGGTACATCTCCCAGGTCCTCGACGCCCTCACCTCGAACCCCGACGTGTGGAGCAAGACCGCGCTGTTCGTCACCTACGACGAGAACGACGGCTACTTCGACCACGTCGTGCCGCCCTACCCGCCGGCGTCCGCGGACCAGGGCCTGTCCACCGTCGACACCAAGCTCGACTACTACCCCGGTGGAACGCGCGCCGCCGGCCCCTATGGGCTCGGCCAGCGCGTCCCCATGGTCGTCGTGTCGCCCTGGTCCACCGGCGGCTACGTGTGCTCGGAGACCTTCGACCACACCTCGATCCTGCGGTTCATGGAGCAGCGGTTCGGGGTGGAGGAGACCAACATCTCGCCGTGGCGCCGCGCCATCTGCGGCGACCTCACCTCGGCCTTCGACTTCTCCCTCAAGGTGACCGACCCGGCCGAGCTGCCCGACACCTCCGGCTACGCGCCGCCGGACCGCGACCGTCACCCCAGCTACGTCCCGAAGCCGCCCGCACAGGGCGAGTTGCCCCGCCAGGAGGCCGGCTCCCGCCCCAGCCGCCCGCTCGCCTACGCCCCGTACGTCGACGGCGTGGCCGACCTCGCGACCGGCAAGTACCGGCTCACCTTCAGCGGCGGCGAGCAGGCCGGAGCCGCCTTCCAGGTCCGCTCGCTCAGCCGCGGCGACGGCCCCTGGACGTACACGGCAGAGGCCGGGAAGTCGATCGCGGACAGCTGGAACTCGCAGTACTCCAAGGGCCGTTACGACCTGACCGTGCACGGCCCGAACGGTTTCCTGCGTTCCTTCCAGGGCGACAACAAGACCGCGGGCCCCGAGGTGACCGCGCGCCACGACGCGAGCACCGGCAACCTCCAACTCACCCTGCTGAACCCGACGTCGGCGGCCGTCCGACTCACCGTCACCAACGGGTACGGCGGTGCCGCGCAGACGTACACCGTGCCCGCGGTCAGCACGGCCCGGCACACCGTCGACCTCAAGGGGACCCGTCGCTGGTACGACCTGACGGTGGCCGCGGAGGGTGTCACCGGGTATCTGCGCCGGCTGGCAGGGCACGTGGAGAACGGGGCGCCGGGAGTCAGCGACCCGGGTATCGCGACCGCCTGAGCCGAGGGGGTCGGACCCCGCCGAGAGGCGAACCGGCGGAAACTGTGAGTGTCTGGATGACGACGGGATGTGAACCCGTCATTCCTTCGTCGACCTCAAGGAGTCTTCATGAAGCCCATGATCAAGCTGGGTCTCGCGGCAGCCGCGGCCGGTGTCGCCGTCCTCGGAACCGCCGGCATGGCCTCCGCCGACACCGACCCGTTTGGCGTGGCTCAGAACTCGCCGGGTGTGGTCTCCGGCAACGTGACCCAGATCCCTGTCCACGTCCCGGTCAACGCCTGTGGCAACAGCGTCAACCTCGTCGGCCTGCTCAACCCGGCGTTCGGCAACTACTGCCGCTGACGCACACCCCCGTGCGGTGAACATCCCGCGCCGGCCCCGGCAGCTTCATTCCGGAGAGTCGGCGCGGGATGTTCCACGTCGTAACGCACCGGCCGCCCTCACCGCTGCGTCGCCCTCACCGCTGCGTCGGCATCGCGTACAACCCGGTGGACCGTACAGCCTTCGGCTCATAGTCGACGGTGACGGTGACCCGGGCGCCCAGACCCTCCGCGTAGAGCTCCATCGTCTCCAGGTCGAGTATCTCGCCACCCTCTATCTGGGCCGCCCACAACCGGGAGATCCCCGCCGTCGCGGCCGCCTGCCCCAGCGGCACTCCTTGTTCCTGACGGATCTGCCGCAGGCGCTGCCCCAGGACGTAGGTGCGCGCCGCATTCATACCGCCCCTCCGTAGATCGCCGTGTGGGTGCGAGTGAAGGGCGGTCGACCGTCCATGGTGACGGTGCGGGCACTGGTGGACAGCTCCAGTGTGATGTACATGAGGGGGCTCCGATGGGACGTCTGGGCTACAAGGGCGGGTGTGGCCCTTGTGGCGTGAGACCACCCATGTGGCGCTGCATTACGCGGGTCGCGGCAGTTATTTCATGTGATCTGTATCACTGCTGGCGGCATCGTTGGAAACACCCCCTGCCAGACGCGGGACCGCCACCGCTAGGGTCCGGGCATGCCGGCTCCAGGAAACGTGTTCGCCTCACTGCTCCGGCAGGGCTCGCGCCACCGCGGCCTCGTCCGAGCGCTCGCGGTCGTTCTGGTGCTCGCGGGGGCGATCAACGATCCGGATCACGACGGTGTCAGCTCCGTGGTGTTCAGCGACGGCGACAAGGCCGACGTCGGCGACGTCCGCGGCACCTGGGCGAAGCTGCGCGGGGCCATCCTCGAGGACATGACGACGCGGGGCAGCGTCGGCGACTTCGACGGCGACGGGTATGTCGACCTCGCCGTCTTCTACAGCCAGGACGGAATAGGCGATTCGCCTCGGGAAGCCATGCTCGTTCACGAGGTCCACTACGGGCCGCTCGCCCGCGACCTGACCAGTGAGCGGACCGGGAACATCCGCATCGGCAGCAAGACGTTCGTCGACGGTGTCCGTGCATCCGACCAGGACCACGACGGCAGGGCAGAGCTCCTGATCGTGCAGTCCATGGGCGACGGGACTTCAGAGATGCGTACCGGCGTCCAGAAGGACGGCGGAATCTCCGTGGCCGACAAGGTGTCCGACGAGCAGACCGACTCCACGACCGAGGGGAGCTGGCCGCACAACGCGCACGGATGGCGGGACTTCCGAAACACGCCCTAGCTGTCCAGGAACTCACCGCGCGGAGGGTCGGTGGTGAGGCCGCGTCGAGCCGGCTGAGATGCGCGCCATCACGGTGTACGAACGCCCTGACGCGTCTTCACCGTGTCCTGCCTTGTTCGAGAACGGTGTGCAGCAGGGCTTCCGGCGCGATGGACCGGGCACGGCGCAGTCGTTCGCCATACTCCGCGTCCCCCAGGAGCTCCCTGGCCTGAGCCCGGGTGCTTTCGCACAGCGGCAAGGCATCGGGGGTTCCGCGCCGGAGCAGACCGACCGCGTTCCAGAACTGGTTGCTCGCACCGATCGCCGAAACGGCCCGACCGGGGTCGCCCTGCGCAGACCAACTCGCGGCCAACAGGTCGAGGCCCATCGCGATACCGAACTGGTCCCCGATGCGCCGCTTCGCATCCAGCATGTCGCGTGCATGAGCCCCCGCCTCATCGGGCCGCCCCTCGAACAAGGCGATCAGGGCCAGCTGGTAGTCCAGATAGGAGCGGGTCCAGTACTCCCGCGACCGCACGCAGAAGTGGCGCAGGGCCTCTGCTTCTTGGCGTGCCTCGTTGAAGCGCCTGGCTCCTGTGAGGGCAAAAACGCGAACAAGCCGGCACAGATTCTCGCCGACCGTGAGGGGAGCTGCCGGCCTGTCCGTCGCCCCTCCGTCGGCGTCGCGCGGCATGGGCACTTGCCTGCGCAGGGCCTCATCGGCCCGGTCGAGGGCCTCGATCGGCGCACCGTCCAGGAGGGCGACCAGCCCTTCGAGATAGGCGGCCTGTCGTACGCCTTCTGCATCACCGGCGCCGAAGGCGGCCTGCAGGCTCTCGCCCGCGAGACGACGCCCTTGCGCATGCTGACCCTGCAGAATCCGGGCCAGGCCCAAGGACCACAGCCCACGTGCCCGCCGCGGGTCCGAGTCCGACGTGAGGGGGAGGCTGAGCTGTGCGAAGTGCGCCACGTCATGCAGGTGGCCCGAGCAGACCCAGAAGAAGGCGACGTTGCCCAGGAGTTCAAGCGCCTCCGTACTGTGGGAACGCAGCAGGAACTCCATTGCGGCACAGACATCGCGGTAGAGATCCCGCATACGGGCATACCAGTACTGTTGTGCCGAGCCCATCCATTCGCCCCTCGCGCGAGCGGTCGTCTCCAGCAGTATCGCCGCGTGTCCTGCGGCCACGGTTGTCTCTTCGCCCAGTTCACGGAGCCACATGCGGCCGTAGGCACGCACGGAGTCCAGCATGCGATACCTGCCGTCGACCGCTGTGACCACGGACTTGCGCACGAGCCCGGCCAGCGCGTCACTCAACACCTGTGCTGTCAGCGGCCCGCCGACGCACACGGTCCCTGCGAGCTCGGCGTCGAACGCCCCCGGGAACACCGAGAGCCGCGCCCACAAGAGGCGTTCGGCGGGCCGGCACAGTTCGTGGCTCCACCCCACGGCCGTGCGCAGTGCGCTGTGCCGGGACGGACGCAGGCCCGGCTGCTCCAAGGCGTCCAGCCCGGCCTCGGCCAACTCCCAAGTCTCCTCAAGAGTCCGGCTGTGCAGCAAGCCGGCGGCCAACTCCAGGGCCAGCGGTACACCTTCCAAATGGGCGCACAAGCGCTCCACCAGAAGGCGGTCCGTCATGTCTCGCAGCGGGCGGCCCACGGTGGCGGCTCGCGACTCGAAGAGTGCGAGAGCTTCGGTCGCCGGGTCGAGCGGCCCCAGGCCGACCACTCTCTCGCCCTCCACGTCCAGGGGCTCCCTGCTCGTGACGAGCACCGTGAGACGAGGGCAAGCGCTCAGGAGGCTCGCCACGAGGTCCCGGGTCGCTTCGACGAGATGCTCACAGGAGTCCAGGACCAACAGCACGCGCTGGTCCGCGATCCAGTGGCGCACGACCTCCGCCAGAGTGCGCGACGTGTGGTCCGAGAGGTTCAGCGCGTCCGCGACGGAGGCGGTCAGCAGCTCGTCCCCGAGCAAAGGCCATAGATCCGTCCAGCACACAGCGGTGAATCCTGCCCAGTCGCGGCTGCGCACGGTCCGCAGCGCCAGCCGTGACTTGCCCATGCCTGCCCCGCCAACGACCGTCACCAGGCCGGGTTCCTCAAGGGCCGCCGCGAGCTCGGCGAGCTCATCGGTCCGGCCTACAAACTGTGTCGTCTCGTTCGGGAGATTCGTCAGCACGGACCGAGTCTGCTCGAACGTCGCGAGCCCCGTGACCGACTTGATGGAAACCTGCCGATCGGGGTCGACCCACCAGTCGCCCGTCGCCACTGATCCGGACCGTGCTCGCAGCCTGTGGGGCCGACGCCGAAGTCGTCGGCCCACAGGGGCAGGCGGCAGGTCCGCATCTCGACCGGCCGAAGCCGGACGGCGACTGGTGACTACGCGCTACGGCGTCCGCGGCGGCGCACCGTGTAAAGGAACACGCCGCCGACGCAGGCCAGCGCGGCGCCGATTCCGGCGATCAGCGGGGTGGTGGAGCTGCCGCCGGTCTCCGCCAGGTCCTTGTCCTTCGCCTGCCGCGACGCAGCGGGCGTGCCGACGTCGGAGCCCTTTTCGGAGACGGGAGCGCCCTCCTCACCCTGGGTCTGCGGGGCGGGCGCGGCGGTGTTGCCCTGCTTGGCGCCACCGGCCGCGTCGGGAGCGGGGACGCCGTCGAGGCCGACCGACACGGTGGCCGATCCGCCACCGGACCGGCCGACCTCGATCTCGACGTTGTTCTTCTTGTCGGTCAGCGTGCTGACGGCGTCCTCCTTGCCCTTGCCCTCACCGGGAGTCGGGTCGAGGAGGCGAGACTTGTTGTAGTCGCCCTCGGGCGCGAGGTAGGCGTACACGCCTTCGAGAGCGGCGTCGAGGTTGCCGTCCTCGTCGTCCTTGTTCGTCGGGTCCTCGTGGCGGTACTCCACGACCAGCCGGTCGTTGCCGAGCGGTATGTCCAGGGCCCGGGCGCCGCCGGTCTTGCCGCCGTAGAGGGAGTTGAGGGTGAAGGTGGCGGACTTCTTCACGGTGACGGCCTGGCCGCCGGGCAGCCAGCCCTTGCTGATCAGTTCGGGAGCGGCGAAGCCGACGCCGGGGCCGCCGCCGCCCATGGGGGTCTTGGAGCTGTAGCCCTCCGCGGTGGTGCAGCTGTCGAGGTCGCCGCCCGGGCACTCGTCGCGCTCGTGGTGGCTGTAGCCCTGGTTGTGCCCGAACTCGTGGACCGCGGCACCCTTACTGATCTTGCTGTCCTCGCCGACCATTATCCAGGTGTTCGGACCGGGGACGGAGCCGAGTCCGGCCCAGCCGCAGTCGCTTCCGGCGCTCGGCTGCAGGATGGAGATGCTGTCGTAGTCCTCGTCCGCCGTGTAGCCGTCGGCCTCCGCGGCCTTCGCGGCCGCCGTGCGCACGGCTCCGGCGTCGCACGGGTTCTGCGGCAGATCCAGTTCGTACGGGCCGACGACCCCGTCCTTGGCGGCCGGTACGTACGTGAAGGCTCCCTGGGAGACCTTGGAGTAGTAGCCGGCGATCGACTGCGAGCCGCCGAAGTACTCCTTCCTGGCGTTCTCCTTGACCGCGTCGGCGTCGGAGTGCTTGACGTCCTTGAAGTCGACCACGACCACGAGGACCCGGTTCTTGGCCGGGGTCTCGTCGGCAGCGTGGGCCGTGGTGATCGTCGCGCCGCCGGCGAACACGGCGGAGGCGGCTGCGACGGTGGCGATTCTCTTGCGGGCGCGCTGGTACATGGGGGTCCTTGGGGGGATCGGTGGAACGTTTGCGGGGATAGGGAGTGTGCCCGTGCACCCACGTCCCGCGGCTTTGCCGATCTTTTACCAAGTCGTTCGTGACGGCGTCAGCCGGATGCGGCGGTGCCGTCCGCGGGAAGCCCGGCGAGACGGCCGTCGAACAGCGCCCCGTCGTAACGGAAGCCGAACGAAGGGGAGGCGTAGTAGTGGTGGTTGGTGCCGATGTCGGTGGTGTGCTGCACGCCGTCCTCGGCGTTCTTCCAGTCGTTCAGCCCCAGGTACATCCGGTCGCCCTGCTGTCGGAACCGCACCTCGCTGGAGCCCTCCGGCTGCCACGGGCCCCACACCTGGTGGGGGTCGGCGGCGGAGCAGGCGCGCTGGACGACCGGGGCGTCGTCGGTCTCGGTGCCCTGGTTGGCCAGGCACTTGCCGGTTCCGGTGTTGCGGATCTGCACCCGCCCGTCGTCGTTGGGCCGCAGCAGGTCCCACGCCTGGTAGCGGGCGCCGTCGCAGGGCGCCTCCCGCGCCTGCACGCCGGCGGCCGTGCTGCCGCCGGGGATCTCCATGCACCGGCCGGTGGACGACAGCCGGAGCCGGGTGCGGTCCTCGGCCGCCGGGAGCCATGTCCGCGGTGACGGCGAGGCGCTCACGGAGACAGAGGGGCTCGTGCTGGGGCTGCGACTGGCCCGGGGGCTGTGCGACGTCGGGGGCGCCGCCTTCGTGGGGCGCGCGACAGCGCCGGCGGGCCGGGACGCGTCGGCCGTCGGGGACTCCTCCTCCCCGCCGCCGGGCAGGAGGAGCAGGCCGCCGACCACCAGACCGGACACGGTGACCGCGACGGCGCCCAGCAGGGCCGCCTTTCCGCCCGCGGCACCCGCGGCGGAGGTCCCGGACGCCCCGCCACCGCCCGCCACCGACACGGCCGCCGAACCTGCCGCCGCGCCGCCGCCGGCCGCTCCGAGCTGGGCGGTGACGTAGGCATGACCGCCCCAGAGCAACAGCCCGGCCGGCAGAACGGCACCCAACCGGCCGTCCAGATAGGTGAGTTCGGTGAGCGCGCGCCGACAGTTCTCGCAGTCCCGCAAATGCCGGCCCAGCCGCCGGTCGCGCCGGGCGCCGCCACGCCGGACGGCCGCGGCGAGCAGCGAACCGTGACGTCGGCACTCCTCGCTGCTGCTGCCGCTCTCGGCGTGCGCGCCCAGGTACGCCTCGCGCAGCCCCTCGCGGGCCCGCGCGGTGAGCGAGGTGACGCCGCTCGGGCTCAACCCCAGCAGCACGCCGATCCGTTCGGCGGACTCGCCCTCCACGACGCTGTGCCACAGGGCCGCCTGCCAGCGCTCCGGCAGGGCACGGAACCCGCGGACGATCATGTCCCGGTCCTCCATCGCGACCATCCGCTCGTCGCCGCCGGCGTCCTGCGCACCCCAGGTTCCCGCGCCGACGGCTGTCGCCCCCGAGTCGAGCCACTGCTCGAAGTCCTCGCTCAGTTCGGTGCGCCGGGCCGTGGCCGCCCATTCACCTGCGGTGTTGCGCACAACGGTGAGCAGGTACGGGCGCCAGGCCGCCTCCGGCCCGGTGCCCGATCGCACCGCGCGCAGGACGCGGGCGAATGCCTCCGAGGCCAGGTCCTCGGCGGTGTGCGGATCGCGGGCGAAGGTCCGGGCATAGGTGAGGACGGCCGGGTGGTGGCGTCCGTACAGCTCGGCGAGCGCCGCCGGGTCCCCCGTCCCCCTGACCTCACGCCCGAGTTCCGCGTCCGAACGCGGGTCGACGGGCACCGTCGGGTCGGTGCGGCGGTGTCGCTTGTCTATGCCAGTCATGCGGAGACCTTGTCCAGGACGCTGATTCACGGGATGACGCCGCCGTCCCGACCGGACCCGTCGGCCCCTCCCGGCGGAGCCCGGAGCGACGACGGTACGGGCACCGCACACGGTAATATCCGCCCACTCCAGATCTTCAAATCGCCCTACTACTTGATTGGTCGATGCCCTTCGTGGGGTTGGCGCGCCCAGGGGTGCCGGGTGCGGTGATCAGGTTCCTCTACGGCATGACCGGTGCCGGCAACGTCGTCGGGTTCGGCGAGGACGCGGGCACGAACACGGGCGAGACGTGCGCGGGCGTCGACGGCGAAGGGCGTCAACGCCCGGGGTGATGCCCCAGGCCCGGCCGGGGGCAGAGCGATCCGCCTCTGGTGGGCGTTCGCACTCGGTGCCGACCCAGCTCGAACCCGGTCCACGGACAGTGGGCCAGGTTGGATGTGGATCTTGCTCGGAGAGGCCGCCGTGCATGCTTGCGTTCGGCTACCGCCATGCAGGCGAGATGTACGGGCGTCGTAGGGTCTCGGCATGGACCGATTCGACGTCACGCCGACCCGCTTGGCCGGCACCTGGCACATCATCTGTTCCTCGTTCCCCATGTGGCAGGGGGAACGGCGCACTGGCGCGACGTTCACCTATGACCCGCTACCGAGCGGCAGTTCAGGCAAGCAGATGATGAACGACGTGGTGGGCTACCGCACTCGGAGCGGGCGGGAGCGCCGCATTCTCGGTGTCGACACGCGTCTCACCAGACGTCCGGGATCTGTCTATCGGTGGCGCGGCCGCGGAGCGCTGGCGGTGCTGTCGAGCGAATGGGAAGTGCGGGAGATCGGAAAGGACGACGCGTGGGCGGTGATTCTCTTCAGCCGGTCCCTGGTGACGTCGGCCGGAGCGGACATCGTTGTACGCGCTGACCGACTCGACGATGCCGCAGTGATCGAAGAGGCGATGGCAGCCGGCAGGCGCTACCACGCGCCGCAGGTGTCGTGAGAAGCAGGCGAGAAGTTGCTGTCGCCTCTGTTGAACGCAGTCCCGTCCGCTGTGCAATGTCGCGGCCGGCGGTCCGAAGGCGTGCTCGGGGCGGCGAGGGCAGTCGTCGGGATCCATGGCCGCCGCAGAACACTTCTAGGCGGAACTTCCTCATGACGACGCCCAGGACCGCTGGTTGCTACCCATGTGGTACCAGCGGCAGCTGGTCTTGACGGTCCACCACCCCTGCTGACCAGCCACTTCAAGATGGCGCAGCCTCACTGACGCCAGCCGGTCAGAGCGAACCGAGCCGGCCACCACACAAGCCGTGGCACGGCAGGTCGGACCGCAGCGGGGGCGCCTACTCGGCGGGCGGGGAATCCGGCGGCCTCACGTTCGCCCGGCAACCGCGCGGCAGTTGCTCCATGGTCGTCTGTGTTCATTCCCGGGACGGGGGCACCCGCCGACCCGAGGAGCGCCGGTATCACTGGACACGGCACTCCAGGCCGTACATCGTCGATGAAGGAGCCGAACGTGAACGAGAACATGTGGGGCTATCCGCCGACGAGCGGCCACACCCAGGGAGCCGACCTGATCGGCTTCAAGGTGGAGGCCACCGACGGTGGCATCGGCAAGGTCGACAAGCACTCGGACGAGGTCGGCTCCGCCTACCTCGTCGTCGACACCGGCGTGTGGATCTTCGGCAGGCATGTCCTGCTTCCCGCAGGCACAGTGACCCGGATCGACACCCAGGACAAGGCGATTCACGTCGACCGCACCAAGGCACAGATCAAGGACGCCCCCGAATTCGACAAGGACAAGCACGTCGGGGACGCCGGGTACCACGACCAGATCGGCGCCCACTACGGCAAGGGCCGCATCTGAGTTTCCGCACCCTCACAACCACCGGGGCCGGCCGAGCACTTCGGCCGGTTTTGGTGCCCTGCGGGGATGGAGTTCCCACTCTTCCTCACCCGGGCGGCGAGCACGCCACCGCTCTCACTCGTGGGCCTGGACCTCGCCCAGAAAACAATCGTTCACGTGCGCCAACCGGATCCGATGTCAACGGCGATTGAATCGTCCCTGCGGGGGTCCCGTATTCCCGCCAGTGACAGGGGGCTTGCGAGGGCGGCTATGCTGTCCGTGGGGCGTCGGGTTTCGACAGCCTCCGTCCCCAGCCCCGGACACCTCCTTCGTTCCGGCTACGTGGCTTGTGGGAAGCCGTGTGCAACGGCCATGCGATCCCGTCTTTCTGTTCTTCTCAGGGTCTTTCACAGCCCAGAGTCCGGATAGGCGGATGGGTGCGCCTCGATCCGCAGCCGGGCGTGGACAGTTCTGAAAGGCCGGGTACATGGCCACTTCCGCGCTCTCAGAGCAGAAGTCAGAGAAGAAGATCGACCGAGGGAGCGACTTCACGCTTCTGTCGAAGAGGATCAAGGCCGCCGGGCTACTGGTGCGACGCCCGGGGTACTACGCAGCACGCATCGCCCTCGTCGTCACTGCCTACGTACTGTCCTGGACGTCGTTCGCACTGGTCGGTGACAGCTGGTGGAATCTGGCCGTTGCTGCGGTGCTGGCGTTCATCTTCGGACAAGTGGCCCTGCTTGCCCACGATGTGGCGCACCGTCAGGTTTTCCGGTTGCGCTCGACCAGCGCACGGGCCGGACGCGCACTGGGCAACTTCGGCATCGGCATGGGTTACGGGTGGTGGCAGGACAAGCACTCCCGTCATCACGCGAACCCCAACCATGCGGACCTGGACCCGGATGTGCGGCCCGACATCCTGGTGTGGAGCGCGGCTCAGGCTGAGCAGGCCAAGGGGCTGCCTCGTCTGCTCGGGGGCAGTCAGGCGTATCTGTTCTTCCCGCTGCTGGCCCTGGAGGGCTTCAACCTGCACGTGTCCGGGCTGCGGTCCCTGACGGGGCCGGCCCTGAAGCAGCGCCGATCGGAAGCCCTGCTGCTCGGCTGTCACTTCGTGCTGTATCTCGGCGCGTTGTTTGCCGTGCTTCCGGCGGGCAAGGCGGTGATGTTCCTGCTGGTGCACCAGTGCCTGTTCGGCCTGTATCTGGGAACCGTCTTCGCGCCGAACCACAAGGGCATGCCGATGTTCACCGGGCAGGAGCGGCCCGACTTCCTACGGCGCCAGGTCCTGACATCACGCAACGTGCACGGTGGCCGCATCACCGATCTCATCATGGGCGGGCTCAACTATCAGATCGAGCACCACCTCTTTCCGCACATGCCCTCGCCCCACCTACGAAAGGCGCAACTGATCGTCCGTGCCCACTGCGAGGAACTCCAGGTGCACTACGTACAGACAGGACTTCTTGACTCCTATCGGCTGGCGTTGAAGAGCTTGCACGCGGCCGGCGCACCCCTGCGCCGTTCATGAGCGGCAACGTGAGGCGGGTGGGCCTCAGCCCGAACCCCGCAGTTTCACGCGGTTCCAGCACAGCCCGACACGCGAACGTACGCGACTGAGACTGACGAAAGAATCCCCAGTACGGTCGGCGCCCACGGAGCGGCTTGGCATCCCCGGCTGCTGCGCGCACACTGACGGAGTGGGCCAAGGCGATCCAGAAAACGATCCGTGCGCCGGTGACCAGGAAGAGCGCGGCCGGGTTGCGGACCGGCGTGATGCTCGCGCCGACCAGCGAGACGACGAAGCCTCTCTCCGCGACAGCCGTGCGGACGAGCGCGAGGAACTGGCCGACGAGCGTGAACAACGCCTCGACGAAACAGAGGCAAAACAGGACCGCCGCGCCCGGGTCGTCGGCATACCGACGACCACCCTGCGTCAACGCGCCTTCGAGGCGCTGGAACGCTCCCACGCCGCCGTCAAGAGGTCCGGCGCTCGGCTGCGACGCACGGATGCAGCTCTGCAACGTGCGGACGAGGACGACGCGCGCGAACGAGCGTCATCGCCCGAGAAGCGGCCGAGACAGAGCATGCGCACGGTGCGCAACCCGAGCAACAGACCCGCGACTCGGACGACGGCACCACCGCATAAGGTCTGCCCGCCTGCCATGCAGTTCAGGGAGGTACCGAGGGGCGAGCCGACGTCTTAAGAGGGCGGTGCGAGCCCGGCACCTGCGAGCCGGGGCCGAACCTCTCGGCGCGCGGGACGGTGCTGGTGTCGATGCCCTGCGCTGCGTGCCCGGGGCGACTCCCGCACTGGTAAAACCGCTGATCAGCGGACACGTCCCCGCGGTTTCAACGGCACAGGCGGCAGCTCCGGTGCGTCCAGCCGCTCCCCGTCGTAACCCTTCACTTCCCCAAATCGCGACCCGTTCATCCAGTCCTCACGTGCCTGGCTGATATCGTCCTGCGACCGCCCGATGAAGTTCCAGAACATCACCAACTCCTCCTCGAACGGCTCCCCGCCGAGCAGCATCAGCCCCGCGTCCGAGCCCGCGCGCAGCGGGAGTTCCGTGCGGCCGCAGCCGAGGTAGAGCATCGAGCCGGGGACGAGCGGGACGTCGTCGACGTGGGCCTCGCCGGACATCGACAGGACCGCGTACTCGAAGTCGGGGTTCAGGGGGAGGCGGGTCTCCGTGCCGTGAGCGAGGGAGAGGTCCGCGCCCACGATCGGGGTGTACGTGGTGCCGGGGGACACCGCGCCGTCCAGTGAACCGAGGAGGACTGTGGCCGTCAGGCCCGGCGCCGTCACCGTCGGCAGCGTCCCGTGGTGCTCGAAGTGCGGGTCCACGTGGCGGTGGGAGTCGGGGAGCGCCACCCAGAGCTGGGCTCCGTGCAGGAAGCGGGCGTGCGACGCCGGGCTCTCCTCGGAGTGGGAGATCGCCCGGCCCGACGTCATCAGGCCCAGTTCGCGGGGGCGGATCGTCTGGAGGCTGCCCGTCGAATCACGGTGCAGGACCTCGCCGTCGTGCAGCCAGCTCACCGTCTGCAGACCCATGTGCGGGTGCGGCGGCACCTGCATGCCGGGCTCGTCCGCGATGTCGTCCGGCCCGTAGTGGTCGACGAAGGCCCACGCGCCGACCATGCGGCGGCCCAGGTTCGGAAGGAGCCGGCGCACCTCCGTGGACTCGCCGAGCTTCACGCGGCGCGGGGTGAGGAGTTCGCGTACCGGCTCCGCCACGACGAAGCCGCGTCCGCCGCACACCGAGGGCACTGGCTCGCGGTCAAGATTGCTCATGACGCAGACCCTAGCCCTGGCACCGCGCCACGTCAGGTGTGTAGCGCGGGGAAGACGGAGCGACGCCCATACGGGTCACCCGGCGCGCCGAGCGCGGGCCGAGCCACTGGAATGGTCGGGTGCGCCTCGTGAACGGTGGGCCCGGCACTTCGCCGCCCGACGACTGTCTCGCCCGCAACGACTGGATCTGCGGCGAGTATCTGAGCACGCGTCGGCACATGCTGGTGGACGCCACGGTGCAGCACTTGGAGATCACGCTCGTCGCCGTCGCCATCGCCGTGGTCATCGCCGTGCCGCTCGCGCTGCTCGCGCGGCGGTGGGGATGGGCCGCCGGGCCCGTGCTCGCCCTGACGACCGTGCTCTACACGATCCCGTCGCTCGCGATGTTCTCGCTGCTGCTGCCCGTGTACGGGCTGTCCGCCACGCTGGTCATCGCCGGGCTCGTCCTCTACTCGCTCACCCTCCTCGTACGGAACATCCTCGCCGGGCTGCGGTCCGTGCCCGAGGACACCCGGCAGGCCGCGCGCGGCATGGGGTACGGGCCGATCCGGCTGCTCCTGACGGTTGAGCTGCCGCTCGCTCTGCCGGCGGCGCTCGCCGGGCTGCGGATCGCGACCGTGTCCGCCGTCTCGCTCGTGACCGTCGGCGCCATCGTCGGCTACGGAGGTCTCGGCAATCTCATCTACAGCGGCATGAACACGTACTTCAAGGCGCAGGTGCTCACAGCCTCCGTGCTGTGCGTCGTCATCGCGCTCGTCGCCGATGTGGTGCTCCTTGCCATCGGGCGGGCGCTCACCCCCTGGACGAGAGCGAGCCGCGCGTGAAGCTCCTCTCCGACTCCTGGAACTGGCTCGCCGACTCCGCGAACTGGGCCGGCGACAACGGCGTCTGGCACCGGCTCGCCCAGCACGTGACACTGACCGTCGTCTGTCTCGTCATCAGCTGTCTCATCGCGCTGCCGATCGCCCTGGTCCTCGGGCATCTCGGGAAGGGCGGGGCGCTCGCCGTCAACATCGCCAACGTGGGGCGCGCCGTGCCCACCTTCGCCGTGCTCGTGCTGTTGCTGCTCACGCCGCTCGGGCAGTACAGCGAGGGGCCCACCGTCGTCGCCCTCGTACTGTTCGCGGTGCCGCCGCTGCTCACCAACGCGTACGTGGGGATGCGCGGCGTCGACCGGGAGGTCGTACGGGCCGCGCGGGGCATGGGGATGACGGGGCGGCAGATGCTGCTGAGGGTCGAGGCGCCGCTCGCGCTGCCGATGATCCTCAACGGTGTGCGGATCGCCGCCGTGCAGCTGGTCGCCACGGCCACCATCGCCGCCATCGCCGGGGGTGGCGGGCTCGGCCGGATCATCACAGCAGGGTTCAACCTCGCCAGTACACCGCAGGTGGTCGCGGGCGCCGTGCTCGTCGCCGTCTTCGCGCTCGTCGTCGAGGCGCTGTTCGAGCTCGTCGAGCGGTTCGGTCCCGGACGGCTGCGGGGGAGGAGGGCCTGATGAGCGGGTTGTTGCGTCGAGTGGCCCTGTTCCTGGGGCTCCTGCTGCTGGTCGGCGGGTGCACCAGTGGGCCCTCCCTGGAGGACCAGGGCGAGGTGACCGCGCCGCCCGGCGACAGCAAGCACCTCGTCATCGGCTCCGCCGGATTCACCGAGAGCGATCTGCTGGCCAATATGTACGCGCTGCTGCTGAAGCAGGCGGGGTACGAGACCGAGCTGCTGTCCGTGGGCAACCGCGAGCTGTACGAGCCCGCCCTGGAGTCCGGGCAGATCGACGTCGTGCCCGAGTACGCCGCCACCTTCGCCGACTGGCTCAACGCCAAGAAGAATGGCGCCGACGCGAAGCCCGTCGGCTCGCCCGACCTCGGCGCCACCATGAAGAGCCTGCGGGCACTCGCCGCGCCGCGCGGGCTCGATGTGCTCGACGCGGGCAAGGCCGTCGACCAGAACGCGTTCGCGGTGACCGAGGCCTACGCGAAGAAGCACGACCTCAAGACGCTCAGCGACCTCGGCGCCTCCGGGCTGAAGGTGCGGATCGCCGCCGGCGACGAGTGCGTACAGCGGCCGTACTGCCAGCCGGGCCTCGAGAAGGTCTACGGCATCGACGTCACCGGGATCGACCCCAAGGGCGTCGGCACCACGCAGGCCAAGAACGCCGCCCAGAACGGGCAGGTCCAGATGGTGCTCACCACGACCACCGATGCCACCCTCGGCGACTTCGGGCTCGTGCTGCTCGACGACGACAAGAAGCTGCAGAACGCCGACTACCTCGTGCCCGTCGTCAACCGCTCCCGGGCCGGAAACGCGAAGGTCGCGAAGGCGCTCGGCGCGCTCAACTCCGTACTCACCACCGACGACCTCGCCTCCATGAACCAGCAGGTCGACAGCTGGCGCCGACTCCCCGAGGACGTCGCGCGGACCTACCTGGAGGACAGGGGGCTGCTGCGGCGGCAGGGCGGCTGAAAGGTGTGTGCCGAGGCGGCCCACATCGGGGTGCTCACCCTGACCGGACTCTCAACCTCAACTTTAGGGTTACTTCTGCGGGGTGTGTGTAGCCCGATCAGGCGTCCGCCACCGAGTCGAACTCCACCTCGTCCCGCGCCACGCCCTGTGCGTCCGCGTCCACCGATCGGCGCAGCGCCTCGTGCAGCTTGGCCGGGGTCAGGACGCCGAGGAAGCGGGCGTCGTCGAGGACCGCCACCCAGCCCGCGTCGTGCTGGAGCATCTCGCCGAACGCCTGCTTGAGGGGCGCGCCGACCGGCACCCACGCCCGCATCCGGTGCGCCAGATCGCCGACCCTGCCGTCCGGACCGGCGAGCGACGCCTCGTCGACGCCGACCCAGCCGTGCAAGTCACCGCCCTCGTCGAGGACGACGGCCCACCGCACCCCGTCCTCGCGCATCCGGGCGGCGGCCCGCGCGGGCGACTCGTCGAAGCGGGCCACCGACGGCTGCTCCAGGTCGTCCGGCTCGATCTCGGTGACCGACAGGCGCTTCAGGCCCCGGTCCGCGCCGACGAACTCGGCGACGTACGGAGTGGCGGGCGAGCCGAGCACCGCGCCAGGAGTGTCGTACTGCTCGATGCGGCCCTCGCCGTACACCGCGATGCGGTCGCCGAGCCGGACCGCCTCCTCGATGTCGTGCGTGACGAGGAGGACCGTCTTGCGCACGGCGGCCTGCATCTTCAGGAACTCGTCCTGCAACTGCTCGCGCACCACCGGGTCGACCGCGCCGAACGGCTCGTCCATCAGGAGCACGGGCGGGTCGGCGGCGAGGGCGCGGGCGACCCCGACCCGCTGGCGCTGGCCACCGGAGAGCTGCTCCGGGTAGCGGCTCCCGTACGTGGACGGGTCCAGGCCCACCAGATCGAGCAGCTCGGCGGCGCGCGCCCTGGCCTTGGCCTTCTTCCAGCCGATGAGCGCGGGCACGGTCGCCGTATTGTCGAGGATCGTGCGGTGCGGGAAGAGACCGACCTGCTGGATGACGTAGCCGATGCGGCGGCGCAGTTGCACCGGGTCGACGCCGGAGATGTCCTCGCCGTCGACGTGGATGTGACCCGACGTCGGCTCGATCAGCCGGTTCACCATCATCATCGTGGTGGTCTTGCCGCAGCCGGAAGGGCCGACGAGCGTGACCAGTTCACCCTCGTTCACCTCGAACGAGAGGTCGTTCACCGCCATCGTGCCGTCCGCGTACCGCTTGGTGACATGGTCGAACCGGATCATGACACCAACGCTAGCCGCGCCCCTCAGCCACCGCTCACCAGGACGACCTCCAGGGTGCGCGGTCCGTGCACGCCCTCGACCCGGTCGAGCTCGATGTCGCTGGTCGCGGACGGGCCCGAGATCCAGGTGAGCGGCCGGGTCGGGTCGAGCCGTTCGAGGGCCTGCGGGACCGAGGACACCACCTGCTCCGGGACCCGGACCACGCAGATGTGGTGGTCGGGCACGAGGGTGATGCGGCGGCGGCCCTGGTCGGGGGAGCCGTCGAGGACGATCGTGCCGGTCTCGGCGATGGCGACCGCGCAGGCGGTGACGACGCTGTCGACTCCGTCGAGCTCGGCGGGGGTGTGCTCCGGGCTGTCGGTCACCGGGGTCGCCTCCGCCTCGGCCAGCCAGCCGTCCGGCAGCCCGGACGGCACCACCACGGTCCGCGACCCGTGCCCGGCGAGCAGCCGCGCGAGGGTGGCAGGCAGCTCCTTGCTGGTGGCCCGGTGCACGATCGCCCGATAGTCGGCGAGGTTCTCCGCGAGGAGTTCCACCTGCTGCTCCGTCGTCCGGGTGCCGTGCTCGCGCAGGTATCCGCGGTCGATGTCCGTGGCGTACGTCCCCGGTGTCTCGACCGGGCCGCCGAGGGCGCGGCGCACCCGGCCCAGGATGACGTCTCTGCTGCTCACTTGTTCGTCTCCTTGCCGCCGTTCGTACGCTTCCACCAGTCGCGGAAGGGTTCCGCGGGCACCGTGGGCAGGTCGCGGGTATCCGTCCACGCCTTGCCGGGGCCCGGCACCGTACGCGGGTGGAAGCGGCGGGTGCGCGAGGCGAGGCGCTGGCCTGTGGCGAGGGCCGCCGGGTGGGTGAACGCCCAGGTGGCGGCGCGCATCGCGGCGCGTTCGGCGGCGTGGCCCTTGGCCGGGCGGAGCATGACCTTGTTGCCGTGCCGGGTGGCGGGGCCGCCCGCGACCACGCGTTCGCGCAGGTGGACGAGGACCTCGGGGATGTCGATGGCGACCGGACACACCTCGTAGCAGGCCCCGCACAGGGACGACGCGTAGGGGAGCGAGGCGTCGATCTCGCTGCCGGTGCCGCGCAGTTGCGGGCTGAGGATGGCGCCGATGGGGCCCGGGTAGACCGAGCCGTAGGCGTGGCCGCCGGCCCGCTCGTAGACCGGGCACACGTTCAGGCACGCCGAGCAGCGGATGCAGCGCAGGGCCTGGCGGCCGACCTCGTCGGCGAGGGTGTCGGTGCGGCCGTTGTCGATGAGGACGAGGTGGAAGTTCTGGGGGCCGTCGGAGTCTGTGGTACCCGTCCAGGTGGAGGTGTACGGGTTCATGCGCTCGGCCGTCGAGGAACGCGGCAGCGTCTGGAGGAACACCTCCAGGTCCTGCCACGTCGGCACGATCTTCTCGATGCCGACGACCGAGATCAGTGTCTCGGGGAGTGTGAGACACATGCGGCCGTTGCCCTCGGACTCGACCACCACGAGGGTGCCGGTCTCGGCGACCATGAAGTTGGCGCCGGAGATGCCGACCTTGGCGCGCAGGAACTTCTCGCGCAGGTGCAGGCGGGCCGCCTCGGCGAGTTCGGCGGGGGTGTCGGTCAGGTCTTCCGGGGCAGGGCGGCCCCAACTGCCCATCTCCTTGCGGAAGATGTCGCGGATCTCGCCCCGGTTGCGGTGGATGGCGGGGACCAGGATGTGCGAGGGACGGTCGTTGCCGAGCTGCACGATGAGTTCGGCGAGGTCGGTCTCGTAGGCGTGGATGCCCTCGGCTTCCAGGTGTTCGTTGAGACCGATTTCCTGGGTGGCCATCGACTTGACCTTGACGACCTCATGCTTCTCGATGTCACTGCCGCCGGTCTCGCGGACCAGGGCCGTGACGATCCGGTTGGCCTCGTCGGCGTCGCGGGCCCAGTGCACGGTGCCGCCGGCGGCCGTGACCGACTCCTCCAACCGCACCAGATAGTGCTCCAGATGGGCGAGGGTGTGGTCCTTGATCTCCTTGCCGGCCTGGCGAAGGTGTGCCCAGTCGTCGAGTTCGGCCACGGCGCGCTCGCGCTTGTCGCGGATGGTGTGCGTGGCGTGCTTCAGGTTGGCGCGCAGGGTGGTGTTGCGCACGGCGTCGTGCGCGGCCTTCGGGAAGGCCGGCATCCCGACAAACGTTCCGCCGCTCATGCCAGGGCCCCCTCTTCTTCCGTGTGGGCTTCTTCCGTGTTGGCGAGGATCTCGGCGATATGGACGGGCCGCATGCCGACCTTCAGGCGGGACATGGTGCCGCCGATGTGCATCAGGCAGGAGTTGTCGGCCGCGCACAGCACGTCCGCGCCCGTCGACTCGGCGTTGCGGACCTTGTCGGTGCCCATCGCCGATGACACGTCCGCGTTCTTGACGGCGAAGGTGCCGCCGAAGCCGCAGCACTCGGCCGCACCCGGCAGCTCGACCAGCTCAAGTCCCTTGACTTCGCTGAGCAGTTGAGTGGGTCGGTCGCCAAGCCCGAGGGAGCGCAGGCCGTGACAGGTGGGGTGATACGTCACCTTGTGCGGGTAGTACGCGCCGACGTCGGTCACCTTCAGTACGTCGACCAGGAACTCGGTCAGCTCGTACGTCTTCGGGATCACCGGCGCGAGCGTGGCCGCGAGGCGTCCGCCACGGCCCTCCGAGCGGGCCCGCTCGCCCATCCGCGGGTACAGCTCGCGGACCATCGCCGCGCACGATCCGGACGGCGTGATGATTGCGTCGTAATCACCTGCGGCGAGGCCGGGGCCGAAGGTGTCGGCGTAGTGGGTGGCCATCGGCTCGGCCTCGCGGCGGTAGCCGGTGTTGTAGTGCGGCTGGCCGCAGCAGGTCTGCGCGGCGGGGAAGTCGACCTCCACGCCCAGCCTGTTGAGGAGCTTGACGACGGCGCGGCCCGTGTCCGGGTAGAGCGTGTCGTTGACACAGGTCAGGAAGAGCGCGACACGCATCGGGGCCCCTTCGGTCGGTCGGATTCGGTCGGCGCGGGTGATACGTCGGTGATCATCGGTCGGGTGCAGCGTACGTCGTGAGCGGGGGCTGGTCACGGGGTGCGGACACGCGCCGCTGCCGCGTCCCACGTGCCACTACCGCCGCTCGGCTCGTAGCGCGCCAACGGCTGGGTGTCGGCGACGAGCCGGCGCATCGCGGCCCGGTCGCCGATGACCCCGTCTGCCCGCGCCTGAACGAGTACATTGCCCAGCGCGGCGCCCTCGGCGGGGCCCGCCACGACCGGCAGCCCGCAGGCGTCGGCCGTGAGTTGGCACAGCAGGGCGCCCCGGGCGCCGCCGCCCACGATGTGCACCACGTCGACCGGGCGGTCGGCGATGCGGGCAGCGTCCTCGATGGCGCGGCGGTGGGCGAGGGCGAGCGAGTCGAGGATGCAGCGGGTGGTCTCGGCGCGGGTGCGGGGTTCCGGCTGGCCGGTGGCGCGGCAGGCGGCGGCGATCCGGTCGGGCATGCCGCCGGGCGGCAGGAACGTGGGGTCGCCCGCGTCGACGACCGAGCGCAACGGGGTCGCCTTCGCGGCCTCGTCGAGGAGAGCGGTCAAGTCCGGCTGGCTCCACGTGCGTTGGCATTCCTGGAGCAGCCACAGGCCCATGATGTTGCGGAGGTAGCGGACGGTGCCGTCGATGCCGAGCTCGTTCGTGAAGTTCGCGGCGCGGCTCTCCTCCGTGAGGACGGGCGCGTCCAGTTCGAGGCCGGCAAGGGACCAGGTACCGGTGCAGATGTACGCGAAATTCTCCTCGGTGGCCGGGACCGCGGCCACGGCCGACGCCGTGTCGTGCGACGCGACCGTCGTGACCGGTACGGGGCCGGTGAGACCTGTCTCGTCGAGGACGTGGGGGAGGAGTTCGCCCGCGGGGTCGCCGGGGCGGCGGATCGGGGCGAAGAGGTTCACGTCGATGCCGGCGCGGGCGGCGATGTCGTGGGCCCAGTCGCCGGTGCGGGGGTCGATGAGCTGAGTGGTGGAGGCGTTGGTCAGCTCGGTGCCCTGTCGGCCGGTCAGCCAGTATGCGAGGAGGTCCGGGATGAGCAACAGGCGGTGGGCGGCTTGGAGTTGGTCCGTGTCGCGGGCCGCCGTGAGCTGGTAGATCGTGTTGAACGGGACGTACTGGAGGCCGGTGGCCGCGTACAGCTCCGCCGGGGGGATGGTTGCCCACAGTGTCTCGGCGGTGTGGTCCGTGCGGGAGTCGCGGTAGTGGTACGGGTTGCCGAGGAGGGCGTTGTCCGCGTCGAGCAGGCCGTAGTCGACGGCCCAGCTGTCGATACCGACGGAGCGGGCCGGACCGGTCCTCCGGAGGCCCTCCAGGATGCCTGCGTACAGCCCGAGGATGTCCCAGTGGAGGCCGTCGGGAGTGCGGACCGGGGTGTTCGGGAAACGGTGGGCTTCCGCCAGGGTGAGGGTGTCCCGGGTGACGCGGGCCGTCATGACCCGGCCGCTGGAGGCGCCCAAGTCTATGGCGGCGTAGGGGGTGGTGGGCATGAGGTTGGCCTTTACGAGTGTGCGGTGTGGTGGGTGGCGGGGGGAGTGAAGTCGCCCCCGCCTCCCCTTCCCGTCCCGAAACCGGGGGCAAGCCCCCGGACCCCGTGGCGGACCGCCGGGGCTGGGGTGCGCAGTTCCCCGCGCCCCCAAACAGCGAGACTTCGCGCCCCGGGTGGGCAAAATCAAGCCCCGCTCTGGGACGAGAGCCAGCGGGGTCCGGGGCGGAGCCCCGGGGTTAGCGGAGGAACGCTGCCGCTACACCTGCGTCCACGGGGACGTGCAATCCCGTCGTATGCGTAAGGTCCCCGCCGGTGAGCGCGAACACGGCGTTGGCCACGTGTTCCGGCAACACCTCCCGCTTCAACAACGTCCTCTGCGCATAGAACTCCCCCAACTTCTCCTCCTCCACCCCATACACCGCCGCGCGCTTCGCCCCCCAGCCCCCCGCAAAAATCCCGGACCCGCGCACCACACCATCCGGGTTGACCCCGTTGACCCGGATCCCGTCCCCACCCAACTCCGCCGCCAGCAACCGCACTTGATGCGCCTGGTCCGCCTTCGTCGCCGAGTACGCCACATTGTTCGGGCCGGCGAACACCGCGTTCTTGGAGGCGATGTAGACGATGTCGCCGCCCATGCCCTGCGCCCGCATCACCCGCGCCGCCTCCCGCGCG
Source organism: Streptomyces sp. NPDC002754 (assembly GCF_053592315.1). NCBI lineage: Bacteria > Bacillati > Actinomycetota > Actinomycetes > Kitasatosporales > Streptomycetaceae > Streptomyces > Streptomyces sp. NPDC002754. The sequence continues at coordinate 1,024,920 of NZ_JBSFVM010000001.1, forward strand.
ACCAGGAACGAGCCGCGCGCCATGATGTCGTGCTGGAGGTCCCAGTCCTTGACCGTCGTCTCCAGGAGCGGCTTCGAGATGGAGATGCCCGCGTTGTTGACGACCAGGTCGACACCGCCGAAGGCCAGCGCCACCGCCTTGAAGGCCTCCGCGATCTGCTCCTCGGACGTGACGTCGACCTTGACCGCGACCGCCTTGTCGGGACCGCCCAACTCCTCGGCCACCGCCGCCGCGCCGTCCGCGTTCACATCGGCGACGACCACACAGGCACCCTCGGCGACGAGCCGGTGCGCGATGGCCTTGCCGATGCCGGAGCCCGCGCCCGTCACCAGAGCCACCCGCGTGGCGAGGGGCTTCGGCGCCGGCATCCGCTGGAGCTTGGCCTCCTCCAGTGCCCAGTACTCGATGCGGAACTTCTCCGACTCCTCGATCGGCGCGTACGCGGAGACCGCCTCGGCGCCGCGCATCACGTTGATCGCGTTGAGGTAGAACTCGCCCGCCACGCGCGCCGTCTGCTTGTCCTTGCCGAACGAGAACATGCCGACACCCGGTACGAGCACGATCGCCGGATCCGCGCCGCGCATGGCAGGCGAACCTTCCACCGCATGCCGGTCGTAGTACGCCGCGTACTCGGTGCGGTAGTCGGCGTGCAGCTCCTTCAACCGCTCGGCCACCGTGTCGAGTTCGGCCGTGGGCGGCAGGTCGAGGACGAGCGGGCGGACCTTCGTACGAAGGAAGTGGTCCGGGCAGGAGGTGCCGAGCGCGGCGAGGCGCGGGTGCTCGGCGGACGCCAGGAAGTCGAGCACGACACCCGAATCGTCGAAGTGCCCGACCTGCGGGCGGTCCGTGGAGGCCAACCCCCGGATGAGCGGGGCGAGTTCGGCCGCCCGCGTCCGGCGCTCGGCCGCGCACAGGGCCGCGTAACCGTCCACGACCGGGCCGAACGGCTCCTCCTTGCCTCGCTCGGCGAGGAACGTCTCGGCCGTGCGGATCATGTGCAGCGAGTTGGCCTCGCATTCTTCGGCCGTGTCGCCCCACGCCGTGATGCCGTGGCCGCCGAGGACGCAGCCGATCGCCTCCGGGTTGGCGGACTTGATCGCGGCGATGTCCAGGCCGAGTTGGAAGCCGGGGCGCCGCCACGGCACCCACACGACCTTCTCGCCGAAGCACTCGGCGGTCAGCTTCTCCCCGTCGGTGGCGCAGGCCAGCGCGATGCCGGAGTCGGGGTGCAGGTGGTCGACGTGCGCCGCGTCCACCAGGCCGTGCATGGCCGTGTCGATGGACGGCGCGGCGCCGCCCTTGCCGTGCAGGCAGTAGTCGAACGCGGCGACCATCTCGTCCTCGCGCTCCACGCCCGGGTACACCTCGGTCAGCGCCTTGAGGCGGTCGACGCGCAGGACGGCGAGCCCGGCATCCTTGAGAGTGCCCAGGTCGCCGCCGGAGCCCTTGACCCACATCAGCTCGACGTCGCCGCCGGTCACCGGGTCCGTCCCGGTGGCCTTGGCTGAGGTGTTGCCGCCGGCGTAGTTGGTGTTCCGGGGGTCGGCGCCGAGCCGGTTCGAGCGGTCGATGAGGGCGGCAACCTGGGGGTGCGTAGCCATGAAAGGTCCTAAATTCCTGAGGAGTTGACGGTGACGGACTGCACGGAGGTGGTTACGCGCCCCACCCCGCCTGCTCCCCACCGACCCGCTCGGCCACGATCCGCTCCTGCCACCCGTCGGCGGCGTACGCGGTGACAGGGTTCGCCGCGAGCCCCTGCTCCTCGCGCCACTCGGCCAGCAGCGGACGCACATCGGTGTTGTACGCGTCCATGATCACGGAGTTGGCGGTCAGGACGTCGCCCGTGGCCTGCGCGGCACTCAGCGCCTCCCGGTCCACGAGGAGCGCCTTCGCGGTCGCCTCCTGCACGTTCATCACGGAGCGGATGACCGCCGGGATCTTCGCCTCGATGTTGTGGCACTGGTCGAGCATGAAGGCGACATTCGTGGCCGGGTCGAAGCCGCCATTCTTCGCGACCTCGTGCAGGATGCGGAACAGCTGGAACGGGTCGGCGGCGCCCACCATCAGGTCGTCGTCCGCGTAGAAGCGGGAGTTGAAGTCGAAGCCGCCGAGCTTCTTCTCGCGCAGCAGCAGCGCCACGATGAACTCGATGTTCGTGCCCGGCGCGTGGTGGCCGGTGTCGACCACGACCTGCGCCTTGTCGCCGAGCTTGAGGCACTGCATGTAGGAGGTGCCCCAGTCCGGGACGTCCGTCGTGTAGAAGGCAGGCTCGAAGAACTTGTACTCCAGGAGCAGCCGCTGGTCGTCGCCGAGCCGCTCGTAGACGGCGGCGAGCGACTCGGCGAGGCGGTCCTGGCGGGCCACGATGTCGTCCTGGCCCGGGTAGTTGGTGCCGTCGGCGAGCCAGATCTTCAGGTCCTTGGAACCCGTCGCGTCCATGATGTCGACGCATTCGAGCAGGTGGTCCAGTGCCTTGCGGCGCACCTTCGGGTCCGGGTGGCAGACGCTGCCGAACTTGTAGTCGTCGTCCTGGAAGGTGTTGGAATTGACGGTGCCGAGCTCGACTCCGCGCTCCTTCGCGTACGCCGACAGCGCCGCAAAGTCGTCGACCCTGTCCCACGGGATGTGCAGCGCGACCTTCGGGGCGATGCCGGTGAACTCATGCACCTTCGCCGCGTCGTCGAGCTTCTCGCGGGGCGTGCGGGGCACGCCGGCCTGGGCGAACACCTTGAACCGGGTGCCGGAGTTGCCGTAGCCCCAGGAAGGCGTCTCGATCCGCTGGTTGGCGAGTGCGGCCTTCACGGCAGCGATGTCAGGCATGTCCACCTCTGAGTACACGGGTCTGCGAGCCGTCTGCTGAATGGTCTGCTGAATCGAGTGTGAATCGATTCATTGTGCAGCGAAGCTAGTCCCCCTCGTGGAGTGCGTCAAGGGGGTGGACCGCGCCTCTCTCGCGTTACGGAATCGTGTCGTACGTCGACGTATTCCGGCTGTTCAGACCCCTTGACCGCGGCGCCGGTGCGTGGCTAGCTTCCGGAACGTTTCACTGAAACATTTCACGGGATCGTCTGGAGACCTGTCATGACGCCACCTGAACCGGAGACCACTCCGGTGCTCGCCCTGGAGGGGGTGAGCAAGTCCTTCGGTGCCGTGCGCGCCCTGCGTGGTGTGTCACTGAGCCTGCACGCGGGCGAGGCGCACGCCCTCGCCGGTGAGAACGGCGCGGGAAAGTCGACGCTCATCAAGGCCCTCGCCGGGGTGCACCGCCCGGACACCGGGACGGTTCTGCTCGACGGCTCCCCGGTCGAGTTCCACGGCCCGGCCGACGCCCGCGACGCCGGTGTCGCCGTCATCTACCAGGAGCCGACGCTCTTCCCCGACCTGTCCATCGCCGAGAACATCTTCATGGGCCGCCAGCCGCGCCGCTCCTTCGGCCGCGTCGACCACACCACGGTCAAGGAGTCCACCGCGGCCCTGTTCAAGCGGCTCGGCGTGGAGCTCGACCCGGACCAGCCGGCCCGCGGCCTGTCCATCGCCGACCAGCAGCTCGTCGAGATCGCCAAGGCGCTGTCCTTCGACGCCCGCGTGCTGATCATGGACGAGCCGACCGCCGCGCTCACCGGCAGCGAGGTGGCCCGCCTGTTCGGCGTCGTACGGACGCTGCGCGAGCAGGGCGCCGCCGTGCTGTTCATCTCGCACCGCCTCGAGGAGATCTTCGAGCTGTGCCAGCGGGTGACGACGCTGCGCGACGGCGCGTGGGTGGCGAGCGAGCCGGTCGACGGCCTCACCGAGGACGAACTCGTACGCCGCATGGTCGGCCGCGACCTCGACGAGCTGTACCCCAAGCAGGTCACCGAACTCGGTGAAGTCGCCCTCAACGTAAGCCGGTTGACCCGCGAGGGTGTGTTCACCGACGTGTCCTTCGAGGTGCGGCGCGGCGAGATCGTCGGCCTCGCCGGGCTCGTCGGCGCGGGGCGCAGCGAGGTGGCCCGCGCCGTGTTCGGCGTCGACCGCTTCGACGGCGGCGAGGTGGAGGTCCTCGGGCAGAAGCTCAAGCCCGGCGCGCCCAGCCTCGCGATGCACGCGGGCCTCGCGCTCGTCCCCGAGGACCGGCGGGCCCAGGGCCTCGTGATGGACATGTCCATCGAGCGCAACATCGGGCTCACCGGCTTCGCCGACACCTCCCGCGCGGGCCTCATGAACCGCAAGGCGGAGCGCAGCCGTTCGCTCGACTGGTCGGTGAAGCTGCAGGTCAAGTACGCGCGGCTCGCCGATGTCGTCGGCACGCTGTCCGGCGGCAACCAGCAGAAGGTCGTTCTCGCCAAGTGGCTCGCCACCGGCCCGCAGGTGCTCATCGTCGACGAGCCCACGCGCGGCATCGACGTCGGCACCAAGGCCGAGGTGCACCGACTGCTCTCCTCGCTCGCGGCCGAGGGCGTCGCCGTCCTGATGATCTCCTCCGACCTGCCCGAGATCCTCGGCATGGCCGACCGGGTGCTCGTGATGCACGAGGGCCGGCTCTCCGCCGAACTGCCCCGCGCCGAGGCGACCGAGGAGTCCGTGATGGCGGCGGCGACGGGGAGGGTGGCGTGACCACCACCCCCGTGCGGCCCGCCCGCACCGCAAGGAGCACGACATGACCATCACCGCACCACCCGTACGCGAGGACTCCGCGCCACCTCCCACGGCTGGGCGGCGGCTGCTCGACAAGGTGTTCAAGGCGCGCGAACTCGCCGTCGCCGCCGTGCTCGTGGTGATGCTGCTCGCCACGCAGGTCTCCAACACCGAGTTCCTGTCGCAGCAGGGAGTCAAGGACCTCCTCCTGAACGCCACCATCCTCGTCCTCGTCGCCACCGGACAGGCGATCGTCGTCATCACCCGCAACGTCGACCTGTCCGTCGGCTCGGTGCTCGGTATCTCCGCCTTCGCCGCCGGTGACTACCTTCAGGGCGGCGGCAGTTCACTGATCGCCGTCGTGTACGCCGTCGCCATCGGCACCGTCTTCGGCGTCCTGAACGGCGCCCTCGTCAGCCTCGGCAAGGTGCCCGCCCTCGTCGTCACGCTCGGCACGCTGTACGTGGTGCGCGGCATCGACTCCATCTGGGTCGGCTCGCAGCAGATCGTGGCCGCCGACCTGCCCGACGCCTTCGTCGACTTCGGCCACGACGGCATCTGGATCGTGCCCTACCTGGCGCTGCTCGCCGTCGCCGTCCTGCTCTGCGTCGGTTACTACTTGCGCAGCTACCGCAGCGGCCGCGAGATGTACGCGCTCGGCTCCAGCCCCGAGGCCGCGAACCTCGCCGGCATCCCCGTCCGCAAGCGGATCATGACCGCGTACGTGCTGTGCGGGGCGCTCGCCGGACTCGCCGGCGCCCTGTACCTGGCGCGCTTCGGCAACGTCGACTCCGGCACCGGCAACGGCTACGAACTCACCGTCGTCAGCGCCGTCGTCGTCGGCGGCGTCGCCTTCACCGGCGGCGCGGGCACCGTCTACGGCGCCGCCCTCGGCGCCCTCCTCCTGACGTCCATCAACAGCGTGCTGCCCGCCATCGGCGTCAGCTCCGTCTGGGTCACCGCCATCAACGGAATCCTGCTGCTGCTCGCCATCGCCGTCGACCGGATCGTCGCACTGCGGGTCGCCGCCGTGCTGCGCAAGCAGGCCGCACAGATGAGGAGCGCCCGCCATGCGTGACGCCATGCGTAAGAACTCGCTTACAGGAGCGGTTCGTTGGGACACCGCCGTCGGCGCCCTGCTCATCGTGCTGCTGCTCTGCTCGTTCGCGTTCGTCGACAACTTCGGCAACGCGCTGAACCTGTCGTTCCTGATCGGCAACACCCTGCCCATCGCGATCATCGCGCTGCCGATGACGATGCTGGTCATCTCCGGCGAGGTCGACTTGTCGGTCGGCTCCACGGTCGGCCTGTCCGGCGCCGTGATGGGCGCGCTGTGGAACAACGGCATGGCCATCGAGACGATCATCCCGCTGTGCCTGCTCCTCGGCGTCGTCTGCGGACTGATCAACGGGCTGCTCGTCACCCGCCTCGGCCTGCCCTCGCTCGCCGTCACCATCGGCACCATGGCCGCCTACCGCGGCATCGCCCAGATCGTCCTCGGCTCCGACTCGGTCACCGACTTCCCCTCCCAGTACCTGGACTTCGGCGCGAACCGGATCGGTGACACCTTCATCCCGTACGCCGCCCTGCCCTTCGTCGTCCTCCTCGCCATCGCGATCGTCGTGCTGCACGCCACCCGCATGGGTCGCTCCCTCTTCGCGATCGGCGCGAACGAGGAGGCCGCCCGGTTCGCCGGGGTGCGTGTCAAGCGGCTCAAGCTGTCGATGTTCGTCACGACCGGAGTGCTCTCCGCGCTCACCGGTGTCTTCTGGGCCCTGCACTACGCCAGCGCCCGCTACGACAACGCCACTGGGCTCGAACTCTCCGTCATCGCTGCCGTGTTGCTCGGCGGCATCGATTTCGACGGCGGCAAGGGCACCCTCGGTGGCGCCATCGCCGGTGTGTTCCTGCTCGGCTCGCTGCAGAACGTGATGAGCCTCCTCAACGTCTCCGCGCAGTCCCAGATCGTCGTCACCGGCGTGCTGCTCGTCATCTCCGTGCTCGCGCCGCGCGTCGGCCGCCAGATCGCGCAGGCACGGTCCCGCAAGAAGACGGCGGCAGCCGAACCCGCACCTGTCGCCCCATAGCCCTACGTCCCGTACTCCCTAAGGAAGCGCCATGAACGCTCGCACCCGCCGGCTGACCGCCGCGCTCGCCGTCACCACCGCCCTCGTCGTGGGCGCCACCGCCTGCGGCGGCACCACCAAGTCCGACTCCAACAAGGAGGACGCCAAGTCGGCGGCCGCGGGCAAGGCCGACCCGAACGCCAAGACCAAGAAGGGCCTCACGGTCGCCTTCCTGCCCAAGCAGGTCAACAACCCGTACTTCACCACCTCCGACACCGGCGGCAAGAAGGCGCTCACCACCCTCGGCTCGAAGTACAAGGAGGTCGGCACCAGCTCCGGCACCGACACCTCCGGGCAGGTCTCCTACGTCAACACCTTGACCCAGCAGCAGGCCGACGCCATAGCCGTGTCCGCGCAGGACCCGGGTGCCCTGTGCACCGCGCTCAAGCAGGCGATGAAGAACGGCGTCAGCATCGTCACGTACGACTCCGACACCAAGGTCGACTGCCGCAACGCCTTCGTGTCGCAGGCCAGTGCCGAGGACCTCGGCCGCACCCAGGTGCAGCAGATCGCCAAGCAGATCGGCAACAAGGGCGAGATCGCGGTCCTTTCGGCGGCCCAGACGGCCACCAATCAGAACACGTGGATCAAGTACATGAAGGACGAGCTGAAGAAGCCCGCCTACAAGGACATCAAGCTCGTCACGACCGCCTACGGGGACGACGACGCGCAGAAGTCGTTCCAGCAGACCCAGGGCCTGCTCCAGGAGCACCCGAAGCTGAAGGGGATCATCTCCCCGACCACGGTCGGCATCAAGGCGGCGGCCCAGTACCTCTCCGGCTCGAAGTACAAGGGCAAGGTCAAGCTGACCGGCCTCGGCACCCCCAACGACATGCGCGCCTACGTCAAGAACGGCACCGTCGACGCCTTCGAGCTGTGGGACCCGGCGAAGCTCGGCGCGCTCGCCGCGCACACGGCCGTCGCCCTGGAGTCCGGGCAGATCACCGGCAAGGCGGGGGAGAAGTTCACGGCCGGTGACATGGGCGAGTACACGATCGAGAAGGACGGCGTCGTGACACTCGGCAAGCCGACCGTCTTCAACAAGTCGAACATCGACGACTACAAGTTCTGAGCGGGAAACGACACATGAGTGACATGCAGCGCGTCTGCTTCCTGCTCAAGGTCAGGGCCGAGCGCATCGACGAGTACAAGGCCCGCCACGCGCACGTATGGCAGGAGATGCAGGATGCCCTCTCCGCCACCGGCTGGCACAACTACTCGCTCTTCCTGCGCGAGGACGGACTGCTCGTCGGCTACCTGGAGACGGAGGACTTCGACAAGGCGCGCGCCGCCATGGACGCCACCGATGTCAACGCGCGCTGGCAGGTCCAAATGGGCGAGTTCTTCGAGGCGTTGGACGGGCAGGCGCCCGACGCCGCGATGTGCCCGCTCACCGAGGTCTTCCACCTTGCGTGAGCGTCCCGCCGTGGGCATCAAGGACGTCGCCCGGGAGGCCGGTGTCTCCGTCGGCACCGTCTCCAACGTCCTCAACCAGCCCGACCGGGTCTCCGGGCCCACGCGTCGACACGTCCAGGAGGTCATCGCCCGACTCGGCTACGTACGCAGTGAGTACGCCCGCCAACTCCGGGCCGGGCAGAGCCGGATCATGTCGCTGCTCGTCCTCGACATGGGCAACCCGTTCTTCGTGGACCTCGCGCGCGGCGCTGAACGCGCCGCGCGCGAGGCCGGGCTCGGCGTGATGGTGTGCAACAGCGCGCAGAGCCCGTCGGTCGAGGCCGAGTACCTCTCCATGTTCGCCGAACAGCGGGTCCGCGGCGCCCTGATCACCCCGGCCGACCCCAGCGGCGCGACGCTCCGCGCCTTCCGCCGCCACGGCATCCCGTACGTCGTCGTGGACCGGGTCGCCGGCGACGAACCGGGCTGCTCGGTGGCGGTCGACGACGTGGCGGGCGGCACGCTCGCCGTCCGCCACCTCGTCGACGCGGGCCACCACACCGTCGCCTACGTCAGCGGCCCACCCCACCTCAAACAGGTGCAGGACCGCCGCGAGGGTGCCCACAAGGCACTCGCCGAGGCGGGCCTCCCCGTGACCGCGCTCCACGAACTCCCCACGGACCGCCTCGACGTGGCGGCCGGCCGCGACGCGGGCGCCCGCCTCCTCGGCCTGTCGCACCGCCCCACGGCCGTCTTCTGCGCCAACGACCTCCTCGCCCTCGGCGTCCTCCAGTCCCTCTACGCGGCGGGGGTCCGGGTCCCCGAGGACATGTCGCTGGTCGGCTACGACGACATCGAATTCGCCTCGGCCGCGACGGTCCCCCTCACCTCCGTCCGCCAACCGGCCACAACCCTCGGCGCCATCGCCGCCCACCTCCTCCTCCAGGAAACCGGCCCCCATGCGGCGGAACACCACCACGAACACATCGTGCTGCGCCCGGAGTTGGTGGTGCGGGGGTCCAGCCGGGCAGTGCGATGACGGTCACCGCACCGAACTCGTCACCCGATACCTCCCCGGCGACAGCCGGTACGTGGCCACCTTGTCCGCGAAACCCTCGAAGCGCACCCCGGCCGCCTTCGACAGTGGGGTGCGGCCCTCGCGAACCGCGTCCGCCGCGACGGCCGGCAGGGACAGTGTCGCCTCGGTGTTGGCCGGGACGGCGGCCTCGTAGGACAGGGTGCCGTCGGCCGACAGGGACCAGGAGCTGGTGATGTCGCCGTAGGGGGAGAGGTGGCGGGCCTCGACCTGTGTGATCTTTCCGGTCGGGTCGAGGTGCGGCTGGAGGCGGAAGCGTTGGAAGCCGGGGTGGTCGGGGTCGCCGGCGATGCCCGCCATGTACGTGTACATCCACTCCATGATCGCGCCGTACGAGTAGTGGTTGAAGGAGTTCATCTCCACCGGGCCGAAACCGTCGTCCTTGGAGTAGGAGTTCCAGCGCTCCCAGATCGTCGTCGCGCCGTTCTTCACCGAATAGAGCCAGGACGGCATGGCGTCCTGGTGCAGCAGCTTGTACGCGAGGTCGGGGCGGCCCTCGTCGGTGAGGACCGGGGCGAGGACGTTCGAGCCGAGGAAGCCGACCGAGAGGGTGTTCTCCGCGTAGTCGACGCGGGCGCTGTCGGGGTGGGCGGCCTTGTACGCCGCGTCGTTGCCGATGTTGTCCGCCAACAGGCCGACCAGAGCGCGGCGTTGGGCCTGCGTGTCGTAGAGGCCGAGCTTGAGGACCCAGAGGAGGGCCGACTGGCTGTTGTCCTCCGGGTCGCCGCCCATGACCGGCTTGCCGCCGAGGCTCGACCGTACGGTTATCTTGGCGCCGTCGACCGCGATGTACTTCGCCATGAAGGCGCGGCGGATGCGGGCGAAGAGATCCTCGTACGCCTTCGACTCCGAGGTCCGGCCCGTCGCGCGCGCCATCTGTGCCATCAGGCGGACGCTGTACGCGTAGTAGACGTCGCTCATCAGCTGGGTGCCGGTGTTCTGGAAGGCGAGCCAGTCGGCGAAGATCGCGCCCTGGCCCGCGTAGCTGTCGCCGCCCTTCTTCTTGATCCAGTCGATGTAGTGGGCCATGGCGTCCCAGCTGCGGTCGATGATGGTCCGGTCGCCGCTCATCTGCCACACCGTCCACGGCACGACGACCCCGCAGTCCGCCCAACCACTGCACGGCTCGGCTGCGTTGTACCGGTTGCCGGGCGCGACCGCGGTGAACTGCGCGCCGTCGACGCCGTACGTCTTCTGCGACTCGATCAGGATGTCCTCGAAGTGGCTGAGGAAGGCGACCGAGTCCGTGTTGTAGAGGCCGGTCATCGAGAACACCTGCGTGTCGCCGGTCCAGCCGAGACGCTCGTCGCGCTGCGGGCAGTCGGTCGGCACCCACAGGTAGTTGCCGCGCTGGCCCCAATGGACGTTGCTGATCAGCTGGTTGATGTCATCGTCGTTGGTCGTGACGCTGCCGGTCTCGCGGAGGGCGGAGGTGGCGACCCTGCCGGTCAGGTCCGAGACGGTGACCTCGGCGTCCTTGGTGGTCACCGCCACCGACACGTAGCGGAAGCCGTAGAAGGTGAGTGTGTCCTCGTGTGTCTCGCCCTCGCCGCCGGAACTCTTGTCGCCGCCGGCCCCCTTGAGGATGTACGTGCTCGTGGCCTTCGCCGAGCGGAGGTTCGCGCGGTAGAGGGAGCCCACCGGGCCGTCCGCGCCCTTGCTGTCGTCGTTGAGCATCTCGCCGAACCTGACGACGACTTCGGCTCCGGCGGGCCCGCGCAGCGTGTAGCGGGGGACGCCGACCATGTTCTGGCCGAGGTCGAAGACGGCGGTGTCACCGGGACGCAGGGTGACGGGTCCTGGCTTCCCGCTGGTGGAGCGGGCGGGGTCGGGGACGACGCGGCCCTTGCCGTTGGCGCTCGACTCCTCGCCCGTGACCTCGGAGTAGACCGTCACCGACTCGGGCGCGCGGTCCCACTTCTCCATCAGGCGGGCCGTCTCACCGGGGTAGGCGGTCAGCTTGGCGTCCGGGTACGTCGCGGCGTAGCCGACCTCTTCGACGTCCGACCAGGTGGACGCGTCGTAGCCGTTCGCCGTCCAGCCGGTGAGTTCCTTGCGGGCGTCGTAGGTCTGGCCGTCGTAGATGTCATCGGCGCGATAGGGGCCGGTGTCGGTGGCCTTCCATCCTGCGCCAGGCTCGGTGACGACGCTCTGCGTGCTGCCGTCGGCATACCGGACGAGGAGCTTGGCCTTGAGGGCGAGCGGATTGCCGTCCTCGGAGTAGTACTTGCTGCCCTCGGAGACACGCGCGTTGTACCAGCCGTTGCCGAGCACGGCGGCGAGCGTCACGTCACGGCTGCCGCCGCGTGTGACCAACTCCGTGACGTCGTACGTCATGTAGTTCACGCTCGTGTCGTAGTTGGTCCAGCCCGGGGTGAGCAGTTCGGCCGTGCGGCCTTCGCCCTCGGGGACTTTGACGCGCTCACCGTTGACGTACGCCTCGTAGACCCCGAGCGCCGTCACGTACAACCGGGCCTCGCTGACCCGGCCCTTGCGCAGTGTGCTCTGGCTCCGCACGAGGGGCGCGCCCGCAGAGTTGGGCTTCTTGCCCTTCATGCCGATCCACTGGGCGCCGTCCCAGCGGGTGACGCCGTCGGTGCTGAGCAGGGCGGTCTCGAAGCGGGCGGCGGAGGAGGTGCCGACCTCGCGGCCGTCCGCGTCCCACACCGTGACGGACCACAAGTACCCCGTGGACGGCTCCAGTTCGGGCCCGTCGTAGGGCACGGCCACCGAGTCGGACGACGTCACGCGGCCGCTGTCCCACACGTCGGGGCGTGCGAGCCGCGCGGCGCTCGACGCCACTCGGATCCGGTACGCGCCCTGCGTCAGGCCACGCCGCCGCGAGTCGAGTCGCCAGCCGAAGCGGGGGCGGGTGGCGTCGGTGCCGAGCGGGTCGACGCGGTGTTCGGTGGTGAGTCCGGTGACCGCGCCGATCGGGGGAGCGGGGAGGGCGGCGGGCCCGGTGGAGGTCGCCGCGGTGGCGGACGGGGCCGCGGTCGCGGCGAGGACGGGCACCGCGCCCGCGCTCGCGGCGAGGACGGTTCTGCGACGTATGTCGCTGCGCATCTTGGGGTGTCCCTTCGTCGGTGAAGGTGTTCCGGTTCAAACGATTCAGGTTCTCGGCCCAGGAGGCAAGAGGCGTGCGTGAGGTAGGGCCTCGGTGTGCGTGAGGTGTGGGCGCACTACTGGTGCGACAGGACGAGCGGAGGTGGGTGTAGGGGAGTGGCGTTCCGCCTGCTGGGCGAGCATGGATACCGAAACGATTCACTCGGTCGTCCGGTGCGTCGAACACCAACCGGGCACAGCCACGTACACTCCGACTGCCGCACCAGCTCACCAGGAGGACCACACCCGATGGCACAGTCCGTGGGGATCAAGGACGTCGCCCGTGAGGCGGGGGTGTCCGTGGGCACGGTCTCGAACGTGATCAACCGGCCCGAGGCCGTGGCCGACGCGACGCGGGCCCGTGTCCAGGCCGCCATCGAGCGGCTCGGCTACGTCCGCAGCGAGTCGGCGCGCCAACTGCGCGCCGGGCGCAGCCGCATCATCGGCCTGCTCGTCCTCGACATGGGCAACCCGTTCTTCGTGGATGTAGCGCGCGGTGCCGAGCGTGCCGCGCGGGACACCGGGCTCGGCGTGATGGTCTGCAACAGCGCGCAGAGCCCGGCCGAAGAGGCCGACTACCTGTCGCTCTTCGCCGAGCAGCGGGTACGCGGAGTCCTCCTGACACCCGCCGAGGCGACCGGCCCCACCGTGGAGGCGTTCCGCCGGCACGACATCCCGTTCGTGCTGGTGGACCGGGTCGCCGAGGGCGCCACCGAATGCTCGGTGTCGGTCGACGACGTCAACGGCGGCGCGCTCGCCGTGCGCCACCTCATCGACGCGGGGCACCGCAGCATCGCCTACGTCAGCGGCCCGCGCACGCTCAACCAGGTGGAGGACCGCCGCCAAGGCGCCCTGCGTGCCCTGAAGGAAGCCGGCCTCCCCGCGTCCGTGCTGCGCGAACTCCCCACGGACCGCCTCGACGTGGCAGCGGGCCGCGACGCGGGCGCCCGCCTCCTCGGCCTCACCGAGCGCCCCACCGCCGTCTTCTGCGCCAACGACCTCCTCGCCCTCGGCGTCCTGCAGTCCCTCTACGCGGCCGGGGTCCGGGTGCCCGACGACATCGCGATCGTCGGCTACGACGACATCGAGTTCGCGGCGGCCGCCGCGGTCCCCCTCACCTCAGTGCGGCAACCCGCGGTCCACATGGGCGCCCTCGCCGCGGACCTCCTCCTGGAGGAGATCGAGGCGACGGACGACCCGGAGCGTGCGCACGAGCACCGACGGGTGGTGCTGCAACCGGAGTTGGTGGTGCGGGGATCGAGCTTGGGCGCGCGCTGAGCGTTCTGGTCTTCCGGTCCGGTCCGGTCCGGGCGTGGGTGCGTGCTGAGCCCCGGTCATGGCAGCCCGCACTTTGGACGAGAGCCCGCGGGGTCCGGGGCAGCGCCCCGAGACGTAGGCACCCGCCCCCGGTCAGTCCCGTTCGGCCCTACCCGGGGCGGGCTCCCGCCGCTACCGTGCCCCGGAACCGTAGCCAACAGCGCGTGGGGGAGGTCGCCATGCCGACCGGGGACCGTACGAAGGCGCCGTGGCTCCCGCCACGCTGGTTCATCCGCCTGGCCTGGTCGACGCACCGGGGTGCGTACCGCGCCTTCGGCGGCCGGATCGGACTGTGGAAGCCGCGCCCCGACAAGTGGGGCACCTTGCGGCTGACCACCATGGGCCGCCGTACGGGCCGCCCGCGCGGCGTCATCGTCGCTTACGTAGAGGACGGTCCACGTCTCGTCACGCTGGCGATGAACGGGTGGGGCGAGGGCGAGCCCGCCTGGTGGCTCAACCTCCGGGCACACCCCGAGGCGATGGTCCAGCTGGTCAGCGGGCGCCGGACGGTGCGGGCGCGCGCCGCGACGGGCGACGAGCGGGCGCACTTGTGGGACCGCTGGCGCGAGATCGAGAAGAACCTCGACGCGTACGAGGCGAAGCGGTCGTTCGAGACCACGGTGGTGGTCCTGGAGCCCCTGTCAGGACACCGGTCCCCGGACGCCCCGTAGCCGCGTGGCGAACTCCCGTGCCGCGACCAGATCCCCGTCGCCCGGCCGCTGCTTGTGGATGCCGCCGACGAGCTTGAAGGGCGCCCAGGTGTCGAACGCCCTGCACGAGAAGGTCCCGTCCACCGCGTATCCCTTGCCTTCGAGGAGGCGGACCAGCGGACGGGCGAATCGCGTCAGGGGCGTCTCGGGAAGCCCACTGGTGGCGAAGACGAAGGCCCGGCCCTGCCCCCGCCCGGCGGGCAGGGTCCGGGCGAAGTCCGTCAGGCGCGGGTGCAGCTTGGCGTAGAAGACACCGGAGCCGAAACCCACGAGGTCGGCATCCGCGAGCTCCGCGGGGTCGGCCTGCTCCGGGGTCACGACCTTCGCGCCCAGGACCTCGGCCATGGTGTCGGCGACACGACGCGTATTGCCGTGCGATACGGAGTGACACACGAGGACGGCGTTCATCTCCACGATCGATCCTTTCTCCGGCCTCCGAGGAGGGCCTCCATCGATGGCTTACACAGGTAGGACAGTTCAGGAGTGCCGGATGTGACACCGGTCGAACACCGAGGTGGGAAACTGGGCGGACGTACCATCCGCACCGCCGCACAGGAGTCGCATTGAGCGCCGCCAGCTACCGACAGGCCGGGGTCGTCCTGACCGACCGTCGGTTCTCCGTACCCCTGGATCATGACCTTCCCGACGGGGAGCGCATCGAGCTCTACGCGCGCGAGGCCGTCGCTCCGGGGCGCGCCCACGAGAAGCTGCCGTGGCTGCTCTACCTCCAGGGCGGCCCCGGCTTCGGCGCCAACCGCTTCTCCGGCCCGGCGGCCTGGCTCGGCCGCGCACTGAAGGACTACCGGGTCCTCCTCCTCGACCAGCGCGGCACCGGCGCCTCCGCCACCGTCAACCGCCAGACGCTTCCGCTGCGCGGCGACGCCGAGCAACAGGCGGCGTACGTAGGGCACTTCCGCTCCGACTCGATCGTGCGTGACTGCGAGTTCATCCGCCGGGAGGTCACCGGCGGCGCGCCCTGGACGATCCTCGGGCAGAGCTTCGGCGGCTTCTGCGCCGTCCGCTACCTGTCGTCCGCGCCGGAGGGCCTGGAGACCGCGATCATCACGGGAGGGCTGCCGACGCTCGACGGCCACGCGGACGACGTCTACCGGGCCGCGTACCCGCGCGTCGAGCGCAAGGTTCGTGCGCACTACGCCCGTTACCCGATGGACGTCGAGCGGGCGAAGGAGATCGCCGCGTACGTCCAGGAGCACGAGCCGGTCCTTCCGAACGGCTACCGCCTGACCGTCCCCGCCTTCCAGTCCCTCGGCATCTGGCTCGGCGCGGGCGACGGCAGCGACCGGCTGCACTACCTCCTCGAGGACGCGTTCGTGCGGACACCGGGCGGGCGTGAGCTGTCGGACGCGTTCTGCGAACAGGTCGCGGGCGCGCTGTCCTACCGCCCCCACCCGCTGTACGCCGTGCTGCACGAGGCGATCTACGCGCAGGGCGGCAGCCGGGCCACCGACTGGTCCGCGGAGCGCGTACGCGGTGAATTCCCGCAGTTCGACGGGGAGAAGGCCCTCGCGGGCGGCGGACCGCTGCTGTTCACCGGCGAGACGATCCACCCGTGGCAGTTCGACTGCGACCCGGCGCTGCGTCCACTGCGCGAGGTCGCGGAGCGGCTCGCGGCCCGCACCGACTGGGCGCCGCTGTACGACCCGACGCGGCTCGCCGCCAACGAGGTCCCGGCGGTCGCCGCCGTCTACCACGACGACATGTACGTCGACACGGAGCACGCGCTGCGCACGGCCCGGAGCATCCGCGGCCTTCGCCCCTGGGTGACGAACGAGTTCGAGCACGACGGACTGCGCGCGGGCGGCCCGCGCGTGCTCGACCGGCTGCTTGCGATGGCGCGGGGCATGGCATAAGAACCGCCCTGCGGCTCTTTGTGATGGCGCGGGGCATGGCGTAAGAGCGTGCCCTCGGTTCGGGCAGCGCCATAGGCTTACCGGCATGACCCTGCCCGAACCGAACACCCAAGCCCCGCTGCAGCCCATGCCGGAGGACTGGCAGCGCGCCCTGGCCGTCGTCGCCCACCCGGACGACCTGGAGTACGGCTGCTCCGCCGCCATCGCGGCCTGGACGGACGCGGGCCGCGAGGTCACCTACGTACTCGCCAGCCGGGGCGAGGCCGGCATCGACACCCTCGAACCCGCCAAGTGCGGCCCGCTGCGCGAGCAGGAGCAGCGGGCCAGTGCGGCCGTCGTCGGGGTGGAGACGGTCGAGTTCCTCGATCACCGCGACGGCGTCATCGAGTACGGCACGGCGCTGCGCCGCGACATCGCCGCCGCGATCCGCCGGCACCGGCCGGAACTCGTCATCACCCTCAACCACCGTGACACGTGGGGCGGCGTCGCCTGGAACACGCCCGACCACGTCGCCGTCGGCCGGGCCACGCTCGACGCGGCCGGCGACGCGGGCAACCGGTGGATCTTCCCCGAGCTGGCGGACGACGGGCTGGAGCCGTGGGGCGGGGTGCGGTGGGTGGCCGTCGCCGGTTCCGCACAGCCCACCCACGCCGTCGACGCGACGGCCGGGCTCGAGCGTTCCATCAGCTCCCTCCTCGAACACCGCACGTACATCGAGGTGTTGACGAGCGAGGACCCGGAGACGTATTGCCGGACCTTCCTCACCGGGAACGTGCAAGCGGCGGCGGAGCGGTTCGGCGGAAAGCCGGCGGTGCCGTTCGAGGTGTTCGGGCGGTAGGCCCCGCGTTCTCCGAGGGCACGTGGGCTGTGGGCTTGTGGGCACGTATGCGAATCCGGACACGGGATGTTCGACCCGAGGCAGGAGCGGTGACGGTGGCGGTGCGGGCGGTTCCACTGGTGTGCGGGCCGGTGGAATTCCGGGGTGCGCTGGACTTGGAGACCACGCGGGTGGGCGTGATGCCGCGCCGGTTGCCCGCTTGGACCATGGAGCAGTACCAGGACCCCTCGGTGTACGGGGCGACCCTGATGCCTTCGGGCGTGCGGCTGGTGTTCCGCACGGACGCGCGTGAGCTGGAGTTCGAGGTGCTCACCTCCACAGGGCAGCTCGAATCCGACCTCTATCCCCGCCCGACCGGGATGCTGGAGCTGGTGGTGGACGGCGTCCTGGCCGGACGTCGGAAGGCGCCGGTGGGCAACGTGCTGCGGATGGCGGGCCCGGGGGCCACGCAGAGGCTGATCCCGGGCGAGCCGGGGACCGTACGGTTCACCGGGCTGCCGGGCGGCATGAAGAACGTCGAACTGTGGCTGCCGCAGCAGACCCCCACGGAACTGGTGGCACTGCGCGCCGACGGAGAGGTGCTGGCGCCACTGCCTGATGGCCGCCGCCGGTGGGTGCACCACGGCAGTTCCATCAGCCACTGCATCGAGGCCGACGGCCCGACCGGCACCTGGCCGGTGGTGGCGGCCGCGCTCGGAGGAGTGGAGGTGATCAACCTCAGCCAGGCGGGCAACGCGCTGCTCGACCCGTACGTCGCCCGGACGATCCGCGACATGCCCGCCGACCTGATCAGCCTCAAGACGGGCATCAACATCGTGAGCCTGACCGCCTTCCGGTCGCGTACGTTCGGCCCGGCCGTGCACGGATTCCTGGACACGATCCGTGACGGGCACCCGGACACCCCGCTCCTGCTGATGTCCCCGGTGAGCTGCCCCGCACTCGAGGAGTCCCCCGGCCCGACCACGACGGGACCGGACGGGAAGATCACGGCCCTGGGCGACCCGGGAGAGGTGGCCACCGGGGCGTTGACACTGACCGTGGTCCGCGCCGAACTGGCCCGGATCGTGGCGGCCCGCAAGGCACACGACCCCCACCTCCACTATCTCGACGGCCGTGAACTGCTCGGCCCGGACGAGGTGTCCGACCTGGCCGACGGCCTTCACCCCACAGCTTCCGCATACCGCCGGATGGGCAAGCGCTTCGCCGCCCACGTCTTCGCGGACGACGGCCCCTTCGGCTGACCGCGGCTGGTCCGGCGGTCGGGCGCCGCTCGACATGAGCGACGCCGAGGCGCCTTCAACGCCGGACGCGTCGCTTCAGCGCCGCAGACGGAGCGCGGAGACGAGGAAGAAGACGCCGCCGAGGAAGGCGTATCCGGCCAGGTTGGTCAGCGAAGCCCCGTCCTTCGCCGCCTGGGCGATGAAGGAGGCCCCGGCGAGCGCGGAGATGCCGCCGCTGACGATCATCGGCCACTGCCCACCCATGCCGCGCCGCAGGACACCGACGGTCAGCTGGGCGAACCCCGCGGTGATGGCCCAGGCGCCCCACACGCGCAGCACGGCCGGGATGCCTGAGGAGACGGCCAGGATCAGTCCCACCGTGGTCAGGACGCTGAGCGCGATGTTCGCGTAAAGGCCGCGCACCGGCCCGCGGTTGGCCCTGGCGGAGCGGACGTCGACGATCGCGCAGGCCACGTCGAACAAGGGATAGAGCACCAGCAGTGTTTTGCCCAGCGGGCCCAGGGCGCCGGCGCTCGTGAACAGCAGTCCGGCCCATACGGTGGCGAACGCGAAGCGGAGAAGGTACAGACGTCGCAGTGCCGCGACGGGGTTCGCCGCGGGGGCGGGTGCGGAGACGACGGTTTCCATGAGGATCCCTTTCGGAGGGCGGAGGAGGAGCGGAGGAGGAGGCGTGCCGCGCCGGAGTTCTCGACGCGCTTTGAGGCCCGACACTCGACCGAGGGAGAACGTTCGGTCTCTTTCTGTTTCCCATCTAAAGCCGTCCGCGCCCCGCCGTCAAGACCGAACGTTCTCCCTCGCATGCCTGGTACCGTTGGCGCCATGAGTGCGAGCACGGCAGGCGGCAGGACGTCCGAGGCGCGGGCGCGGCTGCTGTCCACGGCGACCCGCATCTTCTACACCGAGGGGATCCACTCCGTCGGTGTGGACCGGATCATCGAAGAGGCCCAGGTCACCCGGGCCACGCTGTACCGGCACTTCAAGGGCAAGGAAGAGCTCGTCGTCGCCTACCTGCAGCAGGCCGATCAAGGCATCCGGGGTCAGGTCGAGGCCGTCCGCGAGCAGGAGCTCCCGGCCGCCGATACAGTCCGCGCCGTCGCCCGCACGATCACCGACGGCATTCGGTCCTCGGGCTTTCGCGGCTGCGCCTTCCTGAACGCGGCGGCCGAATACCCCGCCCCGACCCACCCGGTCCACCAGGCCGTGCTGGCGCATCGGCAATGGTTCCTGGAAACCACCGTCGAGCTGCTCGGTCAGGCCGGCTGCACGCCCGCGGACGAGGCGGGCCGGCACTTCGTGATGCTCCGGGACGGCGCCATGGCCGCCGGCTGCCTCTTCGACCCCGCGCTGATCTCCGAGACGTTCCTGTACGGGGTGGAAGGCATCCTGCGCGCGGAATGAGTTCGAGGTCGAGGCGTGCCGAGCCCCGCTGAGTGCGGATCGCTCCGCGTGGGGGTGTCGGTTCCCTCGCGGTCGGAGCGGCTATCGTGTCGGCATGTCAGCCGAGTTGATCCGTATCGTCTCCCGTTCGTCGCCGATGGCGCTGGCCCAGGTGGAGCGTGTTCGCGCCGAACTCGCCGTGCTGCACCCCGAGATCCGGACCGAGGTCGTGCCCGTCACGACCAGCGGCGACAAGTGGATGGGCGACCTGTCGAAGCTCGGCGGCAAGGGTGCCTTCACCAAGGAGGTCGACCGGGCGCTGCTCGACGGGCAGGCCGACCTCGCCGTGCACTGCCTCAAGGACATCCCGGCCGACCGGCCGCTGCCCGAGGGCTGCACCTTCGGCGCGTACCTGAAGCGGGACGACGTACGGGACGCGCTGATCGACCCGGCGGGCCGTACCCTCGACGAGCTGCCCGAGGGCACCCGCGTCGGTACGTCATCCGTCCGCCGCGTCGCCCAACTCGCCGCGTCCCACCCGCACGTGGAATGCGTCCCGATGCGCGGCAACGCCAACCGCCGCATGGAGAAGATGGCGGCGGGCGACGCGGACGTCCTCCTGCTCGCGCTGTCGGGACTCGAGCGGATCAACCGCACCGACGTCATCACGGAGGTCCTCTCGCCGGAGGTGATCTGCCCGCCGATCGGCGCGGGGATCCTGGCGTTGCAGTGCCGCGAGGGCGACGACTCGACGCTGGAGGCGGTGACCGGCCTCGGCGACCGCGACACCTGGCGCGAGGCGACCGCCGAGCGCATGTTCCTGCATGTCTTGCAGGGTCACTGCAACTCGCCGATCGCCGGCTACGCCCGCGCCGAACGCTCCGGCGACCTGTCGCTGCGGGGCTGTGTGTTCACCCCCGACGGCAAGCGGGTGCTCAACGCGCAGGAGTGGGCGGGCCCGTTGGACCCGGCGACGCTGGGAATGTCGGTGGCGGTGGCGCTGCTGCGCCAGGGCGCACGGGAACTGATCGACGGGATCCCGCACTGAGGGCATCATGCCTGACGCCTGACCGGCGGGCCCCCTTGATCGCGTAATCTTCGGCACGGGTGTTCGGGCATCGTGTCGCCGTCCGTCGCACCCGGGCGCCCCATCCGCATCGGGCGCCCGACGAGCGATCAGGAGGACGACCGGTGATCAGTGCGACCGCAGTCGGGGGAGTGGCCCTGATCGAGCTGGGCATGGCCCTCACACCGGGACCGAACATGATCCACCTCGCCTCCCGCGCGATCACCCAAGGGCGCAGGGCGGGCCTGGTCAGCCTCAGTGGGACCGCCGTGGGATTCGTGGCCTACCTGCTGGCAGCGGCCGCCGGCCTGTCCGCACTGTTCGCCGCCGTGCCGGTGGCGTTCCTGGTGGTCAAGCTGGCCGGGGCCGTCTACCTGGCCTACCTCGCCTGGAGCATGCTCAAGCCCGGCGGCCGCTCGCCGTTCGCCCCGGCCGGCGACCTGCAGCCGGTCTCCGATGCCCGGCTGTTCTCCATGGGGCTGTTGACCAACCTGCTCAACCCCAAGATCGCGCTCATGTACGCCGCGCTGCTGCCCCAGTTCCTCGACCCGCACGCGGGGCCTGCCTGGGGGCAGTTGCTCCAACTCGGCGGCGTACAGATCCTCGTGGGGATCACCGTGAACGCCCTGATCATGCTCGGCGCCGCCCGGGTATCGGGGTTCCTGGCCGCCCGTCCCCGCGCCATGGCCGTCCAACGCTTCACGGCGGGCGGCCTGCTCGGCATCTTCGCGGTGCGTACCGCGCTGTCCCGTACGCCTGTATCGGGCTGAGCCACGACCGCCGATGTCGCGCGGTCAGTGGGCGAGGCGGGGGAAGAGCGCTTCGGCGTTGTCGCGGTCGATGGCCTCGGCCTGGCCGGGCGTGAAGTCGGGGTACGAGGTCAGATACCTGTTGTAGTACGTGCCGGCGTCCTGGGGAGCGAAGGGCCAGTCGCTCCCGTAGAGGACGTGGCCGCGTTCGGCGAAGGCCAGCAAGGCGGGCAGGGCGCTGGGGCTCGCGGACAGTGCGGTGTCGAAGTAGAACCGCTTGAGGTCGCGCAGGACGTCCTCTGCCGTGCGGCCCGGGTCGACGACGGCCGAGGCCAGCCCGGTGAACCGGTAGGCGGCGTAGGGGAGGAAGCCGCCGCCGTGGGAGAGGATCACGCGCATGTTCGGGTAACGGCTCATGACGCCGTTGAGCACCAGGTTGAGGGCGGTGCGGGTGGTGTCGAAGACGTAATCCGCGAGGGGGGCGGGGGTGCCCGGCAGCAGTGGCATCGGCGGCTGGGCGGGGTGGATGAAGACGCTGGCCGCGCGGCGGTCGAGTTCAGCCCACAGCGGCTCGAAGTCCGGGTCGCCGAGGTAGCGGCCGTGGGTGTTGGACATCAGTACCACGCCGTCGGCATGCAGGGTGTCGAGTGCGTGGACGGCCTCCGTCACGGCGGCGTCGACGTCGGGCAGCGGGACGCTCGCGAAGTGGCCGAAGCGGTCGGGGTGGTCCTTGACGACCTCGGCGCCGTATTCGTTGACGGCGCGCGCGAGGTCACGGGCGGCCGCGTCGCTGTCGAGGTGCACGCCGGGTGCGGTGACCGACAGCACGCCAGTGGCGATTCCCTGCTGGTCCATCATCGCGATGGCGCTTTCCGGGCTCCAGGACGGGATGGCCCAGCCGCCCGAGTCCAGGCCGCGTGAGTCGAGGGCCCGGGCCCAGACGGGCGGGACGATGTGCTGGTGGACGTCGATGCGGGCAGGAAGGTCCATGGCACTTAGCTCCCTATTGGTTAGCGTGCTAACGAATGCATTTAGTAAGCTAACGGTCATGGCTGACGTGAGCAAACGCGCAGGTGAGGAGCGGCGGGGCGCCGACGGCGACGAGGGTGGTGTGGAGGAGCTGGCGCGCGCCGCTGATCAGCTCTTCTACGCCATGCGCCGATCGCGGGCCGCTTCTGTCGGCCGGTCCGAGGCCGGGCTGTCCCTGGCGCAGGTGGCGATGCTGGAACCGCTGGTGGAAGACGTTCGAGGGGAAGGGGCGTCGGTCGGGGGGCTCGCCGCCGGGGCCGAGGTCAGCGTCCCCACCGCCACTCGAATGCTCAAACAGCTCGAGGCTGACGGGGTGGTCACGCGGAGGCGTTCCGAACACGACGAGCGGCAGGTGCTGATCCGTCTCACCGAGGATGGCGCCGACCGGCTTGCCGCCATGCGCGCCGAGCTGAGGGCGCGTCAGTCCCAGGTCCTGGCACACTTCACGCCAGAAGAGCGCCACGCGCTCGCCGCGCAGCTCCAGCGGCTTGCCGGCGTCATCAGCGACACCGCATCGCGTTCGGCCGGAGGTAAGGCTGCGCAGGGGTGACGGGTGGGGCGTATCGATCCCCGTCACCACTCCGGCCGCTGTTCCTAGGGCGTTTGCGTACGGGCTCGGGTCGTTCCCTGCTTTGCCTCGGCGGGAAGCCGGACGGCGGCCGCGCAGGCGATGAGCAAGAGGATCGCAAGCGCCGTCAGTGTCACGCCCATCGACGCCACGAAGTCGGCGCCGCCCGCGAGCAGCGTCGTCGCCGTCGCCACGCCGAGTGTCGGGCCCACGTTCATCGCCGTCTGCTGGAGGCCGCCCGCCACGCCGGCCGTGCCGAGGGCGGCCCGGCGGACGAGGGACTCCGTCGCCGCGACCATCACCGTGCCGAAACCCGTGCCCATCGCGAACGCGCAGGCCCCGATGGCCAGTTGGGTCGCCGACGTGTCGAGGCGACCGAAGCCGAACACCCCCGCCGCCAGGAGCAGCATCCCGGCCGACGTCGTCGCCCGGCTCCCGAAGCGGCGCAGCAGTACCGGGGTGAGCGGCGCCGCGAGCACCATGCACAGCGCGGCGGGCAGCATGTGCAGCGCCGTGCCGAGCGGGTCGAGGCCGAGTACATCCTGAAGGAAGTACGTGGCCACGAACAGCGTGCCGAACAGCGCCGCCGAAGCCGTCAACAGGATGCCGAGCGCGGGCGCGACCGCCGGGGACGCGAGCAGCGCGGGGGACAACAGTGGGTCCGGCACGCGGCGTTCGTGTACGACGAAGGCGACCGCCACCGTCCCCGCTCCGGCCGCGAGCAGCACCGTGCCCGCCGACCACCCCGCTCCCGGGAGCGCGGCCAGCGCCGCCACCAGGCAGCCGAGCGCCGCCGCGAGCAGCAGCGCACCGCCCGGATCGAGCCCGACGGCGCGCGTTCCGGTCACCGGCGCCCGGTCCCGTACTGCCAGGACGAGCACCGCGATCGCCACCGCGGGCAGCACGCCCAGGAAGAACACCGAACGCCAGCCCAGATGCGCCGTGAGTACCCCGCCGACCAGCGGGCCCGCGGCAGCGGCGACACCGATCGCGCTGGTGCGCAACGCGATCGGCGTACCGAGCGAATCGGCGGCGTAGGCGGCCCGCAGCATGCCGAGCGTCGCCGGCTGAAGCAACGCGCCGCACACTCCCTGGAGGACGCGCAGGGCGATCACCCACCGGATGTCCGGCGCGACACCGATCCCGGCGGAGGCCGCCGCGAACCCGAGCATCCCGTATCCGAAGAGCCGCGTGTGCCCGTAGCGGTCGCCGAGCCGTCCGGCGAACACCAGCAGGCTCGCCACCGCGATCAGATAGCCGGTGCTGGTCCACTGGACCTGCGTGAGGGAGGCGTCGAGGTCGTCCTGGAGCGCGGGCTGGGCGACGGTCAGGACCGTGCCGTCGAGCGCGACGAGGACCGCGCCGACGACGCTGCCCGCGAGTGTGATGCGCCGACGCGTGAGGTCGTTCATCGGGGCGCCGGGCCCAAGTGGGCGTCGAGCACCGAGGTCAGTAGAGGCTCGATGTCCTCTGCGGTGACGGCCAGTTGGAGGCTGCCCCAGCCCCACAGTTGGGCGACCCCGTGCAGGTTCGCCCACAACGCGCCTGCCACGAGGGCGGGTTCCGCGTCCGGGCGCGCTGCCGAGACTCGGTCGGCGAGCACCTTGAACAGCGGAAGGCTCGTCTCGCGCAGCCCCAACTCGCCACTCTCCAAGAGGTCGTGGCGGAACATCAGCTCGTACATGCCGCGGTGTCGCGCCGCGAAGTCGAGATAGGTGCGCGCCAGGGCGGCGACCTGGGTGCGTGGGTCCTGCCCGGCGTCGGCGAGTGCCCGCGTTGCGTGTTCGCCGAGGTCCGCGAAGCCGCGTCGGGCGATCGCCGACAGCAGCTCCAGGTGGGTGGGGAAGTAGCGGCGGGGCGCGCCGTGCGAGACTCCCGCCCGCCGCGCGATCTCGCGCAGTGACAACGCGGCCGCGCCCTCCGCGTCGACGAGTGCCACGCCGGTGTCGATGAGGTGCTCGCTGAGGCTGCCGCCCGTGGTGCCGTTCGTCTGCATGGACACTGTCTACCCGATGGAGGTAGACAGTGTCTACGGTGTTGTCGACGTTACCGGCGTCCGTCATGTCTTCAGCGCATCAGCAGTGCGACCGCGGTCCTCATCCGGTCCACGTAGAAGTCCCGTGTCGCGGCCTGGTGCTTGAGGCCGATGGAGGCGCTGATCAGTGTCCGGGCGATGGGGGTGGCGGTCTTCCGTGCCGATTCGAGGGCGATCGCGTTGGTGATCAGGACCTCGAAGCGCCGTGGCGCGGTGTCGACGATCTCGCCGAGGAGGCCGGGGTTGTCCTCGATGACCACCGTGATGTCGCCCGACAGCGGGCCGATGTACCGACCGGCCCACCGGTCCAACGCGTCCACGAGGCGCGCGGCGAGGGGGCGGCCGGCGTCCGCCAGGATGTGTTCGATCGCGCTGATGTCCTGATCGAGCGTCTGGGTGACCGCGGCGCGGAACAGGGTCTCCTTCGAGGAGAAGAGGAAGTAGAGGCCGGGCCGGGAGATGTGCGCGGCCCGTGCCACCTCCTCCATCGAGGTCTTCCGGTATCCGAATCGCGCGAACGTGGCCATGGCGGAGTCCAGGACCAGGGTGCGCCGGTCGGCGTCGGGGCTGCTCATGGGGCGAGCGTAGGCGACGGATTACGTACTATACAAATAATGTTCAGTGCGTATAGTCGGCCGCATGGATGCCCACGCCCTCATCACCACGCCCTTCACCGCCTCCAGCACCGCGGACGAGGTGCTTCGCGGTGTCGACCTCGACGGTCTCCGTGCAGTCGTGACGGGGGCGTCCTCCGGGCTCGGGGCCGAGACGGCGCGGGCGCTGGCAGCCGCCGGCGCGGACGTGACGCTCGCCGTCCGCGACACGGCCGCGGGTGAGGCCGTCGCTGAGAAAGTCGAGAAGTCGACCGCCGGGACTCGGCCGCGGGTCGTCCGGCTCGACCTCGCCGACGGGGCCTCCGTCGCACGCTTCGCCGACACCTGGGACGGCCCGCTCCATCTGCTGATCAACAACGCAGGCGTCGTCACTGGCGGCCTCGAACGCACCCGTGAGGGCTGGGAGTTGCAGTTCGCGACGAACCACCTCGGCCACTTCGCGCTCGCCACCGGGCTGCACGGCGCATTGGCGCGGGGCGCGGCCGACCGCGACGGAGCACGGATCGTCGCGGTCAGTTCCACGGCCCACATGCGTGCCGGTGTCGACTTCGACGACCTTCACTTCGAGCGTCGTGCGTACGACCCGCAGCTCGCCTACGCCCAGTCCAAGACGGCGAACGCGCTCTTCGCCGTCGAGGCGACCCGCCTCTGGGCAGCGGACGGCATCGTGGCCAACGCGGTGAACCCAGGGGGTGTCGCGACGGGGCTCCAGCGGAACTTCACACCCCAACAGAAGGCGTCGCTCGACGCGGCCGAGGCCGCCGGTACCTTCACGTACAAGACCGTCGAGCAGGGGGCCGCCACCAGCGTCGTCGCGGCCGTCGCCCCGCAGTTCGCCCGCACGGGAGGCCACTACCTCGACGACGGGCAAGAGGCGTACACCGTGCCGAACGACGCCGAACTCGTGCGGCACCCGCACGGCGTCAAGGAGTGGGCGCTCGATCCCGCGACCGCCGAGCGGCTTTGGGCCGTCTCGACCGGTCTGCTCCGCCGGGGCGTGTCTCGTCGATGACGTAGGCGTCCGTGAGTTGAGCGTGCAGGTGTCTTCAGGATGCTGCTTCCCGCCGCTACCCTGCGCGGATGATCGACACGACCGACACCCGGATCCCCGAAGGGGACGAGCGGCGGATGCGCCTCGACGTCGAGAAGGGCGGCGTCGGTGTGCTCACGCTGTGCCGTCCGGCCAAGCTCAACGCCTGGAGCTGGGAGTCCAGTCGGCAGCTGGGCATCATGGCCGACCGGATCCGGTTCGACGAGCGGATACGTGCGGTGCTGCTGCGCGCCGAGGGGCGGGCCTTCTGTGCGGGGATCGATGTGACCGCGCCCGGCGGCGGCATCGAGGGGGAGAGCGGTTCCGCGCGGCATCGGGCGTACTACGAGGGCATCCGGTGGGTGCACGAGCGGTTCGCCGCGTTCGCGCGGCTGCCGCAGCCCGTGGTCGCCGCCGTGCAGGGGTACTGCCTCGGTTTCGGGTTCGAGCTGGCGCTCATGGCGGATGTGCGGATCGCGGCCGACGACGCCGTGTTCGCCCTGCCGGAGGCGCAGTTGGGGGTCGCCGTCGACGCGGGCGGGGACCTGCGGATCGCGCGTGAGGCGGGGGCCGGGTGGGCGAAGTTCCTCGCGCTCACCGGGCGGCGGATCGACGCGGAGACCGCCCACCGGCTCAACCTGCTCCAACAGGTGGTACCTGTCGTCGAGTTGGAGCGTGCCTCACGCGACGTGGCCGCCGAGATCGCCGGCAACGCGCCGCTCGCCGTGCAGTCCGTCAAGCGCGACATCGACGCGTACGCCGACGCGGGGCTCGACGCCGCGCTCGACCGGGTCGCCATGAGCGCGGCGCTGACGCTCACCTCCGAGGACGCGACCGAGGGGTTCACGGCGAAGGCGCGGCGCAGGCCGCCGGAATACCGGGGCGCGTGAGACGTTCGCAACGGTGTCGGCGGACCACGTCGACGCCGTAGCGTCCGTCCCCCGACCGAAAGGTGACCATGACCACCGCACCCTTCGCCCCGCGCACCCTCCTCACCGAGAGCCGGCTCGGCGTCCTCGCCACACTCAAGGCCGACGGCCGGCCGCAGCTCTCGCCGGTGCAGCCGTTCTACGACCCCGGCACCGAGACGTTGTACGTGTCGATGACCGAGGGCCGCGCCAAGACCGCCAATCTGCGCCGCGACCCCCGCGCCGCACTGGAGGTGACAGCCCCGGACGGCCGGGCCTGGGCCACCGCCGAAGGCACCGTGAAGCTCGTCGGACCGGGCACCGACCCCAAGGGGCCGGAGGTCGAGGCGCTCGTCGAGTACTACCGCAAGGCCGCGGGCGAGCACCCGGACTGGGACGAGTACCGGTCGGTGATGGTGTCCGACCGCCGGGTGCTCATGGTGATGGACGTGGACCACGTGTACGGGCAGCGGATCGGCTGATGTCCCGGTTCACGGATCGGCTGATGTCCTGGTTCAAGGATCGGTTGATGTTCGGGCTCACGGTGCGAACGGGCCGCGCCCCAACTGCTCACGCACCGGCGTCACCGGTTCGTTGACCAGAGCGCGCCGCTGCCAGTTCGCGCCGTCCACCACAAGCGTGTGGCCGCTGATGAAACGGGCGTAAGGGGAGGCGAGGAACGTCGCCGCCCAGCCCAACTCCCGTGGCGCGCCCACCCGGAGAGCGGGCTGGCGGGCGGCGGGGTCCTCGGCGCGGTCGAGGTTGTCGCGGATGTCGGGTGTCATGTCCTCGTGCGGCATGAGGCCCGGCACCAGGCCGTTGACCTGGATGCCGTACGGCCCCCACTCCACGGAGAGGGTTTCCACCAGGTTCTTCACGCCTGCCTTCGCCGCCGAACTGTGCGCGTAGCCGGGCCCGCCCGTCCACGCGTACGACGCGCCGACGGCGATCATCGAGCCCGGCGTGCCCGCGGCCAGGTGACGGCGCCCGAACTCGCGGGTCATGAAGTACGTGCCGTTGAGCGTGATGTCGACGACCGTGCGCCAGCCGTTCGGTGACAACTCCTCTGCCGGGGCGGGGAAGTTGGCGGCCGCGTTGTTCACCAGGACGTCCGGGATCCTGCCGTGCGCCGCGAGGGCCGCGTCGAAGACCTCCGTGATCCGGGCCGCGTCCCGGATGTCACAGGTCGCCGCCGTGATCAACCCCGCTCCCTCGATCGCCTGCAACTCCTCGCGCGCGGGCGCCAGATGCTCCGCCTTCCGGCTGACGATCATCACGTCGGCCCCGAGCCGCACGAACTCCGCCGCCACGGCCCGCCCGAGCCCGGTCCCACCTCCGGACACCAGCACGACCCGGCCGTCGTACGTGTCCGGGGGCAGCGCGGACGCGCCGAGTGGGGGAGGGGCGGGGAGGCCGCGCGGGGCGGGCGAGGAGTGCGTCATGGCGCACATGGATACCTCCTGAACGCTCAACCTTCCATGGCTTGGCGGCTGTTGGGTGCAGGCGGGCCCGGGAATCCCGGCCCGCACGAACCCCGTATTTGCCGCGCCTATCGTTTTTCGATAGATTTCCATCGCGATTCAATGGAAAGGTCAGGGTGGGTCATGGGGAAGTGGACTGTGCGTGCGCTGCGCGCCGTGCTCGCGGTGGTTCTCGCGGGCACCGTGTTCGTCCAGGTGCTGATGGTGTGGGTGTTGGTCAGCGGGAGCGATCCGGAGGACGGCACGATGCCGCTGACCGCGCTGCGCGTGATCGCGATCCTGGGAATGGTCGCGGCTCAGGTCGCCCTGGTCTGCGTATGGCGGCTCGTGTCGATGGTGCGGCGCGGAACCGTGTTCTCCCACGCCGCCTTCCGGTACGTGGACGGGGTGATCGGCGCGATCGTGGCGGTCGGCGTGCTGTGGTTCGTCGTCACGGGTGTCAACGCGCCCGGCCAGTCGGACGATCCGGGCGTCACCCTCATCATGGGCGGGATCGGCCTGGCCATCCTCGGTGTCGCGCTCATCGTGCTCGTGCTGCGGATGCTGCTCGCCCAGGCGGTCGCGCGCGACGTCGAGGCGACGGAGCTGCGGGCCGAGCTGGACGAGGTGATCTGATGCCGATCGTCGTCGACGTCGACGTGATGCTCGCCAAGCGGAAGATGTCCGTCGGCGAGCTGGCCGAACGCGTGGGGATCACCCCAGCCAATCTCGCGGTTCTGAAGAACGGCCGCGCCAAGGCGGTCCGCTTCACGACCCTCGCCGCGCTCTGCGACGTACTCGAATGTCAGCCCGGTGACCTGCTGCGGTGGGAGGCGGAGGGCGCCGCGGGCGCATGAGGCGCCCCGGCACCCGCCCGTCACGCCCCCACGGTCTCCCGCCGCGCGCGTGCCACCGCCCGCTCGCCTTCCGGTGAGAACACCCCGGCCCTGCGCCGCGCCACCTCCTGCTCCAGGTCCGCCTGGAGCAGTTGCGCGTGGAGCGTGACACCCGCCCGGTAGCCCGCGCTCGCCGCGTTGACGACCTGTTCCGCGGGGCCGGTCGCGTTCCCCACGGCCCATGCGCCCGGCACGCTGGTCAGGCCTGTCGGATCCACCTCGACGAACGGGCCCATCGGGGTCTCCTTGGTCCGGGCCCCGAGCGCGCTCAGTAGGGAGTCGCGCGGCACCATCACCGTCGGGACGACCACCACCGACCGCGGGAACACCCGACCGCCTTCGAGGCGCACCCCGGTCAGCCGGTCGTCCGTCACCTCGATGCCCTCGACCCTGCCGCTCACCACGCTCACCCCGGCCGCCGCGAGGGTCTGCCAGTGCTCGTCCGGGAGGTCGTCCTCGTCCGTGCCGTTCAGGAACAGCGTCACGTCCGGGGAGAGGCCGCTGAACAGGACGGCCTGGTGGATGCCCGTCGCCTTGCGGTAGAGGACGGCGATGGGCTGGTCCCGCACCTCGTAGCCGTGGCAGAACGGGCAGTGGATCACGTCGTCGCCCCAGCGTTCGGCGAGGCCGGGGATGTCCGGGAGCTCGTCCACCAGGCCGGTGGCGATGACGAGGCGTCGCGCGTGCACCTGGCCGCCGTCCGCGAGGGTCACCTCGAACTCACCCGAACCGTCGGCCTCGGCCGCCGTCACCCGGTCCCGTACCAGCTCGACGCCGTACTCGGCGATCTCCCGCCGCACCTCGGCCAGGAACTCGGCCGGCGGCATGCCGTCCCGCGACGGGAAGCCGTGCATGTGCGCGGCCGGCGCGTTGCGCGGGTCGCCCGCGTCGACCACGAGGACCGAGCGGCGCGAGCGGCCCAGGATCAGCGCGGCCGTCAGGCCCGCCGTCCCGCCGCCGACGACCACGACGTCGTACGCGTGTCGCTTGATCCCTGCCGGAGTCTGAACCTGCATCGTGACCACCTCGCACTCGAAAACTGCTGTGTTCCCGAAGGTGCATCCACTCCTGCCGTATTGACAAACAAGCTTGCTGAAACTGCAATGGATTCATGAATCGGCAAGGTCACCAGAACCATGAACATGAGGGCGAGCAGTCCGACGCGGGCATGGAGGCCGTCCTGTCCGGCGTCGGGCCCAGGCTGCGCGCGCTGCGCAAGGACCGTGGCGCCACCCTGTCCGGGCTCTCCGAGACCACCGGAATCTCCGTGAGCACGCTCTCCCGCCTGGAGTCGGGCCTGCGCAAGCCCAGCCTCGAGCTGCTGCTGCCCATCGCCCGCGCGCACAAGGTCCCCCTCGACGAGCTGGTCGGCGCGCCGCCCGTGGAGGATCCGAGGGTGCAGGCCAAGCCGATCGTCCGCGGCGGGCGCACGCTCATCCCGCTGACGCGCAAGCCGGGCGGCCTCCAGGCGTACAAGGTGATCGAGCCGAAGCGTCGGATGGAGAACCCGGAACAGAAGTCGCACGAGGGCTACGAGTGGATGTACATGCTCTCCGGGAAGCTGCGGCTGCTGCTCGGCGAGCACGACGTGATCCTGGAGCCGGGGGAGGCCGTCGAGTTCGACACCCGCGTGCCGCACTGGTTCGGGTCGACGGGGGAGGGGCCCGCCGAGTTCCTGATCCTGTTCGGGCCGCAGGGCGAGCGCATGCACGTACGGGCGCGGCCCGCGCGCAGACCGGCCGACGAAGACTGAAGCCGCGCGGGCGAAGACTGACCCCCACGGGGCATTCACAGATCGGCAAGCGACCGCTTAGTATGCGGCCGAACCCGGTTTGACGAAGCAGTCCCGTGGAGGCTCCGCATGCAGGCATGGCAAGTGCACGAGAACGGCGAGCCGAGCGAGGTGATGCGCCTCGAAGAGGTGGAGCGTCCCGAGCCCGGTGCGGGGCAGGTTCTGCTCAAGGTGCGCGCCGCCAACATCAACTTCCCGGACGCCCTGCTCTGCAAGGGGCAGTACCAGGTCACGCCGCCGCTGCCGTTCACGCCGGGCGTCGAGATCTGCGGCGAGACCGAGGACGGGCGCCGCGTCATCGCCAACCCCGTGCTGCCGCGCGGCGGCCTCGCCGAGTACACGGTCGCCGACGCGAAGTCCCTGCTGCCCGCGCCCGATTCGCTCGACGACGCCGAGGTCGCCGCCCTGCACGTCGGCTACCAGACCGGCTGGTTCGGCCTGCACCAGCGCGCCCACCTCCAGGCCGGCGAGACGCTGCTCGTGCACGCCGCCGCGGGCGGGGTCGGCAGCGCCGCCGTACAGCTCGGCAAGGCGGCGGGCGCCCGGGTCATCGGCGTCGTCGGCGGCCCTGCGAAGGCGAAGGTCGCGGCCGAACTGGGCTGCGACGTCGTGATCGATCGGCGCTCCGAGGACGTCATCGCCGCCGTGAAGGAGGTCACCGGAGGCCGCGGCGCCGACGTGATCTACGACCCGGTCGGCGGCGACGCCTACAAGCAGTCCACGAAGGTCGTCGCCTTCGAGGGCCGCATCCTGGTCATCGGCTTCGCGTCCGGCGTCATCCCGACCGCGGCGCTCAACCACGCGCTGGTGAAGAACTACTCCATCGTCGGGCTGCACTGGGGCCTGTACGCCACCAAGAACCCGGGGCTCATCCCGCACTGCCACCAGAAGCTCACCGAGCTGGCCGCGAGCGGCGCCATCAAGCCCCTCGTCAGCGAGCGCGTCGACCTGAGCGACGCCGCGTCCGCCGTGCAGCGCGTCGCCGACGGCATCACGACGGGCCGCGTCGTGGTGGTGCCGGGCCTGAACGCCCGTCAGCAGGAAGGAGCCGCCGCATGAGCGTCGACGCCACCCAACTCCGGCAGAACACACGGGAGTTCCTGGCCGCACACCCGCCCGCGACCACGCCGCGCGAGGACTTCCTCAGCGCCCGCTTCGACGCCGGGCTCGCCTGGGTGCACTACCCCGAGGGCCTCGGCGGGCTCGACGCGCCGCGCGCCCTGCAAGCCGTCGTCGAGGCCGAGATGACGGCCGCGGACGCGCCCGACAATCATCCGCGGCGCAACGGCATCGGGCTCGGCATGGCCGCCCCCACCATCCTGCGCTACGGCACCGAAGACCAGAAGCGGCGCTTCCTCAAGCCGCTCTGGGTCGGCGAGGAGATCTGGTGCCAGCTGTTCAGCGAGCCCGGCGCGGGATCCGACCTCGCCGCGCTCGGTACCCGCGCCGTCCGTGACGGCGACACCTGGGTCGTCAACGGCCAGAAGGTGTGGACGTCCGGCGCCCACAACGCCCGCTTCGCGATCCTCGTCACCCGCACCGACCCGGACGTGCCCAAGCACAAGGGCATGACGTACTTCGTGTGCGACATGACCGATCCCGGCGTCGAGGTCAGGCCGCTGCGCCAGATCACCGGCGAGGCCGAGTTCAACGAGGTGTTCCTCTCCGACGTCCGGATCCCCGACGCCCACCGGCTCGGCGAGGTCGGCGACGGCTGGCGGGTCGCCCAGACCACCCTCAACAACGAGCGCGTCTCCATCGGCGGCATGCGCGTCCCGCGCGAGGGCGGCCTTGTGGGCCTCGTCGCCAAGACCTGGCGCGAGCGCCCCGAACTGCGCACCCACGACCTGCACCAGCGCCTCGTGAAGCTGTGGGTCGAGTCCGAGGTCGCGCGCCTCGCGTCGGAACGCCTGCGCCAGCAGCTCGTCGCCGGGCACCCCGGCCCCGAGGGCGCGGGCATGAAGCTCGGCTTCGCCCGCCTCAACCAGGAGATCAGCGGCCTGGAGGTCGAACTCCTCGGCGAAGAGGGGCTGTTGTACGACGACTGGACCCTGCGGCGCCCCGAGATCGTCGACTTCGCGGGCCGCGAGGCCGGTTACCGGTACCTGCGCGCCAAGGGGAACAGCATCGAGGGCGGGACGAGCGAGATCCTGCTGAACATCGTCGCCGAGCGCGTCCTGGGCCTGCCGTCCGAGCCGCGCACCGACAAGGACGTCGCCTGGAAGGATCTCGCCAAGTGAGCACCCACAGCACCGAACCGGACCTCCTCTACTCCGAGGAGGAGGAAGCGCTCCGCTCGGCGGTCCGCGACCTGCTCACCGACCACTGCGACGCAACCGAGGTCCTCGCCCGCGTCGACACGGACGCGCCGCACGACCGCGCACTATGGAAGAACCTCGCCGAGACGATGGGCCTGGCCGGCCTCCTCGTCCCGGAGGACAAGGGCGGCCAGGGCGCCTCGCACCGCGAAGCGGCCGTCGTCCTGGAGGAGTTGGGGCGCGCCGTCGCCCCCGTGCCGTACCTGACCAGCGCCGTCATCGCCACGGAGGCGCTGCTCGCCTGCGAGGGCGACGAGGCGGCAACCGTCCTTGCCGCGCTTGCCTCCGGCCGTTCCATTGGTGTGCTCACCGTGCCGCTGTCGGCCACGTCCGGGCAGGACTTCAAGGACGTACGAGAGGAGGGCGGGGCGCTGACCGGGCGCATCACCGGCGTCGCGGACGCGGCCGCCGCCGATGTGTTCCTGGTGCCCACCGCGAGCGGCCTGTTCGCCGTCGACGCGGGCGCCGAGGGGGTCACCGTCGAGCCGCAGACCCCGCTGGACCGTACGCGCCCGCTGGCCGCCGTGACGTTCGCGGGGGCCGCCGGACGGAAGCTGACCGACAGTGCGGCGACGGCGGTGCGGCGCGCGCTGCGGGCCGGCGCCGGGCTGCTGGTGTCCGAGCAACTGGGGCTCGCCGACTGGCTGTTGACGGAGACCGTGCGCTACACGAAGGAGCGCAACCAGTTCAACCGGCCCGTCGGTTCCTTCCAGGCGCTCAAGCACCGCCTCGCCCAGCTGTGGCTGGAGACGGTCAACACACGGGCCGCCGCCCGCAACGCGGCCGACGCGCTCGCGACCGGCAGCGAGGACGCGGACATCGCGGTCGCCGTGGCTCAGGCGTACGCGGCGCCCGTCGCGGTGCACGCCGCCGAGGAGGCGCTCCAGCTGCACGGCGGCATCGGCATGACGTGGGAGCACCCGATCCACCTGTACCTCAAGCGCGCCAAGGCGGACTCGATCGCGCTCGGCACGGCGGGGCGGCACCGGGAGGAGTTGGCCGAACTGGTCGATCTGCGGGCTCCCTGACGGCAGGCGCCGCGCACACAACTTCACAGGCAGGGCACAGCCGGGTTTTACCTCTCCTTGACGAGATGACATTATTGCGACTCATTCGCAATAACATCAGATCTTGAATAGGGGTGGGTGGCGTGGCCAGGCCGGCACGGAGCGCGACAGCAGGGGCAGCGGTCGCCGCATTGGCGGTGACCGCTGCGGCGTGCGCGGCGCCGAACGACGACGCCAAGGGCAGCGGCGCCGACAGCGCCGTCGTCGGCATCGCCTACGAGCCCGACAGCCTCAGCCCGCTCCTCGGCTACGGCAAGGACGGCAACTCGAAGATCTTCGACGGGCTGCTCACTCACGACGCCGACATGAAGCTCAAGCCCGCCCTCGCGGCCGAGCTGCCCAAGGTCACCGACGGCGGCCGCACCTACACGTACGAGCTGCGCGACGGCGTGAAGTTCAGTGACGGCAAGCCGTTCACCTCCAAGGACGTCGTCTTCACGTACGAGTCCATCCTCGACAAGAAGACCAACAACGCCTCCAAGGCCGAACTGGACGCCGTCAAGGACGTAGAGGCGAAGGGCGACGACGCCGTCGTCTTCCACCTCAAGTACCCCTACGCACCGTTCGCCGAGCGCACCGTCCTGCCCATCGCGCCCGAGCACGTCGCGGGCAAGGGCGACGTGAACAACGGGAAGTTCACCACCAAGCCGATCGGTACCGGGCCGTACAAGCTGGTGAAGTGGTCCAAGGGCGAGAAGCTCGTCTTCAAGGCCAACCCCGACTACTGGGGCGGCGCACCGAAGATCAAGAACTTCACCATGGCGATCATCAAGGACGACGACGTGCGCGCCACCCGGCTGCGCTCCGGCGACCTCGACGGCGCCATCCTGCCGCCCAACCTCGCCAAGACGTACACGTCGGACCCCGACATGAAGACGTACGCGGCGAAGACCTTCGACTACCGCGTCGTCACCCTGCCCACCGGCAACAAGGTCGCGGGCGACAACGCCGTCCGTCGCGCCCTCGACATCGGCGTGGACCGCAAGGCCATGGTCGACCAGATCCTGGAGGGCGCGGGCAAGGAGGCCTACGGCCCCGTGCCCACCGACAGCCCCTGGTTCACCAAGGGCACGGAGCGTACGCACGACATCGCCAAGGCCAAGAAGCTCCTGGACCAGGCGGGTTGGAAGGCCGGCGCCGACGGCATCCGCGAGAAGGACGGCGTCCGCGCCGCTTTCCCGCTCTGGTACCTCACCGGCGACAAGCTCCGCCAGGACCACGCCCTCGCCTACGCCTCCGACGCCAAGAAGCTCGGCATCGACGTCAAGGTCGAGAGCGGCACCTGGGAAGTCATCATGCCCCGCATGCCCAAGGACGCCGTCCTCGCCGGTGGCGGCGCGCCCGCCGACCCCGACTTCGACCAGTACTCGCTGCTCAAGTCCTCCCTCGCGGGCGACGGCTTCAACAACATGGCGCACTACGACAACAAGAAGGTCGACGCCGCCCTGGAGGCCGCCCGCCGCACCGACGACAAGGCGAAGCGGCAGGCCGCGTACGACACCGTCCAGCGCGAGCTCGTGAAGGACCCCGGCTACACCTTCCTCACCCACATCGACCACCTCTACGTGGTCGACAAGAAGTTCGGCGGC
Source organism: Streptomyces sp. NPDC002754 (assembly GCF_053592315.1). Taxonomy (NCBI): domain Bacteria; kingdom Bacillati; phylum Actinomycetota; class Actinomycetes; order Kitasatosporales; family Streptomycetaceae; genus Streptomyces; species Streptomyces sp. NPDC002754. Next base: position 1,061,731 of record NZ_JBSFVM010000001.1, read on the forward strand.
CTCTCCACCCAGATCGAGCCGCACGACCACGGGCTCGCCTCCGGGCCGTGGTGGAACGTGGAGGACTGGAAGGCATGAGCAGACGGCTCCCGTGGGGGCCGATGGCACGCCTGACGGGCCGGCGGATCGTGTTCGCCGTGCCCGTCCTCGCCGCCGTCACCTTCGGCGTCTTCGCGATCGCCGCGGCCTCCCCCTTCGACCCGGTCAAGGCGTACGCGGGCACGGCCGGGCTCACCGCGTCACAGGAGAACCTCGACCAGCTGCGCGTCAACCTCGGCGTCGACCAGCCCCTGTTCGCCCGCTGGTGGGACTGGCTGACGTCCGCGTTCGCCGGCGACCTCGGCGACTCGGCCGTCATGCGGCAGCCGGTCGCGCAGGTGATCGGTGAACGGCTCGGCTGGTCCGTCCTGTTGGCCGCCACCGCGTTCCTCGTCGCGATCGTGCTCGGCACCCTCCTCGGCGTGCTGGCCGCACGCCGCCAGGGCGGCTGGCTCGACCGTGCCGTCACCTCGCTCGCGTACACGCTGGAGGCCGCGCCCCCGTTCTGGCTCGGTCTGCTCGCCGTGTGGCTGTTCGCGCTGAAACTCGGCGTGCTGCCCGCGGGCGGCCTCACCGACACCGGCTCCTCCACGGTCACCGCCGGACAGGTGCTGTCCCATCTCGCGCTGCCCGCAGGCGTGTTGGCGATCTCGCAGCTTCCGTGGTTCGTCCTCTACGTCCGTCAGGGCGTCGGCGACGCGCTCGGCGAGGACCCCGTGCGCGGGGCCCGCGCACGCGGACTCGCCCCGCGCACCGTGCTGTTCGGGCACGCGCTGCGCTCCGGCACGCTGCCCGTGCTCACGCTCATCGGTTCACGGGTGCCCGAACTCATCACCGGGGCACTGCTCGTGGAGACCGTGTTCAGCTGGCCGGGCATCGCCGCCGCGACCGTGCAGGCGGCCACCTCCGTCGACTTCCCGCTGCTCGCCGCCGTCACCGTCCTCGCGACGCTCGCCGTGCTCGCCGGGAACTGGGCCGCCGACCTCCTGTACGGCATCGCCGATCCAAGGGTGGGCTTCGATGGCTGACCAAACCGCTGACCAGACCGTTGCGCCGGCCCTGGAATGGCGCACGCGCGGGATGCGGCGCCGCTCCACGCGCGCGTGGCGAATACGTTCGTCCGCGGTGCTCGTGTCCGTGGTGGTTCTCGCCGTGCTCCTGGTGCCGCCCCTGACGCAACTCGACCAGCAGGCCGTCGACCTCGCCGCGAAGCTCCAACCGCCGTCCTGGGCGCACCCGTTCGGCACCGACGACGTCGGCCGGGACCTGCTGTTGCGCAGCGTGTACGGGCTGCGGGTCTCGCTGCTCGTCGGCGTGGTGGCCGCCGTCGTCGCGACCGTCATCGGCACCGCCGTCGGGGCGCTCGCGGGCGCGCTCGGCGGCTGGGTGGACCGGGGCGTGATGCGCGTCGTGGACACCTTCTCGTCGGTGCCGCACCTGCTGCTCGGCATCTTCATCGTGGCGATGTTCCGGCCGGGCGTGTGGCCGGTCGTGATCTCGGTGGGCCTGACGCACTGGCTGTCGACGGCCCGCATCGTGCGCGCCGAAGTCCTCTCACTGCGCTCGCGCCCCTACGTGGACGCGGCGATCTCCGGCGGAGCCTCACGGTGGCGCGTGACGGTCAGACACCTCCTGCCCGGCGTCCTGCCACAGGCGGCGCTCGCCGCGGTCCTCATGGTGCCGCACGCCATCTGGCACGAATCCGCCCTGTCCTTCCTTGGCCTCGGCCTGCCCACCCACCAGGCCAGCCTCGGCACGCTCGTGCAGACGGCGCGCGGCTCGCTGCTCGCGGGTGACTGGTGGCCGACCCTCTTCCCCGGCCTGTTCATCATCGTCCCGACATTGGCCATCGCCGGCCTCGCGGGCGCCTGGCGCGAACGCCTGAACCCGCGCCGCCGATCGGAGCTGACCCTGTGACCACGGTGCTTTCGGTGGACGAGCTGTCCGTACGGTTCCGGATGCGCGACGGCGCGTACGTACGGGCCGTCAGCGACGCCTCCTTCGGCCTCCGGGCGGGGGAGTGCCTGGCCCTCGTGGGCGAGAGCGGCTGCGGAAAATCGGTCCTGGCGTCCGCGCTCCTTGGCCTGCTGCCGCAGAACGCCGAGACGGCGGGCTCGGCGCGCCTCGGCGACCTGGACCTGATGACGGCCGACGAGCCGACGCTCGCGCGCACGGTACGCGGCCGCCGGATCGGACTGGTGCCGCAGAGCCCGGCCGCACACCTCACCCCGGTCCGCACGGTGCGCTCACAACTGGCCGAGACACTCCGGAAGTTGACGGGTGCGCCGCGCCGCGGCCCTCGGTTGGAGGAAGCCGTCCGGCAGGTCGCCGAACGCGCCGCCTTCCCGCTCGACCACCTCGACCGCTACCCCCACGAACTCTCCGGTGGACTCGCGCAACGCGCCGCGACCGCGCTGGCGTTGGTCGGCGAAGCGCCCCTGCTGCTCGCCGACGAACCGACCACCGGCCTCGACCGCGACCTCGTCGAGCGCACCGTCGACGAGCTGCGCCGCCACATCGGCACCGACCGGGCGCTGCTGCTGATCACGCACGACCTCGCGGCGGCGGAACGGATCGCGGACCGGGTGGCGGTGATGTACGCGAGCCGCATCGTCGAACTGGCCGACGCGGACGCCTTCTTCGGGGCGCGCGGCCCCCGCCACCCGTACGCCCGAGGCCTCCTCAACGCGCTGCCCGACCGCGAATTCACGCCGATCCCCGGGATGCCGCCGGAACTGGGCGCTCTGGGTGAGGGCTGCGCGTTCGCCCCGCGCTGCACAGGCGCCGACGACCGGTGCACAACGCTGCCGTTGGTGACGGACGGCGTGGCCTGCCACCACCCGGTACCGGCCCAGCAGGAGGCCACCCGTGCTTGAACTGCACTCCATCACGGCGGGCTACGACCGCCGCGCTCCGGTGATCCGGGACGTGACCCTGTTCGTGTCGCCCGGCGAGAGCGTCGGCCTCCTCGGCCCCAGCGGCTGCGGAAAGTCGACCCTCGCCCGCGTCGCGGCGCTGCTGCACGCCCCGGACTCCGGCCGCGTGGTCATCGACGGGGAACCGGCCCACGGCTGGCGCCACCGCGCCCCACGCGCCCAACGCACCGCGTTCGGCGTCGTCTTCCAACAACCCCGCCTGTCCGCCGACCCGCGCCTGCGCCTCGCCGACCTCATCGCCGAACCCCTGCGCGCGAACGGCGCCGACCACGCCGCCCGCGTACGGGAGTTGGCCGACACTGTGGGCCTGTCCACCGACCTGCTGACCCGCCGCCCCCACGAGGTCAGCGACGGCCAACTCCAACGCGCCTGCCTCGCCCGCGCCCTCACCCTGCGCCCCCGCTGGCTGATCTGCGACGAGATGACCGCCATGCTCGACGCGTCGACCACGGCCGCACTGGTGGCCGCGGTGGAGGCCTACCGCCGGGACACCGGAGCGGGCCTCCTGGCGGTGGGACACGACCGCGTGCTCCTCGAGCGGTGGTGCGGCCGGACGGTCGAGTGGGGGGAGTTGGCGGGGGCGTAGGCGGACGCCGGTCGCACTACGAGGTGGCGATCCGGGCCAGCGCGCCGATCTCCAACGCCGTCCACACCGCGCCGTCCGGGCCGACCGCGATGCCGTGGGGTTCGGAGTTCGGGGTAGGGAGGGCGTGGGCGGTGAGGGTGCCGTCGGGGGTGAGCGTGCCGATGCGGTTGGCGCCCCATTCGGTGAACCACACGGTGCCCTCGGCGTCGACCGTGACGGCGTGCGGGCGGGCCGTGCGATCGGGCAGCGGGAACTCGGTGATCTCGCCGTCCGGAGTGATCCGGCCGATCTGACCGGCGGCGATCTCGACGAACCACAGCGCCCCGTCGCCACCCGCGGCGATGCCGACGGGCGCCGCCGCCTCCGTCGGCAGCGGATGGTTCGTGACCGTGCCGTCCATGGTGATCCGGCCGATGGCGTTCGCCTGGTTGAGGGTGAACCACATCGCGCCGTCGGTCCCGGCCGTGATCGCCGAGGCGAAGCCGCCGGTCAGGGGGAGCGGGAACTCGGTGATGTCACCGTCCACCGTGATGCGGCCGATACGGTCCGACGCCGTCTCGGTGAACCACAGCGCCCCGTCGGGGCCCGCCGCGATGCCGAACGGCCCGCAGCTCGGCGTGGGTACCTCGAATTCGGCGACGTCGCCGGTCACCGTGATCCGCCCGATCCGGTCCGCCCGGTACTCCGTGAACCACAGGGCACCGTCGGGGCCCGGGGTGATCACGGTCGGGCCGCAGTCGGGGTCGTCGAGGCGGTGACGCGTCGGTTCGGCGCCGGGGACGAGCCGGCCGATCTCGCCGCTGTGGACGAGGGTGAACCACAACGCGCCGTCCGGGCCCGTGGTGAGCGCGTAAGGGCCGGCCGCGCTGTCGGACACCGCGTGTTCCACCACCCGGTCGTGTGCGGGCAGTGGGCGAACGCTGGTGGGCTCGGGCGACATCGTGCGCTCCCTCGGAGGACGCGGTGATCCGCAAGGCAGGTCACCTCTGTGAGGCCGCTGTGGCCTCGTAGCAAACTTACGACGGACGTAAAGTTAGCCGGATTTCCGTCGTGGGTGTCCCTGGAGCAGGCCACGCAGGCCCGTGACCAGTGAGTTGTGATGGCCCCGCGGTGAACCGGGGGTGCCGGTCTCGCCAACTCCCGTCCCACCTCTGCCGGTTGATGACCCGCGCCCCGCATACTCGCCGTGTCCCACCGGCCCACCACAGGAGGCACACATGGCCCCGACCACCCGCCGCAGAGCCCTCGGCACCCTCGCCGCAGCGCTCGCCGTCGGTGTCACCACGCCCAACCTGGCGCAGGCATCCGAGCCCAAGCGCGGCCCCGCACCCCTGCGGCGCGCTCACGCCCACAACGACTACGAGCACCCGCGGCCCCTGTTCGACGCGCTCGACCAGCGGTTCAACAGCGTAGAGGCCGACATCTACCTCGTGAACGGCGACCTGCTCGTCGCCCACGACCCCGTCGACCTCGACCCCACGCGCACCCTGGCCTCCCTCTACCTCGACCCGCTCGCCGCCCGCGTGAAGGCCAACCGCGGTTCGGTGTACCGGGGATGGCGCACCCCGCTGCAGCTCCTCGTCGACATCAAGACCGACGGCGCGGCGACGTACCAGGAACTCGACCGCCAACTGCGCCGCTACGGCCGCCTCTTCACCAGGTACGACCGGTGGCGTGTGCACAAGGGTGCCGTCACCGTCGTCATCTCCGGCGACCGGGCCGCGCGCCCGCCGATGGAGGCGCAGGCCAGGCGCAGCGCCTTCTACGACGGTCGCCTCACCGACCTCGGCAGCGCGGCGCCCGCCTCGTTCGTCCCGCTCATCAGCGACAACTGGGCCAACAACTTCACGTGGCTGGGGAGCGGGCCCATGCCGGCCGCCGAGCGCGACAAGCTGCACGGCATCGTCGACGCCGCCCACGCGCGCGGCCAGCGCGTCCGCTTCTGGGCGACACCCGACGTCGCCGGGCCCGAACGGGATGCGGTCTGGGCCGAATTGATCGCCGCGGATGTCGACCACCTCAACACGGATGACCTCGCGGGGCTGCGGGCGTTCCTGGAGGCCCACGACGTGACCCACGACAAGCCTTCCGGTCGGTGACCCCGGGTTAACACCCGTTCGGGGGACAGGTCATGCCCCGGTCGGCGCCCTCCGCTGCGTCACACTTGCGGCCGATAGCCACGGCGTTGACGTGGCGGAGGAGGTTCGGCGATGTCCCTGTCCATTTCCGTCGTGGTGTTGCTGCTCATCGTCGCGGTGATCTTCCTGCGCAACGGAGCCATGAAGTTCTCGCACGCGCTGGTCTGCCTGCTGCTCGGCTTCCTGCTCGCGGGCACGGACGCCGCGCCGACCATCCACGACGGCATCAACTCCACCGCCACCCTGGTCAGCAACCTCAACCCGTAGCCAGCCAGTCGACCAGTCAACTCGCTCGGTCGCCCGGACGATTCGGTTCCGTCGTCCGGGCGACTCGCTGTGGTGACTCTCCTGCGGCGCTACTTCGTGGCCGAGAACACCCCTATCCCGTTCGCGACCGCCCGCTCCGGCGGGTCGCTGGGGTGGTTGCGGACCGACACCGAGGGCGCGCCGGGTGCGCGGGCCACGAGGGTCGAGGAACCGCCGCCGTCCAGGCTGAACGCGTCGTCCGAGCCCAAGGACCGCATCGCTTCGGCCACTTCGGTCATCGACATGCCGGTGCGGTAGGCGGGGGCGCCGTCCAGGGCCAGCAGGATCAGCTCATGGCCGCCGTCCCCGATACCCGCCGCAGTGCGCACCGCCGACGTCGTCGCGTCCAGGCCGGGCAGCGGCGCGCCGTCGCGCAGCACGGGATAGCCGCCGATCGCGAAGCGGTACGGGATGTGCGAGCGCGCGGCGACGAGCCGGTGGTGGACCGCGACCGGGTCACCCTGCGACAGCTTGCGCAGCCACTGCGCACCGGCCTCCCTGCCCACCAGGACCGTGGAACCGGCCGCTATCGGCCCGCTGCCCGGCGTGTCCGCCGACGACACGACCCGTCCGCGCCGCACGGTCACCTCGTACGTGTCCGTGCTGCACGGAGCCGCCCGCTGGGTGTCCGTGCCGCAGGTGGCCCGCACCTGCGACACGCTGCCCCAGTCGGACGTGAACGCCCCCACCGAACCGACCGGCAGCGCGTACTGGTTCAGCCCGCCCAGCGGCAGCCGGTCGTCGGGGGTGCGTACCGAGCCGTCGAGGTCCAGGGTGTCGAGGCGGGCCCGCCGGTCGACGCCGACACCGAGGACGTCGCGGGTGGAGGTGCCCGGCGGCAGGGCCGGGCCGAAGCGCTGCCCGTTCGGCACGGCGGCCTTGAGAGTGTGCCCGCTCGCTGTCGCCGGTCCGACGGAGGCGCCGGTGACCTCGACGCCCGGGTGCTGGCTCTCCGTGATGTTGAAGAAGTCCCCGTTGACCCCGCCCACGGCGCCGGCCGCGTCGGACATCGAGGAGACGGTGGCACGGGCCCCGACCGCGCCGGGGTGCAGGAGGTCGACCCGCACGCGCGGGTCGGTCAGATCGACGGTGAGGACATGGGCGTGTGCGGTGCCCTTCGCGGCGGGGACGTCGAACTCCGTGTACGTGACGCCGGGAGCGACCCGCTCGCCCGACGTGGCGCCGGCCGGCGCCGCACCCGTCAGGGCGGCACCGGCCAGCATCGACGCGACCCCGAGGACCGCAAGGACTCTTCTGCCTCGCTTGCCAACTCTCGTCTGCATGCGGGGAGTTCAGCAGACGCGGAGGCGCGCGTCGAGGGCGTGCGTCAGGCCTCGGCCGGCGCGGTGAGGTCGGCGACCTTGTGGTGGCCGAATCTGCGATTGAAGTTGCCGGTGAGACGTGCGACGCGTTTGCGGCTCAGCAGTCGCGAGACGAAGGCGATGGCACGATCGGACACTTCGCCCGGGAACGAGATCGTCCGCCCGCGCGCGAAGTCGTCGAGCGACCTGGCGGCGATGCGATCCGGTGACACGGACCTCGCGTTCAGCGTCGCGGTGGTGCCGTCGAAGAAGCCGGTTTCGACAGGACCGGGATGGACGGCCATCACACGCACGGTGCTGCCGCGCAGTTCTTCGGCGAGGGCCTCCGTGAACGACAGGACGAACGCCTTGGTCGCGGCGTAGCTCGCCTGGTAGGGCATCGGCTGAAAACCGGCGATCGAGGCGACGTTGATGATCCCGCCGCGCCCGCGCTCCAGCATGCGTGCCCCGAAGACGTGGGCGAGGCCCATCAGCGCGGTGATGTTGAGGTCGACCGAATCGACGTTCGGGCCGTATGGGCGCGTGAGGAAGGGGCCGACGGCGCCCATGCCCGCATTGTTGATCAGCAGGTCGATGTCGAGGTGACGTTCGGTGAGCGCGTCCGCGATGGTCTGCGGAGCCTCGCGGTCGAAGAGGTCCGCGGCCAGCACGGTGACGTGCGTGCCGTGGTCGGCGCGCAACTCGGACGCGAGCGCCTCGAGGGTGGCGGTCGAGCGAGCGACGAGAACCAGGTTGGCGCCGCGAGAGGCGAGTTGCTTCGCGTATGCCTTGCCGATGCCCTTCGAGGCTCCGGTGATCAAGGCGGTGGTGCCTGAGTAGGAGTGCATGTGGACTCTCTCCGAGGTTGGGCGGCAACGAAGATGCTTCGAGACTCGAAACATATAGTCCTTCGAGTTTCGAAACAAGTCCGCTAGAGTGAACCCATGCAGCAACGCCTTCTCGAGGCCGCGGTGGTGGCCATGCAGTCGCTCGTCGGACAGACGAACGACCGACTCGACGCCACGCTCTCCGAGTACCGGCTCACGGGGGCCACGGCCCAGGCGTTGTGGGCCATCGACCCCGACGAGAAGGCGCCGTCGATGAAGACGATGGCTCAACGGTTGTTCTGCAACGCGCCGAACCTGAGCTTCGTCACCACGCAACTCGTCGACCGCGGCTTCGTCGAACGCGTCGTCGACCCCGATGACCGGAGATCCCGACTCGTCGCTCTCACGCCCGAGGGACTCCGCGTGCGGGGCGCGGTCATCGACGCCGCGCTCGCCGCGAGCCCTTTGGCTCGATTGACCGATCGACAGCTCACCGAGCTGATCGGTCTCCTGGGGCGTGCGCGCGAACCGTCGTCAGAAGGGTCCTAGGCGCCGACCAGCCGGGAGCGGATCAGGAAACGTACGCCCTCCGGTGCCTCGAGGGAGAAGCCGCTGCCGCGTCCCTCGACGACGTCGACGATGAGCCGCGTGTGACTCCACACCTCGTACTGGCTCTTGGACATCCAGAACGGGACCGGCTCCGCCACCCCCTGCACCGCGAGATCGGCGAGCAGCACGTCGGAGGCTCCCGTGCGGAACTCGCCCGCCGGGAAGCACATCGGCGCGCTGCCGTCGCAGCAGCCGCCGGACTGGTGGAACATCAGCGGGCCGTGGGCCTCGCGCAGCCGCCGCACCAGCTCGGCGGCCGCGTCCGTCAGCTCCACGCGGGGGACGTCGGTCATGACACCCAGTCAAAGGGGTGGGACGTTGCGACCACGTTGCACGCGCGACGCGGGCCCCGGCATAAGCTCCGCACATGGAACAGAGGGAGATCATTCTGCGGGCCATCGGCGTGCTCACCGAGACGCACGAGATGGTGCGCAGGCTCAGCGACGGCGAGGCACTCGACACCGACCTGACGCAACTGGGGCGGCTCGTGTCGGAAGTGTTCCCGACCGTCGAGATCCCATCGGGGGCGAGCGCGGAGGAGGCGGCCGAACTGGCCATCGCCGCGCTGATGCCGGCGAGCGTGTCGCTCGTGGAGGCGTTCGCGTTCCTCTTCACGCAGCTCGCCAAGGTCCACGACGAGGGGCGGATCGACGTCCAATCCAGCGAACTGCTGCAGGAGATCGCGCTGCGGATGTCCGACCCGGGCGCCGAGGAGGAGGCGGAGGAGGAGTGAGGGGACGGGCCGGCGCCCGCTCGTGCGCGGGCGCCGTGTCTCCGTGACTCACAGGTCCTGAATGCCAGTTGGGCCCGTGCTTACTTGTTCGGCCCCCGGAAGCGTCCGAACGCCTTGCCGAGCGTGCCGAAGGGGGAGGCGTCCTTGGCCTCCGGGTCCGTCGGCGCCTGCGTCGGGACGTCGCCGCGCGGCGCCTCCGCGAGCGCGGCCCGCGCCGCTTCGGCCGCCTCTCGGTAGCTGTCCCGGGACTTGGTCATCGCGTCGAGCGCCTCGGCGTACTTCGTGACCATGTCCTGCGCGTGCGTCAGCTCCTCGTCGGGCGTCAGCAGATGCCAGCCGTCGCGCAGCCGCGTGATGGCTTGCGCCGCCTCGTCGGTCAGCGGTCGGGGGAACGCGGTGAACTCCCGGATCCGGTCGACAAGTTCGGTCGGCTCGCTGCCGTCGAGGAACACGCTGCGCACGGTGAAACGGTCCGCCGCATAGTCCGGGTGCGCCGGTGTGGTCGGCAGTACGATGCCGCCGCCGCGGGGCATCCCGGCCTTGAAGTCCTTGCGCAGCCCGAAGTCCACGACCTGGGCCTGGTCGGGCGTCGCCCGGTGCTCGATCACCCGGTGCTGCAGGCTCGGCGGCAGAAACCGCGTGATGGACCGCTGCCCCTGGGCGTCCGGTGTCATCGCCTCGTGGATGACGACATGCACGTACCAACTGGAGCGCGAGCAGTCCTTGAGGAGACGGCGCAGGGCGTCGTCGTCCTTGGGGAGGTGGTTCGGCGCCCGCAGGCGCAGCCCCGCCACTGTGTCGTGATCCCACGGCACCCGCTCGCTGTCCGGCCAGAACATCGGCGCGGGCGACGGCCAGGCCAGCTCCCAGGGCCGCTCCGCCTCCGCGGCGAGGATCCAGCTGACGCCTTCGGAGTCCTTGGTGCGGGTGTCGGGGTCGTACGTCGTCAGCCGGCCGCGCACGGTGACGTTGTCGGCCACGCGCCAGCGCGCCTCGAACACCCGGCGGGCGCCGGGTCCCGGCCCGGCCTCCTCCGCGCGCGGGTGCAGCACCGTGGAGCGCGCCGCGTCCTCGGAGTCGAGGTCGAGGAAGTCGTCGAGCACGCCCGCCGCCTTGAGGGCGATGAGGTTGCGCCGGACGTCGCGCTCGGGATCGGGCCCGAGGTGGCGTCCGCGTGCGAGCCACACGGTGTCGGGGACGGGTGTCGGAGTTGAGTTCTTCTTCGCCATGGAGTCGTTCTGTGAGTGATCGGGGCGCGACCAGTATGGGTCCGTGGGCGCGCGGGGGCCAGGGCAGGGTGGTCCGGTGTCGGGATTGTCGCGCGTACGCGCCCGATTCGCCCTTCGTGTACCCCGGCGTGGCGCGTCCGATCCCGTACGCTCGCCGAATGGCCAGGTACTACGACGTGCATCCAGCAAACCCGCAAGCGCGCCTCATCTCCGCGATCGCCGACAGTATCCGCGACAGCGCGCTCGTCGCCTACCCCACGGACTCCTGCTACGCGCTCGGCTGCCGGCTCGGCAATCGGGCGGGCGTCGACCGGATCCGCACCATCCGGCAGCTCGACGACCGGCACCACTTCACACTGGTCTGCCAGGATTTCGCCCAATTGGGGAAGTTCGTCCACATCGACAATGACGTGTTCCGTGCCATCAAGGCGGCCACGCCCGGCAGTTACACCTTCATCCTGCCCGCGACGCGTGAGGTGCCGCGGCAGCTGCAGCACCCGAAGAAGAAGACCGTCGGCGTGCGCATCCCCGACCACGTGGTGACGCAGGCCCTGCTGACCGAGCTCGGCGAGCCGCTGCTGTCCAGCACACTGCTGCTGCCCGGCGAGGAGGAGCCGCTCACCCAGGGCTGGGAGATCAAGGAGCTCCTCGACCACCAGGTGGACGCCGTCGTGGACTCCGGCGACTGCGGCACCGTGCCCACCACGGTCATCGACTTCTCCGACGGGGAGGCCGAGATCGTACGGGCCGGCGCGGGGGACACGGAGCGCTTCGAGTGACTCAGCCGGTCGCAGTGGTGCCCAGATAGCGGATGTGCGGGCGGGCGCCGGGGCGGGTGACCTCGGCGCGCACCCCGTACACGTCGGCGATGAGTCCCTCGGTGAGTACGTCGCCGGGTTCACCGGCCGCCACGACCCGGCCCTCGCACAGCACGACGACGCGCGCGCAGTAGGTGGCGGCGAGGTTCAGGTCGTGCAGAGCGACGACGGACGTGATACCCAGCGTGCCGATGAGGTCGAGGAGTTCGAGCTGGTGCTGGATGTCGAGGTGGTTCGTCGGCTCGTCCAGCAGCAGCTCGCGCGGTTCCTGCGCCAGGGCGCGGGCGATCTGTACCCGCTGGCGTTCGCCCCCCGACAGCGTGTGCCACAAGCGGTGCGCCCGGTCGGCGAGGCCACTGCGGTCGAGGGCGTCGCGGACCGCCGCCTCGTCCGCCGCCGACGCGGGCTGCCAGGCGCGGCGGTGCGGGACCCGGCCGAGCCGCACGACGTCGGCGACGGTCAACTCGACCTGGGCGTCGGACTGTTGCTGCACCATGGCGATGCGCCGCGCGGCCTGCCTGCGGCCCACGGAGGCGAGCGGATCGCCGTCGAGGGTGACGATGCCGCTGGCCGGGGCGAGCACCCCGGACAGCAGGCGGAGCAGCGTCGACTTGCCCGATCCGTTGGGGCCGAGGACGCCGGTGACGGTGCCGGGCTCCGGCGTCACGGACACCCCGTCGAGTACCAGCGGGCCGCCCGGCGACCATGACACACGCTCCGCACGCAACCCCTGCTGGGAAAGGCTCACCGCACACCCCGCCCGCGGTACAGCACCAGCACGAACGCCGGTACACCGATCAGCGATGTCACCACACCCACCGGAACCTCCTGCGGTTCGAGCACCGTCCGCGCCACCGTGTCCACCCACACCAGGAACACCGCCCCGGCGAGCGCCGTCACCGGCAGCAGCCGGGTGTGCCCCGGACCCACCAGGGCGCGCGCCGCGTGCGGCAGCACCAGGCCGACGAAGCCGATCGCCCCCGCCGCGCTGACCAGGGCCGCCGTCAGCAGCGCCGTCACGCACAGCAGCACGATCCGGGTGCGGGCCACCCGGACACCGAGGGTGGCAGCCGCCTCCGCGCCGAAGGCGAACGCGTCGAGGGTGCGCCCGTACGCCAGACACACCACGAGCGTCACGGCGAGCACGGCCAGGCACATCCACACCTCGGTCCAGCCGACCCCGCTGAGCGAGCCGAGCAGCCAGAACAGCACGCCGCGCGTCGTCTCCGCGTCCGCCGACGTCAGTACCACGAACGAGGTCAGCGCCGAGAACAGCTGCATCGCCGCGACCCCGCACAGCACCACACGGTCGGTGCTGCCGCCCAGCGTGTGACTCAACACCAGCACCAGCGCGAACGAGCAGACGGCGCCGACGAACGCGCCGCCCGACACCGAGATGGCACCCCCGCCAAGGCCGAGCACGACGACGAGTACGGCTCCGGTCGACGCGCCCGAGGAGACACCGAGTACGAACGGATCGGCCAGCGGATTGCGCAGCAGCGCCTGAAGCACCGTCCCGCACACCGCGAGCCCCGCCCCGCACACCGCCGCGAGCAGCGTCCGCGGCAGCCGTAGATTCCATACGATGCCGTCCCGGATCGGCGAGAGGTCCGAGGTCGCGAGGCCCATCCGGTCGCCCACCGCCGCCCACACGTCGCCGACCTGAATCCGCGCGGGCCCGAGGGTGATGGCGAAGGCGACCGAGGCGCACAGCGCGGCGATGCCGGCCGCCCAGGCGAGCGTGGCGCGAAGGGTGATCCGGGGCGAGGCCTTCGGCTGCGCCGCCGTGACCGCGGGGGCCGCGACCGTGCGAGCCGTCACCGCGTGAGGCCGAACTCGCGCAGCCCCGCGGCCACCCGCTCCACGCCGTCGACCGTCCGGATGGTCGGGTTCATCGCCTGCCCGCTCAGCCGCACGTACCGCTTCTTCTTCACGGCGGTCATGTGCTTGGTGACGGGGTCGGACTCCAGGAACTTGATCTTCTGCGCGGCCGACTCGGCCGACTGCGAGCGGCGCGTCAGATCGCCGATGACCAGCACGTCCGGATCGCGGTCCGCGACCGTCTCCCAGTTGACCTGTGGCCACTCCGCGTGCGTGTCGTCGAAGACGTTGCGCGCCCCGAGCTCCTTGGTGACGACGCCGGGGGCGCCGCAACAGCCCGCCATATAGGGCGAGTCGGAGTTGGCGAACCAGTACAGGACGTCCACTCCATGCGCGTCGATCCCGGAAGTGGCCTTCCGCACCCGGGACTTGAGCGTGCCGATGAGCTTCTCGCCGCGCTCCTCGACATCGAAGACGCGCGCCAGATCGCGAATCTCCCCGTACACGACGTCGAGCCCCAGAGTCTTGGTCCGTACCCCGTCCCCGTCGCCGTTGTCCTTGCCCACGCAGTCGCTGGGGGAAAGGTACGTGGGCACGCCGAGCTTCTCGAACTCCGCGCGCGGCGCCACACCGCCCTTGCCGAGGGTGTACGTGAACGAGGCCGCGGCGAAGTCCGGTTCGGTGCCGAGGACCTTCTCGAGCGACGGGTAGCGGTCGGCGAGGCGCGGCACCTTCGCATTGGCCTTCGCCAGCTCCTTGGGTACCGGGTCGGTCCAGGTGCCGGTGCCGACCATCCGGTCCTCGAGGCCGAGCGAGAGCATGATCTCGGCGGACCCCTGATCGAGGGCGACGGCGCGGCGCGGGGCATGCGTGACCCGCACCTTCTGGCCGCAATTGTCGAGCGTGACACCGCCGCCACCGGCGGCACCGTCCTCGACGGCGGCGGTCGTGCCGCACCCGGAGAGCAGCAGAGCGCCCGCCAACAGCGGGGCACATCGGCGGAGTTGACGTGCGAACAGCACGGAGGTTCCTTCGCGTCCAGGGCTCATACGCGGAGCCGGCCTATGGTCCGCCTCCACGCCACGCGGCACTGGAGGCCGCCAGCAGGTCTTCGGACTCGGGGTCGTCCGCGCGAAGCGCCTTCCCAGACCGATGTGCCGGCCCAGTGGCAGTGGCTCCGCCCGTCACCCTCACCGCTGCGCGTCAGTTCCGGCTTCCCACCGGATTCCCTGACCCGTGTGCGTAGAAAAACACACAAAGGTACGACTGGCTCGGCGAAACTATCACGCGGGGCGGTCCCCCTCGCCAGGAGGCCCGGTAGTCGTCGCTCAGCGGCCCTCGTTGAGCGCGTCCACCGCCCCCTGCGCGTCCCCGATCGTCGCGTAGTCGACCGCCACGAAGTTGACCGGCCTGCCGCGTGCGCGTTCGCAGCGGTGTGCCCGGTCGAGGACGTAGCGGCGGGCGTTGACCTCGCCCGCGTCGATGCGGCTGCCGCCGTTGTTGGTGATGAAGTGGTTGAGGAGGAACAGCCGCTTGTCGTCGCCGCCGCGGTGCGGGACGCAGCTCATCTGGTCAGGGGAGCGGAAAGTGAACGGGGTCTCCATGCCGTAGCGGTAGAAGTTGCGGTACCAGGGGGCCGGGCCGTCCGCCTTCTCGGCGAACACGACCAGACGCCGGCCGCTGTCGATCATCTCGCCGAGCGTCGGCCACGGCTTCGCCGGATCGGCGTCCGGCCGGCGGACCAGCTCGTCCAAACCGGCCTGGTGGAAGGCCTTTTGGGTGTCCTCTGCGGAGATGGCGTCCTGGATGATCAGGCTGACCACCTCATTCGGGTGGTCCTTCATCCAGTCGCCGATCTCGCGCAACACCGGCACCAGGGAGATCGCCCCGGCCCGGCACACCGAATGGCACAGCCACAGCCCCTTGCGCGGTGGATTGATCCGGTTGACCGCGGACCTCACCAGCGCCCGCTGCTCGGCCGTGAAGTCGGATTCGTCGAGACGCTCGGCGATCTCCTCGGGCCGTTCCCAGCGGTAGGTGTCCAGCTGCAGGGCGCGCGCCCCGTGGTCCAACTGCGTGCTGATACGCGGGTCCTGGAGCGGCCCGATGAAGTGGTCGGCGGTCGTCGACATCGCGTTGTGCGCGGTCAGGTACGTGGCCTCGTCGTAGGGGCGGTCGCACAGTTCGGTGCTGCCCTCGCACTCGCGGGCCGCCGCGGGTGACGCGGCCAGCGGCATCAGGACCATCCCCGCGACCGCCACGCACGCCGCCCCGAACCCCAGGCCGACCGTCCGCCGCGGCGACCCGAGCCGCTCCCGCGCCACCCGCGGAACCCGGCCGGCGAGCCCGGTCCGCATGAGCAGGCCGACACCGGCGAGAAGCGCCCCGGCGAGCACGGGCACGAGCGCGGCCCACAGCGCGGTGCCGGTGAGGTGACCGACCGCGGCGCGCTGCACGTCGTCGACGAGGCGGGTCAGGCTCGGCGGCCACGAGTCGGGAGGCGCGACGATCCGCCCGTCGGTGACCAGGCGCGTCACCCAGGCGGCCAGCCCGGCGAGCACCCCGCCGGCCAGGAGCGGAATCCCGAGCAGGACCAGTCGGCGCCCCGGCTGCCGCGGAGCGAGCAGCCACAGCGCCGCAAGGGACACCAACAGGAGCGCCGCCGCCACGATTTCGAGCACTCCGAGGCCGACCGCCGTGTACGGGCGCGCGTCGTGCAGACCGGACAGGTCGTTGCCGGAGGCCTCGAGGGTGTCCGTCAGGTCCCAGGTGCCGCCGTCGACGAGCGTGCGGAGCTGGGCCGTCGCGCTCTGGACGCGGTCCGTGACGGTGGCCGGGGCGACTGCGGCGAGCGCGGTGCCGACGTCTCCCTCCGCGAGCGCCGTCTCGACCTCCGGGCGCAGGTCCTTGCGCTCCCCGGCCGGTACGAGGGCGAGCAGGGCGTCGGTGACGCGGCTCGCCTGGTCCGGTGTCAGCGGCAGCCGCGGCAGGTCGTCGGGCGCACGCCCGGCGGCGAGCTCGCGCGCCTCGTCGGCGAGCGTCGACCGGAACCGCTCGAAGTCGGGCTCGGAGCGGTTCTGGACGCCCGCGACAAGATCCCCGAAATAGGTGTGCGCCAGGTCGCCGAGGTTGGCGAGGACCGGGCGCAGGTCGACGACGAGGCGCAGGTCCTCACGGTCGCCGTTCAGATAGCCGACCACCGCGTCGACCTGCTGCCGGGTCAGGTCGCGCAGCGTGTCGGGCGGCAGCACCAGCTTCAGGTTGGAGGTGATCTGGGCCTCCGGCACCGCGAGCCGGGCCAGCAGATCGCGGGTGACCGGGGACGCCTTCGGGTCGACCAGGACCTCGTTGTAGAGCCGGTCGTAGGCGTGCTGCTCGTCGAGGACGGCGGCGTGGAAGCCGGGGTCGAGCAGCGTGCCGCGGACGGTGGCCGTGACGCACACGGTCAGTGTGGCGAGAGTGGCCACGACGAGGGCCACCACGCGGAGCAGCGGATGGAGCGTGACCTTCTCCATGCCCTCGAAGGTACCTGTCCGGGGGCCGCCTCAATAGTGGAGCGGGTCCCGGATGATGGGGCAGGTCATGCAGTGGCCGCCGCCGCGCCCCCGGCCGAGTTCGGCGCCGACGATGGTGATGACCTCGACACCCGCCTTGCGCAGCAGCGTGTTCGTCTGGGTGTTGCGGTCGTAGGTGAAGACCACGCCGGGTTCGAGGGCCACCGCGTTGTTGCCGCTGTCCCACTGCTGGCGCTCGGACGCGTACACGTCGCCGCCCGTCTCGATGACCTGGAGGTCGCCGATGCCGAGGGCCTTCGCGACGACGTCGGTGAACGCGGCCGAGCGCTCGTCGGTGATCTCCAGGCCGGGTGCCTTGTCGCTGGGGCGCAGCGAGAACGTGTGCACCGCGTCCATGATCTTCGGGTAGAGGGTGACGATGTCGCGGTCGGCGAAGGTGAAGACGGTGTCCAGGTGCATCGCGGAGCGCAGCTTCGGCATCCCGGCGACGATGACGTGCTCGGCGGCGCCGCGCTCGAAGAGGGAGGCCGCGACCTGTGTGATGGCCTGCCGGGAGGTGCGCTCGCTCATGCCCATCAGGACGACGCCCTTGCCGACGGGCATGATGTCGCCGCCCTCGAAGCTCGCCTGCCCCCAGTCCCGTTCGGGATCACCCCACCACACGGTCGAGCCCGCGAAGTCCGGGTGGAACTGGTAGACCGCTTTCATCAGCAGCGTCTCGTCGTGCCGCGCGGGCCAGTACAGCGGATTGAGGGTGAGGCCGCCGTACAGCCAGCAGGTGGTGTCTCGGGTGTAGAGGGTGTTGGGTAGCGGCGGCATCAAGTACTCGCGCACGCCCGTGGTTTCGCGCGCCAGGTTCACGTACGGGGAGCGGTAGTCGTCGGGCAGGTCGGTGGTGGCGAGCCCGCCGATGAGGTACTCGGCGAGCTGCCGGTGATCGAGGCCCTCCAGGAACGCGCGAGTGTCGTCGATCAGGCCGAGCCCGACCTGATTCGCCACGATCTTCCGGTCCAGGAGCCAGGACTTCGCCTCCGGGATCGCCATCGTCTCCGCGAGCAGCTCGTGCAGCTCGACGACCTCGACGCCGCGCCCGCGCAGCTTGTTGACGAAGTCGGCGTGGTCGCGCTGGGCGTTCTCCACCCACATCACGTCGTCGAACAGCAGGTCGTCCGCGTTGGTCGGGGTCAGCCTGCGGTGCGCGAGCCCCGGCGCGCAGACGAGGACCTTGCGCAACCGGCCCACCTCGGAGTGGACGCCGTAGGCGGCGGGAGCGGAGCTGACGGGGTCGGTCACGGGGTGCCTCCCGGGAAGAGGATGGGACGGGGCGGTCACAGGCTGATCCAGCCGGCGGCCAGGGCGACGATGCCGACCACCGCGCCGATCACGGAGACGGCGAGGATGACGAGTTCACGCGGCGAGAACAGGCGGCGGCGCTGCTCGCGGCGGGCCATCACGAACAGGATGGTGGCCGGCGCGTAGAAGATCAGCGAGACGAGGACGAACTTCAGCCCCGCCGCGTACAGCAGGAACGCCGTGTAGAGCACGGCCACCCACGCGATGGTCAGTTCACGGCTCGAGGTGCGGCCGCCCGCGGTGAGCGGATCGGCTCGCATGCCGATCTTCGCGGCGAACGCGGCCGCGAGCAGATACGGGATCAGGGAGAGGGCGCTGGTCAGATCGAGCGCGAAGTTGAAGGCGTCGTCGGAGAACGCGGTGACCACGAGCACGACCTGGGTCAGGATCGTGGTCATCAGCAGGGCGGGCACCGGCACGTCCGCGGGGTTGGCTCGGCGCAGGAAGCGCGGCATGTCGTCGTCCTTCGCGGCGACGAACAGCACCTCGGCGGCCATCAGCGTCCACGCCAAATAGGCGCCGAGCACGGACACGATGAGGCCGACGCTGATGAAGACCTTGCCCCAGGTGCCGACCGCGTCCTCCAGGACACCGGCCATGGACGGCTGACGCAGCTCGGCGATCTCGCTCATCGGCATGATCCCGTAGGAGACGATCACGACGGAGGCGAAGATCGCGAAGACGCTGAGGAAGCCGAGGATCGTGGCCCTGCCGACGTCCTCGCGGCGCTTGGCATGCCGCGAGTAGACGCTGGCGCCCTCCACGCCGAGGAAGACGAAGACGGTGGCCAGCATCGTGCCCTTGACCTGGCTGAACAAGGATCCCGCGTAGTCGGCGCCGCCCCAGTTCTCGGCGAAGACGCTGGGATCGAAGAAGACGAGCGCCAGGATCACGAAGATGACGATCGGGACGACCTTCGCCACGGTCACGATCCTGTTGATGGCCGCGGCTTCCTTCACGCCCCGGCGGATCATCAGGAAGAACGCCCACAGGCCCACGGAGGAGAGGATCACCGCGAGCGCGGTGTCACCCTCGCCGAGCCCCGACCAGATCGTGCCGATCGTCGACATGATCAGCACCCAGTACGTCACGTTGCCGACGCACGAGCTGGCCCAGTAGCCGAAGGCGGAGAAGAAGCCCACGTATTCGCCGAAGCCCGCCTTGGCATAGGCGTAGACGCCCGCGTCCAGATCGGGCCTGCGTACGGCGAGGGACTGGAAGACGAAGGCGAGCATGAGCATGCCCGTACCGGCGATCGCCCAGGAGATGAGCGCTCCCGCCACCCCGGTCTGCTCGGCGAAGCGCGCCGGCAGGGAGAACACCCCGGCGCCGACCATGGAGCCGATGACCATGGTGGTGAGGGTGAACAGGGCGAGTTTCGCGGGTGGTGGGGAGGCCTGGGACTCCGTAGAGGCCTGCTGCTCCATCACATCCCCTTCGGTTCGCGGTGCGTGGGAGCCGGGACGCTCGGAGAACAGTTTTCTACGAATACGTTGAGAACTGCACCTTTTCGTACGGTTCGAGTGTCACAACATGTCCATCCCAAATGGCCGATTGTGCGAGTTGTGGGCAGCATGGTGCGAGCCGTCTCAGGAGAAGGACAAGCACCCATGCATTCCTCATTGACCCCGGTGATCCTTCGGGAGCTGCGCGAGCCGCGCTCCTATCCCGCCGTGTCCCTGGCGATGCCCACTCATCGGCGACGACCGGAGAACAGTCAGGACCCGGTCCGGCTCGGCAACCTCGTCAGCGAGGCGGAGCGCCAGCTGTCGGCGGATCCCGCGGTGACGAAGGAACGCCAGGAGGATGTCGTCGCGCAGCTGCGGGCCGCGGTCGAGGAGGTCGACCCCGCCCAGGCGCGCGACGGCCTCATCGTCTTCGCGGCGCCCGGTGAGCATCAGACATGGGCCGTCGACCGCGGCGTCCCCGAGCGGGTCGTGGTCGCCGACACCTTCCTGACCCGGAACCTGGTCGCCGCCGACGCCGCGCGGCGCCCCTACTGGGTGCTGGCCCTGGCCGCCGACCGGATCACGCTGTGGGACGGCCGCGGCGACCGCGTCACCGAGAACACGGAGCACGGCTTCCCGCTGACCCGCAGCCTCGAGGACCCGGACGCCGAACGCAAGGAGCGCATCGGCGACGTGCCCAGCACCTTCCGGGACGAGCAGACCCGGCAGTTCTTCCGGGACGCGGACACCGAGCTGAGCGACGTCCTCGGCGAGGAACCGAGGCCGCTCTACGTCACCGGGGAGTCGGCCGCGCTGACCCTTCTGACGGAGGTCGGCAGCGCCGCGAAGGGGGCGATCGAGGTGGCGGTCGGCGGGCTCGCGCAGGGCACCCCGGAGGAGGTCGCGCAGGCGGTGGCCCCGGCCCGGGACGAAGCGGCGCGGCTGGCCGTCGCCGAGGCGCTGGACCAGCTGGAGCAGGCGCGCGGCGAGAAGAAGTACGCGGCGGGCGTGGACGAGGTGTGGCAGGAGGCCCAGGACGGGCGGATCCGCCGGCTCGTCGTCGAGGAGAACTACCGGATCACCGTGCGGGCCGGCGACGGCCACCTGGAACCGGCCGCCGATGACGATCTCGACGCCGTGCACGACATCGTCGACGAGGTCGTCGAATCCGCCCTGGAGACCGGCGCGGAGGTGGTGTTCGTCCCCGACGACACCCTCGCGGACGCCGGGCGCGTCGCCGCGGTGTTGAGGTTCTGATGCGCGGGCGGACGACGGTCGCGCCGATCGCCTGCGCCCTCGCGGGTGTGCTGGCGCTCGCGGCATGCGGCTCGGGAAACGACGAGGACACGGGTGCGAGTGCCAGCGCCTCCGCCAGCTCACCGGACGCGTCGAGGTTCTCCGGTACGCCGCCCTCGGCGCTGGCGTCGAAGAAGGCGTCGATCAAGGCCTCCACGTCCGCGGCCGCCAAGTCGGCCTCGGCGCGGGCCAGCCAGTTCGAGGCGTCCGTCTCGGCCGACGTGGAGCGCAAGCGGCAGGAGTTCACCAAGCAGCTGGACAAGGCCGACGGGCAGGGCAACGCGGTGCGCGACGTCGAGCTGACCGGCAAGCGCCTCTCGGAAACGAAGGGCGTGCGCGCCGTCGTCGTCCACATCACCAACACCACCGACAAGACCGCCTCGTACGCGGTGCAGGTCGACTTCAGCGACTCCGACGGCAAGGTGGTCGAGACCAAGGTCGTCGGCGCCAAGGACCTGAAGTCGGGGGACAGGGCGCAGCCACTGGCAATCAGCACCAAGCCCCCCGAGCCGCACCTCAAGGCGAGCGTGGCGAAGGCGCAGCGCTACTAGGGCGTGTATCGAAAGTCCCGTCGTCCGCCCGAAGGGCGGGCCACGCGGCGTCTGGTGCGTGCGATCGCATGGCGCCGGAGCGCCCTAATAGCGGAGCTATTCGGGCGTTTCGGCAACGCCGCGAGCGTGCGTGCCAGACGCCGCGTGGCAGGCGGGACTTCCGATACACGCCCTAGGTGTACTGACCCGTGAGGTTGGGGACGCGGCTGGCGGGTGGTTGGCCCTTGAGCGCGGTGTGTCCGCGGTGGTGATTGTAGGTGTGCAGCCATCGTGGGTAGGCGTCGCGTCGCTCGGTCTCGGTCCGGTACGCCTTCGCGTAGGCCCATTCGTCCAGCAGGGTGCGGTTGAACCGCTCGGCCTTCCCGTTGGTCTGGGGCCGGTAGGGGCGGGTGCGCTTGTGTGACACCCCTTGCCCGGCAAGGGAGTTGCGCCACAGGTGTGACTTGTAGCAGGCGCCGTTGTCGGTCAGAACGCGTTCGACGGTGATCCCGGCGGTGGTGAAGTAGGCGTGGGCCCGGCGCCAGAATCCGACGGCGGTCTCCTTCTTCTCGTCGGCGAGGATCTCGCTGTAGGCGAGCCGGGAGTGGTCGTCGACGGCGTTGTGGAGGTAGCTGTAACCGGGCACCGGAGCGGGTCTTGCGGCCGGCCTGGCGTCCGAGGCTCTGGTGACCGCCGCCGTCGGGAATGTTGCCGAGTTTCTTGATGTCCACGTGCACCGGCTCGCCGGGCTTCTCGCGTTCGTAGCGGCGGATGACGCGCCCGGTGGCCCGGTCCAGATGGGTGAGCCGGGCCAGCTGGTAGCGGGTAAGGACGCGGTGGACGGTGGCCGGGTTCAGTCCGAGGAGGTAGGCGATGCGGGCCGGTCCCCAGCGGCGCAGGACGCGGACCTTGACGATCCGGCGCTCGGTGCGGGTCGCCGTGCGGCGCGGGCTGTGGTGCGGGCGTGAGGAGCGGTCCGACATGCCCGCCTCGCCGAGTGCGCGGTAGCGGGTGGCCCACTGCTGGGCCGTGGTCGGCGAGACCTGGAAGCGCTCGGCGGCCCGGCGCAGGGGCCACCCGTCCTCGACGACGCAGCGGGCCAGACGCAGTCGTCCGGTCTCGGTCAGGGGTGCATTACGGTGGGACACGAGGGCCTTTCGGTCGGTGTAGACGTCGCAATCCACACCGAACCCGGAAGGCCCTCACTCGTTCAAGATCCCCAGCCGAGACCTACATCACCGTCCACAACCTCCCAAGGCAGAACACCTAGGGCCTGTCGTTCGGGTCAGTCCGTGCGCGGGCCCAGGTCGTAGCGCTCCTTGATCAGTTCGAGGTGGAGCCAGCTCTCCACCTCCCGTACGGCGGGCAGCGCGCGCATCTCCTCGAGTGTGGTGCGCACCGCCACGAACGACTCGGCGGTGATCGTGCCGACCAGTTCGGCGCCGCCCAGGCACGTCGACAGGAACGTCACGCGGTCGAACGCGGCGAGCTGTTCGGCGACGTCCCCGGCCGCCCCGTCGACCCGCAGGCTGAATCCGCACAGGTAGCCCATCCCGAGCACGTCGGGGCGGACCAGGGCCACCACCTTGGCGACGCCGCCCTCCAGCAGGCGCAGGGTGCGCGCGCGGGTCGCACCCGCCGACAGGCCGACGCGCGCGGCGAGTTCCGCGAAGGCCAGGCGGCCGTCGTCCTCCAGCTCGGCGAGGATCCGCTCGTCCACCGCGTCGAGCGCACTCACGGTCGGCTCCCGCGTGAGGAGGTAGGGGTCCTTCACGTGCCGGGTCGCGACGAGCGCGTCCACCGCGCGTACGCCCGGCAGCGCCCGGATCCGCTCGACGGTCCGGTCGAGCGCGCCAAAGCCCGCGGTGCGCACCTCCGTCATGATGGCGCGCCGCCCGCTGGTCAGCGTCACGAACGGCGCCTCGGGCAGCGCGGCGATCGCGCGGGCCGCCGGGCCGGCCGGCCCTTCGGTGTCGATCGCCAGATGCGCGAAGGCCGTCAGCTCGCGCACCGCCGGATGCACGATCGCCACGACCCGTGCGGCGCCCGACTCCTGGAGCCGCTGCACGCGCATCCGCGCCGCGGGCCGGGACAGGCCCACGCGTTGGGCGAGGGTCTCGTACGTGAGGCGACCGTCGCTCTGCAGCTCGCGCACGATGCCCAGGTCGGTCTCGTCGAGATCCACGTGCTGTTCCCCTCGGCGGTTCGGCTTCGGCCCGGCCGTGGACCGACCGCGCCCGCTCATTGTCGGTCACCGGGTGGGCGACCGTCTCGTTCGGTCTGGACAATTATGGCAGTCGAAACGTAGGTTTCGTTCCCGTAAGTCGATCGAATCAATTCTGATGGCCCTGGAGGATGGTGTGCCGCGACCCGTCGTCGTGATCACCGACACCGAGGAACTGGACCCCGCACCGGGCGTCCGTCTCCTCGTCGACGCCGGCTGGGAGGTGCGGATCGCCGGCAGCCGGGACCCGGAGGCGATCGCCGCCGTCGCGCACGACGCCGACGCGCTGATCGTCGGGTACGCGCGCGTGGACGCGGACCTGCTCGACCGCCTGCCCGCGGTGCGGATGCTCGCCACGATGTCCGCGGGCTACGACATGGTCGACATCCCGGAGGCGCGGCGACGCGGCCTGTGGGTGGCGAACCTGCCGGGTGGCGCCACCGAGGACGTCGCCGTGCACGCCCTCGCCCAGACGCTCGCGCTCACCCGCCGACTGCCGCAGGCCGACGCCGTCGTCCGCTCCGGCGGCTGGAGCGGCGAGCTGCGCGAAGTACCGCGCCGCGCAAGCGAGTTGACGCTCGGCCTGGTCGGCATGGGCCGTATCGCCCGCACCCTCGCCCGCCTCGCCGCACCCCTCTTCGGCCAGGTCGCCGCGCACGACCCGCGCGCCACCAACTGGCCCGCGGGCGTCGAGCGCCTCGACCTGGACACGCTCGTGGAGCGCGCCGACGTCCTGTCGCTGCACATCCCCTCCAACCCGCAGACCAGGGGCATGGTCGACGCCGGCCTCCTGGCCCGCATGCGCCCCGGCAGCGTCCTCGTCAACGTCTCCCGAGGTGACCTCGTCGAGCGGGGCGCGCTGCTCGCCGCCCTCGACAGCGGTCACCTCGCGGGCGCCGCCCTCGACGTCTTCCCCGTCGAACCGCCCGCGGCGGACGACCGGCTGCGCAGCCACCCACGCCTGCTGCTGTCTCCGCACAGCGCCTTCCTCTCCGACGCCTCGCTGCGCGCCTATGCCACCGAACCCGCGCGCAACGTCATCGCCTGGTGGACGACCGGGCGCCCGCACACCCCCGTCGTCGACCCCACCGCGTCGCCCGACACCACTCGTACACAAGGAGCACTCGCGTGACCGACACCCTCACCGCCCCTGTCACGGCCGACGACGCCGCCCAGGAGGAGCTGCGCCTGCGCCGCGAACTGGCCGCCGTCTACCGGCTGGTCGCGCACTTCCGCATGACCGACCTGATCTTCACGCACATCTCGCAGCGCCTCCCGGGTCCGGACAACCACTTCCTGATCAACCCCTACGGCCTGCTCTTCGAGGAGATAACCGCCTCGAACCTGGTCAAGATCGACCTCGACGGCAACGCGGTCGAGCCGAGCCCGCACCCCGTCAACCCGGCCGGCTTCATGATCCACAGCGCGATCCACAAGGCCCGCACCGACGCCCACTGCGTGCTGCACACGCACACCAAGGCCGGCTGCGCCGTCGCCGCGCAGCAGGGCGGGCTGCTCCCCGTCAACCAGATGTCGATGGAGTTCCACCACCGCGTCGGCTACCACGACTACGAAGGCGTCGCCCTCAACTTCGACGAGCAGAAGCGCCTCGTCGAGGACCTCGGCACCCACCCGGCGCTGATCCTGCGCAACCACGGGCTGCTGACCGTCGGCGAGAGCGCCAAGCAGGCGTTCCTGCGCATGTACTACCTGGAGAAGGCCTGCGAGATCCAGGTCACCGCGCAGGCGGGCGGGCAGCTGATCATCCCCTCCGAGCAGGTCTGCGAGTACACCGCGCAACAGCTCACCGGCGAGGGCGAGGCGTCGTCGGACGTCGAGGACGACATCGCGTACGACCTGGCCTGGGGCGCCCTGCTGCGGCTCGTGGAGAGGGTCGCGCCCGACTACAAGGAGTAGTCCAGGAGCGGCGGCGCCCCGCGCGGGTTCTACTGGGGAGGACGCCGCCGTCGAAGGGACCTCTTCGTGACCCGCGCAACAGACACCGTCCTCAAGGGACTTGACGAGATCCGCCCCTGGGTGGAGGGTGCCTACAAGGACCTCCACGCCCACCCCGAACTGGGTTTCCAGGAGCACCGCACGGCAGCCAAGGTCGCCGAGGCCCTGCGCGCCGACGGTTACGAGGTGACCGAGGGCATCGGCGGCACCGGCCTGATCGGCGTGCGGCGCGGCGGCGACGGCCCCACCGTGATGCTCCGCGCCGACCTGGACGCCCTGCCGGTGGCCGAGGCGACGGGCCTGCCCTACGCCTCGACCGCCACCGGGCAGACCGCCGACGGCACCGCGGTCCCCGTCATGCACGCCTGCGGCCACGACGTGCACGTCGCCTCGATGCTCGGCTTCGCCCGGCTGATGGCCCGGGCGCCCGAGGCCTGGCGTGGCACCCTGGTCGTGCTCTTCCAGCCCGACGAGGAGAACGGTTCTGGCGCCGACGCGATGGTCGCCGACGGCCTGGTCGAGCGCTCGCCCCGCCCCGACGTCGTCCTCGCCCAGCACGTCCTGCCGTACCCGGCAGGCGGCGTCGGCACCAGATCCGGCTCCTTCCTCTCCGCGGCCGACAGCACGAAGGTCACGCTGTACGGGCGCGGGGCCCACGGCTCCATGCCGCAGCACGCCATCGATCCCGTGGTGATGGCCGCCATGGTGGTTGTCAGGCTGCAGACCGTGGTCTCCCGCGAGCTCGCCGCTGCGACCCCCGCCGTGCTCACCGTCGGCAGCATCACGGCCGGTACGGGACCGAACGTCATCCCCGACCGTGCCGAGCTTCAGCTCAACGTCCGTACCTACGACGAGGACACCCGGGCCGAGGTCCGCGCCGCCGTCGAGCGCATCGTGCGGGCCGAGGCCACCGCTTCCGGTGCGACGCGCGACCCGGAGTTCGAGACGCTCGCCGCCTTTCCGGCCACCGTCAACGACGAGGCCCCGACCCGTACCGTCGCCGACGCCTTCACCGAGCACTTCGGCGCGCGGGCCCACACCATCGACCGCCAGTCGGCGAGCGAGGACATGAGCCGCATCCCCGAGGCCTTCGGTGTGCCGTTCACGTACTGGGGGATCGGGGGCACGGACCCGGCGGCGTACGAGAAGGCGGTCGCGGCGGGCAGCCTCACCTCGGACATCCCGGTGAACCACAGCCCGTACTTCGCGCCGGTCCTGCAGCCCACTCTCGACACGGGGGTCCGCGCGCTCACCGCGGCGGCGCTGGCGTGGCTGGCCGCGCCCGAGGGCTGAGCGGCGCCGCGGCCGCCCCGATCACCTGTTCCCGTACGGCAGCAGCGCCATCTCCCGGGCGTTCTTGACGGCGGACGTCACCTGGCGGTGCTGGCGGACCGTGAGGCGGGTGACGCGGCGGCTGCGGATCTTGCCGCGGTCGGAGATGAACTGGCGCAGCAGATCGGTGTCCTTGTAGTCGACGTAGGTGATGCCGGCCGCGTCGAGCGGGTTCGGGCGCGGCTTGGCGGGCTTGCGTGGGATGCGGGGACGGGGCATGTCGGTGCCGGTTCCTTTCGGTGGGTCAGCGTGCGGGGTCGAGGAGCGGGTCGAAGGCGGCGGGGAGCCGGCTCCAGCCGGCCGGGCCCGCGCCGTACTCGGCGTCGGTGAGCAGGCAGGAGTCGAGGAGCGCGGTCAGGCCGTCGCGGTCGAGGGCGGGGGAGGTGAACACGAGGTGCTGGCAGCGGTCGCCGTGCTCCGGGTGCCAGTCCATGGCCGCCGCGGCGCGCCGCTCGGGCGGCATCAACTCCCAGGCGGCGTCGGGCAGTGAGTGCAGCCAGGGCCCGCAGTCGTCGACGCCCAGCGCGCCGCCCGCCGCGTCCCAGGACAGCAGGGTGTCGGGCCGGTCGGCGAGCCAGAAGCGCCCCCGGCTGCGCGCCGCCGCGCAGCACAGGTCCTCCAGGGCGTCGAACAGCCGCTGCGGATGGAACGGCCGGTGCCGGTGCCACACGAGGGTGCCGACCCCGGCCTCCTCCGCCTCCTGCGGCAGCCGGGCGCTGGCCGGGTGCTGGGCGCTGCGCGCCGCCTCGACGTCGAACCCGGCCAGGGCGAGCCGGGCCAGTTCGGTCGACCGGGCCGGCACCTGCCGCCCCGTCGGGTGCAGCTGTGCGAGCAGGGCCCGGTCCTCCTCGTCGGCCTCCGGGCTCTCGGTGACGGCGACCACGGAGGCGTACTCCAGCTGCCGTGCCCAGGTGTCCGCGACCGTACGCTGATCACTGGCGGCCGCCGCGAGTCCGGCCTCGGCGAGGTCGTCCCCGTTGCCGAGGTAGGGGAGGACGAGCGCGGGGTCGACGGCCGTGACGACACCGGTCAGTTGCAGCGCGGGCGCACCGTGCGCGGCGATGACGTCCGCCATGGCCTGCGGTTCGACGGAGTCCCACAGCTCCACGACGGCGAGGCGGGTCAGCCCGTCGTCCGCGAGGCGTTCGAGCTCCGGCACGAGGTCCTCGCGCAGGGCGCAGCAGGCGCAGTCGTTGACCAACGGGGCCTCACCACAGGCGAGTTCACCTGTCGCGTCCCGGATCGTGCGGGTCACGGTGCCCGACGGGGCGGTGCCGAGATCGTGGTGCAGGGCCACGCCGGCCGGCACCGCGTCGAGTAGGCCCCGCACCACCTCCCGGCGCGCCTCGCTGTGCAGGCCGCCGACGATCACGACGGGCAGCCGGTCGCGGCCGCCCATCACCGGGCCCCTTGGCGGCCGAAGCGACGTTCGAAGCGCTCGACCCGTCCCGCGGTGTCCATGACGCGGGCGGTGCCGGTGTAGAAGGGGTGGCTCGCCGAGGAGACCTCGACGTCGTACACGGGATAGGTGCGGCCGTCCTCCCACTCGACGGTGCGGTCGGTGGAGAGCGTGGAACGGGTCAGGAAGGCGAATCCGGCGGCCTTGTCGCGGAAGACGACGGGCCGGTACGCCGGGTGGATGCCGGACTTCATGGCGGACTCCAGATGGTTCGGGTGGGTCGGGTGATTCGCGCGCGGCTCAGCGTTCTTCGCGGAAGTCGACGTGGCGGCGGGCCACGGGGTCGTACTTGCGCAGGACCAGGCGGTCCGGGTTGTTCCTGCGGTTCTTGCGGGTGACGTAGGTGTGGCCCGTGCCTGCCGTGGAGCGGAGTCTGACGATCGGGCGCAGTTCGTTGCGTGCCATGCCGCTAGTATATGGCAATGGTTTCCATGTTCAATAACGGGGCCATGGTCACGTACGACACAGGACGACAGATAGGGACCGCATGTCCGCCCACTGCCAACTGACAGGCGCCGCACCGCGCTTCGGCAACCGCATCTCCCACTCGCACCGACGCACCTCGCGTCGCTTCGACCCGAACATCCAGAGCAAGCGCTACTGGCTGCCCAGCGAGGGCCGCAACGTGCGCCTGACCCTGAGTGCCAGGGGGATCAAGACGGTCGACGTCATCGGCGTCGAGGCCGCGGTCGCGCGGATCCGCGCGCGAGGGGAGAAGGTCTGATGGCGAAGAAGAGCAAGATCGTGAAGAACGAGAAGCGCAAGACGGTCGTCGAGCGGTACGCCGCCCGGCGCGCGGCGCTGAAGGAGATCGTCCGCCGCCCCGACACTCCGGAGGCGGAACGCTCCGCGGCCCTGGCGGAGCTGCGCCGCCAGCCGCGCGACGCCAGTGCGACGCGGGTCCGCAACCGCGACAGCGTGGACGGCAGGCCGCGCGGGCACCTGCGCAAGTTCGGCCTCTCCCGCGTGCGACTGCGGGAAGAAGCGCACGCGGGGCACCTGCCGGGGGTCACCAAGTCCTCCTGGTGACAACGCGGCGTCCGGGCGTCCGGCCGGGCTCCGCCCCGGTCGGACGCCCGGCGTGGTCGCCCGCATGGCGTGCGAGAGCGGGCGCGGCACGGCCGATCGTCGGACGATGGAGGGAAACCGGAGTGCGTCGAGCCGAGGGGAGTGCCGCAGGTGGGTGGCGGGCGCGAGCACGGATTCCCCGAAGAGGAGCCCGAGGGGCACGAGGACCACGAGAGCCCCGAGGCGTACGACGCCGAGGTTCGCCAGGTCGACGTGCTCAACCGGCTGGCGGGCCCGGCCTCCGGAGGGCCGGGCGCGGGCTCGGACCGGCCCGCGCGGCGTACGGGCGCGAGCCGCCGAGACGCCGCCCTGCTCCTCGGCGGACACGCGCTGGCCCGCGTCACATCGCTGGGGGAGGCCCTCACCCTGATCTCCCGGCTGGCCGACGCCGACCTCCCGCTCCGCGGCCAGGCGGTCTTCCGGGCGGACCGCGAAGTACTGCACTGCGTAGGCCAGTTGGGCTTGAGCGACGGCGAGGCCGAAGCGTTTCGGTTGCCGCTGCGCACCGCCCACCCCGCCGCGCAGGTGGCGAGAACCGGGCGGCCCGTGGTGTTGACCTCGCCGCAGGACTACCGGGAGCGGTTCCCCTCCGCCAGTGGGTACGCGGAGCCGGCCCGGTACCAGACGTGGGCGTTCCTGCCGCTCACCACGTACGGACAGCTCACCGGCGTGTGGATGGCCGCCTTCGACGCCCCGGTGGACATGGCGGAGGGCATCGGCGCCTTCCTGGTCACCCTCGCCCGCCTCCTCGGCCAGTGCATCGAGCAGACCTACGACGGCCAGGCGGACCGCACCCTCTCCGAGGGCCTGCGCAGCAGCATGGGCCGCATCGGCCCCGGCCCCGAGGGGCTCACCGTCACCGCCCGTTACGTACCCACCGGCGGCGGGCTGATGGTCGGCGGTGACTGGTTCGACAGCATCACCCTGCCGAACGGGCGCCTCGGGTTGGTGATCGGCGACGTCCAGGGCCACGATGTGCACGCCGCCGGGCTGATGTCGCAACTGCGCACCGCCATCCACGCCTACGCGGCCGAGGGCCACGGCCCCGACGCCGTCCTCGTACGCGCCTCCCGCTTCCTGGCGTCGCTCAAGGAGGACCGCTTCGCCACCTGCGTCTACCTGGAGGCCGACCCCGGGAGCGGCACGCTGCGCATCGCCCGCGCCGGGCACCCGCATCCGGTCCTGCGGCTGCCGGACGGCACCTGCCTGCTCAAGCACGTGCGCGGCGGTCTGCCCCTGGGGCTCGACCTCGGCGAGGACGACTACCCGGTCAGCGTCGTCACACTGCGTGAGAACGAGATCCTCATGCTCTGCACGGACGGCCTGATCGAGTCCGGCGGCCACGACATGTACTCCGGCTGGCTCCGGGTGCGCGGCGCCCTGACGCCCGGCGGCCCCGACGACATCGACGGCATGGCCGACCGGCTCCTGAACGCGGTCGTGGCCCCGCAGACCACGCAGCCCGGCGACCGTCCCGTCACCTCCTTCACCGAGGACGACATCGCCCTGCTGCTCCTGCGTCGCGATCCCCTCGGCAACCACGCGGACCGGCCCGGACGCACCCTGCGGTTCACCCTCGAACAGGACCAGGCCCAGGGCCTCGCCGACGCGCGTATCGAATTCCAGGGCCTGCTCCACGACTGGGCCCGCCCCGAACAGGTCGACACCGTTCTCCTGCTCGTCTCCGAACTCCTCGGCAACGTACTGATCCACACCGAGCACGCCGCCGTCCTGCGCGCCGACATCAGCGGCGCCGAGGGCCACCGCCGGCTGCGCGTGGAGGTCTCCGACCGCAGCGACGAGGTGCCCGCCCGTCGCGCCCCCGGCGAGCTCTCCTCCTCGGGCCGCGGCCTCGTCCTCCTCGATCTCCTGGCCCACCGCTGGAACCTCCGCCCGGAGCCGGAGGGGAAAACGGTGTGGTTCGAGGTGGACGAGGACGGGCCCGAGGAACCCTGACGGCCAACTCCTTCTCGGACGCGGGATCTTGACACCGCCCTGGATGGGTGGTGGTTTAGACCACGCTCCCTCGTCCGAAGGTGAGGGTCCGCTTCCGTGGAGGTGCTGTGTCCCGCATGTCTGAGCATCATTCGCCCCGTCGTCCCCGTGTTTCCCGCCCCGTGCTCGCCGGTGCCGCGCTCCTGCTGACCCTGGGTGCGGTCGCCGCGCCCGCCCAGGCGTTCGACGGTGCGCCGGGGGCGGTCGGCGCCGGCCCGGCGGCGAAGTTGCCCGTCGTCACGCCCACCCCGCAGGACATGAGATCGGCGGGCGCCGATCTGCGGGTGCCCAGCCGGGTGCGGCTCGTCCTCGGTGACGGCGTCGACGCGTCGAGCATCAAGGTCATCAAGCGAGCCCTGGCCGCGGCCGGCGCCCGTTCCGTCGACACCGTCAAGGCAGCTGACGCGGCCAAGAAGGCGGCGCCGCGCGGTGTGTTGACCGTTGTGGCCGGTTCCATCAAGGGCGCCGGGGTGGCCGCCGCACTCAAGGCGGCGGGCGGCTCCGTGCCCGACACCCTGAAACCGGAGGGCTACTCCCTCGCGTCCCGCGGCGACGCCGGTTCTGACATCGTTGTCCTCGCGGGCAACGACGGCGACGGTGTCTACTACGCCGCCCAGACGCTGCGCCAGCTGGTGACCGGAGCACACAGCATCGCGGCCGTCTCGATCAACGACTACCCGAGCATGCCGCTGCGCGGCAGCATCGAGGGCTTCTACGGTGCGCCCTGGTCGCACAGCGACCGCGTCGACCAACTCGCGTTCTACGGCGACGTCAAGGCGAACACGTACATCTACACGCCGAAGGACGACACGTACCTGCGGGAGAAGTGGCGGACCCCGTATCCCGCGGACAAGCTCGCCGATCTGCGCGAGTTGATCGAGCAGGCCGCCAGCCACCATGTGGACTTCACGTACGCGCTCTCCCCGGGCCTGTCCGTCTGTTACAGCGACCCCGACGACGTGAAGGCTCTGAAGGACAAGCTGGGTTCGCTGTACGACCAGGGCGCGCGCAGCTTCTACGTGGCGCTCGACGACATCAGCTACACCAAGTGGAACTGCGACGCCGACCAGGCGAAGTACGGGGCGCCGGGCCGGGCCGCCGCGGGGCAGGCGCAGGCCGATCTGCTCAACGCGGTGCAGCAGGAGTTCATCGACACCCACGAGGGCGCCAAGCCGCTCCAGTTCGTGCCCACCGAGTACTCCGACACGGCGGACTCGGCGTACAAGTCGGTGCTGCGCGAGCAGTTGGACCCGAAGGTCGTCGTCCAGTGGACCGGCACCGATGTCGTGCCGCCCGCGATCAGTCTCGCGGACGCCAAGGCCGCGTCCACGGTGTGGGGACGCAAGGTGTTCCTCTGGGACAACTATCCGGTCAACGACTACGGGCAGACCACGGGACGTCTCCTGATGGCCCCGTACGACAAGCGGGAGGCCGGTCTGCACAAGGAGTTGAGCGGCATCGTGCTCAACCCGATGAACCAGGCGGCGCCGAGCAAGGTCGCGCTCTTCGGCGGCGCGTCGTTCGCCTGGAACGACGAGGACTACGACGCCGACCGCACCTGGCGCGCCTCCGCCGACTACCTGGCGGGCGGCGACCGGGAGACGGCGCGGGCCCTGCTCGCCTTCTTCGACACCCAGCACCTCGCACCGACCTTCGGCGACACGAACTGGCAGCCGCAGGCACCCGAACTCGCCTCGCGGATCGCGGAGTTCCGCACGGCGTGGGACGGCGGATCGAGCGCCGAGCGGCGGGCCGCGCTGCGCAAGCTTTCGGGCTACGCGGACGTGCTCGCCGGGGCGCCGGAGCGGATTCGCGCCGGAATGCGGGACCAGGCCTTCCTGGCGCAGACGAAGCCGTGGCTCGACGCCCTCGACCTGTGGGGCGGCGCCCTGAACGCCACCCTGGACGGACTGAGTGCCCAGCTCAACTCCGGTAGCGGGGAAGCGGACTTCGCGAAGGCGGCGGACCTGGCCAAGCAGGCCTCCGCCCTCACCACCATCCCCGGCACCACCCGTCCGCAGGGCCCGATCAAGGTGGCCGACGGAGTGCTGGACACCTTCATCGAGAAGGCGCCCCAGATGTGACGACCCCTCTGACGCCCGCCCCAGTACGTGAATTGGGGCGGGCGTCGGCATGTCCGGGCGCCGTTCCGGTGTGCGGGGGCGGCGTCGCGCCGTAATTGGCTGATCGTGTAGGCAACTTCAAACCTTGACCACAAATTCCACACATCACTCTCTATGAGCGGGCTCAATGGTCTAGATTGACCGTGCTTCACATGCCGGGACACTAGGCGACAAAAGGCGATCTATTGGGGGCCGGTGTGGCACGCGACCGACCGCGGCCACACCGAAATCGAACGGGGGGTGATCGTTTCGTGATGCCCGACAGGGGACCTGGGACGCGGGGAGCGTCCGAGGTGTCGAGGGAAGCCGAAGCGCATCGACCTTCGGATCCCGGCCAGCGGGTCAAGTCCGCAACCGACTGAGCGGATTGCTCGCGCGGCGCCGAATCAACCGGCACGTCATGCACGGGAGGCGGGGGCCTCCCGAGGGGGAGGAGCAGTGCGGTACGGGGGGCGGGGGGCCTCCCGGGGAGGGGAAACAGCACGGGGGGCGGCGGCCTCCCTAGGGGGGATTATCCGTGTTGGGTGAGCACGTCGAACCCGCTGGCGACTCGGACGGGGCTGTACAACAAGGTGAACGGGGCGGCCCCTTCCCGACGGTCGGCGGACATCCGGCGAACGGGGCGCTTCGTAGGCCCGCGAGCGACTGGGAGCAGCGCTACCAGCGCATCGTGATCATCAGCGATACGGTGGCCACGGCCGTCGTCGTGGCCGCTTTCGGCGGCTTCTTCGGGGTGCGGGACGCGGCGAACTGGCACGAGAAGTGGAAGATCCTCGCCTTCGGCACCGAGTTACTGGTGCTGGGAGCGCTGGCGCTGAGCCGTTCGTGGGCCCCGGCCGTGCTCGGTCAGGGCGCCGAGGAATTCCGCCGGCTTGGACGCTCGCTGTTCGCGGCGACGGTCGTCCTCGCGCTCGGCGGGATCGCCCTCACCTCACGCAACATCAAGCTCTGGATATTCGTCGCGATCCCCGCGATCGCGCTCGTCACCATGACCGCGCGCTATCTGCTGCGCCTGTGGCTGCACAGACAGCGCAAGGAAGGACGCTGTCTGCGTCCGGTACTGGCCGCGGGGAGCCCGGCCACCGTGCGCGACCTGATCAGCAGAACCCGCAAGTTCCCGCACATCGGCTGGCAGGTCGAGGCGGTCTGCACGGCGGACGGACACGGCCTCGAAGGGGGCCATCTGGACGGAGTGCCGGTCGTCGGCCCGCTGACGGACGTCGCGAGCCATGTCACGCGCGACGGCTACCGGGTCGTCGCGGTCACCCCCGATCCGCACTGGACGCCGGACCGGCTGCAACGCCTCGCCTGGAATCTCGAGGGCAGCGAGGCCGAAATGGTCGTGGCCCCCGTACTGATGGAGGTGGCGGGACCGCGGCTGCACGTGGACGCGGTACTGGGGATACCGCTGCTGCGGGTCAGCATGCCGGCGTTCACCGGGGGGCGTCGGGCGATAAAGGCGATCTTCGACCGGCTGGGTGCGACGCTCCTGATCCTGCTGTTCGCGCCGCTGATGGTGCTCGTCGCCCTGTCCGTCCTGGCGGACACCAGAGGCGGGGTGTTCTACCGGCAGCGCAGGGTCGGCAAGGAGGGCCGCGAGTTCACCATCGTCAAGTTCCGCACGATGGTCACGGGCGCCCACGGGAAGCGGGCCGGTCTCGCCGACCGGAACGAGGGTGCGGGGCTGCTGTTCAAGCTCCGGCGGGATCCGCGAGTGACACGCGTGGGGCACGTGCTGCGCCGCTACTCGCTCGACGAACTCCCGCAGCTGTTCAACGTGTTGACCGGATCGATGTCGCTCGTCGGCCCGCGGCCCCCGCTGCCGGAGGAGTCCGCGGCGTACGGCCCGGACATCCGGCGGCGGCTGCTGGTCAAGCCCGGGTTGACCGGCCTGTGGCAGATCAGCGGGCGCAGCGACCTGCCGTGGGAGGAGGCGGTCCGCCTCGACCTGCGCTACGTCGAGGACTGGTCGCTCGCCCTGGACACGGTGATCTTGTGGAAGACATTGCGGGCCGTGCTCCACGGACAAGGGGCGTACTGAAGCAGGGGGGCGCCGATCCGTCGGCGTAGGAACGGCAGGCCACAAGGGCCTGCTCTGGGGGGAGGAACAATCGTGAGGATCAGCGTCCTAGGGCTCGGCTACGTCGGCTGTGTGTCGGCGGCATGTCTGGCAGGACAGGGCCACGAGGTCATCGGCGTGGACGTGAACCAGGCGAAGGTCGACCTGGTCAACAGCGGCAGGGCCCCCGTGGTCGAGGAGCGGATCGGCGAGCTCACCGCGGAGGTCGTGCGGACCGGGGCCTTGCGTGCCACCCGTGATGTCCGTGCGGCGATCATGGACAGTGAGGTGTCGCTGATCTGCGTCGGTACGCCGTCGGAGCCCAACGGGAGCCTGTGCACGACATACTTGGAGCGGGTCGCCGAGCAGATCGGCGCCGCGCTGGCCGAACGCGGGGGGAAGGGCGGCCGGCACACGGTCGTCTTCCGCAGCACCATGCTCCCGGGCACCTGCCTGAACCTGCTGGTGCCGATCCTTGAGAAGAGCCTCGGCGGCACGGCGGGCGTCGACTTCGGCGTCGCGGTCAACCCGGAGTTCCTGCGCGAGGGCACCAGCGTGCGGGACTTCTTCGACCCGCCCAAGACCGTCATCGGCCAGCTCGACCAGGCCAGCGGCGACGTCGTGGCGCAGCTGTACGACGGGCTGCCCGGCGAGGTGTTCCGGGTACCGGTGCCGGTCGCCGAGGCGATCAAATACGCGGACAACTCGTTCCACGGCCTCAAGATCGGCTTCGCGAACGAACTGGGCGCCGTGTGCCAGGCATTGGGCGTGGACTCGCACCAGGTGATGGACGTGTTCCTCGCCGACCGCAAGCTCAACATCAGCTCCGCCTACCTGCGGCCCGGCTTCGCCTTCGGCGGCTCCTGCCTGCCCAAGGACCTGCGCAGCCTCGTGCACGCGGCGCGGCGGGCCGACGTCTCCGTACCGATCCTCTCCCACGTACTGGCGTCCAACGCCGACCACCTCCAGCGCGCCGTGGAGCTCGTCGAGCGCACCGGCAAGCGCAAGGTCGGCCTGTTCGGCCTGTCCTTCAAGCCGGGCACCGACGACCTGCGCGAGAGCCCGCTCGTCGAACTGGCCGAGCGGCTGTACGGCAAGGGATACGACCTCAAGATCTACGACGCCAACGTGAGCCTCTCCCGGCTGATGGGGGCGAACCGCGAGTACATCGAGGGCCGGCTCCCGCACCTCGCGCAGCTGCTCGCGGACTCCGTCGACGAGGTGCTCGGCCACGCCGAGGTCTGCCTCGTCGGCACCAGAGATCAGACCGTCCTGTCGGCGCTGCCGCTCAGCGGTGGCCCGGCGATCGTCGATCTCGTCCGCCTTCCCGACGCCGAAGCTCGTCGGGCCGAACCGGGGTACGTGGGCCTTGCTTGGTGACGCGATGAACGAAGAGACAACCCACGGCGGCGGGCCGGAGCGGCGGGCGCTGATTCTGGTCGAGAACCTGTCCGTCCCCTTCGACCGGCGGGTGTGGCAGGAGTGCACGACGCTGCGCGACGCGGGCTGGACGGTGCACGTCATCGGCCCGCAGGGCACGAAGCGGGACACGGAGCCGGAGACGGTGATCGACGGGGTGCGGATCCATCGCTACCCGTTGCGCGCCGCCACCGGGGGACCGGCCGGCTATCTGCGGGAGTACGGATCGGCGCTGTGGCACACGGCCCGGCTCGCACGCAAGGTGGGACCGGTCCACGTCGTCCACGCCTGCAACCCGCCGGATCTGCTGTTCCTGGCGGCCCGTTGGCTGCGCCGGCGCGGCGCGCAATTCGTCTTCGACCAGCACGACCTGGTGCCCGAGCTGTACCTCTCGCGGTTCGACCGCGGCGAGGACCTGCTCCACCGCGCCGTGTGCGCGCTCGAACGCAGCACCTACCGGGCCGCGGACGTCGTGCTCGCCACCAACGAGAGCTACCGGGACGTCGCGCTCGGCCGCGGCGGAAAGCGGCCGGAGGACGTCTTCGTGGTGCGCAGCGCACCCCAGGTCGAGCGCTTCCAACCGGTGCCGCCCGAAACGGAGTTGAAGCGCGGCAAGCCCCATCTGCTGTGCTACCTCGGCGTGATGGGGCCCCAGGACGGCGTCGACTACGCGCTGCGGTCCCTCGCCAAGCTGCGCGACGGACTCGGGCGGAGCGACTGGCACGCCGTGTTCGTCGGCTCCGGCGACGCCTTCGACGCGATGGTGGAGCTGTCCCAGGAGCTCGGCCTCGGCGACCAGGTGGAGTTCACCGGGCGCATCCCGGACGCCGACCTGGTGCGCTACCTGTCCACCGCGGACGTCTGCCTCTCGCCCGACCCGCGCAACCCGCTCAACGACGTGTCGACCATG
Source organism: Streptomyces sp. NPDC002754 (assembly GCF_053592315.1). Classification (NCBI taxonomy): domain Bacteria; kingdom Bacillati; phylum Actinomycetota; class Actinomycetes; order Kitasatosporales; family Streptomycetaceae; genus Streptomyces; species Streptomyces sp. NPDC002754. Next base: position 1,099,761 of record NZ_JBSFVM010000001.1, read on the forward strand.
AACAAGGTCCTCGAGTACATGGCGATGGGCCGCCCCATCGTCTCGTTCGACCTGAGAGAGGCGCGCGTCTCCGCAGGTGAAGCGGCTGTCTACGCGCGTGCCAACGACGAGGCCGAATTCGCCGGACTCATCGCGCGGCTCCTTGACGACCCGGAGCAGCGGGCCCGGATGGGCAAGCTCGGCCAGGAGCGCATCGGCGGCCCACTGTCCTGGCGGAACTCGCAGGAGTCGCTGCTGGCCGCCTATGCCGCCGCGGTGGCCAGGCGCGCCCCCGCCCAGGCAAGGAGGAGGCGGCGTCGTTGAGCGAGGACACGATCCGCCTGGTCACGATCGGCCGGATTCTCCGTAGAAGGTGGCGGCTTCTCGCCGCCCTCACCGTGGTGGGAGCGCTCGTCGGCTACGGCATCTCCGTGGTGTTCCCGCCGAAGTACACGGCGTCGGCATCGGTGCTGCTGCCGGGCCAGTGGGAAGAGCGCGAGCTGCTCACCCAGGTGGACATCGCCACGAGTTCGTCGGTGGCCGACCGTGCGGCCGCCAAGCTCGACTGGGCGGGTGTCAACGGCACCGACCTGCGCGGCCGGGTCGCCGCCAAGGCCGCCGACGGCAACATCATCACGGTCTCGGGCACGGCCGAGAGCCCGGAGCGCGCGCAGCGGCTCACCGACCGGGTGGCCCAGCAGTTCGTCGCGTTCTCCACGCGGATCGCGGGCGGCGCGACCGACGCCGACGCGGCGGCGGGACCCGAGGCGCTGCGCAAGAAGGTGCAGGAGACCAACCGCCGGATCACCGAGCTGGCCAAGGGGGCCGACCGCGGCCGGACGGTCGAGGGCGTGCAGGCCCGCACCGCGCTGGAGAACCTGCGCAACTCGCTGGAGGCGGCCATGAAGAAGCTGGAGGAGGCCGACCCGGCGACCGACAAGGCGAGCATGGTCGTCATGGGACCGGCCGCCCGGCCCACCGGCCAGTCGCCGCCGACCAGGACACAACTCATCGTCGCCGGGGCGCTGTTGTTCTTCCTGCTCGCGGTCATCGGCCATCTCACCGCCGCCCGGATCAACCGCCGGCTGCGCACCGAGCAGGAGATCGCCGCCGCGCTCGGCTCGACGCTCCTCGGGGCCGTCGACGTGCCCGGCGAGCAGCGGGCCCAGGGGGGCGGCGGCCGGGCCGGACTGCGCCGGCTGCTCGGCACCGACACCCGCTGGGACGTGCCGGCCCCGCAGCGGTCCGGAGACGAGACCGCGCGGCGCACCCGCTACCGGCGGGTGTGCGCCCGCATTCGTACCCAACTACCGGCGCCCCGGCGTCTGTTGGCCGTCGTCCCGGACGGCGACGAACTCGCCCTGCGGGCCGCGGGGCAGCTCGTCGCCGAGGCCAAGGGCGACCCCGTGCTGCGCGTGGTCGTGGTCCCGGTCGACCGGCCGATCGTGCCGGACCGCGGCGCCGAGTCGGGCGCCGTGGTCGTCCTCAGCGCCGGCAGCTGGACCGCCGAAGAGCTCACCGGCATCGCCGAGGCGTGCGCGGACGGCAGGCACGAGATCGTCGGCATCGTCGTGGCGGGACCGGTCAGGGCCCGCCCGGCGGGCTCCGCGGAACCGCCGCCGGACCATGCCACTCCCGCGCTCGCGGTGCGCGGCCACGCGACGGGAGGCTCGGCGTGACGACGAACAGGAATGCGGAGTCGGCGGCGGGCACCCCACTGCTCGACCTGCACGCACTGGTGACCGCGGTGCGCAGGCGCCGCCGCCTGTGGGGTGCCCTGGCGCTGCTCGGGCTGATCGTCGGCGCGGCGGTGGCGGTTCTGATGCCGCCGCCGCCGAGCGCGGTCACCAAGGTGCTGGTGGCGCACGAGGAGGACCAGCCGAACGACACGGGAACACTGATGCGCACCGACATCGAGGTGCTGGGGACCACACGCATCGCCAACGACGCCCTGCGGACCCTCAGGTCACAGGAGCACCCCGAGGACTTCATGCGGGACTACCGGGGCACCGGTCTGACCAACAACGTGCTCCAGATCGATGTGGCGGCCGCCAGCGACGCGCTGGCGGTGGACCGCGCCAAGGCGCTCGCCGACTCGTTCATCGCCGACCACGTACGCCGGATGCAGGCGGCGGCGAAGGCCGAGTCCCAGGCCCTGCTCGACCAGCGCGATCGGATGCGCGAGGAGCTCGCCCGGGTCAACAAGGAGATCGGCGGCCAATCGCCGGACAGTGACCCGGAGTCGTCGGCCACCACCGAGTCGCTCTTCTCCCGAAGGGCCGAACTCAACTCGCGGATCGCCGACTTCGACCAGCGCGCCGCGGAGGCGCGCACCGGCACACCCAAGGTCGTCGCCGGTACGCAGATCGTCGACGCCCCGCGCGCGGTGCGGCACTCGCTGCCCAAGGCGGCCGCCACCAACGCCGCGATCGGCCTCGCACTCGGTCTCGTCCTCGGGCTCGCCCTGTCCGCGGTCGGCGCGGCGGTCGCGGACCGCCCCGTACTGCGCCGCGACATCTCGGCGAACCTGGGCGCCTCCGTCATCGCGGAGCTGCCCCGGCGATCCGGCGGACCCTGGCGGCGCCGGGACACGCGGGCCACCCGCGAACGCCTCACCGCGACCCTGGCCCGTGCGGTGCACGGCTCCGCGGAACCGCTGTCGCTGCTCGAACTGGGCTGTGCGCCCAGCACGAGCGCGATCGCCCTGGACCTCGCGGGGGCCCTGGCGGCGGAGGGCCCGGTGGCCGTCATCGACGGACTGCCAAGGCCGCAGTTCGCCGACCACCGCCCACAGCCGGGCGGCCCCAAGGTCGTCGGCGCCGAGCACGCCGCGGCGCTGTCGCCCCAGGACCGCCGGATCGGCGTCGGCTCGGTCGCGCCCGGCGCGGCGTGGACCGACCTCCAGTACCTCGGCACCCAGACCGTGCTCGTCGTACGGGCCGGGTACGGCAGCGCCGCATGGCTGCACACCGTGGCGCGCCAGCTCGCCGAGCAGCGCATCCCGGTGATCGGTGTGGTGCTGATCGACCCCGACCCGCGCGACCGCACCGACGGCACGCTCTGGGACGGCCTGCACACCGCGCTGCGCGGCCGCGGCGAGCGGTCGGCCCGGCAGAACGGTTCGGGCCCGCGGCGCACGGAGCGCAAGCCCGCGTGGGCCGCACGGGGCGCGGACAACGACCAGGAGGCTCGGTAAGCACATGTGTGGCATCGCAGGCACCTATCGGTGGCCGGACGGGAAGGTCGTGACCGACCGGCTCACCGACACCCTCGCCCACCGCGGTCCCGACGGGGCCGGCCGCTACGGCCACCCCGTCGGTGACGGCGAAGTGCAGCTCGGGCACCGCCGACTTTCCATCATCGACCTGTCCGAGACCGGCGCCCAGCCGATGGTCTCGGACGGCCTCGCCCTGACCTACAACGGCGAGCTGTACAACGCACCCGAACTGCGCGCCGAACTGGAGGCCGGCGGGGCGCGCTTCCGCGGCACCTCCGACACCGAAGTGCTCCTGGAGGCCTGGCGACGCTGGGGCACGGACTGCCTGCCCCGCCTTCGCGGCATGTTCGCGTTCGGGATCTTCGACGAGCGCACCGGTGAACTGGTGCTCGCCCGAGACCAGTTGGGCATCAAGCCGCTGTTCCTGCTGCGGCGCGGCGGAGGCCTGGTGTTCGCCTCCGAGCTCAAGGCGCTCGCCACCGCCACCGGCGGAAGGCTGGAGGTGGACCACACGGCGCTGGTCGCCTCGCTGCTCTACTACTGGGTGCCGGACTCGCGCTGCGCGTACCGCGAGGCGGAGAAGCTCCCGCCGGGCAGCTGGATCGGATTCCGGCCCGACGGGCAGGTGCAGCGCGGCCGGTACTGGAACCTGAAGGACGTCGCCACCGAGGGCCGCGACCGGGCCCGCGCCGGTGAGACGCCCGACCTGGCCGCCATTGTCGAGGAGTCGACCAAGCGACACCTCATGTCCGACGTGCCCGTGGCGACCTTCCTCTCCGGCGGCCTCGACTCCAGCTATCTGACCGCCATCGCGGCCCGCCAACAGCCGGGGATCTCCGCCTACACGATCGGATTCCGCGCCGAGGACGCCAAGTTCGAGGCGATGCCGGACGATCTGCGCTACGCCCGGCAGGTCGCCCAGCGCTTCGGCGTCGACCTGCACGAGATCGAGATCGCGCCGAACGTCCTGGATCTGCTCCCGCAGATGACGCACTCCCTGGACGAGCCGATCGGCGACCCCGCCGCCATCAACACGTACCTGATCTGCCAGGCCGCCCGCGAGGCCGGAGTCAAGGTGATGCTATCGGGGATGGGCGCCGACGAACTGTTCGCCGGATACCGCAAGCACCTGGCCAACCTGATCGCGCTGCGCTACCAGCGGGTGCCCCGGCCGCTGCGGCGCGGCGTAACCGCGGCCGTGGACCGGCTGCCGGTCGCCACGTCCCGGCGCGGCCTGCGATCGGTGCGCTTCGCCAAGCGGTTCCTGTCCTTCGCCGAGCTGCCGGAGGAGACCGCGTTCCGGCGCAGCTACACCATGTACGACCAGCAGGAGCTGCTCGCGCTGCTCAACCCGGACCTGGCACCGGCGGTCGACGACGTGCTGACAGAGCACGCGGACGTCTACGAGGACAACGACCTCGACGACTTCGTGAACCGCATGTGCCTGGCCGACGCCCGGATGTTCCTGCCGGGCCTCAACCTCACGTACACGGACCGCTCCAGCATGGCGGCGTCGACCGAGGTGCGCGTCCCCTACGTCGACGTCGAGGTGGTCAAGGCGGCGTTCGCCTTCCCCGGCGACCGCAAGATCGTCGGACGGCAGGGCAAGGCCGTGCTCAAAGAGGCGGCCACCTCGATCCTGCCCAAGGAGATCGTCCACCGGCCCAAGGGCCTGTTCAGCGCCCCGCTGCGGGCCTGGATGAGCCGGGACCTGGCACCCCTCGTGCGCGAGGTGATCAACGACGGGGTGCTGGTCCGCTCCGGGTTCCTGCGCCGCGACGCGCTGCAACGGCTCGCCGCCGAGGACGCCGCCGGGCAGAGCGACCACTCCAAGCACCTGTGGCACGTACTGACCCTCGAGTACTGGTATCGCGACGCGACCTCTGGGTCCGACAAGAGCACTTCGGTCAACGGATGAGGAATTCAGAGGAGTTCGCGTGAAGCAAGTTGTTCAGAACTACAAGAGCGGCGAGTTGGCGGTGCTCGACGTGCCGGTGCCCGGGTGCAAGCCCGGCGGCGTGCTCGTGCGCACCGGCTACTCGCTGATCTCCACCGGGACCGAGCTGATGAAGGTGTCCGAGGCCGGCATGTCGATGCTGGGCAAGGCCCGCTCGCGCCCCGACCAGGTGGCGAAGGTCATGCAGAGCGTGGCCACCAACGGCGTGCCCGCCACCTACCGCAAGGTGATGGGCAAGCTCGACTCCTACACGCCGCTCGGCTACTCGCTGTGCGGCACCGTCGAGCAGGTCGGCGCGGGCGTCGACGACGTGAAGGTCGGCGACCTCGTGGCCTGCGCCGGCAACGAGCACGCGCTGCACGCCGAGCTCAACTGGGTGCCGAAGAACCTCTACGCGCGCGTGCCGGACGGCCTCGCGCCGCGGCACGCCGCCTTCGGCACCGTCGGCTCGATCGCCCTCCAGGGCGTCCGCCAGGGCGAGCCGCAGCTCGGCGAGTCGGCCCTCGTCATCGGCCTCGGCCTGATCGGCCAGCTGGTCGTGCAGCTCCTCGCCGCCGCGGGTGTCCGCGTCGTCGGCGTCGACCCCGACCCGTCGCGCTGCGAACTCGCCGAGGGGCGGGGCGCCGAGACCTGCGGGGACCCGGAGTCCGCCGCTGTGGTGGCGGCCGTGGCCGAACTGACCGACGGCCACGGCGTGGACCAGGTGTATCTGGCGGCCGGCGGCTCCAGCAACGGCCCCGTCGAGCTGGCCGCCAAGCTGTGCCGGGACCGCGGCCGCGTCGTCGACATCGGCAAGTGCCGCCTCGACCTGCCCTGGAACGCGTACTACGAGAAGGAACTCGACGTCCGGTTCTCCCGGTCGTACGGGCCGGGTCGCTACGACCCGTCGTACGAGCTGGAGGGGCGCGACTACCCGATCGGCTACGTGCGCTGGACCGAGCGCCGCAACCTGGCGTGCTTCCTCGAGCTACTCGCGCGCGGCAGGGTGGACGTGGAGCCGCTGATCACCCACGTCGCCGACTTCGACGACGCCGTCGAGACGTACCAGCGCCTGAAGGACGGCGAACTCAAGGCGATCACCGCGCTGTTTCGCTACCCGGAGCAGACGGTGGAGGTCGAGGCGCCCGAGGTGACGGTGCCCGCGGTGAGCGTCAAGCCGGGGTTCGCACGCGCCGCCAGGACGCCGGTGCGCCTCGCGTTCGTCGGCGCCGGCAATTACGCGACGTCGATGCTGCTGCCGCACCTGACGGGACGCGAGGGTGTCGAGCTGGCGACCGTCGTCACGACGACGGCGCTGTCCGCGGCCAACGCGCAGCGCAAGTTCGGCTTCGCCGATGCGACCACCGACCTCGACGCCGTGCTCGGCGACAAGTCCATCGACGCGGTGTTCGTGGTCACCCGGCACAGCTCGCACGCGGACCTGACCCGGCAGGCCCTGCTCGCGGGCAAGACCGTGTTCGTGGAGAAGCCCCTCGCGCTCGATGAGGACGAGCTGGCGAGTGTCCTCGCGGCGGTGGAGGAGTCCGGCAACGACCGCCTCCAGGTGGGCTTCAACCGCCGCTTCTCGCCGCTGCTGCGCGAGGCCAAGCAGCGCTTCGGCGCCCGCAACGGACCGGCGCACCTGCGCTACCTGGTCAACGCGGGCCGCCTCGACCACGGCAGCTGGTACCTCCGGCAGGGCACCGAGGGCTCCCGGTTCGTCGGCGAGGGCGGCCACTTCATCGACACGGCGAGCTGGCTGCTGGATGCCGACCCGGTCTCGGTGTACGTGACCGCCACGTCCGGCGATGAGGACCTCCAGGTCGTCCTGCGCTACCCGGACGGCTCCACCGCCACCATCGCCTACGTCACCACAGGGCCGGCCGCCTTCCCGAAGGAGACGCTCGACCTGGTCGCGGACGGCAGGGCGCTGCGGCTCGACGACTTCGTACGCGCGTCAGTGTTCGGGAGTAAGCGATGGGTCAGCTCGCGGCTGCCCAAGGCCCGGGACAAGGGCCAGAACGCCGAACTGGCCTCGTTCATCAAGGCCGTGCGGACCGGCGGCCCGATGCCCGTGCCGCTGGAGTCGCTCGTCGCCACCACCGCGGCCACCCTCGCCGTGCAGGCGGGCCTGGCCGGCGGCGTGCCCGTCACGTTGGCGGGGCCGCGATGACGATGAGTGCGGGCTGGTACCTGCGGCGGCTGTCCCGGATGGGGCCGCAGGAGGTCGCGGGCCGGGCGGTCGACACAGCACGCAGGCGGCGCTGGCGCTCGGCGCGGCCCACTCCGCCGCGCGTGACCGGCGCCCGGTTCACCTCGGTGCTGCCCGCAGGGGCGCTCGCCGCGGTGCCGCCGGACGCCGCGAAGCGGCTCGTCGCGGAGGCGGACCGGCTGATGTACGGGCACGCCGAGTTCTTCGGCGTGGTCCGCGACGACATGGTCGACCCGGACTGGTGGCACGACCCGAAGACCGGCCGCCGGGCCCCGTTCGGCTACGCCTTCGGCGTGCCGTACCGCGACGAGGACGTGGTCGGCGACATCAAGCAGATCTGGGAGCCGTCCCGGCACCAGTACCTGACGCAACTCGCCGCCGCCTACGCGGTCACCGGCGACGACCGGTACGCCGAGCGTGTGGCCGAGCACCTGCGCTCGTGGTGGGCGGCCAACCCGCCGCTGCGCGGCGTGCACTGGATCAGTGGCATCGAGCTGGGCATCCGGCTGCTCTCCTGGGTGTGGATCCGCCGGCTGCTCGACGGCTGGCCCGGCGTCTTCGACCTGTTCGAGGACAACCCGGTGGCGGTGCACCAGATCTGGCACCACCAGCGCTGGCTCGCCGCCTTTCCCAGCCGGGGCTCGTCGGCGAACAACCACGTCATCGCCGAGGCCGCCGGACAGTTCGCGGCGTCCTGCGCGTTCAACTGGTTCCCGTCGTCGGCGCGTTGGCGGTCGGGCGCGCTGAAGTCGCTGGAGCGGCACCTGCGGAGCAACACCTTCCACTCCGGCCTCAATCGCGAACTGGCCACCGAATACCACGGCCTCGTCCTGGAGTTGGGTCTGGCGGCGGTCGCCGAGGCCGACGCGGCCGGGGTGCCGCTGCCGCCGACCGTACGGATCGTGCTGCTGCGGATGACCGACGCGCTCGCGGCCGTCGTGGACAACCGGCTGCGGCCGCCCCGCCAGGGGGACGCGGACGACGGCCACGGTCTGATGGTGGACGGCGTGGGGACCGACCGCTGGGGCTCGCTGCTCGCCACCGGGGCCGCCGTGTTCGGTCGGCTCGACTGGTGGCCGCAAGTGCCCTCCACCGATGTACGGACACCGCTGCTCGCCGCGCTGATCAAGCCCCCCGCACCCGTCGTACGGCGCCCGGCGAGCCGGCCCGCGCACTTCGCGGACGCGGGGCTCACCATCCTGCGCGGGCAGGGGGCGGCGGGCGAGATCTGGTGCCGCTGCGACGGCGGACCGCACGGCTTCCTGTCCATCGCCGCGCACGCCCACGCGGACGCGCTGTCCGTGGAGGTCCGGCACGACGGGGTCGACGTGCTCGCCGACCCGGGGACGTACTGCTACCACGGCCAGCCCGACTGGCGGAGCTCCTTCCGGTCGACCATCGGCCACAACACCCTGGAGCTCGACGGCACGGACCAGTCCGAGTCCGGCGGCCCGTTCCTGTGGGTCCGGCATGCCCGCACCCAGGTCCTGGAGGCGGGCGCGGACCGTTGGCGCGCCGAACACGACGGCTATGGGCCCTCGATGCACCGCCGCCGCGTCGAACTGGACACGGTGGGCGAGGCGTTGACGGTCGTCGACGAGGTGACCGGGCCGCGCCGCGACCTGCGCCTCGCGTTCCACCTCGGACCGGAGGTCACCGCAGAGCTGTCGGGTGACCGGGCCCTGCTGACCTGGACGCGGGACGGCGAGGACCGCTCCGCCGAACTCGCGCTGCCCGAGAGGCTGTCCTGGCGGGCGCACCGCGGCGAGGTCGAGCCGCCACTCGGCTGGTACTCGGCCGGCTTCGGGCGCAAGGAACCCGCCACCACGCTGATCGGCAGCGGATCCGCCGACGGCGCGGGGGAGTTCACCACCGTGCTCAGGTTCCTGGGCTAGGAGGGGAGGGGAGACGTGGGAATCAAGTGGCGGCACCTGGCGTGGCCGGCGGCACCGCTGACGCTCGTCCTGCTGGCGGCGACGGGCTGTACGAGCTCGTCGGACGCCGGGGCGAAGGCGTCCGCCTCGCCGTCCAGGCAGGGAGCACGGACGGCCGTGGCCCGCGTCTGCGACAAACCGTCGGGCGGGCCGAAGAAGGCGCCGAAGGGCGCGGTCACGGTCGACCCCAAGAAGGTCAACGACCTGACCGAACAGACCAAGAGCCACCCGGCGGGCACCACGTTCTGGCTGCGTCCCGGCAAGCACCGGCTCGAGTCGGCGCGCTACGCCCAGGTCATCCCCAAGAAGGGGAACCGCTACATCGGCGCGCCCGGCGCGGTGCTCGACGGCCGCAAGGTCAACCAGTACGCCTTCGGCGGCCATGCCGACGGCGTCGTCATCAGCCATCTGACGGTGGAGCGCTTCGTCCCGCAGCAGAACGAGGGCGTCGTCAACCCCGGTTCGGCCGACGGCTGGGTGATCGAGCACTCGACGATCCAGCGCAACGCGGGCGCCGGAATGATGACCGGCTCCCACCAGAAGATCCGCTCCAACTGCCTGCGCGACAACGGGCAGTACGGAGTGAACGGCTACAAGGAGGGCGACACGGCCCGCGGCCTCGTGATCGAGGACAACGAGGTCGTCGGCAACAACACCGACGACTGGGAGAAGAAGCAGCCCGGCTGCGGCTGCACCGCGGGCATGAAGTTCTGGGCCGTCAAGAGCGCCGACATCCGCGGTAACTGGGTGCACGACAACCGCGGCGTCGGGGTGTGGGCCGACAACAACAACAACGACTTCCTCATCGAGAACAACCTGATCGAGGAGAACGACGGCGCCGCCGTGATGTACGAGACCAGCTACAACGCGGTCATCCGGAACAACACGATCCGGCGCAACAACTGGATCAGCGGCGGCAAACCGGCCGAGCGCGGCGACAGCTTCCCGTACGGGACCATCTACATCTCCGAGGCGGGCGGCGAACCACGGGTCAAGGCCCGCACCGACAAGCTCGAGATCTACCGGAACCTGATGGAGAACAACTGGAACGGCATCACCCTGTGGGAGAACGCCAACCGGTTCTGCAACAGCCCGGCCAACACCTCGACCGGTGAGTGCACGCTGCTGGTGAAGGACGTCAAGCGCTGCGTCCAGCCGGCGATCGCGAAGGCGCCGCTCTACGACGACTGCCGGTGGAAGACCCAGCGGGTCGACATCCACGACAACCGCTTCCTCCTCGACACCTCCGTCGTCAAGTGCACGGACAACAGGTGCGGTCGCATGGGCGTCCTGTCCCTCTACGGCACGTACCCGAAGTGGTCGCCCTACAAGGACACGCGGGTCGCGAAGGCGATCGCCCGAAAGCAGGACAACCGCTGGCACGACAACGTCTACCGCGGGCCGTGGACCTTCGTCGTCGAGGACATGAGCCGGGTCGTCGACCGCGGGGACTGGCAGGACGCGCCGTACAAGCAGGACGCCGGCAGCACCTTCGGCCGAAAGGCAGGTGGCTGAGATGGCGGAAGGGGAGAGGCTCGCCACACGGAACAGGCTCGCCACACCGAAGGCCGTCGGCATCGTCTGGCTGCTGCTCGGCATCAACACGATGGGCTCCGCGGGAGCGAAGACCATCATCCCGCTGCCGCGCTCCGTCATCCAGCTGGTCACCATGGGCTCGCTGGTCGCCGCCTTCGCACTGGCGCTCGCGCTCAACACGCGCCTGCGGATCCGGCCCAGCGCCTTCGTGTTCCTGCTGACGCTGCTGCTCGTGCCCAGCGTGATCTCCAGCCTGGGGATCGGCCCCGGCGGACTGTTCCGCTGCTGCCGACTCGCCCTGTTCATCGGCACCCTGTGGCTGCTGAGCTGCTGGTGGGACGGCAGCCTGACCTTCGTCCGCTACCACATCCGGATGTACTTCGGGATCCTGGTGACGGTGGTCGCGGGCCTGGCCGTCTCCCCGGGCGCCGCCATGCCCGAGCTGTACGGCGGACGGCTCGTCGGCGCGCTGTGGCCGCTCACGCCGCCGCAGATCGGCCAGTACACGGCGGTGATCATCGGACTCACCGTGCTGCTCCTCGTCGGCCGCCGGATCGACAGGGCGAGCGCGGCGATGGTCATCGTCCCGTGCCTCGTGCTGCTCGCGCTCACCCACACCCGGACGGCCACGGTCGGCCTGCTCGCGGGGCTCGCGGTCGCGATCTGCTCGCTGCTGCTGACCAGCGCCGCCGCCCGCCGCTTCTTCGGATGGTCGGTGGTGGTGGTGACGGTGGCCGGGGTGGGCTTCGCCGGCGCGGTCCAGGCGTGGTTCCTGCGCGGCCAGAACAAGGAGTACTTCACCAGCCTCACCGGCCGGGCCAAGGTCTGGGACGCGCTCCTCGCGGCGCCCAGGACCGGCGCCGAGCAGTTCTTCGGCACCGGCCTCGGCGACAAGTCGTTCGGCGGGCTGCCGATCGACAACAGCTGGCTGGCCGTCTACAACGAACAGGGCCTGATCGGTGTCACCCTCGTCGCGTCCGTCCTCCTCGTCCTCGGGGCCGTCGCCCTGCTGCGGCCACCGTCGCTGCAACGGGCCTGCGCGATCTTCCTGATCACGTACGTCGTCCTCTCGTCGTACACCGAGGCAGGCCTGGGCGACGCCTCGCCCTATCTGCTGCATCTGGCCCTGGCCGCCACGCTGTTGGCCGCGCCCACCGGGACCACAGCGCTTCCGACGCCCACGGAGCCCCGACGACGTATCCCGCGCTGGGCCCGGGAACGGGAGGTGAGCTGACCATGCACATTCTGGTGGTGCACAACTACTACTCCTCGGGTCAGCCGAGCGGCGAGAACCGGGTCGTCGACGAGGAGGTGGGGCTGCTGCGCGCGGCCGGCCACCGCGTCGAGGTGTTCGAGCGGCGCAGCGACGACATCGCCGACCGGTCGCTGCTCGGCAAGGTCGCGGTGCCGCTGCTCGTGCCGTGGAACCCGGCCGTCCGCAGGGAGTTGGCCGCCAAGCTCCGTGCGGACCGCCCCGACGTGGTGCACGTCCACAACGTGTTCCCGCTGCTGTCGCCCGCGGTCCTCGCCGCCTGCGCGGACGCCGGGGTGCCCGCCGTCGCCACGCTCCACAACTACTACCAGGTGTGTCCGCCCGGCACGTTGCAGCGGGACGGCCGGCTGTGCAGCGACTGTGTCGGCTCGAAGCTGCCGCTGCCCGCGGTCCGGCACGGCTGCTACCGGGGTTCGCGCCTCGCGACGGTGCCGCTTGCGATCAACCTGTCCGTCAACCGGCAGCGGTGGTGGTCGGGCGTCGACCGGTTCTTCTGCATCTCCGCGGCGCAGCGCGACGTCCTGGTGCGCTCCGGCATGCCGGCCGAGCTGCTGACCGTGAAGCACAACTTCGTACCGGACCCGGGAGTCGGCAGGGACGGGGACGGTGAGCAACTGCTCTACCTCGGCCGCCTCGCGGAGGCCAAGGGCGTGCGGGTGCTCATGGCCGCCTGGGACATGGTCGCCGCGCAGGGCGGGGTGGGAGTGCCGCTGGTGATGGCCGGCTCGGGACCGCTGGAGCGGGAGGTGTCCGCCTGGGCGCGGGGCCGGGACGACGTGCGCTACGTCGGCCTGCTCGACCCGGACGAGGTCCGCAAGGCCATCGCCCGGTCGGTCGCCGTGGTGGCGCCCTCGCTGGCCCCGGAGACGTTCGGCCTGGTGGTCGCGGAGGCGATGGCGGCCGGTGTCCCGGCCGTCGCCGCCGGTCACGGCGCCTTCGTCGAACTCGTCGCGGACGGGGAGACCGGGCTGCTGCACCGGCCGGGCGAGCGCACCTCGCTCGCGTCCTGCCTGCGCGGCATCACGGCCGAACCGGCCGCCAACCGGGAGATGGGCCGCGCGGCCCGGCGCCGCTACGAGCAGGGCTTCAGCCCGGCCGTCGGCCTCGCGCGCCTGCAAGAGGAGTACCGATCCGCGATCGCGGGCCGGTCGGAACAAGGCAACACATGGGGGACGGAATCAATGGGGGGCAGTAAATGACACAGTGCCGACTCTGCGGCTCGGCGACGCTCGCGAGCGTCGTCGATCTGGGCGCGACACCGCCGTGCGAAAGCTTTCTCGCCGCGGGCCAACTGGACGCGCCGGAGCCCGCGTTCCCGCTGCACCTGCGGGTCTGCACCGACTGCTGGCTGGCGCAGATCCCGCCGCTGATCACGCCGGAGGAGACGTTCAAGGAGTATGCGTACTTCTCCTCGTTCTCCACGTCCTGGGTGGAGCACGCGCGTACGTACGTCGCCGACGCGATGGAGCGCGCGGGCCTCGGCCCCGACGCCTTCGTGGTCGAGGTCGCGAGCAACGACGGCTACCTGCTCAAGCACGTGGTGGACCGGGGGATCCGCTGCCTGGGTATCGAGCCGTCGGTCAACGTCGGCGCGGTGGCGCGCGGCGGGGGCGTGCCCACGCTCACCGAGTTCCTGAGCCCGGAGACCGGAGCGGCCGTCCGCGCCGAGCACGGCCCGGCGAACCTGGTCGCGGCCAACAACGTGTACGCGCACATCCCGGACGTCGTCGGCTTCACGCAGGGCCTGCGCGCCCTGGTCGCGGACGACGGCTGGGTCTCCATCGAGGTGCAGCACCTGCTGACCCTGATCGAGGAGAACCAGTACGACACGATCTACCACGAGCACTTCCAGTACTACACGGTCGCCTCCGCGATCCCCGCGCTCGCCAGCGGCGGACTCGCCCTCGTGGACGTCGAGTTGCTGCCCACCCACGGCGGCTCGATCCGGCTGTGGGCGCGGCCCGCCGAGGTGGCGGGCGAGCCCTCGCAGCGCGTCGCCGACGTGCTGGCCCGGGAGAAGGCGGCCGGGCTCCAGGAGCTGTCCGGGTACACCGAGTTCTCCGCCCGGGTCGCCAAGGTCCGCCGCGACCTCCTGAAGTTCCTCGTCACCGCGGCCGAGGCGGGTAAGACGGTCGTCGGCTACGGCGCTCCGGGCAAGGGCAACACGCTGCTCAACCACTGCGGCATCCGCCCCGACCTGCTCGCCTACACGGTCGACCGCAACCCCTACAAGCACGGCCGGTTCACCCCGGGCACCCGCATCCCGATCCTGCCGCCCGAGCGGATCGCCGAGGACAAGCCGGACTACGTCCTGGTCCTCCCGTGGAACCTGCGGACCGAGCTGACCGAACAACTGTCGTACGTCGGTGAATGGGGTGGCCGACTCGTCTTCCCCATCCCGGAACTGAGCGTTGTCGAGGTGCTCGTCGTGAAAGAGAGTGCAGCATGAAGGTCGTTCTGTTCTGCGGCGGCTACGGGATGCGGATGCGCAGCGGCGCCACCGACGACGTGCCCAAGCCCATGGCGATGGTCGGTCCCAGGCCCCTGATCTGGCACGTCATGCGCTACTACGCGCACTACGGGCACAAGGAGTTCATCCTGTGCCTCGGCTACGGGGCGCACCACATCAAGAACTTCTTCCTCAACTACGAGGAGACGACGTCCAACGACTTCGTGCTGCGCAAGGGGCAGACGGAGCTGCTGTCGAACGACATCGCCGACTGGACGATCACGTTCGCGCAGACCGGCATCGAGTCACCGATCGGGGAGCGCCTTCGTCGGGTGCGCCACCACCTCGACGGCGACGAGATGTTCCTCGCCAACTACGCCGACGTGCTCACCGACGCCCCGCTGGACGAGATGGTCGACCGGTTCGCGCAGCGCGACGCGGGCGCGTCGATGATGGTGGTCCCGCCGCAGTCCTCGTTCCACTGCGTGGACCTCGGCGAGGACGGCATGGTCGGCGGCATCACCGCGGTCAGCGACATGCCGCTGTGGGAGAACGGCGGCTACTTCGTGCTCCGCCAGGAGGTCTTCGACCACATACCGGAGAACGGGGACCTGGTCGCCGACGGCTGCGCCCAACTCGCCAAGCGGGGACGCCTCGTGGCGCACCAGCACCGCGGCTTCTGGAAGCCCACCGACACCGTCAAGGAACGGGCCGCGCTCGACGCCGGCTACGCGCGCGGTGACCGCCCGTGGGCAGTCTGGGAGCGGGACGGCGCGGGGGTGAGCGTGTGATCCGGCTCGCAGCCGGCCGCCCGGACCGGATCGTCGCGGTGGGCGCCCACTGCGACGACATCGCCATCGGCGCGGGCGGCACCCTCCTCGCGCTCTGCCGGGCGCGCCCCGGACTGCGCGTCGACGCGCTGGTGCTCACCGGCAGCGGCACCGACCGCGAGCAGGAGGAGCGGGCCGCGCTCGCCGCCTTCTGCCCGGACGCCGACCTGCGCCTCACCGTGCACAAGCTCCCCGACGGCCGGCTGCCCGCGCACTGGGAGGAGGCCAAGTCCGCCGTCGAGGAACTGCGCCTGCAGTGCGACCCGGACCTCGTCCTCGCCCCGCGCGCGGACGACGCGCACCAGGACCACCGCGGCCTCGCCCAGCTGATCCCCACCGCCTTCCGCGACCACCTCGTACTCGGCTACGAGATCGTCAAGTGGGACGGCGACCTCGGCCGGATGTCGGCCTACCAGCCGCTGGCACCGGAGATCGCCGAGGAGAAGGTGCGGCTGCTCCAAGAGCACTACGCCTCGCAGCGGCACCGTCCCTGGTACGACCGCGAGGCCTTCCTCGGCCTCGCCCGGATCCGCGGCATCGAATGCCAGGAGCGCTACGCCGAAGCGTTCGCCGTCACCAAATTCACGCTCGACCTGGGCGCTCCCGCACCGGGCGCTCTCACTCTGGGGGATTGAACCTTGCGCGTACTACTGACCGGACACCAGGGCTACCTGGGCACCGTGATGGCCCCGGTCCTGCGGGCCGCCGGACACGACGTCGTCGGCCTCGACTCCGGCCTGTTCGCCGACTGCGTCCTCGGCCCGACACCCGACGACCCGCAAGGGCACCGCGTCGACCTGCGCGACGTCACCGCCGAGCACGTGGCAGGGGTGGACGCCGTGATCCACCTCGCCGCGCTCTCCAACGACCCGCTCGGCTCCCTCGCACCGGAACTCACCTACGACATCAACCACCACGCCTCCGTCAACCTTGCCCGCCTCGCCCGCGAGGCCGGGGTCAAGCGCTTCCTCTACGCCTCCACGTGCTCGGTGTACGGCGCGGCCGGCGGCGACGAACTCGTCGGCGAGGAAGCCCCGTTGCGCCCCGTCACGCCCTACGCCGAGTCCAAGGTGCGGGTGGAGGACGACCTGCACGCGCTCGCCGACGACGACTTCACGCCGGTGTACATGCGCAACGCCACCGCCTTCGGCTACTCGCCGCGGCTGCGCGCCGACATCGTCCTGAACAACCTCGTGGGCCACGCACTGCTCTCCGGTGAGGTCCTCGTCCTCTCCGACGGCACGCCGTGGCGACCGCTGGTGCACGCCGCCGACATCGCCCGCGCCTTCACGGCCGCGCTGACCGCGCCCCGCGAGGCGGTCCACGACCGGGCGTTCAACATCGGCAGCGAGACCAACAACGTCACGGTCGCCAAAATCGCCGAGCAGGTCGCCGAGGCGGTCACCGGCGCGAAGGTGCGGATCACCGGGGAGAACGGAGCCGACCCGCGCTCCTACCGGGTGGACTTCGCCCGCTTCCGCGCCGCGATCCCCGGCTTCGACTGCGAGTGGACGGTTCTGCGCGGAGCGCTCGAACTCGCCGATGCCTACCGGAAGTTCGGCCTCACCAAGGACGGCTTCGACAACCGCTTCACCCGCCTCGCCGTACTGCGCGCGGCGTCCGAGGCCGGCTCCGTCGACGACACCCTGCGGTGGCGCCCATGACCACGACAGGCCAGGAGATGTACGAGCTGGTGGAGCGGATGTACCCGCTCTGCCGAAGCATCACCGGCGATGGTGTGCGCGCCACCCTGGCCATCGTCGGCGAGTACATCCCCCTCGACGTGCACGAGGTGCCCACCGGAACCCAGGTCCTCGACTGGACGGTGCCGCAGGAGTGGAACATCCGCGACGCGTACGTCGCCGACGCGTCCGGAAAGCGGGTCGTCGACTTCGCCGAGTCCAGCCTGCACGTACTCGGCTACAGCGTCCCGGTGTCGGCGACGCTGCCGCTGTCCGAGCTGCGCGCGCACCTGCACACGCTGCCGGACCAGCCGAACCTGGTGCCGTACCGCACCAGTTACTACAAGCCGGACTGGGGGTTCTGCCTCGCCCAGGAGACCCTGGACGCGCTGCCCGACGGTGACTACGAGGTGTGCGTCGACTCCACCCTGGAGGACGGCCACCTCACCTACGCCGAGCACGTCGTACCGGGCCAGGTCCCCGACGAGGTGATCGTCTCTTGTCACGTGTGCCACCCGTCGCTCGCCAACGACAACCTGGCCGGCATCGCGGTGGCGACGTACCTCGCCCGCGCGCTGGCGGAACACCAGCCGTACTACACCTACCGGTTCATCTTCGCGCCCGGCACCATCGGCGCGATCACCTGGCTCGCCCGCAACAAGGAGCGGGTGGGCCAGGTCAAGCACGGGCTCGTGCTGGCCTGTGCGGGGGACCGGGGCTCACTGACGTACAAGCGGAGCAGGCGCGGCGACGCCGAGATCGACCGTGTGATGGCGCACACGCTGTCGGCATCACAACGCCGGCACGAAACAAAGGAGTTCACGCCCTACGGATACGACGAGCGGCAGTACTGCTCGCCCGGATTCGACCTCGGCGTGGGCTCGCTGACCCGCACCCCGTACGCCGGATACCCCGAGTACCACACCTCCGCGGACAACCTGGACTTCGTCTCCCCGGAGGCGATGGCGGACACCCTCGCCGTATGCCGCGAGGCGTTCGCCGTCCTGGACCGCAACCGGCGCTATCTCAACCAAAGCCCTTACGGGGAGCCCCAGTTGGGGCGGCGTGGGCTGTACGACGCGCTCGGCGGGCGCAGTGACACCAAGCAGGCCCAGATGGCGATGCTGTGGGTGCTCAACCTCTCCGACGGCGAGCACACTCTGCTCGACATCGCCGAGCGGTCCGGGCTGCCGTTCGCCACGGTCGCCGACGCGGCCGACGCCCTGGGCGCCGCGGGGCTGGTCAAGGCATGACGTCGACGACCACCGGAGAGGAGAAGCAGGCGAAGACTTCCACCAGGCGCGCCCTCGCCGGCCGGCTGTCCTGGGGCCTCGCCGACCAGGCGGCCTCCAGCGTGTCCAACTTCGCGGTGGGCGTCTACGTGGCGCGCTCGCTGGGCGTGACCGCGTTCGGCGTGTTCAGCCTGGCCTGGGTGACGTACGGCGTGGTGCTCAACGTCTCCCGCGGCCTGGGCACCGACCCGCTCATGGTGCGCTTCAGCGCGGTGCCGGAGGCGGCCTGGCGCGGGGCGGTGGCCCGGGCCTCGGGCACCGCGCTCGGCGTCGGGATCGCCCTCGGAGCGGCGGCCCTGGTGTTCGGCCTCGCCCTCGGCGGCCGGCTGGGCGCCGCCTTCGCCTGCCTCGGCGTCGTCCTGCCAGGACTGCTCTTTCAGGACTCCTGGCGGTTCGCGTTCTTCGCCGCGGGCACCGGGCGTAAGGCGTTCGTCAACGACATCGTGTGGTGCGTCGCGCTGGTGCCCGCCCTGGTGGTGGCGGCCCGCGTGGGCGGCGTGCCCGCCTTCGTGCTCGCCTGGGGCGGATCCGCCGCGGTCGCCGCCGCGTACGGCTGCTTCCAGTCCGGCATCCGGCCCCGGCTCACCGAAGCGCGCGCGTGGCTGCGCGAGCACCGCGACCTCGGCACCCGCTACCTCGTCGAGAACGTCAGCAACAGCGGCGGCAGTCAACTGCGGGCCTACGGGCTCGGCGTGATCGTCGGCGTCGGCGCGGTCGGCGTGGTCCGCGGCGCCGAACTACTGCTCGGCCCGTTCATGGCCGTCCTGATGGGGCTCTCGCTGGTCACCGTCGCCGAGGCGGCCCGCGTGCTGCGCCGGGCGCCGCACAAGCTCGGCAGGTTCTGCCTGCTGCTCGGCGGCGGGCAGGCCGTCGCTGCGCTGCTGTGGGGCGGCGCGCTGCTCCTGGTCCCGGACCGGGCGGGCGAGTTGCTGCTCGGCGACGTGTGGAACGCCGCCTCGCAGCTCATCGTGCCGGTCACCCTCGGCGTCGCGGGCGCGGGGCTCGGCACCGGCGCCGCCGCCGGACTGCGCGCGCTCGGCGCGGCCCGGCTCAGCCTGCGCTCCCAACTGTTCGCCTCCGCCTGCTACGTCGGCGGCGGGCTCGGCGGCGCGGCCGCGGGCGGCACGGTCGGCTCCGCCTGGGGTGTCGCCGCCGCGACCGTCACCGGCTCCGCCGTGTGGTGGCTGCACCTGCGGCACGCCTTGCGCGAGCACCACCACAACCCCACACCCGAAGCGAGGAGCACATGACCGCCCACCCCCGACTGAGTATCGGCCTGCCCGTCTACAACGGCGAGGAGTACCTGGCCGAGTCCCTCGACGCGCTGCTCGGCCAGACCTACGAGGACTTCGAGCTGGTCATCACCGACAACGCCTCGACCGACGGGACCGAGGCGATCTGCCGCCGGTACACGGAGCAGGACGCGCGCATCCGCTACATCCGGCTGCCCCGCAACATCGGCGCCGCGCCGAACCACAACTACGTGTTCACCCAGTGCCACGGCGAACTCTTCAAATGGGCATCGCACGACGACCTGTACGCCCGCGACCTGCTGCGCCGCTGCGTCCTGGCGCTCGACGAGCACCCCGACGTCATCCTCGCGCACGCCGATCAGGCCGTCATCGACGAGGACGGCAAGGTCAAGGTCCCCTACGCGTACACGCTCAACACCGACTCGCCGCGCGCGCCCGAACGCTTCCGCAGCATGCTGTTCGAGCCCGGCGGCGACGACTTCTACGGCGTCATCCGGGCCGATGTACTGCGCAAGGTGAAGCCGCACGACAGCTACCACCACGCCGACCGCACCTTCGTCGCCGAGATCGGCCTGCACGGCCCCTTCTACCAGGTCCCCGAGCTGCTGTACTTCCGCCGCGACCACCCCACCCGCGCCGAACGGGCCAACCCCGCCAAGCGCTCCCGCAGCGTCAACCTCGACCCGCGCAGGGCCGGACCACTGCACCCCACCCCCCGGCTGCTCGCCGAGTACGTCCTGGGCTTCGTCTCCGCGATCCGGCGGGCGCCGCTCTCCTCGGCCGAACGGGCGGAGTGCTACCGGCACTTGGCGGCCTGGGCGACCAGCCGCGCCAGGCCGGGCGCGGGGGAGCGGGTCGAGGACCGGGCGCCGGTCGACCCCTCCCAGCTCGACGTCTCCGTCGACGACCTCGTCGCGGGCCGGACGGGGAAGCAGCCATGACCCCCGTACGCGTCGGGGTGTTCGGCCTGCTCGGCTCCGGCAACCTCGGCAACGACGGCTCACTGGAGGCCGTCCTCGGCTACCTCCGCGCCGAGCATCCGGACGCGCCCGTGGACGCGCTGTGCGGCGGACCCGACGTCGTCACCGCCCGGTACGGGATCCCCGCGACGCGGCTGCACTGGAACCGCGGCGAGTACCGGACCGCGTCGCGCGCGGGCGCGGCGGCCACCAAGGGCCTCGGCAAACTCGTCGACATCGTCCGCACCGCCGCCTGGGTGCGCCGGCACGACGTGGTGATCGTGCCGGGCATGGGCGTCCTGGAGGCCACGCTGCCGCTGCGGCCGTGGGGCTTCCCATACTCGCTGTTCCTGCTCTGCGCGAGCGGCCGACTGTTCGGCACGAAGGTCGCGCTGGTCAGCGTCGGCGCCGCCGAGATCAAGGTCCGGCCGACCCGGGCCCTGGTCCGCTGGTCGGCGCGGCTCGCCGCCTACCGCTCGTACCGCGACGCCGGGTCCCGCGACGCGATGCGGGCGATGGGCGTGAACACCGCGCGCGACGCGGTCTACCCGGACCTCGCGTTCGCCCTGCCGACACCCGCGGCGACGGCGGCCGAGGGCACGGTCTGCGTCGGCGGCATGGACTTCCACGGCGGCAACGACGACCGTGCGCGGGCCGAGGAGATCCACCGGCGCTACCTCGACGGGACGACCCGGATCGTCCGGGCACTCGTCGAGGACGGCAGGCGGGTCAGGCTGCTCATCGGGGACGACTGCGACGCGTCGGTGGTCGAAGCGATCCTCGCCGCGGTCGAATCGCCGCTGGTCACCGCCGCCGAGACGGCCTCCCTCGCCGACCTGATGAAGGAGACGGCGGCCGCCGACACCGTCATCGCGACCCGCTACCACAACCTGATCTGCGCCCTGAAGTCCGGCACACCCACCCTCGCCCTCACCTACGCGGCGAAGAGCGACGCGCTCATGGAGCGGATGGGCCTCGGGGCCTACTGCCACCCGGCGCGCGAGGTCGACGCCGACCGACTCCTCGAACAATTCCGGGAGTTGGAGAAGCACGCCGCGGAACTGCGAAAGACGCTCGCGGAACGCAATGAGGCCGCAGCACAACAACTCACCCACCAGTTCAACGCGTTGACCGCCACCCTGTTCCCGGCCACCGGCCCGGAACGTGCACCTCGGGGGAATCGATGAAACTGACCGAAGTCCCGGAGATCGCCGGGGCGTTCCTGCTCGAACCCACGCCGCACGCCGACGAACGCGGCTTCTTCTGCCGCACCTTCGACGCCGACGTACTCCGCTCGGTCGGCCTCGACCCGCATGCCTTCATCCAGGACAGCGTGTCCCGTTCGGTCCGCGGCGTACTGCGCGGCATGCACCTGCGCGCCGGCGACGGCGAGGCCAAGTTGGTGCGCTGCTCGTACGGGAAGATCTTCGACGTCGTCGTGGACCTGCGGCCGGACTCGTCGACGTACCGCAACCGCGCCACGTTCGAGCTGTCCGGCGACACACAGGTGACGCTCTACATCCCGGCGGGGTGTGCGCACGGATTCCAGGCGCTGACCGAGACCGCCGACACCTCGTACCGCATCGACCGCCCGCACGACCCGACCGAGGACGTGACGATCGCCTTCGACGACCCGGAGCTCGCCATTCCGTGGCCGCTGCCGGTCACCTCGATGTCCAAGCGGGACCGGGAGGCGCCGAGCCTCGCCGACGTCCTCAAGCGGAAGGGGAGTTGAGGCCGGCGTGCCCACCGAGAACAACGCAACCATGTCCAACACGCCTGACAGCGAAGAGTTCCAACTGCCCCGGTCGCGCTCGGCGAACGAGCGGCTGCACGCCATGATCCCCGGCGGCGCGCACACTTATGCCAAGGGTGACGACCAGTACCCCGAGCACCTCGCCCCGGTCATCAGCCACGGACGCGGCGCCCATGTGTGGGACATCGACGGCAACCGCTACATCGAATACGGTTCCGGCCTCCGCTCGGTCAGCCTCGGCCACGCCCACCCGCGCGTGAACGAGGCGGTGCGGCGCGAGATCGACCGCGGCAGCAACTTCGTGCGGCCGTCCATCGTGGAGGTCCAGGCCGCCGAGCGCTTCCTGGCGACCGTGCCGACCGCCGACATGGTGAAGTTCGCGAAGAACGGCTCCGACGTCACCACCGCCGCGGTGCGCCTGGCGCGCGCCGTCACGGGGCGCGGGCGGGTCGCCATCTGCGCCGACCACCCGTTCTTCTCCACCGACGACTGGTTCATCGGCACCACACCCATGCCGGCGGGCATCCCGGCGTCGACGACCGACCTCACCGTGTCCTTCCCGTACGGGGACCTCGCCGCCACGGAGGCACTCCTCACCCGGTACGCGGACGACGTCGCCTGCCTGATCCTCGAACCCGCCGCCCACCGCGAACCTCCGCCCGGCTACCTCGAAGGGCTGCGCGACCTCGCGGACCGGCACGGCTGCGTACTGATCTTCGACGAGATGATCACCGGTCTGCGCTGGTCGGAGGCGGGCGCCCAGGGCCTGTACGGCGTCGTGCCCGACCTCTCCACGTTCGGCAAGGCACTGGGCAACGGGTTCGCCGTCTCGGCGCTGGCCGGGCGCCGGGAGCTGATGGAGTACGGCGGGCTGCGCCACTCCGGAGAGCGGGTCTTCCTGCTCTCCACGACACACGGCGCGGAGACCCACTGCTTGGCGGCGGCGATGGCTGTCCAGAGCACCTACGTGGAGGAGGGCATCTCCGCGCGCCTGCACACCCTGGGCGAGCGGCTGGCCGCAGGGGTGCGCGAGGCGGCGTCGAGCATGGGCGTCGGCGAACATGTCCTCGTCCGCGGCCGGGCCAGCAACCTGGTCTTCGCCACGCTCGACGAGAACGGGCAGCCTTCGCAGGAGTACCGGACCCTGTTCCTGCGCCGACTGCTGATGGGCGGCGTCCTCGCCCCGTCGTTCGTGGTGAGCAGCGCACTCGGCGACGGCGACATCGACCGCACCGTCGACGTGGTGGCCGAGGCGTGCGCGGTCTACCGGAAGGCGGTCGACGCCGGTGACCCGACACCGTGGCTGGCCGGTCGGCCGGTGAAGCCGGTGTTCCGCCGCCTGGTGTGACCGATTGGTGTGATGTCAGCGGCGAGCTGGTCGGCCGGCGTCCGCCACGCGGTCGACCAGCCACGCGGTCGCGGGCACCACCGCGAGCGCGGTGCACCAGCCGCCGACCGCGTCCGTCGGATAGTGCGCGCTCAGCGCGACCTCCGCCCACCCCATGACGGCGCCGGCGGCCAGCCCCGCACCGAACACGAGCGCCGCACCGGCCGCTCTGCCGAGCCCGAGCCGCCCGACCGCGACCAGCGCCACCACCAGGGCGAGCGCGGTGAGGAAGGCCGTGTGCCCGCTCGGATAGGACAGGTTCCCCGGACCGTGGATGGTGCGCCCCACCACGGACTTGATGACCGTCCCCGTCCCCACGGTCAGCGCGACGGCTGCCACCATCAGCACGGCCGCGCGCGGACGGCGCAGTAGCAGACACCACACCACGGCGGCGGCGACCAGCACCGCCGCGCCGACGGGTTCCCCCAGGAAGTCGACGGCCAGGGCGACGCCCCGCCACGGCGGCTGGACACTGTCGTCCGTCGGCAGCACGAACCACCGGTCCACCCGGCCGGACGCGCTGTGCCCCGCGTACATGACCCCGATGGTGACGACCACGAGCGCGGAGAGCGCCGCGACCAGCCCGAGCCAGGCGCGCAGCGCGCCGGGCAGCACCTCAGGAGGCTCGGGAGTGGTCCCGCCACGATGGCCACGCCCCGGCCCCGCTTCAGTCAGGTGATCCACCGCGATCCCCCCGTCGTGTCCCACCCACCTTTCGGCGACCCTATCCGCAAGGTGCACACTGCACCTCTTCAACTCGGCAAGTAGGTACCGGAGTTGAACCGGGGGAGTGTAGATGCGTCAGCGGGTGAGGTGAAGCCCGCCATGCGTTCCGTGCTAGCGTTGAGCGTTTGCAGCGCAGCTGTGCCGGTGTCCCGATGGGCGCCGCCGCTCGGCCGCCGCGACCCCGCCGCGCCTTCCTCGGTACGGTCCCACCCTTCGCCAGGAAGGCTCTCTGTGAGCGAATCAGCACGTGCCGACGGTGCCCGGCAGCAGGACGACGCGCCGGGTACCGCCCCCGTGACGTCCTTCGCGGACCTCGATCTGCCGGCCGCGGTGCTGCGCACGCTCGCCGAGCACGGTGTGACGAAGCCCTTCCCCATCCAGGCCGCGGCACTGCCGAACGCGCTCGCGGGGCGGGACGTCCTCGGCCGGGGCCGCACCGGCTCCGGCAAGACCCTCGCCTTCGGCCTGGCACTGCTCTCCCGGATCGCCGGGCGGCGCGCACAGCCCAAGGAGCCCCTCGCCCTCGTGCTGGTGCCCACCCGGGAGCTGGCGCAGCAGGTCAGCGAGGCGCTCACGCCGTACGCCGAGGCGCTGCGGCTGCGGCTCGCGACCGTGGTGGGCGGCGTGTCCATCGGTCGGCAGTCCGCCGCGCTGCGGGACGGCGCCGAGGTCGTCGTCGCCACGCCCGGCCGGCTGCACGACCTGATCGAACGCAAGGGCTGCCGCCTCGGCCGGGTCGCCATCACGGTCTTGGACGAGGCCGACCAGATGTGCGACATGGGCTTTCTGCCGCAGGTCACCGAAATCCTTGACCTTGTGCGACCCGACGGGCAGCGGATGCTGTTCTCCGCCACCCTCGACGGCGACGTCGACCAGCTGGTGCGGCGCTACCTGCGCGACCCGGCCGAGCACTCCGTGGACCCCGCCTCCAGCGCGGTCACCACGATCGAGCACCACCTCCTCGTCGTGCACGGCCCGGACCGGTGGTCCGTCGCCACCGAGATCGCCGCCCGCGACGGCCGCGTCCTGCTGTTCCTCGACACCAAGCACGGCGTCGACCAGCTCACCAAGCATCTGCGGGCCAGCGGAGTGGCCGCCGCCGCCCTGCACAGCGGCAAGGCCCAGCCGCAGCGCACCCGGACCCTGGCCCAGTTCAAGAAGGGCGAGATCACCGCGCTGGTGGCGACGAACGTCGCCGCACGCGGCCTGGACATCGACGACCTCGACCTCGTGGTCAACGTCGACCCGGCGACCGAGCCCAAGGACTACCTCCATCGCGCCGGACGCACCGCCCGCGCCGGCCGCTCCGGCACCGTCGTTTCGCTGGTCCTGTCGGGCCAGCGCCGCGAGACGAGCCAGGTCATGGCGGACGCCGACGTCCGCGCGAAGGTCACCAAGGTGCGGTCCGGCGAGGCGGAGCTGAGCCGCATCACCGGCGCCAAGGCCCCCTCCGGCAGGCCCCTCGACGGCGGCCCCGCCCAGCGCCCCAAGAACCAGAACGCCCCGTTCCGCGGCCTGGGCAGCACCAAGGACCCGAAGAGCGGCTCCACCACCGCCTCCGGCTCGGGCTCCGGCTCGGGCGGCCGGGGCTCCCGCAAGACCAACGAGGCCCGCAAGCTCGCGGAGGCCCGGAAGGCGGCGCGGGTCAGGCGCGGCGGCTGAGACCCGGCGACGCGCGTAGGCGACTCAGCCGCGCGCGGGAAGCGTGATCCCGTAGGCCCGCATCTTCCGGTAGATCGTCGTACGGGAGATGCCGAGCCGCTGCGCCGCCAGCAACTTGTTGCCGTCCGCCGCCAGCAGGGCCTGGACCAGGGTGTCGCGCTCGGAGGCCTCCCAGGCGCTGAGCGACCGGCCGCCCGCGCTGTGCAGGGACGGCGGCAGGTCGCCGAGTTCGATCCGGTACGTACGGCGGCCCGACGCGGCCTCCCGCAGGGTGGCGTCCAGCTGGCGGATGTTGCCGGGCCAGTCGTGCCGGCGCAGCAGCGGCAGCACCTCCGGTGCGCACTCGACGTCCGCGCCGACGCGCCGCAGCAGACAGTCCGCCAGGGCGGGAAGATCCGCGAGGCGGTGCCGCAGAGCGGGAACGGCCGCCGCCTCGACGAAACAGCGCCTCAGTGGCTCGGGTACGCCTTGGGCCTGGCGCAGCGTGCCCACGATCCAGGTGCCCTGCGCAGCCGCTGCCTCCAGCGCCTGGGCGACGGCGGCTCCCTGCTCGGGGGCCACGGCGTCCACGTTCCGCAGGACCAGGGCGCGGCCCGCCTCAGCGGGTGCCTCGCGCAGTGCGGTGGGCAGTACGCCCCCGGCTGCCTCGGCATCCACGACGACGGGGGCCGATGCCGCCCCGGTCAGCGCGTGCGCGGCACCGACCAGCGCCGACTTGCCCGTTCCGGCCTCGCCGTGGAGCAGGAGCGGTGTCCGCTCGCGGGCGCAGCGGCTCGCCGTGCGGGAGACGGTGTTCCACGCCGGGTCCGTCCCCGCCAGGCCCGGCAGCGGCCACGGCCTGCTCGCGTCCTGCTCCGTCCGCGTACGGGAGCCGGAACGGGGCGGGTGCCCGCCCGAGGGGAGCTCCGCGAAGGCCAACTCCAGTAGATACCCGGCGGCGCCCGCCGAGCTGTCGACCTGGCGGCAGCGCATCAGGACGGTCTCCCCGCCTGTGAGTTGCACCTGCGTGCGGGCGCGCGGCGCGTGCCCCAGCTCGGCGGCGGCCTCGTGCAGCAGCCGGTGGTCGTCGCCCGTGAGGCGGGCGGAGGCCGCGGAGTTGGCGAGCACGAGATCCTGGCCGAGACAGAGCACCGGCCGGTCACCGTAGTGGCTCACCTGCTGGAACGCCTCCAGCAGAGCACGCTGGTGCGAGCTGCTGAACTCGTACATGACGCGCTCGATGTCACCGGCGGCCTCCTGCACCAGGGCCGCCATGAGCATGCGCGCCGGGCCGTTCCAGCACGTCAGGTTCATGGCTCCCTCGACCCGTCCGGTGACCGAGTTGCGGATCGGGGCGGCGGCGCAGGAGACGCCCTGGAGGCGCTCGTTGAAGTGTTCGGTACCGAGGACCACGTTGGGCCTGCGCTCCTCCAGGGCGACCCCGATGCCGTTCGTACCGACGAACTGTTCGGCGTAGTTGAAGCCGGGGGCCAGATGAACCCGGTCCAGGTGCGTCGAGAGCCGCTTCTCCCCGACGCGACGGTCCCGAACCCAGCCCTTGCGGTCCGTCACGATCACCGAGGCGTCCGAACCCGCCAGCGCCTGCTCCAGCCGATCGAGGACGGGCGCGGCGGCGCGGACCAGCCGGCTCTCCCGGTCGTAGTCCGGCTGGTAGGGGACGACCACCTCGTCCGTGCCGACCCCCAGGTACTTGGACCGCTGCCAGGAATTGCGGATGCCCTCGGGCACGATCTGCGCAGGCGGCTCCGCATGCGTGAGGAACTGCAGGCGCGCTCGCGCGATGGTCTGGTCCCGCTCCGTGCTGTCACTGAGCATGGCGTCTCCGATGGGCGTGTTTCCGCCATATTACGGAGGTGTTTGTACCCGACAACAGGCTGTTCGCCAAGAGTCCTTGTGCGTTTTCCGTGCACGGGTGCAGGAGTGGCGCCCGGTGTGTTCCACATTGAAAAACTCGACGGAGCCCCCGGCCTCCACGCTGATGGTCGGCGCCGCACAACGGGTGCGGCCGCCCAGCGTCGAGCACAGGAGCCCGCTATGACTTCCGCCGACAACGCACCCCGCACCGCGATCGTCACCGGCGCCGCCCGCGGCATCGGCCGCGCCATCGCAGAGCGACTGGCCCAGGACGGACTCGATGTTGCCGTCGCCGACCTCCCCGGCATGAGCGAGGAACTCGGCGAAGTGGCCGCCGGCATCGAGAAGACCGGCCGCCGGTCCCTCGCCGTGCACGCCGACGTGTCCAGCAAGGAGCAGACCGACGCACTCGTCGAGGAGGTCGCGGGACACTTCGGCAAGGTCGACGTCTACGTCGCCAACGCCGGTATCGCCAGGGTCACTCCACTCCTCGACACCGGCATCGACGAGTTCGAGCAGATCATGGCCGTGAACCTGCGCGGCGTCTTCCTCTCCTACCAGGCCGCGGCCCGGCAGATGATCGCCCAGGGCGGCGGCGGAAAGATCATCGGCGCGGCCTCCATCGTCGCCTACCGCCCGTTCGCGCTGCTCGGCACCTACTCGGCGTCCAAGTGGGGCGTACGCGGACTGACCCAGGCCGCCGCCATGGAGTGGGCGCAGCACGGCATCACCGTCAACGCGTACTGCCCGGGCATCGTCGGCACCGACATGTGGGACCTCATCGACGAGCGCCTCGCGCAGGAGGAGGGCCTGCAGAAGGGCAAGGCCATCAAGAAGTACGCGGAGGCGATCGCGCTCGGCCGCGTCGAGGAGCCCACGGACGTCGCGTCCTTCGTCTCGTACCTGGCCTCGCGCGACTCGGACTACATGACGGGCCAGTCCGTCATGATCGACGGCGGCATCCAGTTCTCCTGACGCACACCAAGGAACCAACCAAGGAACCGAGGACCTGAGGAGACAGATGTATTCCAAGGATGGCGAGAACTACTTCATCGTCGACGCGCACATCGCGCTCTGGGACGCGCGCCCCGAGAACCAACTCAACATCCACGGCAAGCAGTTCATCGACTGCTTCTACGACTACCACCGCAACCTCAGCCCCGAGTCCGAGCTGTGGCCGTACGAGGAGTACCTCTACCAGGGCGGCGAACGCCTGATGAAGGACCTCTTCACCGACGGGTACGTCGACCACGCCATCTTCCAGCCCGCACGCCTCGGCGCCTTCTACCGGAACGGCTTCGGGCAGACGGAGGAGGCCTTCGCGCTCGCCCAGCAGCACCCCGACAAGCTGACGTACAACCACTCCTGGGACCCCCGGTACGAGCAGAAGGGGCTCGACCAACTGCGGCGTGACGCCGAGCGGTTCCAGCTCAAGGGCGTCAAGCTGTACACCGCCGAGTGGAAGGGCGACAGCCGCGGCTACAAGCTCGACGACCCGTGGACGTACCGCTATCTCGAGGTGTGCCAGGAACTCGGGATCAACAACGTGCACGTCCACAAGGGGCCGACGATCCGTCCGCTCGACCGGGACGCCTTCGACGTGGCGGACGTCGACAAGGTGGCGACGCAGTTCCCCGAGATGAACTTCGTCGTCGAGCACTGCGGACTGCCCCGCCTCGAGGACTTCTGCTGGATCGCCACGCAGGAACCCAACGTGCACGCGGGCCTCGCCGTCGCGATCCCCTTCATCCACACCAGGCCGCGGTACTTCGCGCAGATCATCGGCGAACTGCTCTACTGGCTGGACGAGGACCGTATCCAGTTCTCCAGCGACTACGCGCTCTGGACACCGCGCTGGCTGATCGAGCGGTTCGTCGACTTCCAGATCCCCGAAGACATGACGCCCGAGTACGCGCCGATCACCCTGGCGCAGAAGAAGAAGATCCTCGGCCTCAACGCGGCGGCCATGTACGACATCGAGGTCCCGGCCGGCCTCGGCGTCGGCGCACCGGCGGTGGCCTGACATGCGCCCCGACGAACGGGAACGGTCCGCCCGCGCCGCGCTCGACACCGTCCTCGACCCGGAGTTGGACGAGCCGATCACCGACCTGGGCTTCGTACGCTCCGTGACGGTGACCCCCGACAGGGCGCTCACCGTCCGCCTCCGGCTCCCCACCTCGTTCTGCTCGCCCAACTTTGCGTACCTCATGGCCTCGGACTCCAAGGACGCGCTCAGCGCGCTGCCCTGGACGCGCGATGTCGTGGTGCTGCTCGACGACCACCACGACTCGGACCTCATCAACCAGGGGCTCGCCGCGGACGCGGGCTACCGCGGCACGTTCGGCGCCGAGGCCGAGAAGGACCTCGAAGCGCTGCGCCTCACGTTCCGCCGCAAGGCCCATGTCGCGGCGATGGAGCGGGCGTTGACTCTCCTGCTCCGCGAGAACCCCGACCTCGCCGAGGAGGACCTCCACGACGTGGTCATCGGAGACCTCCCCGACGCGGCGGCCTCCGGTGCGCTGCTGCGGCGACGCGAGGCGCTCGGCCTCGGCGTGGCACCGTCGGACCCGGTCCTGGTGGACGAGGAAGGTCGACGCTTCCCGCCGGGCGAGATCCCGCTCCGGCTGCGCTTCGCCCGCGCGGTCCGGGTGTCGATCGAGGGCAACGCGCACTTCTGCCGGGGGCTGCTGCGCACCCGCTACCCGCAGTCCGCGGCCGACCAATCGAAGGAGAAGGTCTCATGAAGGCAGTCCAGGTCGTGGGCTACGGCAAGAACCTCGAGATGGCCGAGGTACCGACTCCCGAGGTCACCGGCCCGTTCGACGTCATCGTCAGGATCGGCGGCGCCGGCGTGTGCCGCACCGACATCCACATCCTGGAAGGGCAGTGGGCGCAGAAGTCCGGCGTGACACTGCCCTACACGATCGGCCACGAGAACGCCGGCTGGGTGCACGCCGTCGGCAGCGCCGTCACCAACGTCGCCGAGGGCGACAAGGTCATCGTGCACCCGCTGATCACCTGCGGGCTCTGCCGGGCCTGCCGGGCGGGCGACGACGTCCACTGCGAGAACAACCAGTTCCCCGGCATCGACACGGCCGGGGGCTACGCCGAGTACCTGAAGACCTCCGCGCGCAGCGTGGTGCGGATCGACGACTCCCTCGAACCGGCCGACGTCGCGGCGCTCGCCGACGCGGGCCTCACGGCGTACCACGCCGCGGCCAAGGCGGCCCGCACGCTGCGGCCGGGGGACCGCTGCGTCGTGATCGGCGCGGGCGGGCTCGGCCACATCGGCGTACAGGTCCTCAAGGCCCTCACCGCGGCCGAGCTCCTCGTCGTCGACCGCAACCCCGACGCGGTGGCCCTGGCCACGTCCATCGGGGCCGACCACGGCATCGTCGCCGACGGGGGCCACGTCGACCGGGTGCGCGAACTGACCGGCGGACAAGGGGCGGAGGCGGTCATCGACTTTGTGGGCGAGGGCGGCGCCACCAAGGACGGCGTCGCCATGCTGCGCCCGGCGGGCGACTACCACGTGGTCGGCTACGGCGAGAACATCGACGTGCCGACCATCGACATCATCTCCGCCGAGATCAACTTCATCGGCAACCTGGTCGGCTCGTACAACGACCTGTGCGAACTGATGGTCCTGGCCGCACAGGGCCGCGTCCGCCTGCACACCGCGAAGTACCCGCTCGACCGCTTCCAGGACGCGCTGGACGACCTGGAGAGCGGGCGGATCCGAGGCAGGGCGATCCTGACGCCGTGACCGCTCCCGACGGCTGGGGTGCCTGCCTACGACGCGGCGACGGCAGGCACCCTCTCCAGCGCCGGCCGCTCGACCTCCGTCAGGAAGTCGAGCGCGTCGATCGGCTGGTCGGTGAAGTAGTCGGCGATGAGCCGGGAGAACTCCTTGCCCCGTTCGAGGTTGGGCAGATGGTCGGCCTCCCGGATCAGGGAGAATTGCCCCTGCTGAATCGTTGCGGCGACTTCGCGTACGCGGTCCGGAGTGGAGAACTCGTCGAACTCACCCGTGAAGCACAGGGTCGGCACGTCGGGGATTCCACCGGGCGGAAGACCGGGAGTGGCGAGGACGCGCTCCAGGATGGCGATGTGCCGTGGCACATCGGCGTCGGTGATGGCGCTCATCGTGCAGGCCAGCAGCCGGGCCGTCACGGCGCGCTTGCGGACGGGCCGGTCCGGGTGTGCCATGAGCGCCTCGACGGTCACCCGGCCGTAGGCGCTGGACACGTCCCCGGCAGCGAGGCTGTCGACCATGGCCCGAAGCGCTGTCCGGCACTCCGCCGGATACTCCATGGAAGCCCCGGCCAGCATCAGCCGCTCGACCCGCTCGGGACGCTGCTGGACCAGCCGGTACGCGATGGGCACGCCGTAGGACGCGGCGAACAGATTGACGGGCCCCAACTCCAGCTGTTCGAGCAGATCACCCAGTACCGCGGCGAGGAAATCGAACCCGTACTCCGCCGGCAGATCGTCGGCCTTGCCCGACCCGGGGAGGTCGACAGTGATGACCGTCGCGATCTCCGTCCACGGTTTCTCCAGGCGCCGGAAGGCGTACATGTCCTGGAAGGAGCCGCCCAGCAGAACGATGGGCTCTGTCCGAGGAGCGGGGTTCTCGACGATGCGGCAGTCATAGTCGAACCCTTTGAAATGCAGCCGACGCACGATTTCCTCAGGCATGAGCAGGTGACTCCTTGTAGCAGCGGACAATGGTCACCAAGCCCAACGAACATCAGCTGATGGGGTAATGGATCAGGCCTTGCTCCACCCGGCCGTGCTGGAATACGAGTCGAGGAGGTCCACCACGAAGACGAGCGTCGAGCTCGCCGGGATCAACGGTGACGGCGACTGCTTGCCGTAGCCGAGACGAGGGGGAACAACGATCTCGCGTCGACCGCCGACCTTCATCCCCTTCACCCCTCGGTCCCAGCCCTTGATGACCCTGCCACTGCCCAGCGCGAACTTGAACGGCTGCCCCCGGTCCCAGGAGGCATCGAACTCCTTCCCGGACTCGAAGGTCACCCCGACGTAGTGGACTCTGACCACCATGCCCGGCTTCACCTCGGCCCCGTCCCCGACGACCAGGTCCCGGATGGTCAACTCGGTAGGCGCGGCACCCTCCGGAACGTCGACCTCGGGCTTCGTCAGTTCACTCATTGCACCCTCTTCACTTTCCGCGGAATACCCTTCGTGCACATCGTGGCAGGGTCGGGGGCCTCCCGGTCGCGCCCGCCGTGCTGGCAGACTAGGGCGGATGAGCAGCAACGACATCAGCGCCCGGGTGGGCGGCCCCCATGGCGCCGCAGTGGTGAACTCCGCGAAGGAGGACGGGCGGGTCGAGCGGGGCAACCGCACCCGGCGCCTCGTGCTGCGCCGGACCGTCGACATCGCCTCCGTCGAGGGACTCGAAGCCCTGTCGGTGGGACGGCTTGCGACCGAGCTCGGGCTGAGCAAGAGCGGGGTGTTCGCGCTGTTCGGCTCCAAGGAGGAGCTGCAACTGGCCACGGTCCGGGCCGCGTCGAAGATCTTCGTCGACGAGGTCCTCGAGCCGGTGGACGGCATCCCCGCCGGAGTGACCAGCCTCGCGCGCCTCTGCGAGAGCTGGCTCGGCTATTCGCAGCGCCGCGTGTTTCCCGGGGGCTGCTTCTTCTCTGCGGTGATGGCCGAGTTCGACGCCCGGCAGGGCCCGGTGCACGATGCGCTCGTGCAGTCGCTGGCGACGTGGATGGCGTACGTGGAGGGATGCGCGGTGGACGCGCGGGCAGCCGGTGAACTCCGCGACGACACCGATACGGCGCAGCTGGCCTTCGAGCTGGTGGCGTTGATGGAGACGGCCAACGCGCACTCGCTCCTGACCGCGGAGACACTGCCGTACGACCGGGCGCGGACGGGCATCACCTCCAGGCTGCGTGCGACGGCGACGGATTCCGCGCTGGTGCCCCAAATCTCCTGAGGTGCAAGGCCGTTCATCTTCGCTCACGCGGCAAAAGTAGTAGCACGACCGGTCGTGTAGTTTTATGCTCGGCGTCATGACACCTCGACCCGTGACCTCCCGGCTGCTGCGCACCCGCTGGCGCTCCGGACCCGTACCGCTGACCCTGTGCCCCGTCGTCGTGAGCGTCACCGACTTCACCGCGACGAGCCATCCGCAGGCGGGCGCGATCGCCCTCGCGGGCCTGCGCCTTCGCCGCACCTGGCCCCGGACACCGGGCGCGCTCGGCATGTGGCTGTGGGCCGAGGTGGCAAGCCGACGCTCGGGCTCGGTGAGCGTGTGGCGCGACGAGCGCGCGCTCAACGAGTTCGTGGGCCGCCCCGACCACATCGCGGTCGTCAGGGCCCACCGGGGGCGCGGCACGATGCGCGCAGCCGCCTGGGAGGCCGAGGACTTCGATCCGTACGCCGTGTGGAGCCGGGCCCGCGCCCTGCTCACCGGCACGACTTCCTGGCCGCAGGACTTCGTTCGCCTGGAGGACGCGTGACGAACTTCGTGGAGCTGGACCGCATCGCCGCGCTGGAGACGTTACGTCTCGTACGCGGCGCGGCAGCCGCCGCCGACGACGGAAAGGAGACCTGGGGCCGGCCGACCCCCTGCGCCGACTGGACCCTGCTCGATCTCCTCGGTCACATGACGGCGCAGAACCACGGCTTCGCGGCGGCCGCACGAGGAGAGGGCGGGCTGCCCGCACACTGGCGGGTGCCGGACATCGCCGCCGACCCGGCGCGCGCTTATGCGGAGTCCGTGGCCGCGCTCATCGTGCCGTTCGCCGAAGCGGGCGGCGGTGAGCGGGAGTTCGTACTGCCCGAACTGGGCCGCGCGCTTCCCGGCCGGGTGGCCGTGTCATTCCACTTCCTCGACCTCGCGGTGCATGCCTGGGACCTCGCCCGCACCCTCGCACTGGAGGTTCAACTCCCGCACAGCATCTGGGAGTCGGCCCTGCGACTGGCACGCCGCGTGCCGACCGACGAGCAGACACGCGGGCCCGACGCCTTCTTCGCCCCGGCCCGGCCGACGTCCGCGCAGTCGACACCCCTGACGGAGACCTTGACCCTTCTCGGCCGGAGCCCCCACTGGGCCCCCGAACCATCGGACAACTAGCCGGGCTCAGAGATGGCCGTCCAGAACCTTCCGTACCTCGGCGGTGGTCGTGGGCCCCGTGCCGTGCGCCACCGCCTCTCCCTCCTTCAGCAGGACGTAGGACGGTGCTCCGGTGATCCCGTATCGCTCGGTCGCGGCCGGACAGCGCGTGATGTCGGTACGGACGGCTGTCAGGCGGCCCGCGTAGTCGTCGGCGATGCCACCCACGACGAGGTCCATCACCCGGCAGGGCTCGATGGCCTTGGGCCATGTCCCGGTGAAGTACGCGAGGACCGGAACTCCGCTCATTTTGAGGATGAAGTCGAACTCCGCGTCCTCACGGGGCCGGTGAACCCGCTGCGCCATGGAAGCTCCTAGCCTTACGTTCCGTCATTCCATCTCCATCATCCCGCGCACGGTCGACGTCCGCGTCAGCCGCCCCGAAGAGCGACCGCCAGCGTCAGTTCGAGGGCCCGGTTCGGCGATGCGAGGTCCGGAAAGAGCTCCCGCAACTGCGACATCCGGTACCGGACCGTCTGGGGATGGACGAACAACGCCGCCGCCACCTCGTCCCGCCTGCCCTGGTGCAGCAGCCACGCCCGCAACGTCTCCTCAAGGCGCCGCGCGGTCGCGACAGGCAAGGCCCGCAACGGTGCGAGGGCTCGGGCCCGCAGGTCTGCGAACGCGTCCATGTCGGCGCTCAGCACCAGCTCGGGCAGGTGGTCCTCGGTGTCGCGGATGCCAGCGGAGAGGGAGCGCGCGCGGACGACCCGTGCGTACGAGGCGGACGCGCGAGCCCATGGCCGGGCCGGGCCGACCACGGCGGTGCGGTCGGACAGCTGCCGCAAGAGACGTGATCGGTCGGCATCGGGGACGAGCAACACACCGGTGGCGTCCGGCAGATCGTCGAGGACGAGGGTGCTCGGGTCGAGCGTGCGGTAGGCGGGCCGGGCCTGGGCGGCGGGGAGCAGGACCGCGGTCAGCGAATCCGGAGGCTGCCACCCGGCCCGTTGTGCGGAGGCAAGCAGCACGTCCGGGCCCGCGCCGGCGAGGAGGTCGCGGGCCAGGTGTTCGAGGTGAAGCTCGTGGGCCCTGCCCCGGGCGGCCAGTTCGTCGGCGTGGCCCGCGGCGCTCGCGGCGGAGAGCTCGTCGATGTAGGCGAAGGTCAGCTCGGCGAACTTGGCGACCTCCGCGGCGGGCAGACCCGCGGGCACGGCACCCGCCGCCAGATATCGCCAGGCCACGCGGGCGCCGACCCGGTAGGCGCTGAGTAGGGCGTCCATCGAACGGCCGTCGCGCACCTCGCCGCGGCCCAGCTCGTAGGCCGCGTCACCACCGTCACCGCCCGTGGCATGACCACTCGCGAGGTCCAGGTAGTGCCCCAGGGCCGTGCGGACGGCCCGGCGGATGGTGGCGCCCATGCGGCCCGAAAGTGCGTTGGCGTAGGGAGGGACCTCGTCGATGATCGCCTGGACGACCTCGTCGGCGGTGGTCCTCAGCGTGGCCCGCAGCGCGGTGACCGTCGTCTTGTCCAGGGCCAGTTCGCTGGCCCTCTGGATGGCATGGCTCACGTTTTTGTTCCCTGCGAACAATTCACTCGACTGGATTTACGTCCTGCGGTCAGGACTTTACGCCTTGAGGCACAGCAAGCTGGTGCCATGACGAGTACAGCCCTCCGCAGCAGGGCGTGGAAACTGCTGGAGATGGTCACGACGCCACTGCTGCCGTCGGACTACCTCGACCTGGTCGGCCCGCTGCGTGCGGGCGCCGACCTGCGTGGGCGCATCGAGGCCGTGCACCCCGAGACGGGCGACGCCGCGACCGTCGTGATCAGACCTGGACGGGGCTGGCGCGGCCATACGGCCGGTCAGTACGTGCGCATCGGGGTCGACGTCGACGGGGTGCGCCTGTGGCGCGCCTACTCCATCACCTCACCCACGAACCGCCAGGACGGCCGCATCACGATCACCGTGAAGGCGATCCCGGACGGCAAGGTCAGCAACCACCTGGTCCGCAGGGCGCAACCGGGCACGCTGATCCAGCTCGACCAGCCGACCGGTGACTTCGTGCTGCCGCGGGCCAAGCCCGCCAAGGTGCTCTACCTGACGGCCGGCAGCGGCATCACGCCCGTGATGGGCATGCTGCGCGAGACCGCGTTCGACGACGTCGTCATGATCCACTGCGCGCCACAGCCGCAGGACGTGATCTTCCGCGACGAACTGCACGGCCTGGTCGCGGACAAGAAGCTGCGGCTCACCGAGGTGCACACCGACACCGACGGCATGCTCGACATCGCCCGTCTCGGCGAACTCGTGCCCGACTGGGCCGAGCGCGAGACCTGGGCCTGCGGGCCCGCGGGCCTGCTCGACGCCGCCGAGGAGCACTGGACCGAGCACGGCGCCCTGGAGCGCCTGCACACCGAACGCTTCCGCCCCAGCATCGTCGTCGCCGGTGACGGCGGCGAGGTCACGTTCAGCGCCACCGGCAAGACCGTCGACGCGGACGGCGCCACGCCGTTGCTGGACGTCGGCGAGGAGGCCGGCGTCCTCATGCCCTCCGGGTGCCGCATGGGCATCTGCTTCGGCTGCGTCACGCCTCTCAAGGCGGGCGCCGTCCGCGACCTGCGCACCGGCGAGATCACCGAGGCCGATCCCGGCGTCCTCATCCAGACCTGTGTGTCCGCCGCGGCGGGCCCCTGCGACATCGAACGGTAGGAGCACCGTGACCGCCATCGACCCCACCGCACATCTGACCTCGGAACAGATCGAAGAGCTCGGCCGCGAGCTGGACGCGATCCGCGACGAGGTGATCGCAGGACGCGGCGAGCAGGACGCCGCCTACATCCGCAAGGTCATCTCGGCACAGCGCAAGCTCGAACTGGTCAGCAGGGGCGTGCTGCTGTTCTCGATC
The DNA here is from genome assembly GCF_053592315.1 of Streptomyces sp. NPDC002754. Taxonomy (NCBI): domain Bacteria; kingdom Bacillati; phylum Actinomycetota; class Actinomycetes; order Kitasatosporales; family Streptomycetaceae; genus Streptomyces; species Streptomyces sp. NPDC002754. Next base: position 1,137,701 of record NZ_JBSFVM010000001.1, read on the forward strand.
TTCCCGCCCGCGTGGCTGCTCGGCACCGCAGGGCTCTCCGTGGCGAAGATCATGGACAACATGGAGATCGGCCACAACATCCTGCACGGCCAGTGGGACTGGATGCGGGACCCGAAGATCCACTCCACCACCTGGGAGTGGGACCACGTCTCGCCGTCGGATCAGTGGAAGCACTCGCACAACGAGCTGCACCACACGTACACCAACGTGATCGGCAAGGACAACGATCTCGGCTACGGCATCATGCGCGTCGACGAGGACCAGAAGTGGCACCCGTTCCACCTCGGCCAGCCGGTGTGGAACTTCATCAACGCCTGCTTCTTCGAGTACGGCATCGCGGCCTACGACCTGGAACTCGGCAAGAACCTCAGCAAGCACCGCCGCAAGAACCCGGAGTTCCGCGCGCGGGCCAGGGCCGTGGGCCGCAAGATCCGCAAGCAGGTGCTCAAGGACTACGTGATCCACCCGGCCCTGTCGGGTCCGTCATTCCTCCCCACGCTCGCCGCCACGTTCACCGCGAACCTGGTCCGCAACATCTGGTCCCACTCGGTGATCATGTGCGGGCACTTCCCCGAGGGCGTGCAGGTCTTCGAGCGCCGCTCGATCAAGGGCGAGACGCGCGGCCAGTGGTACCTGCGGCAGATGATGGGCTCGGCGAACATCAGCGGCAGCAAGGCCATGCACTTCATGAGCGGCAACCTGTCGCACCAGATCGAGCACCACCTGTTCCCGGACCTGCCGAGCAACCGGTACGCCGAAGTCGCGGTGAAGGTGCGCGCGTTGTTCGAGAAGTACGAGCTGGACTACGTCACCGGGCCGCTGCCCAAGCAGGTGTTCTCCGCCTGGCACAAGGTCTTCCGGCTCTCGCTGCCGAACAAGAAGCCCAAGGCCGAGGTCGAGGTCGAGGCGCCGGAGCGTGAGCGGGAGCTCGTCGCGGTCTGACTCCCGAGTACTGGCCGCCCAAGATCGGGAGAAGTTGGCGTGAATTGGACGCACATTACCTATCGGTATGCATCGACTTGATTGGCGATCAACAGTAGAACTCGTTCCCATTCCGTCGAGAGTGAGGAACGTGCAATGACCGACTCAACCCGGCCTGAAGTGGCCCGTAACGGGATCTCCCGCCGAGGCTTCATCGCAGGAACAAGTTCTCTTCTCGGCGCCGTGGCCCTCAGCGGTCACGCCGCCGCGGCCGACCGCTCCACCGGGGCGGCCGCCGCTCCCCTCGCCGACGGGGCACGCCTGCCCGCCCTCGTCATCGGTACCGGGTACGGCGGCTCCGTGGCCGCGCTCCGGCTCGCCGAGGCCGGCGTCGCCGTGCGGATGGTGGAGATGGGCATGGCCTGGGACACCCCGGGATCCGACGGCAAGATCTTCGCCAACACCACCACACCCGACAAGAGATCCTTCTGGCTGAGAACCAGAACCAAGCAGCCCCTGAGCAACTTCCTCGGCTTCCCGATCGACAAGGACATCCCGAAGTACACCGGGATCCTGGACGCCGAGGACTTCGCCGGTATCACCGTCTACCAGGGCCGCGGCGTCGGCGGTGGCTCGCTGGTCAACGGCGGCATGGCGGTGACGCCCAAGCGGGAGAACTTCGCGGCGATCCTGCCCTCCGTCGACGCGGGTGAGATGTACGGCACGTACTACCCGCGCGCCAACGCGGGGCTCGGCGTCGCCACCATCGACCCGGACTGGTTCGAGACCGCCGAGTGCTACCAGTACGCGCGCGTCGGCCGTAAGCACGCCCAGCGTTCGGGCTTCCCGTTCGTGTTCGTCCCTGACGTGTACGACTGGGACTACATGAAGAAGGAGGCCGCGGGGACGGTGCCGAAGTCGGCGCTCGCGGGGGAGATCCTCTACGGCAACAACTACGGCAAGAAGTCACTGCAGAAGACCTACCTCGCGCGGGCCGCGGCCACCGGGAAGGTCACCATCTCCCCGCTGCACAAGGTGACGTCGGTCGCCCCGGCCGCCAGCGGCGGCTACACCGTGCGCATGGACCAGCTGGACACCGCCGGCGCCGTCACGACCACCAAGGAAGTCACCGCGGACCGGGTCTTCTTCGCCGCGGGCAGCGTCGGCACCAGCAAACTCCTCACCAAGCTCAAGGCGACCGGCGCCCTCCCCGCGCTCAACGGTGAGATCGGCAAGGGCTGGGGCGACAACGGCAACGTCATGTGCGGGCGCGCCAACCACCTGTGGGACCCGACCGGTTCGCTCCAGGCGTCGATCCCCACCGGCGGCATCGACAACTGGGCCGCGGGCGGCGCTTTCGCCGAAGTGGCTCCGCTGCCGACCGGCATCGAGACCTACGCGTCGTTCTACCTGTCCATCACGAAGAACCCGCACCGCGCCGAGTTCGCGTACAACCCGACGTCCGGCGGTGTGGACCTGAACTGGCAGACGGCGTGGAAGCAGTCGGGGATCGACATGGCCAAGACCATCTTCGACAAGATCAACGCGAAGGAGGGCACGATCTACCGCACCGACCTGTTCGGTACGTACAAGATCTGGGGTGACCACCTCACGTACCACCCGCTGGGCGGCGCGGTGCTGAACAAGGCGACCGACAACTACGGGCGCCTGCACGGCCATTCGGGCCTCTACGTCATCGACGGCGCGCTGATCCCGGGCAACACCAGTGTCAACCCGTTCGTGACCATCACGGCGCTCGCCGAGCGCAATATCGCCAAGATCGTCGCCACGGACCTCTGACGGCCACGACCTGCCCAAGTCGCGGCCGCCCGGGGGTGGTTCACGGCTTGGGCAGGGCGCACACCGTGTCGAGTCCCAGCACGTGGTTGAGCCGTCCGAAGGCCAGCCAGGAGCCGATGGCCATGCTCAGCTCCACGATCTCGGCCTGGCCGTAATGAGCGGTCATCCGCTTCCAGAACTCCTCGTCCAGGCCGTGGTGGTCGACGGCGTAGCGCTCCGCGTACTCGGCCGCGAGCCGGGTCCGCTCGTCGAACGCCTCGGTCTCGCGCCAGCCCTCGACGGCGTCGATGAACGACTCCTCGACCTTCTCGCCGTCCCGCTCGGTGCGCCAGTCCAGGCAGAACAGGCACCCGTTGATCTGCGCGATCCGCAGCCGCGCCGCCTCGAACTCCCGCAGTCCCAGGGCCGAGTGGTCGTACACGGCCATGGAGAACTGCGCCGCCGCGGGCCCGATGGCGGGCACCATCTCGCCCCACACGTACGGGATGGGTTCCTGGCCGTCAGGTATGTCGATCCTCATGGCTGCCTCACTCATGGCTGCTTCCTTCCGAGCCGGCCGACGGCGGGGGTCACCGGCACGTCGAGCGCGTCGTAGAGTCCGGGCGGCGCGGACCAGAGCCAGTCGATCGCGCCGACGAGGCGTCCGACGGCGGTCGCGTTTCCGCCCGCCGCGTGGTTGCCACCCTCGTCGGTGGCCTGGACGGTGACTTCGATGCGCGGGCGGCCCTCGACGATCACCCGGTGCGCGCCGGCCCCGCCACCGGGTGGCAGCGGCCAGTCGGGCGCACAGGACGGATGAATCCGCGTCACGTGCTCGACGACGATGCGCACCTCACCGTCCACGACGCCCTGCACCTCGAAGCGGACCGCGCCCTGGGTGCCCGCGGCGAAGTCGCCCATGGCTGCCGTCGTGACGTCGCTCTCCAGGGCCCGGCGCTCCAACGTCTCGCGGATGTCGTCGAGTTCGACCCCGAGCGCCCGCGCCAGCAGTCTCAGCTGCCCGCCCCACACCATCGTCGGAATGGACTCCGCCAGCATCAGGGGCTCGTACTCCATGGGGTGTCCCATGCCGACGAGATCGCGTACCGAGTCCTCCTGGTCGTACGTCGAGTAGTCGAAGATCTCCTGGCAGCGCAGCACGTCGACGCGGGTGCCGAGACCGCTGACCAGCAGGGGCAGTACGTCGTTGGCCCAGCCGGGGTCGACGCCGGAGACGAACAGCGAGCCGCCGCCCGCCGCGATCGCCGCGCGCACAGGATCGGTGAAGTCGGGCGGCGCGCTGCGGTGGTCGTAGAGCGGATAGAGGGCCGGGGTGACGACGACGGCACCGGCGCGCAGGGCCCGGCAGATGTCGTCGAGGGCCTCGTCGGGGCGCAGCTCGCCGGAGGCCGCGTAGAAGACGGCGCCGGGCCGGGCCGCGAGCACCGCGTCGACGTCCGTCGTCGCGGTGAGACCGAGGGCGTGGTCGTAACCGGCCAGGTCGCCCGCGTCGCGGCCGTCCTTGGCGGGGTCGTGCACGAGCACGCCGCAGAGTTCGAGCCCGGGGTGGGCGTCGACGGCTCGGATCGCCGCGCGTCCCACGTTCCCGGTGCCCCAGACCACCGTGGAAGTCATGCGCCGGAGCGTAACGTGACGTGTCGTCAGTTCATAGACCCTCCACGGGAGTTGCGGCCTCGCCGCGACCCGGCCGTGTCGGCTCGCGCGAGCGGGCGCCCGACCTGGACAGGCCAGGGCGGGCGCCGCTTTGTGTCTCCTAGAAGAAGCCGAGCTTCTGCGCCGAGTACGAGACGAGAAGGTTCTTCGTCTGCTGGTAGTGGTCCAGCATCATCTTGTGGTTCTCGCGGCCGATGCCCGACTGCTTGTAGCCGCCGAATGCCGCGTGCGCGGGGTACGCGTGGTAGCAGTTGGTCCAGACGCGGCCCGCCTGGATCGAACGGCCCGCCCGGTACGCCGTGTTCATGTCGCGGGTCCACACCCCGGCCCCGAGGCCGTACAGCGTGTCGTTGGCGATCTTGATGGCGTCGTCGTAGTCGGCGAAGGAGGCGACCGAGACGACCGGGCCGAAGATCTCCTCCTGGAAGATCCGCATGCGGTTCTGGCCCTCGAAGATGGTGGGCTGGACGTAGTAGCCGCCCGCCAACTCGCCGTCGTACTCGATGCGTTGGCCGCCCGTGAGGACCTTCGCACCCTCCTGCTGGCCGATGTCCAGGTACGAGAGGATCTTCTGGAGCTGGTCGTTGGAGGCCTGGGCGCCGATCATCGTGTCGGTGTCCAGGGGGTGGCCGGGCTTGATGGCCTCGGTGCGGGCGATGGCCGCTTCGAGGAACTCGCTGTAGTGGCCCTGCTGGATGAGCGCGCGGGACGGGCAGGTGCAGACCTCGCCCTGGTTGAGGGCGAACATCGTGAAGCCCTCGAGGGCCTTGTCGCGGAAGTCGTCGTCCTTCGCCCAGACGTCGTCGAAGAAGAGGTTCGGGGACTTGCCGCCGAGTTCGAGCGTGACCGGCTTGATGTTCTCCGAGGCGTACTGCATGATCAGGCGTCCCGTCGTGGTCTCGCCCGTGAACGCGACCTTCGCCACGCGGGAGGACGAAGCCAGCGGCTTGCCCGCCTCCACGCCGAAGCCGTTGACGATGTTGACCACACCTGGCGGCAGCAGGTCCTTGACCAGGTCCAGCCAGACGTGGATCGACGCCGGGGTCTGTTCGGCGGGCTTGATGACGACCGCGTTGCCGGCGGCGAGGGCCGGGGCCAGTTTCCATGTCGCCATCAGGATGGGGAAGTTCCACGGGATGATCTGCGCGACGACGCCGAGCGGCTCGTGGAAGTGGTAGGCGACCGTGTCGTCGTCGATTTCGGAGAGGCTGCCCTCCTGTGCGCGGACGGCGCCCGCGAAGTAGCGGAAGTGGTCGATGGCCAGGGGGATGTCGGCGGCGAGGGTCTCGCGGACCGGCTTGCCGTTCTCCCAGCTTTCCGCGACCGCGAGGAGTTCGAGGTTCTGCTCCATGCGGTCGGCGATCTTGAGGAGGATGTCGCCGCGGGCGCCGGGCGCCGTGCGGCCCCAGGAGGGAGCGGCGGCGTGCGCGGCGTCGAGGGCGCGTTCGACGTCCTCGGCCGTGCCGCGGGCGATCTCGGTGAACGGCTGTCCGTTGACGGGGCTCGGGTTCTCGAAGTACTGGCCGCGGGCGGGCGGCGCGTACTCGCCGCCGATGAAGTGGTCGTAGCGGGCCTGGTAGGAGACGACGGAGCCCTCGGTGCCGGGCGCTGCGTAGCGGGTCATGGTGCTGGCCTCCTCTGCGGCTGCCCGCCTTTGGGCAGCGTTCGCAGGGAGGCTAGGAGTCCGGACGTTGCAGTGACGTTGCGTGCGTGCGTGCGGGTGGCGGGTGGGCGCTTACGGAGCCGGGGAGCGCAGTTCGTCGTCGAGTGCGGTGAGGCGGGCCAGGACCGGCGGCGTCGGACGGGTCGCCGCGAGCGCGCGCCAGACGTCCAGGTCGTCCTCGCCCCATGGGGCGTGCACCCAGTCGGCGAGCAGGTCGGGGTCGCCGCGGGCGATGAGCGCGGCCCGGAGTTCGTCGGCGAGGCGGTGCCGGATGCGGGCCACGGCGGGCGCCTGCGACGAGGGCAGGAGTGGTCCGCTGTACGCGGACGCCGCCGCGGTGACCGCTCCCGAGGCCAGGCGGCGCTCGACCGTGGTGAGGTCCGAGTCGACCGGGGCCGACAGCCGGTAGGGGCGCGAGCGCAGCACATCGGGGCCAAGCACCCGGCGCAGCCTGGCCAGTTCGGCCCGCAGCGTCACCGGCGTCACGGACTCGTCCTCGTACAGGAAGCAGAGGAGTTCGTCGCCGGTCAGGCCCTCCGGGTGGCGGGCGAGCAGGACGAGGAGTTCGCTGTGCCGGCGGCTGAGGCGGAGCTTGTGGCCGTCGGGGGTGACGAGCAGGGCCTCGTCGCGGCCGAGCACGGTCAGACGCAGGGCCGGTTCGGCCGCCGGCGGCGGGGCAAGGAGGGCGAGGTGGGACTCCGCCGCGCTCGCCACCGCCTGGACGAACGCCAGGCTGTGCGGGTGCGCGAGGCGGTCGCCGCCCGTGATGTCGATGGCGCCGAGCAGTCGTCCGGTGTGCGGGTCGTGCACGGGAGCCGCCGCGCAGGTCCACGGCTGCACCTTGCGGATGAAGTGCTCGGCCGCGAAGACCTGCACCGGGCGGTCGACCGCGACGGCCGTGCCCGGCGCGTTCGTGCCCATCGCCGACTCCGACCAGCGGGCGCCCGGCACGAAGTTCATCCGGTCCGCCGCCTGCCGCGTACGCGTGTGCCCCTCCACCCACAGCAGCCTGCCGTGCGCGTCGCACACCGCGAGCAGATGCTCGCCGTCGGCCGCGAACGTGCCCATCAGCTCGCGGAACAGCGGCATCACGCGGGCCAGCGGATGCTCCGCCCGGTAGCTGCCGAGATCGCCCTCCGGCATCTCCACCGACGCCGAGGCGTCCGGGTTGACGTGCGCGCCGGCCGAGCGGCGCCAGGACGCGGCGACGACGGGCCGAACCGGACGGGCCACGGTGCCCGCCGCGGTGAACCGGTCATGCGCGCGGCGCAGCGCCCTGACCCGCTCGGACGGGTCGGTGCCCGGCTCCAGGGCGACCCACTGTTCGGTCAACGCGGCCTCCAGGCGGGATCCTTCGCGACGGTGCGGCGGGCGCGACCATCGTCACCCCGGGGGCGCGGGCCGACAAGGAGCGGAACACGGATCGGGCGATTCGGCACATGCCACTCACGGATTGCGGAGCCGGTCGCGTCCGCCGGAATCAGGATGTGGAGACGGTCGCGTCCGCCGGAATCAGGATGCGGAGGCGGTCGCGACCGCCGGGATCAGGCAGCGACGACCAGCCGCATGTACCGGTCCCAGTCCCAGTTCGGTCCCGGATCCGTGTGGTCCGCGCCCGGCACCTCCACGTGGCCGATGATCCGCTCGCGGGTCTTCGGAATGCCGTAGCGCGTGCAGATCGACGCGGTCAGCGCCGCCGACTCCCGGTACATTGCTTCGGTGAAGTACTCCGGTTTGTCGACCCACCCTTCGTGTTCGATGCCGATGCTGCGCGTGTTGTAGTCCCAGTTCCCCGCGTGCCAGGCGACGTTCTTCTCCCGCACCATCTGGGCGATGTGCCCGTCGGAGGAGCGCACGACATAGTGCGCGGAGACCTGCTTGGCGGGGTTCTTGAAGATGTCGAGCGTCGTCGCGTAGTCCTCCTGGGTGACGTGCACGATCACGAACTCGACCGGGTACGACAACGGGCGCCCGGACTCCGTGTAGTTGGACTTGCTCGCCGGGACGGACTCGGCCTTCGGGTAGTCCACCGTCGCCAGTGGCAGGGCGTCGGCCCGGCCCGTGGCCAGTAGTGCGCTGGGCGCCGCGGCGAGCGCCCCGAGTTGGAGCAGCCGGCGGCGGCTCGGGAACGATGTGCTTGCTCGGTCCATGTCAATCCTGCCTCTCAGGTCACCGGTGGGGCGGGTCTCAGAGTTCGAGTGAGGTGGGGCTCAGAGTTCGGGGCGGGGCAGGGCCGTCGCGCTTTCGCGCAGCCGTGCGTGCAGTCCGCGGTGCGTCTCGCGTGCGGGCAGCCACTCCTTGCGGAGCTTGGCGACGCACGTGTAGTTGGTGTCGCAGACGTTCGCCAGCGGCGACTCCACGGTCTGCGTCACGAACTGGTACGCGTCCAACTCGCTGAAGCCGTAGTCCCGTACGAGCCACTGCACCAGGTCGAGCTGGGATATTCGGAAGGCGTCCTCCAGCGGGCGGGCCGAACCCGTCGAGACGATGTGCGTGTCCGATTCGATGCGCGGCCACGGCGTCGCCACGCCCTTGAGCAGCTCCACGATGACGACGGTGTGCATGGCGCACTCCACGGCGACACCACAGGTCTCGCCCTCGCCCTGCCGCGCGTGCCCGTCGCCGAGGCTCAGCAGCGCGCCCTCCACGTTCACGCCGAGATAGCAGGTGACGCCTGCCCGCATCTCCGGCGTGTCCATGTTCCCGCCGTGCGCGTCCGGCACGAGCGCCGAGCGGACCTCCAGATTCGCGGGCGCTACGCCGACCGTCCCGTGCATCGGGTCCATCGGCAGGTCGACGGTGAACTCGCTGTCCCGCGCCGTGAACCGGGCGGTGCGGCGCGCCCGGTCCAGCTGCCATATCCAGACGGTCTCCGGGAGCGGCGGCTGCAACGTCGCGGACGCGTGCGTCGACGTCAGCGCCCCGAACAGCGGCACCGTCGTGGACGCCGCCCAGTCGCGCGCGGGCTCCACCGACACGAAGTGCACCGCCACGGTGTCGCCCGGCTCGGCGCCATCGATGTGGAACGGGCCGGTCTGCGGGTTGAGGAAGGGGAACTCGCAGACCTCCGAGACCAGGTCCTTCTCCGAACGGACCCGGCCCGCGAAGCAGTCCTCCGTGAACAGGTCGAGCGCCGTGCCCGGAGCGATACGCGCGACGGGCGGCGCACCGCCGAACGTCCAGGCGTACTCGCCGGGCTCCGGCCGGACGGTCAGCATCCGCAGATCGCTCATGAGGACTGCGCTCCGCTCTGTGGGCAGTGGGGGAGGGACGAAGGGAAGCCGACGACGCCGCCCCGTGCGCGCGCCGCCCCCGTCGGTCGGTCGTACCTGCGGCGCCTCGCGTGAATCACGTTACGGGGCCCGCAGGTTGGGGCGGAAGAGGGCACGGAAGATCTGTGGACAACCGGCGCGTTGTGAACAACCGCACGTCAGAGGTCCGAACCAGTGGCACGTGGGGGAGCGGTGCCCCGGCGGTGGAACCCGCCCCGTTCTCTCGGGCCGTGGGCCCGCCCTCAGGCGGCCACCGCCCCCATCGGGTCGTCCAGCACCGCCCGCACCACCGAATGCGCCGCCCCCAGCAGCGGCCCGTCCGAACCGAGGCCGGAGGCGATGACGCCGTCCTCCGGGGAGGCCGTGCGGCGGGTCAACTCCCGTTCCAGGGACGGCAGAAGCCACGGCGAGAGGCGCGACAGCGCGCCGCCGAGGACCACCGCCCGCGGATCCACGAGGTTGACCGCCCCGGTCAGCGCGATGCCGAGTGCGGTGCCCGCAGAGCGCAGCGCCCCGCGCGTCGCGGTGTCACCGTCGGCGGCCCGCTCGGCGAGCAGTGACACCCGGTCGGGGCCAGGATCGATGCCGGCGGCACGCAGCACCGCCTCCTCACCCGCGTACTGCTCGAGGCAGCCACGCCCGCCGCACGGGCACGCGGGCCCCTCTGGACGCACCGGCACATGGCCCAGCTCGCCCGCGAACCCCCGGGTTCCGCGCAGGAGGTGGCCGTCCACGACGAGCGCCGCGCCGATGCCGATCTCCGCCGACACATGGAGGAAGTCGGCGGGGGAGTCCTCGGCGAGCCACAGTTCGGCGAGGGCGCCGAAGTTCGCCTCGTTCTCGACGGTGACCGGCACCTCGTCCGGGAGCAGGGACGCGACATCCGTGTCGTGCCAGTCGAGATTGGGGGCGCGCACGACGGTCGTGGTGCCGCGCGCCACCAGGCCCGGCACGGCGATCGCGAGCCCCGCGGGCCGCAGCCCGGCGGCTCGCGCCTCGCCGGTCACCTCCCGTACCAGTTCGGCGAGTTCGTCCAGTACGGGCTTCGGTGCGCGCCCCCGGTTGCTCACCCGGCGCCTTGCCCGCGCCCGGACTTCGCCCCGCAGGTCCACCGCGCACACCGCGAGATGGTCGACGCCCACCTCGGCGCCGAGACCGGCAGGGCCCTGACCGCTGACGGCGAGCGCGTTGCCGGGCCGCCCCACGCCGCCCGGACGCTGCGGCCCCAGCTCCTCCAGCAGCCCCGCCCGGATCAACTCGTCGACGAGCGTGGACACGGCCGCCCGGGTCAGGCCGATGTGCTGCGCCACCGCGGCCCGCGAGAGCGACCCCTCGGCGGCGATCGCGTGCATGGCGCGGGACAGGTTGCGGCGGCGCATGGCCTGCTGGGTGTCGGACGTGCCCGGTCGCGGCCGGTGCAGTGGTGCGGTCATGCGCTCATGCTCCCAGGGGCGGTGAGGTGGGGTCTTCCGGAGGGTGGGCTCGCGAGCCGGGCAGGCCTCACGAGTCGGGCGGGCCGCACTCGGCGGAGGGATCCCGCTCGTCGAGCAGGCCCCACCTGCAGCGCAGTTCTCACCTGTCGGGTAGGCCTCACTCGTCGCGTGGGCCCCACGTGTCGACTGGCCCTCACCCGTCCCCCAGCAGCGCCCCCGCCCCCGCCAGCACTCCCGAAATCCGCTCCAGCGTCGCCTCGTCCCGACGTTCCACCGGCTCCAGCAGCGGCCCGCGTGCCGTGTCCCAGCGGCGGGCCACCGCCCCCGCGTCCTCGCCGGTCAGTACGCCCGCGGCCTGCGCGGCCGCGCCCAGGGCCACCAGTTCCCCGGCCTCCGGCACCTGCACCGCCCGCCCCGACAGCCGCCGCACCGTCTCCTGCCAGGCCGTGCCGCGCGCCCCGCCGCCGATGAGCAGCAGCGGAGCCGCCGGGTCGGCGTCCGCGTCGAGCACCCGGTCGAGGGCGCCGAGCAGTGCGTGCACCGCCCCGTCGTACGCCGCCTGCAGCAGCTGGCCACCGGTCGTGTCGTGCCGCAGACCCGTCAACAGGCCCGAGGCGTCCGGCAGGTTGGGCGTCCGCTCGCCGTCCAGGTAGGGGAGGATCGTCGCCGTACCGCCTGCCTCGACGGCTTCCCGGTCCAGGCCGAGGAGCGTCGCGATCCGGTCCACCGCGAGCGTGCAGTTCAGCGTGCAGGCCAACGGCAGCCAGTCGCCGCGCGCGTCCGCGAAACCGGCGACCGTGCCGGAGGGATCGGTGGGCCGGTTCCGCGACACCGCGTACACCGTGCCCGATGTGCCGAGGCTCAGTACAGGAGTTCCCGGCAGCAGGCCGAGGCCGAGCGCGGCGGCTGCGTTGTCACCCGTACCGGCCGCCACCAACGTGCCCTCGGCGAAAGGCAGTTCTCCGGCCCTCGCGCGTACCGAGCCCGCGACCTCGCCTGGCGCCACCACGCGCGGCAGCAGCGCCGGGTCGAGCCCCACACGCCCGAGCACGTCCTCGTCGTACGCCTCGGTCGACGATGCCCACCACCCCGTACCGGACGCGTCGCCCCGGTCCGTCGTGCCGTCACCGGTCAGCCGTCCCGTGAGGTAGTCGTGCGGCAACCGGACCGCGGCCGTGGCGCGCGCGGCCTCCGGCTCGTGCTCGGCCAGCCACGCCCACTTCGAGATGGTGAAGGAGGCCGCCGGCACGACGCCGAATCGCTCCGCCCACGCCTTCGCCCCGCCCAACTCGTCCACCAGATGGCGGGCCTGCGGCGCGGAGCGCACGTCGTTCCACAGCAGTGCGGGCCGCACCGGCCGCCCCCGCGCGTCCAGCGTCACCAGTCCGTGCTGCTGCCCGCCGACCGACACCGCCGAGGCGCGCCGGGCCGCGTCGCCGCACTGGGCCAGCGCCTCGCGCAACGCCCGGTACCACTCCTCGGGATCGCTCTCGCGGCCCGCGCCCGAGGTCACCGTGTGCGGCGCCTGCCCGCTCGCCACGGTCGCGCCCGTCGCGACATCGACGACCAGGACCTTCGTGGACTGCGTGGAACTGTCGACTCCTACGACGAGGGGTCCATCGGCAGCTGACATGCGGCTCTCCTGAAATCTCGGGAAATCTGGGCCTGTGAGGCCGTCGGCTCTTCCCAGCGGCGTTCCCGCATACTAATTTGTAAAGCGCCATGACGAAATAGTCGGCGAGGGAGCCGCAAGATGACGTACCAGCCCACCCCCGAGGACAAGTTCACCTTCGGTCTGTGGACCGTCGGCTGGCAGGGCCGCGACCCGTTCGGCGACGCCACCCGTCCGGCGCTCGACCCGGTCGAGTCCGTGCAGCGCCTGTCCGAACTCGGCGCCCATGGCGTGACCTTCCACGATGACGACCTGATCCCGTTCGGGTCCTCCGAGACCGAGCGCGAGTCGCACATCAAGCGTTTCCGGCAGGCCCTCGACGCCGCCGGCATGGTCGTCCCGATGGCCACCACGAACCTGTTCACGCACCCGGTCTTCAAGGATGGCGGCTTCACCGCCAACGACCGCGACGTGCGCCGCTACGCGCTCCGCAAGACCATCCGCAACATCGACCTCGCCGCCGAGCTGGGCGCCCAGACGTACGTCGCGTGGGGTGGCCGCGAGGGCGCCGAGTCCGGTGGCGCCAAGGACGTGCGCGACGCGCTCGACCGCATGAAGGAGGCCTTCGACCTCCTCGGCGAGTACGTCATCGAGCAGGGCTACGACCTCAAGTTCGCCATCGAGCCCAAGCCGAACGAGCCGCGCGGCGACATCCTGCTGCCGACCCTCGGCCACGCCCTCGCGTTCATCGAGCGCCTGGAGCGGCCCGAGATGTACGGCGTCAACCCCGAGGTCGGCCACGAGCAGATGGCGGGCCTCAACTTCCCGCACGGCATCGCCCAGGCCCTGTGGGCGGGCAAGCTCTTCCACATCGACCTCAACGGCCAGTCCGGCATCAAGTACGACCAGGACCTGCGCTTCGGCGCCGGTGACCTGCGCGCCGCGTTCTGGCTCGTCGACCTGCTGGAGCGAGCCGGCTACGAGGGCCCGCGGCACTTCGACTTCAAGCCGCCGCGGACCGAGGACTTCGACGGCGTGTGGGCCTCGGCCGCCGGCTGCATGCGCAACTACCTGATCCTCAAGGACCGGGCCGCCGCCTTCCGCGCCGACCCGGAGGTCCAGGCGGCCCTGGCCGCGTCCCGCCTGGACGAGCTCGCGCAGCCGACCGCCGCCGACGGCCTGTCCGCGCTGCTCGCCGACAAGAGCGCCTTCGAGGAGTTCGACGTGAACGCCGCCGCCGAGCGCGGTATGGCCTTCGAGCACCTCGACCAGCTGGCGATGGACCACCTGCTGGGCGTGCGCGGCTGACGCCCGTCCTGCGTCGGGGGCGGACCGGCCGGGCGCACAGCATCCGGCCGGTCAACTTCCCGGAGGGTCTCGCGTGTTGGCGCCCGGGCGGCAATGCTTGAAGGGTGTCCACACCTCCGATACCTCCCCAGCCGCCGCCCCCGCCCGGAGGTGGCTTTGGCGCGCCGCCGCCTTCGGGCGGCGGTTTCGGTGCACCCCCACCTTCGGGAGGCGGTTTCGGTGCGCCGCCGCCCGAAGGGCCGCGCCGCTCCGGCCGGCGCCCGCTCCTGCTGATCGCGGTGCTCGTCGCTCTCGTGGTGATCGTGGGTGCCGTCGTGCTCGTGATGACCCGCGACGACTCCTCCGGTCCCTCCGAGGACGACAAGAAGTCCCCCGCCGAGAGCAGCGAACGGGCTTCGCCCAGCATCCCGAGCGAGCTGCCGCCCTCGCTGCCCAGCAACCTGCCGAGCGAACTCCCCAGCGGCCTGCCGAGCGAACTGCCCTCCGAGCTGCCCAGTGAGCTTCCGAGCGAGCTGCCCAGCGCGTTGGGCGGGTGAGACGGCCGACGCGCGCCCCTACAGAGCGCCCTTCGGCAGCTTCACATGCGTCACCTTCGTCTCGACGCCGCTGTCCACGAGCCGCCCGTCCGCGTCGAACGCACCCGCGCCGTCGGTCATTCCGAAGTCGTTGTCGTTGATGAGGGCGAGGGTGTCGCGGCCCGCGAGCGCGATGCCCTCGATCTTCTCGGGGACGCCGTCGACCGTGTTCAGGTCCACCACGAGTCGCTTGCGGAGGACCGGAACACCCTTCGCCGCAGGGTCCTTCAGCTCCTCCAGGGACGGGGACGTCGCGTCGTCGTCCCAGCGCCCGCCCAGGATGTCCGCGCCGCGCGTGAGCCGCACCTCCTGAAGGCGGGCCGCCTTGTCGGTGCGCTCCTCGACGAGCAGCCGATTGCCGCCGACCGCGACGACGGAGGAGATCTTCAGCTCGGAGGGGTCGTCCTCGCCCGGGTTCACCACGTCCACCGGGTCGAAGCGGTACGCGTACTCCGCCGTGACCGCCTGGCTCTTCGGGGAGAACCGCAGCAGGCGCGTCGTCCGCGAGGCGTCGCCCGCGTCCTCGTCCGGCAGCGACAGCGGGCTCTGTACGGCCAGCACCAGGTCCCCGCCCGGCAGCTGGGCGAGTCCCTCGAAGCCCCGGTTTACCTTGCGGTGCAGCAGCACGGACGGCAGTGACTCGACGACCGGATAGTCGGCGCCTCGCAGCTTCAGGCCCTTCGGCACGTGCCGGGCGAGCACCTGGCCGTCCGCGGAGACGTGCACGAGCGAGGGACCGTACTCGTCGACGAGCCAGAAGCTGCCGTCCGCCGCGCGCACGATGCCCTCGGTGTCGAGACCGTTCGGGTTGTACGAGAGCGGGCTCCCGGCGTCGTACGAGTACGGCTTCTCGTCGCGGGCCTCCTGGTTCGGCAGGCCGGTGACGGGCTTGCCGGACTTCGTGGTGAGCGGGAGCGCGTCGAGGACCTTCACCTGGTCGCCAGTGACGCGGATCTTGACGATCGCCGGGTCGAAGCCGGGCACGGGGAACGTGCGGCGCTTCGTTCCATCGACCTTGATCTGGCCGTTCGGGCCGCGGTCGGTCACCGTCCAGAACTCGCCCTTGCGGCCCGCCGGGTAGAGGTCCGAGCCGACGCCGCCGAGGTCCACGCCCCGGTCGTCGTCGACCGTCCCCGGCAGCAGGGCATTGCTGAACCCGCCGAGCGGCACGTCGCCGAGCGTCGCGCTGCCGGTGACCTCGGCCGCGCCGGACCCGCTGGGCGCACCCGTCGCGGCCGGCGTCACACTGAGCGCCACCAGTGCGGCGAGCGGGACACCCGCGGCGACGGAACGGCCGAGGACGCGGCGCTTGCCGGGGACGAGCGGGGACATGGGGCCTCCTGAGGCGCGGTGAGCGTGTACAGCGCACACGTTCGACCCCCGCCCCGAACGCGGAGTGACGTCAGGGTGAACAGGGCGGCTCAGGAAGGCGACTTGATCTCCACCGGGAAGGTCAGCCGCATCGACAGCCAGGCGTACACCGGGCCGAGCGCGTTCATGGCGACCACGCACACCCAGGCCGACCACGGGTTGCCCGCCTCGAAGCCGAACCCGCCGAAGAACGTCGCGAAGTAGCTGGCGAAACCGAAGAACATGCCGGGAATGAGGGAGAAGAACCGGACCCGGCCGGTGTACATGAGCGCGCTGTTCAGGACGAGGATGCACAGCGCCCCGAAGGTGTTCTTGGCCAGCTGGCTCTCGCCGAAGGCCGTGCCCGCGTGGGTCTCCAGGAGCACGATGAGCAGCGCGTACGTGGAACCCACCGGCATCGCGCACCACAGTTTGCGCGCGCCGGCGAGGTTCGGGCCGCCCATCAGGAACATGCCCGCCCACGAAATGAAGATCGCCCACGGTGGCAGATGCAGCGCGGTCCCGCCCACGAACGCGGTCGTCGCGGCGAGCACCGACGCCACGATCTCGTGCGGAATCCGCTCCCGGACCACGGGTGTCACCGGAGCGGACGTGTTCGTCCCTGTCGTCGCCTCGGCCATGTCAGACCACCCCGCCCGCGATGAGGGAACCGTCGAGTTCTGCGGAGGCCGTCGAACGGGCCACCACCCGACCCGACTTGACCACCGCGGTGCGCGCGGGCCGGTCCAGGAGCAGCGTGTCGTAATCGCGGGTGTCCAGGACGACCAGGTCCGCGACCGCGCCCTCGCGCACCCCGTAGTCCGCTTCCGGAATGCCGAGCACGCGCGCGGCGTCGTACGTCACCATGCGCAGCACCCGGCGCAGGTCGGCGGGGCCCGAAAGCTGCGCGATCCGGGCGAGCAGCAGCGCGGTCTCCAGGACGTCGCCGGTGCCGTACGGGGTGAAGGCGTTGCGGATGTTGTTGGTGGCGCAGGCGGTGAGGACGTCCGCGCCCCAGAGTTCGCGCACGGGGGCCAGGCCCCGGCGCGGCGCCGTGTCGTCGCCGCGACCGCCGAGGAAGAGATCCGTGGCGGGCAGCGGCACGACCGCGACCCCGGCGGCCGCGAGCGCGGCGAGGACCGCGCGTCGCTCTGCCGGCGGACGCCCGGCGAGCGAGGTGGCGTGGCCGAGCGTCACCCGCCCCTGGAGGCCGCGCTCGGCGGTGCGGGCGGCGATGAACTCGGCGAGGGCGAAGCGGCCGTCGCCGTGGTCGTCGCCGAAGTCCGCGTGCAGGTCGGCCGGCACGCCGTACTCGACGGCGAGATCGAGGACCAGCTCCACGTGCCGGTGGCAGTCGGCGAGGGAGGCTTCGTTGTAGGTGCACCCACCGACGGCATCGGCGCCCGAGTCGAGCGCCTCACGGAGCAGCTTCTCCGTGCCGGGCGCCTTGAAAATGCCCTCCTGGGGGAACGCGACGACCTGGAGGGTGACCAGGGCCGCCCACTTGTCGCGCAGTTCCAGCAGGACGTTGAGCCCGGTCAGGCCCGCCACCGGGTCGACGTCGGGGTGGGTGCGGATCGCGGTGGTGCCGTGCAGGACGCACATCCGGAGCACCTGCTCGGCACGCGCGCGTACCTCGTCGTAGGTGAACCCGGCCTTGCACTGCGCGGTGATCCTGATGGCGTCCGCGAGCGAACCGGTGCCCTCCGGGGTCAGCCCGTCGAGCAGTGCCTTGTCCGGGTGCAGATGGGCCTCGATGAGACCGGGCACGACGACACGGCCCGCACAGTCGAGGGTCTCGGCTCCGATGTCCTCCGGCGGAGCGAGAGCGGGGCCGATGGCCTCGATCCGTCCGCCGCGTACACGGATGTCGGTCGGGTCGGGCGAGTCCTCCACACGCGCGTGGCGCAGCAGCAGAGCGGTCACGGTGGTTCTCCTTCGGTCGAGAGATGCGTGACGGGCAAGTGCGGGTGCGGTGCGTGCGGGCGCGACCTGGGGGGATTGGTGGTTACGTCTCGGCGGGGAAGTCCGCCTTGCGGATCAGGCAGTGGACGCCCTTGACCTGGTCGACCACCTGCGAAACCTCGAAGTCGGCTGCCGCGCTGAGATAGGCGTACGCGGTGGCACGGTCCATGCCGGTGCGCGCCGTGAGGAAGCCGAGCGCGGAGCGCACGCACTGGCGCATCGCCTCGTCGAGGTCGGCGTCGAGCCCGAGCGCGATCCAGTGCGTACGGTTCTCGGCGAACGGCTCCGCGAGCAGCCCGGTCACCCGGCGCGCCGCCGCACCGCGCACCACCGACAGCTGGACCGTCGCGCGCAGCGGCGCCTCCAGCGCGGTGAGGGCCACCTCCCCGTTGCCCTGCGCGAAGTGCGGGTCACCCGCGTAGAAGCCCGCGCCGTCGGTACGTACCGGCAAGTACAGGTTCGATCCGCAGGTCAGGTGCTTGATGTCGAGGTTGCCGCCGAAGGGTCCTGGCGGCACCGAACTGAGCGTGTCCGAGCGGTCGTCCGTCACGCCCATGATCCCCACGAACGGGCCGAGCGGGAAGCGTGCGCTCAGCGTCGGCGTGCAGCGCAGGACGCCGAACTCGGCGCCGTCGCCGTCCCGCTCGACCGTGCAGAACGAGGAGACCGTGCCCTCCGCCGCGCGCTTGGTGTCCGGGCTCGTGAACTCGGCGGCCGGATCCGGGAGTTCGCCGGGCAGCGAGCCGCGGGAGTGCCGGTTGGAGACGATGCCGTAGTGGGTACGCCGGTGCAGGCTCAGGGTGCGCACGCACAACAGATCACCGGGCCGGGGCCGCGCACCGCGACGGGGCCCGTGACGATGTGCGGGCCGATCAGGCTCTCCGGCCCGCGCCCGAGGTCGCACGCCGCGATCTCCTGTGCGTCGCGCGGCACTTGGTGGGCCGGTACTCCGTAACCGCCGAAGAACTCCACCGGGTCGCGGCCCTGGTCCGGCAGGATCCCCTCGTGGGAGACGAGGTCGAACGTGACCGTGTCACCGTCGTCGACCTTGAGCACCGGGGCGCTGTCCGCGCGGGGGAGCACACCCCAGCGGGCGGTGTCGGGTGTGGTGGCGAGGTGGTGGCGGCCGTCGACGGGCATGGCGTCGGGGGAGGGGGCGGCGGAGGTCAGCGTCATATGAGGTCCTTCGGCCGTGAGGGGGCTGTGAGCGGGCGCGGGGGAGTCGCGGCACAGACAGATGATCTTGCTGTCGTTGTGTTACGGCTCCGAAGCCGTCGTGTTGCCATTGCCGCTGCTGTAGGCATTGCTGGGGAAATCGCCGTTGACCGGCCGGGCGGCCCCGGCCGTCGGGACGATGCGTGTGCCCGTCGTGCCGCGCAGTGCCTCGCTCAGCGCGCCCGGCGACGTGATCAGCACACGGTGGCCGCCGGACGCGAGGAAGTCCAGGGCCGAGCGCACCTTCGGCCCCATGCTGCCCTCGGGGAACTGCCCCGCCGCGAGATGCTCGCGGGCCTGCGCCGCGTCCATGCGGTCGAGGTCGCGGTGTTGCGGGGTGCCCCAGTCGAGGGCGATCCGCTCCACTCCGGTCGTCACGATCAGCTCGGTCGCGCCGAGCGCGGAGGCGAGCAGCGCGGACGTCGCGTCCTTGTCGACGACCGCCTCCACGCCGCACAGTGCTCCGTCGGGCCCGCGCGTGACGGGGATGCCGCCACCCCCGCCCGCCACCACGACGTGGCCGGCGTCCAACAGGGCGCCGATGGCATCGAGTTCGACGACGGCCTGTGGCGCCGGCGAGGGCACCACGCGGCGCCACCCACGCCCCGCGTCATCGGCGACGGCCCACCCGTACCGGGCGGCCAGCCGCTCCGCCTCCGCGCGCTCGTAGTGGGCGCCGATGGGCTTGGTGGGCCGGGCGAACGCCGGGTCGTCCGGGTCGACGACGGTGTGCGTGAGCAGCGCGACGGGCCGCGACCCGGCCGGCAGGGCGTCCGAGAGGCCGCGTACGAGGATGTAGCCGATGCTGCCCTGCGAGTCGGCGACGCACATGTCGAGGTCGAGCAACGGGAGTTCGGGGGCGAGCTCGGCCGCGAGGTCGGCGCGCCGCTTGATGAAGCCGACCTGCGGGCCGTTTCCGTGCGTGACGACCACGCGGTGCCCGGCGCGGACGAGCTCGGCCACCGGACGCGCCAACTGGTGGGCGGCGGCGAACTGTTCCGCGATCGTGGCGCGCGGTCCGCCGCTGAGGAGCGCGTTGCCGCCGATGGCGAGGACGGTGACAGGGGCGGCAGGGTGTGTGACGGCCGGCGGCCGCACGGGGGAAGCGGCTGGTGGGGGCGCGGTTCCTGGAGGCATGTCAGGACGATAGGAACGCCGGGCGCGGCGGTCATGGGCAGCCGGTGCCAGCGTGTACGCGGGGGTGTTGACGCTCGCTGACAGTGCTTCAGGGGCGGCCGGATGGGGGTGGGCGTCGGCACCGTCACCGTATCCGAGGATCGTATACAACCTCGTGTCATGAGCGTTTACAGCCCTCGCGGGGGCGCCCATAGTGAGCTGCGTGACCCCTGTTCCGCGCACTGTGACGGCACCCGGCCCCGCCGGCGCCGCGGCCCTGACCGTGGCACAGGCGCTGGAGCTGCCCGCGCTCGCGGGTGCCCGTCTGGTGGCCGGGGAGGCGGGCGCGCGCCGCGGCATCAGGGTCGCCAACATCATGGAAGTGCCGGACATCATCCGCTGGATGCGCGGCGGCGAGTTCCTCCTCACCACCGCCTACGCGGTCCGCGACGACGAGCAGGCGCTCACCGGCCTGGTGCCCGAACTCGCCGACCGCGGACTTGCGGCCCTCGGCGTGAAGGTCGGCCCCTACCTGCCGCGGCTGCCCGCCCCGATGCTGCGCAGCGCCGACGAACTGGGCTTCCCCATCGTCGAGTTGCTCGGCGACGTCATGCTGAACGACATCCTCTCCGAGGTCATCGGCACCGTACTCAACCGGCAGGCGCTCAGCCTGGAGCGTTCGCAGGCGCTGCGCGACCGGCTCTCGCAGGCCGTCCTCGGGGGCGGCTCCTACGGCGAACTCGTCGTCCTGCTGGCGGCGGAGACCGGCTGCCCCGCGGCGATCCGCGGCCCGGACGGCACTCTCCTCGCGGCGGCGGGGGACGTGCCCGAGGGCACCCCCGCGTCCGTGACCCGGCCGATCGCCGTCGGGCACCGCAGCGCCGGCGAGGTCGCCCTATGGGCCGGGCCCGGCTGCACGCCCGGCGAGGAGTGGGGCACCGCCGCCGACCACGTGGCCAGCCTCGCCGGGATGCTCGCCGTGCAGGAACGCGTACTGGCCGAGCGCGAACGCCGGTACCGCACCCTGCTGTTGACCGAACTCGTCTCCCACCCGCCGCGCGACCGCGCGGAGTCGGCGCGCCGGGCCGCGGCCCTCGGCTGGGACCTGGAGCGCCCGCGCGCCGCCGTGGTCGTCGAGGCCGCGGCGCCCCCGGACGGCGGCGGCGCCCGCCTCGCCGAGGAACGCCTGCTCGCCGCCGCCCGCACCGCACTGGGAGCCCACACGCCCGCCTGGGGCACCCCCGGAGGCCTCACCGCCCTCGTGGCCCCCGACGGCGCCGAACTGCGCGGTCGCTGCGAGGCGTTGCGACGCGCAGTTGCCGCCGCCTGCCCGGGGCGCACCGTGGCCGTCGCGGCGGGCACGATCCGCGGCGACTTCACCGAACTCCACCTCAGCCACAGCGAGGCACTCAGCGCGCTCGCGCTCGGCCGTGAGCTGGAGGGCCCCGCCCGCTCGTTCGTCCGGCTCCACGAGGAGAGCGGGGTGTACCGGCTGCTTGACCAGCTGCCCGCGGGCGAACTCCACGCACTGGTCGACGACGCCCTCGGCCCCCTGCTGACCTACGACGCCGGGCACGACGGCAGCCTCGTGCACAGCCTCACCGTGTATCTGCGACACGACCGCAACGGCGTCGAGGCAGCCGAGGAACTCCACATCCACTACAACACGCTGCGCTACCGCCTGAAGCAGATCGAACGTCTTACCGGCGCACCCGACAAGGACCCGATGCGCCGCCTCCAGACGGAACTGGCCGTCCACGCCCACCGGTTGCTCAGCGCACGCGCGCACTGACGGTGGCCGGACCGGCGCTTCGGCCACCGTGGCGGCGTCGGTACGCGGCGGGGTAGGGCTGCGGGTGTCCCCGAACATGCTGGTGCGTCGTCGGCGGCCCGGTCACTGTCAGCCGGTGCCGGTGATCCACACCCGCGCGCTGGCACCGCTCGCCGAAGACCGCGCCCGGGTGGCGGCCGTAGCGTCGCTGCCATGGAGCCCACCCCGCCCGCCACCGACGGCCACCCCGCCCCGGACACCCTGACGTCGAACTCCGTGCGGTGCGACGCCTACGCCGATTCCGTCGCGCTCATGCGCGCGGCCCAGCACCTCACCGGGCTGCCCGGCATCACGGCCGCCAGCCTCGTCATGGCGACCGAACCCAACCTGCGGCTGCTCGCCGACGCCCAACTCCTCACCGACGACGGCCGCGTCGCACGCCCCGCCGACCTGATCGTCGCGCTGCGCGGCACCGCCGACGCGATCGAGCACGCCCTGGGCGAGGTGCCCGCGCTGCTCGAACAGCCCGCCGCCTCCGAGAGCGCCGAGCCCGACGCCCGGGTGCCGCGCGCCCTCACCGAGGCCGACCCGGCGACCGCCCTCGCGCTGATCTCCACCCCCGGCCCGTACGCGGCGGCCGAAGCGCTCAAGGCGCTGCGCTGCGGCATGCACGCCTTCGTCTTCAGCGACAACGTCCCCGTCGAACAGGAGATCCGCATCAAGGACGAGGCACACCGTCGCGGCCTGCTCGCCATGGGACCCGACTGCGGCACCGCCGTCCTGGACGGTGTCCCGCTCGGCTTCGCCAACGTCCTGCGCCCCGGCCGCGTCGGCCTGATCGGCGCCTCTGGAACGGGACTTCAGCAGGTGTCCTGCCTACTGGACGCCGCAGGCGAAGGGGTCCGGCAGATGATCGGGACCGGCGGCCGCGACCTCGGCGCGGAGGTCGGCGCGCGCACCACGCTCGACGCGCTCGACCTGCTCGCCGCCGACCCCGGCTGCGAGTTGATCGTGCTGGTGTCGAAGCCGCCCGCGCCCGAGGTGGCCGAGCGCGTCATCGCCCGTGCAGGACGTACGGGCAAGCCGGTCGTCGCCGCGTTCCTCGGTACCGAAAGGCCTGCCGCGCTCGGCGATCTCGCGGGCGCCGGGCGGCACGGGGCGTCGGGCTCCGTCACCGTTGTCGGCACCCTGCGCGACGCGGTCCGCGCGGTGGTGCGCACCCTCGGCGGCGTACGGGCACCGCAGTGGGCGCCGCCCGCCGTGGACGCGGGACCCGGACGGTACCTCCGCGCCCTGTACGCGGGCGGAACCTTCGCCTACGAGGCGCGGCAACTGCTGCCGGGGGCTGTTACAGCCGTCGACCCCTACGTTCCCGGTCGCCAAATTGCCCTGCCTGGAGGCCACGTGGTGCTCGACCTCGGCGACGACGCCTACACCGCGGGCCGCCCCCACCCGATGATCGACCCCACGGTGCGCGCCGCCCATCTGCGCGCCGCACTGTCCGATCCCGACACCGCGGCCGTGGTCCTGGACGTCGTCCTCGGACACGGCGCGGGCGCAGACCCTGCCGGGCCGCTCGCGACCGAGCTGGAACGGGCCGGGGAGCGGGGGCGGCCGCCGGTCATCGCCTTCGTCGTCGGCACGGATGGCGACCCACAGGACGTCGACGCGGTGCGGGCGCGCCTGGAGAAGGCGGGTGCGCTGTTGGCGCCGACCAGCACGGATGCGGCGGAGTGGGCGGTGTCGTTGGTGGAGGCGGGGGACGAACCGCGACGGGACGCGGCGGAGTTGGTGCCTGCGGCGAGGGCGGGACAGTGATGCCGCTTCGACGCGGCTGAAGCCGCCTGCTCGACGCTGCGGCTGACGCCTTTCGCGCCGCCAGGTGCGGGCGGACGCCGGGTCCCGGGTGCCGCTGCCGGAGACGGCCGAACACCGGCCCGCGCCGACCGTCGCGTGAGGGCCTCCGCCTCACCGCACGCCGTCCGTTGGGTGACGCCAGTTCGCCTCACCGCCCGCCAGCCATCGCGTGACGCCCGCCCGTCCCGCCCCACGCCAACTTTCATCCAGGAGGCCGCACATGACCCCTCACCTCGTTTCCGATCTGCTCAACGCGGGCGACACCCCGCCACGTATCGCCGCCGTCGGCGTGGCCGACTTCAGTGATGTGCCTCGCACCGCAGGCGCCCACGTCAGCACCCTCGACTGGCGGCCGCCCGCGGGCGGCGACCCCGACCTCGCCTGGAAGCTGGCCGAACTCACCGGCCATGAAGCAGTCGAGGCGGCCAACCGCACGGCAGTCGACCGGCTGCTCGCCGTGCGACCCGTGTGGCGCGACGTGCGCACCGCCCGCGACGTCCTGCCGGTGCTCGACGACCGGGCCACCGGCGAACGCGTCCTCCTGCACGCCGGACCGCCCGTCGACTGGGCCCACATGTGCGGCCCGATGCGTGCGGGGGTCATCGGTGCCGCGTTGCTCGAAGGCTGGGCCGACACCCCGGAACAGGCCGAACTCCTCGCGAATTCGGGCGCGTTGCGCTTCGAGCCGTGCCACCACCACGAGGCCGTCGGCCCCATGGGCGGCATCACCTCCCCGTCCATGTCCGTGCTCGTCGTCGAGGACCCGGCCACCGGGCGACGCGCCTACGCCAACCTCAACGAGGGAGCGGGCCGCTGCCTGCGCTACGGGGCGCTCGGCGACGACGTGATGGACCGGCTGCGCTGGATGGCCGACGTACTCGCCCCCGCGCTGCGCGCCGCCCTCGCCGACCGGCCCGACGGCGTGGACCTGCGCTCCGTCGTCGCCCAGGCACTCCAGATGGGCGACGAGTGCCACAGCCGCAACACCGCCGCCTCCGCGCTGCTGCTGCGGGACATCGCCGCGCCGCTCGCGCGCGTTCCGCACGGCCCCGAGGTCCTGGAGTTCCTCGCCGGGAACCACTACTGGTTCCTCAACTTCTCGATGGCGGCCGCCAAACTCGCCACCTCCGCCGCCCACGGCGTCGCCCACTCCACACTCGTCACGGCGTTCGCCCGCAACGGCGTCGAGGTCGGCATCCGCGTCAGCGGCCTCGGCGACGCCTGGTTCACGGCGCCCGCCGCCGAGGTGCGGGGCCTGTACTTCGCCGGATACGGGCCCGAGGACGCCAACCCCGACATCGGCGACAGCGCCATCACCGAGACCAACGGCCTCGGCGGCTTCGCCCTCGCCGCCGCGCCCGCCATCACCGGCTTCGTCGGCGGCACCGTGGAGGAGGCGCTGCGCACCAGCCGCGACATGGCCCGCATCACGCTCGCCCGGCACGAGGCCTACCGGCTGCCGGCCCTCGGCGGCATCGGCTCACCGGTCGGCATCGACGTGCGGGCCGTCCTCGACACCGGCATCGAACCGGTTGTCACCACGGGCATCGCACACCGCGAACCCGGCATCGGCCAGATCGGCGCGGGCCTGGCACACGCGCCGCTGGAGTGCTTCCGCAAGGCGCTGGAGGCGTTCGGGGTTCCGGAGCCGTTCGGGGATCCGGAGGCGGCCTCGATTCCGGAGGGGTTCGCGGTTTCGGAGGCGGCCGGCGACATGGCTGCTCCCCGGGCATGAGCCCCGCCCACCTGCCCTGCACCGTCAGCACCCTGACCCGCACCCTGCTGGCCGGGCCGCCACGCCCCGCCCGTGTCATGGCCGTCGCCCGGCAGGCCCTGTACCTGCTGCCGTACGACGGTGACACCGCGCTCGCCGTGATCGTGCCCGGAGCCGTGCGCGTGCCGACCGCCGTGGTGCTGCCGCGGGCGGCGGGGGAGCGGCCGTTCGGCGGCGTGGCGGTCGGGGACGCGGGCCGGATCGGGGGCGGGCGCGTCGCGGTCGGGCATCTGCGGCTGGCCGCTGGGGAGTTCTGGGCGCCGCCCCGCGTCCAGGACACCCCGCACGGCCCCGCCCTCGACCGGCTCGCACGGCTGCGTCCGCCCCGCCCCCTGGCCGCCGAGGCCCGCCCCGCGGCGACCGTGCTCGTCCGCGCCCTCGCGCACGGGGCCGTCGGTGCGGGACGCCGCGCTGCCGATGACCTGTTGGGTCTGGGGCCCGGAGCCACTCCATCCGGCGACGACTTTCTGTGCGGCCTGCTGCTCGCCGCCCGCCTCTCCCCGCTGCCAGCCACCTGGCTGCCCGTCCTCGTAGCCACCGCGGAACAGGCCGGAACACGTACACCTCCGGTCTCGGCCGCGCTCCTGCGGCACGCCGCCGACGGTCACTGCATTCCGCAGGTGGCGGCGCTGCTGCACGCGGCGGCAACCGGCGCGGATCTGGCCGCACCGGTCAGCGACCTGCTCGCCGTCGGCCACAGCTCCGGGAGCGACCTGTTGCACGGGCTGTGCGCGGGGGCGCGGCTCGCCGGGGCGGGTCGCCCGTGCGTCGACGGCTCGCCGCGGGGGAGCCGTCGACGTGTTGCTGTCAGGCCCCGATCCACACCGTGGTGATGTTGCAGAACTCCTTGATGCCGTGGTCCGACAGCTCGCGGCCGTAGCCGGAACGCTTCGCGCCGCCGAAGGGGAGGGCCGGGTGCGAGGCCGTCATGCCGTTGACGAAGACGCCGCCGGCCTGGCTGTCGCGCACGAAGCGCTCGATCTCGTCCTCGTCACCGGTCCACAGGTTGGAACTCAGCCCGAAGGGCGTGTCGTTGGCGACGGCGATCGCCTCGTCCAGGTCCGCGACCCGGTACAGGGTCGCCACCGGACCGAACGTCTCCTCCAGGTGGATACGCATCTCCGGGGTCACATCGGCGATGACGGTCGGCTCGTAGAACCAGCCGTGGTCGGCGAAGTCCTTCGGTCGCTGCCCGCCGCACAGCACGGTCGCGCCGCTCTCCACCGCGTCGTCGACCAGCTCCTCCAGATCGCTGCGCCCCTGCTCGCTGGAGAGCGGGCCGACGTCCGTGTCCTCGTCGAGCGGATCGCCCACCCGCAGCTCCCGCATGCCGGACACGAACGCGTCCCGGAACTCCTCGAACACCGACTCGTGCACGATGAACCGCTTGGCCGCGATGCACGACTGACCGTTGTTCTGCACGCGCGCCGTAACGGCCTTCTCCGCCGCCTTCGCCACGTCCGCCGACGGCAGCACCACGTACGGGTCGCTGCCGCCCAGCTCCAGGACCGTCTTCTTCACCTCGTCGCCCGCGATCGAGGCCACGGAACGGCCGGCCGGTTCGCTGCCGGTGAGCGTCGCCGCGACCACCCTCTCGTCGCGCAGAATCCCCTCGACCGCGCCCGAACCGATCAGCAGCGTCTGGAAACAACCCTCGGGGTAACCGGCCCGGTGGAAGAGATCCTCCAGGTAGAGGGCGGTCTGCGGCACGTTCGACGCATGCTTGAGCAGGCCCACGTTCCCGGCCATGAGAGCGGGCGCCGCGAACCGCACGACCTGCCACAGCGGGAAGTTCCACGGCATCACCGCGAGCACCGGGCCGAGCGGCCGATAGCGCACGTGCGCCCGCACCGCGCCCGAATCGTGCACGTCAGACTCCGCCGGATGCTCGTCCGCGAGCAGCTCCGACGCGTGCTCCGCGTACCAACGCATCGTCTTCACGCACTTCAACGCCTCGGCCCGAGCCGCCGCGACCGGCTTGCCCATCTCGGTCGTCATCGTGCGGGCGACGTCGGGCGCGTCCGCCTCCAGCAGGTCCGCGGCCCGCTGCAGCAGCCTCGCCCGATCGAAGAGCGTCGTCGTCCGGTACGAGTCGAAGGCGCGCGCCGCCAGGGCGAGCCTGCGCTCGATCTCCTTCGCGGACAGGGCCTCGTACGTCTTGAGGGTCTCGCCGTTCGCCGGGTTGACCGTCGCGATGGGCATGCTGCCGACCTCCTCTGCGGGGTTCCTATGACCTTCCCGCGCGCCACGGACGCGCGCAACGCGGGCCGCGGGGCGATCCCGGGTACCCGCGGGCAGGCCCGTCAGACGCCCGCCCCTTGGATCATCGCCGCTGATCACTGTCCGCAGTCACCGCACCGCGGCGCACGCCTGAAGAGCCGCTGGCACGATCGCCCGGTTCAGAACACCTGAGCCGCGAGCCGGTCGAGGAAGATCGCTTGCGCCTTCACGATCCGGTCCCGCGCCGGATCGAGGCCGAACCAGGCCACCCGGTCCAGCTCGGGAAACTCCGCCATGCGACCGGAACCGCGCGGCCACTCCATCGTGAACGTCCCCGGCACCATCTCCGCCGGATCCAGATCCGCCTCCACCGCCCACACGGTCACGTGCTTGCCGCCGGACTGCACCGTCTCACCCAGCGGCAGCGCGGTCCCTGCCGGCGGCGGGAGTCCCAGCTCCTCCTGGAACTCCCGCCGCGCCGCCTCCCACGGCGTCTCACCCGGCTCGTACTCGCCCTTCGGCACACCCCACGCGCCCGCGTCCCTTCGCGCCCAGAACGGGCCGCCCATATGCCCCAGCAGCACCTCGACCCCTTCCGCCCCTCCCGCCGCGCGCCGGAAGAGAAGCAGGCCCGCGCTGCGCTTTCCTCGCCTCGTCCCATCAGCCATGCGCCAAGTCTCGGTGCAGGAACCGGATGACCGCGAGTACACGGCGATTGTGATCCTCCGACACGGGAAGCCCCAGCTTCCCGAAGACCGCCGCGACGTGCTTCTCCACCGTGCCCGCCGACACATGCAGCGACTCGGCGATCGACGCGTTCGACCGGCCCTCCGCCATCAGCTCCAGCACGTCCCGCTCCCGCTCCGTGAGCGAACTCAGCTCCTCGGTCGCCCGGCCCGCGCCCGCGAGCTGCGTCACCACCTCCGGGTCAAGCGCGGTGCCGCCCGCCGCGACCCGGGTGAGCGCGTCCGTGAACTCCGCGACGTTCGCCACCCGTTCCTTCAGCAGATATCCGACGCCCGCCGAGCCCTCGGCGAGCAGTCGCGTGGCGTACTTCGTCTCCACGTACTGCGAGAACAGCAGCACACCGGTCCCTGGCTGCTCGCGCCGGATGTCGATCGCCGCGCGCAGCCCGTCGTCGGTGTGCGTCGGCGGCATGCGGATGTCGACGACTGTCACGTCGGGCCGGTGTTCCGCGACCGCCGCTCGCAGCGCATCCGCGTCACTCACCGCCGCCACGACCTCGTGCTCCCGCATGGACAACATCTGGGCCAGCAACTCCCGCAGCACAGCGGCGTCCTCGGCGATGACTACGCGCATGGCCGGGATCGTCTCACGTGATCTCTCCGTAGTCCTGCCCGTAGTTCCGTCCGTAGTTCTGTCCGTATTCACTTCGCGCTCTCGCCTCCCGCCTCCCGCCCGCTCTCGCCTCCGCCGCGCCTACGTGTGCAGCGGCAGCGACACCGTCACCGCTGTCGGCCCGCCCGGCGGGCTCGTCACCTCCAGCGACCCGTCCACCGTCCGGGTCCGCTGCACCAGGCCCGCGAGACCGCCGCCCGGTTCCACGCGTGCACCGCCCTTCCCTTCGTCCGTCACCCGCAGCCGCAACGTGCCGTCCCCGGCGGCCAACTCCACCCCGCAGTGCCGCGCCCCGCTGTGTTTTATCGCGTTGGCCAGCAGTTCCGCCGCGCAGAAGTAGGCCAGGCTCTCCATCGCGGGCGCCGGCCGCTCCGGCAGATCCACGCTGACGTCCACCGGTAGCGTGCTGCGCGCCGCGAGCGTGCTCAGCGCGTCACCGAGCCCGCCGTCGAGCGCGGGCGGGTGCAGGCCACGCGAGAGATCGCGCAGCTCCGTGAGGACCTCCGTCGCGTTGTCCCGCGCCGCCTCCACCATGCGGTGCAGCTCCGGCCGGTCCCGGTCGTCCAACTGCTCACGCACCATGTCCAGACTCATCGCGAGCGCCACCAGACGGACCTGCGCCCCGTCGTGCAGATCCCGCTCGAGCCGGCGCAGCCGCTCATTGGCCTCCTCCACCGCCAGCGCCCGCTTCTCCTCCAAGTCGCGTACACGGTCCGCCAGTTCGCCGGGACCGAGCAGCGCCGGCATCAGCGTGCGATCCGCCTTGACGGCGATCCGTATCAGCCACGGCGCGATCACTACGATCAGCACACCCCGCAGCGCGGCACCGAACGCACCGGTCAGCGAGTGCACCTGCGGCTGCCCACCCCATGGCAACGGCGTCACCAGCGTCAGGTCCTCCGGCGTGAACGCCCACCGCACCGGCGCCGCCATGTTCACCGCGCCGATCACCCACCACATCACCCCGTACAGGCCCACCGTCGCCAGCGGCAGCTTCACCAGCACGTACGCGACCGCCCGCCACGCAGTCCCGTCCCGCAGTCGCGCCTCCACGCGCGCGAACATCCCGCCCTCGGCCGGCGGCGGGCCCGGCGCCAGCACCCGCTCGCCGAGCAGCACACCGGCAAGGCTTCGATGCAGCGCGCCGAGGCCGCGGGCCAGGTAGAGCCCGGCCAGCAGGAACACCGCGCCGAGAACCGCCCCGACCACCGTCAGAGTCAGCGCGGACCCCAGAGCCAGGGCGACCACGACGAGGAGGAAACCCGCCAGCGCGGGGGCGTAGCACAGGAGGCAGTACGCCGCCTCCGCCCACGCCCGCCGCGTCACGCAGGCCGTCAGCGCCGCCCGCACGGTCGGCAGGCCGACGAAGGGGAAGTCAGGCATCGCGGCGCGCCAGCAGCCGGTCGCCCACGGCGAGGAACGCCGCCGTGTACAGGCACAGCACCCCGAACCCGGCCCACGGCGACAGCATCCCGTCGACCGGCACCGTCACCGCCAGCGAATTGCCGGCGATCATCGTCGGGAAGAACTTCGCGACCGCCGGCCCCGTGGTCCCGGCCAGCAGCGCGGGCAGCACATACGTGATGCCGACCAGGACACCTATCGCACTCGCCGTGTGCCGGGTGATCGCGCCGATCCCAAGGCCCATCAGGCCGACCATCGCCAGATACGCGCCCGACATCAGCACGGCGCGCAGCACGACGGGGTCACCGAGCGAGGGCCGCGGCACACCGGGGGAGAGCGCCGCGGTCCCCGCGAGAAACGTCACGAACGTCACCACCTCGCCGATGGCCAGCGCGAGCCCGCCGAACACCGCGGCCTTCGCCGCCAGCGCGAGCCGCCGGTCGGGGACCGCGGCCAACGTCGAGCGGATCGTCCCCGACGAGTACTCGCCTGATATCACGAGGACGCCCAGCACGCCGATGATGAGCTGACCGAGGGCCACGCCCGCCAAGACGTTGTTCGTCGGGTCGAAGGACGCCACCTTCGAAGCCCCTTGCGGCGCCTTGGTGTTGGCGATCGTCACGACGCCCATGGCGATCATGCCGACCACGGTGAGGAGCAGCGCGTACATCGTCGAGCGCAGGCTCCGCAGTTTGATCCACTCCATCCGGGCGGCCTGCCGGAAGCCGTAGTGCCCCGCCAAGGCGGGCGTGTACGGCATGGTGCTCATCGGGCTCCTCCTGCCTGGTACACGGCCGCGCCGCCGGTGAGCGCGAAGAACGACTCCTCCAACGACCGTCCGTCCGCAGTGAGTTCGGCGACCGATGTGTCAGCGAGCAGTCTGCCCTGGCCGATCACCAGGAGATGGTCGGCCGTGAGGGCCATCTCGCTGATCAGATGGCTCGACAGCAGGACTGTACGTCCCTCGGCGGCCAGCGAGCGCAGCAACTCCCGTACCCAGCGGACGCCTTCGGGGTCCAGGCCGTTCACCGGCTCGTCGAACAGCAGCACCGCCGGGTCGCCCAGGAGCGCCGACGCGATCCCGAGGCGCTGCGCCATGCCGAGCGAGAACGAACCCGCCCGCTTGTGCGCGACTGCGGCCAGACCGACGGTCTCAAGGACCGCGTCCACCCGCGCCGGGTCGATGCCACCGCCCGCGGCGAGCGCCGCGAGATGGCTGCGCGCGCTGCGGCCCGGATGGAATGTGCGGGCCTCAAGCAACGCGCCGACCTGGCGCAACGGCCAGTCCAGCTCCGCGTACGGGCGGCCGTCGATGGTGGCGTGCCCGGCGTCCGGCCGGTCGAGATCCATGATCATGCGCATGGTCGTGGACTTCCCCGACCCGTTCGGCCCGAGGAAGCCCGTGACGCTCCCGGGGCGCACCCGGAAACTCAGGTCCTCAACGGCGACCGTCTCGCCGTACCGCTTGGTGAGACCCCTGGCCTCGATCATCCCGACTCCCTCTGCCCGCGTGCTCCGACGTCGCATCTTTCGTGTGACATCCACGCTAGGAAGCGGGACGATCCGCCGGAACGAGGTTGTCCTCCGACCTTGCTGGGGGAAAACCCCCAGGCCGCGGACGCGGGGGAGGAGCAGGTGCTCGTTCAGGCCCGCCCCCGCGGCACGACCCCTAACGCCGTCGCGTCCGCGAGATGCTGCCCCAGACGCAACCGCAGGGGCCCGATCGGCCCCGGCCGCTCCGACAGCAGGCTCAGCGAGCCCACCGCCCGGTCCGAGGCCCGCAGCGGCACCGCCACCACACACGCGAAGCCCAGGCTGCGCGCCATCGCCGTGTACGACGGCCAGTTGGCGCGCGCGTACGGATGCGCCAGCGGAACGCCGCTGATGGCCGTGGCGGAGCTGCGGCAGTCCAGACCGGGGCCCTCGCCCCAGGTCAGTGCGGCCCGCTCCAGGCGCAGGCCGCGTGGGTCGGACGCCGCGACCTCGACCCGGGTCGCGGGCGGGTTCAGCACCGCCACCGCCGACGCGACTCCGAGCAGCGACACACAGTTGCCGACGAGTGCACCGAGGGCCTGCGCACCACCGTGTACGGCGGCGTCGGCCACTTCCACGAACGCCGTCGCCAGCCGCTCGCTGTCCACCTGGTTCGCCTCGTACGGCACGCCACGCATGACGGTCCCCTTGCCACTGTCTCGTCCGCCCCGCGCGACGCAGCCACCCGTCCTGCCACTTGCCCGGCGGGCGGACTGTGCTCAGGGGGTATGCCCCCTGGGCGGACCGTACGAACCGACGGCGTACGAACCGACGGCGTACGAACCGACGGCGTACGAACCGAAGTCGGGAGAACCGAAGCCACACGAATCGACGGCGTACGAGCCGATCGCACCGGCGCAGCCGCCGCGCGCCCCGCCCCGCCTCACATGTGCACGGCCGACCCCTCGCCGGACATCACCTTCGGCGGCCCCGGCCGGTACAGGAGGAGCGTCACGACGAAGCCGACGCCGAAGAAGGCAGCCGACCACCAGTAGGCGGTCGAATAGCTTTCGATCGCGGCCTGTGCCCGCACCAGCGGTGTGGGCCGCTTGCCGACGAGGTAGCTGGTCGCGGCGGTCGTGGCCAGCGTGTTCAACAGCGCCGTGCCGATCGAACCGCCCACCTGCTGGCTGGTGTTGACCATCGCGGAGGCGACTCCCGCGTCGTGCGTCGCGACACCGGAGGTGGCGAGGTTCATGGCCGTCGCGAAGATCATGCCCATGCCGAGGCCCATCACCAACGTCGGCGGCAGCACATGACCGGCGTACGTGCTGTCGATGTCGAGGAAGGTCAGCCAGATCATCGCCCCCACCGCCAGGGCCATGCCCAGCGGAACGATCGGTTTCGGCCCGAACCTCGGCGCGAGGGAGTTCTGCGTGATCATCGACGAGAAGATCATGCAGGCGACCATCGGCAGGAACGCCACACCGGTCTGCACCGGCGAGAACCCCAGGATCTGCTGCAAGTAGTACGTCAGGAAGAGAAATACGCCGAACATGCCCGCACCGGCGATGAACATCGCCAGGTACGACGCGCCGCGATCCCGGTCGAGCGGCACGCGCAGCGGCAGCAGTGGATGCGTGGCGCGCGTCTCGAACCAGGCGAACGCGGCCAGCAGCACCGCGCCGATCACCAGGAAGCCCCACGTCGCGAACGCGCTCCAGTCATGGGTCTCGGCGTTGGAGAACCCGTACACGATGCAGAACAGGCCCGCCGACACCAGGATCGTGCCGGGTACGTCAAGCTTCGGACGGTCCGTGGGACGCCCGCCGTGCAACAGACGCAGGCCGCCCAGGAACGCAAAGGCGGCGAAGGCGAGGTTCACGAACAGGCACCAGCGCCAGTCGAGATACTCGGTCAGCACACCGCCGAGCAGCAGCCCGACCGCACCGCCCGCACCGGCGATGGCGCCGTAGATGCCGAAGGCCTTGGCCCGCTCCTTGGGGTCGGTGAACGTCGTCGTCAGCAGGGAGAGCGCGGCCGGCGCGAGCAGCGCGCCGAACGCGCCCTGCAGTGCGCGCGCCGCGACCAGCATCTCGAAGCTGGTCGCCGCACCACCGAGCGCCGAGGCCACCGCGAAGCCGACGAGGCCCACGAGGAAAACGGCCCTGCGGCCGACGAGGTCGGCGATCCGTCCGCCGAGCAGCAGCAGACTGCCGAAGGCAAGGGAGTAGGCGGTGACGATCCACTGCCGGTTTCCGTCGGAGAACCCGAGGTCTTTTTGGGCGGACGGCAGCGCGATGTTCACGATGGTGGCGTCGAGGACGACCATCAGCTGTGCCAGGCCGATCACGGCGAGGATCAGCCATCGGTGCTCGTGCCTGCCCCCGCCCGCGTACGGCACGGAGCCGCCGTCGGGCGGGGAGTTCTGTATGCCGGGTTCGGCGCCTGCCTGCGAGGTGTCGGACGAGCGATCCATCGTGGCCTCCAAACGACCGGACCCCCCGATCGACTTCGCCCACCACGCTAAGCGCCCTGGTCATGGCAGGCGACTGGAGAGGGAACGGGGCCGTTCCGCAGACATGGAGAACGGGGCCGCCCCCATGTCTGGAGGGCGGCCCCGTCGGATGCCGAGTTCGGCGGTTTGTGCTGAGCGTCAGCGGAGGTTCGTCAGCGGCTGTGCTCGTCCAGGGCGGCCGGCTTCTCGTCGGGCTTGCCGCCCGGCTCGGTGTCCGGCTCCGCGTCCGGCTTCGCGTCCCCCTGCGCGGACTGCTCGATCGCGCGCGGCTCGGGAACCGCACCCGTACCCGTACCCGTACCCGCGCCCACGACCGCCGCCTGGCGCTGCGGGAAAAGCCGCTGCGCGAGGGGCTGGACGAACCGCGCGGTGAGCGGGCCCACGATCACCAGGATCAGCACGTACGCGGTGGCCAGCGGGCCGAGGCGTGGCTCGATTCCGGAGGTCACGGCGAGGCCCGCGATCACGATGGAGAACTCGCCGCGCGCCACCAGGGCGCCACCGGCCCGCCAGCGTCCCTTGACGGAGATCCCCGCCCGGCGCGCTGCCCAGTACCCCGTCGCGATCTTCGTGCAGGCCGTGACCACGGCCAGCAGCAGCGCGGGCAGCAGCACCGGCGGAATGCTCGCCGGGTCGGTGTGCAGGCCGAAGAAGACGAAGAAGACGGCCGCGAACAGGTCGCGCAGCGGGGACAGCAGCGTATGCGTGTTCTCGGCGACCTCACCGGACAGCGCGATGCCCACGAGGAACGCGCCCACGGCCGCGGACACCTGGAGCTGCTGTGCGAGGCCCGCGACCAGGATGGTCAGACCGAGCACCACGAGGAGCAGTTTCTCCGGGTCGTCGCTGGAGACGAACTTCGAGATGTGCCGCCCGAACCGCACCGCGATGAACAGCACCAGACCCGCGGCGCCGAGCGCGATGGCGAGCGTGAGTCCGCCGGCCGCCCAGCCGACACCGGCGAGCAGCGCCGTGATGATGGGCAGGTACACCGCCATCGCCAGGTCCTCGAGCACCAGAATGCTGAGGATCACCGGCGTCTCGCGGTTGCCGAGCCGGCCCAGGTCCCCGAGCACCTTGGCGATCACGCCCGAGGACGAGATCCAGGTGACACCGGCGAGCACGATGGCCGCCACGGGACCCCACCCCATGAGCAGCGCGGCGATGGCACCGGGCAGCGCGTTGAACGTCATGTCGACGAGGCCGGCGGGATACTGCGTCTTCAAATTGGTGACGAGATCGCTGGCCGTGTACTCGAGACCGAGCATCAACAGCAGCAGGATCACGCCTATTTCGGAGCCGATGGCGACGAACTCCTCGCTCGCGCCGAGCGGCAGCAGACCGCCCTCGCCGAACGCGAGTCCCGCCAGGAGGTACAGCGGGATCGGTGAGAATCTCAGCCGTCCCGCGAGCCGCCCGAGCAGCCCGAGTGCCAAGGTGATGGCACCGAATTCGATCAGAAAGAGAGCACTGTGCATGCGGTCACTCCCGCCCCAGAATCATGGCCGCCGCGTCGACGCCCTCGCGGGTACCGATGACGATGACCGTATCGCCGCCCGCGAGCCGGAAGTCCGGCGTCGGCGACGGAATCGCGTCGGCGCGGCGCAGTACGGCCACGATCGACGCGCCGGTATCGGTCCGCATCTTCGTCTCGCCGAGCAGCCGCCCGTTCCAGATCGAGGCGCCCGGAATCTCGATGCGCTCGGCGACGAGCCCCAGGTCGGTGGTGTGCAGCAGGTTCGGGCTGTGGTGCGAGGGCATCAGCGCGTCGATGAGATACGTCGCTTCCCCCGACGTCAGCTTGAGCGACAGGTCGCAGGCGTCCGGGTCGTCCGCCCGGTAGGCGCTGAGGGTGCGGCCCCCGTCCCGATGGGCGACGACCGACAGCTGACGCTGCTCGCGGGTCGTGAGGTCGTAGCGGTAGCCGATTCCCGGCAATGGTGTCCTGCTAAGGCGTGAAGCGGGCACGTCTCTCCCCTTGTCCGTGCGTGGCCGCTGTCCCGGCGACCAATAGATGGCAGATGCAACTTTAGATGGATGTCCGTCACCCTATACGCGCCAAGCTTTGGCAAAAAAACGGTCAGGCGTAGAAAAGGCCGTACGAAGTCATACGAGGCCGTACGCCGAGCGGTCGTGCATCGACACGGTCACGCGCCGAGCGGGGGATGCGCGGCGAGCACCGCCTCCACCGTGTCCGCCTGCTCGGCAGGCTTGTCCTCCCGGTACCGCACCACGCGCGCGAAGCGGAGCGTCACGCCTGCCGGGTAGCGCGTCGAGCGCTGCAACCCGTCGTAGGCGATCTCCACGACCAACTCGGGCCGCACGGTCACGACGTGACCGTCGTCACTGACGGCCAGGGCGCGCAGCCGCTGCGTCTGCCAGGTCAGCAGCGCGTCGGTGAGCCCTTTGAACGTCTTGCCGAGCATCGCGTACGTGCCGTCGGGGCGGCGAGCGCCCAGGTGCAGGTTGGACAGCTTCCCGGTGCGCCGCCCGTGCCCCCACTCGGCGGCGAGGACGACCAGGTCCAGCGTGTGCACGGGCTTGACCTTCACCCAGGACGCGCCGCGGCGGCCCGCGCTGTACGGGGCCTCGAGCCCTTTGAGTACAACCCCCTCATGGCCGCGCGTGAGGGTGTCCGCGAAGAACGCCTCGGCGGCGTCCGCGCCGTCGTCCTCGACCACGAGGCGCCGTACCCGCATCGCCTCCGGCACGAGCCGGGCCAGCTGCTCGTGCCGCCTGGCGAACGGCAGGTCCAGCAGATCCCGCCCGTCGACGTACAGCACATCGAAGAACACGGGGGAGACCGGCAGCGCCTTCGCCGCACGCGCGACGTCGACCCGCGAACCGACCCGCCCCGCGACATCCTGGAACGCCCGCGGCCGACCGTCCTCGCCGAGCGCGATGACCTCCCCGTCGAGAATGAACCGGTCACCGGGGAACTCCCGTACGGCGTCGGTGACTTCGGGAAGCCGGCCGGTGATGTCATCGAGCGTCCGTGTGTAGACGCGTACGACATCGCCGTCCCGATGAACCTGCACGCGAATGCCGTCGAGCTTCTCCTCCACGGCGCAGGCACCCAACGTGGCGAGCGCCTCGCCGACGCCACCTGCGCTGTGCGCGAGCATCGGCAGCACGGGCCGGCCGACGATGAGCCGGAACTCGTCGAGCGCCTCGGGTCCGCGGGCGAGGAGCGCCTGCGCGACGTCCTGCAGCCCACCCGCCAGCATCACGGCACGCCGTACGTCGGCGGGGGCCGCGCCCGTCGCCTGCGCAAGGCCCTCGGTCGCGACGGCGTCCAGGGCGCCCTGGCGCACCTCACCGGTCACGAGCCCGAACAGAAACCGCTGCTCACCCTCGGTCGCGGCCCCCATCAGCTGCCCGACGAGCCGCTTCCGCTCGGCCTGCGACCCGGCGCCGGACACATCCCCGAGCTCGGTCATCAGTGCGTCGACGTCCTGCACGCTCAGTCGGGGCTCCGGCGCCGCCTCGACCCGCTCGCTCAGCACCCGCCACCCGACGCCGAGCCGCCCCTGGGGCAGCCGCCCCGCCAGATACGGGATGACGATCGGCACGTCGTCCGGATCGGCGTCCCGGAACAACTCGGCAAGCAGCGCGATCTTCCGCGACCGCGCGGAGGCGGCGGCGACGTCCTGGGACACCTGAGCGAGCCGGGCGAACAGCATGTAGCCATGGTGCTACGGGGGAGGTGGAGGCGCAGCAGGACCGCCGGCACCTCCTGCCCGCTCCCGGTTCGTTCAGCTGCCGGTCGAGAGCTCCCGCTCGATGGCCGCCACGACCTCCGGGGCGTCCGGCGTCGTCTGGGGCGAGAAGCGGGCGACGACGTCACCGGAACCGTTCACCAAGAACTTTTCGAAGTTCCAACGAACATCGCCTGTGTGCCCCTCGGCATCCGCCGTGTCCACAAGCTTCGCGTACAACGGGTGCCGCTCCTCGCCGTTGACGTCGACCTTCTCCGTCATGGGGAACGTGACGCCGTACGTCGCCGAGCAGAACTCGGAGATTTCGTCGGCGGTACCGGGCTCCTGCCCCATGAACTGGTTGCAGGGCACGCCCAGCACCGTGAACCCACGGTCCGCGTACTGCTTCTGGAGCTCCTCCAGGGCGGTGTACTGCGGCGTGAGCCCGCACTTCGAGGCGACGTTGACGATCAGGACGGCCTTGCCGAGGTACTGGCTCGGGTCGGCGGACCCGCCCTGCAGGCTGTTGATTTCTACTGCGTCGTAAACGGTCATGATCCGGAGCGTACGCCGCTGCCACGCCGTGATCGCGACCTGTCCCCGCTCAGGAGACGACGCGTGCCTGTGCGTCAGGGGGCAGACCCTGGTGGGCCTGCTGGACCCGCTTGGTCAGTAGCCGCGTCGCCGCCTCGGCCCGTTCAGCCGTGACAGCTTCCTTCGAGCCTGTGACGTAGACCCAGAGAAGCGTCGTCCCTACGCGCACCTTGGTGCCGAAGTACGCCTGCTTGCCGACCATCTTGCGCTCCGCGTTGCTTTCGTCACCCATGGAAGGAAACTTCTCGTCGCCGGTGTCGAGCTTCTCGTAGAGGCCATGGGCCGCACCTGGGGTGCTGCACGAATAGACGTTGAACCTGAAGCGGAGCCAGTCGGGCGTTCTGAGCGCGCCACGTGTGAAGTTGATGTTGCCGTCGACGACCACGTCCGAGCATCTGAACCGCCGAACGGCGCACACAGGAAGCCATCACTTTCCGTCAGGGGTTGCCCGATCCGCTTCCATCCCGGGAGGGATCGCCCATCGGGCAGCGCGCGCTTGAGATGGCCGGCCTTCAGTACAGCGACTGGCTTGGCGGCAGGCTTCGCGCGTGCTGCTTTCTGGGCGGCCGCCCCATCGCTCGCGCCCTCCCCCGAGTTGCATCCGGTGAGCAGCGCCCCTTGGTTGACGTGGCGTGATCATAAGCGCGCGTGCCGACCGCGCCGTGCGTGTCGGCTTGCGTTGAAAATCGAACACGCGATCTAATCTGGGTTATGCGGAACACGATCACTGAAGACCTCGTTCAGACACAGCGGGAGTGGGACGCGACCTACCGGCAGCTTGCCGATCGGCCCGGTCGTACCGCTCTGCGGCGGCGTCTGCTGTATCTGTCCCGGGTGTTGGCGGGCGAGAAGCTCACTCCGACGCAGAAAGCGGAACTGCGCCGGCGGGCGCGGAGTCGGGCGTGACGCCGCCTCTGGCTCGCAGGGCGAAGCTCGTGGTGGCGGTGGGTGCATGGTGCCGGAGATAGTCGTGCACAGGTCGTCCGCGTCGGGCGGAGGGCGAAGGGTCACGGTCGGCGGCGTGGACTTCGGTCTCGCCTGTGACGACCACGACCTGGTCGAGTTCCTGCGCCGGGCCGGACTGGATGATGCCGATCAACTGGTGTCCGGGGACTCGCCGATCATCCAGTGGCGCGGCGGGCGCGCGCACGAGTACGAGGCTGCCGGGGGGTAGCCCCACCTCGTTTGGGGTGGCTGCCCCAGTGTGTCTCGTGTCGTGCGCGGGCATCGTGGTGTC
The DNA here is from genome assembly GCF_053592315.1 of Streptomyces sp. NPDC002754. Lineage (NCBI taxonomy): Bacteria > Bacillati > Actinomycetota > Actinomycetes > Kitasatosporales > Streptomycetaceae > Streptomyces > Streptomyces sp. NPDC002754. The sequence goes on from NZ_JBSFVM010000001.1 coordinate 1,177,489, forward strand.
CTGGACCGGCACTTGGGCGTCGGTCCCTTCGGTCGTGAAGCCGCACTCCGCGCCCCCTAGGGGTCACTCCCAGAGGTTTCCCCGAGATACGTCGCCCCCTCTCGTTTTATTAACTTTCGTACCTTTACCTGTAGTTATGCCCGACTACTTGGTTTACGGCCTTCTTTTTCTGTGCGTCATGCCCCCGCTGGTGCCCAATTCGTGGCTGCTCGTCAGTGCTGGGGCCATGGCGGCGGACGGCCGTCTCCAACTCGTCCTGGTGCTGCTGGTGGTGATGGGCGCCGCCATCCTCGGCGACCTGCTGGTGTATCGGTCGACGCGGCGGTTCGGAGGGCCGGTGGTGCGGCGGCTGCGGCGCAAGCGGCGGCGTGCCGTGCTGCTCGATTGGGCTGCTGTACGGGTGCGTCGGCACGGGATCCCGTTCATCATCGGCATCCGGTTCCTGCCCACCGGGCGGTTCGTCGGCGCGGTGTCGGCCGGGCTCGTCGACGTACGGCCGGGCCGGTTTCTCGTCGCCTCTGGTGTCGCCGAGGCGGCCTGGGCCTCGTACTCGATAGGTGTGGGCCTGCTCGGCGGGGTCGCCGCGGGCGGGCCGTTCGCCGGCGCGCTGCTCGGGCTGGCGATCTCGGGAGTCGTGGCGATCCTGGCGGGCGCCGTCACATGTCGCGCAAGAACGCCGCGAGCGCCTGGTTGAAGGCCTCCGGATGTTCCATGTTCGGATAGTGCGCGACGTCGGGGATCGAGACCGCCAGGCCGTCGGTGACGCTGCTCGTCAGGCGCTCCGCCATGCCGATGTGGTCGGGGGAATCGAGCGCGCCGTTGACGGCGCGGACCGGGACCGGGATCGCGGCGGCGCGGAGCCAGGTGTCCTTGAGGGGGACGCTCCAGTCGGGCTCCTCCGCGGTGTGCTTGGACATCGTGTTCCACGTCATCGTGCGCAGGCGGTCCACGACGCGGGGGTCGATGTCGCTCAGGGTGCGGTGCGGGCCTGCCCCGAAGACGGTGAACGCCTCCACCGCGGCCGCCACATCGCCCGCGGCCATCGCCGCCTGCCAGGTGGTCCAGATCCCGGTCGTCCACGGGTCCGTGAAGTACGGCTCGCTGGTGCCGGCGCCGCTGATCACCACGCCGCCGACCAACGCCGGGTGCTCCAGCGCGGTGTCGATCGCGATACTGGCTCCCATCGAGATGCCCACCAGGACCGCCGGGCCAACGCCCAACTGGCGCAGCAGCGCGGCGAGATCGTCCGTGTGTCGGAACGGCCCCGCGGCGTTGGGGGACCGGCCGTGGCCGCGGGCGTCGGGGGCGATGACGCGGTGGGCCGCCGCCAGATGCGCGATCTGGTCGTCCCACATGTGGTGGTCGAGGAAGCCGCCGTGCAGCAGGACGAGGGGGCGGCCGGTGCCTTCGTCGATCCAGAAGAGGTCGGAGAGATCAGACATGACAACCAGGTTGTCATTACCGCCGTGCACTTACAAGCAGAATGACAACTTGGGTGTCATGATGGCGAGGTGAGTGACAAGCCTGCTAGCGACAAGACAGGGCGCAGTCCGGTGTCCGCAGACGTGGCCGACCGGCTCTCCGAGGTGTTCGACCTCGTGGGGCCGCTGTACCGGCGCGCGTACGTCAGAGTCGAGCGGGACGTCGCGGCCGAAGGGCTGTCGGTGGGCGTGCGGGCCGTGCTCAGCATGCTGCACGGGCGGGGCCCCATGACGGTTCCTCAGATGGGGCGGTTCCAGGCGCTGAGCCGACAGTTCGTGCAGCGGATGGTGAACGACGCCGCCGCCCGCGGACTCGTCGAGACCGCACCCAACCCCGCCCACAAGAGGTCCTCCCTGATCCGGCTGACCGAGGAGGGGCGCACCGTCATCGGCGCCGTGCTCGACCGCGAGCGGGAAACCCTGCGGGGCGTCGACGGGGAGCTCACGGAGGACGACGTCGAGACCTGCCTGCGCGTCCTCTCCGGCCTCCTCGCCGTCATGGACGACTGAGCCGCCCCCGCGCCACCAGCTCCACCGTCGTCGCCACCGCGATCGCCTGTACGGCCATCAGCGCCACCAGGACGAAGAGTTGCACCGCCCCGGCCGTCACCGGTGACGCCCCGCCCAGGAGCATGCCCACGAAGGCGCCCGGGAGCGTCACCAGACCTACCGTCCGCGTCTGGTCGAGACCCGGGAGGAGCGCGTCGGAGGCGGCGGGGCGGGCGATCTCGAGGCGGGCCTCGTGGGGGAGCAGGCCGAGCGCCAGGCACGCCTCCACCTCGCCCTTGCGCGCGGTCAGCTCGTCGAGGGCGCGGCGCCCCGCCAACACGGTCGCCGTGAGCGCGCCGCCGATCAGGATGCCGGCCACCGGGATCACGGCGATGCCACGGAGGGGCAGGAGGCCGCAGGCGATGAGCGAGGCCACGAGCGGAATCACCGGCGCCGCGATCGGCAGGGCCGCCCAGACCCACGTCCGGTTCGGGGTGAGGCGGCGGCCCGCCGTACGCGCGGCCACCGCCAGCATGAGCAGCAGGAAGGCCAGCAGCGCCGTTTCGTGGCGCACCACCCAGCCGATCAGGAGCGACACCACGGCCAGCTGGACCGCCGCCCGGACCCCGGCGATCGCGATGTCGCGGGCCCGGCGGCGCGACCCGTCCGGGGAGAGGCGGTACACCGCCGTCACCGCCGCCGCGATCACGAGGAGAACGACGAGCACCGCCACGAGAGTTCCGTTGACGGGCAGGAGGGTGGCCGCAGCCTGGGTTCGAACGCGCACGGGAACACAGTAGAGCGCCCCGACCTGGGCACCGGTGCTGTTCACCGCTCCACCGGTGAGCGAGGATGGGCGGGTAACAAAGCGTGAAGTTGCCGCGACTGAGAAAGAGGGCTGACCGTCATGGCACAGCAGGTGCAGGGCGTGATCGCGCGGGCCAAGGGGGCCCCTGTGGAGATCGCGACGATCACGGTGCCGGACCCGGGTCCGGGCGAGGCCGTCGTGAAGATCCAGGCGTGCGGGGTCTGCCACACCGATCTGCACTACCGGGAGGGCGGGATCAACGACGAGTTCCCGTTCCTGCTCGGTCACGAGGCGGCCGGTGTCGTCGAATCGGTGGGTGACGGGGTGAGCGAGGTCGCCCCCGGTGACTTCGTGATTCTCAACTGGCGTGCGGTGTGCGGGCAGTGTCGTGCCTGCCGTCGCGGGCGCTCCCAGTACTGCTTCAACACCCACAACGCGAAGCAGAAGATGACCCTGGCCGACGGCACCGAGCTGTCGCCCGCGCTGGGCATCGGGGCCTTCGCGGAGAAGACCCTCGTGGCCGCCGGGCAGTGCACCAAGGTGGACCCGGCCGCCTCTCCGGCCGCCGCGGGCCTTCTGGGCTGCGGTGTGATGGCCGGTCTTGGTGCCGCGATCAACACGGGCAACGTGGGCCGCGGCGACTCCGTCGCCGTGATCGGCTGCGGCGGCGTGGGCAACGCCTCCGTCGTCGGCGCCCGGCTCGCCGGCGCCGCGAAGATCATCGCCGTCGACATCGACGACGCGAAGCTCGCCACCGCGCGGGAGCTCGGCGCCACCCACACCGTCAACTCCCGCTCCACCGAAGCGATCGAGGCCGTGCGCCAGCTGACGGGCGGCTTCGGCGCCGATGTCGTCATCGAGGCCGTCGGCCGCCCGGAGACGTACGAGCAGGCCTTCTATGCGCGCGACCTGGCGGGGACGGTCGTCCTCGTCGGCGTGCCGACGCCGGAGATGAAGCTCGAACTGCCGCTGCTCGACGTGTTCGGGCGCGGCGGCGCGCTCAAGTCGTCCTGGTACGGCGACTGCCTGCCCTCGCGCGACTTCCCGATGCTCATCGACCTGTATCTGCAGGGACGCCTCGACCTCGACGCGTTCGTGACCGAGACGATCGCCCTGGACGACGTGGAGAAGGCGTTCGAGCGGATGCACCACGGCGACGTGCTGCGTTCGGTGGTGGTGTTCTGATGACCGGGAACACGGCACGCGTGGACCATCTGGTGACCTCCGGCACGTTCTCCCTCGACGGGGGCACGTGGGACGTCGACAACAATGTGTGGATCGTCGGGGACGACCGTGAGGCGATCGTCATCGACGCCGCCCACGACGCCGACGCCATCGCCGAGGCCGTCGGCGAGCGGCGGCTCGTCGCGATCGTGTGCACCCACGCCCACGACGACCACATCGACGCCGCGCCCGCGCTCGCCGCGCGCACCGGCGCGCCGATCCTGCTGCACCCGGCCGACACCGAGCTGTGGAAGCGCACGCACCCGGACCGCGCGCCGGACGGCGAGCTGGCGGACGGTCAGAAGATCGGTGTCGCGGGCGTGGAGTTGACGGTGCTGCACACGCCGGGGCACTGCCACGGCGCGGTCAGTCTGTACGCTCCCGCGCTCGGCACCGTGTTCACCGGGGACACCCTCTTCCAGGGCGGTCCCGGTGCCACCGGGCGGACCTTCAGCGACTTCCCGACCATCGTGGAGTCGATCAAGGACCGGCTGCTCACACTGCCGGCCGAGACCGTCGTACGCACCGGACACGGTGACAGCACGACGATCGGCGCGGAAGCACCGAACCTCGACGAATGGATCGCGCGCGGACACTGAGCCCGGGTCCCGGCCGGGGCGGCTCGACCGTCGCCCCCGCCGGAGCGTGGTTCAGCAGGTGGTCAGCACCGCAAGCACCGTCTTGCCGCCCCGCGGGTCGGCCCGCACGCTCCAGCGGCGGGCGAGCGCCTGGACCAGCGCGATACCCCGGCCCGACTCGGCCGTCCGCGACTCCGGCGCCAAGCGGGGGACGCCGGGCGCGTCGTCGTGCACCGCCACGGTCAGCTCGCCGGAGTGCAGGCACAGGCTCATCCGGCAGCTGTTGCTTTGTGCCTCCGTGGCGTTGGCGACCAGCTCCGACACCACCAGCTCGGCGTCCGTCATCCCCTCGCCCGCACGTCCGGCGAGAAATCCACGGGTCAGCCGGCGGGCCCACCGGGCGGCGCCCGAACCCTGCGGCATCAGGAATTCCACGCGCGCGGCACGCCGCTCGGCGCCCCTCGACGCACGCATGACGACCACTTCCTCTCCTGGCGGATGGTGCGCGGCTCGCCCATCGGTTACGGTCCCCTGCCCGCCGTTCCGCGGCCCTACACCACTTCTGCTCCTGTGCACCGAGTGCCCCGCGCCGGCCGGTTCAGGCCGTGTCAGCCGCTTTCCGTGGGGTGCGGGTGGGCCAGGGTGTCGAAGAACCGGTCGATGGCGGGCGAGGAGCCCCCTTCGGCACAAGGGGAGCGCTCCACCTGTGGTATCGGCAAGGCGCCCAGATGCGGTGCTCGGGCTTCCAGGGCCCGCGTCAAATGGAGCCGCTCCAGGGCCCGTTCTGCAGCTGAGGAGCGTACGTACTCGACCAATGTCACGCCCAGATGGTCCGCATGACTGCGTACCGCGGCGTACTCATCCGGTGTGAAGAGCTCCCGTAGGAGCGCAGTACTACCGTCCATGTCGGCATGATGCAGCCCTGGGTCGCGCCGCGTGGGCGGTTGGCATATTCACCCCTCGTTCGCGTGGAGTTGGCGCTGTTCGATGGCGCACGCGGGGGAGGGTGGCATTCAGAAGCGGTCGGGATCCGCGGCTGCCCAGTCCGCCGCCCAGGTCGCGGGCGGCTGCCCGGTCAACTGGCCCGGTTCCAGCCAGTCGTGGAGGTGCGCGTAGGAGACCGGCACGTCCGCCGTGTTGCGACGCATGAGCTGGTCCGGGCGCAGCTCGCGCGGATCCCGCACACCCATCGCCGCCATGATCTGCCCCGCGCCGCGCACGGTCGCCTCTTGGTAGTGGCGTACGCGCTCGGCCTTGTCGTCGACGTCCAGGGCGCGCACGCGGCGCGGATCCTGCGTCGTGACCCCGACTGGGCAGGTGTTCGTGTGGCAGCGCTGGGCCTGGATGCAGCCGACCGCGAACATCATGGCGCGCGCCGCGTTCGTGAAGTCGGCGCCCTGGAGGAGCCGCTTGACGATGTCGGTGCCGGTGGCGACCTTGCCGCTCGCCCCGACCCGGACGGTGTCGCGCAGCCCTGTGCCGACGAGCGCGTTGTGGACCGTGATCAGCCCCTCGGTGAGCGGGGTGCCGAGGTGGTCGGCGAACTCCAGTGGCGCCGCGCCCGTGCCGCCCTCCGAGCCGTCCACGATCACGAAGTCCGGCGTAACGCCCTCGGCGACCATCGCCTTGCACACGGCGAGGAACTGCGTACGCGAGCCCAGGCACAGCTTGAAGCCGACGGGCTTGCCACCCGCGAGTTGCCGCAACTCGGCGAGGAACAGCACCATTTGGCGTGGGGTACCGAACTCGCGGTGGTAGGGCGGCGACACCACGGTCTCGCCCTCCGGCACGTCCCGTACGCGTGCGATCTCCGCGTTGACCTTGCCGCCCGGCAGGACGCCGCCGATGCCCGGCTTCGCCCCCTGCGACAGCTTCAGGGAGACGCACTTGACGTGCTCGTGCGCCACCTTGTCGGCGAACTCGGCGCGGTCGAAACGGCCTTCGCGCGTGCGGCAGCCGAAGTAGCCGGTGCCGATCTCCCACACCAGGTCGCCACCGTGCGTCAGATGGTGGTCGGACAGGCCGCCCTCTCCGGTGTCGTGCGCGAAGCCGCCGAGGGCCGCGCCCTTGTTGAGCGCGCGGATCGCGTTGCTGGACAGAGCGCCGAAGCTCATCGCCGATACGTTGAGCAGCGCCATGTCGTACGGCCGGGTGCAGTCGGGGCCGCCGACGCGGACGGTGGTCGGCCGCTCGGGCGGGTCGACCGGACGCATCGACGGCACCAGGAACTCGTGCCCCGAGGCGTACACGTCGCGTTCGGTGCCGAACGGCTCCTCGGCCTCCTGCTGCTTCGCCCGCTCGTAGACGATGCTGCGCACGTCCCGGTCGTAGGGCCGGCCGTCGTAATTGCGCTCGACGAAGTACTGCTGCATTTCGGGGCGCAGGGCCTCCATCAGGAAGCGCAGATGCCCGAGGACCGGATAGTTGCGCAGCACGGAGTGGCGCGACTGGGCCAGATCCCACACGCCAAGCGCCGCCAGGGCGAGGAGTGGGGCGGCGGCGAACCACCACCACGAGGAGAGCAGGAGCGACAGGGCCAGGGCGGCGGCCGCTCCGGCGACGGCGACGAGGAACACGAGGAATCTGGACACCTGTCGAGTCAACCGCACCGCGCCGCTCATGGCACCGGGCGACACAGGAAGACGGAGCGGGCGTGGGGTGGACCGCCATCGATCATCTCGGTTAAGTTAGGCAAGGCTTACCTAATGGAGGTTCGGGATGGGTGTCCGACAGATCGCTGCCGCCGTGCCCAGCACGGCGGCCCACGCACGCTCCGTGCTCGCCGCCGCATGGACCTGCGGCGTCACCACCGATGTGGGGCAGGACGACCTCGTCGGCGCACACCGCGTCGACGAGGACGGGACGGTGCGCATCACGCCACCGCCCGACAGTGTGCTGGCCGCCGCCGTGCTCTGCTCGCCGCACGGACGGCCCACCACGCTCCTGGAGTTCGCCGACGCGGCGCCCGTCCCGGTACGCGACCGGGTGCGCGCACGGGTATGGCTTTCGGGCGAGCTGCTGCCGCGCGGTGAGGAGTTGGTGCTGCGGCCCGAACGGGCGGTCCTGCAGACCCGGTCCGGCCGCACCGGCGTCGACCTCGACGAATTCGCCGCCACCGCGCCCGACCCGCTCGCACTCGCCGAGCCCCGCCTGCTCACCCATCTCGCCGACGCCCACCCCGAGGCCGTCGAACAGCTCACCCGGCTCATCGCGCCGGACAGCCTGCACGGCGTCGTCCGGGTCCAGCCGCTCGCCGTCGACCGGCACGGCCTGACGCTGCGTCTGGAGCGGATGCGCGGCCAGGCCGACGTGCGCCTCGCCTTCCACCGGCCGGCCGACGACCTGGGTTCGCTCACCGAGCGCATGCACCAGCTGCTCGCCTCCGCGCAGACCGTCAGCCGCCGCCGGAGGTGACCCTCTCGCGGGCAGTCGCCTGTTCGGGCAGGGGCCGTCGCTCTGTCGGCCGCCGGAACGCCCAGTCCATCCGGGGCTCGACGACGTAACGGAACACCCGCCGCACCGGTTCCGTGCACAGCGCGGTGATGAGGGTGACCGCCGCCGCCGTCACGGCCAGCTCACCGAGCGGGCTGTGCAGCCACGGGTGGTCGTACCAGCCCCAGAACCGGGAGGACTTGATGACGAAGCCGTGCAGCAGATATGCGTAGATCGTCCCGGTGCCGAGGGCCGTGAACCACAGCCTGCGGCCCGGCACCCACGCCAGGAAGCACGCGCTCAGCACCAGCGCGAGAACGAACAGGGCGGGCGTCGCGAACAGACCCGCCCACCCGGGCACGCCCCGACCCTGGACGCTGCCCCGGTGGTAGAACCAACCCGCGTCGAACCACGGCGCCACCCAGTACGCGGCGAGCAGGGCCGCGCCCGCGACGCCCAGCGCCACCCACCGCACGCGCCACGTCCGCAGCCGCGCGAAGTGCTCGGGCCGCAGCACCAGACCCGCCACGAAGAACGGCAGGAACTGCAGCACCCGCTGGAGCGCCAGGTCCCCGCCCGCGCCCGGCCACATCGACATGGCCGTACCCACGGCCAGCGACACGAGCACGGGATGGCGCAACCGCAGCCACAGCGGTGTCGAGAGCCGCCAGACAAACATGGCCACCAGGAACCACATCAGATACCAGGGGTCCAGCAGGCTGATCGGATATCCCGGATCGTCCTGCGCCCACCGGTAGAACAGCGTGTACCCCACCTCGAAGACGAGGTAGGGCACGACGACCCCGGTCACCAGGCGCCGCAGGCGGTGCGGGGCCATGTCGAAGCTGCGCGAGAAATAGCCCGACACCAGCGCGAACGCCGGCATGTGGAAGGCGTAGACGGTGAGGTACACCGCCGTCACCGCGTGGGAGCCGTAGGTCAGCGGCTCCCACGCGTGCCCGCAGGCCACGAGGACGATCGTCAGGAATTTGACGTTGTCGAAGTACGACTCGCGTGCCTGTCCTGCCATGTGCGTTCGCCGCGCCCTCCACATCGGGACGGTCCGGGTCCCCTGCCCGTACCCCTCGGGAACCGTTCCATGAGTGGAGGTGTGACACAAGTGGCGTATGCGGCGCGGCGGGTCAGACCGCCGTGTATGCGCCATCCACGAGGTGGTAGCTGCCCGCGATGAACGAGGCGCGGTCCGAGAGCAGGAACACGATCAGCTCGGCGACCTCCTCGGACGTGCCCAGGCGGCCGGCCGGGTGCAGCCCGACGAGCCCGTCGTGGGCGGCCTTGTCCATCTCCTTGAGGAGCGGGGTCTCGATGAAGCCCGGGCCCACCGCGTTGACGCGGATGCCCTTCGCGGCGTACTCGGCCGCGGCCGTCTTCGTCAGGCCGACCACGCCGTGCTTCGCGGCGACGTACGCGGGGGAGCCGGCGAAGCCGACCGAACCGAGGATCGAGGCGACGTTCACGATGGCGCCGCCGTTGCCCGCGGCCTGCATGGCGGGGATCTCGTAGCGCATCGAGTAGAAGACGCCTTGCACGATCTGCATAGCGTGGGTGCTTTTGTCCAGGTTGGCACTCAAAACGTAGAATGGCGTTTACGGGTGTCCGTGAGAAGGCGCGTCATCATGCGAAGGCAACCCACAAGATCACTTAACCCCAGCCTCCACGAGGCCTACTGCTTGTACCTGCAAGCCATGAAGGACGCAGGAGTCCCACGTGGCACGTGGGAGCAGTACGGAAGTGTCATCAAGCGACTGACCAAGGCCTTCCCGGGCCGCCAGTTCGCTGGGATCACGGGGAGCGATCTCGCCGAGTTCCTGTACGGGGACATCGGCGTCGTCGTCGGTAAGTCCACGAACACAGCCTCGGGCGTTCGATCCGCGCTGAAGTCGTTTTTCAACTACGGGATCTCGCGAGACTGGAGAAAGCGCGGCATCACCGTTCCCGGTCCGGTGTTCCGAGAGAGGGGGAGACCAGGTAAGCCCAAAACTCGCCTCACGCAGGATCAACTACTCCTGCTGCTGGAGCAGGCCGAAGACCCCGTCGTGCGAATGATGATCGCGCTTGCGATGCAGACTGCACTTCGAATATCTGACATTCGAAAGATTCAAGTCAGGCATATCGACCTCCAGTCTGGCGTCATCCATGTGTGGATCAAGAAGACCGGCAGGTATGACGCAATACCTGTAACGGCGGACCTGGAAGGTGAACTCCGTCGCTATTTGGTGCGGGTTAAGTTGCAGGACCCAGAACTCTTTCTCTTTCCAGGCAAGAAGAGGATTGGATTTGGAGTCTGGGACTATGACTGGACAAGGATGCCGCAGTACAACTGGGCGGCTGGCCAGTTCAAGGAAGTTCTTGATTCTAGCGGGATTGTGATCGAGCGCGGCGAGGCGTGGCATGTTATTCGCCGGTCGGTTGCTCGGCTACTTTTTGACAGGCTGCGCGAGGAAATGAGTCACGACCACGCGCTTCGCGTGGTGATGGTTTGGCTTGGGCACATGCAGGCGGCGACAACCGAAAGGTATCTGGGGCTCGATGCCGAGGTGCTCGCGCGTGACCGCCTGCTGAGGGGGCAGGTTTTCTTGGCTCGTGATCCGAAGGTCACGCCGTTGCCGTCGGGTGGGGCGCGCCGCCATGGGGATGGGTAGGAAATGCATCCGGTGCCTGCTGTCTCGCCGTTGAATCTGGACCTGGGCGGTAAGCCTAAGGAGGATCTCCTGGGTCCCGGGTCATTGATCGCAGGCACCGGAAGTGTTGGGTGTTCTCGTGGGGGCCGGGATGTGACGTCCCGGCCCCCACGAGAGTGAGAGTGAGGGTAAGAGCCAGTCGGCCCTCAACCTCGGGTTGATCGTTTTCACGAGGACCATCACGCGTTGCCTCCAGGGGGCGCGCTACTACTCCGTCGCTGCCGTTTGCTTGGGGAGGGTCGGTGCCCTGTCGGTGGAGGCGAAGTCCGCGCTGTGCCGGGTTGGTACTGACCGCCATTGGGGTTCCACATGTCCCGAACGGTGAGGTTTCCGGTTTCTACCGGGTTGCCCCGTTCCGTCTGGTTAAGAGCATGCGCCCGATTTAACCTGTTTTCAACCCCCAAGGTAAGAATAGTCTGAAGATCTTCTTACCCGTAGGTAACCCACTGGAGCAGCAGAGGGGCCGTCAGGAGATTCTTTACCGGCGGGTAACCCGTGCGAGGGGTGGGGAGTTGGTGGTGCCGGAAAAATTGACGCGGCCGTAACCCTTGACCTGTGGGTAGGGGGGTCGACAATTGGGACATATAAGGAGCTACCGCTCCAGCGGTAGTCAGGCTCGGACACCCGGTTCCGGGAGAGGCGCCGCCAACGGGGATCAACCGCAGTCCTTACGCCCTCGAAAAGGACCAGATCATGACCAAAGAAGACCGGGAGTACCTCGCGGAGTGGCTCAACAGGAAGATGGCCAACGACGACATCTCGGGCGGAGACCTATCCCGAGCCCTGGGCGTCAGCGAAGCCGCCGTCAGTAAGTGGCGCAACGGCAAGGGCCGTCCATCCCTGGAGACCACGATGCGACTGGCCTCGTTCCTGGGCGTCAACGGGCTACGCCTATCGGTTACAGCCGGCCATATGACGCCGGTAGAAGCCGGCGTTGAAGCGCTCCCCCTGCCAGTAGAAACAGGCCGGCAAGCTGCTGTCGAAGCCCAGATCATGCGAATCACTGGCTTGACAGACGCAGATAAAGAGGCACTGTTGAACACGCTAGATAGGAGGATTCAAGATGACGAATCCGCTGGCGATCCTAACCGCTGATGAAAACCGGTACCGGGTCACCATGGCGACAGCTCTCACCGCCTGGCTGGTTACCGCCGTGCTGGTTTTGCTAAGAGCGCTTGATGTGCTCAACCAGCACCTTTCTTCTATCGCGATCCTGACGGTAGGAGTCGCCATCGCGGCCAGTCTCAGCCTCGGCAGAATGAAGCTCACTAAAACCATCACCACGGTGTTCCAGGCCGGTCTGGCATCCGCCGTCACCCTGACGACGAACGCCCTCACAGACACCTGCATCGTCGCCCTCGACGACCGCGGCATCATCCTCTCCGCCGACCACACCGACGCAATCGGCTGGGACGAAGAAGAACTCACTGGACGCGAACTCCGCGCCCTCTGCCAGCCCAAGGCCGGCGGCGTCCGGAAGATCGAGCCGGGCGCCACCATCACCACCCCGATGACTAACCAGAAGGGCGAGCTTTTCGACGCCAAGATCTCCGTCGTCCACCTGCCAACTCCCGGCAACGGCGGCCGAGTTATCGCCACCATCGCACCAGTAGTTGGAGGCATGCGATGAAGAAGTACATAGCGGCAGCCGGAGTAGTGGTCGCCGTCATCGGCGGAGCGGCAGCGTGCGGCTCCAGCGGCAATAGCAACGACGCCGGCGGGGACCACGTGGTCGCTGTAGCGGACGAAGGGCCGCCGACCCTCAAGGTCGGCCAGACCGCACACGTCAAGACGAACGAATACAGCGACGACTACCAGACCACATCGAAGGGCTCTGCGGACGTCACCCTGAAGTCGGTCAAGGAGTACAGCGAAGACGACGTCTCCAACGTAGTCGTGAAGAGTGACCTCACGGCGAGCCAGGAGCTGGCCGTCGTCACCCTCAAGATCGACAACACCGGTGGGCGCGCGATCAGCATGACGCCATACACCGGATCGATCACCTGGACCGGCGATGACGGCAAGGTGTCCAACGTGGAGATCGGCTACCTCGCCGACGACAAGCGCGTCCCAGACGACCTGTCCGGGACGACAACCCTGGAGCCTGGGGAGCACAAGGAAGGCGCCACCGTCCTGGTCATCCCGAACACCCAGCCCGGCGAGCTGCACTTCAACGACGACACCGGTAAGAAGCTGTTCGATGTCAGCACCGAAGGGATCAAATGAGACGCCCCTGGGCAGCAGCAATCCCCCACGCCGGGACCTGAACCCGGCACGGGGGCTTACTTATGTCACCGACTGATCTCGTCCATCAGCATGCGTAGCGTCAGCGAGTGCTTCTCGGGTGGCAGGGCATCCATCGCCGACTGGGCGTAGCTGATGCCGCCAGTGCGATCCCCAGACCGTGCGAGCATCAGTCCGCGGTGCAGTTCCAGGTGGGTGGCAAACCTCGGCAGCTCTTCAGGTAGCTCGGTCCGGGCAGCTTCCTGGGCCTCGATGGCGCCCTTCTCGTCGCCGAGCCGCGCGAGCAACAGAGACCGGAACACGTTCAACCGCCAGTACGGGACCGCGTAGTCCGAGGTCTGCTCGTACGAACCGGACCGATCGAAGATGCGGCGTCCCTGGGTGTCCAGTTCGAGCGCCATGGCTCTGTCACCCCTGATCGCGGCGGAGTGAGCTTTGCCGTAGATCGCGTTGAGAAGCCCCAGGCTCGGCCTGTCCTTGCCGATGGCGAGGGCCTGGTCGCCGAGAATGTTGGCAACCCCCAGGGATGCGCCTTCGTAGCCGAGGGCAATAGCGGCTCTGCCGCGGACCCAGACCCGTGCGGCATCGTCACCGGACTGGTCGGCCGCTTGTGCCGCCATGCGGTACCAGTGAACGGCCTTCGAGCCGTCAGAGCCCGGGAAGGTCTTGCCGTACAACGTCATCAGCCGGGAGGCCACGGACCACAATTGGGGTTTGTCGAGCTGCTGCTGGACGATGACCAGCTCGCCTGAGACGCGGCGTTGGATGTCTGCTGCACCCATGCTCATGTAGTCCGTGCCGTAGGCGGCAAGCTTGCCTTCCCAGGTATCAGTGCTGGGGCCGCCCGCGAGTCTGGCGTCGAAGCCTCTGAGTAGGAGGTCGGACGCGACTGCTGGGGCTATTACAGCTCCTGCGGCATCGGTGAGGAACGTACGTCGCTTCACTTCACTCTCAAGGGCAGCTAGGGGCACGTCGAGGACGGCCGAGAGGCACCGGAGGTAGAACGGCCCGGGGGTGACTTTGTCGTTCTCCCACTTGCGAACGTATCCCCGTTCCAAGTTAGTCCCGAACGGCTCGTTGATCTCTTCGGCCAGGCGTGACTGGGACCATCCTTGGGCTTTCCGCAGGTCATAGATCAGGCGCCCGATGCTCATGCCCTCAATCATGCACCCTCAACGCCCCTTCTATGGGTCGTACTTGACCCCTCGAATGCCCCTAGCTGACTCTCTGTCACCGGTCGACACTACAACCATGACGACGAAGCCGACGGACAAGGTGCTACTCAACGCGGTCGGGGACATTGTCCGCGACGACAGTCGCGGACAGATCGCGAAGGTCACGGGTGTCGACCCCGAGCAGAAGCTGCTGACCCTTGCGAGGCCGTCTGGGTACTCGTGGAAGGCCGACGACCACCACTGCCGTCCAGCAAGCGAGCAAGACCTCAAGGCCTGGCAAGCCACCACACGGATGGTCGAGAAGTGCCACCGGTGAGGTTACGCGGCTGGAAGGTCACCAGCGACGGAACGTTCTGGGGCGGCGTGGTGGCGCTCCTGACCTGGGGCTCCGTCATAGGCATTCTGCTGTACACCATCGTCGTCCGCACCCCCTGAACTCCTCGGCGGCGCGGGCTGTCCATCTCCCCGCCCCTGCGCCGCCGAGGCACCAACGCGTTGCCCTTCACTGCGGCAAGGCGCACCCGATCGACCGACAGGACGTGAACTCCCCCCATGACAGACCTGATGCGTGATCTGAACACCGGACGTTCCATCGCCGGCGAGGAGCTGTTCGACAGCATCGCCCACTTCGTGGTCCTCCACGAGCAGGAGACCCGCACCCGAGCTGAGATGATCGCCGACCAGGCCTTGGCCTTCGTCGCCACCGCGGCCACCGCCACCGTGCCGATGATGCCCTCGGACGACGTCGATAAGGGCCTGCACGCCTTCATCCTCCACACCAAGGAGTACGCCGAGCTGTGCGACAAGTACGCCGGCCGATTCCTGCACCACAACCCGAAGCCCGGTGGAGGCGGTCGCGCACCCGAGAAGGTCGCCGCCTCGGCCCACGCCATGAAGGCCGCCGGCTTCCGCGTCTTCGACGAACTGTGGACCGTCAATGGCGAGAATCTCGCCCAGTGCGACTCGGACGACGGTCGCGACTACGGCAACTGAAAGGTCCCTCGGTGAAGCAGCTTCCCGACCAGATCACGAACGCGCTCCCGCCGATCATCGAGGCCAAGCGGGTCGCCAACCGGCGGGCCTCGATGGTGTGGGACGTCCGGACGGACACAGCGCGCTACGCGGTCAAGCTGGGCCACGCCAGCCCCGCGACCGACGAACACGCTGACCGGCCCTGGACTGCGCTCGCGCCTGGCCGGGAAGCCGCCGTTCTCCACCACCTGGACGCCCCGGTACCCAGCGGCACGTGGGAGAAGGGCACATGGTGCATCCAGCCGTGGCACGAAGGCCCCGACCTGCAACAGCTTTGGGAGGGGCACCGCGTGGATGGCACGGTACCCAGCGTGGTGACGGCCCTGGAGTGCGCAAGCGCCCTCGCCGGCCTCCACGCCCAAGGCTGGGCGCACGGTGACGTGCAGCCGATGCACTTCCTGATCGGCCCCACGCGCACCCACCTGATCGACCTCGCCCTGGCGCAGGGCAAACCCATCCCCGACGAGGTCGACTTCCCCCACCGCGGCTGCCTCGTGCACTACGAGGCCCCCGAACTATCGAGACAGGTACTCGAAGAAGGGGAAGCGTCACCAACCCAGGCCAGCGACGTCTATGGCCTCGGCGCAAGCTTGCTGATGGCCGCCCGCAGCCGGCGGGCCGTCATCTACCCCGACGACGCCCCGCGGGTCGTGCAGCGCAAGGCCATCGTCGAAGGCAGCCGGCGGCCGGTGAACATCGACGGGCCGCTGGGGGAGCTGGTCGAGCGCATGCTCAGTTACAACCTCGCCGACCGGCCCACGATCCAGCAGGTCATCGACGGCATGAGAGAGATGCTCTGAGGGGTACAGTCCGTTGAGTGAGCCCCTGCCGTCGCCCCCCGTACGGCAGGGGCTCCGCTGCGCCCAGTTCGAGGAGACGCAGCGGAGCCAGAGAGCCAACACAAGGAGGGTGTGCATCCAATGCCTCACTCGCCAGGCGCAGGCGGCCAGTGAAGCCCCCGTTCGCTCTCTCCACCCCATGAAACGACGCGAGGTAGCTCTGGGTTCGCCTACCCGCCCGCGAATCCCCCTCGCGGTGGACAGAGTGATCGTGTGGTTGACCTACGAACGCAAAAAGGGCCCCCTGTTTGTTCGCTGTACGGTTTCTAAGCCGTACAGCGAACAAACAGGGGGCACAGTTCTGCCGGGCGCGACCCGGCGCGAGACCGGATCACATCCCTAGGTCAGTCCTTGTTGGGTACGACGTACGTGACGCCGAGAGCACCGAGGACAGAGAGGACGACGGTGACAACGTCACCGGTGGAAACAGAGCCGTCGGCGGTGACGGCGGCCAGAGTGCCTGCCGCAGCCGCGAGGGCGGCGACGATGGCCTTGGCCATGCCACTGAGCTTCACCATGTTGAGTTGTTGATCCTTTCCCTTACCGCGGGACCTTGAGCTTGTCCCACGTGGTCTTGCCCGGCCACCCATCGGCGTCCGAGCCGCTGTACCCGCACTTCCGCTGCCAGGCGGCGTACGAGTTCTTGTCGGCGTTGGTCCACTGAGGGCCTGGACCGACGCTGTAGCGACTGCAACCGTTGGCTACGAGCCGCTGCCCCATCCGCTCCACGACGGGAGACCTGGGGGCCTTCTTGAACCAGGCTGTGCCGGGGAACGCCTGGTACTTGGCGCCGTCAGAGCCCGTGACCGGGGTGTTGGACGGGGCCGGGGCCGACGTCGAGCTGCCGGTGTAGGAGGGGCGGCCGTAGCCGGCGATCGTGTCGGAGTAGCGCACCTTGCGGGCACACACGTTCCCGATGTTGCCCTCGATCGTGTAAACGGTCCGGCCATCAGCCGAGGTGCCGGTGACGATGCCGACATGGTCGATGGCACCGATCGAGTTCGAGCCCTGCCAGTCGAAGAACACGATGTCGCCGCGGCGGATCCCGGCGATGTCGGTGTGCCACTGCCCGCGGTCCTTGAAGGCCTGCGCGTGGGCGACGGTGTACGCGTACTTGCCGCCGAAGGTGACAGCCTTCTGGTTACCGGACTGGAACGCCCAGTAGGTGACGGCCATGTTGCACCAAGGCTGGCCGTTCATCCCGTACCAGCGGGTGACGTAGTTGATGTTGTTGCCGTTGGTCTCGCCCAGGCCGAGGGTCTTCTCGGCTGCGGCGATCATGCCCTCAACGCTCATCCGGTCACCGCCGGAATGTGCGGGGCGTAGATGCCGCCGACGGGCTCACCGAACGCTTCGGCGAGCAGTTCCTCTTCGTTGGGGTCGGTCGGCGGGGTAGGCGGATTCCAGTCGGCCGGAGGGTTGAATTCCTCAGGGCCGTCGGTCGCCTTCGCGGTGGCGTCCTTCACCATTACGGGTCTCGCTATTCAGTTGTTTGTCTTTGTTTACTTCCGCTATTGACTGCGGAAAATTTGCCTTCTTAAACTGCATTTGGGGTTCGGCAGCGTCGTCGGCTGCACGTTCAAACCCCCAGCTCAGGCCCGCAGCGCGAAGCGCGGAGGGGCGCCGGAAGCCCGGTCGGAAAACCGACCAGGATCCCCTCCGATCGAACCGATAGTCGTCCGCCGCCCTAGGCGAAACAGCACCACTCGTCTAAGTAGGTAAACCCCAGTACGCGCGCGAGGGCGGTCACGCTTCGCGCTCCCGCACCGGCATTTGTGGAAAGCCCACAACAGCGTCGATCACTGAGACGGAACCGACTGGTCGTACGTCTGAAGAACCTGCTGCAACGCGTTGCGGAGCTGCTGCCCCTGACGGGTCGCCGCCTCCAGAGCCGTCGTCATCTGGCCATGCTTCGCCGTCACGTCATCGAGCTTCTGCCGCTGCTCCGCGTAGCCGTCGTTGATGATCCGTTCGGCCTTCGCCGTGGCGTCTTCGACGATCTTCTTCGCCGCTTCGTCGGCTTCGGCGATGGTCCGCGCCGCCCGGCCTCCCGCCTGACGGACGAGATCGTCAGCCTTCGACTGGGCCTGCGTGATGTGCGTATCGGCCTGCACCTTCGCGTCGGCGATGTGCTTGTCTGCGGTCTCCTGTGCCATCCGCAACAGGCCCTCCGCCGACGGTGTCGCCGGCACCGCCGTGAACACCTGCGTCGGAGCCTCTTGGTACGCGACAGCCGTCCGCTCCAGTGCCGCCGTCCGTTCCCGGGCAGTTGCAAGCTGCTGCTGGACGGCCTTGTACGCCGCCGCCACCTGGTCGAGGAAGCCGTCGACCTCTTCCTGGTCGTAGCCTTCCTTGAACCGGGTGGCGGTGAATTGCTTCTGGTCGATGTCGGCGGGCGACAACATCAACATCACTTCCTTCTTTAGTTGTTGTGCGCTGGGCTACTTCGAGTCGCCCATGGACATCAGGTAGGCCCAGCCGCGGGGGCCGATCACAACGTCGTGAGTGGATCCGGTGAAGCGGAACTCGGTGTGATCGTTGTGGAACTTTGCGACGGCGGCCTGGGTGAGCGGTCCGTAGTTCGCGTTCTCCTTCACCGAGTTGTCCATGTAGCCGGTCCGCTTCAGCTCTTTTTGCAGTTCGACTGCGGAGGGGCTGGAGTGGTTCGGGGTGGGCAGGCCGGTGGAGTCGTACGGGTCGGGGTTCGGGATCACGAGCTTCTGTCCGACCTTGAGCCGGTTCGGGTCGGAGCCGATGACGCTCTTGTTCGCCTCGTACAGGGCCTTCCAGCCGCCCCGTACTCCCTGATCCTTCGCGATCTTGGAGAGGTAGTCGCCGGCCTTGACGGTGTACGTCTTGCCGCCCTCGGGATACGAGGTGCCGCCGGTGTTGCCGGTACCCGTGTTACCGCCACCGGTAGAGCCGGTGGCCGGCACGAACGGGGCGGGACGCACGATGCCCGTCGGGGTCGAGCCCCGGGTGGCGAGCGTGGACCAGCCGACGCCGCCGTTTACGTGGCGCGACGCGGTGTCGATGAGGTCTTCGCCGTTCGGCCCGATGGGGCCGACGTACAGAGCGACGTGACCGCCGGCGAAGTTGTTGAAAGCGACCAGGTCGCCGGGCTTGATCGTGGCCCGTGTCTGGTAGGTGGCTCCCTTGACGTACCGCGGCAGGTCTTCCTGGGCGAAGCTGTCGCGTGCCGACTGAGTGAAGTCGACGCCCGCAGCCTTCCAGGCCTGCGACGTGAGGCCTGAGCAGTCGAACCTGGTGGGGCCGTTGCCGCCGTACAGATACGGCTGGCCGTTGATCTTCGACTTGGCGTACTGGATCGCCAGGTATGCCTTCGAGCCGACCGCCGGGGTGTTGCTGGTGACAGCAGTAGCCTTCGGCGCGGCCGGCGTCGACGGCTGCACCTGCGCCGGAGGCTTCGGCGTTGACGCCGTACCGCCGACGTACGGCGTGCGTGACAGACCGACACCGCAGACGGGCCAGGCGCCCTTGCCCTGTCCGGCGAGCACCTTCTCTGCGATGGCTATCTGCTGGGCCTTGGTAGCGAGGTCTGCGCGTGACGCGTAGGCCGTGCCTCCAAACGCCGCCCACGTCGACTGGGTGAACTGAAGGCCGCCGTAGAAGCCGTTGCCTGTGTTGATTGCCCAATTGCCCGTGGACTCGCACTGGGCGACCTTGTCCCACTCCGAAGCTGTAGCCGCGTTCGCCGTGCCGGCGAGAGCGGCAGGGACGAGCGATCCTCCTACGAGGACGGTGGCACCGAGGGCTATCCGCTGCGTGGCTGTAGGCGGCGCGGGCTTCGCGTGCCGTCCCTTGCTCATTCTTCCTACCTCATTCCGAATGCGGGTGAACTTCCTTTTGGTGGTGGTCTCCTAGCGGGTGTAGGGGAAGTGCCCGGTTACTTGACCTGGGCGTAGACGGTGACTACCGCTGAAATGACGGCAGTTATGAACGTCGCGGGAAGCGTGTACTTCCAGCGTTCGAGGGTCCTGATGCGGGACTCGTGGTCGGCGCGGTCGCGACGGATTTCGTCGAGCTTCACCTCTATGCGCGCTAGGCGGTCGACGACGACCAGATAGTCGGGCGACGAAAGCATGTTGAGGTTGCTGATCCCTTGAGGCGGGGTGTGATCCTGGCTCACAGGAAGTACTCACATTTGTTCAGGGACACCCACGTTGGGGAGTCCACCGGGTGGCTGTGATTGCCGTTCTGGTGCGTGTGGTTGTTGACGGACACGCTGTGGGAGTGGCTGTCCGAGCCGGAGTCGGTGTCGGAGAACGTGTGCGTGTGGTTGGTGCCGGTCGACGAGTTACTGGTCGTGCCCGAGACACCGATGCTGATGGTGACGTTGGCGCTCGACGTACTGCCGCCCGGTGAAGACCCCGACGTGGTCTGGCCGCCGGTGGAGCCGGGGCTTGTTGTTCCGCCGACCAGGACGGCCGTCCCGTCCGAGTTGAAGTCGATCTTGGCGACGTTCGAGCCGCCACCCGCGTCACGCGGAACATCGATCGTCCGCTTCGACGACGGCCGGTACTCCTGGTCCAGGCCCGTGATCATCGTGGTTCCGGACACGTTCCAGCCCCCGCGCCACTGCATCTTCCAAGACCCGTTGTCCAGCACGCGCCGGTAGTAGACGTCGCCGTTGCTGTTGCCGTTGTGGGAGCCCGCGGCGAGGGTGGCTCGCTTCCAGCCGGTGTCGACAGGGCCGACGGCCTTGCCGGACGACGCAGCGATGGCACCAAGGATGAATATCTCCGACCCCTGCTTGGCAAGGAGGACCGTCTGGCCGACCTGGGGGTTGAAGTTGTTGACCATGCGGACTTGGTCCACCGGGGACTCGGTGTCACCCGAGATGTTCAGCTCCACCGAGGGTGGTGTCGACAGGGCGTTGACTGACGTGATGATGGCCTTGCGGATGGCGAAGCCCTGCGAGACGGCCTTCTGGACCATCTGGTTCATCGTGGTGGCCAGCTCGCGGAGCTGCTGGTCGATGGCTGCCTGCACGGCTACTACCTGGTCGCCAGAGAGGTTGCCAGATCCGCTGCTGCCGCCACCTTCGGCGGGGGTGCTCACGTCGTGGGCCTCCTCTCGCGCATCGTCAACGTCTGGTAGTTAGTGCCGCCCCCGGACGTCTGGCCGGTCATCAGGGGCACGCTGAAGGCGTCCAGCACGTACAGGCCGTCGACACCGGACTCGACGCGCTTCACCTCGATGACGTCGCCGCCTTCGAAGCTCGGATTGACGAGCGTGCTGAGGCTGAGCTGCGCCGTGTAGCCGATGATCAGCGCGAGTTGAGAGGCGGCCAGGACTGCGGCGTCGTCGGTCGTCTTCACGACCGAGTCGGTGACGAAGTACGGCACTTCGCCGTAGGGCCCGTACCGGTACGTCGGCGAGCTGGGGTTCATGTCCCAGGCCTCGGCGCGCACCGGTGGCGCCTCGTCGCCGGCGGATTCGCCGGTCACGATCACCCCGTTGTAGCCAGGGTCATCGGTGAAGACGCGGGTGAGGTCGAGCATCGTGCAGCTCTGACCCTCGATGTACGAGAAGTCAGGGGCCGGCATTGCGGCGATGTCTGGGGGAGGGGCGATGACGATGCGCCCCAGGACATCGAAGTAGATTTCGCAGCCCATGGACTGAGCGAGCTGAGTGCACGCATCCCAAGGGTCTGAGCCGGAGTCGAAGAGCATCGGTGCCGTGACCGTGAGGTCTGTGTCGACGGCGTCGTACTCGGCGTCGGGGAACGTCCTTATGACGATCTGCTTGATTGCGTCCAGCAGGTTGGCTCCGGCCGCGATGGTGTACGGCTCCAGGAACTTGTCTCGGCTGATGGTGCGGGAACGGTCGAAGCCTTCGAGTTGGATCGTGACCGTGCCCATGACGCCGGCCGTGATGGTGCACATAGACAGCCGAAAGACGCCCAGCGGGGCGAGTTCCGCAGTCCCGTCGGAGTAGACGACTCCGCGAAATGCGCGGATCTCCGTGCCGTACGGGGTGAGGATCTCGCCCGTGGTGCGGGGTGTCAGGCGGCCGGTGGGATCGACCGCGCTGAGTGTGATGTGTCGCCGGATCTGAGCGGAACGGTCGCAGTCGACCGAACCGTCCGTGATCTGGAGCCTGGTGACTTCGAGGTCCGGAGTGACAACTTCGACGTAGGAGACAGCCGTGTGGCTCTTGCGTATTTCCGCGTAGAAGCGGTCAGTCTGCGAGGCCACAGGCCGCACTCCTATTCCGTTAGAAATGCCAGATCCCTGAAGTCGGGCGCGGCATTTGTGCAAGGCTGGTGAGCGAGCCGAGACCGTGGGCTGGCCGCAATAGCCGTGCACCTAGACGAGCCCCCGGACCTTGGGACGGCGGTCTCGCGAGGCTCGGCCGACTACGCCTGGCAGAGTCGGTCGCACGACAACTAGCGGCCGACCAGGGACGCCTGGTCGGCCGCCCGCAGGGCGTTTAGACCTCTGGTGCCACCTCCGCGAAGGTGACCTTGACGTAGCGGCGAGGCCGCGACTGCCGCTGAGACGTGGCGAGGATCTTCGTCTCGATGTCTCCGACCGGTCGCACCCACCACGTCTTGTCGATGTCGGATTGGAGGATGAGCGTCCGGCCGGACCTGAGCAGGGCCATCAACTGTGGGAACTCGGCCTGTTCGCAGTGGATTTCGATGGGCACCATGTCCGACTTGACGCCGTCGGTCACCACCACCGGATACCGCTCGCCCAGGGGCTGGAAGAACTGCGCGGTGTTGGATGTGGTGACGTCCATGTCGTTCCACTTGACGGTGATCTGCATGTTGTTCGACAGGTCTTGCAGATCCTTCAGCCACCACGAGTTCGGCTCGAAGATGACCTCTTGGGACGGCGGACCGTAGCCCGACGAGAAGACGTCGCCGTTGAGTCCGTACGACAGGGTGGCGACCCGGTAGCGCCTCGAATTCAGAGGCGCGATGGTGTGGTCGACGTAGAACATCTGGCCCGTCACGAGGTCGTACTGCGACGGCAGGATGTTCTGGCCGAGCAGCGGTAGCCATTCGCCGTATCCGTTGCCGTTGTTCTCCTGGTACTGGATCACCGGCGTCGACCACACGGTGTGCTCGGCCCGCGATGTTCCGTTCGTCCAGGCCGGCTCCTGGTTCGGGTCGGCGAGGGCACCCAGCATGACGCCGACCATGTCGAACTTGACTGTGTCGTTGATGCTCATGCCGAGAGCACTCACCACAGGGCGGATCCTCGTGGTGCCCGCGGGGATGTCGAACTGTCCCCAGGACTTCGTCCACACCGAGGTGTCGAACGCGTTGCCGGCGACCGACTTCTCCGAGATGAGGGTGTTGGCCCGGTAGAACTCCAGCGTCAGCTTCGGTGTGCCGGACGCTGACCCTTGGAACGACGACACCATCGTGACCTTGCCACCGGCCAGCCACAGGGCCCGGTCGTCGACAGCCCCGATATCGATCATCGAGCTGGGGTGGGCGGACACCTCGCCACCGGCCAAAGATGCCGCCGGCTTGATGATGCCGATCCACGACGCCATGGACTGGATCGTCGTCCCCGAAGCCTGGCCGAACACCGATGTGGTGCCGGCCGGTATCACACCGTTCGAGTCGTACACCGCGGTGCCCAGCCACGGGCTTGCCGCACCGTTCCCGTTGTCGACGCGTTCGGTCTCGTTGGCGCCGGGAGAGGGCACGGTAGCCAGAGGCTTCAGCAGGCCTATCCAGCCCGCCGCCGTCCAGGCCGAGTCACCGCCTTGGATTGTGGCCGAGCGTGAGGTAGCGCCGGTGGAGACCTGTCCGTTCGAGTCGGAGAACTGAAGGGACACGTCGGGGAAGTTGTTGAACTTGGTGGTGTCATCGGAGCGTTCCGAGACATCACCACCCGACCAGGTGTTGCCGTAAGGGGTAGTGCCGGTGAAGAGGCAGACCCGCCACGCCTTGGCGTTGGTGTTGGTCACCGAGGCGGTGCCGACGCTCGCGGTGTTCGTGGATGTCTTCACGTTCTCCGCGATGAACTGGCCGGATGCCAGCTCACAGTTCCGGTAGGCGACAGCCTGGGAGATCTTCGGCTGGCCCCATCCGGTCTGCGTGCCGGTCCACGAGTTCGGCTCCGACGCGCCGGCGGTCCGCTTCAGGATCGCCACCGTCACATCACCAGAGTGGGCGTCGCCGCCGCCTCCCGGGTTGGTGACATGTGTGCGCCGCACCAGCGTCCAGCCCGACGGGGCGGTCACTGCCGTGACGTTGCCGGAGAACGACACCGCAGCCAGCATCAAGTCGCCCGACGAGACGCCGGACGGCTTGTTGATGGTGTAGCTGGTGTTCTTGCTCGTGGAGGACCAGACCGACGCTTTCCCGACGTACGCAATCGCTGACGGAGTGGTCGGCGCCGTGGTGTTCGCGATGAACGTGCCGGCGCTCGACGTCTCGTTCGCCGCGAACGCCGACACACGCCAGGCGTTCGGGTCGGTGTTCACGACCGCCGCTGTCTGAAGCACGGTGCTGGTAGACGACGACGTAGTCACCGACTCGGCGATGAACTGGTCATCGGCGTGAGCGGCCCCGCGGTAGGCGACCACGACCGCCGACCGGCGGACCGCAGCAACGCTGACGGTGCCGGTCGCCCACGACGCCGGATCGGAAGCCAGAGCGGTGCGCTTCAGTACCCACAGCGACGTGTCGGTCGTGCCGTCATCGATCGATGCGGTGTTGACCGCCTGCCAGCCTTCCGGCGGGGTGATCGTGCCGAACTCCGAGGAGGTCACGAACGCGATCAGCAGGTCGTTGTCCAGGACGCCAGCCGGCTTGTTCAGGGTGTAGTTCGTGCCCGACGTCGGAGACGTGAACACCGTGCCCGTGGCCCGGTAGCCGATCGACGGGGCAACGCCCACGTACTTCATCTGGAAAGCCCTGGCGCCCTGCCCACCGACCCCCGATGAGGTCACGCGAGACACCGTCGATGCGGCGTTGGCCTGCGTCCAGGAGTCGACGACCGAGACCGGGTCTTCGGCGGTCGCCAGGTAGCTCGTGAGCATGTTCCTGGAGGCGTGGCCGCCGTCCGACCAAGCGGTGCCGGTGCCGGGCATCAGCCCGACGTGGTCGACGAAATGAGACTCGCTAGCCGACGCGCCGGCGACCCACGCGACGACCTCCCCGTACTGGGCGTCGTCCGGGATCGTGCCGGTGGCGACCAGCTCGGTCCACGTCGACGACGTGTCGGCGATAGACACCGAGATCTGCGTCGATGACGGCAGGGCTGTGTAGATGGCGTCATAGAAGCGGGCGAGAAGCGTCATGGTCCTCGACGTCGAGTTCGCCAGAACCTGCGAGCGCAGGGTGACGGCCATGCCGGGCACGACCTCGATGCGGTCGGTGATCGCGAGGGCGTCGCCGCCGCTCGTCGCCGTGATCTTCATCGAGGCGAGACCGTTGCCGAAGCTGTTCACGGTGTCGCGGGTCAGGGTGGCGTTCTGCCCGTTCCAGCCCAGGGGGTCGGAGTAGATCTCGAAGTCGGCCTGCTGCACGGACAGCAGGTTCGACGTGTCCTGCATGCGGATGGCCGCCGACGACGTGTAGTTGTCGGGGACGACGGTCGGGGTGCCGACGCCGGGCACGCCGGACAGGCCGGCGTTGTTGTCGCCCGGGACGCCGGGAGACGGCGCGTTGATGGTGAACTGCCTGGACGCCCAGGACGACCAGGCGCCGAACTGCGACTCGACTTTGACGTAGACCTTGTAGTCATTGCCATTGAGGGACGTCGGCAGGATGAGGCTGTTGGCCTCGCCGACGATGGTGGCGGTGAAGGTAGGGTCAGCAGTCTCGGGGTCGAAGGTCGCCACCGAGGCGTCGGTGAGGGCGAAGATCTTGTAGACGGCGCTCTTCTGGGGTTCGCCTTCGAGCTGGTGGTACGCCCAGGCGATCGTCGGCGACGGGGACGTCACGGTGCCCGACGGCGACGACACCGTCACCGTCGGCTTCGTGTGGTAGTTGACCTGGATTTCCAGGCCGTAGATGCGCACGCTGTCGAACAGGTTGTTGTACGAAAACATGCGCAGGCGGAGCTTGTTGAGGCGGGCGACGTCCCACGCGTACCCCAGCGGGTCCTTGGTGTAGGTGGCGACCGTCTTGGTGGTGATAGTGCTGCCGGCGCTGATCGTCCGCGTCGTGTAGCGCGAACGGTTATCCGTCGACAGCACGTTGATCGTCACCGAACGCGAACCGGAACCCGCGTTCGACTTCAAGCGGATGAGGACCGTGACCGAGTCGATGATCGCCCCAGCGGGAAGATCACTAACGTCGGTCGGGAACCGGACCTCGGCACCGCCACGGTACGAAGGCGACCGTACGTGGCAGTCGTCCTCGAAGGCGCGAAGCACCTCCGAGACCTTGGTGTAGGTAGAAGCGACGACCGTCCAGCCATCGTTGGAAACATCCCCGCTGGGGAAGATGGGGAAGCTGAGCGTCACGTCTACTCCCTATTTAGTTATCAGGTCAGTCGGGCCCCTGTCCCCTTGCTGAGCATCAGCCGCAGCTTCGGGAGTACCTCGGTGTCGAGCTTCTCGACAGCCGCCTTGTCGAGGTTGCCGGCGACATGGATCGGCATATCGATGTGGACAGGGCCCCCACCGCTGCCGGAACCGATCGCGCGTACCAGGTCACTGTTGTTCGTGACGGACTCTCCGCCACGGAAATTGATCATCTCCGGACCCTGCTCGCCGACCATCGCCCAGCCCCTGGTGGCGCCGGGTGTGCCGATGGCGTAGCCGCCCTTACCGGTCGGAATCCTGCCGCCGTACCTTGCTTTGATGTAGTTCAGCGAGGCGGTGACGTTGTCGACCGGGTCATAGATGTTGCCGGACCCGTAGGCGGCGAACGTCGGGCCGATGACCTGAGCGAGACCGATACTGGGCGTGCCGTTCTTGGCGTTGATGTCCCAGTTGTTGATGGCGTTAGGGTTGCCGCCGGACTCGATCTGGATGCGTTGCAGCATCGCCGCGATGTTGCCCTCGGTGACCGGGTAGCCGGCGTTCTTCAGGGCCTGGATGACGACGCCGCGAAGGTTGCCGACCTTGCCGGACACCTTGGTGCCGCCAGCCCCGCCCAAGGCCTTCGCGGCGGCAGCCATAGCCGCCTGAATCATCGACTTGATCTTGTCGACGATCGTCTTCAGCATCTTCGTGCCGACGCCGCCGAGGGCGCCACCGACAGGCGAGATGAAGCCGGACAGGCTCCGGGCCGCGTTGATCCACTTCATGAACGCGGCAGTCACCGACGCGATGTCCGGAAGCCCGAACATGCCCTTCCCGATGCCGACGGCCTTGCCGATGAGACCGCTGAGCGGGTTGTCGGAGTTGGTCGTTCCGGACTTCTCGTACTTCTTGGCGTCGCCGCCCATGCCGGCGGAGCCGCCAGAGCCACCACTGGAGGGCTTGTTCGGGTTGGCCTCTCCGGCCATGCCGCCAGTCGGGTTCGGCACATCGCCGCCGCCGGCGAACTTCACAATGCCGCCAGAAGCGAAGGCCATACGGCCGTTGATGCCACCCTCGCCGAAACGGCTGGAGAAGCTGCCGCTTGAGTATCCGGCGCGACCGTTCGAGAAGTAGTGGTTCGCGTTGTGGACCCAGTCGGAACCCAGCGAAGCGACAGCCTCAGGAACGAGGATGCCCTCGCCGGGAGACAGGATCGCGTTGATGTTGTCCGTCCCGGGGGAGTAACCCGGCAGGACGCCACCAGTGGCGAAACCTTTCGCCTCGCCGGCGACGCCACCCTCGGCGAAGCCGACGTGTCCGACCTTGCCGATGGTGGGCAGGTGGACGGCGCCGGCCACCGCATTCCAGGCCCCGATCAGGCCGTTGACGATGTCGATGCACTTGTTGACCGCATCGGAGATGACCTTCTTGATCTGATCCCAGATGGTGCTGGCGGTCGACTTCATCGCGTTCCAGGCGTCTTCCCACGCCTTCTTCAGGGTCGCCGCAGCCTTGTTCCACAGGTCGTTGACGGCCGTGGTGAACGCGTTCCACGCCGTCTTCATGGCGTCCCAGACCGCCTGAGCGCCCGTCTTGAGCGCGTTCCAGAACGTGGTCCAAGCAGCCTTCAGAGCGGCAGAGACCGTGTTCCAAGTGGTCCGGATGGCGTTGAGGAACGTCCGCCAAGCCGTTCGGACGGCGTTCCAGACCGTTTGGGCGGCGGTTCGGAGGGCGTTCCAGAAGGTCTGCCAAGCCGTACGCAGGGCGGCAGAGATCGTGTTCCAGGCTGTGCGGATTGTGTTGAGGAAGGTCTGCCAGGCGGCGCGCAGGGCGTTCCAAACGGCCTGAGCCACCGTCCGCATGGCGTTCCAGACCGTCTGCCACGCCGTACGGAGCGCGTTACCGACCGTCGTCCACACCGTCCGGAACGTGGTGACCACTGCCTGCCAGCCAGTCCTGAGCGCGTTCCAAACGGCTGTGGCTCCTGTACGGAGCGAGTTCCAGACGGCGTTCCAGGCCGTACGGAGCGCGTTGCTGGCAGCATTCCAAGCCGTACGGAGCGCGTTGACGGTCGCGGTCCACGCCGTCCTCAGGGCGTTCCACACCGCCTCGGCGGTGACCTTGATCGCGCCCCAGACCTGCTTCCAATGAGCCGCTATCGCGATGAGCCAGCCGATGGGGCCGAAGATGGCGATCAGCCACCCCCACCGGGAGCCCAGGAAGGTCACGACGGCGTTGAAGGCCGCCCTGAGCCCGTTCCAGACCGCGTGCCAGGCCGCAACCAGGGCACCCGAGACGGCGTTCCAAGCGGTGGTCAGTCCACTCACGGTGGAGTGCCACGCCGTCTGAAGCGCGTGCCAGACGTTGACCGTCGCGGTCTTGAGCGCGTTCCAGACCGCCGACCAGTGCGTGACCAGCTCGTAGATGCCGAAGCCGATCGCGGCGATGGCCACGACGATCAGCGCCATAATCCCGAGCGCCGGCAGGAGGGCGACGTCGAAGGCGATCATGATGCCGAGCAGCACGCTCTGGGCTGCCGACCACAGAGCCATTCCGAGAGCAACGGCCCGACTGCCGACGGCGAACGCCGTGGACGCAATCGCCGCGCCCTGTACGGCAGTTCGGAAGATGACGAAGCCGACGGCCATCGCCTGGATGACTCCCGGCGGAAGCGCCGCGACCATTTGCAGCAACGCTGTGGCGACCTTCAGCGAGGGCTCGCCGAGACCTCTCATCGCCACGCCTACGTTCCGCAGGGCGTCGCCGAGGGCCTTGAAGAACTGGTTTACGGGCCCGCTGCTCGCGGTGACGTAGGCAAGAAACCGCTGGAAACCACCGCCGTCGGCCCACTTCCGCAGCTCGTCGGCGCCCTTCTTGATGACGTCGAGAACGTTCTGCCCGACGGGCAGGAAGGCCTTGAAGGCGTCACCCAGGACACGGCCGACGTCCTTGCCGATGTCGATGAACTTCTGGATGGCCGGCACCGCGTTGGCCTGGATGAGCTGGATGTACTCCTTGAGGCTGGACGACTTGGTCCACTTCTCGAACTCCTGGGCCACCTTGGTGATTTCAGGAGCGATGGCCCGAGCGACTGGCTCAAGCCGGTGCATGATGTTCGTGACACCGTTAAGCGCCGCCGACGCAGCAGTGAGGGTCTCACTCTTGAAGCTGCTACCAAACGTGCTGACAGCGGTCTTTGCCCTGTCCAGCGAGGCGATGAAGGCCGACTGGGAGGCCGTCAGCGTCTTGCCCTCGTCGGCGAACTTCTGCGCCTCGGTGACGGCGTTCTTCATCGCGAGGCCGTAGACGCCAAGGGCGACGCCGGCCGTACCAGCCATCGTCGTGAGGCCAGCACCAGCGGTGATGGCCGCAGCACCGATCGGGATCAGCGAAGGACCGAAAGCCACAGCAGCCTGCGTGGCCAGAACGAGACGCCCAGACCAAGAGTTCAGGGCGTTCGTGTTCCGGTTGGTGCTGTTGTTGAAGTCGTCGATGTCCCGACGCGCCTGGCGAAGGCCACCACCGTCATACCTGGAAAAGATCTCGAACGTCAGGCTGGTGATGGTGGCCATCTGTCGCCCTTTCCGCTATTCAGTTGTTAGAAGTGCAAAGTCGGCTTCCTGTCACCGCCGTTGCACCGACAATCAGGAGGACAGGACGACTCCGAAGGGGGAATCCACTCCTCGCTGAAATCCAGCTCCATGTCCGGCGCATCGTCGGAACGCGGATCCGTCGGGCGCGGGAAACGCTGAGGCCTCGGAACGGGACCCTCGGGCTTGTCCTCGTTCGTAAAGTTGGCCTGGCTGATCAAGTAGGCGATGAGCTGGAGCTGTTCGTGGACGCCCGAAAGGACTTCCTGCTGTGACGCAACCCCACCGATGGGCCCGTTGGTCATCTCGAAAGCGATCCAACGGGCGTATTCGCGAGAGTCCATCTCGGCCATCAACTGCTTGACCGTCATGCCGAGAGCTACCGCTAGTCGGTGCTGGAATCCGAGTCGGTAGTCTCGTCGAAATCCTCGGCCAGCTCCTCGATGTCGGCCTCGGTGAAGCCGTTGATCTCCTGGCACTTCTGGAACAGGAAGTCGAGGGCCCTCGCGGACTTCTGGCCGAGGCGGGCGACGTCACCGGACTGGAACACCAGCTCGCCGTCTTTGTTGACGACGCAGCGGGCGACCAGGCGGGCGCGGAGGTTGGCGATGTTGGGCCGCTGCTTGCCCTTGCGCATGTCGACGGTCGACGCCTCGAACGAGTCGCGCTCGGCGGCGCTCATGACCCGCAGGCGGACCTTGCGGCCGTTCCACATCGGGACGGCGACCACGACGGTTTCACGGTCCTCGATCGACCAAAGGTCGAACGGGTCATCGATGAACTCGTCCTCGACAGGGGTGTTCTCGGTGCTCATATTCAGTTGTCCTTCTGTGCTGCGGGATTGCGGGTTCAAGGACCGGACGGGGGCACCCGCGAACACCCCGTCCGATCCAGTCAGTTGTCAGGCGATGTTGCGTGCCTGCCGTTCGAGCGTCTCCGTAAGACGCCGCTCGAAGTCGTCCTCTGCGTGCTCAAACGTTTCTGCAAACCAGGAGCCACCCATGTTCCGAAACCAGTGGTGCCGGTTTCCAAACAAAGGGTGCTTCCAGCCCTCAGGGCGGTCGAAGGCCATCGGGATGTTGCGCTTCTCCGGATCGTCCATACCGGCGGTGATCTTCACGCCGTTGCCGTCGTTGGAGACGTTGACACCCTGTGCGACCTGCTCGCGCAGGCCGGTGTGCTTCGCGCCATGGGTCGGGAAGGACCGGATCTTGTTCCGGGCTTCCTCCGCCTTGCGGTCAGCTATCTCTTTGATGTCCTTCTTGATCTGGTCAGGTAGTTCAACTTCGGCCTTGAGTAGTTCGGCAACAGCCTTCTTCCACTCAGGGCCGAAGATGATGACTTCCTTAGCCACCTATCAGGAGGTGGCCCGAGCGATGCCCGACCGCTGGGCGTTGAGCTTGACCTTGGTGTCGGACAGCTCGCCGACCTTGCCGGAGACCGGCTGGTAGTCGAGCATGATGCAAGTCGCGCTGTACTCCGGGTTGTTCGCCGAGATCGCCGCAGAGGTCGGGCGGACCTTCACGATGAACTCGGTCTCCAGGTCCCACAGCGGGTACAGGACTGCGTCGACAGCGCCGGCCGCAAAGTCCTGCTGGAAGGTGATGGTGAACATATCGTCCTTGAGACCCGCCGCACGCTCGCGGCCGTCACCGCCAAAGTTGGTGGTGTTGATCTCGTCCTTCTTCAGTTCCACCTCGACCGAGGAGACGTGGCTCGAAAAGTTCGTGCCGTCGACCTCGATGAAGCAGTCCCTGAGAACAAGCTTCGCCATTTGGCTTTTCCCTTATTTAGTTGTTGTTCAGTTGTGGGCTGCTACGAGGTCAGCCGACCTGGACGACCGCGACCTGGAGAGTCGCGCCAGAGTTCGTTGCAGTGATAGTGCAGCGACCGACACCGGCAGTGCCGGAGTCGACGTACTCCTTGCGGAGCGGCACCCAAACCTCACCGGTGTCTGCCGGAACCGTGATCGCCGGGTCAGGCTCCGGCTGGCCGTAGGTGGTGTTACCGGGGACGACGATCGTCACGACAGCGTCAGACTCACCGGTGTTCTTGTAGACGACGAAAGTGTTCTTACCGTTACCGCACTCGGCGGTGTCACTGGCCGAGGAATTTCCGAACGTCGGCGCCGTGCCGGCGTCAACGAGCTTCCTGGTGACGAGGGCAGCCATGAAGGCGGCTTCCTTTCTTAGATCTGAGATCCATCGGTGTGGACCTCAACCTTGAGAATTGCGCCGACATGGCGCGTCTTGGCGGTCTCGAAGCCACCGCCATAGCCCTTCACACCGCGCACGAAGCACGAGGTGTCGTCCAGGCCGAGTGAGTAGTTGTCCTCGATGGCCGACCTGATCGAACTGAGACCGGAACCGCCCGCGAACTCGTCGAGCCGTTCAGAGGCGTCGGTGGTATCGACGCGGCCGACGATGATGAAGAGGTCAAGCTTCCAGACGTCATCCCCGCGGTTCATCGCGCCAGCGAAGTCAGCACTGTCCGGCCGGATGATCACCGCCGGGAACTGAAGGACATCCGGGATGTTCTGGTAGACGTGGATCTCTTCCTGGACGCCGGTCTCGACGACCTCGGCCAGAGCCTCGCGGATCTTCCCGAGGCTGCTCATCAGGCCACCAGCAGACGTGTGCGGGTGTACCGGGACAGCTTCAGGCGCGCCTGAGTGCCGAGGCCGGAGACCGGGCCCGACGGGCGGAGCGTGACACCGTACTGGTCGGACATGACGCCGTACGGGGAGTCCTTCATCTGGAAGGTGTCCGCGGCGAGCATCATGCAGGCCTGCCGCACATCGGCCGGCACACTCTCCCAGCCCCACTTCGCGGTGACCCGGAAGCGTGCACGGCGGCCGGTACAGAACGTCGGCCAGAAGTCGATGTGGATGACCCAGTAGGGCCAGCCGGGAAGACCGTCGACGACACCGTTGAACGGCGACACCTCGTAGTGGGTGTCCGGGATCGCCACCCAGTCCCCGAGGCCCGTCGGGTCGTGCTCGACCACGAGATCGTCAAGGGTGTAGAAGTCGTCGACCAGGAGGCGGTTGCCTCGCTGGGTGGTCGCCGCGTAGAGCCTGGGGCTTGCCGTGTCGACCTTGTTGAACTGCCTGTTGCAGATGCGCTCGATTTCCCTACTTGCCGAGGTGATCGCATCCGTGAGGGTTTCGTCGTTGTCCAACTTCGCGGACTTGATGTGCAAGTAGTCCTTGATCTCAGCGAGTTCAAGGTAGAGATCACCGAGCGCCATCTGATCCCTCTCATGAGGAGAGGGCCCCGGCCGGAGCCTGGGCCCTCAACTAGCGGATAGATCAGGCGGTGTCGTTGGAGACCAGGTAGCGGAACGCCTCCGGGATCAGGATCTTGGAGTTGTTCATCCAGACCGCGTACACGCCGCGCTGACCGGTGGGCATACCGGAGCCGTTGACGACGGTCGGAACCATCTCGACGGTCATGCCGATGCGGTCGACGATGAGGAACTGCTTGAAGTCACCGAAGGCGATGAAGGGGAGGTTGTCCCCAGCCAGGGCGGTGGTGATCGAGTTCATCGCCGTCGAGCGGTAGGTCGGGTAGTCCAGGAGGCGACGCGGGGTGCCCTGCGTGAGGGACTCGACGAACAGGTTGTTCATCGACCCGGAGGCGCCGTCCGTCGCGAACTGGCGGATCTTGTTGTAGACCGACTTGTGCGCGAGCCAGGAGGCGTTGCCCTCCCAGCGGGCGTCGAGCGCTTCCTCCACCTTGTAGAGGTCCGCGACACCGAAGGCGAGGTCGCCGCCGGCGAGCACCTCCTGGCCGGAGGTGATGTCCGCGGAACCGACGACACCGCCCGGGTTGGTGCCGGTGCCATCGCCGGTGATGAAGGAGTTCTCCTCCTGCGCCTTGGCGTCGACCAGCATGCGGGTGATCTCCGAGCGGAGCGCGCTCCAGCTCAGGTCGATTTCCATCGAGAACACCGTGTAGCCCTGGACGCGGTTCGTGCGCAGGGTCGGCTGGGCGAGGGTGAAGTTGGACGCCGTGGCCGCAGCCGCTTCAGCCGCACGCGCGACCGTGGTACCGGCGGACGTGACGCCCTGCCACTCCTTGCCGACGATCGTCTCGACCCGCGCGAGTTCGCGGATCGGGTTGACGACACCGGCCGAGGTCAGCATGACCGTGGGGTCGAGCTGGAACGGGACCGCGTAGCCGCCGTTGCCGTCGCCGCCCAGAGCCTGGGCGGCACGCATGAGGGCCTGGCGCTCCTCGGTGGTGCAGAAGGCGTCGTTGCCGTGGCGCAGCACCTTGGTGAAGCCGCGCTCGTAGTCGCTGGAGCCGGTGAGCAGCATGCGCTTGGCCAGCTCGCGGGAACCGTTGTCCACGGTCTCCAGCAGCTCCATGGCGCGCTCCTGCGCGTCCTCCTTGCGGCGGGTGCCGTACGCGGCGCGCTCGATGGCGTGCTTGGCGTTGTCGGTGACCCGCTCCAGGAAGTCGTCGCCGGAGTAAGACATGGCACGCAGCTCGCCCAGGTCGAAGACCTCAGCGTCGGTCTTCTTCTTGATGAAGGCGGGGGCGCCGGTGTCGGTGCCACGCTCGGTGACCTTCGCCTCGCCCAGCTCGGCGACCGTGGCGATGCGGGCCTCGGCGCGCTCGATGTCCTTCAGAAGGGTGGAACGCTCGTCGGCGAGGGTGTCCCACTCGCCCTGGCGCTCCTCGTCGAGGGCGGCGTCGCCGGCCTCCTCGTGCATGGACCGCAGGGAGGCCTTGACCTCTTCCAGGCGGGCACGCATCTCTTCGAGAGTCTTCACTGTCTTCCTTATTCAGTTGTGGGTTTTGCTTACAGCTCGTTGAGCGCCATCCAGCGCTCCCGGGCCGCTTGGGACATGCCTGTCGAGGTGCCCGCCTGGGCGGCGTCGTCAGGACTCTCTTCGCGGGATTCGTCGGCGTCCGTGGCCCCGTCGGGCTGCTCGGAGGTGACGTCCTCGCTGGTCCGCTCCCCGTCGGGGGCGGAAGTCTCATCGGGAAGGCCGCGGCCGACGTACTTCATGACGTCGTCCTCCGTCAGACCCTCCTCGTCCAGCATCTCGGCGGCAGAGCGCACACCGACGCTGGTCTGTGCGTAGGCGGGGAAGACGACAGGGCCGGCCTCCATCAGCTTCACCTCGGTGATAGTCCGCTGAAGCGGTCCCCGCTGGTCGCCGTTGACGTCGCGGCCGTCGCCCCACAGCAGATCCTGAAGCTCTCGCTTCGAGGTGATCTCCTTGCCGTCCTTGTCGGCCCACGCCTCGCGGACGACACCAAACTTGAAGGACATGCCGGAAACGGCGCCGGACGCGATGGCCTGGCGAATCGGTTCTGCATGGTCGAAAAGGTCGCCTTCGACACGCAGACCGCGCTCGTCCTCGCGGATGTCGGTGAAGTTGCCGATCGGCAGCGACCCGAAGCGGCTGTCCCGCCCGTGATCGAACTGCATGACCGGCTTTCGCTCGGCCAGGGTCTTCTTGAACGCCCCGGGGGCGATCCGCTCATCGAACTCGCCCTCCCAGGAGCGGATCCGGGTGTCGGCATTGAAGACTGCGGCGTAGCCGGACAGGCGCCGGCCGGCGCCCTCGCCGTCGCTGCGCTCTTCCAGAGTGAAGTCGACCGTCCTGGACAGGAAGCCGTCGAGTGGATTCTTCTTCGTCATCGCATGACCTCCCTACGTGGTCGGCTTCTTGGGCGCGGCCTTCTTCGCGGCAGCGGCCTTCTGCTGGTTCTGGAGCGGGGTCGGCTTCGCACCAGTGACGTTGCCGGCCGGCTTGCCGTTCTGGCCGCCCGCGGGGCGCCCCTTGGCCGTTGCTGGATTCTGGTTCGGGTTCTGCTTCGGCGGGTTGCCCTTGGCGTCCACGCCGGCGGCGGCAGCACCCTGCGGAAGAGGCGGCTGAAGCTGCACGCTGAACAGGCCGGTGTGCTTCAGAAGGCTGATGTCTTCCTTCTCGGTCGCCTCGACGATCGACTCCGGCGTGTAGCCGTCCTGGATCAGCTTCGTCATGGCCGATGCCTTCTCGTTGAAGACCTTGACCCTGGTCGAGGCGTCGTCCTGAAGGAAGGAGATGTCTCGGTCGTCGTACCAAAGGCGGACGTCACCCGAGCCGCTGTCGGGGAACTTGCTCGACGGCTTCGGCACCAGCACGCTGTATGCCGCCGCGATCGAACGCCACATCGGCCGCATCCGCATGTCCGCGAACGCCTCCCGAGCCGCCTTGAAGTTGCCCGCGTTCAGTGACGAGCCCTGCATGCCCTCGGACAGGCCGACCACCACCGGGTGGACACCGGCCGCCGCAGCGATACGTGTCTCGCCGGCACCCTGCGTCTTCTTGAAGTCGAGCTGAGCGAAATCGTGGGTCAGCGGGGTGACGTCGGCGCCGCCACCCAGGTAGAGGGGGCTGTACGCGTTGTCGACGCCGACGTGGGCCTCGTCGAGGGCCTGGACGAACTCCTTGAACTGCTCTTGGGTGACCGTCTCCTTGAAGGACACCGCCATCGACGGGGTCGCCGCGTTCTCGAAGAACTTCCCCTTGTGTCGGGTCGCGGCGATGTCTGCCGTGATCTCCCGGACGACCGGGGTGATCCACGAGATGCCGCGGTACTGCGCTTCAGGGTCGGGAACGGGCGCCCAGTGGGCGACCTTCCCGTTCTCACCGGTGACCGGGTAGATGCCCCACTTGGAGCGGTCCTCGGTGTTCCCCGGCTTGTAGATGTAGCCGACGATGTCGGACTGCACGGCGAGGGTGGGGTCCTTGCTCAGGACGATCTCGACCCAATCGGGGCGGAGCCGTCGCAGGCGGTTGCCTTCGCGAACCACGTAGTGGTTGCCGGCCATGTCGACGTCCTGGATGGCGCGGGCGAGGAGATCGCCGGTCGTGCCGTTCGTCCAGGGCTTCTCCAGGATCTCCAGTTCCTTCGTCCCGAACAGGTTCTGCTGGGGACGGCCACCCTTGAGGGGCTGCCACTGGAAGCGGGCCTCGCAGAACACCATCTGCCGGGCGACACAGCAGGCGTAGACGATGGCGTTGCTCTTGAAGGCGCCCTGCACGTAGCCGGTGAAGTCGTTACCGATGACCTCGCGGGTGCCAGTGGCACCGCTGCCGTAGCGGACCGGGTAGTTGACCCCGTTGAAGTTGAAGTAGTTCGCCCACTGCTCCATCGAGAGGTTCGGATCGGCCCGCTGCTCCCTGCCGCGACCGAATATGGTCGACCAGAGGTTAGGCATCGTCTTCGCCTCCCTTCTTCTCTATTTCGATGAACGTGAGGGCGAGGGCGCCAACGAAAGCGCCGCCGTAGAGTCCGTAGGGGCCGAATTGCCAGACGGCGCCGGCGGTCGCCATGAGTAGGAAGAGGAGGAGCGCGAGCAGCGCCCAATTCCTCGTCACATCTACCTCCTGAAAACCCAAGGGGCGGACGCAGGCTGCTCGTTGAGCAGCTTGCGGTATCCCCATGCGGCGATCGTGGCGCTCACGAGCGGGGAGATGTCAGATCGTGCGTTCTTCTTGTCCCAGGCCCACTTCTCAGCCAAATCCCGCTTATCAGCGGCGGCCACAGCCTGGTTCAATGCCATCTGGCCGATGTGCGCAATCTTGCGAACCTCGCCGCGGCGGGGGACAACGCCAACATGGAACTCGCCGCACGCGACGGCGTATTCGTTGGTGTTCGGCGAAAGCACCGTAATGCCGAAGCCCTCCAGCTCCTCAATGAAGGAGGAGGCCTGGCCTTTGTTGTCGATGACGACGGCGTTCGGCTTCAGAGACGTCCACAGCTCGCGGATCCGGGACACAACCCAGTCCGTGCCCTGCCGGTAGTCCTCCGGGTAAGGGCCCTCGCCGCGGCCAGTGACCTCGACGTGAATCAGGCCCTCGTCGTTGATGCCGGCCGCGGTGATGCACGACCACTTTCGGTCGGGGGAGACGTCGACCGCGAGGG
This sequence comes from Streptomyces sp. NPDC002754, assembly GCF_053592315.1. Classification (NCBI taxonomy): domain Bacteria; kingdom Bacillati; phylum Actinomycetota; class Actinomycetes; order Kitasatosporales; family Streptomycetaceae; genus Streptomyces; species Streptomyces sp. NPDC002754. The sequence goes on from NZ_JBSFVM010000001.1 coordinate 1,215,478, forward strand.
TCCAGATGTTCTTCTTGCCGCCCATGAGGATCGCCGACTCGGCGTCCTCGGAGGCCTTCCAAGACGCCTCGTCGATGATGGCCCAGGCGTCGCCCTCGACAGGCCAACGGCCGACCGACAGTCGCTCAACCTTGAAGGCCTCCTCCGACATCGCCCGACGCTCGTTGGCGACCGTGTCGCGGGAAATGCGGATCCCGTAGCCCGGATTCGCCTTCGCCCACACCTCTTCGTCGTCGAGGCTGTCGTGCTCGTCGCACGTAGGCAGACAGAAGTCGGTGCAGGTATCCGCCGACCACTCGGCGAAGAACAGGTACGGGTCGAGGTCGCCGGCGGCCAGGGCGTTCAGGGCGCGGTTCCGGACGCGGCCGAACTCGTGCGCATCCTCCAGGCCCGCCGACCCGGTGTACCAGATCTGCGGGTTCGGCTGAGCCGACAGCGTCGGCCGCAGCGCCATCATCGACTCCTCGTCGAGGAACATCGCCTCGTCGAGGACAACGAGTTGAGGGCTGAAGCCACGGCCCAGCTTCTTCGTCCTCGTCTTAAAGAGGAGGCGTGCGCCGTTCTTCAGCTCGATGCGCTCCTTGCCGTTCGCCTCGTAAGCACCCTTCAGCTCTTTGTTGAGCAGCGGGGTGTCCTGGATGAGGGAGGCGATGCGGCGGAAGTGCTCGCCCGAGGTCGCGAAGTCCTGGGCGGAGTGAATGATGGTCTTCTCGCCGAAAAGGAAGAGGCCCGCCAACTGGCGGGCCTCCAAGATCGATCCTTTGCCGTTTTGTCTCGCTACCACCAGGCCGACATCTCTGGCGGCCCACATCCTCTCCCACTCCTTGGTGAAGGGGTTGAGGTACGTCTCATTGCGCTGAGCGCAGGCACTCTCCAACACCCATGCCTGCCAGGGGTCCAGCTCCAAACCGGCCAGGGCTGCAAGGTCTACGGCCTCACGACCCAGAGTCGAAACGCCCGTAGGGGGAACGTGGCAGATCCTCGGCCTTTGGTGCCCGAGCAAGCTTGGACTTCCGGAGCTTCTCAAGGTCGTCCACCTCGCCCTCTGCGTTCGGATCGGGGATCGCCTCGATGTCCTCGACGAGCTTCTGGAGCCGGAGGACGAGCGCGGACAGTTCGCCGGTGCGCATCTGCGACATGAAGCAGGTCTTGCACCGGTTGCCTTCGAGTTCATGCGCCACGAAGTCGCGCATCGCGATGAGGGAGTCGCGGTGGTCGCCCTTGCGGACAACCTCTTCGAGGTTCTCGCGTGGAGCGAAGTACTCCATCTCGTCAGACACGTCAGCCCCCTGCGATCTGGGACTCAAGGTCGACCACGCGGGCGGACAGCTCCTGCACCGCCTTGATTAGAGGCCCGACGAACTCGGCATAGTTCATCGCGAGGACGTCCTCACCGCCGTTGACTTTGGTGTCCTTGTATCCGCCGAAATCCTGGCCGGTCTCATCGATCAACTGCTTGATCTCTTGGGCTATGACCCCTGTGTGGTACCGCTTGCCCTTGAAGCGGCCGTCACGCGGAACGCCCTCTTGTTCGTAGGCGATCCGGTAGTCCCACCTGTACTCGACGGGCCGCACGCGATTTACGAAGTCCAAGCCGAGGGTTGCGTCGCGTACGTCCGTCTTGTCGCGGAGGTCGGACGTTCCGCTGATGCTGGTGTCGTAGCAACGGAGGTCGGCTGTAGCGGTGCCGAGCTGGACCACGCTGTCACCGATGATCGGTGCCCGGTAACCGATGGCCGTGGCATACGAGCGGGTGGTGTTCGAGCCGCTGCCAGTCGAGGGTGTGCCGGCCGAAGCACTGGTGTACTTCCCGGCCTCGAAGCCCACCGCGGTGTTGTAGCTCTGGGTCGTGATCGAGTCCAGGGCCGAGTGGCCGACGGCGACGTTCGCCGTACCCGACGTGACCGCATTCAGAGCTGCGCCGCCCACGGCGATGTTGTTGCTCGACGTGCAGTTGCGGAGAGCGACTGACCCGACGGCGACATTGAACGAGCCGCTCGTGGAGTCCGCCATTGCCTGCGGGCCGATGGCGACGTTCCGGCGAGCACCCGAGTTCCCCGTGTCGGGGGCCGAGAGGCCGCCGTTCAGGGACTCCATGGCCGAATAGCCGACCGCCACGTTGTACCGCGAGTGGGTGTTGGCCTGAAGGGCGTTGTAGCCCAGAGAAGTGTTGCCGATGCCCGACGCGTTCTGCTGCTGGGATTGAAAGCCGACAGCTGTCGCGAAGTCGACGTTGATGCCATCGCGCATGGCACTGGACCCAACGGCCGTTGCGCCGGTGACGTTGTAGCCGTGTGCCAGTGAGTTGTATCCGACGGCGACTGAGTCGATGGCCTTCACGGCGTGGAGCAGAGTGTTCCGACCCACGCCGACGTTCTGCTGGTTATCCGTGTACGCGGAAGGCAGGTTAGCGGGGCTGCTAGCCGACCCCACGATGTCTGTGCGCAGCGTCGACCAGCGAGAGTCGATGCTGTAGAGCTGTGCGGAGCCGGACCCGTTGAAGAAGTCGTGCATGTGTGTCATCGGGTCGGTGTCGCCAGTCCACTTACCGGCGTTGGACCCAACGAAGGTGTTGGAGTCGTTCCACACCGAGGCGTACTGGGCGTCGGTTCCCACGGCGACGTTCTTGCTCATGCTGGACGAGCCACTGAACTGCATGGTGCCCGACCCGAGGGCGGTGTTGCGGGAACCGTTAGTAGAGGTGGTCAGTGCGTTGTGGCCGACGGCCACATTCGCGCCCTGTCCGGACGAGGCCGTCAGGGACGCGGCGGCAGTCTGACCCACCACCGTATTCAGGCGGATGGGGTCACCAATACCGCCGGTCAGCGGGGTGTTGACTCGCTGGGCGGTGCTCGGGTCCAGCGCCACGGTGGTAGATCCGACCTTGAGAACACCCACACCGTAGAACCGGCCCGTCGGGAACGACGTGAGCACATAGGTGCCCTCGGGCACAAACACCGGCGTCGCAGAACCGGAGACAGCGGCCGTGAAAGCCGCTGAGTCGTTGGTGGAGTTGTCCCCCTTGGCGCCGAAGTCCTTCACACTGACGTACTTCGACGTCAGGCCCAAATCTCGCATGGTTGTCCCGCTCCGTAAGCGATTAGGCGGCGCCCTGGACGGTCACCCGGTACTGGCTGGAGGTGGGCGCCGTCGCGAACCGCAGAGTGACCGTCGTGGTCGAGGTGGCCTCGTTGTCGACGATGACCTCCTCGTACGGACTGGACGCGTTCCGCACAGTCACGTCCACGTCGCGGGTGCCCAGTCCGTGCGTGACGACGATGTTCGTCGTCGAGCCATCACCGATCGCAGCGGCGTACTGGCGGACCACCGTGGAGTCGACCTGCACCGCATCCGCCGTGATGGTCAGGCCGGTGCCGGTGTTGACGGCCAGAGCCGAACCACCGCCGCCTGTAAGACCGTTGCCGGCCGCCGCCGCGGCGATCCGCAGAGCGTCCGACGACACCTCCAGGCCGGTGCCCGCGGCCACGTCCAGGACACCCGAGGTGAGCGTCAGGGCGCTGCCGGCGACCCCAGAGGCCAGGCCGAGCGAGTTCGCCGACACCGTGATCGACGCATCGCCGACGACGTCAAAGACACCCGCGGTGAGGGTGAGACCAGCACCTGCCGACGACGACGCGATAGCCAGGGCAGAGCCACCACCACCGGTGAGGCCAGCGCCCGCGGCCGACGTCGCGATCCGTACGGTGTCGGAGGACACCTCCAGGCCCGTGCCGGTGTTCACGTTGAACGTTCCGGCAGGAGACTCGGCGAGGCCATCACCCGCGGTGTACGAGGCGGACGAACCACCAACCTCGGTCCAGGACAGCGACGTCGTCCCGAGCGTCACGTTGTCGGTGAGCAGCCGGTACACCTTGTCGGCCAGCGTCGAGCCTTCGGTGACCGTGACGGTCGCACCGATCAGCTCCGAAGCCGTGTCGGCGTCGGTCGCCCTCGTCAGCGCGCTCGCGGCGGCCGTGAAGACGTAGATGCCGTTCTCGGAGGCCGCCGTCTGGTTCTTCAGCAGGACACGGTCGCCGCCGGCCAGGGTGACACCGTCGAGCGTCGACGGAGCCGATGAGACGGTGACATCAGCGGTGGAGGCAGCGCGGACACTCGCCTTCCAGGAGAGGCCGCGTACCAGAGCGTCCACGTACTGCTTGTTGGCGAGATCCGTACCAGTGGAGGGGTCGCCGGCGTTGATGCCTCGCTGTCCAGCGAGGTCGATGCCGTTACCGAATTGCATGGCCACGGGGGCGCTCCTTACGAAATATAGGCCGACCCAGTGACCGGCGAACTCCACGTGACCGTGGCCTGGTTGAGGGATCCGTGCTCGACGTCGCTGATCACCAACGCCCCTGTGGCGTCGAACAGCGAGACGTTGACCTTGCGGCCGAGGTTGTGGTTGATGACCCACGTCGCCGAGGGCACACCCTGGGAGAACTCGTAAGCGGCACCACCCGGAGCGCCGGGGGCACCTTGCGGACCCTGGGGGCCCTCTGGCCCCTGTGGGCCAGGAGAGGTCAGCTCCACTGTTGGAGAGGCTGGCTGCTGTACCGACAGCCCGAGGGGCTGCTGCACGAGCGTCAAGGACCGGCCGTCCGTCGACACCGACAGTTGAGGGCCGCCCTCGATGACGAGGATCGGCGCTTCGCTCACCGGGTCACCGCCGGAGACACCGACGCCTTCCCCTCCAGCAGCCGAGACACCACGCCGCCGGCCGACTCCGCGGTCAGATCCCACTCGGCACCAGTGAACGACAGCAGCGACGTGATGGACGGCGCAAGCCTGATGTCGATGACACCCGTCTCTTCGAGGGACCCGATGGTCTGGCCCGTGTCGAGCGCGTTGGAATCGAAGCTGACCAGCGTGCCGGCCGCCGAGGGGGATTGGCGGATCTGCATGCGGATCCGATAGCCGGTGAGGTCGACCGCGACGCCTCCCGGATCCTTCCAGGTGATGTAGAGCGGGAAGGTGGCGCCCTGCTCTATGACGATGTTGTGCTTCGCTGCTGGCACACCTTCTCCTTCCCTAAAGGGGCAGCACCGTAATGTCACGCCGCTGAAAAGATGCTCGACACGTTGACGAGCTTGCCGAGGTCTTATATTGCAAAGTGAAGGTGTTAGACCCGGCGGTAAGGCCCGTTAGCAGGTGGCCTGCGCCGTTGCGCACCGCCTGGCCCGCTTCGCCAGTGTTGTTTCGAAAGGTGATGCCAGTGTCTTCTGTTGCGGCAATAGTGGTTGCGCCGGACACCGCGTAACTCATCATTGCCCACAGCGTGCCGGTGGACCCGGAATCGTAGTTGACATCCATCTGCGCACTAAGGCAGATGAATGCAGTGGTGCCAGTGGTGACCGTAACCGAGGGGTTAGTGCCAGGGGTGCCGCTGAGGGTCGCCGTGTAACTGGTACTGGTAGTCGTTCCAACGTTCGCCTGAAAAGTGGAAGTTGGGATACGTTCCACAATGGCGTTGGCGCCTGTAGTTACAAAATAGCGTCCCGCGGCAGTAGCTTTCGCCGGGGCGGTCTCCAACAGGTTGTCACGCACATAAGTGTTGAACTGGGCAGCCGTAAAGGCGCTGCCTGCAACAGCCGTCATGGGGGCTGTCCACGCCATTACACTACTCCGTTCTCAACTGCTTCATCCCGCAATTCCTTGACGGACTGCCCATGTGGACAGCCCGCCCTCAAGGCCAACGAATGGTCCCGAGGGAACCAGTTACGCGTCCTAGGCATAGGGCGCTCTTGTAGGGCATCCCAGATCCCCTGCGCATTATCGGGCCATACTGCTGGCCCGATATGCCCGCACCCATGAGGGGGTGTGCAGTAAAACGACGTCTGGCCAGACTCGAGAGAGACGGCGTTACCGCACCCCAAAGGGCAGTCGGCAACCCAGCGGCCGAAGTTGACATATGCCAGCGCAGAGTCAGCAATAATGAGCCTCACTTGAAGACTCCCGTATCAAATCCGTAGTTTGAGTCATCGAACTTCAAGAAGAAGTCCACCTCCCCGACACCCGCCGCCCCCATGGCCGGAAGGGTTGTCGAGACACCGCCGTAGACGCCCGAGGGCAGGGCCGCCTCGACGTCCGTGACCAGCCGCGGAAGGCTGCACTGGACCAAACCGTGGATGACACCCGCAGCAACACTCGTCGCCAGCCCCGGGAGCGTCGCGCCGAACGACGCGGCAAGCCCCTGCTCGAAGGAGGACGTCAGGCCGGGGAGGACCGACACGATCGGGCCGCCCGTCGCGAGCAGTCCGCCGTTCACCGTGAGCGGCAGGAGAGCCACCACGATGCCTGTGCGGACTGAGGGGTCGGCCAGGGTGAACGTCGCGGAGTCGACGAACGTGCTGGGCGGACAGTTCGCCGTCCACACGTACAGGCCGCCGCCGGCCCCGTCCGTCGTCGAGTCATTCGACCGCTCCGTGACGTTTGCCAGGTCGGCATCCGCCGAGAGCAGCGTCGCCTCAGGAGACACGGTCGAGACTCCATGGCCACCGAAGTACACGACCATCTCATCCGCGATCGTCGTCGACAGAGACGGCATCGTTGCCGTCGTGTCGTTGACCTCCTGGAAAATGCCGCCGTCCACGTCGATCGGGCCGTCGATGATGTCGCAGCCATGGAACGCGTGAATGATCGCACCCAGGTGATCGCCACCGTCCAGCAGGACCGGAGGAACCTCCGAGCCGTCCGACACCCGCCAGAACACCGCGAGCTGATTCCCGGTATCCGACGAACTCGTCACCTGCGGAGACGAGTTGACCTGCGTCCAGCCCTCCGGGCTGGTGATCGTGTCGCCTTCCTCTGCCGTGACCGCCAGGAGCAGCACGTCATTAAGCTGATACGAGGCCGGCAAGGGGACCGTCAAGTCCTCCGTGCCGTGCACAAACCCGCCGTGGGACACCCACGTCACCGCTACGTACGCCTCGAAGTCGACGCCGGCCAGCGAAGGCAGCGACATCGACATCGACGACTCGTTAGCGCTCTCCGACACCCCGGGCAGCAGAGCCCTCAGGCGGGGGAGCTGAGCCCCGAGCAGCGCCCTGTTGTCCAACGAGCACCCGACAGACGACCTGACCGGCGACAACCCCATGCCCAGAAAGCCGACATTGCCCCGCGGGTCGAGGAACATCGCCGTCGCCCGAGGCATCACCGTGTCCAGGCTGCCGCTCGGGCCCGTCATGTCGATGACGACGCCCTTGCGGAAGATCTCGGTCATGTCCTCGGCGTAAACCCTGAACGCCCGCCGCTCGTCCTCGACGACGATGACGTTGTCACCATGCGGACGCGTCTCCGACAAGAAGTCCAGCGTCACCGGCCGCAGCGTCGAAGAGAACCTGCCGATGGGGGTGACCGCACCACCAAACGACGAGCGGACCCGAGGCAAACCCGCAGAAAGGGGGCCACCCGTAGCCGTACCCGAGAACGACTCACCAAGCCGCGGCAGCGCAAAGACAAACAGCCCAGACGGCGGGGCACCCATGCCGACCAGGTCCGCCGACACCTTCGGCAAGAACAGCTTCGCCGGCCCCGATGCCATCGTCCGCACAGCCGCGAACGACGCCCGAGCCTTCCCCAACGTCGACGCGATAGCGCCGGTCCCCGGCGTCCCGATCGTCTTCAACACGACCGTGCGTTCAATCGACGAGGTCAGGGTGACGCTGGAGTTGAACGACGCACCCGCGAGAGTCCCGACAGGCTTGTCCCCGCCGCTCGACTCCACCGACTGGACGAAGTACTGCGTCGAGCCGCCGCGGTTCGACGTCCGCGCCCTGGCCGTACCCCCGCTCGTCGTAAACGCGCCCTCCGAAGACACCGTCGCCGCGCGGCCGGCCCGGAACCAGATGAACTTGCCGGCAGCCGTCGACGTGGCGTTCGGCGCGGATCGGGTGTCAGTGCCTGCCGTGTTCGCTTCGGTGTAAACGTTGATCGGGGCCGCGGCGTCGACACCCCGATACCCGAGGATCTCGACGCACATCGGCGTCAAGCCGCCCTCGTCGTCCGTGAACGTGTACGAGCTGGCCTCAGAACTGCCGGCAACCTTGTAGAAGATCGTCGAGGTGAGGGAGCCCGCCACGTTCTCGTACCGAGACACCGTCGACCAGCCCGCCGGCGCCGAATGATGGGCGTCACCACCCGACACGCAGAACGCCAGCAGCACATCGCCGACCGTCGTACCCGCCGGCTTGGCGCTGGCCACAGAAGACGTGTTGTTGCTGCTATCGGGGAAGGACCCAGGGCCGCGACTCGAAGCGACGAACGTGACCGCCATCAGTCATCAACCCCCCTCGAAGGCACGACGATCAGGCGGGACAAGTCCTCCTCCACCGCGATCACACGGACACCAAACACGCGCGTCTCCGTAGACAGCATCAACCGAGGCAAAACCACGGCATGCAGCGTGCCCCGAGCAGCCACGGCACCAACAGCCTCCGCAGACACCGCGCCCAGAGTCCCCGCAAAATCGCCGGAGCTCTCGATCGGAGAACCCAAGCCGTCCATCACAGACGTCACCGACGGCAGACCAGCATCAATGTCGGCGTCGAAATGGGCGCCGACCTCGAAGTCCGATGCAGCAACCGAAGGCAGCACAGACGCGAAGGCTCCGGACGCCGGCGTCGCCTTTGTCCGCAGCGCCAGCGTCACCTCACAGTTGTCCGATTCCGCCTGCGAGCAGGTGATGGCCAGACCGGGCTTGCTGCCAGCCCCCGAGTAGTCCGACGTCTCGCAGTACTGGACGCTCGCGTAAGACACCGAGCCACCCGAGAAGACACCCTTGTCGACGACCTCGGTCACGCCCGACGCCGTGAACGTCGGCACCGCCGTGCCGGCGAAGCGGACAGCCCTCACATACAGCAGCCGGCCATTCGCCGCAGTCACCGTCTTGGCCTGACCGGTACGGGGCTCCGCGTGCGAACCGCTGATGTACGACACAAAGTCCGAGCCGATCGGTGTCACCGTATCGACGTTCGCCCAGGCAGAGAGTGTCAACACCAGCGGTGCCGCGGACGGCACCTTGAACTGGAACGAGGCCGGCTCCTCGGAGCCGGCCACCTTCCAGTACATGCCCGTCGACCACGAGTTGCCGGTCGTGCCGGAAGCGTTGGCGTAGAAGAGCTGATTCCAACCCGACGGCCTGGTCACCGTCTGGTTGTTATTCGTGAACACCGCCAGGAGCAGGTCCCCGGCGACCACACCGGCAGGCTTGTTCGCTGTGACCGATGTGCCGTTCGCCGAGGTTGCCGACGTCGCCGATCCGCGCTGAGTAGGCATCTACGCTCCCTTTCGGCGCGGAGCGCCCATCAGCTCGTCGGCATCGTCACGGTGCCCGAGGTGATCGTGACGTTCACGGCCGCCGTGATCGACGTCGTGTTCAGGTTCAGCTCGGCACCCGAGGTTCCAACCGAACCCTGAAGAACCACGGTGGTCCCGTCGTTCAGCAGGATGCGGAAGAACGTCGCCGTACCCGAGGTCGTCGCCGCCACGGTCAGGGGGACACCGTTCAGGGTGAGGACGCCGCCAGACGACGAGAACGCCGTCGAGTTCAGGGAGAACGTGGCCAGGTCGGTGTTGCCGGACGTGGCGGCGGAGGCGTTGGCCGGCGGGGTGCCGTTATAGATGACCAGCTTCGCGGCACCGCCGGAGTTGATGTACGTGTTCAGCGCGGACGACATCTGGTTCGCCGCCGCAGCAGTGAGAGTGGTAGCCATTTCTGCTTCCCTTTCCTATCGCTGAGTGCAGCGGAGGGTAAAAGACCGGTCGTCAATTCGGCCGTCGGATGTGGTGACTCGATTAGTGACCCGGTACACCTGGCCCTCGGTTCCGCCCGAAAGCCAAACCGTCGAGGTCTTCGCCGTGTGCGAATAATTGGTGACGACAATTCCAGGGTCCGTAATAAATACGGCATCGGTTATTGTCTCGAATTCGCCCAACCAGGGGGTCCAGTCGAAGATCCAGTCGAGGGTAGCGTCGGGATCTTTCTTGTGGTCCTTGAATATCGGCACTTATTCAACCGCCCTTTCCGATGAATAGAGGCCGACACTTTCAGGGCCCGGCGGGACTGGAGGGGTGTCGAGGGCTACCCGGAGGCCGGCCAGGGCGGGTGGCGCGATCGTGGCGTAAGAACTGTCGCGAGCAAAGCCCTCACCAGGAAAAACTTCGCTTGAAGCATGATCGAAACGCAGAATTTTGCCGAGGGGAGAGAAATCCTCGACAGCGGGGTCGCCGACGGGAATTCGAATTACGTGCATACCCCTCCCCCCTACCCCATCCCAGAAATGAGCGTGTATGTAGAAATTACATTCATGGTGGCTGATTCGATGGCGCGCTATGCTGAATAGCTGCATTCTGGCAGTGCAATTCAATTCGCATTGTTGCGGTGCATTCGAAGCGCGTAAGGGTGGGAGTCACACTCAACGTGCTCGGCACGTGCATGCACCAATGAATTGATTTGCTTTCGTCATTGCCATTTGCGTGAGAATTTTCGATTTCGAGAATTAGGGTTTTTACCTTTTCTCAAATTACATATACGGTGCGCGGGTCTTAGGTTCTCTATGTCCTCTGCTAGCCATGGTGCTAGGGCCATGGGTACTACATGGTCTGCGGTGTAGGCCAGTGGGTCAGTGTGGTGCACGCCTGTTGGTATGGGTGCGCCACATAGGTGACATAGCCATGGGTACTCACGCTTTAGTTGATCAACCAAGCGCTTGAACATTGCCGTGTTCCTACCTTGCTTTGCTGACATGCGTTGTCCATGCATTGTTTGAGTAGGTAGGTGTGCACTGCACTAGTGCTACTCGCCGTGCATGCACCATACGTAGGGGTGCACATACGGGGGTGGGTATGGGGTGCGCCACATAAGGGCGCCTATATAGCCGCAGGCGTAGGCCCGGTTTTCCCTGGGATTCGGAATGTTGCCCCATGCCGACTGGCTTCGATTCCAGCGCAGATAGCCCCGAAAATCATGCTCTGGTTAAGCCTTAACCCTTGGTCAAAACGGACATATAGGCCTAAACTGGTATCAGAAGTTAAGGAAAGGCCCCGACACACAGGGAGAGCCACCTCAACTTCCAGCAAAGATCTCGAAACCCCCGGAATACACACGCACGAGATCACAAGGCGCCCGGTCCAGAAACCGGGACAGGTGAGTGATAAGGCCCCTGGAAAGGCTAAGGCTCACCCGAAGCGAGTAGATGGAAGACATCAGGCTTCGAATTTCACCAGTTCCCGAGTAGCGGACAGAGGCGCCAAGAGCGCCCGCGCGAACCATCCCACCGTTGGTCACGTATCCCGGTTCGATTCCGGGCGGGAACGCCAGCAAAGGCCCCAACTAGCAAGCCCTCAGAAAGAAGATGAGCGGTCATGACCATGGCCGAGTATCTACGCCAGTCCCGCACTCAAACCCAACGCGAAGTTGAAGTCAGGGGTGTCGTTCACGACTCCCACAACCTCACCCCGCGCGAGTGCTCGGAAATCCTCTCCACCCTGAAAGGCCAACGGTCATGAGTGACAACGACGTTCCCAACATCGTTTCCGGCACGGTCGCAAGCCACCGGGCCGACAGTAACTCCCCTAAGAGGACGCCCAGTTGGCTGAAGTTCGGTTACGCCGTACTGGCAACGCTGCTCGCAATTGTCGTGGCCTCTCTCACCCTGGGCCCCTGCAATTCCGATGATGGCGACACCCTCAAGCCGTGCCGCAACGAAGACTCCCGGCACTGCTATTGGGACGCCGACACCATGGGCAACGGCGAGGGTCACGACGTGGTGACCAAGTGATGGAACGCATCCGAATTCAGCGGCCGACGCGCAAGCCTTCCCGGCCCCAAGACATAGACACCCGCACACCTTCCGGCAAGCCCCTGCCGTACTGAAAGGCCGTGATCGTCATGTCGTACCGCCCCATGGTTGACGCCAACCACTCCGCAGACGCCGAAGAGTTCGCGGCCGTGCTCTACGAAGAACAGGCCGCACGCCGCGACTACTCCGAAGCGTTCGAGCGCAACCCCTACGCGTGCGCCGTCTGGTCACTGTCGGCGTACCTCGATGCGGCACAGGCCGCCGCTTACAGCGTTGCCCGGGGTGAACGGTCATGAGTCGCATGAGCGATCTCGACATAGTCCGCCAAGAAAACGGACTTCCCACAGACACGCCACTCTCGGTGCTCATCGCGCTCGACTCTGCGGCTCCTCAAATTCCTTCCCTGTCAGTCGACATGAGCGGGGAAGTTACGTACGGGGATTGGATTGAAGCCACATACGACCCGGACAACGGAAGCGTTGACCGGCTGGAAGACTTGGAAATCTAACCATGTCCATGACCCGGAAGCACTTCAACGACATAGCCGAAGCTGTCGCGGAAGCCAAACGACAGATTGAACACTCCGGTCTGGGAGTCGACGCGCACGACGCACTTGAGTACGTCACCCGCGAACTCAGCACTGCATGCGCCCGGAACTACAAGGGTCCGTACGGATTCAACCGGTCCCGCTTCACCGAAGCTTGCGGTTATCGGGAGGTCTGATCATGAGCCGCATATTCGCCCAACTCACATGTACTCGCGTCAAGTGGGATGACGAATACCAGGACTATCCGCACGAAGAGCACGGGTGGGTTTGCCCGTCGTCCCGGTACGAACTCTACGACTCTCGCAACGACGTCCGGCCGATAGTCGACGAGCCGGAAGACTCCGAGGAGTTGGCCGAAGAGGTTCGCGACGCTCTCGGATTCCTGGAGGGCGGCTACGAAGACAACGCCGATGGCACGTTCTACGCCCGCGATTCGTACACGCCGTACGACATGGACGCCGATGGCTGGACGTACAGCTATGCACTGCACTTCGTGCGCAAGTTCTACGGGCCCGGCGGATGGCAGGAAGAACGCTGGCACCCCTTCAAGGACGGAGGGGTCGAACCATGAGCGGTTACGTTCCTTGCGACTGTCGCGACTGCATGGATGTCGCAATCACGGGTGACGACAACCGGCCCGCACTCTGCGAACTGTGCAGTGAGGCCGGTTGCTCCCGCTATTCCGAACGACCCGGATTCCTCTCCGGCTACGAAGAATGCCAGCGGCCCGACGCTTACGGCGTCGGTGACGCCGAGTAGGCGCATCCCACAGACACCCAACTCCCGGTCATGACACCCGCGCCCAGGGCGCAACGACTGTCTACCGGGAGTTGGGCCCAACCTTCGAAACCACCCCACCCCCAGGAAAGGTGCATCCCATGTCTAGCGAAACTCGCGAGTGGCTTTCTCACAACACCCTGATCGGGTTTACGTCCAAGCGCGGCCACGCGTGGCACCACAGGGCCGGTGACAACAATTGGTACCCCGAAGCGATCCCCGTGGATGACGTGCACAAGCGGCTGTTTCACTGGGAGGCCGTCAAGGTCCCCACCCGGTACGACTGGCAGGGGATGACGCACACGTCCAAGAAACTGTCCGTCATTCGTTCAGACTCGGGTGCCGAGCTTGGGTCGTTCAAGGATGGCTATCAGCCCCACCAATACGGCGAGTGGCTGCTCGACAACGTGGCCAACATCCTTGACGACTCCCTGCAAATCGGTTCGGCCGGTCTGCTCAAGGGTGGGGCTGTCGCGTGGGTGTCCGTCGAAATGCCCGACACCATCGAAACCGTAGAGGGTGTTCGGTTCCGGCCATTCCTTCTGGGGTGTACGTCGTTCAACGGCTCAATAGCCACCACCTACAAGGAAGTTGTGACGAACGTCGAATGTGACAACACCATGAGGGCCGCACTCGGCGAGAATTCGGCCACCGTCAAGGTTCGCCATTCGTCCAAGTCGCTCGCCCGGATTCAGGACGTCCGGGATGCTCTCGGCATCGTTCACAAGGTGTCCGAGGACTTCCAGGCGGAAGTGTCCCGACTGACGGCCGTCCGCGTGGATGACGCGACGTGGGAACGCATCGTTGAAGATCTCGCCCCGATGCCGGAGGACGCGCAGAAGTCGAAGCGGGCCGCGAGTCTGGCCGGTAGCAAGCGGGATGCCCTGATGAGGCTTTGGCGCGATGACGAACGCGTCACCCCGTGGGCCGGTACCGCGTTCGGTGCCTGGCAGGCGTTCAACACCTACGGCCAGCATGAGGCGAACGTCCGGGGAATGTCCCGGCAAGAACGCAACATGCTGAATGCCGTCAACGGAACTATCGAGACAGCGGACGCCGAAACGGTCGCCCGCATTCTGGAACTGGCGGCATGAGCCATGAGTGATACCCGCGCCATCGTCGACGCCCAAGAGATCCTGACGGCCGTGTCGGCGTTCGTCGGCACGTTCGACGCGTGGACGCTGAACGATATCGGCCCCCACCTGACATGCACCGAGGTTGAGGTCATGGCGGAGGTGTTCCGTGTGAGCGGATACGAATCGAGCGCCGACACCCTCATAGAGGGGCACGCCCGCGAGGACGATGAAGGCGACGAGCATTACGCCCCGGAAGGTGAGGCGGACGATGGTTGAGCACAACCCCTCAAATGCCAACCCGTACCGCGTACTTGCAGCCGTCATGACTGAACTGCAAGAGGCGGGCGAGATCAGCCCCATCGATCAGGGGAACATCGTCTACCTGATCGATTGGGATTCACGGCGTAGGCGCTACGTCTACAACGTCCGAAAGCCCCGTGACTAACGCGTGCGCCCCAACTGCGAGTTGGGGCGTAGGCGCAGCATCACGGTTCCCAACACTCAAGGAAAGGCGCAAGGTCATGGAATTCAACCTGCATGACGGCCCGTTTACCGGCATGTCCGGTAGCGCGGGCGTCTCAGAGTTCCCCGACGTCTTCACTTACGAAGACGCCCGGGGGTTCATCTGGCACTCACCTGAGTGTGAGTACCTGATGGGCATCAACGGCCGTGGTGAGCCTGAGGTGTTCAACCTCGTTGACGACTCACCCCATGCGTTCGTGAGCGCCGCCCCGGGGTCGGGCAAGTCGGTGATCGCGGCCAGTATCGCGACACAAGCACTCGTCAAGGGTGCATCCGTCGCGTTCCTGGACATGAAGCGAATCAGTCACCGTTGGGCGAAGAACCTGCCCGACGTGACGTACGCCGTCGAAATCGACGAATGCGCAAACGTGATCATCAGTGTTGCCGCTGAAGTACGACGACGTATGCGCATCATTGACGAATTCCCCGGCCCCGTCGCTGAGGCGCCGGTAGGCCCCCGGCTCGTCCTACTGATGGAAGAGGCCAACACCCTCATGGGCCAGTTGGAAGAGTTTGAGAAGACTCTGCCGCCGCGTGGCGTCTACCGCCCCCGTCGTGCGCTCGCCGACATCCTCAACCTCGGTCGCGCCGCGAAGGTGCATGTCGTCGCGTTCGCGCAGTACCCCGACGGGCGACTGTTCCCGAAAGCGATGATCGAAGCGTTCGGGCACCGGGTACTCATCCGGCACACCAATGAGTCTTGGAAGTCCCTCGCTTGGCAACTCGGTTACGCCCGCCCGTCACCGCAGCAGCGGGGCCGGGGCCTCACTGTCCGGGGTGACAAAGCTATCGAAACGCAGTTCCTCTACATGCCCGAAGAGCTGTGCGCCCAACTCGTTCGCGACGCCTACGACGCACGCGAGCGTATGGGGCTCGTCCCCACACGGCGCGAGCGTCGGCAACAGGCGCGCGGTGCCGCTCGCGAACTGCGGCGCGCCGAAGGGCGGAAGGTAGGTTGACCCCATGGAAAGTCTTGACGCGCAGATCATGGCGTTCGCGGACGCGTTGGCGTCGGTCGGAAGTTCCGACGATGCCGACGCGCTTCGGGCCTACGCGGCAACCATCAGGGAAGTGGTCCGGGGTGCCCACAGTGAGGGGAGTCTCGGCGAAACCCTCCAGGGGTTCGCCGATGCTGCCGACGCTGCTGCGAAGGTGGTGCAGGATCACACCCCGCCCCCATGGGCGCCATAAAAACACGAAAGCCCCGGTCCCCCTTGGTGGGGGCCGGGGCTTTTCGCATGTCCGGGGGCGGTCGCAACCCTGGCGGTGTGGCCTACCCCGTTGGTAGGGGTTGCCAGGGACGCGTTCCAGGGTCTTGCCGGTGGGAGGGTGTCGGCCCCCAGGTGGTACAAAGTGGTGCACAATCCAAGATGATCTTGGCCTAAACGATCTTGCTAAATGATCAAGGTGCGGACCGACCGCGGGGGGCGGACCTGGGGGCGGACCGCGCGGGACGGACCGCCGGCTGGGGGTCGATCGTGGATTTGGCACACGACTGCCTGTTCACTTCATAATGAATCCTAAATGTCCTATTTGTCAATACTCGAATTCAAGATCTTTTATGCGGATCGCGGGGGCGGACCGGACCCCGCCCGCGGCAGCTCGACCACGTCCCAGCCGGCGGACCTGCCGGGACCAAGGCGATGCCACGACAACCGACCCTCCCGACGCCACCGGTACAAGGTCTGACTATCAACCCCGGTGTACCTCATGGCGTCGCTCGTGCTGACCAGGCGGTGGCGGATGTCGCGGGTGTCGCCGGCTTTCAAGGCGCGCACGTGGGCGACCAGGGCGGGCGTCTCCCGGAACCAGTCGCTGTCCCCGGAGATGCGTCCGTCGGCGAACTGCTCTTGCCGGTCCCTCGCCCGGCCTTCCTCGACCGCGAGGAACTCTCCGCCGGGAACTTCATCGGCGTACTCGTCAGCGATCCGGATGCGGCAACAGAACCTGTAGTAGTTGATCACCAGGAATTTTGGCCTTCCCGGAAACGAGGGGGGTCTTTTCGACCGCCCTCTACGTTTTTCAGTTGTGTGGAAATTTCGGCCCCGTTGGCGGCGAGGGGGGACTCGACGACCGCCCCGTACGTTTTTCGGTGTCAGGCGTCGCCGGGGTCGGTGCCCTCGACCTCGGTCTGAGCTGTCATGCCCTGGAAGCCGGCGATGCGCTCGTTGGACTCGATCCTCCGCCGCTCGTTGTCGGCGTCGAGGTCGTTCTTCCGACGCTGAGTGGTGGCCTCCAGCTTCGCCTTGGCGACGCTCGCAGCGGCGGCGAAGGAAGAGGCGACGGCGCCGCCCGCGAGGATCTCGTTAACGATCTCGGGCTCGGCCCCGCGCCTGAGTGTCGCGTCGGCGCTCTCGATCGGGTGACGCTCGCGGCGGTCCCGCCTGCCGACGTCAAGTGGGACCGACACATCTGGCGCATCTTCGAATCGGAGTAGCCCCTCCCATTCTGGGGCGTCCTGGCTCTCGGCTTCTTCCTCCGCGCGGGCCGCCTCCAGGGCGTGCCTGAACCTGCTGGTGAAGTCGCGGAGGATGTCGGCGGCCGGGCCGCCCTGCTTCAGAACCTCCTCGGCTGCGGGAGATCGCTCCCCATCTCCCGCAGCCCGGCCAACAAGAGCCTTTTTCAGCAGGAGGGGTTCGGGTAGCGCATCGGCCTGGGTTAACGCGGCGATCAGAAGGTCGCGTAGGGCGAGCAGTTCCCTGTCCGTGCGGGGTGAGTACTCGTTAGACACGAGAATAGTTTGCCCCAAACCACCGTTGCAGACAGCCCGTTGCGCGACTTCTGTGCTGCAAGATGCGGTCCGTCTCCTCGCTATTCGATGATCCTGAACGTCTGGGTGTCGCTCGGCTGGTACTGCCCGTACGACGCGATGGCGTTGATGTTCAGCTCGTTGAGGGTCATGGCCATGTCGTCGAGCAGCTCGATGGCGTCGCGGAGGATCTGGGCCTCGCCGGGGAGCAGGGCGCCGCGTTGGGCCCGGTCAATGAGATGCAGCAGCGCGTTCTTGTTGTTCACGACGCCTGCCCCTGTTCGTAGAGGCCCATCCAGTCGTCCATGCGGTAGCGGAGGCCGCAGTCGACGCAGCGGACGTCGGTGCGCTGGGTGTCGCGGCCGATGGCGAGGGTGCCGCCGCAGTTTCCGCAGGACGTGTCTTTGAAGGTGCCTTCGGAGGTGAGTTGGCCGAGGGTGCGTTGGGCGATGGTGATCCACCGGCGGGTGGCGGCGAGGCCTTCCTCGACGAGGCGTGGGTAGTCGTCTTGGATCTGCATGAACTGGTAGGGGAGTGTCGTGAGGACATGTTCGACGGCTTGGAGGCCGAGGGTGGGGTCGCGGCCGGCTTCGCGGGCGATGCGGTCGTAGAACATGTAGGTCTCGACGGTGATCTCGTCGAGGGCGAGGAATCCGGCGTTGGTGTTGGGGCGGCTGACGGGTTTGTTGGGGGACGGGCGTTCGGCTTTGGGTTCGGCGCCGCGGTCTCCCCAGGACGGGTAGTCCTTGAGCTGTTGGAGGAGGCCGGGGTTGCGGAGGGTTTTGGATCGGCGTTCTCGTACGACGGGGCAGTTACAGGGTTCGGTTTTATTGCAGTGCCCGCGGTGGTAGGGAACGAGTTTTACGTATTCGACCTGCTCTATTTGTACGGTCGTGAGGAGACTGACGTTCTCCTTGATTTCGTCTATCAAATTTCTTCGTCCTCGGGTGATGGATCGGTTATCCCGGCGAGTTTCTCGTGTTTCATGGTGGCGATAGTTATTCGCCTCGCTACCCGGTATGCGGGTTCCCGTGGCAGGCATATTCCGGCAATTCGGGTACCGGATTCGTAATGCCGGAATGTGACGTGCACTCCGTCTTTCGATGCAGATATTTCTACGAGGACGGAATCCTTTTCGTCGTAGATACTTTCGCTGATTCCGGTGTCTTCGTCGCTCATGGACAATCCTCGTGTTCCGCCCAGATCCAGAGGTGTCCGTGCTGGACGCCCGTGAAGGGCTCGCCGGGTCTAATCGGTCGCGTGCAGGTCCCGCATTCCGCCCTCAGGCGCGGGGTAGCCCCAGATGCCGTCGCGTTGGACGAGGCCGACGGTTCCGGGGGCGGCGCACCGGCGATCGATGCCGAAGCTGCCGATGCGGTGCTTGTCGCTCGCGCCGTAGGTGCTGAAGGTTTCGTGGCAGCCGGAGCAGTGGGCTTTCGCCATTCCGGTCCAGGACTTGCCGCACTCGCCGTGGGTGATAGCCATCGGGGCTCCATCTCGTCGCACTGTTCAGGTTCTGGCGGCCCCGGAGGGACTTTCGGGTGTCCGGGGACCCCGGGACGGTTTTCGGGCCGTCCTTGGCCGAGGGCTCCGGCACGATCAAAAGGAGGCGGCTCGCATGTCGGGCAGGACTGCACCGACGGGTCCGCCTGCCGGGCGCACTGCCCAGGTGCCGGCGACCAGCCCTGAGCCCTCCACGCATCGCACGCCGGCGGTACTGGCGCCTGCTCCAGCTCGGTGAACCGGACGGCGTTCATGGCGTGCCCGCCACATCCGTGCTCGACCAGCAGCCGCTGAGGCCCGTCCTGGACGCCGGAGGCGTCGAACGACGGCTTCAGGTCCTGAGCCCTGGTCGTGACCAGCCTGTGGGGCCGTCCAGCGGCCTCGGTGAGGCGGAACAGGCGACGCCCGGAGGTGAGGGCTGCGATGTAGGCGTCGCGGTTGGCGGGGGCTACGTCGGCGGCGGAGCGGATCCCGGAGGCTTCGGCGAGGTACACCCAGCCCTGGCATCGGTTGCACTGGGCGAGCTTCGGGGTGGTGTCGAGGAGGTGGTCGGTCACCCGTCCTCCACGCTTCCGGGGCGCACGATCCGTTGTTCCTCGGTCACGAGGTTGGCGTAGCTGTCGACCAGCTCGGCCTCTTTGCGTTTCAGCTCGGCCAGCAGCCCCTGCTCCCGCTGGACGCACATCTGCCGGTGCTTGATCTTGTTGCGGACGCTTTTGAGCGTCCGTTCCCGCTCGGCGATAGCTGCCTGTATCTCGGCCAGGTCCACGACCGGTTCCTTTCAAATGATCTTTAGGGGGGCCGACCGACAGGGAGGGCCCTAGATCCGGAGGATCGGCGCGCACGTCGTGGCGCGGTGCGACGCACGACCTGCCTGCACCCGTACCGCGCGTACGTACGCGAGGGGATGGCCGGTCCCACGGGCCGAATCGAACGCCCCGCGAAAGTGTGCCCTTCGATTCGAAGGCCTGGGCGGACGTCCCTCTGACTTTCGAAGCCAGATCCTTAGGGGTTTGTTACGTGGATTCGAAGGCATACTCGTCGGGTCGCCTTCGATCCATCAGTCCTCGCGCACCGAATCGAGGGTTCCCGACAGGTGCACCCGGCCGACCCGGTCGACGGACCAGGAGTTGCCCTTCGAGCGCACGATGCCCTTCCGGTGGATCCCGCTGAGCCGCTGCTTGATCTCGGTGTGGTCGTCGCCGAGCACCTTGGCGAGGTCCGAGACGGTGCCCCCGGCGAAGCCGAAGGTGTCGACCGCGCGCAGCAGCTCCATCTCGTTGGCATCGAGCGGGGCCAGGTCTTCTGGCCGGGCCTGGTACCACTGGCCGCGGATGCGGGGTTTGACGGCGAGGCTGTGGTCGACGCCGGGGGTGACGAGGTCGAATTCGACTTCGGGGGCTTCGGCGAGATCCTTTTGTGCTTTGGTGTGCATGGTGACCGTCATGGCGTCTTTATCGGCTTCGACTTCGAATTCAGCATCCAGGGCGCCAAGGATCGCCGTCGAGCCACGCGCGCGCCCCCCGGACGCACCGGAATGGTGCACGAGGGCCACACACGCACCCGTGACGGATTTGAGTACGTCCAGTGCTGCGACCACGACCCCCATTTCGGAGGCGCTGTTTTCCTCCAGGCCGACAGTGCATCGAGCCTGAGTGTCGAGGACGATGAATTCATATCCACCCCTTTTGGCGGTCCGAATAAGGGCGGACACGTCTTTTCGGTCCCCTAGCTGGACGGCCTGGTTGTAGAAATGCACGCCGACCATTGCCCGCTGATTTTGGGCTTCCCACGCCCGGACTCGGCGGCGGATTCCGCGGACGCCTTCGGCGACGACGTACAGCACTTTCGCCGGGGTGGTCTCCCGGTTGCACCAACGGATGCCGGCGCCGACGCAGGCCGCCATGTCGAGCATCACGAACGACTTGAACGACTTCGGCGGCCCGTACAAGCGGACCAGGGACTCCTTGACCAGGAAGCCGTCGATGAGGCGCTCGGCTTCGGGCAGGTTGTCCAGCTCCAGGGGTGACAGGAGGGGGAGGGTGTCGGCGTCGGTGTCGGCCGCGGTGAAGAGTGCGGCCTTCTCCTCGTCGGCGATGAGGGCGGCGGCTTGGCGTTCGGCCCGGCGCTTTTCGGCGGCGTCTTCGGTGCGCATCGACAGCCGGCGTTTGCGATCGGTGTCGGGGGCGTCGCCGCGGGCTTCCTGGACGAGGAGGGCGAGGTCGAACTGCTGCTGGACAGCGGCGTCGGCGCCGAGCTGGTCGCGCACCGCGTCGGGGTTGCCGTTGCGGAGGGCGAGTTCGACGGCCATGGAGACGAGGGTGGTTACGGTAGGCGAAGCAGGAAGATCCGGTGCAGGAGGCGTCGCCACCACGGGAGCCGCACCCCTATCTGTGGCGGGCTGACTGAACTGCAAGGGTCGCCTCCGTATTCAGTTGTCTGCGGCGGGTACACGCAGCAGTCGCACGCCCGCTGGTACTCGGGCGTTCCTCGACCGTGGCGCAGAGCGCGGGCGTCGACGTTCATGCCGAGTGCTTCGGCTTCGTCGGGGTCGGTGATGCGGCCCCCGGGGGAGAGGGCGACGGGCTCCAGGTCGGCGACACTGATGCCGTGGAGCGGGCATTCCGGGTTTGGTTCCCATCCCCAGTCGCCGCCTTCGGCGTCGCGGTCCCAGTGCCAGCAGCGGCAGCCTGGGGCCCCGTAGGGTTCCGTGCTCACGGCACCTCTATTCAGTTGTGGCGTTCGCCTACGTCGGTAGTCGGGGCGTGGATAGGCTCGAACGGTGATTGATGTGGAGCGGGGGTCGGGCGAGGGATGACCGATGCGCGGATGGGGGTCGCCCCGATCCTCACCGATGCCCACCGGTGTGATGCCTGGTACTGCGAACAGTGGGCGTCAGTTTGGTTCCAGCCGTGCTCCGGGCCTGACGACGGGCGGAAGTTCTACGCCTGCGAGCGGTGTGCCGGGAAGTTCGCTATGAGCGTCGCTGTCGCTTCCGATGCGGGCATCCGGGTCGTCTAGGTAGTCGAGCTGTTCGCAATACATCGAGCAGGCGTCGCAGGGGCAGCCGCACACGCTCATGAGGTCGCCGCCTTGCATTCGGAGCAGTGTTCGGCAGCCCACGCCAACGCGTGAGGGGTGATGCTGCCGACCTTCATGCCACTGCCGTGGTGCAGGTAGTGGTCGAGTTCGATGCCGGTGACGGGGGTGCGGTGGTCCATGCGGTCACCGGCCGGGCAGTTGTCGCGGCTCCGGCTGCCTGGTTCGTGCCATCCGCATTCGTCGTACCGGAAGTTGAAAAGGGTCGGATTGCACACCTGGCCGGTGTCGATTTCGCGCATCGCCGCGACGCGCCGGGCGTGCTGGATGCCGTGCTCCAAAGGCTCTTCGAGCCATTCGACGGCTGAGGTCACGACACCTCCGGGCCGATCAGGTCGGCGCCGTATCGGACCTGTCTGTCCATGTCGGGGCCGGTGTAGGTGTTCCGGATCTGCTCGGCCAGCTCGTGAGCGTGCTGGGTGAGGGTGTCGTCGATGGTCTTTTCCCAGTACGGCTGACAGCAGGGACAGTTAGGCGCGCCCTGGGCTATGAAGCTGGCTATCAACTCGTCCCGGGCAGTCATCGATGACTTTCGGGTACGTCAACTTCATCGACGACTGCGCATCCCCACGAGTGCTGCTCGTTGGCGACGTCCTGGCCGAGGGTGAGGAGTTCGTCGTCGGTGTAGGTGTCGGCGTCGAGGGCTTCGTAGGTGGGGTCGTTGCAGCAGCCGATGACGCAGCCTTCGATGTCGACCCGCAGGTATTTAGTCATGGTGGTGTCCTTGCTGGAGGTGCGGGCGCAGAGGGCCGCCGACATCCTGGAGTCATGGCTCCCCGACCTGTGGTGGTGTATCCGCCCGACGACACTGGTGGCCGTCGCGTGCGTGCCGACAGGGCGATCCTCGGCATGGCCTACTCGGTCCGGGATGTCGCGGCGTTCATGCAGGAGGCGGGCCTTCAGGGGTGGGACGAGATGGATGTCGTCCGCTCGGAGTTGATCGAGTGGAGGGGTGGCGGCCCGGAGGTGTGGGCGGCGCCTTGAGGTGCTGTCTGTACCGGTAAGAACCGTTGCAGGGCCCCGAGCTGGGACGTTCGTTGAATCATTGCCTACCTGCCGGTAGGGGTGTTATCTGGTGGATGTGCTGTATAGGTCGATATGCGTAGCCAGGCATTGGCTACCGGACGATCGACTCGCCCACACCGTGATCACCGCCGGTGCCGACGGGGAGCCTGACGTGCTCACCTTCGGGTTCCGGGCCTGGCGCATCCACCCCGCACTGGTCGCTGAACTCAACGACTTCGGTGCCGCTCTCGCGAACACCGACATGTACGAGTTCGACCTGGAGCGTGTCGGCGGGCCGTCCGAGGTGTGTGCCTGGTTCGAGGCAGTGCCCGAGCATCTGATGCCGCCCGGCGAGATCATGACGCCGCATGTGGATGCGCCGCCGAACGCGTTGCCGTGCATCGAGCTGCGCTGCCGTGCAGACTTGATCGATCCCGACATGATCCGGGAGATCAACGAGTACGTGCTGCCTCAGTTGACGGGCCTGATGGTGCCTGCGCGGTGGCGCCTGAACGCCGCCTGACGGCGTCTTATAGGCTTAGCCGGTGTAGGGGTCCGAGGGTGTTTAGACGCATCGCTCTCGGGCCCCTGTGTGGTTCAGGCTCCAGTGGGCTTGGGCAGCGGCGATAGCTTCCCCCCAGGTCTCGAAGCAGGCTTCGTATTCGACGAGGCAGGTGTTCTGCCGACCAGCCGGGCAGAAGCCGCAGAGAATGTGCCACTCGTCGCGGTTGCTCAACTTGCTGCGCCTGATGTGAAGTTTGGGCGTCACTCTGCGACCCCCACCGCCACCCAACCGCCGTTCACCCAGTCGTAGTTGCCCATGATCTCCCACTGGGTGGCGATGCCCTTCACTGTGCCGAAGGTGACCGAGCCGAAGGCGACCATGCCACCGCGGGGACGGTTCTCCTCGACGCTCACGACCCTGAAGTGCTCGGTGACGTCCCGCGCCTGGGCTCGGATGCTGAAGTCGAGATTCCGCTGGTACAGCCTCCCGGTTTCGAAGAACGGGGCGACCTTCTTCGCGGCGCTCGCGACGCCGGTGAGTGGGGAGGCCTCTTTACTGGAGGCCAGGTTGCGTATCCACAGCCATTCGCCGTCCTGGGCGACAACCCGGTGCCTGCGCCTTTGCGTCCCGTACTCGATGATGTCGTCACGCTCGAACTGTTCCGTCATGGGAGTGCCACCACCCCTTCCGGCCAGATGATGGCCTCGATCTTGGTTGTGTTGCGGATCTGCCTGATGCAGCCTTCGCAGGGTTCGGCGGAGGTGTACATCAGGGCCCCGTCGAGGACGCCGGCACCACGCGACTGGGCGTCGGCGAGGGCGTTCTGTTCCGCATGCGACGCGGTACAGACGCCGGCCCCGGTGTCGTAGGACGAGCCGGGGGTGACGTATTCAGGGCAGGGCCAGGTGTTTCCGCAGATGCAGCGGGTAGGCGTGATCTCGCAGCCGGCGCAGAAGCTGATGTCCATCGGCGAGTTGTAGTCGATGAGCTGGACGCCGTCGGGGTACCGCCAGTGGTCGACACAGCGGACACAGCGCTGTTCGTACAGGCCCTCGTCGTCCCGGTAGTGGCGTCCGCGGGGGCAGGCCCCGTCGAGGCAGCCGGGGGTGCCGGGGCGGGTGCCATTATACCCGGAGCCAAGGATGCGCCGGTCGCGGACGACCATCGCCCCGACCTGCCGGCGAGTGCAGTCCCCGCGGCGGGCCAGCCACCTGGTGCCGTCGAGGAACCAGGCATCCCAGTCGGGACGGGTGTCAGTCACCGGGACTGTCCAGTATCTCGGCGTCCTGGGGCAGGCGGATCGTGGTGGTTGGGACGGTGCTTTTCATCAACGCGCGCTTCCTCGATGGGAGTTGACCGATACGCTGATCGGTATGCCGATGGACAACTTTTTTGAGCGCGTAGAGACGCGCAAAAGCCCCTGGCTCCGAGGCGAACGACACATCCACTGGCATGTGCTTTTCGACCCGGAGGAGGTCCGGGCAAAGCTGACCGACCCCTACCGGGGAGTCACTCACCAGCCGGGCCTGGAGCCCGTCGCCCCAGAGTGGGTTCACATGACTGTGCTGCACTCCGGCGCCGAGGAGCAGTTCACGAAGCAGGAACTCGACGCCTTCACCGAAGGTGTCCGTGAGCGGGCAGCATCCATCGAGCCCTTCTGGCTGACCGTGGACCGTCCGGCCGTGGGCACTGTGGCCCTGGAATGCGTGATGCGCCCTGGTGAGCCTGCCCGGGAACTGTGGCGCATGACGAAAGAGGTCGAAGCGCAGGTGAAGGGCGGGATCCCTGCGATTCTGAACTCGTACTATCCGCACACGTCGCTGGCCTACGCGGGAGCCCGAGCCGACGAAGTCGACCGCCCCGCCCTGAAGGCGTGGATGTCCGACAACGGTCCGGAAGAGCCCGTACGGCTCCGTGCCGAAGCCCTATCTCTGGTCGCCCAGTGGCACGACGGCCGCGAGATCAAGTGGGAGCTGATTACCGAGGTGCCGTTGGGTGCCTGAGCACAGGATGAAAGGGAGTCGATGAGGTCGCACCAGGAGCGGGCTGAAGTCTCCGCGAACAACGCCTTTGAGTGGGCTCGGGTCGCGGACCGTGGCGTTCAAGAGGCCTGCAACGAGTTCGAGAAGGCAAAGGATCTCGCGCCCGAGTCCCGCTCGGCCTGGCAGAAGTGGCTTATCGAGCACCGCAGGCCGCTGACGGAGCAAGGCTTCGACACGGCTCGGGCCGTCGAGATGGCCAACATGTGGGCCCGGATCGCGGAACTCCACCGAGGCTGACCGACCGGTTCAGCAGCCCCCGTCCCTGCATCTCCAGCAGTCGCAGGGACATCCCGCCATGATGACTGCGACGATGAGGCCGACGATGATCACGGCCGAGGCGATGAGCGTGAACCAGACCTGGGCGTTGCTCACCGGAGGTGTCCGCGTCGCCGGTCGATGCCGCTGCCGGGCGGCGCCGGGCGCGATTGCTTCGCCTCCAGCGCCGCCCGGAACTTCGGCATCATCCCCGGCTTCGGTACCGCCATCGTCGCCGACGGCTTTCCGTCGAGGTCGTCGTAATCGAGGCCCAGCCCAGGGCTTTCTGGAGGTTGGCCATGAACTCCTTGCCTGCTTGACGGCTGCGGCTTGTGTCGCCGCCTGCGCCTGCCAGGTAGCGGTCCCGGCGGGCCAGAAAGGGGTGCCGTCGGGCATGAAGTCCGGCGGCTGCGGCGGTTCGATCCCCAGAGCCGTCAAGTCCGGTTGCGGGTATGCCTTGTACATCGCGGCGGGGTCGTCGAAGTACTCGGCGCCGTACTTCGCGGCGGCGGCCTTCGCCCGAGTCTCGATCATGAATTTGTAGCCGGCCGGGAGTGCCACCTCGCCATCTGCGCCCATGTGGACGACCTTCGGCGAAAACTTCGCCCAGTCGACGGCGAGGGCCTTCACCTTCATCTTCTCGGCCCGGACACCCTTCGTCCCCACGATGACCCTGCCTGTCATCTCCACGACGGCCCGCACCATCGCCATCCCCGGCGGCAGGGTGTGGCCGAAGGTGAAGCCGTAAAAGCGTTCAGTAGGAGGGGCACCCCAGGTCGACGACTCGTAGAAGTCGGCGTCGGGGTTGTAGTGGGCGTAGAAGCCGCACTTGCAGCCCTTGCTGGGCGACGAGTGGGCCTTCCCTGCCAGTGTGTCCGCGCACATCGCGCAGCCACAGCCCGGGTATCCGCGGAAGGCGTGGCAGTCGGCGACAAATGTGTCACCGGCAGGGACGTCGACGTACACGGCGTCGTGGGGGCGGTTCATGGGGGTGAGGTTGACGCCGGGGGTGGCGTCGAGGCCGAAGTGCCGGTAGCAGGTGAGTGCGGCCGGGACCAGCGTCATCGCGTCGTCGGTGTCGCCGTAGTCGGCGTTCTTTCCGGAGATCATGCTGGTCAGGCGGGTACGGGTTCGGCCGGGGTTTTCGCCGGCGTCTCGACGGGTGTCGACTCGGGCAGCGGCTCGAACTCGACGGTGTCTATTTCAGTGCCGATGTCACCAGCCTTCGGGCTGGGAATGGTGATGCGCATCATCGCTTCTCCTACGGGTGAGTGATGTGCCCGAGCGGGCACTTCTTGGTGTGCTGGACGTAGCCGTCCCGCTTACGGGAACGGCAGTCAGGGCAGCGGTACTTGAAGGCCTGCGCGATGAGACACCACGGCTCATGCCGTTCCGTCCGGCCGCACTGGCAGGTGATCACAGCTTCGAGACGAGGGTGTCGAGCAGCCAGGCCAGGAACGCCACCCAGGCGACACCGACAACGAAGATGACGGCGAACAACACCTTGAACCAGCGGTCATTCATCGGTGGCGGCCCGCTTCAGGGCGAGGATGACGTCCTCCGCCGAACGCTCGGGGGCGTCGTTCCAGGCCGGGATGTCGAGGCGGGTAGCGAGGCTGCCGACGCTTCCAGCGAGCAAGTCCGCGGCGTTCAGGACGAGCATCCGGTCGGAGCCCACGGGGAGGTTCATGACGCTTCCACCGGTCACGGCACGGCGAATGGCGCCCATCGCGCAGACCGGGGCAGAAGTTTCGGCCAGCCAGTCTTCGTAGGCCTGCCGGGCGATGTACTCCTCGGTGGTCTCGTCCGGCCGCCGAGTGGTCTCGGGCTCGTCGTAGAAGTCGCCCTGGTACCAGCCGTCGCGTTGGATGATCTCCGCCGCCTGGGCGCACACCTGCTTGGGGTCCATCAGAAAGCCTCCGGTTTGATTTGTTCTTCGGGGTCGTCGGTGACGTCGATGGCGAGGACGTCGATGTTGCGGAGGTACCGCTGGACGCCGTCGGGTCGGCGCACCCAGTGCCCGTGTTCGTCGTGGCCCTCGTACAGGTACCGGCCGTAGACGACGGGCCAGTGGGCGCGGTTGAAGGTGACGCGGACGGTTTTGCCGACGAGCGCGTCAGGCATCGCCGAGGCCTCGGACGTCAACAACTTCCCAGCCGGTGAAGGCCCGTTGGCCTTCGCTGCCGGTGAGGGTGAGTTTTCCGGTGCGGGTCCAGTCGGCGCCGAGGAGGTGGGCGGATGTGCCGACGGCTTGGTGCGACGCGAAGCGTCGGAGGAGGCGTTCTGATGCGGAGTGCCGAACGGGACGCCCGTTGAACAAAGCGAGAAACGTGACTGCCATCAGCAGGCCTCCTTGTCGGCGAGCCAGATTTTGTGGAGCTTGTTGAGGTACCGGGATGCGGCCGGCTGGGGTGTCTTGTGGTGGGCGTACAGCCGGTTGCCGATCTCTTCGACGGTCAGGCCGTCGATGTGCCTCCACCGCAGGGCGACGTGTGCGCGGGTGTCGCCGGGGAACAGCCGCTCCAGGTCGGCGTCGAACGCGATCCGGTCGACGAGTTCCTCCTCGAAGGTGGGCTCACCGAAGGCGCGGACGAGTGCCGCGGACTGGATGACGTCTCCGTCGGTGGTCGGCGGTGCGACGTGCCTGTAGGCGGCGATATCAAGACGTTCGTGGTCGCCGTCCTTGCGGGTGAGCGCCGACGAGTACCGCTGCTCGGAACCCTTGACCCGCTCGATGGCGTTCCTGGCCTGCCACTTGGGAAGACCGACCGCGTCAGCAGTCTGTTTGGGGGTGGGCGCGTACCCGTCGTGCAGGGCCGCGTACTCGTGCCGGTAGGCGCGCACCTTCTCCTCGACCGGCGACAGCGGGGCGGGTGTCCGCCTGCCTTCGTGGCAGCGGCCCAGGTAGCCGGTGTAGTGGTGGCTGTCCGAGGTGGCGACCGCCTTGTACCGCTGCACGGCCCGGTTCATGATGTGCTTGTCGGAGTACTCCTCGTCGGCCGTGATGTCCTTCCACGCCCGGATCACAGCCTCCTGGACGCAGTCCTCGAACTCGTCCCGGCCCTGCCACCGCCACATGATGCGGCGGACCTGGTCCTCGATGTCGGCCAGGTCATTGATCGTGTACGTCATCGACACACAGCTCCTTGGGGTGCACGCCGAGCACGTCAGCGATCTTGTCGAGTAGGGGTTTCCTCGGGTTTCGGTCGCCGGCCTGCCAGCGGTAGATGCTGTCGGCGCTCACACCGACCGCCCTGGCCAGCGAGATGGCGGTGTAGCCGTACGCCTTGTAGGTGGCACGGAACTTGAGCCGGTCGAAGTCTTCGACGGGCAGGTTTTCCGACGACCGCCGGTACGAAGCCGCGGCCTGGCACGGGTCGCACAGCGGAATACCCTCGCGGTCGTGCACACCGGCTCCGGCTTCGGTGCCGCACACCCCCGTCCATTCCGGGAAGGCGGCCGGGTCGTCGATGGTGTCGGCGTCCCAGCACCACGGCGGCGCCCAGCGGAGTCGGGCCGAGAGCGTCTTGACTCGCTTGATGGCCTCACTGGTGCTGCCGAGGTCGGCGGGGTCGGTGTCGGCGACTTTGTCGTACAGCGCCTTCACTTCGAGGTACGTCGTCCGGTAGACGCCTTTGCGGGGGCTTCGGCACAGGTCGGAGACGGCCTCGGGTGTTACTTCCAGGAACGTTGCAAGGGGTTGCAGGGTGTGGCCGGCGGCGCGGAGGGCCTGGAGGCGTCGTTGCGTCCCGGCGGGGTCCATGACGGCGCCGTCCGGCACCTTCCCTTTGCGGGGGTGGCGACGGGAGGTGATCGGCTCGGGGCGGACCTGCATGAGTGCTTCGTAGGTGCTTCGCCGCATGGTGGTGTAGCGGCGGGTGCGGATTTTGTAGATGCCCATCGGGTTGAGGTCGCACTGCTGGGCGATCATGGCGTCGTCCATGCCGTGGTCGCGGGCTTTGCAGACGATCGCGTAGGCCTGCTCGAACTCGTGGGGGAGCACCTTCAGCGGGGTGCCCCGCTGACGCATTTTGTCGGCGTAGCGGGCGCGCCGTCGTTCTGCTTCGGTTCTGTCAGCCACGGTGCGTCCCCTTTCAGAGCAGTCGAGCGAAGTCCGCTGGTGTCACGTCGTAGGGGAGGCGTTTGCCGGTGAAGAGGGTGAGCCCGCAGGCCCGGTGGATGTCGTCGATGACCTGCGAGCACGTGAACTTGCTGCGGTCTTTGGTGACTCGCCGGCGAAGCGTCGACGTCGCGAGCGGCAGCCTCAGCCGGTACGCGGCGAGATACAGATAGGTCGGCCAGTTGTAGCCAGCACCGACCCGCTTCTTTGCTTCGATGACCAGGTCGAGGCGCTGGTCGAAGGTGAGGTCGGTGGGGACTTCGACGTACGGGCGTCGCCGGTAGTCGACCCACGGCGTGAGACGGGCGCCGTCGGGCTGCGACTCGAACAGCATCTGGTTGTCGACCATCATCGCGACGTGTGTCCACGGAGTGGGGTCGCCGTTGAGGGCCTGGAGCAGCCTGACGAACTGGCCGGTCAAGCCCTCAATCTGCGTCAGGATGATCGTCCCCGGAAGGGGCGGTGTCATCATCTGCGCCCTCCTCCTGTTGCTCAGATCGGTAATAAATGTCTGGTGGCTGCCCGTCGCCCTCGCACCACCGTTTGGCGAAAGCGCCGGCGAGGCGTTCGTGGGCGAGCATCCGGCCGTCTTCGGCGACGGTGACAACAAACCGGCAGTGCGGGCAGTAGCCCCAGGTGCCGTGTTCATCGAACCTGTAGTGGTCGAGTGGTGTGTAGTGGCCGGGTACGCCGGTCGCGTCGACGATCGCGATCCGCTGAATGCCCAGGAATCGGTCCGCTTCGCTCACGTCGACTCCTTTCGTTTCGTCGCCGCGTAGGTGCGGGCACGGTCGATGTGTCTCAGCAGCTCGGTCACGACGTTGAAGGCCTGCCGGGGTGTGAGTTCGAACGCCGCGCTGGCCAGCGGTATGGAGACGATGACGGTGTCTCCGTCGCTGTCGACGTCAATCGCAGTCAAGGGCGGAAGCCCTCCCCATCCGTTGGTGTCGCAGTACGGCCTGGCAGCGGACGCATAGCGGGAGGTCCCGGGCGCGTTCGTACTCGTCCTGGGTGCCGGTGCCGTACCAGCCGACCGGCCATCCCGACCTGCCGCAAAGAGCGTCGGCGCCAGAGTTGGGGCTCGCCAGGCGGGGGAGGACGTGGGTGACAGTGCCGCCCTCGGTGAAGACCAGGACATCGTCGTCGTCGATCAGGTCATCCACTACGCCCCTCCTCCACCTCGATGAGCTTGTTGATGTAGTTGCGGGCCTTCTTCAAGTCATCGAGCCTGGGCGCGATGTCCTTCTTTCCGGCGCGTAGCAGGTACTTCACGGCGTTCGCGGTGTACCGGTCGAGGTCGAAGGCGTCCCACACCGCCCACGGGTCAAGGCCGCCCTTACCGGCGTAGTGCTTCGGCGGCGCGTCGTACGGGGTCTGTGGGGCCTCGTCCTCGCGGTCGTCGACGTCGTTCGGGTCGACCGGCTTGCACCCGACCTGCCCGCAGCCGGCCATCTCGGGGTGGGTGTTGCCCTCCGGGTCGATCATCTGGTTCACCACTCGTCGTCCTCCTCGTCGTTGAACGCGGAGCACGGTCCGCAACACAAGTCTTCGTAGCGGGCATCCAAGTCGGCGAGCGCGTACCGGATTTCGGCCCAGGCGATGGCTTTGGCGAGGACGAACCCGACGACGATCCCGGCGGCGAGGGTCTTCATCCGGCGCCCAGTTCGTCGGCCAACCGCATGTACTTCTTGGAGAGTTCGGCGTACGCCCGCCCCATGGCGAGGGCCACCCCGAGGTCGGCGTTGCGGCGGTCGCCGCGGTGACGCTTCGCTGTCCCTTCGGCGAGCACCCGCTCCTCGTCCTTGTCGTCTACGTGCAGGATCTGGGCGAGCGTCGAAGTCCCGTCGGTGAGGATGACGTGGTGCAGGTCTGCCGACTGAGATTCCAGGTCGTTGACGTTGTCGCTCACGTTGATCCCCTTAGCTTTTCGTTTGTGTGGTGGTGACTCCGCCGGAGCGGCGGTTGCTGCGGGACCAGGTCCCGCACGTTTTGCAGCAGTACTGCTGGTAGCGGCCAGTGGTGGTGATAGCGAACCCGCGGCGCTGCATGTCCCTGCCGCCGCAGTTCGGGCACGCGTCGTCGATGCCCGAGTAAAGGCCGTGGTGGGGGTGGTTGGTGATCCATGGGCGGACCAGCTCGTAGACCTCTTCGAGGAGGCGCACGTCCTGGACGTTGTAGCGCTTCATGCGGGCCCAGGCCTTGGGGTCGCCGGCCATGCACTTGATCCACAGAGTGTGACCTTCGTGCTGGACCTTGCCTTCCAGGCCGAGGCGCTGGGAGATGTACGCGAGCTTGTTGGAGGGGAACGCGAAGTGCTTCCTCATGACCTTCAGCAGGTCGATGCTCTTGTACGGCGCCGGCGGGGTCCCGAGCCCGGGGGTCAGGAGGATCTCGGTGTTCAACCGGGGCAGGTCGAAGCCGTCACCGTTGTAATGCATGACGACGTCAGCCTCAGACAGCAGGTCGTAGGCGGCGCGGAACATGACGTCCGGGCCGTGCTCGTACTCGCTGTAGAAGTGCACCTTCCTCTGGTCCATGAACTTCGCGCCGAAGCACATAGTGCGGGGGTGCTCGATGATCTGGTTGATGCCGATGCTCGTCTTGAACATCCGCCACTGGTGCCCGACGATCGGACTCGTCTCGATGTCCAACGAAAGGATTCGAGGGCCGTCGGGCTTCGGTATGAAGTTGTTTGACATGTCTCGCCTTCAGAGAAGGGGTGTCTGGCCGTCCCAGACAAAGCCCCCACAGATGGGGCAGTACTCGGCGATGCAGGTGTTCAGCCTGTAGATGAGGCGCTGATTCACGCACAGGAGCGTGTTGCGTTCCTCGGCGTTGAACCGGTTGTCCCGCTTGATCGCCTGCGCTATCAGCGCGGCCAGGATGTCCTTCTCGTCGCCGGGAAGGGCGAGCGTCTTGATGCGACGCCCGCGGGGCGGCCGTTCCCTCACCAAGGGCGCCACACCCAACGCACCTTTCCATCCGCGCCGATGAC
The DNA here is from genome assembly GCF_053592315.1 of Streptomyces sp. NPDC002754. Lineage (NCBI taxonomy): Bacteria > Bacillati > Actinomycetota > Actinomycetes > Kitasatosporales > Streptomycetaceae > Streptomyces > Streptomyces sp. NPDC002754. The sequence continues at coordinate 1,248,471 of NZ_JBSFVM010000001.1, forward strand.
CTTGACCCGCTGCATCGGAGGCCTCTGCGTCGGCTGGCTGTCCTTCTTTTTCCGGCCCTTCGAGGAAGGGGCCGGCGCCTTCGGCTTAGGAGGCATTGACCCTCCCGACGATGCGGGCCATCTGCCCGCTGTACGTGGACCCGAGGGCCGCGACGATCCCCGAACTACCCTCCGGATTGAGAGCGTTGGGTGGGACGGCGACGCGGTCGCCGAGGGTCAGGGCCTGCTGATCCATGAGCGGGTCGAAGTCCCACGCATAGGTGTAGAGGCGTTCAGTGCCCAGGAACTTCACCTGGACAACTTGGGTCATCATCACGAGGGTGCCTCCTGCACTCTTCGTCGTTTCCGCGTAGGCCGCAGGAGCAGCCGGGGCCGGGGGCGACGGCCGCAGCCCAGCCGCCGGCTTTCCATTCGGTGATGTCAGCGCGGATCTTGTCGACCACGGTCGGTGACACCGTGCAGCACAGCAGCCCGCACTCGGCACGCTTCTTAGCGGCCACGGCTCTCGATGGACAGGAAGACCACGAAGGTGACGGCGCCGAACGCGAGGTCGAGCCACCCCCAGAGGGTGTCGCCGGTGGCGAAGGATATGGCCGACAGGGTGAGCCACATGACGAGGATGAAGTACTTGATCACGACAGGGCTCCTTGAAGCCGATAGGCGGACCGGATGGTGGCCCTGATGTCTCGCTCGAACAGGCCCGCCTCGGATGCTGCGGGAAGCAGCACAGCGACGGCGTCGTCCTCGGTGGCGCCGTCCTCACACATCGAACGGGCCGCCCAGAGAAGGCAGTTGTTGCGGTTGCCTTCACCGGCGTAGCGGACGGCCTCGACGAGGCCCGCATAGTTGGCGTTGCCGGGCTGGCTGAAGCGGGGCTTCACCGGCTTCGGTTTCGGCTTCTCCCGGCAGAGTTCGACCAGCCAGGCGGGGGCGTCGGCCACCGGGAGGTCGTTCTCGGGGACGTACGGGCCCTTCTCCGTCTCCGAACCGGCGGCTAGGACGTACCCGCCCTTCTGGCCGCCGTTGCAGCGAATATCCACCAGGCCAGGGACAGGCGACGCTTGAGACGCCTGAACAGCTTCGGGCCAGCGGAAGTACAGATGCAGTCCCATGCTGGCGGTGCAGACACGGTAGGTCTGCTCGAACCGATCGTAAGAGTCTGCGAAACGGCTGCACATCTCCCGCAGAACGTCAGCTCCATCGACCAGCGGCCCGAGTCGTTCATGTAGATACGCCCAAGGTGTGTCATCGAGCTGGTTCTCCCGCTTCGGCTCGTCGCAGTCAACTATGAGGAGGTTGGAGGGGTTTGCCGCGATCCCGATGTTTGCGTTCGGGGACTGCGTCCACCACGAAGCGACCGTGGCGATATCGGTAGTGGCCGCCTCCGACCAGCGGATCGTGTACGGGGCGTTCGGCCGGATCCGGTGCGGCGTCTTCTCGCCCGGCTCTACCGGGAAGATCCACCAGCCCCGCTGGACTGCCCGGAGTGCGTCAGCCAGACGGCTAGTCGTCATCCCGCGGCCCGTACAGCAGCCAGTTCGCGAGGCCGGCGACCGTGTCGGGGGTGACGGGGTCGTCCTCCGGCCACTGCCGTTCGGCGAGGAGCGCGACCGACGCCTTCCAGGCGTCCACCCGCTCGGCCATCGCTGTGATCGGGTCACAGTCCCGGCACCGGCACTCGTGGTGCGACTTCACTACTTCGTGCTCCATGCAGCCCTCTCAGGGGGAAGGGGCCGGGGGCGGGCTGTAGAGCGGCAGCGCTCGGGCACCCGCCCCCGGCGGTCTCAGGCGGCCGGGGGGACGGGGATGTCGCCCAGAGCCTTCTGAAGAGACAGGTACGCCGCCTGCTCGGCCTCCTCGGCTTCGGCCTTAGCGGTGGCGAGGGCCTGGACCTTCTCGTAGGCCTTGCGTGCACGCTCGGCCTTGTCGTGGGCCTTGCGGTAGGCGACCAGCGGGTCGGGCTTCCGGCCGCGCTTCGGGGTGCCTTCGGTGGTGGTCTCAGTCACGGGTGAACATCTCCTTGAGGGTCTTGCCGTTGATTCGGATTCGGGTGTCGTCCGCCAGAAGCTCCAGGGAGAGCCGTGGCACTTCGCCAGCCCGGTGTTCGATCTGGTATGCGACGACGAGATCGGAGATGTCTTCGTCGTCGATCTCGAAGGTGTCGTCCGTGACGACCAGGATGGCCATTACGCGGGGAAGCTGCGGGCGATGGCCTCGCAGGTCGCCTGATCCATCTGCGGTGTCACCTGCACACCCTTCGACGCCAGGAAAGCGACGAGGGCGGGGTCAACCGTCGAGGCAGGCGGGGTAGCCGCAGGCGTCGGGGGAGCAGCCGGCGAGGCCACAGGGGGACTCACTGCCGCCCACGGGTCCTGGGCAGGCGGCGGGGTGGCCGCAGAAAGCGGGTTCTGGGCAGCGATCCCACTCTGGGAGGGCTGCCGGAACTGGCCCGCCCGGTACGCTTGATCGATCGGACCCGCCATCGATGCGTCGGCGTCGGTGAAGTTCTCCAGAACCCATGCCGGGTTTCCGTTCGCTGTGGGGACCTGGCCGAGGCGCCCGAGGACGACGCCGCCGACGTCGTTGCGGACGGACTTCGCGAGGTTCCCGAAGAGCTTGGCGTCGAGGGCGATGACCGGCTTCCCGGTCGTCGGGTCCTGCTGGTCGACGACGATGACGTCGACGTCTGCGGCCTGAGACGGCCCGAACTTCGTCTGCACCTCGGGGTTGTAGTGCTTCGCGTAGATCATCAGGAGTCGGCCGTTGAAGTTCCTCGGCTCGAACTCTCCGCCAGAGGCGGCAGAGGGCTGTGAGAAGGCCATATTCGGTTGTTGTTCCTTTGTTTCGCGGGTTCAGAGCAGGGTGTTGGGCGCGCGCGGATAGGAGTGGTGCTTGTCGATGTGGGCCTCGATCGCGCCCCAGAACGCCGGGTCATTGGCGAGGGGGTCTTGAACCCAGGCGTCGAGCTCGGCGTCCGACGGAGGATCCATCGAGCAGTACCGGCTCGGCAGGGCTCCGCAGTAGCAGTCGCCCCGCACACAGTTGGAGTTGATGTCTTCCTCGACCTGGTAGAAGCCCCGCCGGTAGATGACCTGGGCGGCGCCGAGGGCGTTCGCGGGGGCGTGGTACCAGCCTTCCGAGACCCGGGACCGGCTCTCGTAGCCGTCCTCCAGGTAGGCGACGGCCGGGGACGGTGACCACTCAGCGTCGGCCATTGCAACCGTCCTTGATGCTGCGGGCGTTGGGGAGATGGAATCTGCAAAATCGGCAGTCATCGGCGACGTCGAAACCGGCAGCGACGCGGGTCTTGATCTCCAGATCGAGCTGCCGTGAGGGCTCCACGTCGACGGGGTACAGCTCGTGCAACTCCGCCTTGGCTGTCTCGACCTTGGCGTTGATCGCCTCGACTCTCGCGAAGGCGTCGGCCGGGATCTTCGGGTTGTACGGCTCTGTCCACACGTACATGTCGTCGAGGGAGGCTTCGTCCCTGGGCAGGGCGATGATCGCGACGTGGTCGATGACCTCGCCGCTGTCGCGGGCGCCTTTCGCGTAGGTGTGAACCTGCACCCTGTACGTCTGGGACGGGCCCTTGGTGCGGAGCTTGTTCCTCGACCAGCGGCCCATCGCCTTGAAGTCGACGAACAGGCACAGGGTGCGGTCCAAGAGATCACCCGTCCCCTTCGGGACGAGCCTCGACGGGAACGTCAGCGGCATCTCGGAGGCGAAACGGCCAGAAGTACCCGAAGCCCACACGTACATGTCAGCGAGGCCCGCGTGTATGCAGGTCCCGACGAAGGCAGCCCACCCGTCACCCCCTGGATTGACAGGGGGCATTCGCATGAGGGACAGAGCCAGCCGGCGGTCGCACGGCGTACCCAATCCAGACGGTCCCATGGTGACTTGGGCTGACCGGTTGTCTGCGGAGCGTCGGTTGTCATACGCGTAAAAGATCTCCTTGAACCTGGTGGCGATCTCCTTGCCCAGGTCGGTCATCGGGACCGTCGGCTCTGCCGTCGGCTTCGGTGCCGGCTGAGAGAACATCGGCGCCGGCTGGCTAAACACCACCCTGTCCAGCGCTTCGGCGTACTCGCTCACGCCGGGCAGCACATCCGGGGCAGTCGCAGTCGACGCATCGGCCGCCGGTGCCGGCGAGGATGGGGAAGAGGGCGTCGAAGTAGTCACAGACCCGGCATCCGGGCGGGCACCGTCCGGCGAGGACTCCGCAGACGGGGCAGTCGTCGAGTTCGCAGTCGGGTTGGATACGCATGACGCCTCCTCTTTGGGGATGAAGGTCCGGGATGCGTCACACTCTCCGCCCGACGGGGTGTTGTGCTTCCAGTAGCGGCCCTCGACTGTCGGCTTGACCGGTCGCTCACAGAAGTGGCAAAAGACCCTGTCAGAGCCCTTCGTGAAAGGTTCCGCCATTACGCATCCGTTCGTATGGAGTTGTGTAGAGGTAGACGATGCAGCGGCGGAAGAAGGCAATTTCGTCGCGGGCGTGCCCGAGGATGTGGCGATTGCACGGCGAGCAGAGCAGGCCGCGGGGAGCCCCGGTCGCATGATCGTGGTCGACGGCCAGCTTCCTAGTAGCGCCGGTGGCCCTGCGACAGAGGGCGCACTTTCCGCCCTGGAAGGCGTACAGCCGGTCGTACTCGCCCGGCCCCAGGCCGTACGTCGCCTGGACGCGCTTCTCGTGCGCTGCGGCCTTCCGGCGCTTCACCTCTGCCCGCCAGTGGGTCGAGCACCTCGGCCCCGGGTGTGGGGCTGGGCGCCAGTACCGGGGTGACGGGGTGTTGTCACTCCAGCCGGCCGCACAGTCCGTGCAAGGTTTTTCAGTTGTCATCGAGCCTCTTGTCAGTCACGCCAGAAGGCTTCGTCGTTGTCTTCTCGATCCATCCGGCCGCGCGTCGCCCACATCACGGTGATGACGACGCGCTCGACCGGGTTCACAGCCAGGCAGATCCGGCCGCGGGTCCACATCTCGCATCCCGGATAGTCCGGGTGCTCGTGCGCGCCCTGCGGACTGTCGAGGACGTCGCGGATGGCTTCGCCGTCGACAGCCATGTCCAAGGCACGTTCGGTGGCGTGCTTGGACATGACCCAACGCTGCTCACCGGCCACGGCGGCGCCCATCCCAGACCGCCCAGTCGAGGAACTGGTCGGCTTCCCGCGTTGCCTTCTGTGCCCGCTGCCGTGCCGTCTGCGCCTTGTCGAAGCGTTCGAGGTCGGCCGCAGTCTCGTACTCGTGGATGATCGCGCGGCTGGGCTTGCGCTGAATTCGTTCACGGCTCATGACGAAACAACTCCTTCGGGCTGAACCAGGGTGGTCCACCCCTTCTTGAGCAGGTTGGGGCTGTGCTTGCGGTAGTGGTGGCCACAGAAGTCGAGCGTCTTGCTGGCCTGGCTAGAGACGTCGGCGACGCGGTAGAGGGCGGCGGCCCCGCACCCGTCGCAACGGTCATGCGCGGTGAGCGTCGGCATCGGGATCCCCTTTCCGGACGGGTGCCGCGCAATAGCGGCGGCCCGGCGTTCCTTTTCGACCTGCACGGACGCCTGAAGGATGGGCGACATATCCCCGTCGGGGTTGTGCGGCCAGACGTCGTTGCTTTCGTGCCAGGCGTCGGCAGAGTTCATGTCACACTGCTCCAGGTTTGGCCTGTGACGGCGGCCTGCATTGCCTGACGTGTGACGCCGTATTTCGCGGCGAGACGCGCATAAGTCCACTTGCCGGTGGCGTACGACTTCCGGGCCTGGCGGACCTGAGTGGCCGTGAGTTTGGCCATGTGGTGCTTGTATCCGGGGCGAGCAGCCATGGGATGTACCAGCTTTCAGTGACGGGACGATTCGAATTCGGCGTGGTGCGAGTGGGCCTCGTACTTATCCTTGGTGGACGTAACGGGCGCGGGAAAGGTCGTCGTCTTCACGTAGGCGGCGATCTCCTTGCGAAGGCTGTCGAACTCTTCGTCAGTCATGACGGATCAACTTCTTCGGGGATCGGTCGGATAGAGTTTCGGCGGACGCCCCGGAGGGATTCGCCTTCAAAGTTGATGAGGGTGTAACGCTCGCCGTCGGTGTCCTCGACGATGAATTCGCCGTGCTGGTCGCGAATGCTGCCGCCGTAAAGGACAAGGCTCGCGACCGGGATGAAATCAGGCATGGGGATGCCCCCTGGGGAAAGGGAAAGGGAAAGGGGTTAGAGGAGGGGCCTGGAATCGAACCAGGGGCCAGGGACAGGGGGAGAGGGAGCGAAGCCCCTTCTCCCTGGTTTCCGCATCACCCTCCGGTATTTGGCCCCCGGCGTCGCCACCATCCCAAGGGCGACGCCGGGGTTAGCCGCTACAACCCGTCCGTCACAGAAGGGGAGCGGCAGCCCCCGGCGAAGAGCGCACGGGGGAGTGTGAGGGGAGGCCGACCGAAGCCGACCCCCTCCGAGGGGCTACTTCTGGCCAATCCATCGCGGCGTGAGCTGCGGCAGATTCGCGAGATAGGGGACGGACATCGTGAGGGCGAGGTAGGCGAAGGCGAGGAGAACCGCCCAGCCGTGCTCCACAACGACGACGTAGTTCCCGAACAGGTCACCGATCCACATGAACGGAGGCATAACTACTCCTACAGTGGCAGCAGTTGGGGATGGGAAAAGGGCCCTGAGCGCTGCCAGCTCGGGGCCCCGGTCTGTGGGGGATGTAGGTACAAAAAAGCCCCTGCACCAGTCCGGTGAGGGGGTGGGCGTATGCTTGCGTCACACGCTCGCGTTATCGCAGGTCAGGAACCTAAACGTAGAAGACGCCGTCCAGGTTCGTCCGCACCACGCGGTCGTACACGTCGATGTCGTACTCGCCCGTGGGGGCGCTCGCGCCGCCGATACCGGCGTTGTTCACGGCCAGGTCGAGCCCGCCGAACGTGTCGACGGTGAAGCGGACGGCCGCCTCGACCGAGGCGTGGTCGGTCACGTCGACGGCGACCGCGGCGGCCTTCAGGCCCTCCGCCTTCAGCGTCTCGGCGGCCTCCTGGGCGCCCTTCTCGTTGTAGTCCGCGATGACGACGTTCGCGCCGCCGCGGCCGAGGCGGCGGGCGGTGGCCAGGCCGATGCCGGAGGCGGAGCCGGTGACGAGGGCGGTCCTGCCGGCGAACTCGGCGGCGTAGTCCGTCACGTTGCCGGTGGTGGGGATGGTGCTCATGGTGCGATTCACTTTCTGGTTGCGACGTCGGGGGCCGCCGCGTCGGCGGCCTCCTCGATGAGGGCGTCGTAGGCCCGCGCCACCAGATCGGCGAGGTCTTCGGCGTCCGTGCCCGCGCCGCGCGCCCAGGTGCGCAGCGCGGCGGTCAGCACTCCGGCGGCGGCGCCGACGACGACCTCGGGACGTGGGTCCCGGGCCGGGTCGGTGCCGAGCCGGTCGGCGATGATGCGTACGGACTCGTCCTGGGCGTCGACCCGGATGCGTTCGTACGCGGCGAAGAGGGCGGGCTCCGTGTCCACGACGGCGTACAGCTCGCGCAGCCGCGGACGGTGGTGCCAGGCGGAAGTCCTCCGGTCGGCGAGCCAGTCCGCGACCGCTCCGCGGTAGGCGAGCAGTGGCGGCTCGCCGGCGGGGCGCTCGCGCAGCGCCGCGTTGATCCCCGCGCCGTCGGCACGGGTGAAGTCCAGGGCCGCGTCCTCCTTGCCGGTGAAATGCCGGCTGAAGGTGCGGCGGGTGACGTCCGCGCGCTCGGCGATGGCCTCGACGGTCACCTCGCCGAGCCCGCGGTCGAGCACCAGCTCGACGGCGGCCTCCGCGAGCGCTTCACGCGTCCGGCGGGCCTTGGCCTGTCGGCGGTCGCCGGCGGGTCGGGGGTTGGTGGCCTCGTTCGCCTTCATGTCTTCGACAGTACACCCGAATGTCCCAATGGGACACATGTCCCGTCGGGACATTCATGCGGAGGTGTGTGTGACCTGGTCCGTCAGGCGTGCCAGTGCCCGTGCAGCGCGGCGGTCGTGAAGCCGGGGCCGTACGCGACCATCGTTCCGCGGCTGCCCGCGGGCGGCGGCTCCTGGTGGGTGCGCTCCAGGACGCGGAGGACGCTCACGCCGCCCAGGTTCCCCTCGTCGGTGAGCGTGGCCGTGGAGTGGCGGGCGTCGTGCTCGGTCAGCCCCAGGGCCGTGGCCGTGTCCCCGATGATCCGCGGGCTGCCCGGATGGATCACGGCGAAGTCGGTGGGGCGCGCGCCGAGCCAGCCGGTCAGGCTCGGCAGGGTCACACCGAAGGCCGCGCGGCCCTGCTTCGTGGCGTCGAAGTGCAGGCCGTCGGCGGTGATCCGGCCGCCCAACTGGCCGGCGGTGTCCGCGAGGACGTGCTCGAAGCTGTCCTCGCATGCGAAGCCGGGGCCGAGCGGCTCGTCGCTGACGACGGCCGCTCCGGCCGAGTCGCCGAACAGCGCCTTGTAGATCATCGCGTCGATGCCGGTGTCGCTGTGGTGGTAGACGGCGGAGATCACCTCGGCGGCGACCACGAGCACCCTGCTGCCGGGGCGGGCCGCCACCATGTCCGCCGCCCTGATCAGCGACTTGGTGCCGCCCGTGCAGGCCAGCGTCGTATGGGCGAGGGAACGGGCGGTGGGCCGCAGCCCGAGCCGGGTCATGAGGTGGACGTCCAGGTTGGGCGCCGCCCACCCGGTGGAGTGCGTGGTGACCACGCCGTCCAGGTCCTCCGTTCTCAGGCCCGCCGCCGCGATGGCCGAGGCGGCCGCCTGTTCGGCGAGGTCGAGCGCGTCCGCGAACGCGGTGGGGGCACGCTCGGCGATGCCCGCCACGCCCGCGACCGTGGGGGAATCGAGCGGTCGGGAGAAGTAGCGGGTCCGTACGCCGCATCCCTGAACGGCGCGCACCGCGGCGGCGATCCGCGGATGGCCCGGATGACGGGCGCGTATGTCGTCCGCGATCTCGTCGGTGGTCACCTTGTGGGCGCCGAGGACGGTGTGCGGCATCGAGACGTAGGCGGGCATGGCTGACTCCCACGGGGCTCAAGGGGTTGAAGAGGGCTGTGGGGGGCCTGCTCAACCTACGTCGCTCCGACGCGTATGCCACGGGGAGGTGTGGCCTGAGGGGCGGAAATCAGCCTGCGCGCAGGGCGGGGTTCCTGGGGTGTGCGCGGTGTACGCCCGCGTGGAAGACCAGGATCATCAGGCGCGCACCTGGCGTGGTGAGCGGCTGGGCCGCGCACATCGTCGCCCAGCCGGGGCCCAAACGGGCGTGCAGCAACGGCCGTTCGTCGCCGTCGGGGTGCATGGCGGAGCCGCCCGACTCGTAGATCGGGGCCGCTTCCGGGTCGGCCAGCACCTCCTTCTCGATCTGGGCGAGCGTGTCGTCGTCGGGGCGCGCGGCGAGCGCGGCGCGCAACTGGGGCAGGAGCAGCGGCGCCCATGCGTTCCGCCAGTCCACCAGCATGTGGCGGGCGTGCCGGTCGAGCAGCATCCAGCGCATGGTGTTCACCGGGGGCCGGTGGTCGGGGAACAGCTCCGTGAACGCCCGGTTGCACGCCAGCAGGTCCCAGGACGCGTCCGAGACGTACGCGATGTGGTCGATGCCGTCGACCGCTTCCTGCCACACGCCGGGGATCTCCTTGCCCGACGTCGGATACAGCGGCCCCGGCGGGTCCTGCAGCAGTGCGTAGCGGCACAGCAGCACCCACTCCTGCTCATTGAGCCCGAACAGCCGCGCCACATCGCGCAGCAGTTCCGCCGGCGCGTTCGGGTACGTGCCCGACTCCAGCCGGTGGTACGTGCCGAGCGTCCGGTGCAGCAACTGGTCGACCTGGTGCTGGGAGAGGCCGGGGGCGCGGCGACCTTGCCCCGTCGGCCTGCTGAAGCCGTGGGATTCGGGGGCTATGAGGGCGCGCCGTTCACGGAGCAGGGCCCGAAGCGCCGTCTTGTTCATGGTGGGTAATCCCTCGTTGTTCACGCCGGGTTGAGCGTCCGCAGTCTAAATAGTCCCAAGGTCTTTGGTAATAAACATTGCCCGAAGAAAACGATCAGGCGATGCGTCATGATGGCGAGAGTTGGGTTGCCCACCTGCTGGTTTCCTCGCCCGTGCGCATGTGGGCGCGGCGTTGCGGCACTTGTGCCGGGCCACTCGAAAATGGCTGAAATTTTCCGCTACGGGTAACCCACAAGCCTCTGCGACCGTTCACGCAGGTGCGAGTGGGGCCGGGCCACCAATTGCGTTACATGTGGCCGGAAAATGCGTTGTGAGACGCAAACGCCCATACTCGTCCGGGCGGCCGGTGGAGGTCACTGGCTGCGGTCGGTGCCGTCACTCGCCATCACGTAGCGGCCACGGCACCGACCGCGCCCGGTCCCGCGCCGCGTCACCGGCCGGCCTTGTGCACACTCCGTACGTAGTCGTCGGCCGCCGCGTCGAGGCCGATGTCGTGCTGGGCGCGCTCGGACAAGTACCAGCGGTGCTCAAGGAGTTGGTGGTACAGCTCGGCCGGGTCCATCGGCGTGGACACCCGGTCGCGGACGGCGCGGACCGTGGGGCGGAACACGTCACGGACCCAGCGGTGGGCGAGGACCTCGGGGCGCGCGTCGGCCGCGTCCTCCTGCGTCGCCATCCAGCTCTCCAGGTCGGCGAGGAGCCGACGCGCCTGGTTCTCCTCGGCGTCCATGCCGGTCAGGCGCAGTAGTTGACGCTGATGGTGGCCCGCGTCGACGACCTTCGGCACGAACGTGACGGTGTCGCCGTGCGGAGATCGGGAGATCTGCATCTCGGCCACGTCGAAGCCCAGATCGTTGAGCCGGCGGATGCGGCGGTCCATGTAGTGGTGCTTACCGGCCGGGTACACCGACGTACGCGTCAACTCGGTCCACAGGTTCGAGTACCGCTGCACGATCTCCGTACCGAACTCGATCGGATCGATCGACGGGTGCAGCGCGCCCGACGCCTCCAGGTCGAGCATCTCGCCCGCGATGTTCACCCGCGCCAGATCGATGTCGTACTCCCGCTGCCCGTCGCTCAACCGCGGGTGCAGCTCGCCGGTCTCCGCGTCCACCAGATAGGCGGCGTACGCGCCCGCGTCCCGACGGAAGAGGGTGTTGGACAGCGAGCAGTCGCCCCAGGCGAAGCCGCTGAGATGCAGCCGCACGAGGAGCACGGCCAGCGCGTCCATCAGCCGGTGCACGGTCGTCGGCCGCAGCGTCGTCTCGAACATCGAGCGGTACGGCAGCGAACCGCCCAGGTGCCGTGTGATGAGCACGGGCTCCAGCGGGGACCCGTCGGACTGCTCGCGGCCCGTGACCACGGCGAGCGGATCCACCGCGGGGATCCCCAACCGGTCGAGCGTGCGCAGCAGTTCGTACTCGCGCAGTGCCGGGCGCTCGGCCAGCTCCTTCACGGCGACGACCTCGTCCCCGGCGCGCGCGTAGCGCACCACGTGCCGCGAGATGCCGCGCGGAAGCGGCACCAGGTACTCCTCGGGCCACTCCTCAAGCGGGATGTGCCAGGGCAGGGCGAGCAGGAGCACCGGGTGCTCGGGGTTGGTGGCGCTGATCTCGAGCGGCATGACCACCAGCGTAAAGGGGGCCCGACGCCGCCTCGGCCTAGAGTTCGAGGACCGGTTCCGCGCGCCCCGACGCCAGGGAGCGTTCGGCCGCCGCGAGGGTCTCCGTGAGCCGCAGGCCGAACCGGGCGTCGCACGGGTGCGCCGGGCCGCCGCGCGCCGCCGCCAGCAGCGTGTCGACGGCGCGGGCCAGCGCCTCCTGGGCCGTGCCGGTGCCCGTCGGCATCGCCGACACGCCCAGCGTGCCCCGCAGTTCGACCGTGGTGCCGGCCGCCGCCGGGGGCGTGGTCAAGCTCAGCGTCGACGTGCTGGAGACGCCGCCCGCGTGCTGGAACACGAGATGCACCGTGTCACCGGGGCCGGCGTGCGCCGCCACCGTCCGCACGTCGCCCAGGATCGGCAGCAGCACGGAAAGGGCGTGCGGACCGACGTCCCACAGGGCGCCCTTCTCGGCCCGCCACGGTGTCGTGGCCCGCACGTGCGCGTCGTCGCCGGGCGTGTACAGCGCGGCGTTCCAGTCGGCGCGACCTGTGAACCAGCCGTCCGTTCCGGCCTGTTCGGCGACCCAGGCCGCGGTGACCGGTGCGTGCCGCAGCGTGCAGAAGACGGTCGACGCGACGCCCGCGGTGTCCGCCGCCTCCACGACGGCGCGGGCCGCGTCGGGACGGGTCGCCAAAGGCTTGTCGAGGAGCAGATGACAGCCCGCCGCGGCGGCCCGCGCGGCGAGCGGGGCCTGCACGTCCGGCGGCACCGCGAACGCCACGACGTCGCTCGCCGCGAACAGGGCGTCCACATCGTCGTACGCCGTCGTGCCGTGCTCCGCCGCGAGCTCGGCCGCCGCCTGTGGCCTGCGCCCCCAGATCCCGACGAGGTCGACGTCCTTGTGGGCATCGAGCGTGGGAGCGTACGTCCGCCCGGCCCATGAGCCGGTGCCGACGAGGCCGAAGCGCGCAGGGCGGGAATCGGTGAGCGGGGTGGAAGTGGTCATGAACGGCAGTATCCGCCAGTTGGTTGCCCCATGCACAGAGGGCGGGCCGAGTGGTAGAGACAGGGCATGGGGTTCGGAGAATACTGACGCACCGAACCGGTCGACCGGAGACACATGAATACTGCACCGATATCGGCGCCGCGCCCGCGCGAGCGGTTCGCCGTGCCCGTGCTCGCCTTCGGCGGCATCCTCATGGCGGTCATGCAGACCGTCGTCGTCCCGCTCCTGCCCGATCTGCCGCGGCTGACCGGCGCCTCGCCCGCCGCCGTGTCCTGGATGGTCACCGCGACCCTGCTCGCAGGCGCCGTCCTCACCCCGGTCCTCGGCCGGGCCGGCGACATGTACGGCAAGCGGCGCGTGCTGCTCGGCGCGCTCGCCCTCATGACCGCGGGCTCGGTGGTGTGCGCGCTGACCTCCGACATCCGGGTGCTCATCGCCGCCCGCGCCCTGCAAGGCGCCGCGGCCGCCGTCGTGCCGCTGTCCATCAGCATCCTGCGCGACGAACTCCCGCCGCACCGCACCGGATCCGCCGTCGCCCTCATGAGCTCGACGGTCGGCATCGGCGCGGGCCTCGGCCTGCCGCTGGCCGCGCTCATCGTCCAGTACGCCAACTGGCACGTCATGTTCTGGGCGACCAGCGCCCTCGGCGCGCTCGGCCTCGGCCTCGCCTGGTGGGCGGTGCGCGAGTCACCGGTCCGCTCCCCGGGGCGCTTCGACCTGCTCGGCACGCTGGGGCTCGCCGCGGGCCTCGTCTGCCTGCTGCTCGGCGTCTCGCAGGGCGGCCAGTGGGGCTGGGGGAGCCCCGCCGTCCTCGGCCTGTTCGCGGGCGCCTTCGTGGTCCTCGGCCTGTGGGCGTGGCAGCAACTGCGCATCGAGCGGCCCCTGGTGGACCTGCGCCTGGCCGTCGGCCGCCGGGTCGGGCTTCCGCACCTCGCGGCGCTGTTCACCGGCTTCGCCTTCTACGCCAACTCGCTCGTCACGGCGCAGCTCGTGCAGGCCCCCGTCGCCACCGGCTACGGGCTGGGCCTGTCCATCGTCGCGACCGGCCTGTGCATGCTGCCCAGCGGCATCATCATGCTGCTGTTCTCACCGGTCTCGGCCCGGATCTCCGCCGTACGGGGCCCTCGGATCACGCTCGCCATCGGGGGCGTGGTCCTCGCCATCGGCTACGCGGTCCGTATCGTCGACAGCACCGACCTGTGGGTGATCCTCGTCGGCGCCGCCGTCGTCTCGACCGGCACCACCCTCGCGTACTCGGCGCTGCCCACGCTGATCCTGCGTGCCGTCCCGGCCTCCGCGACGGCCTCCGCGAACGGCGTCAACGTCCTCATGCGCACCATCGGGCAGGCCGTCTCCAGCGCCGCCGTCGTCGCCGTGCTCGTGCACCACACGACGCGGGTCGGCGGCGCCGAAGTACCGTCCCTGGCCGGTTATCAGCTCGCCTTCGCGATGGCGGGTTCGGTGGCCCTGGTGGCGGCGGCGGTCGCCCTGGCCGTCCCCTCCGACGGCCCGTCGGGCCGCACCGTCGCGGGCGCCGCGGCCCCGGCGCCCACCGCGAAGAGAGCGTGAGGAGGCGACCGCCGACGTCTCTCAGGCGTGCTGAACGTGCGGCGGCTCGAACCCGACGACGGTGCGCGCGCCGTCGGCCCAGTGAACCGTCAACTCCCCGTCCAGGAGGGCGACATCGGACGCGGCGTCCACGAGGGGCGTGTGCGGCGGCTCCGCGCCGAGTGCGGCCAGCGCCGCCAACACCGTCGTCCCCTCGACGTCCGCTGCCAGGCGCGGGACCCGTACCCACGGCTCGAACGCCGTGCCCTGGGGCGCACGCACTTCGTCCCGCCGGTCCCAGCCGCGCAGGCCGACCAGCTCCGAGTGCAGCGCCTCCGTGGCCCAGCCGGTGAGCGTCACTCGCGCCCCGTGCGGGGCACCGACCACCCGGTGCACGCGCAGCTCGTACGCGCCGCGCGCCACGGTCACGCTCTCGACGCGGAGCCCCGGCACCATCGGCGGACCGGACGTGAACACCGGCCGGTGCCAGGACGCCGCCCAGCCCCAGCCGTCGCCCTGACCCGCCCCCAGCGGGTGGATGCGGCGCCGGGCGCTGGCGATGCCGCCGACCTCGACCGAGAGATGGTTGTCCGCCGCGTTGGACGGGGACGTGGGCCCGGTGTGCGTGGAGTAGGCCTGGTGGCTGTAGAGGGAGTCGGCCTCGGCCGCGTCCTCGCCCTCGAAGGGGCGGACGTGGTCGCTGCCGTGGTTGTGCAGCCGCACGATGCCGTCCACCTGCGTGGACTGCACCAGCAGGCCGGGCGCGGGCAGCGCGAGCACCCGGTCGGGGCCCTCGCTCGGCGCCACTTCCTCGGTCGCCGTCCACAGCGGATCGTCCTCGCCCGCCAGCAGCGAGACGAATCCCTTCGATGCCCAGTACGGGGACGCCGGGCCCGAGTAGTTCTGCAGCGTCGCGTCGTGCGGGCCGTGCCAGCCGAGGCTGAGCAGACCCTCGTCCGTGACGCCGCCACGGTCCAGGAAGTAGCGCAGGTTCCCGCTGATCAGACGGCGTGACGCGCCCGGGGACAGCGGCGTGTGCCCGGTGACCGCGCCGATGCCGACGGCCGCCGACGCCGCGAACCGGTAGGTGAGCGAACGCCCGAAGTGGATCGGTGCCCCGTCACCGCCGAAGAGCAGCGAGAACCCGTCGAGGTGCTCGCGCAGCCGCGGACCCATTCGCTGCGACAGGGCGGAGTCGCCCGTCAGGTGCGCGTGCAGCATCGGGTACAGGTGCAGCGCCCACCCGTTGTAGTGGTCGAAGGCCCGGCCGTCGCCGTCGCGGTACCAGCCGTCGCCCTCGTACCAGGTCTCCAGCAGGTCGAGCGCCCGCTGGATGGCGCGGGCCGTCGCCGCGTCGGACCGGCCGACGGACTCCAGGAACGAGGCCACCATGAACGGGAAGAGGTACCAGTTGTTCGGCGCGGGCGTGTGCGCGATCGCGCCGCGCAGCCACTTCTCCGCCCGGTCCTGTACGTCGCCGTCGAGCCGGTCCCACAGCCACGGGCGCGTCAGCGACAGGCCGAGCGCCACCGACGCGGACTCCACCATCGGCTGGCCCTGGATGTGGTGGTCGAGGATCAGCGGCCAGGACTCGGCGTCGTCGCGCCCCGGCGTGCGGGTGCCCGCCGCGAGGCCGGACGCGTACCGGTCGAGCCAGCCGTGCGGGTCCTTGCCCTGCGCGCCCGCGACCCGGAAGCCGGCCGCCAGGAAGGTACGGGCGTACCCCTCGAGGCCGTCCGAGCGGACACCGGACGCCGAGGGCCGGCCGGGCAGGTCGAGCAGCGCGCCCTCGGGCGTCGCCCACCGCCAGGCCGCCCCGAGCAGTCCGTCGGCGACGGCCTCCCAGTGCGCACGGGTGAAACCGGTGTGCGGGCTCAACTCCCGGTCTTCTGCCGGGAGATCGAACGGGGTGGTTGTCATGCGAGGTACGCCAGCCTTTCGCGTCGTACGGGATGGGCGAAGCCGTCGCCCCTGGACCAGCGCGTCAGTTCGCCGACCGCGGTGTCGGCGAGGCGCTGCCACTCGCTGCCCTGGGAACCCGCCAGATGGGGGGTGATCAGCGCGTTCGGGCAGTCCCACAGCGGGTGGTCCGCGGGCAGCACCTCCGGGTCCGTGACGTCGAGGACCGCGCGGATGCGGCCCGCGCGGACCACGTCGGTCAGGGCGTCCTGGTCGACGACGGCGCCGCGCGCGGTGTTGATGAGCGTGGCGCCCGGCCGCATCGAACTCAGCAGCTCCCTGCTGACAAGCCCGGTCGTGGCGGGCAGCAGCGGCGTGTGGACGCTCAACAGGTCGCTGCGCGTGAAGAGTTCGGGCAGGCCCACCCGCTCCACTCCGAGCTCCGACGCGTCCTCCTCGGAGACGTACGGATCGTGCAGCAGCACCTCGAAGTCGAAGGGGCGCAGCAGTTCGATCACGCGGCGGCCAATGAGCGAGGCGGACAGGAGGCCCACCGTGCGGCGGTAGTTGCCCACCTCGGGCGAGGTGAGCAGCCAGTCGCCGCGCTCGCGCTCGCGGTGGAAGTCGCGGGCGCGTTCGAGCACGTGCTTGCCGTGCAGCAGGATCATCGCGAGGGTGTACTCGGCGACCGGTAGCGCGTTCGCCGCCGCCGCCGAGGACACCGCGATGCCACGCTCCCAGCAGGCATCGGTGACGTGCCCTCGCACCGAACCGGCCGAGTGCACCACGGCTTTGAGCGCGGGCGCCGCCGCCAGTACGTCGGCGTCGAGCGGCGGGCAGCCCCAGCCGGTGACGAGCACCTCGACGCCGGCGAGCACCTTCTTCGCCCGCTCCGTCGTCAGAGCGTCGAGTACGGGAAGCGGGGCGAGGTCGCAGACCTCGGTCAGCGCGGCCATCGACCGCGGCGTGAAGACGGCCGCCGCGGCCTGGGGGGACATGACCAACGCCGCGCGGAGCCTGCTCACTTGACCGACCCCGCCGTCAGGCCGGACTTCCAGAAGCGCTGGAGGAAGATGAACGCGAGGACGAGAGGAAGGACCGCGAGGAGCGAGCCCATGATCACCACCGGGTAGTACTCGGGCGAGACGGTCGCCTGGCTGTTCCATTGGAACAGGCCGAGGCTGACGGGATACAGATCTTGGTCGGACAGCATCACCATCGGCAGGAAGAAGTTGTTCCAGATCGTGGTGAGCTGGAAGAGGAAGACGGTGACCAGGCCGGGGCCCAGCATCCGCAGCGCGACCTTGAAGTACGTCGCGAGTTCGCTCGCGCCGTCGACGCGCGCGGCCTCCAGGACCTCGTTGGGTACGTAGCCCTGGGCGAAGATGCGGCCGAGGTACACGCCGAACGGGTTGAACAGGACCGGGATGAACACCGACCAGAAGGTGTTCACGACGCCGGTCGCCGACGCGATCAGGTACAGCGGCAGCGCGAGCACCGTCTGCGGCACCATGACCGCCGCGAGCACCAGGCCGAACAGCTTCTCCTTGTGCCGGAAGTGGTACTTGTCGAAGGCGTAGCCGCAGGCCACGCTGATCAGCGCGCCGATGGCGGCGCCCGCGACCGCGTACAGCAGGCTGTTGCCGTACCAGCGGCTGTACAGGCCGCCGTCCATCGCGAACAGGTCCTTGAGGTTCTGTACGAGGGAGAAGTCGCTGAAGGACAGGATGTTGCTGCTGAACAGGGCGTCGCGGGACTTCGTCGAGGCGAGGACCAGCCACAGGACCGGAAGCAGCGTGTAGAGGACGGAGATCGCGACGACGACATTGACCGTCGCGCGCCCCAGCGTCCGGGGGCGAAGGAGGGTGGAGTCGGTGGCGCTCATCGGGCTTCCTCCTCGGCCGAGTTGACGCGGTTGGTCCAGCGGGTGACCCCGAAGGAGACGGCGATGGTGATGATCAGCAGGATCACCGAGGCGGCGGCCGCGAGCGAGTAGTTGTTGCGGCTGAACGCCGCGTCGTAGATGTACATGCTCGGCGAGAACCGGGTGTCGACCATCTGCGAGGACTGGTGCAGCAGCATCGGCTCGGTGAACAGCTGCAACGCCCAGATCAGCGTGAACATCGCGACCATGACCACCGAGGAGCGCACGAGTGGGGTCTTCACCTGTAGCGCGGTGCGCACCGGCCCGGCGCCGTCGACGACGGACGCCTCCAGGACCTCGCGGGGGACCGCTTGCAGGGCCGCGTAGAAGATGACCATGTTGTAGCCGAGGTTCGACCACAGGGCGATGTTCACGATCGACGGCAGCGTGGTGTGCAGACCGAGGAAGTCGACCTGGATGTCCGCCGAGCCGAGTGCCTCGACGATCGGGCTGATGCCCGGCGTGTAGAGGTACAGCCAGATCAGCGCGGCGATGATGCCGGGCACCGCGTGCGGCAGGAACAGGCCCAACTGGGCCCAGGACCGCAGCCGTACGACACCGGAGTCGAGCAGCAGCGCCAGCGTGAGCGAGCCGATCACCATCAGCGGGATGTAGATCACGCAGTACAGCGCGACCGTGCCGAGCCCGGACAGGAACGTCGGGTCGGTGATCACGGCGGCGTACGAGCGCAGGCCCACGAAGACGCTGCGTTCGGGGCCGAAGCCGAGGCCCGGTTGGTCGTCGCTGAAGAAGCTCATCCACACCGCGGTCCCGACCGGGATCAGGAAGACCAGCGTGAGCAGGACGAAGAACGGCGCCATCAGGACGCCGGCCGCACCGCCGCGGCGGCGCTTGGCCGCCCGCTGTGCCTTGTGCGCGTCATCCCTCGTCGCCTGAGGGGCGGGTGGGGCCGAGCGGGCTTGGGCTGTTGTCGCGGTCATGGGTCACCTGCCTTTCGGGGTGCGGGCGTTCACGTGGAACGGGTGGTGGTATTGAGGCCGAGCGCCTTGAGATCAGGCATCGTGCCCTCCTGCGCGGCGCGCACGGCGGACAGCAGCGACCCGGAGCCGGCGCCCGCACGGGCGAACGCGTCCTGCATGACATAGCCGGTCGCGGTCATGCGCGGGCCCCAGACCCAGCCGTCGCGGATCTTGTGCGCCTCTTCCTCGAAGAGCCGATAGATGTCCTGACCGCCGTAGTACGCCTTGTCGAACGCCTTGCTGCCGACCGGGACCAGATCGCTCACGGTGGGGTACTGGCTGCTCGCGCCGCTGGACAGACGCGCCTTGAGGGCGTCGGGGTGCGAGACCTGCCACTCGATGAACTCCATGGCGGCCTCGGGCTTCCTGCTGTCCTTCGTGACGGCGAACGTGGATCCGCCGTGGGTGCCCAGGGACGGCTTGTCCGGTGTCCACTGGGGGAGCGGCGCGATGCGCCACTGGCCCTTCTGCTCGGGGCGCGCGTTCATCTGCGCGCCCGCGTCCCAGGCCCCGCTGAGCCGGGTCAGTACGAGGCCCGTGCCGAGCTGCGCGTCGGCGATGCGGGCACTGGAGGCGTTGCTGTAGACGAGTTTCTCGTCGATGAGGCGCTGCCAGTACGCGGCGATCTTCCGCGTCGGGGCGTCCGCCATGGAGACGTTCCACGCGCCGTGTGAGGTGTCGAACCACTGGGCGCCCGCCTGGCAGGCCCAGGCGGCGAACTGCGTCATCCCGTCGGTGGGGAACAGCGTGAGCCTGCGCCCGCCGCCTGTCCGCCGCACCTTTCGTGCCAGCTCCGTGAACTCGTCCCAGGTGGCAGGGATGTCGAAGCCGTACTTGTCGAACAGGTCCTTGCGGTAGTGCATCACCATCGGCTCGATGTCCAGCGGCACGCTGTGGGTGTGCCCCTCGAACGTGGTCTGGCCGAGCGCCTGCGGAAGCAGCTTGCGGCGCAGCTTGTCGCTGATGAGCCCGGTGATGTCGCGCGTGACACCGTCGATGGCGAAGCCCGGCAGCTGGGGGTACTCGATGGTGGCGACATCGGGGGCGTTGCCCGCGCGCGCCGCGTTGCTCAGTTTCAGATAGCCGCCCTGCGTGCCGGACGGAACCTGCTCGTAGTCGACCTGGATGTGGTCGTGCGTCTTGTTGAACTCGTCCACCACCTCCTGGCTGCCGCGAAGGGCGGACCAGAAGGTGATGGTCGTCTTGCCTGTCCTGCTTGAGCTAGAGCTTGCCGACGACGCGCTGTCGTTCCCGCTGCAGGCGCCAAGGGCGCCCGTCAGGGGCAGCGCGGTGATCGCGGCGAGCACCGATCGACGGCTCTGTCGACCAGGCATGGGCGCCTCCCGCGGCTCCTGCGTGTTCGAGTCACGGGAATCCTGATCGGTTCACGAGATGCGGTCAATAGATCGATCAGAAGAAAATAAAACGATCAAACGCTCAGTGTGCGGCGGGAGTTGAGGGCTGCGGGTCGCGATACGGGGCGGAACGGGTGGAACCGCGCACCTTGAGCGTCGGCAGCAGTTCGGCCCGGTGGGCGGGGCCGCCCGCTCCCGCGCCCCGGCCCAGGCGGTGCAGCAGCAGCTCGGCCGCCGCCCGGCCGACCTCCGCCTTCGGCGGGGACACGGCGGTCAGGGGAGTGCTGCCGAGCCCGGCGACCACGTCGTCGTACGCGATCGCGGAGCAGTCCTCCGGGACGCGCACGCCCGCGTCGCGCAGCGACTGGACGAGCATCAGCGCGTCGACGTCGCCGTGCAGCAGGGCGCCGGTGGCCCCCAACTCATCCAGCAGAAGGGGTAGTTCCAGGGGCTTCACCGCAGGCTCCGCCTCCGGCTCGGGGACCGCTCCGGGGGAGCTGAGGGCGACCGCCCACTTGTCGACCTGCGGATGGTCCGCCGCGATCTCGGTGAACGCGGCACGCACCGCGCGCGCCGTCGGGCTGTCGTCGCGCGCGGCGAGCACGATGCGGCGGTGGCCGAGGGCGGTGAGGTGCTCGACGGCGAGGTGCACGCCGTACCAGTGGTCGGTGCACACGGTGTCCACGGCATGCAGCGCGCTGCCCCTGCGCGGCCTGCGCTCCATCACCACCGTGGGCACGTCCACCCGCGCGAGCCAGGCGTAGTCGGCCTCCTCGGTGGCGAGGCTGCGCCAGCGCGGCGCGATCAGCAGCCCGCGGGCCCCGTCCGCCAATGCCCGCTCCACGAGGGGCTGTTCGGCGCCCGGGGCGGCGGGGGCGATGTGCAGGGCGATCCGGACCCCGGCCTCCTCGAACGCGGTGCGGGCGCCGTGCAACATCTCGTAGAGGTACGCGTGCCGCTCGGGGACGACGACGGCGACGGGGCCGCCGTCCGGGCCGAGGTCAGGGGCCGGTGCCCGGCTCGCGCCCTGTTCCTGGCTCCGGTCGTGGCCCTCGTCCTGCTCCGGCAGGATCGGGCGTGCGACGCCGTGCCCGCGGCGCAACTTGCCGGCGCGGGCGAGCTCCTCCACGTCGCGGCGGAGCGTCACCACCGACACCGCGAGCTCCGTGGCCAGATCGCTGACCCGTGTCGCGCCGCGCGCCTGCACGGCGGCGAGAATCCGCTGCCGCCTGAGATCGACCGGTTCGCGCATGCTGGTGGCCCCCCTCGTGTCCCGCTGGTCCCGCTGTTCGTTTGAGCGTTTCGCTGAACGCTTCGGCCGAGCATAACCAGCGGGCGGCGTCGGACGTCAGCCCTCCGTCGGATTCGGCTCCGGCGGTACGCGATCGAGGACGATGCCGAAGTGCTGGTCGTAGGCCTCGAGGACGGAGGCGTTGGTGGGAAGCTCGGTGAGAGTGCGCTCGCCGTCGACGGTGGCGGTGAGCGTATGACCGCTGAGGGTGATCCGGCCGTCCTCGGTGAGCAGCGAACAGACGACGGACTGGGTGAAGTGGGAGGCGGGTGAGGTGCGGTGGTACCAGGCGCCCGCCTCGAAGTCCCGTAGTGCGCGCGGGCGTTGCTCGAGCAGATACTGCGAGTCGCCGTCCCGTAGTACGAGAAGGTCGCCCTCGGCCGCGCCCTCGACCGCGTCCGCGTCGACGTCCTCGATCCGGAACACCCCGGCCGGATCTGGCTGATCGCCCCGCTCGTCGAAGGCCAGCGGATAGTGCGTGTGCGTGCCGAACCCGACGTCCGCGAGCCACGTCGTCCCCTCGGCCGTACGCACGCGCAGCGCCATGTGGTCGTAGGGGATGCCGAGGCGGCTGTCCTTGCCGGCGACCCGTGCCTGGAGCGGTGTCACCTCGAAGCCGAGGGCTAGAAGCAGGGCGCCGAACGCGCCGTTGAGCTCGTAGCAGAAGCCGCCGCGGCCGCGGTCCACCACCTTCGCGACCAGCGCGTCGGCGTCGAGGACGATCTCCTCGCCCAGGTGCACGGAGAGGTTCTCGAACGGTACGGCGAGCAAGTGCGCCAGGTGCAGTGTGCGCAACGCATCCGCGGTGGGTGCCGCGGGGCGGTCGGCGCCGATGCGGTTCAGGTAGGCGTCGGTGCGGTGGTGATCCATGACGCCAGTGTCACCGACGGACGGCGCAGAGTCCGGGTCGCCTGACCTTCACCCGGCCTTCATCCGGTCTTCCGCGCCGACGACCGGTTCACGGCGTGACCGGCAACTCCAGCACACTGTTGCCGACGAACCCGGTCGGCTGGCGCAGCTCCCCCTCCGGGGCGGCGAGCGCGAGATCGGGGAAGCGCCCGAACAGGCGCTCCAGGGCGATCGTCGACTCCAGGCGGGCCAGCGGGGCGCCCACGCAGTAGTGGGCGCCGTGGCCGAGCGAGAGATGACGGTTCTTCACCGCACGCCCGACGTCGAACCGGTCGGCGTCCGAGCCGTGGGCGGAGGGGTCGCGGCCCGCCCCCCGAGTATCCTGCGAGCACCGGGGTGCCCTTCGGTATCACCGTGCCGTCGACGACGAGGTCCCGCTTCGGATACCGGAACGGGAAGTAGCTGACCGGGGCGTCCCAGCGCAGCGTCTCCTCCACGACGTCGGACCAGGTCGCCTCCCCGGCCCGCACGAGGGCCAGTTGCTCGGGATGGGAGCACAGCGCGCGCACGGCGTTCGTGATCAGGTTCAGCGTCGTCTCGTGGCCCGCGACGACGAACAGCATCAGCGTGCCGATCAGCTCCTTCTCGGCGAGCCGGTCGCCGTCGGCCTCGCGGGCCGCGAGCAGCGCGCTGGTGAGATCGTCGCCCGGTGCCTCGGCGCGAGCAGCGGCGATCCGCGTGAGGATGCCGACCATCTCCCGGTTGGCGGCGAGGGCCGCCTCCGGCGTGATGTGCGTCGACACGATCTGGCTCGACAGATGGTGCAGGCGCCCTCGGAACTCCTCGTCCACGCCGAAGAGTTCGCAGATGACGCCCATGGGCAGCGGCATGGCGAAGTGCGCCCGCAGATCGGCCGTGCCGCCGCCCGCCGCGGCGGCAGCGGCGAGGTCGTCGAGCAGTTGCTCGGTCAGCTCCTCGATGCGCGGGCGCAGTTCCTCGACCCGCCGCGCCGTGAACGCCCGGCTCACCAGGGACCGCAGCCGCCGGTGGTCCGCGCCGTCGACCGTGGTCATGCCGCGCACCGTCGCGAACGTGCGCAGCGGCCAGCCCTCGGGTATCCGGCCCTCGGCGAGCTCCGTGAAGTGCCGGGGGTCCTTGCCGACATCGGGGTGCGCCAGGAACTCCCGCAGCGCGTCGTGGCCCAGGATGAGCATCCCCGGCACCTCCCCGGGCAGCACCACGGGGGTGACGGCGCCCTGGGCGCGCAGCCGCACGTTCCGCGCGTGCGGGCAGCCGCCCGCCGGGTCGATGCGGTGCGGCTGGTCCGAGGAGACAGCGGTCATGTCGAGCTCCTTGCAAGCCGGAGAAGTGGCGATGCACCGGAACACGACCGACACACCCGATGCGGATCACACGATGCTAGGGCGACTCGGCCTCCAGGCCCAGACCGTAGATCCGCTCCAGCAGCCACGCCTCGTTGCCCGCGAGGCCCGCCCTGCTCAGTGCCTCGTCGGCCTCGGCGATCGGCACGGTGAGCACCGCCGCCGTGGCCGGTGGCTCGGATGTGGAGAGCGCCGCGCGTGCCGTGTGCATGAGACGCAGGCAGGCCTGCGCCGCGGCCAACTCGGGGTTGATGGTCAGCTGTCCGTGGTTCCTGGTCCCGTTCATGACTCCACTCTTGCGCATGGGTCTGACAATTCCGCCGAGCCGGCGCGGGACTACCCTCGGGAAGATCAACCCGTTGGAGAGGAGGGTCCCGCTCTTGTCGTCCCCACTCGCGTTCTCCCTGTTCGACCCGGCCGCCGGGCAAGGCCTGCGGCAGCTCGCCGAGTTGAGTCTCGCCCTGGTGCTGTCCACGCTGATCGGGGCGGAGCGCGCCGTCCAGCAGAAGAGTGCGGGGCTGCGCACGCACACCCTCGTCGGCGTGGGGAGCGCGCTGTTCATGGAGGTGTCGCAGCACGGGTTCAACTCCGTGCTCGGCATGGACAGCGTGTCGTTCGACCCGTCCCGCGTCGCCGCGCAGATCGTCTCCGGCATCGGCTTCATCGGCGGCGGCCTCATCTTCGTGCGACGCGACGCGGTGCGCGGACTGACCACCGCGGCGACCGTCTGGCTGACGTGTGCCATAGGAATGGCCTGCGGCGGCGGCCTGCCGCTGCTCGCGTTCGCCGCGACTGCCTGTCACTTCCTGGTCGTGCGCGGCTACCCCTGGCTGACGCGGCGCGTGCCGGCCCTGGCCACCGAGCGGCGCTCGGGCCTGCACCTCGCCTACCGGGTCGGTTCCAGCGTCCTCACCCGCGTCCTGGAGGAGTGCACGAGCCGCGGATTCCGCGTCGTCGAACTGCGCAACGACAGCGCCGACTGGGAGCCAGGCGGCCGGGGCCGGTCCGGGACGATGGCCGTACGCATGGAGATCGAGGGGGCGTCCGACGTGCCGCAACTGGTGGCCGTGCTTGCGGAGTTGGACGGGGTGCTGGACGTGGCGTCGCTGGCGGCGGCACCGGACGAGTAGCCCGCAGGGCCTACGTCCGTGTCCCGTGCCACGACCGCCACAGCGCCGCGTACGCGCCGTCCGCCGCCACCAGTGCCGCGTGCGGGCCGAGTTCGGTGAGCCGGCCGTCCTCCATGACGGCCACCCGGTCCGCGTCGTGCGCCGTGTGGAGACGGTGGGCGACGGCGATGACGGTGCGGCCGTGCAGCACCGCCGCGAGGGCCCGTTCCGTATGGCGTGCCGTCGCCGGGTCGAGCAGGGCGGTCGCCTCGTCGAGGACCACGGTGTGCGGGTCCGCGAGTACCACGCGGGCCAGGGCCAGTTGCTGCGCCTGCGGACCTTCGAGGCGCAGGCCACCGGCGCCGAGTTCGGTGTCCAGTCCCTGGGGGAGCGCGTCCGCCCAATCGTCCGCGCCGACCGCCGCGAGCGCCGCGCTCAGCTCCGCGTCGTCCGCCTCGGGCGCGGCGATGCGCAGGTTGTCGCGGACCGGGCCGAGGAACACGTGGTGCTCCTGCGTGACCAGGACGATGTGGCGACGCAGCTGTTCGGGCGCGAGAGCGGTGACCGGGACACCGCCGACTCCGACCGTCCCGGTGTGCGGCGCGTCGATCGCCGCGATGAGCTTGCTCAGCGTGGTCTTGCCCGCCCCGGACGGGCCGACCACTGCGAGCCGCTCGCCTGCCCGCACGGTCAGGTCCACCCCGTGGACGACGTCGCCGCCGCCCTCGTACGCGTAGTGGACCGAGCGCAGTTGGATGGTGTCGCCGGACGGGGAGGCCGCCTCGTGCGCGGGCGCGCGTCGTGCCGCACCGCCGATGCCCTCGACGCGGGCGAACGAGGCGCCGCTGCTCTGCAGTTGCTCCACCCAGAACAGGATCGTATTCAGCGGGCCCGACATCTGGCGCAGATACAGGGCGCACGTGACGATCGCACCGAGGCTCGGACCGCCGTGCGCGTGCAGGGTGCCGCCGACAAGGAGGACGGCGGCGACCGGCAGCGCGTACGAGAAGTCGACCGAGGGAAACAGCACGCTACGTAGGGACAGGGTGCGCATGCGCGTGCGGTGGCTGTGCCGGATGCCCCGCTCGCACGCCTGGATGCGCTGCTCCTGGAGACGGAAGGCCTCGACGGTGTGGGCTCCCGAAGCCGTCGCCGCGAGCTGCTCGGCGACGTGCGAGTCGGCCTCGCCCTGGGCGAGATACGCGGTGCGGGCCCGGCGCAGATACCAGCGCACCGCCACCGGGATGCCCGCCAGGCAGCACAGGGAGACCAGGCCGAGCACCGGCTCGACCACGACGACGGCGCCCGCGAGGAACACCACCTGCGCCGCCGACACGAACACGTCGGGGCCCGCGTCGCGCAGCGCGCTGCGCGACGGCCGCCACGTCGTTCGTGCCCCGGTTCGTGAGGTCGCCGGGCCCCACCCGGTCGACCACGGAGGCGGGAAGCGCCAGCGCCCGGTCCACGAACCGGACCCGCACCCGCGCCGCCGTCCGCTCCCCGAACCGGTGCCCCACCAGGCGCGCCCAGCGCAGCAGCAGGAGTTGGGCCACGGCGCAGCACAGGATCACCAGGGCCGCCCGGTCGACGTGCGCCACACTCGTGCCGCCCCGCACATCGTCGACGATCCGGCCGAGCAGCCAGGGCCCGACGATCCCGACGCCCGCCGCGAGGCAGTTGAGAACCAGCGTCGAGACGAAGGCCCGCCGGTCGGCACGGACGAGTTCGATCGCGGCACGGCGCACAGCGCCGCGCCCGGCGACGGGGAGCGAGGCGTGGGGAGAGCTCATGAATCGGCTCCCGCCGCCGGCACGGCACCCGGTTCCGGGACGGCCTCCGTGCCCCGAGCCACCAGGCGTCGGTACTCCTCGTCGCCGGCCAGTAGTTCGTGGTGGCCGCCCGTGGAGCGGACCGTCCCGTCGTGCAGGAAGTACACCTCGTCCGCCCGGTCGAGCAGGGGCGGGGAGGTGCCTGTGACGAGCGTGGTGCGGCCGTGCCGCGCCGCCCGGAGCCGGTCCGCGGCGCGCGCCTCCGTGTGGGCATCGAGGGCCGACGTCGGTTCGACGGCGAGGAGGATCTCGGGGTCCGCGTGCAACGCCCGTGCCAGGCGTAGCCGTTGACGCTGGCCGCCCGACAGGTTGCGCCCCTGGGCCAGGAGAGCGCCGCCCGGCAGATCGTCCGCCGCAGCCGCGTGCAGGGCGGCCGTCACCGCCCCGTCGTCCGGGGTGTCCCGGCCCGCGACCGCCTCCCGCACCGTCCCCGCGAACAGATCCGCGTCGGGCGCCGCGAGCAGGATCCGGCGCCGAACCTCCGCCAGGTCGACCGCATCCAACACGACGTCAGCCCAGGTGGCCGACGTCGGTGCGAAGCGACCCAGCCGGTCGACCACGGCCGCCGCCTCGCCGGCCCGCGCCGACACCAGCGCTGTGAGCCGCCCCGGTGTGACCGTCACCCCGGACTCCGGATCGTGCAGAGGAGCGCCCTCCGGCGGACCCGGAACGGGGGAGCGGTGACCGCCCGACTCCGGTTCGAGGGACAGGAACCGCAGCACTCGCCGCGCCGCGACGAGCCCGCGCCCCAGGTCGTAGCCACCCTCGATGAACGCCTCGACCGGCACGACCAGCATCGCCACGTACCCGTACACGGCCACCAACTCGCCGATGGACAGCTCCCCCTGGGCCGACATCCGGGCGCCCAGCCACGTCACCACGGCGAGGAACACCGCGGGGAGGCCGACGGCGAGCGCCTGGATCCAGCTGATTACGCGCGCCACCCGGTAGCCCTCCTCCCGCAGCTCGGCCGTGTCCTGCCGCAGCCGGCCCGCGTACACGTCCTTGCCGCCGAGCCCGGCGAGCACCCCGAGGCCCCCGACGAGGTCGGCGAGGCGCGACGCCAGCACGCCCTGCCGTTCCCGGTAGCCGGACTCGGCGCCCTGGAGGCGCGTGAGCAGCGGCCCGAGCGCGCCGGCGAGCAGCGGCACGCCCAGCAGGATCACCGCCGCGAGCAGCCCCGAGATCGACAGGAGCAGCCCGGCCACCACCGCGTACGCGACGACCGCGCCGACGCCGGGGCCCGCGATCGTCAGCGTCTGGCTGATGCGTTGAACGTCGCCGACGCCGATGGTGACGACCTCACCCGCCGCGACGCGCCGCGGCAGCGCGGCCCCGAGCAGGGTGGCGTGCCGTGTCACGAGCCGTGTCGTTCGGAACGTGGCATCGAGGCGCACCCGCGTCATCGTCCGGTGCCGCATGATCGCGAGCCACGCGTTGACCGCGCCGAGGACGACGAGGGCGCCGCACCACCCGTACAGCGCACGGGAGTCGCCGGCCCGCAGCCCTTCGTCGACCGCGCGCGACAGGATGTACGGCGGGAGCGCGAGCCCCACCATCCACAGGCTGCCGAAAAGTGCGCCCGTGGCGACGCGGCCGCGTTGGCGCGCGACGAGCCATCCCAAGTAGCGGGCCGGTCCGCGCAGTTCCGGGACACCGGGATCGACGGCCCAGTGGCCCTCGTCGGGCACGTCCGTGGTGGTGTCACTCATTGACGCACCCTATGCGGGCCGTCGGAGCCCCCGGTGGATCACCTGCGGGTCAGTTGCAGCCGCAGGCCGCGCGGCATCAGCGTCAGCCGCTCCGTGATGGCGAGCCGGTAGTCGGGCTCGGGTCGCAGGTCGTAGCGGCGCAGCAGCAGGCCGAGCACCAGCGTCGCCTCGTGCAGCGCGAACTGGCGGCCGATGCAGGCGCGGGCGCCCGTGCCGAAGGGCTTGAAGACGTGGCCGGGCCGGGCGCGGACCGCCTGCGGAGTGAACCGCTCCGGGTCGAAGGCTTCCGGGTCCTCGCCCCACGCGGCCTTGTCGCGGTGCAGCATCGTCGTCAGGACCAGCGCCCACGCGCCGCGCCGCATCGGATGCGACCCGCCGAGCGTCGTGTCCGCGAGCGCCTCGCGCGCGAACGCCGGTGCCGTCGGCCACAGTCGCAGCGATTCGTCCAACACCCGCCGCAGATAACGCAACTTGGCGACCTGCTCATAGGCGGGGACATCGACGTCGCCCCAGACACGGTCGACCTCGTCGCGTGCCTTGGCGAGGATCTCGGGGTTCTGCGCGAGGTAGTGCAGCGCGAAGGAGAGCGCGCCCGACGTCGTCTCGTGCCCGGCCACCAGGAACGTGATGACCTGGCGGCGGATGTTCTCCGGTGACAGTCGCTCGCCGGTCTCCGGGTGTGTCACCTCCAGCATCCGGTCCAGGAGGTCACCGGGCCCGCCGTCGGCGGCGCGGCGCGCCGCGATGACCTCGTCGACCGTGCTGTTGAGGTACGCGCGGTCCGCCGCGTTGCGCTTCTCGGCGCCGCGCAGGAGCACGGACGACAGGAGCGGAGGCACCACGTTGCGGCGCTGCGCGAAGGTCAGGGCGCCGACCATCGCCGTGACGAACGGGTGCGGCCGCTCGCGCTCGAACGAACCGAAGTCGTGCCCGAAGCCGGTCCGGGAGATCGTCTCCAGCGTCAGCTTGGTCATGTCCGCCGGCACGTCGACCGTACGGCCCGCGGCCTCGCTCGTATCCCAGGAAGCCATCAACTGCCCCGCCACGTCCAGCATCAGCGGGTGGTAGCCCGCCATCGCGTCGCGGCTGAAGCCCGGGGCCAGAATATCGTGCGCCAGCTGCCAGTTGGGCTCGTGGTTGTACGCGGTGAACAGGCCGTCGCCCGCCATTGGACGCAGATTCGCGACGCCGAGCCCGACGTGCTTGGCGAACCGCGACTCGTCGGCCAGCTCCGCCGCGAGATCCGCGCCCGCGACGAACACGATCTCCTTGCCGAACCCCTTGCGCCGGAAGATCGGCCCGAGTTCGGCGGCGAGCTTCATCGAATCCTGCAGCGGGGAGCGGACGTTCGCTCCGACCACATCGCCGATGAACGGGACCCGGCGGGGCGGGGCCGGGATGCGGTCCAGACGCGGCCACCCCTGCTCGGCACTGCGAAATCCTCGCGGCAGCGGGGGTCCCGCGGCCTGTGTCACCTGCGCCATCGTGCCCATCTCCCTTGCGTCGGTGCCCCGTTGGAACACCTCGCCCACACTGTTAGACGTGGATTCAATAACGAGCCACAGTCTGATCCTGTTATTGAACTCACGTCAAGTAAGGTGCGGCGTGTCCAGTAGGGTGCGCCCATGACCAGGGAGCGAGCGGGAGTGTCGGCACCGGGGGAGCGCACCCGGCGCAGGCTCAGCACGCAGGAGCGCCGCGAGCAACTGCTTGCCGTGGGCGCCAGGCTGTTCGCGCAGGCCTCCTACAGCGACGTATGGATCGAAGAGGTCGCGGAGATCGCCGGGGTCTCGCGCGGACTGCTGTACCACTACTTCCCGAACAAACGGGATTTCTTCGCCGCCGTCGTGCAGCGCGAGAGTCAACGGATGCTGCGCCTGACGGCCGCCGTGCCCGGCATTCCCGTCCGCGAGCAGCTCGGCACGGGGCTCGACACCTTCCTCGAGTACGTCGCCACGCACGCGCACGGCTTCCGCGCCTTCCATCGCGCGGAGGCGGCGGGCGACCCGGCCGTGCGCGCGGCGTACCGGGAGGGGCTCGCCGCGCACGAGGAGCAGATCATGGCCACCCTCGCGGCGGACCCGCACATCGTCGACCGCCTCCCCGCGCCCGACGTGCTGCGGCTCGCGGTGCGCGGCTGGATGGCGTTCCTCGTCGCCGTCTGCCTCGACTGGCTCGACGCCTCCGAACTCACGCGGGAGCAGGTGCGGGACCTGTGTGCGCGGGCGCTGGTGGGGGCGATCGACCTGTGACGGGTGCGGGGCCCGCGCCTGCTCCTCCTACGTGTCCGGGGTCCGTGGGTGCGCGGATGCGAGGGTCATAAGGGTAACTTGCAAGGCTTCCTGTCCACCTCGTACGGTGGCGCCATGTCAGGAACGCACTCAGCCGCAGGAGACGTGCCGCCCAGCGAGCGGGTCGCAGCCGACCTCGCCACCGTCGTCGGCCGGCTCTCGCGCCGGCTGCGCACCGCGTCGCCGGACAGCCTGCTCACGCCCACCCAGCGCACCGTCCTCGCCCGCCTGGAGTCCGACGGGCCCGACACCACCGCGGGGCTCGCACGCGGCGAGTACGTACGGCCGCAGTCCATGCGACTCACGCTCGGCGCCCTGGAGGAACAGGGCTTCGTGTCCCGCGAGCCGGACCCCAACGACGGGCGGCAGTCCGTCGTGTCGATCACCGACAGCGGCCGCGCCACCCTGGACGCCGTCCGGGCCGCCAAGCACGGCTGGCTCACCCAGGCGCTCACCGAAGAACTCGACGCCGACGAGCGACGCACCCTCGCCGAGGCCACCGCGCTCCTCGAGCGGCTGGTGCGCAAGTGACACAAGGCGTGGGAGACCGAGCCGTCGTCACCGGCGAAGGCGAGGCTCCCGCGCTGCTGGAGGGGTTCCGGGCCCGGCTCACCGCGCCCCTGCTCCTCGGCTCGCTGCTCAACCCGCTCAACACCACGATGATCTCCACCGCCCTGGTGGCCATCGGGCACGACTTCGGAATCGGCGCCGCCGACACGGCCTGGCTGATCTCCGTCCTCTACCTGGCGAGCGCCGTCGCCCAGCCCGTGCTCGGCAAGCTCGCCGACACCCTCGGCCCGCGCCGGGTGTTCCTCGCGGGACTCGTCGTCGTGTGCGTCTCCGGGATGGTCGGCGCCTTCGCCCCCACCTTCGGCTGGCTCATCGTCTCCCGGCTGCTCCTCGGCATCGGCACCTCCGCCGCCTACCCGGCCGCGATGGCCGTGCTGCGCGACGAGGGCCGCCGGGTGGGCCGCCGCCCGCCGCGCCCCGTCATGGCCCGGCTCTCCTTCGCGGCGCTCGGCAGCGCCGCAGTCGGGCCGACGCTGGGCGGACTGCTCGTCATGGTCGTCGGCTGGCGCGGCATCTTCGCGGTCAACGTGCCGGTGGCGGCGATCGCGTTCGCCTCCGCCGTGCTGTGGATCCCGCGCGACCCCGCGCGCTGCACGGACGGTGCAGCGGCGCCACGCACCGCCCTCGACCCCCTCGGCATCGGTCTGTTCACCACGGCCCTGACGGTCCTCGTCTTCTTCCTGCTCGATCTGTCCGACCCCATGTGGTGGCTGCTCGCACCCTTCGCCGTGCTCGGCGGCGTGCTGGTGTGGTGGCAGCTGCGCAGCAGGGCGCCGTTCATCGACATACGCATGCTCGCCGGGAACGGCCCGCTGGCCCGCACCTACCTCCGGCACGGCCTGAGCTATCTGCTCATCTACTGCGTGATGTACGGCTTCACCCAGTGGCTGGAGGAGGGGCGCGGCTTCTCCTCCGGATACACCGGCCTTCTGATGCTGCCGATGTCTCTCACGGCGATGGCCTGCTCCCTGCTCGGCGCCCGCACCAAGGGCATCCGCGCCCCGCTCGTCACCGCGTGCGTCCTGCTCACCGCGGGCGCGGGGCTGCTCGTGTTCCTCGACGGCGACACCCCGCTGGCGCTGCTGCTGCTCGCGGGCGCGTGCTTCGGCATCCCGCAGGGGTTCGTCGGCACCTGCAACCAGGCCGCCGTCCAGGAGCACGCCCCCGCCGCCGACATCGGCTCCGCCGCGGGGCTCCAGCGCACCGCCCAGTACATCGGCGCCATCACAGCGTCGAGCCTGATCGCCCTCGCGTACGGGCAGCGCGCCAGCGACAGCGGGCTGCACCTGATGGCCGGAGTCTCCGTCGTCCTCGGTGTCCTTTTGGCGGCCCTGACGGTGACGGACCGGGCGCTGCGCAGGAGTTGAGAACGCCATAATGCGTTCATGGATCATGTGACCGCGCGGACGTTCGTCGACTCCTGGGTGACGGCGTGGAACGCGCACGACCTGGACGCCCTGCTGGCCCACTTCGCGGACGACGTGACGTTCAGCTCGCCGGTGGCGGCGCAACTGCTCGGCGGCGACGGCATCATGCGCGGCAAGGACGCACTGCGCGCCTACTGGCAGGAGGGCCTGCGCCGCATCCCCGACCTGCGGTTTGAGGTGATGGGCAGCTACGTCGGTGTGAACAGCCTGGTCATCAACTACCGCAACCAGAAGGGCGGCCTGGTCAACGAGGTGCTGATCTTCGACGGCACGCTCGTCGCCGAGGGGTACGGCACCTACCTCGGCGAGGACGTCAACCCGGCCGGAGCCCACTGAGCTGGTTCAGGAGGCCGGCGGTTGGGGTTGCTGCTGTGCTCGCTCCAGGAAGCGCAGCAGTTCGACCGGGAACGGCAGCACCAGCGTCGAGTTCTTTTCGGCGGCGACCGCCACCACGGTCTGCAACAGCCGGAGTTGGAGGGCGGCCGGCTGCTCGGACATCACCTCGGCGGCCTGGGCGAGCTTCTTCGACGCCTGGAGCTCGGCGTCGGCGTTGATGACGCGGGCCCTGCGCTCACGGTCGGCCTCGGCCTGGCGTGCCATCGAGCGCTTCATCGACTCGGGCAGCGACACGTCCTTGATCTCGACGCGGTCGATCTGCACGCCCCAGCCCACGGCCGGGCTGTCGATCATCAACTCCAGTCCCTGGTTGAGCTTCTCGCGGTTCGACAGCAGATCGTCGAGGTCGCTCTTGCCGATGATGGAGCGCAGGGAGGTCTGCGCCATCTGCGAGACGGCGAACTGGTAGTCCTCGACCTGGACCAGCGCGTTCGCCGCGTCGACGACCTTGAAGTAGATGACGGCGTCCACCCGCACCGTGACGTTGTCCCGCGTGATGCCGTCCTGCGCGGGCACCGGCATCGTCACGATCTGCATATTGACCTTGCGCAGCCGGTCGATCATCGGCACGACCATCGTGAACCCCGGCTCCCGCACGCTCCCGGCCAGCCGCCCGAGACGGAACACGACGCCGCGCTCGTACTGCTTCACCACGCGGGCCGCGGCTCCCGCGTACACCAACAGGACGCAGAGCAGCGCTACGCCCGCGATCGTGAGTTCCTGGACCATGACGACACCCCCAGGTGCCCGAGTCCTCCGCATAGACAACGATATGCCCGGTCCGCCGGTGTCGTCGAGGGCTGCGCACGATCCCCGGCCCCCGGCCCCCGGACCACGGGCAACGGCTCATTCCGCGTCGTGGAGGACGAGTCCCAGTGTGTGGCGCCGGCCCGAGCGGACCGTGCTCACGCCGTGCCGCATCGGGCCGTTCGACCAGCCGCGCACCGAGCGCACCGGCCGGTCACGCGTGGTGAACACCAGGGCGTGCCCCTGGGGCAACGTGGTCGAGTAGCCGCGCGACTGGGCGCGTGCCCGCTGCTCCGTCATCAGGAACTCGCCGCCGGTGAAGTCGCCGCCCGGCTCGTCGAGGCCGATCACGACCTGGAGTGGGAACACCAACTCGCCGTAGATGTCGCGGTGCAGCGCGTTCCAGTCGCCGGGTCCGTAGCGCAGCAGGATCGGCGTCGGCCGCTTCTGGCCCGCCGCATGGCAGCGGTCAAGCCAGTCGTCGAGGGTGTCCGGCCAGGGCGCCGGCCTGTTCAGGCGCCGCGCCCACGCGCGGGCGACGGGCAGCAGCCGCGGATAGAACGCCGCGCGCAACTCCTGTACGAGCTCGGGCAGCGGGTGGTCGAAGTAGCGGTACTGGCCGCGGCCGAACCGGTAGCGCTCCATGTCGATCGTCGATCGGAACCGGTGCACGTCGTCGTAGAGCGCGGCGACGGACCGGCACTCGTCGGCAGTGAGCACCGGTCGGGGTGTGAGGGCATGGCCGTACGCGTCGAGCTCCGCACTCAGTGCGGCCCAGTCGAGGGTCTCCACGAGGGCCTGCGGGGCGGTGGTGGTGCCGGTCATCGCTGTGTATCTCCCCAGGTGGGCGGTATCGGCCAGGACACCAGCCTCGTCGGCTGCGGCCCGGTGTGCTGGCGGCAATCGGACGCGGTGTTCAGTGCGGTAATGTGTCCGCTCCGTGCAGCACCGCGAGGGAACGAGGAGGTGAGTCCGATCACCGTTGTGTCAGGTCGGGAGCTCCCTTCTCGCGCCGTACGCCCCGCCCGCTCGCGCTGAGCGAGGCCGCGGCCGTCCGGTGACCGGGAGCCCCCTCGGCATCCCGAGAGGCCCCCTTATGACGCTTTCCCCGTCGACCGGCTCACCCCTTCCGCTCGATTCCACGTCCGTGGTCGACTCCCTGCGCGCCGCCGGCTGCGTCTTCGCCGAGGACGAGGCGCGCATCCTGCTGTCCACTGCCCCAGACGCCGCCGAACTGGCCGCCATGGTCGAGCGCCGCGCGAGCGGTCTGCCCCTGGAACACGTCGTCGGCTGGGCCGAATTCTGCGGGCTGCGGGTCGCCGTCGACCCCAACGTCTTCGTGCCCCGCCGCCGCACCGAGTTCCTGGCCCGGCAGGCCCTCACCCGTACGCAGCCCGACACCGTCGTGGTCGACCTGTGCTGCGGCACGGGCGCCGTCGCCGCCGTCCTGGCCGCCCGCCGCCCGGCCCGGCTGCATGCGGCCGACCTGGACCCCGCGGCCGTGCGCTGCGCCCGCCGCAATCTCGCCCCGCTCGGCGGCGAGGTCCACGAGGGCGACCTGTATGCGCCGCTGCCCGCCGACCTCAGGGGCCGCGTCGACACCCTGGTGGCGAACGGGCCGTACGTCCCCACCGGAGACGTACCGCTGCTGCCGCCCGAAGCCCGTGACCACGAGCGGCGCCTCGCCCTCGACGGCGGGCACGACGGCCTCGACGTGCTGCGCAGGGTCGCGGGCGAGGCCCCGGACTGGCTCGCGCCCGGCGGACACCTCTTCGTCGAGACGAGCGAGCGCCAGGCCGCCGCGGCACAAGCGGCCGTCCGCTCGGCGGGCCTGCACGCACGCGTGGTCACGAACGAGGACCTGTACGCCACGATCGTCGTCGGTACACGCCTCTCCTGACCTCGGGGTTTGACCCGGCGCGTCGCCGGTACCCGCAAGATCGGAAACCAGCGACGCAGAGGGAGCAGCCACCATGACCGAAACGACTCCCGTCCAAGGTGACGCCTCCACAGTGGTGGGCGTGACCCTCAGCGACTGCACACCACAGGACGCCGACGCGGTCCTGCGGGTGCTGTCCACGGCCTTTGCCTCGGACCGCGCGCCGGACGAGCGCCCCGACGGCGACGCGACGGTCTGGCTCGCCACAGTCGACGCCGCGTCCGACCCGGCGCCCGGCGGGGCGAGCCCCCTGGCCGGGACGGCCACCGCGGACCTCCAGGGCGGCCACGAGGCGCTCGACCGCGTGTGCGCGGCGCTGACGGCCGCGTTCACCGTCACCGCGGAGACCGCCGCCTCCGGCGACCAGGAACAGGAGCTGCATCTGCGCCTGACGTCGCGGCACTGACCGGGGAATTCGGCGCGGGGCGGCGGATGTTGGTCACGACGACCGTGCCCAGGACAGCACCGCCGCGTGAAAGGCTCTGCCTCCATGACGAACACCGCGCCGCCCCCGGCCCCCGCAGTGCTGCACTACACCGCGTTCTCCGCGAGCCCGGAGGGCGGCAACGGTGCCGGTGTCGTGCTCGACGCGGCCGGGCTCGGCGACCAGGAGATGGTCGGCATCGCCGCCGAACTCGGCTACTCGGAGACCGCCTTCCTGACGCCAGGACCCGACCCGCAGGGCGATCCGAAGGACAAGCGGTCCTTCACGCTGCGGTACTTCAGCCCCCGGGCGGAGGTCGACTTCTGCGGCCACGCCACCGTCGCCGCCGCGGTGGCACTCGGTGAGCAATTCGGCACAGGGGACTTGGACTTCCACACCGCGGCGGGGCGTGTGCCGGTCACCGTCCGCCGCGAGGACGGCGTCCTCAAGGCCACCCTCACCAGCGTGGAGCCACGCGTGCACGAGGCGGCCCGGGAGGACGTGGAGGAGGCGCTCGCCGCGCTGGGCTGGCAGGCCGGCGAACTCGACCAGGGCCTGCCCCCGAGGATCGCCTTCGCGGGCGTGCGTCACCTGGTCCTCGCCGCCGCCACCCGTGACCGGCTGGCCGATCTGGACTACGACTTCGACGCCCTGCTGACCCTCATGCGCCGACTCGACCTGACGACCGTGCAACTCGTGTGGCGCGAGAACGAGACCACCTTCCACGTACGCGACCCGTTCCCCGTCGGCGGCGTCGTGGAGGACGCCGCCACGGGCGCGGCGGCTGCCGCCTTCGGCGCGTACGCCCGCGAACTGGGCCTCGTCCCCGACGACGCGCATTTGACGCTGCACCAGGGCCACGACATGGGCCGCCCGTCGCTGCTGGAGATCGACCTGCGTGCGGGGGACCGGCGGGTGCGGGTGTCCGGGGCCGCCGTCCGTCTCCAGTGCTAGCCTTTCGGAGGCCGTGCGAGAGAACGAGGAGGTGGTACCCGTGAACGAATCGACATGGGTGCTCTCCTCCGGGGTCACGGTCGGGCGATAGGTCGTCGTCCGGGAGCGCCGTACCGAGCTCTCCCGAAAAGGCACGACCGTGCACTTCACTTCTGAACAACGCCTCACTTCTGGACAAGGCCTCGACGACGGCGTCCTCGAGCGCGCATTCACCCTCGGCGAGATCCCCGGCATCCTGTGGACGCCCGCATCCGCGTCGGCCTCCGCACCGGTCCCGCTCATCCTGCTCGGCCACCCGCCGCTCGGGCTGCACAAGATGTACCCCCGGCTCGCGGGCCGGGCCCGCAGCGCGGCGGCGGAGGGGTTCGCCACCGCGACCATCGAGCTCCCCGGGAGCGGTGACCGGCCCCGGCTCACCGGCGTCGACCAGGCGCGCGCCGACCTGCGCCGGACCTTGCAGGCCGGTGAGCCGCTCGGCGACGAGATCATCGACGCCGTCATCCTCCCGCTGGTCGAGCAGGCGGTCCCGGAGTGGCGGGCCGCGCTGGACGCACTGCTCGCGCTGCCCGAGATCGGCGGCCCGGTCGCGTACTCGGGAGGAGTGATCTCCATCGGTGTCCGGCTCGCGGTGGTCGAGCCGCGCATCGTGGCCGCCGGTCTCTTCGCGGGGAGCTTCGTGCCCCGCGCCATCCTGGAGGAGGCCCGCCGGGTCACCATTCCGCTGCACGTCCTGTTGCAGTGGGACGACGAGGGCAACGACCGTCAGGCGGCCCTGGACCTGTTCGACGCCCTCGGCTCCAAGGAGAAGACGCTGCTCGCCAACATGGGCGGACACACGGGCGTCCCACAGTCCGCGGGGGAGGACGCGGCCCGCTTCTACGCCCGGCATCTGCGCTAGGCCCTGTCGTCACACGACAGCCCCTCGTCACGTCCCGTAGGAGACGTTCACGTCGCGGAAGCCCAAGGACCGCAGCAGGCCGCGCAGCATGTCCGTGGTGTTGCGTTCGGCGCGGCCCGTGAGGTTGCTGTCCCGTGCGGCCTCCCCGATGTGCCGGGCGGCGAGTTGGCGTACAGCCCGCTCGTCGCCCGGGTTGTCGGAGAAGAGGTCGGCGAGCCGGTCGAGCAGACCGCGCTGCTTCGCCACGGCGTACGAGCGGTCCGTGTCGAGCACGGGCGCGCCGAGCCGGGCGTGCGGCAGGCGCAGCGTCGCGGACGTGCGGTCGTCGTTCACCCGCACGTCGCCGGGGTCGATCCCGCCCAGGTTCACGTACGCGTTGACCGTGCCCGCGCCGACGTACAGCGTGCGTGTGCCCTGGATGACGTCCGGCAGATGCTTGGAGTCCTTGTCCAGGTCGACCACCACCTGGTAATTGCCGGCCGCGGCTTCGTAACGGCTCAGGTCCCGCACGGACTTGAGCAGCGCGGGCCCCGAGCGATCGTGGGTCTCCGTGCCGAACACGTCGTCAAGGCGGTGCACCATGCTCAGCCCGGCGAGCAGGACCGCGAGCACGACGAGCAGCACGACCGCCGCCTTCGCCCACAGGGGGAGTCGCAGGGCCTTCGCCCACCGGGGCACTGCGGTCCTCGGCGTCATGGGGCCTCCTTCCCATGACTACGAAATGCCACCGGGAGCGCTGATCACGCCGCTTTCAGGAAGCCGCGAACCGCCGTACGTACCGCTTCTGCCACGGCGTCTCAACCGCCCCGCGCGCGTAGTGCTCGCGTACGTAGGTGACGGCCCCGCCCGCTGGTACTCCGTCCAGTACCGCTAGACACGCGAGCGCCGTCCCCGTACGACCGCGGCCGCCCGCGCACGCCACTTCCATCCGCTCATGTGCGCAGCGTCGCCACGCCTCCGTGAGTACGGCACGCGCGCGTGCACGGTCGGCGGGAAGACGGAAGTCGGGCCAGCGCAGCCACGTCGACTCCCAGTCCGTGGGCGGGGGTTCGGCCCCCAGGAGGTAGATGCCGTACGTCGGCGGGGGACCGGCGGGCAGCGGATCGCGCAGCCCCCTGCCGCGCACGAGCAGCCCCGAGGGCAGCCGCAGCACACCCGGCGCTCCGGCCTCCCACGGCTCGGCCGTCACCGCGCGTCCTTCGCTGCCGACAGCAGGAACGCCGCCATCCTGCGCGCCCGCCCGAACGCGTCCGGGAACACATCCAGGCCGTCCGAGACCAGCGCGCCCTCGTGCAGCAGCATCAGGGAGCGCCCCAACTCCCTTGCGGTGTCCGGCGCCACGTCCGACGCGAGCCGGGTGAACAGCTCCAGCATCCACCGCTTCTGACCGGTGATCACCGCGTACGCGGGGTGCGCGGGGTCGCTGATCTCCGCGTGCGCGTTGACCATGCTGCAGCCCTTGCCGCTGTTGGCGCTCATCCACTCCTGGGAGGCATCGAAGACGGCCAGCACCCGGTCGGTGGGGGAGAGTTCGGCGTCCTCGTGGTGGTGGGCGAGGTAGGCGCGCCAGCGGGCGTCGCGGGTCGCCAGGTAGTCGACGACGATCTGCTCCTTGGAGCCGAAGCGGTCGTAGAGCGTCTTCTTCGTGACGCCCGACTCCGCCGCGATCAGGTCCACGCCGACCGCGTGGATGCCGCGCTCGTAGAACAGCCGCGAGGCGGTCTCCAGGACCTTGCGCGCGGCCGGTGTCAGGTCGGGCCGGTCCGGGTCGACGGCCGGCGGGGCGGGGTTCGTCGTCGTAGGCATGCCGCAAGGGTATACCGATCTGTATAGTGGTGCCAGGTAAACCGATCTGTATACCTCTGCCCTTGAACCCGAACACGTGAGGCGGTTGCCGCGCCATGAACGTCCTTTTGTCCATCGGATTCGTCCTGACCTGGAGCTCCGGCTTCATCGGAGCCAAGCTCGGCGCAGGCGACGCGAGCGCCGTGACCACGCTGATGTGGCGGTTCCTCCCGCTGGCGCTGGCCCTGGGCGCCGTCGCGGTGGCGGCGGGCAGGAAGCGATGGCGCGGGCTCGGCCGGCGCACGATCGGACGGCAGGCCGTCGTCGGCGCCCTCTCGCAGAGCGGCTACCTCCTGACCGTCTACTACGCCATCCAGCTCGGCGTCTCCAGCGGCACGACCGCCCTCATCGACGGCACCCAGCCCCTGGTCGCGGGCGCCCTCGCAGGCCCCCTGCTGCGGCAGTACGTCACCGCGCGGCAGTGGCTCGGCCTGTGCCTCGGACTCGCCGGGGTCGTCATCGTCACCACGGCCGACGCGGGCGCCGTCTCCGGTGTCCCGTGGTGGGCGTACGGCGTCCCGTTCCTTGGCATGCTGTCGCTGGTCGCGGCCACCTTCGTGGAGAGCCGCTCGCGCACCCGGGTCGAGCCGATGGTCGCCCTGACCGTGCACTGCGCCACCAGCGCCGTCGTCTTCACGGGCCTCGCCGTTGCGCTGGGCGAGGCCGCACCGCCCGCCGCGCCGTCCTTCTGGCTGTCGATCGCCTGGCTCATCGGCCTGTCGACATTCGGCGGCTACGGCCTCTACTGGATCGTGCTGCGGCGCGGCGGCCTCACCCAGGTCAACACGCTGATGTTCCTGATGGCACCCGTCACCGCCGTGTGGGGAGCGCTGATGTTCGGCGAGCCCTTCGGGATACGCACCGCGCTGGGGCTCGTCCTCGGTCTCGCGGCCGTCGTGGTCGTCCGGCTCGGCACACGCGCGTACCCGCTACGAGGCGGCCGCGACAAGGTGGCGGTTGGGAAGCACGGCCGCGTCGGCCAGCTCCGGGACCTCCACCACGGTGACGCCCGCTGAGGCGAGCACCCCCATCCCGTCGGCGCCCGGCACGAACGTGTCGGGCTCCCGCCAGGCAGACACCACGCGGCGCACCCCCGCGTCGACGATGAGCCGGGCGCACGGCTTCGGCCGCGAGGCGCGGCGGGCGCACGGTTCCAGGCTGCTGTAGACGGTGGCCGTGGCGAGGCGCGGGTCGTCGGCGGCGAGCTTGCCGAGCGCGGCCTCCTCGGCGTGCACCACCGGGTCCTGGCCCGCGCGTGAGTAGCCGCGCGCCAGTTCCGTGCCGTCGTCGGCGACGACCACGGCGCCGACGCTGAACGCGGTCCTCGACGGCGGGCACTCGGTGGCGAGTTCGCAGGCCAGTCGCAGCCAGTGCCGGTCCGCCGCGGTGGCCGCCGGCCCCGGGCCGGGCACGGTCGGCGCGTACCGGGTGACGATCACGTCCCCGACCCGCTCCGTGGCGAGCACCCGCATCCGGCTGCGCGGCCCGCCCGGGTAGGAACCGGGGCCGAACAGGCGCGGCGCGCCAGGCTCACCGACCACCAACGGGGCGATGGCGAGCCGCAGTTCGTCCGCGAGGCCCAGTTGCAGCAGCTGCGTGTGCACGCGCGCGCCGCCCTCGACGAGCAGCCGCCGCACGCCCCGCGCGCCGAGGTCGTCGAGGAGCGCCGCCCAGTCGAGGTGCCGGCCCAGCGCCATCACGTCGGCCGCGCCGCCCACGCGCGTGCGCGCGAGTTGGGCGCCCGACTCGGTCGTGTAGACGAGTCGTTCGCCACCCGTCGTCCAGAACGGGTCACCCGGATCCAGGTCCCCCGACGCGGTGACCGCCACCTTCAGTGGGTAGGCGGCCCGCCCGTCCGCTACCCGCTTGGCGCGCCGCTGCGGGGAGTTGACCAGCAGCCGGGGCCGGTCCGCGCGCAGCGTCCCCGCCCCGACGAGGATCGCGTCGCTCGCCGCCCGCACCGCGTCCACCCGCTCGAAGTCCTCCACGCCGGACAGCAGGAGCCGCTCAGGGCCGGTGTCGTCGAGGCAGCCGTCGAGCGAGACCGCGGCGGACAGCAACACGTGGGGGCGGGACATGGCGACTCCGTGACCGGGCGGAACGTACGCGCAGAGCCTATCGAGACGCCGGCGGTGTGCCGTCCCCGAAGGGGCGCCCGCCCAGCTTCTCGCGGCCGTGCGGGGTCAGCCAGCCGGACGGGTCCGGGCCGAGCGGCACGATCCGCGTGGGGTTTATGCCGGTGTGCACCTGGTAGTAGTGCCGCTTGATGTGGTCGAAGTCGACGGTGTCCCCGAAGCCGGGCGTCTGGAACAGGTCCCGCGCGTACGCCCACAGGACCGGGTCCTCGGCCAGCTTGTTGCGGTTGCACTTGAAGTGACCGTGGTAGACGGCGTCGAAGCGGACCAGCGTCGTGAACAGCCGGACATCCGCCTCCGTGATCGTGTCGCCGACGAGATACCGCTGCCCGTCAAGCCGCCGCGCCACCGTGTCGAGCCGCGCGAACACGTCCCGGTACGCCTCCTCGTACGTGTCCTGCTCGCTGGCGAACCCGGCCCGGTACACGCCGTTGTTCACGTCCCGGTAGACGCCCTCCATCACCTCGTCGATCTCGTCGCGCAGCGGCTCCGGATACAGGTCCGGCGCGCCGGACCTGTGCAGCGCCGTCCACTCTGTCTCCAAGTCCAGCGTCAGCTGCTGGTAGTCGTTGGTGACGAGTTTGCCGGACGGTACGTCGACGATCGCCGGCACGCTGACGCCGCCCGGATACCCGGTCTCCCGCGCGTCGTAGGCCTCACTGAGGTAGCGGATCCCGAGCACCGGGTCGCGGTCGTCCGGATCGAGCGTGAAGCGCCAACTGCGGTCGTCCTGGATCGGGTCGGTGACCGCGAGGGACAGGGCGTCCTCCAGGCCCAGGAGGCGGCGCACCACCAGGGCGCGGCTCGCCCAGGGGCAGGCCCTGCTCACGACGAGCCGGTAGCGGCCCGCCTCCACGGGCCAGCCGTCGCGGCCGTCGGCGGTGATCCGGTCGGTGAAATGACTGCGGGAGCGCTTGAAGGCCTTCTTGCCGTACGAGGCGTTGCCGGGCACGTGGGTCTCCCTCCGGGGTCGGACACGATCGTGCGCCCCGAGCCTGCCCGAGGAACGGCCCGCGCACCACCTCGGCGGAGGCGGCTGTCAGTGGCCGATGAGAGGCTCGGAGTGGGCATTGACCGCCATGGCAAGGAAGGCGCAGGCATGAGGACCACGACCGGCAGCTACCTCACCCTGGACGACGGCCGTCCCGGAGTCCGGTTCACCCGCACGTACGAGAAGCCGATCGACCGCGTCTGGCGCTATGTCACCGACCCGGTCGACCTCGCGCACTGGTTCCCCTCGAAGTTCGAGGCCGGGGAGTTGAGCCCCGGCGCGACGATCCGCTTCTTCGACGACCCGAACATGCCGGAGTCCGTCGGCACGGTCGTCGCCGCGGAGCCCCCGCGCCACTTCTCCTTCACGTGGGGAGGCGACGAGCTCCAGTACGACCTGGAGAAGCGCGGTGACGGAGGCACGCACCTGACGCTCACCAACGTGCTGCTCAGCGCGGACGCGGCGGCACGCAACGCGGCGGGCTGGGAGGTCTGCCTGCTCGCCCTTGACGCGGCCGACCGCGGCGAGCCCCTGTCGGAGGACCACACGGGAGCGACGCCGCCGTGGAAGGAGCTGTACGACGCCTACCTGGCCGCCGGCTTCCCGTCCGGCGCCCCCGTGCCCGGCATGGAAGAGGAGTCCTGAGGCACACGCACCGCGTGTGCACACGGTCACAGCCTGAATAGCGGGATGCCACGAATGGGCGCAAAATCGGACACATGTCCTTTATGTCCGCGAGTGTGACGTGGCTCGGACTCGGCCTCACGGTCGGTACCGCGGGACTGGTGACCTACGGTCTTGCGGTGCTCCCGTGCGGAGCCTCGGTCCGGCAGCAGGATGCCGAGGCGGTCTGCCGCCCGGCCAGGCGGACGGCGCTCGTCCTCGGTGCGCTCGGCATCGCGGCGTTCACCGTCGGAACGGTGTTCCTGTTCCTGAGCCTGACGAACTTCGGCTGAGAATGAAGGAGTACTCCATGACCAGTGGTCAGAACACCATCATCGCCCCCGTCCGCGACCTCGCCGCCG
Organism: Streptomyces sp. NPDC002754; assembly: GCF_053592315.1. Taxonomy (NCBI): domain Bacteria; kingdom Bacillati; phylum Actinomycetota; class Actinomycetes; order Kitasatosporales; family Streptomycetaceae; genus Streptomyces; species Streptomyces sp. NPDC002754. Next base: position 1,292,510 of record NZ_JBSFVM010000001.1, read on the forward strand.
CCAAGGCCGTCTACACCAAACTGCTCGGCGTGGAGCCGTCGTCGGACGAGGTGTACTACGTGGGCTACGACGTGGCGGGACAGCACTTCGGCCTGAACCCGGGCGGGCACCAGCAGGGCATGACCGGTCCCGTGGGCTACTGGACCGTCGACGACATCCAGGGGATGGTCGCGTCCCTGGTCGAGTCCGGCGCCGAGGTCGTCCAGGACGTCACGGAGGTCGGGCCCGGACGGCGGATCGCGTCGCTGAAGGACGCGGACGGCAATGTCTTCGGAGTGCTCCAGGACGGCTGACCGGTCCGGGAACGAGGAGTGGGGCCGGGCCCGAAGGCCGCGGCCCCACCCGATTCCCGGTGCTACGCACCGCTCCCGTAGGGGCGGGTGATCGCTTCCATACCGTGTCCGGCGGGGTCCATGAAGTACACGCCACGGCCTCCGTCGTTGTGGTTGATCTCGCCCGGCAGCCTTCCGTGCGGATCGGCGTAGTAGGTGAGCCCCGCCTCCTTGATGCGCCGGAAGATCCCGTCGAACTCCTCCTCGGTGACGAGGAAGGCGTAGTGCTGCGGGACGATGGACCCGGCGGGAGCCGTCGCGAAGTCCAGGGTCACGCCGTTGCTGAGGTCGAGCGGGATGAACGGGCCCCATTCGTCGCCCACTTCGAGCCCCAGGATGCCCGCGAGGAACTCGGCGGACTCCCGCTTGTCCCGGGAGTGGACGATGGTGTGATTGAGCTGAACTGCCATGGTGGATTGCCCTCCAGAAGGCAACTCCGGCACCTCCATGCCTCACCCGGTCGGTGACCGGCACGCGATGCTGCCGGGGATCTTAGACACGGTGCCGCGCTCGGGGCCAGTGGGTTTCCGGCTACGGTTCCGGCGTCAGTCCAGGACCAGTTCCGGGTCGTACATGTCGAGCCAGAGCGCCAGGTCCAGCGTGCGCTCCAGGCCACGCCGTGAGGCCTGCGTGATCTGCGGCGTCTCGCGGTGGGCGGCGACGCTGAGCCGGTCCCTGTCGACGATCTCGAAGACCCGGTGCGAGGGCTTCGCGAGCAGATCCTTGGCGTGCTCCTGCAGCGCGAGCGCGTACTTCGGATCCTGCGTCGACGGGTAGGGGCTCTTGACCCGGTCGTACACCGACGTCGGCAGCACGTCCGCCGTCGCCTCGCGCAGCAGCGACTTCTCCCGGCCGTCGAACGACTTCAGCGCCCACGGTGTGTTGTAGACGTACTCGACGAGCCGGTGGTCGCAGAACGGGACCCGCACCTCGAGGCCCACCGCCATGCTCGCCCGGTCCTTGCGGTCGAGCAGGACCCGCACGAAGCGGGTCAGGTGCAGGTAGCAGATGCGGCGCATCTTGTACTCGAAGTCGCTCTCGCCCTCCAGGCGCTGGATGTCGCGCACCGCTTCGGCGTAGCTGTCGGCCGTGTACCCCTCCAGGTCGAGCCGCTTGGTGAGCTCCGGCCTGATCACGTCCGAGTCGTCACCGATGTGCTTGCCCATGCTCACCAGCCACGGGAACGCCTCCGTGTTGCGGGCCTCCTCGTCGAAGAACTGGAGGTAGCCGCCGAAGACCTCGTCCGCCGACTCGCCGGACAGGGCCACCGTCGAGTGCTCGCGGATCGCCTTGAACAGCAGGTACAGGGAGGCGTCCATGTCGCCGAAACCGGCCGGAACGTCGCGTGCCCGGATGACGCGGGCGCGCACCTCGGGGTCGGCCAGCGCGTTCGAGTCGAGCACGATGTCCTCGTGGTCGGTCCCCGACGCCTGCGCCACGTCGTGCACGTAGGGGGTGTCGGGCGTGCCGCGCAGCTCGTCGGCGACGAAGTTCTCGGCCTGGCCGAGGAAGTCGACCGCGAAGCTGCGCACGGTCTCCTGGCCGGCCAGCTGCTTCGCGGCGATCGCCGTCATCGCGGAGGAGTCGAGGCCGCCCGACAGGAGCGTGCAGCGCGGCACGTCCGAGACGAGCTGGCGGCGCACGATGTCGTCGAGCAGCTCACGCACGTGGGCGATGGTCGTTTCCTGGTCGTCGGTGTGCGGCTTCGTCTCCAGCGTCCAGTACGCGTGCTGCCGCAGCCCGGAGTGGTCGACGGTGACGACGGTGCCCGGCTCGACCTCGTGCATGCCGTCCCACACGGCGTGCCCCGGAGTCTTCACGAACGTGAACAACTCGCGCAGACCGTCGAGGGTGACACGGCGCGCGGCGAGTGGATTGGCGAGGATCGCCTTGGGCTCGGAGCCGAACAGCACGCCGTCCGGGGTCTCGTAGAAGTAGAAGGGCTTGATGCCCATCCGGTCGCGGATCATGACGAGCTTGTCGGTGCGGCCGTCCCAGATGGCGAACGCGTACATGCCGTTGAGACGCTCGGGCAGGTCCTCGCCCCACTCGAGGTAGCCGTGCAGCACCACCTCGGTGTCGGAGTCCGTGCGGAACTCGTGGCCGAGGGCCGCCAGTTCGGCACGGAGCTCGGTGTAGTTGTACGTCTCGCCCGAGTACACCAGGGCGACGTTCCCGGTCGGTGTCTCGACGGTCATGGGCTGCCGGCCACCCGGCAGGTCGATGATGGCGAGCCTGCGGTGACCGAGGGCCGCGGGACCCTCGATCCAGGTGCCGCGGTCGTCGGGACCGCGGCACTCCATGGTCTGGGTCATCGCATCCACTGTCTCGGCCGAGGCCCGCAGGTCACGGTCGAAGGAAACCCAGCCGGTGATGCCACACATAACGCTTCCTCCTGCTCGCCGTACGGCCGTGGCCAACCGGGGCGACAAGTTGTACACGGCATCTATGTGTCGAGCGTGTGTCATGGCGGCGGGGTCGGTCAATGCGCCCGTAACGCAAGGGAAATGCCGAACCGAGCGATTCAAGCCCCGGTCCGGCCGAAAAGCGGAATGATCCCCTTCGCAAACCCCTTGCGGCGTGGGCCTCGTGAATAAAGTTGCCTTGGGCGACCAGAACGATCCGGCCAACGGCAAAGACTTGATCAATCCTCGAACGTCGCCGCCGCGAGCCCGAACGACAGCGTCATGCCGATCCCCGACGTCACCGAGATGGCCCGCACGCCCGGCGCCACCTCGCGGATGAGTAGCGGCCCGCGGGGGCTGCTGGCGTACACACCCTGCCACCGTTCGGTGACCCGTACCGAGGGGACGCCCAGGACGCGGGAGGCCTCGCGCAGCAGCAGCTCCGTCGTCGCCTCGTCCTGGAACGGGATCTCCGTCGCGTCGTACGCGTGCGAGTCGCCGACCAGGACCGTACCGTCGGGCAGCCGCGTGAACATCACGTTGGCGACCACGTTCAGCAACTCCGGGCTGTGCGCCGTGACTTCGTCCCGAAGCCGGTTGGCCGATGGCATCGCGGTGAAGCCGTCGTAGCGCAGCATCGACGTCGCGGTCAGCACGGCCGAGTCCGTACGGAAGGCGTCGGGCGCCGCGACCCTGGCCATGGACAGGCGGCACCGCTCGATGCCGTGCGCCTCCGCCTCGGCCGGATACAGCCGGTCCAGGTCGTGGCCCACGCAGAGCAGGATCCGGTCCCCGTGCACGGGGCCGCGGCTGGTGTGCACCGTGCCGGACTCGACGCCGACCACATTCGTGCCCCAGGAGACCGTCACGGCGGGCTGCTCGGCCAGCCAGTCCGCGAGTCGCGGCGCCGCCTCGCGCGGGTCGACCCGGAGGTCCGCGGGCAGCAGCGCGCCGCCGACCAGGTCCTCGCGCCCCTCGGCGGCGCGGCCGAGCGCCTCGCCCACCTCCTCGCGCGTGCGCAGCCGCACCGCGTCCGCGCCCCGCTCGTCCCGCAGCTCCTCCAGGACCGCAAGCTCGGTCGCCGACCGGGCCACCACCAGGGCGCCCGCCTCCGGCGCCCACAGCCCGGCCGACTTGGCGGCGTCCAGCCAGCCGGAGCGCGAGCGCAGCGCGAGGTCGAGGAGTTCGCCGCGCTGCGCCGTGACACAGCAGTGGCCGAAATTGCGCACGGACGCGCCCACCGGCCGCCGGTCCCGCTCGACCACCGTGACGCTGAGCCCCCGGCGCACCGCCTCGAAGGCGTGGGCGAGGCCGACGATGCCGGCGCCGACCACGACGAGGTCGCTGCGGCCGGAGGGGAGGGCGATGGAGGGTGCTGATGCGTTGTTCATGACACCAAGCCTGCGGACCGGCCGACGCCACCCGCAAGGGTTGTCTATACAAGTTTCCCCGTTGTTTACCAGCTGTGCGCCGAGATCGCTCTTGCTCAGCCCGTCCTCGGGCTGAGAAACTCGACTTGTGAAGACAAGTGGTGAGAACGGGCCGCTGCACCAGCGGCTCGGCGCCGAGTTCCGGCGACGCATCGAGTCGGGGGAGTGGCCCGAAGGGACGCCCGTGCCGAGCGAGGCGCAGCTGTGCGAGGAGTTCGGGACCTCGCGCGGCCCCGTGCGCCAGGCGCTCGCGCAACTGCGGGCCGACGGTCATCTGGCCGGCGGGCGCGGCAAATCGCCCGTCGCCCGCAGGGTCACGCCCTCGCAGCCGTTCGCCTCGCTGATGTCGTTCACGCAGTGGGCCGAGTCGATCGGGCGGACCCCCGGCCAGCACACCGTGGAGGTGGCCCGGCGCCGCGCGACCCCCGAGGCTGCCGCGCGCCTGGGCCTCGACGAGGGCGCGCCGGGCATCGACCTCGTCCGGCTGCGCCGTCTCGACGGGGTGCCCGCGATGGTCGAGCGGTCCACGTTCGTCCTCGACGTCGGCCTGCACCTGTTCGCGTTCGACCCGGACGAGGGTTCGGTCTACGACGCGCTCACCTCGTGCGGCGTCGACCTGCACCGCGCGCGGCACACCATCGACGCCGTCGCGGCGGACCCCGAGGACGCCGAACTCCTCGGCGTCGCACCCGGCCAACCCCTGCTCCGCGTACGGAGGTTGACGTACACCGGCGACGGCAGGCCCGTCGAGTACGCGGATGATCGTTATCTGCCGTCCATGGCCACGTTCACCATCGAGAACACCATGGACGGACGCACCGTCGCCGCCCGCGGCGGCACCGCAGACACCAGCACCACACGTGAGGAAGCCCAGTGATCGAACTCGCCGTCTTCGACATGGCAGGTACCACCATCGACGAGCACGGGGCCGTATACGACGCGCTGCGGCACGCCGTCGAGTCCACCGGCGTCCGCGTCGACCCGGTCGACCTGCAGACCTGGATGGGCACCGACAAGCGCGAGGCCATCGCCGCGCTCGTCCGCATCGGCGGCGGCGCCCCCGACGCGGAGCTCGTCGAGCGACAGTACGAGGTGTTCCGCGCCACCCTGCGCGAGAGCTACGCGAAGCAGCCGCCGGAGCCGATCGCCAACGCGGACAAGGCACTTGAAGCGCTGCGCACCCGCGGCATCAAGATCGCCCTCACCACCGGCTTCAGCGCGGACGTGGCGCTGCCCCTGCTCGACTCGCTCGGCTGGTCCACCGGCGAGGGCGGCAACCTCGACGCGGTCGTCACCTCCGACGAGGTGCCCCGCGGCCGACCCGCCCCGTACATGATCCAGCGCGCCATGGAGAAGACCGGGACCGTCGACGTACGGAAGGTCCTCGTGGCCGGTGACACGGTCGTGGACCTGGAGGCCGGGTTCAACGCGGGCGCGAGCGTCGTGGTCGGCGTGCTCACGGGACAGCTCACCCGCGAGCAGCTCGAAGCCCACCCGCACACCTACGTGTTGGACGGCGTCGCCGACCTCCCGGGAATCGCCGAAACCCGGGCCGACGGCTGAGCCCGTCCGTCAGCTGAGCGCCGCGTCCACGATCGCCTGCGCCTCGCTCTGCACCTGAGCGAGGTGCTCGGCGCCGTGGAACGACTCGGCGTAGATCTTGTAGACGTCCTCCGTGCCACTGGGCCGGGCCGCGAACCACGCGTTCTCGGTGGTCACCTTGAGGCCGCCGATGGCCGCGCCGTTGCCCGGTGCCTCGGAAAGGCGGGCCGTGATCGGCTCGCCCGCGAGGGTGTCGGCGGTGATCGCGTCGCCGGTCAGCTTCGCGAGGCGGGCCTTCTGCTCCTTCGTCGCCTTGGCGTCCACGCGCGCGTAGGCGGCGCCCGACGCGCCGTGCTCGGCGGCGAGTTCGGCGTAGTACGCGGACGGCGTCTTCCCGGTGACGGCGGTGATCTCGGCGGCCAGCAGGGCGAGCAGGATGCCGTCCTTGTCGGTGGTCCACACGCTCCCGTCCTTGCGGACGAAGCTCGCCCCGGCGCTCTCCTCGCCGCCGAACGCCACCGAGCCGTCGACCAGGCCCGGCACGAACCACTTGAACCCGACGGGCACTTCGACGAGTTCGCGGCCGAGGGTGGCGGCGATCCGGTCGATGACGGCGGACGACACGAGCGTCTTGCCGATCGCCGCGGACGCCGGCCACTGGGGCCTGTGGCCGAACAAGTAGTGGATGGCGACGGCCAGATAGTGGTTCGGGTTCATCAGGCCCGCGTCCGGGGTGACGATGCCGTGCCGGTCGGCGTCCGCGTCGTTGCCGGTCAGCAGGTCGAAATCGTGGCGCCGCGCGAGCACCGAGGCCATCGCGGGCGCCGACGACGGGTCCATCCGGATCTTGCCGTCCCAGTCGAGCGTCATGAAACGCCACGTCGGGTCGGTCTCCGGGTTCACCACGGTCAGGTCGAGCCCGTACATCTCGGCGATCCGTGCCCAGTAGTGCACACTCGCGCCACCCAGCGGATCGGCGCCGACCCGCACACCCGAGGCGCGGATGGCGTCGATGTCGATGATGTCCTTGAGGTCCTCGACGTAGCGCTCACGGAAGTCGTACGGCTCCCAGGCCGCCTCTTCGACCGTGCGCGGCGCCCAACTGGCGTCCTCCAGCAGCTCGTTGGCGCGATCGGCGATCCACGAGGTGGTGGCGGAGTCAGCGGGGCCGCCGTGCGGAGGGTTGTACTTGAAGCCGCCGTCGCGGGGCGGATTGTGGCTCGGTGTGATCACGATGCCGTCGGCGCGCTCGTCCGTCCCCTCGCGGTTCCAGCGCAGGATCGCGTGGCTGAGCGCGGGCGTCGGCACGAAGTCCTCGTGCGCGTCGGCCAACACCCGCACGCCGTGCGCCGCGAGAACACCGAGGGCGGTCTTCAGGGCGGGCTGCGACAGGGCGTGCGTGTCCGGGCCGATGAAGAGGGGGCCCGTGATGCCCTCGGCCGCGCGGTGCTCGACGATCGCCTGGGTGATCGCGGCGATGTGCTTCTCGTTGAAGGCCCCGTCGAGGCTCGAGCCGCGATGGCCACTCGTGCCGAAGACGACGCGTTGCTCGGGGCGCGTGACGTCCGGCTCGCGTGTGTAGTACGCGTCGATCAGTTCGTCGACGTCGACGAGATCGCCCGGCAGGGCGGGGGTTCCTGAGCGCTCAGCAGTCATGGGAGCAGTCTCCCACCTGCGCCTATGAAGAAAAGTGGGCGGCACAGGCGGGAGACGGGTTCCGGGCCTTCGGGTCCCGGGCTGTGCTCAGTCCTCCCCGGACTCCTGCTGGTTCTTGACGATCTCCGAGAGGACGGCGAGGACCTGCGACTCCGCCTGGTCCTTCTCGATCCCGAGGCCGGTGAGCAGCCCCGAGCCGTTCTCGTGCTCCAGGAGCGCGAGCAGGATGTGCTCGGTGCCGATGTAGTTGTGGCCCAGGCGCAGCGCCTCACGGAACGTCAGCTCCAGGGCCTTCTTGGCGTCGGCGTCGAACGGCACCAGGGCCGGCATGTCGTCGGACTTCGCGGGCAGTTCGGCCGTGGCGGCCTGCCGCACCGTGTCCAGAAGCACGTCCTGCGCGAGCATCGCCCGGGCGGCGAGGCCCTCCGGCTCGTGCAACAGGCCGAGCACCAGGTGGGCGGGGGTGATGGTGGCGTTGCTCGCGGCGCGGGCCTCGTTCTGCGCGGAGACGACCACGTTGCGGGCGCGTTCGGTGTAGCGGCTGAAGCCCTGACTGGGGTCCAGGTCGGACTCGGAGCCCTTGGCCACGAAGCGCTTCTGCGCGGCCTGGCGGGTGACTCCCATGCTCTTGCCGATGTCCGTCCAGGAGGCGCCGGAGCGGCGGGCCTGGTCGACGAAGTGGCCGATCAGATGGTCGGCGATGTCGCCGAGGTGGTCCGCCGCGATGACGGCGTTCTGGAGCTGGTCGAGTGCGTCGGCGTTCGACTTCTTGATGGCGTCGATCAGGTCGTCGAGGCGGATGGAGGGCGTGCCGGATTCAGTCATGACGCAACCGTAGGTTGACAGTCTTGAGGTGTCAACCCAACGTTGACACCCTTCTGGTGCGGTTCACACCACCGGCGGATTCAACTGCCGGAAGCCGTCCTGGGTCCGGTACGGGTAGTAGGGATACGGCGCCTTCGTCTCGCTCGCCGCGTCCAGCTTCGCCACCTGCTCGGGGGTGAGCTCCCAGCCGATGGCGCCCAGGTTCTGCGTCAGTTGCTCCTCGTTGCGGGCCCCGATCAGCACCGTGGACACGGTGGGCCGGCGCAGCAGCCAGTTGATGGCGATCTGCGGGACGGCCTTCCCGGTCTCCTCGGCGACCTCGTCCAGTGCGTCCATCACCCGGTACAGGTGCTCGTCCTCGATGGGTGGCCCGAACTGCGCGGTCTCGTGCAGCCTGCTGTCGGCGGGCAACGGCTGCCCGCGCCGGATCTTCCCGGTGAGCCGCCCCCAGCCGAGCGGGCTCCACACCACGGCGCCGACGCCCTCCTCCTTGGCGAGCGGCATCAACTCCCACTCGTAGTCCCGGCCGACGAGCGAGTAGTACACCTGGTGTGCGGCGAACCGCGGCCGCCCGTGCCTCTCGGCCTCGGAGAGCCCCTTCATCAGCTGCCAGCCCGCGTAGTTGGAGACGCCGGTGTGGCGGATCTTTCCGGCGCGCACCAGGTCCTCGAGCGTGGCGAGTACCTCCTCGACCGGCGTGCTCGCGTCGTACGCGTGCAGCTGGAACAGGTCGATGTAATCGGTGTCGAGGCGCCGCAACGCGGCGTCGACGGACGCGATCAGGCGAGAGCGCGAAACCCCGGCGTCGTACGGTCCCTCGCCGGTCGGCAGTGCCGCCTTGGTCGAGATGAGCGCCTGGTCGCGCCGGCCCTTGAGCGCGGCGCCGAGCACTTCCTCGGAGGCCCCGTCCGAGTATACGTCGGCGGTGTCGAACAGGGTGACTCCGGCCTCCAGGCTGAGATCGACCATCCGTCGCGCCTCGTCGATCCCGTTCGTCCCCCACGCCGAGAACAGGGGGCCACGCCCGCCGAAGGTTCCGGCCCCGAAACCCAACGCCGGAACCTTCAGGCCGGACGTCCCCAGCTGTCGGTACTCCATGTCGATCCCCTTGATGGTCGCTCGCGTCGATGAGTTCACCCCTAAAGGGATTGTGGTCCCGTTAGGAAGTGACGCAACCGTAGCAGGAAGTCGTTCAATAATGGAACTGTGGTGCCGATAGGCTGGTTGGGCTACGGCTCCGTGTGGAGCTTGAACGGAGAGAGTTGTGGTGAGAGAGAATCGAACAGTCACGATCCGCCGCGCCACGTCAGGGGAACCAGACCGATGCCCGCAGCCCACGTCACCCTCGCCGACGTCCTGAGTGCCGCCGCCCCGGAGGCCACCGGCGCCCTCTGGCGGCTCGACGGCGCGGCCCGCCAGCTCGACGCCAACGTCGTCCGCCTGCGGCCGGGCGGGGGCGGCGACGCGTATGTGGAGGCAGAACTCGACGTGCTCCTCGTCGTCGTGGAGGGCCACGGCACGCTGCACCGTGCGGGCGTGGACGAGGAAGTGGCGCCCGGCACGCTCGTGTTCGTACCGCGCGGCGAGCGGCGCGCGGTCAGCGCCGGTGCGGACGGGCTCGTCTACCTCACGGCACACCGCAGGCGGCCCGGCATGACCATCCGCCGCGCCGAACCGCAGGTCACGACCGAGGGCGGCGAGGCACCCTGCCTGCTGCCCCGGGTGTGCGCGTCCTGCGGGCAGGCGGCCGACGACGCCGGTGCGCGGTACTGCGCCCGATGCGGGGAGCGCCTGGAGGGAGAGCGAGGGGCACAGTGATCCGGCCGTACTTGAGTCGCAGGGATCACGCCAGACGGCGCGTTCCGGCGTTCAAGTACCGCCCTGAGTACGGGATGTGGCGCCGCACCCCGTAACTTCACGCCAGTGATTCAACACGGGAAGTTACCCGAAATTCGGGGGTGCGGGATGAAGTCCGGGGCCGCCTTCGGCAGACTCCGGGGCACGGCGGCCGCACACTCGGGCAGCGGCCGCCAGGGGAGGGAGCACCACCGGGGAGTCCGTGGGCGTGGGGCACGCGGACTCCCCGACCCGCCGCAGGCGTTGCGTGGCACGGCGCCCGCCGCTGGCTACGGTTCCGGCATGGCCGACTACCGCATTGAGACCGTCCGCAACGGCGACCGCGACTGGACCGCGCGCAACGACCGGGGCGCCGAGGTCCGCATCGCCCCCGCCGACAGCGAGGAAGCACAGCCGTCCTTCACCCCGGTCGAACTCCTCCTCGCCGCGCTCGGCGGCTGCGGCGGCCTCGTCGTCGACCGCACGGCCCGCACAGTTCCGCACGACGAGCTGCGGATCACCGTCGAGTCCGTGTCACGGCCGGAGGACGACGGGCGCGTCGGATCCGTCCGTGTCTCGTACGAGATCGAGCTGCCGGAAGGCGACACGGACGCCGCCGAGGCGCTCGAACGCGGCATCCGGCTGACCCACGAGAAGTACTGCACGGTCAGCCGCACCGTCGAACACGGCGCGCGCGTCGAGGCGTTGGGCCCCGACGGCACGATGCTCTTCATGGGCGGCTGACCGGGCGACCGGGTCGAGTCGGACGGGCCGGTGGCGGCGCGCCACCGGCCCCCTGCCGCCCTACGGCAGCGCGTGCACCTTCGGTCCGACCGCATTCGACCAGGCGTTGCCCGCCGTGGCGTCCCAGTTCGTGGACCAGGTCATCGCCCCGCGCAGCCCCGGATAGGTCTTCGCGGGCTTGAACGTGCCGCAGCCGGTGCCGCGCGCCAGACAGTCGAGCGCGTTGTTCACGACCGACGGGGCCACGTAGCCGCTGCCCGCGCCGCGCGTCGACGCCGGTACGCCGAGTCCGACCTGCGAGGCGTCGAGGCCGCCCTCCAGCTGGATGCAGGCGAGCGCGGTGAGGAAGTCGACGGTGCCCTGGCTGTACACCTTGCCGTCGCAGCCCAGCATCGAACCGCTGTTGTAGTACTGCATGTTGACGACCGTGAGGATGTCCTTCACGTTCAGCGCCGTCTTGAAGTATTCGCCGGACGTCGACTGCATGTCGATGGTCTGCGGCGCCATCGTCAGGACCAGCTTGCCCCCCGCCTTCGCCGACAGCTGGTGCAGCGCCTTCGACATGTACGTCGAGTTGAGGCCGTTCTCCAGGTCGATGTCGACGCCGTCGAAGCCGTACTCCCGCATCAGCGCGTACGCGCTGTCCGCGAACGCCGTCGCCGAGGCGTCGCTGTTCACCGAGATGGTGCCCTTCTCGCCGCCGACCGACAGGATCACGGACTTGCCCGCCGCCTGCTTGGCGGCGATGTCGGACTTGAAGTCCCCGGCGTTCGCGTAACCGACGGCCGGGTCCAGGTTGAAGGTGATCTGGCCGGGCGTGCTGGTGGCGTCGGCGAAGGACACCGCGATGATGTCGTACTGCGCCGGCACGTCACGCAGCTTCTGGACGGTCGCGCCGTTGTCGAAGTTCTGCCAGTACCCGGTCAGTGCGTGCTTGGGGACGGTTCCGCCGCCGGGGTTGCCGCCGGACGTAGCGGTCCGCGCGGTCACCGCCGCGGACTTCCCGGACTCGCCGGCCACGTTCGTCGCGGTGACCTGGAAGCTGTACGAGGTGTCGGCCGCGAGCCCGGTGACGGACGTCGAGGCACCCGGGACGGCGGCGACCTTCGTGCCGTCCCGGTACACGTTGTAGCCGGTGGCGTTCGAGACGGGGGTCCAGGAGAGGCCGACCGAGGACGAAGTGGTCGCGCCCGCCGCGAGCCCGGTCGGTGCGGCCGGGATCACGACCGGGTCCGTGCCGCCGCCCCCGTCGGGACCGAGGACGCTCAGATCGTCGACGTAATACGCGCTCTGCCCGTACCAGCCGTGCGTGTAGACCGTCACGGAGCTCGTGTTCGCGCCGGTCTTGAAACTCGTGGTGAGCTGCTGCCAGGACGAGCTGCCAGGTGTCCACGTGGACACATCGGTGGTACCGGTGCCGCTCGCGCCGAGATAGGCGTAGCCACCCTGCACCCAACTGCTCAGCTGGTACGTCGAGTTGGGCTTCACCGCGACGGTCTGGCTGCACTTGGCGTTGTCCTGGCCCGACGGCGCGCCCTTGAGGGCCTTCGTGCCGCCGTGCACGGGCGAGGTCACGACGGAACCGCTGCCCGCCGTGCACGTCCAGTTGCTCAGGTCCGACTCGAAGCCGGCGTTCTTGGCGACGTTGACGTCAGCGGCCTGTGCGGGTGCGGCGAGCGCGGTGACGCCGAGCGACGCGGCCGCCACGACGGCGAGTGCGAGGCCGGGTCTGCGTCTGCGATGGCGTGCACGGTCCACGGTGAGCCTCCTGGGAAGAGGGGGACATGCTGCGGATGTGAACGGTGGCCACCGCTGTGTGCGCCAAAGTTGGTTCAGACCAATGGAGTTGTCAAGACCTCCGGCGCGCACGAGAACGGCGCCGGACAGGAGGTCCGGCGCCGCTGACGAGAGGGGAAGGACGGTGGGTTCAGCTCAGTCCGCGCAGGTAGGCGGCCTGCCCCACGTGCTGCAGGTCGTCCGCGAGCACGCTGATGAGCCGGACCCCCAGCGTCACCGGCGGATCCCAGCCCTCGTCGACGACACGGTCGAGATCGGCGTCCTTCAGGTCGCCGAGGAACCGGAGTGTCTGCTCGTGCACCGCGTCGTAATAGCCCACGAGGAGCTCGCCCGAGGCGACCCGCACCTGGCCGACCTGCTTCGGTGTGTGCCCAAACCCGGTGTCCGACTCGGCGAGCGGCAGATCGAACCGCTCCGCCCAGCCGCCCGCGAGCCACACCTGCTCGACTCCCGCGGCATCGGCGACATGGTCGTCCTGAACGCGGGTGAGATGCCAGATCAGCCAGGCAATGGAATTCGCCGTGTCTTCCGGGCGCTCGTGCAGCGCGTCGACGGAAAGTCCCTCGACGGCCGCGTGCACCTCTTCCTGAATACGGTGGTAACCGTCCACGAGTACGTCATGTGAGCGCATGCGTGCAGTGTCTCCGACGCGGGGGATTTCGGCCAACGGGTGCCGTGAATATGCCCGGAGACTGGCGTGAAAGCCATGGTGACTCCGCCCTCCAGGTGCCGATACTTGACGAAGGAACGGTTGAACGTTGTTCGTAGGCGGCGTCCCGCGGGCCACATTCCCGGGGTAATTCTCGCCGTTGCGGTGGATCACTGATCGTTTGGCACAACAGTCAATGCAGTCGGACGCCAGGCAATGGGGGAGACCGTGCACGACGAATTCCTGTGCCACGTCACCGCGTACGGAATCTGCGGTGGCCGGCGCGTGGGTGTTCCGCTCGGCACATATCGCGCCCCCACGCTCGCACTGGCCCTTTGGTGGCTGCGCGACCGGGCCATGTGGATGGCCGAGCGCCTCGACCCCCGCCCCGGCCTCGACCACTTACCCGAGGGTGCGCTGACGCCCATGGCCGAGGACGCACCCGACGTGCCGGAACAGCTGCGGGCCTGGTGCGCCGACCCGGGCCGGCAGGAGAGCGCCGCGGAGGAGTTGGCCTCGGGGCATCTCGTCCGGATCGCGACCCGCGACGACACCACCGAGTACGAACTCCTCGCCGAGTCCGTCGACGCCGTCCGCATGGCCCGCACCCAGCCGCGCCGCCGCGGCCCACGGTGTCGAGTGACAGTTACCAATAGTCACTGACAAGAGTGACACGGCGCTTGATCGCGCCGACTCCGGGGCAGTGTGATCACGCTCAGTAGGAACGATCACTCCGGGGTCACCGAAATGAAGCCCTTCATGAAGCACAGATCCGTGCTGCTCGCCCTCACCCTCCCCCTCCTCGGCGGCGCCACGACCGCCCTCGCACCCGCCTCCTCCGCCGCACCCGGCGCCGTCCCGCCCGGCCAGGTCTGCTTCTGGACCGACATCGGCATGCACGGTCAGGCCTGGTGCTACGGACCGCCCGGCTACGCCGACGCGGAGAACGGGACGGCGCGCCACGCCGCCTCCTTCGACTCCCGCGTCGCCGGGACCGTCTACGCCATCAGCTACACCGCGACCGGCTGCGTCTACCGGGAGATCAGGCGCGACGACTACTCCGAGAACTGGGAGTGGGCCGGAAAGCTCGACGGTGTCTCCGACACCACCATGGGGTGCGAGCAGGGCTGACCGCGCCATGAACCGCCGAAGGCGCGCCCTCACCGTCCTGGCCTGCGCCCTGCTGCTCCCGCTCACGGGCTGCACCACGGAGCACACCGACCGGACCGCCCGCACACCCGACGACACCATCAGGGCCGCGGCCCAGACCCTCACCGACCGCTGCCTCACCCGCCAGGGCCTCACACCGCCCCGGCCGGGACGCCGCCCGGCGAACCGGGCGGAGGAACAGCGCGTCGCCGCAGCTCTCTTCGGTCGCCCGCCCGCCGAACTCTCCTTGACCCTCGCGAACGGCATCCCCGTACGCGCCCACACCGACGGCTGCCTGGCCGCCGCCCAACGCACCCTCTACGGCGACCAGGAACGCTGGTTCGAGGTGTCGACCGTCGTCAACAACCTGGGGCCCGAGGCCGCTCACCGTGACCTCGGCCTCGCCTCCGTGCGCGCACGACACCGCGCCGAACTCGCCGACTGGCAGCGCCTGCGGACCCGCGCACTCGAAGCGTCCACCCGCGTGCTGCACGCCTCAACTCACTGACCCAGCAAGGAGAACAGACCACATGAAGCACCCGATCGCCCTCGTCGCCGCCGCGGTCCTCGCCCTCGGCGGCGCCGCGCTCCCCGCCACCGCCTTCGCGGCCCAGTGCCCCAGCGGCGAGTTCTGCGCCTGGACCGACGCCAACTACACCGGAATGCGCTGGAACTGGTCCGGCGACGACCACGACTGGGAGGACGGCATCCAGGACGAGGACTCGTCCTGGGCCAACCACGGAATCTCGGGACCAGGCATCAAGGACCACGTCCAGGTCTACGAGAATCCAGGCCTCGTCGGCTTCGGCACCGTCTGTCTCGCGCCCGGCCAGGAGATCCCCTCCAACGGCTGGGCCAACGACAGCGGCGACTCCCACACATGGAAGATGGAGTGCTGAACTCCCTTCACCATGAGGTGAGTTCAGAACGTGTCGCCGGTGTGCGGCACTAGCTCCGTGCGCAGCGCGGCGTCGAGCATCGACGCCGCGCTTTGCGTGTGCTCCGTCACCAGACCCGCGCGCGCCAGCGCCGCCACCGGCGTTGCCGCCATGTACGCGGTCGCCAGCTCGCTGGCCTCCACGGTCAGGTCGGGCGCGTCGTCCGTGGGCGCGTACGAGAAGCCGTCCGGCGAGGCGATCAGCCGGAACGTCCCCGCGTTCGCGGGCAGTCGGGCGTCTCGCACCTCGAGCACCAGATCCACGGGCGCCGCCCAGGCGCGGGCCGCGAGCGCCGCGCGCACGTCCACCAGGCGTACCCACAGGGCAGGTTCGACGCCTGTGACGCCCACCTGGTCGCGGTCGGCCGCGAACAGCAACAGGGGATCGTCGAGGGGCCTGCCGTGCGCGCGCACCGTGCCCGTCAGGTCGATGTCCGCGAGATACCGCCACAGCGCCGCCGCGCACCCCGCGGTGTCGGCCTCCAGTTCCTCGACGCTCACCAGGCCCGGCACGCCCCGGGACCGGTCGCCGGACTTGGTGCGGTAGATCGCGTAACCGGCGAGCGGGTCCCCGAGGGCCACCACGCGCGGCGGCGACAGATTCTCGCCCTCCTCGTCCTTGGGGGCCAGCCACTGCTCGTACCACCACGCGTCCGTGCGCGCGTGCCGACCCGCACGCTGCTCGCGCGTCGTCTCGAAGTACGGCGCGAGCAGGGCGGGCACCGACTCGGCGTCCAGCAGGCGCAGCGGACGCTCGTCGGGCGCGATGCGCAGCGCGAGCGGGCGCCGTGAGTCGATCTCCACGGTCGCCCCGTACGTGCCGGGTCCGAAACCGAACCGGCCGTAGATCGACGCCTCCGACGCCCACAGCGCGACCAGCGGCGCGCCCTCCTCGACGCAGCGCGCGAACAGCTCGCCGATCATCGCCGACAGCACGCCACGCCTACGGTGCGTGGGCGCCACCGACACGTACGACAGGCCGGGGCAGGGAAGGTCGCCACCGCCCGGCACGGAGACGGTGAAGCGATGCGCCGCCGCGAAGCCGACCAGCTCTTCGCCGTCGTACGCGCCGATCCGCAGGCAGCCGGCCAGCATCTCCCGCTGTTGCTTGCGGCGTTCGTCGTCGGGTGACTCGTGGAAGACGAGATGGGCGAGCGCCAGGGCCCGATCGATGTCGGACTCGGGTACGTCGCGGAGGCGGACGGAACCAGTGATCATGATCATCGACTGTAGTGGCGCCCCGCCCGGACCCACCTCAGCGGCGCCGACTCCGTTGAGGTGGACGGGCAGCGGGGTCCGGGCCGCCCCGTGCGACCGAGTCGGCGCGCCGCACACCTGTCCTTCGGTCGGCAGGTGCCGTACGGATGCATCCGGGACCGATGAATCTCACCCGCGATCGTCCCGGCCGCGCAGCCGGTCGCCGAGGCGCCGCATGCCACGCCGAGCATGACTCTTGACCGTGCCCAGCGGCCAGCCGGTGCGCGCGGCGATCTGGGGTTGCGTCAGGTCCTCGTAGAACGTGAGCCGCAGCACCGTGCGCTGCGTGCTCGGCAGACGTGCCAACTCCTGGGACAGCACCAGCCGTTCGACGACCGCGTCCATGTCGGTGTCGCTCGCGGGTTCGCTGCGGACCGAGAGCGCGTGCCGCCGCACCGACGCCTCGAACAGCACCGTGCGACGGCTCCGGGCGGCGAGCGCGTCCGCGACCCGGTGCCGCGCGATGCCGGTCAACCAGGCGGACGGCGGGCCCAGTTCGGGCCGGTAGCCGGACCGCCCGCGCCAGGCCGAGAGGAACACCTGCTGCATCACGTCCTCCGCCTCGCAGCGGTCGCCGAGTGCCCGCTGTGCCAAGCCCCGCACCAGCGGCGCCCACCTCCGGTACACCTCGGCGAGGCAGGCGGCGTCACCCGAGGCGAGGCCGTCCGCCAGGGCGGCCTCCGGCACCTCGCGCGGGTCGGAGACCCCTGCCGGCAACCCTGGGATCCTCAACGCGCTGTCAACTCCTCGAAACGATCCTGAACCCGACCGGCAATGGCCGGGACCTGACGCGCGCAGCGCTCTCCGGGTCACGGCCCGGTCATCCTGGAAACGACTCCCGCCGCACGACAACCCGCATCGGTTGTGCGTCGTATCGTGAGCCGATGGACGAGGGGCGGCAGGTACGCGACGCGGCACGAGCACAGGCGGCACCATCGGAAGCGGGCGTCACCACCGGCGCACTCGCCCGGCGACTCGGGGTCTCCCCGACGACCCTGCGCAGTTGGGACCGCCGCTACGGGCTCGGGCCGGCGCGGCGCTCGGCGGGACGGCACAGGCGCTGGACCGACGAGGACATCGCGGTCGTCGAGGAGATGTGCCGACTGACGACGACGGGCCTGCCGCCCGCCGAGGCCGCGCTCCTCGCGGGCAAACGGCTGGCGACGGAGCCCGCCGGGCTGCCGCTCCAGCGCCCCGCACCGGCGGCGCCCGCCGCACCGGCCACGCTGGAGCGCCAGTGCCGGGGCATCTCCCGCGCAGCGACCCGCATGGACGCGCCGACCGTGCAGAACCTGCTGACCGAGGCGGTGGCGCAGCACGGCCTGGTCACCGCCTGGCAGGACGTGATGGCGCCGGTATTGCACGCGGTGGGCCGCAAGTGGGAGGAGGCGGGCGACAAGTACGTCGAGGTCGAGCACCTGCTGTCCTGGCACGTCTCGCGCACCCTGCACCGCGCCGCGGATCCGGTGGAGTCCACTCTGGCGCTGCCGCCGCTGGTCCTCGCCTGCGTCCCCGCCGAGCAGCACGTGCTCGCCCTGGAGGCGCTCAGTGCAGGACTGAGTCAACTGGGCGTACCGCAGCGGATGTTCGGCGCCGCCGTGCCCGTGGAGGCGGTGTCGGCCGCGGTGCGCAGGACCGGGCCGCGCGTCGTCGTGCTGTGGGCGCAGGCCCGCTCCACCGCGAGCCTGCCGCTGGCCCGGCACCTCGCCGAGACCCGCTGGGGCGTGCGCGGCGCCCGCGGCAAACCTGCCGTGATGCTGGCAGGGCCCGGCTGGGCGGGCCGGGGCGTGCGCGGCGCGCTGTACCCGGCGACGCTGCCGCAGGCCCTCGACCAGATCGGGCGCCACTACCCGGAGGTCAGTCGAGCCCCCGGGCCCGCTTGAACCGGGCGAGGCCGTCCGGCAGGTCGACGATCGGGTCCGGATAGTCGCCGAGGGCGGCCCGGTCGAGGCCGGCCGCCTTCCACGGCGTGTGCACCGCGGAGCCCTCGACGTCCGCCAACTCCGGTACCCAGCGCCGTACGTAGCCGCCGTCCGGGTCGTACCGCTTGGCCTGCGTCACCGGGTTGAGCACCCGGTTCGGGCGGCTGTCGGTGCCGGTGCCCGCCATCCACTGCCAGTTCAACTGGTTGTTCGCGACGTCGCCGTCCACCAACAGGCTCAGGAAGTGGCGCGCGCCCACCCGCCAGTCCACGTACAGCGTCTTGACGAGGAACGACGCGGTGAGCAGCCGGCCACGGTTGTGCATCCAGCCCTCGTGCCGCAGCTGCCGCATCGCGGCATCCACCACCGGGTATCCCGTACGCCCCTCCTGCCACGCCTCGACCTCCCGAGGCGCCCTGCGCCAACGGTCCTGCTGCGTGCGGTAGTCGACGTGCGCGGCCTCGGGCCGCGCCGCGAGCACCTGGTGGTGGAAGTCCCGCCAGGCCAGCTGGCGTACGAACGCCTCCGCGCCCGGACCGCCCGCCGCGTTCGCCCGGTGCGCGGCCTCGACGGGACCGACCGTGCCGAAGTGCAGATGCGGGGACAGCCGCGACGTGGCGTCGCCCGCCAGGTCGTCGTGCCGGTCCTCGTACGCGGCGATCCCCGAGCGCAGCCAGGAGGTCAGAAGCGCCCGGCCCGCCCGCTCACCGCCCTCGGCAAGACCGGGCGACGTTCCCGCCACACCGCCCCGCTCGGGCAGTACCTCGCCGCCCACGCCGTCGGGCACCCGGACGGCACGCGGCGCCCGCACGACCGCCCGCAGCCCGTGCCTGGCCCAGTGCCGGTGGTACGGCGTGAACACCGCGAAGTGGTCCCGGGCGTCCGGGGTGACGGCGCCGGGCGGGACGCAGGTGACGACCCCGTCGTGCGCCACCAGATCGCAGCCCAGGCGGTGCAGCGTGTCCCGCAGCCGGTCCTCCCTGCGGTGCGCGTACGCGGAGACGCCGCCCGCCACGTGCACGGCGCACGCGTCCGTCTCGGTCACCACCTTCGCCACCTCGTCGACCACGGCGCCCGAACGCACCACGAGCCGCCCGCCCCGCTCCCGCAGCCCCGCGTCCAGGTCCCGCAGACAGTCGGCGAGGAACGCCTCACGGTTCGGGGCGAGGAACCCGGAGACCCCCGTGTCCCGGACGAACAGCGGCACCACGGCGTCCGCGGCGGTCAACGCCGCCCGCAGCGGCGGGTGATCGTGCACGCGGAGATCGGAGGTGAACAGGACGACGTGGACACGCACGGAATGGCTCCTGGTGGGGAGGGAGGCAAGCGGGCTACGTCAGGCCTTCCCGGCCGACCGCCCACATGGATGCACGATCACTCGCACGGGGCGCCGCCGACGGTGCCGTGTTCGGCCGTGGCAGCGATCTTGCGCGCCATCCCGCCGAACACCACGGAGTGGAACGGCGCCACGCTCCACCAGTACGCCTGCCCCGCGAGACCGTGCGGATGGAACAGCGCCCGCTGCCGGTACCGGGTGCGCCCGCCGTCCGCCGCCTCCACCGACAACTCCAGCCAGGCCAGGCCCGGCAACCGCATCTCGGCGCGCAGCCGCAACAGTCGGCCCGGCTCGATCTCCTCCACCCGCCAGAAGTCCAGCGAGTCGCCGACCCGCAGCCGCGCCGCGTCCCGCCGACCGCGCCGCAGCCCCACGCCGCCCGCCATCCGGTCGAGCCACCCGCGCACCGCCCACGCCAAGGGGAACGAGTACCAGCCGTGCTCCCCGCCGATGCCCTCGACCACGTCCCACAGCCGCTGCGGCGAGGCGTCGACGAGCCGCTCCCGCTCGTCCGTGTAGAGGCTGCCGCCCGCCCAGTCCGGGTCCGTGGGCAGCGGATCGCTGGGCGCGCCCGGCAGTGCGGCGGACGACCAGCGGGTGGCCACCTGCGCCTCCTGGATGCGGCGCAGCGCGAGGCGCACCGCCTCGTCGAACCCGACCGGGGAACCCGGCGGATACGCCACCCACTCCTCGATGTCGCTTTCGTGGCAGACCACTTCGTGGCGCAGGGACTCGGTGAGCGGGCGGGCGATGGAGGCGGGCACGGGCGTCACCAGGCCGACCCAGTGACTCGACAGGCCGGGGCTGAGCATCGGCACCCCGACCACGACGCGTCGAGGCAGCCGTGCCACCGCCGCGTACCGGAGCATCATGTCGCGGTAGGTCAGCACGTCGGGCCCGCCGACGTCGAAGGAACGGGACACCTCGGACGGCATCGCCGCGCTGTCCACGAGGCAGCGCAGCACGTCGCGGACCGCGATCGGCTGGATCCGGGTGTGCACCCAGCTCGGCGTCACCATCACCGGCAGCCGTTCGGTCAGATAGCGCAGCATCTCGAACGACGCGGAGCCCGAACCGATGATCACGGCCGCGCGCAGCACCGTCGTCGGCACACCGGAGGCCAGCAGGATGTGCCCGACCTCCGCCCGCGAGCGCAGATGCGGCGACAGCTCCCGCTCGGGCACGCCCGCGGGCGTCAGGCCGCCCAGATAGACGATCCGCCGCACACCCGCCCGGCGGGCCTCCTCGGCGAAGGCCGTCGCCATCTCGCGGTCCGTGCGCTCGAAGTCCTTGCCGGTGCCGAGCGCGTGCACCAGGTAGTACGCCACATCGATGCCGCGCAGTGCGGCGCCGAGCGACTCGCGGTCCGTGAGGTCGCCCCGCACCACCTCGACGTCGCCGGCCCACGGGTGGTCCCGGAGCTTGCCGGGGGAGCGGGCCAGGCAGCGCACGTGATGCCCCGATGCGAGCAGTTCCGGCACCAGGCGGCCGCCGATGTAGCCGCTCGCCCCGGTGACCAGGCACCGGCTCCCGGCACGTTCCGCGTCCATGCGTCTCCTTCGCTCGCCCCCTGTCCACCACCGTCCGCCCCCTCACCGACTTCCGCATCAACAGCGCAGGTGGATGCAGCAGGGCCGAACGGTCAGGACTGCCCGGGTGCCACCTCCTTCAGTCGCTCCCCGGTGTCGAGACGGGCCGCCACCCGCACCGTGCCGTGCTCGGGCGCGCGGACGGCCAGGGTGCGGCCCTTTTGGGACGCGGTCGCCGCACCGCTCGCCTCTATCCGGGTGACGGCGCGGCTGCCCGCCGCCAGCAGGTACCAGCCGCCGCCCGGAGACCGCCACCGGGTTTCGGCGACCACGTGCTGGCCGAACCGGCTGCAGGCCGCCGTGGCCCGGGCCCGGCCGACCAGCTGCGCCGGTTCGGCGGCCGCGCCGGGTGTGCGCAGCAGGACGGCGACATCGCCCGGACCGCGCCAGGTGGAGGCCCGTACGCAGGACCACACCGCGCGGCCCGCGTCCTTCGGCAACTGCTGCTCGGCGTAGTCCCACGCGTTCACGGCGCGCACGGCGCCGCCCTGCCACGGCTGGAGCCGGCAGGCGGTACGCGCCCACGCGACCAGCGCCTGGCTGCCGGTGGCCTCGCGCGGCTGCCGGGGCGGAGGCGTGCCGTGCCCGGGTGGCGGGGTGTACGTGAGGTGCACCGGCGACATCCCGCCGAGGTCGGCGAGCAGGAACGAGTGGTTCTCCACGATGCGGGGCGAGGACCGCAGTTGAAGCACGGGGCGGCGCGCGCAGCCGTCCGCGGGAGCGACGGGCACGGGATCGGTCACCCCGTCGTCCGACACGTCCAGCGGCCGTCCCGCGATGTCGGGCCGCAGGAGATCGCGGGTGGCCGCCTCGGTGATCCACGGCGCCGTGAGATAGCGGGCGGAGCCATCGCCGCGGCTGAGGACGACGGCCGCCGCCGAGGTCACGTCGGCGTCGTCGACCCGGGCCAGCGCGAGGCCGGCGCGGTCGTCGCCGTCCCGTGCGGTGTAGCGGGCCAGCCGATCGCCGTCGTTGAGGAGCACCACGGTGCGGCCGTCGACGTCGCCCGCGAACAGCAGTTGCGGGGCACGCGGCGCCGGGTCGGCAGGCGTGTCCGGGGTCCTGCTGACGCGTACGGCGCCGGAGGGATCGGCCCACGCGCCGAGCGCCCGGTCCAGCAGGGCGGTGTCGTCGGTCCGGTCGCCGCGCGCGGGCCAGGCCGTGAAGTCGACCCGCGAGGTGTCGGCCCAGGCGTCCCGCCCGGCCCGGGTGAGGTCAGCGGCGACGGACGCCGGGCGGCCCGGGGCGCCTCCACCCGTCGCCTCCTGGCGCGGGGCGGAGTCGGGGGCGAGCAGGGCGGCCGCGGTGACGACGGCCACGGCCCCCACCGCGAGAGCGGCACGGATCCGCCGCGCGCGCCGCAGCAGGTCCGTTGGGCGTGTCTGCACCGAGCAGGCGTCGAACTCCTGGGAGCGCAGCAGCGCCGTGGCCGCGGTCCCGGCCTCTGCGTCGAGTTCGAGGGACTCCCGTACGGCCGCTCCGGCCTCCGCCACTCCGGCCGCGGTCAGCAGCGCCGTTGCCCGGCCCGCGTCCATGGAGTCGATGTGCCGGAGCACGAACGCGGCGCGCGCGGGAGGCGACGCGCCCGCGAGGGCACCGACCAGCGCGACCTCCTGGGCGCCACCGGCCCGGGGAAACAGGCGAAGCCCCCAGACCACGGGGAGCCGGGGGAGCAGCGCACGGGGCGGCGGCAACGCGGTGGGCCAGCCGGCCGGGCGGTGTCCGACGGCCAGGGCAGCCCGCAGAATCCGTACGCGCAGCGCGTCGGTGGCGGAATCGGTGCCGTCGTCGGGGGCGCGGAGTCCCGGCAGCGCGCGCTGGACGACGGTGTGGGCCAGCAGCACCCGGCGGTGGCGGGTGAACGCGGCGGGGAGCGTGAGATAGGCCAGCCGTACGAGACCGGTGTACTCCTCGAGCAGGGCCGTCTCCGCATGGTCCGCGGCTATCCGTGCGCGGGGGACAATGGTGTCGCGGCGAAGCTGGGGCATGGCAGGCCTCTCCCGGAAGTCCGAAGGGTCACGGCGTCATCCTTCAAACGACGCGCCGGGGCGCGGGTCACCCCGTTGAATCCGGCAGGACTGCGTGGCCTGAAGCGGGGTATCAGCAGGCTGCGGGTGTCCATCGCTGAGTCCCGCAGGCGTGAAAGAGACACGAATGATCGAGTACATGGATGGGGCAGTGCTCCCCACTGGCTTCGACGAGGCAGTCGGACCGCTGATGCAGGCGACCCACTACGCGGGCGAGGAGGGCTGCCTGGCCGACGCGCGCAGGTTCGCCGACGTGTTCCTCACGCGGCTTCGCCAGGAGTGGTGCGTCGAGCTCGACCCGCGCACGGCCGGGGACATCCTGCTCGTCGTCAGCGAGTTGATCACGAACGCGGACCGGCACAGCGCGGGCCCGTACGTCCTGGAACTCGAGGGCACCTCGCGGCATGTCGCCGTCACCGTCTACGACAGCAGCGCCGCCGTTCCGGTGCGCTTCCCGCGGGACCCGGCGCGCGTGGGCGGGCACGGCCTGGAGATCGTGGACGCGCTCGCCGTCGTCTCCGTGGAGCAGGTGCCGGTCGGCAAGCGCGTGCGCGCCGTGCTGACCCTCGCCTCCTGAGCGACCCGCGCCTCGGCGGCGCGAGGCGGTGTTCCATGATGGTGTCCTTGACCCGTGGATGTGCTGGTCAGGGACATCTGTTCAGGAGGACGACATCGACACCGCAGACACGGGGAGCACGGTGGGCGAACTCGCCGCCGCGCTCCCGGACAGCACCCTCGTCACCGACCCGGACGTCCTCGCGTCCCTCGGACACGACGACGCCGAGTGGGCGCCGATGGGCCGGCCGCTCGCCGCGGTGCGTGCCGCGTCCGCCGAGGAGGTCGAGTCAGTGGTGCGGGCCTGCGCGGCCCGGCGGATCCCGGTCGTCACGCGGGGCGCGGGTACCGGCCTGTCCGGCGGGGCCAACGCCGTCGACGGCTGCCTCGTGCTCGACGTGTCGAAGATGAACCGCATCCTCGAGATCGACACCGAGAACCTGATCGCCGTCGTCCAGCCCGGCGTCGTCAACAACGACCTCAAGGCCGTCGTCGCCGAGCACGGCCTGTGGTACCCGCCGGACCCGGCCAGCGCCCCCTGGTCCACGATCGGCGGCAACGTCTCCACGAACGCGGGCGGCCTGTGCTGCCTCAAGTACGGCGTCACCCGCGACTACGTCCTCGGCATGGAAGTCGTCATGGGCGGGCCCGCGGGGGAGTACGGCAGCCGGGTCCGGCTCGGCCGGCGCACCACGAAGGGCGTCGCGGGGTACGACCTGACGAGCCTGTTCGTGGGCTCCGAGGGCACCTTCGGCGTCATCACCGAGATCACGCTGAAGCTGCGGCCCGCACCCGCGGCCGAGCCGCGCACCGTCGTCGGCAACTTCGACAGCCTCGTCGCGGCCGGCGCCGCCGTCGCCCTCGTCACGAGCCGGGGACTCGCGCCCGCCGCCCTCGAACTCCTCGACCGCGCCTGCATGGAGGCCGTCGAGAACTGGAAGCACCTGGGTATCGAGCCGGGTGCGGAGGCCATGCTGCTCGCCCGCATCGACGCCCCGGGCGACGCGGGCGAGACCGAGGCGAGCGCGGTGGCGGACGCCTTCCGGGAGGCGGGGGCGCTGTGGGCCGAGCAGTCCACGGACGCCGTCGAGGCCGAGGCCCTGTTCGACGTACGGCGCCTCGCGTATCCGGCGCTCGAACGCCTCGGGCCCGTGCTCACCGAGGACCTGTGCGTGCCGCGGTCCGCCGTGCCGCGGATGCTCGCCACCATCGAGAAGATCGGGCGCGTGCACGGCGTGCGCATCGCGACCATCGCGCACGCGGGCGACGGCAATCTGCACCCGCTCCTGATCACCGAGCCCGGCGACGAGGCGGAACGCCTCGCCGCGCAGGCCGCCTTCGAGGAACTCCTGGAGGCCGCGATCGCCGCGGGCGGCACGGTGACGGGCGAGCACGGCGTCGGGCTGCTCAAGCGCGGCGGCATGCGCAGCGAACTCGGGCCCGCCGTCTGCGCGTTGCAGCGGGCCGTGAAGGAGACGCTGGACCCGCTGGACCTGTTCAACCCCGGCAAGGTCGTCGGCGAGGACTGAGACTCCGACCGCCTGGCATCCCACTGTGTGTCTGTCCCTTTCCGCGGCACGCCGTACTAAATGAGGCAATTGTCCGTTTATCCGCCCTACGGTGCGGAGGTCGGTGTCCGTGCGGGGGGACGCACAACGCCCCTGCTCGGGGCGCGGATTGGGTTGCCCATGGAGTTCGAAGAATCCGGTTGGTCCACTGGAATCAGTCGCAGACGCGTCACGCGCCTGGGTCTCGGCGTCGGCCTCGGCGCCGCGGCCGGGGCGCTCGCCGGATGCGGGACGAGCGGCGGCGAGAAGGGGGCGCCACCCCCGGCAGGCCCCGCCCGCCATCCCGAGCGCCCCGCGAAGAAGAAGGCGCTGCCCCGGCTGATCGGCGACGGCTCGACCTCGTACACGGGCAGGCAGCCGAAGCAGCCGCCCGCGCCCACCCCCCTGGAACCGGGCCAGAAGCCGCCGCAGTTCGTCGTCTTCTCCTGGGACGGCGCGGGCGAGGTCGGCAACGGCCTGTTCCCCCGCTTCCTCGAACTGGCCCGGCAGCACGACGCCCGCATGACCTTCTTCCTGTCCGGGCTCTACCTGCTGCCCGAGTCGCAGAAGCGGCGCTACCAGCCGCCGGGCAACCCCGTCGGGGCCTCCGACATCGGCTACCTCAGCGACCCGCACCTGAAGGAGACCCTGCGCTCCGTCCACCAGGCGTGGCTCGACGGGCACGAGATCGGCACCCACTTCAACGGGCACTTCTGCGGCGGTTCGGGCTCCGTCGGCAACTGGAGTCCCAAGCAGTGGCGCAGCGAGATCGACCAGGCCCGCACCTTCGTCAAGTCCTGGCGCACCCACACCGGCTGGCACGACCAGCCGGCCCTGCCCTTCGACTACGACAAGGAGCTCGTCGGCGGCCGCACGCCCTGCCTGCTCGGCCAGGAGAACCTGCTGCCCGTGGCCCGCGAACTCGGCTGGCGCTACGACGCCTCCTCGCCCGGCGGGCTGCAACGCTGGCCCGAGAAGCGGCAAGGCATCTGGGACCTGCCGTTGCAGGGCATCCCGTTCCCCGGCCACAGCTTCGAAGTCCTCTCGATGGACTACAACATCCTCGCCAACCAGTCGAAGAACTCCACCCGCGCCCCCGCCCACAACTATCCGGGCTGGCGCACCCAGGCCACCCAGGCGTATCTCACCGGTTTCCAGCGCGCGTACGAGAGCAACCGGGCACCGTTCTTCATCGGCAACCACTTCGAGGAGTGGAACGGCGGCATCTACATGGACGCCGTCGAGGAGGCGCTCAAGCGGATCGCCGACAAGGCGGGCGGCGATGACGTCCGGCTGGTGTCCTTCCGGCAGTTCGTCGACTGGCTCGACGCGCAGGACCCGGCCGTCCTGGACCGGCTGCGCTCGCTCCAGGTGGGAGAACGCCCGGTGGGCGGCTGGAACCGGTATCTGCGACCGTCGAAGAGCCCGGCCGCGCCCGGCATGCCGAGCAAGACCGGCACGACGAGTAAAACGGGCGCTCCCGGACAGACAGCTCACCAATAGACGGCCCACTGACAGACGGCCCACTGACAGACGGCCCACTGACAGACGGCTCGCCAGACGAGACCGGACAGACGAGGAGGCGGTGCGATGACCCGGCCCATCACCGCGGGAGTGGACGGATCCCCCGAGAGCGCGGCGGCGGCAGCCTGGGCGGCGCGTGAGGCGGTGCGGCGCGGGCTGCCGCTGCGCCTGGTGCACGTGGGCGAGCCGGCCCCCGACAGCCTGGCGCTCAGCGCGGACGAGTCCGCGCTGACGCAGTGGGCGGGTGACCTGCTCGCCGACATCGAGCAGGAGATCGCCGAAGCCCACCCGGGGCTCGCGGTCACCACCGACGTCCTCGACGGGGGCGGCGCCGCCGAGTCCCTGCTGGCGGCCGCGCGCGACGGGGAGTCCCTGGTGCTCGGCTCGCGCGGGCACGGCGTGATCGTCGGCTTCATCGTCGGCTCGGTCGGCCAGCAGGTGATCGCCAAGGCGGAGCGGCCCGTCGTCCTCGTCCGCGCGGACGACGTGGCGCCGGCCGAGGCGAGCGGGGGCGACGTGATCGTCGGACAGGAGGGCGAACCGGAGGACAGCGCCGCCGCGATGGAGTTCGCGTTCACCACCGCGCAGGCCCGCGGCGTCGCCGTGCGGGCCGTGCGCGCGTGGAACCTGCCACCGGTGTTCTCCTACGGCCCCAGCTCGTTCGCCCTGCTCGACGACGCGGGCGGCATGGAACCGTACGAGAGGAAGGCTCTCGGCGCCGCGCTCGCACCCTGGCGCGAGCGCTTCCCGGACGTGCCGGTCCGCGAGCACGTCGAGATCGGCAGCGCGGGCCAGGTGCTGCTCTCGGTCGCGCCCGAGGCCCAACTGCTCGTCGTCGGCCGCCGCGCGCGCCGCAGCGCGATCGGCTCCCGCATCGGCTCGGTCGCCCACGCGGTGCTGCACCACGCGCCGTGCCCGGTGGCGGTGGTCCCGAACACGGGCTGACCGCCGCGCGAATATCCGGATGCATGATCGGCGAGCGGCTTTGTAAGGTCCACGATGTGGAACCACTCAGCGACAAACAGATCCGCTCGTCCTTCGTGAACTGCACCAAGGGCGAGGCAACCCGTATGCGGCTGCCGCTCGACTTCGCCGAGCTGCCCTGGAACGACCTGGACTTCCTCGGCTGGGTGGACCCGGGCGCGCCGCTGCGCGCCCACCTCGTGCGCCCTACGGACGACGGGCCGGTCGGCATCAGCCTGCGGGTGCCGCAGAGCGGGCGCACCAGCGCGATGAAGTCGAGCCTGTGCCAGATCTGCCTCACCGGACACGCCTCGTCGGGCGTGTCCCTGTTCGCCGCGCCGCTCGCCGGGGCCCGCGGCCGCGACGGGAACACGGTAGGTCTGTACATCTGCGCGGACCTGGCCTGCTCCCTGTACCTGCGCGGCAAGAAGCAGCCGAAGCTGCGCGCGGGCCGCTACGAGGAGTCGCTCACGCTGGACGAGCGCCTGGACCGCGCCCTCGGCAACCTCGACGCGTTCATCGCCAGGGTCCAGGGAAGCTGAGAGTCCAGGGAAGCTGAGGGCTCACGCCTTGAGCGCGACCACGGCCTCGTCCGTGTAGGGCAGGAACGTCAGGGTCTGGTGGAAGTACAGCTCGACGCCGTGCGCGTCGTGCGCGCTGTAGCCGATCGCCAGATCCTGGCCGAGCCGCAGCTCGAAGTCGCCGCCGCGCTTGGACAGCACGAACGCGCCGTTCAGCGCCGGCGCCCAGATCAGCTCGCCGTCGAGGATCCGGCCCAGGTGGTTCGCGACCGGATAGCCGTGGTCGGAGGTCTCGCTGACCGCCGTGTACGCGTCGGCCCCGAGCAGCAGCGCGTACGGGCCCGCCACGCCGGCGAGGCGCAGCGCGGTGAGCGCCCGGCTGATCGTGTCCGGGTAGTCCCGGGCCTCGGCCGGCAGGCTCAGGACCGGGTTCGAGGTGCGCTCGCGCAGCCCGTCGATGCCCGCCGCCGCGTACCCGTCGAAGATCGCCTGGTCCTCGGCGTACGCCATGGCGCGCGCCGCGTCCTTCACCGGCTGCCAGTCGGAGTCCTTGGAGCCGCGCTCCACGTCGTCCACCGCCTCCCGGCTCACCGTGAAGGGCACCCGCAGCTCGACGAGCGGCTGTACGCCGCGCAGGCGCGCCGTCACGCCGGGCGCGGGCGGCGCGATCTCGGCGAGGTGGCCCGTGCCGACTGCCGAGAGCTCGGCGCCGTCCGGGCCCGTGACGTCCACGACGCGGCGGCCCGCGACATGGCGCCGGAAGGTGCGGGTCGCCTCCTCCTCGATCTCGGCCCAGGCGGCGGGCGTGATCGGGGCGAGCTCGCGGTGCAGATTGTTGCTCGGGGTGGGATTCGGGTCGCTACTCATGGCGTTCAGGCTCCTTTGAGGCTGCCGATACCGAGGGAACCGGCCGCGGGGTCCGCGGTGGCGGCGCCGGACGGCGGCTCGGGCAGGTCGTCGAGGAAGTCGGCGCTCGGCACGTGGAACAGGCATCCGGTGACCGCGGTCGAGAAGTCGAGGATCCGGTCGTGGGTGCCGGGCGGGTCACCGAGGAACATGTTGCGCAGCATCCGCTCGGTGACGTCCGGGGTGCGTGCGTAGCCGATGAAGTACGTGCCGAACTCGCCCTGGCCGACGCTGCCGAACGGCATGTTCTCGCGCAGGATCTGCCGCTCCGTGCCGTCCTCGTCGACGATGGTGTTCAGCGCGACGTGCGAGTCCGCGGGCTGCGCGTCCTCGTCCAGCTCGATGTTCGCGGTCTTCGTGCGGCCGATGACCTTCTCCTGCTCGGTCGCGGGCAGCGCCTCCCATGCGGCCATGTCGTGCACGTACTTCTGGACGATGACGTAGGAGCCGGCGCCGAAGTCCGGGTCCTCGTCGCCCACGAACACGGACTCCGCGGCCGCCCGACCGGTGGGGTTCTCGCTGCCGTCCACGAAGCCGAGCAGATCGCGGTCGTCGAAGTACTTGAAGCCGTGCACCTCGTCGACGACGGTGACGGCGGAGCCGAGCCGGCCGATGATGACGCGGGCCAGCTCGAAGCAGAGGTCCATGCGCCGGGAGCGCAGGTGGAAGAGGAGGTCGCCGGGGGTCGCGGGGGCCAGGTGCCGGGGGCCCGCGAGCGCCTGGAACGGGTGCAGCTCGCGCGGCCTGGGGCCGCTGAACAGGCGGTCCCACGCGGTCGAGCCGATGCCCGTGATGCAGCTGAGGGCGGCGTCGCGGTCGCGGAAGCCGACGGAGCGGCTCAGCGCCGACAGCTCCTCGAGCGTGTCGCGGACGGCGGGCTCGCCGCCCGGCGCGATCGTGACGACCAGGAAGACGGCGTGCTTCGCGGGCGGGGCGAGGAGGACGGGCTGGGGTTCGGCCACGAGTGCTCCGATGGCGAGGGAGGGCGACGGTCGACTGTTGTCACCATATGGGCTGTGGAGACGCGTGGCACGCGCGCCCGAAAAGATCCTTATAAAGCCCAGATGAACTGATGTGTCCGACCTCACGTCCGGGCTCACGCCGAACCGGCGTCGGGCGCCGGGCGCATGCTGTTAAAGTTTGAACCAGGCCCCGACCGTTCTCCCCCGTACGGTCGGGGTCCTTTTTTTGTCGTGTGGCGTGTCCCATCGGGACACATGTCCCATTGGGACGTGAGCGAGTTATGGTGGAGGGGCGGGGGGCTGGAAGAGCGACGAAGGAGTCGAGCCATGAAGGCACTTCAGTACCGGACCGTCGGGGCAGCACCCGAGGTCGTCACCATCCCCACCCCAGAGCCCGGCCCCGGGCAGGTCCTGCTGAAGGTCACCGCCGCCGGCGTGTGTCACTCGGACATCGCCGTGATGAGCTGGCCGGCCGAGAGCTTCCCCTACGAACTCCCGCTGACCCTCGGGCACGAGGGCGTCGGCACCATCGCCGCGCTCGGTGCCGGAGTCAGCGGCTTCGAGGAGGGCGACTCGGTCGCCGTGTACGGGCCGTGGGGCTGCGGCGCCTGCGCCAAGTGCGCGGAGGGCAAGGAGAACTACTGCCTGCGCGCCGAGGAGCTCGGCATCCGCCCGCCCGGACTCGGCGCCCCCGGCTCGATGGCGGAATACATGATCGTCGACGACGCGCGCCACCTCGTGCCGATCGACGGGCTCGACCCGGTCGCGGCCGTGCCGCTCACCGACGCGGGCCTCACCCCGTACCACGCCATCAAGCGCTCGCTGCCCAAGCTGGTGCCCGGTTCGACCGCCGTCGTCATCGGCACCGGCGGCCTCGGCCACGTCGCCATCCAGCTGCTGCGCGCCATGACCGCCTCCCGCGTCATCGCGCTCGACGTCTCCGAGGAGAAGCTCGCGCTCGCCCGGACCGTCGGCGCCCACGAGGTGGTCCTGTCGGACGCGGCGGCCGCGGGCAAGGTCAAGGAGCTGACCGGCGGGCGCGGCGCCGAGGCCGTCTTCGACTTCGTCGGAGTCCAGCCCACCGTCGAGACCGCGGGCGCCGTCGCCGCCGTCGAGGGCGACGTCACGATCGTCGGGATCGGTGGCGGCACCCTGCCCGTCGGTTTCGGTGCCACCAACTTCGAGGTCAACGTCACCGCCCCGTACTGGGGCAGCCGCGCCGAACTCGTCGAGGTCCTCGACCTGGCGCGGGCCGGCGCCCTCTCCGTGCACACCGAGACGTTCTCGCTCGACGACGCCCCCAAGGCGTACGAACTGCTGCACGACGGCAAGATCAACGGGCGTGCGGTGATCCTTCCCAACGGCTGACACGGCACGGGGTACACGTGGTGACGGGCAGTCAATAGGCTTGGACGCACTGCCCGTTACACCCCTCAGGGAGCCCCATGTCCACCGCGCAGGTCCCCGACATCCTCTCGCCCGAGTTCGCCGCGAACCCGTATCCCGCCTACCGCGCGATGCGCGAGTCCGCGCCGCTGCTCTGGCACGAGGCCACGCAGAGCTGGATCGTCTCGCGGTACGCCGACGTGGAGCGCGTCTTCAAGGACAAGGAGGCGACGTTCACCACCGACAATTACGACTGGCAGCTCGAACCCGTGCACGGTAGGACCATCCTGCAGATGAGCGGCCGCGAGCACGCGGTGCGCCGCGCGCTCGTCGCACCCGCCTTCCGCGGCAGCGAACTGCAGGACAAGTTCCTGCCCGTCATCGAGCGCAACTCCCGTGAGCTGATAGACAAGTTCAGGGACGCCGGCTCCGCCGATCTCGTCGCCGACTACGCCACCCGGCTGCCGGTCAACGTCATCGCCGACATGCTCGGCCTCGACAAGGCCGACCACGACCGCTTCCACGGCTGGTACACCGCCGTCATCGACTTCCTCGGCAACCTGGCGGGCGACCCGGACGTCGCCGCGGCGGGGGAGCGGACCCGCGTCGAGTTCGCCCAGTACATGATCCCGGTCATCCAGGAGCGCCGCGAACACCCCGGCGACGACCTGCTGTCGGCGTTGTGCGCGGCCGAGGTCGACGGGGTGCGGATGAGCGACGAGGACATCAAGGCGTTCTGTTCCCTGCTGCTCGCCGCGGGCGGCGAGACCACCGACAAGGCGATCGCCGGCATCTTCGCCAACCTGCTCGCGCACCCCGACCAGTTGGCGGCCGTGCGCGCTGACCGGTCCCTCATCCCGCGGGCCTTCGCCGAGACGCTGCGCGTCACCCCGCCCGTCCACATGATCATGCGTCAGTCCGCCGTCGACGTGGAGCTCACCGGCGGCACCGTCCCGGCCGGGGCCACCGTCACCTGCCTCATCGGCGCGGCCAACCGCGACGAGAACCGGTACAAGGACCCGGACCGCTTCGACCTGTTCCGCGAGGACCTCACCACGACGACCGCGTTCTCGGCCGCCGCCGACCACCTCGCGTTCGCGCTGGGCCGGCACTTCTGCGTCGGCGCGCTGCTCGCCAAGGCGGAGGTGGAGACCGGGGTGAACCAGCTCCTCGACGCGATGCCCGACCTGCGGCTCGCCGACGGCTTCGAGCCGGTCGAGCGGGGGGTCTTCACCCGCGGGCCGCAGGCGCTTCCGGTGCGGTTCACGCCTGTGGGCGCCTGACCCGCACGGTCCGTCAGGTGTACGATTGCGTCATGCATCGATCTTCGTGTCCGAACTGGTGGCGCCTCACTTAGAGGCGGCCGCACAGACAAGCACGTAACTGGGCCGTCCACGGACGGCCCTTTTTTCCTGCCCTCCCACCGGAGGTCACGCCGTCCCGAGGACGCCCGTGACCCAAGGGGAGACAGAGACCATGAGCAGCACCGACGCCCTCGGCACCTCGGCCGCGCAGGAACGCAGCGCGGAACTGGAACAGCTGATCCGCAAGGACCCCGGAGAGTTCCGCATCCTTACCGGGGACCGGCCCACCGGGCGCCTGCACCTCGGGCACTACTTCGGCACCCTGCACAACCGCGTCCGGCTCCAGGACCTCGGCGTCGAGACCTTCGTCCTGGTCGCCGACTACCAGGTCCTCACCGACCGCGACGTCGCCGAGAACCTCACTGAACACGTCGAGGAGTTGGTCCTCGACCACCTCGCCATCGGCATCGACCCCGAGCGCTCCACGATCTTCACGCACAGCGCCCTGCCGGCCCTGAACCAGCTGCTGCTGCCGTTCCTCAGCCTCGTCTCCGTCGCCGAGCTCCAGCGCAACCCCACCGTCAAGGACGAGATCGCCCACTCCCGGCAGGCCGCGGTGAGCGGCCTGATGTTCACCTATCCCGTGCACCAGGCCGCCGACATCCTCTTCTGCAAGGCGAACCTCGTCCCCGTGGGCCAGGACCAGCTGCCGCACCTGGAGGTCACCCGCACCGTCGCCCGCCGCTTCAACGACCGCTACGGCAACGGCACTCCGGTCTTCCCGCAGCCCGAGGCCCTGCTGTCCACGGCTCCGCTGCTGCTCGGCACCGACGGCACCAAGATGAGCAAGTCACGCGGCAACGCCATCGCCCTGTCCGCGACTCCCGACGACACCGCGCGCCTGATCCGCGGCGCCAAGACCGACACGGAACGCCACATCACGTACGATCCGCGGGCCCGCCCCGAGGTCTCCTCGCTCGTCCTGCTCGCCGCGCTGTGCGAGGGCGCCGACCCGAACACGGTGGCGCAGGAGATCGGGGACGGGGGCGGCGCCGCGCTCAAGCGGCGCGTCACCGAGTCCGTGAACGAGTACCTCGCGCCCATCCGGGCCCGCCGCGCGCACTACGCGCAGGACCGCGGCCAGGTCAGGGACGTGCTGCGGGCGGGGAACGAGCGGGCCGGAGCGGTCGCCGACGCGACGCTCAGGGAGGTGCGGGCCGCCATGAACGCCGACTACTGACGAGGGCGCGGAAAGCCGCCGGGACGATTCTTTCCGGGGCGTGCATGCCCGGCCCGATCCAGGGCAGCAGGAGATACAGACGCTCAAGCAGCCCACCCCCCCCGGGCGCTCGAGCCTGCGGCCCTGTCGCCCCCTCTCCCCCCTGGGAGGCGGCAGGGCTGCCCTCTTTGCCGGCGCGGCCGCTGGGTCAGGCGGGGCGGCCGGGGCCGGGTGAACTAACCCTGGTGGTTCTGCTGTTGCTGCTGCGGCGTCCCTGCCTGTGGCCCGGCGGCCTGCGCGAGCATCCCGTCCACGTGATCCTTCGGCACCTGGTGCGCGGCGCCGCAGAACGTGCACTGCGCCTGGTACTTCGTCGAGACCGGGAACAGCGGGATGAAGAACAGCGTGAACTTCGTGACGAACTTCCGCAGCGTGTGCGCCGCGGGATTGCCGCAGCTCCCGCAGACGTAGGTGAGAATCGCGAGCTGATACGCGTAGCCGCGCGTGCCGAAGATGATCATTGGGTTCCTCCCGTTGTCCGGCCGCTGTGGAACATCCGGCGTCCGACCGCCATCGTATGTGGCTCTCCCCTGAGCATCACAAGCCGTAGCGGCGGGTGGAGTGCTCCTCCTGGGCGAGCCGGCGCAGCGCGAGCAACAGCGGGTCGTACAGGACCGCCGACGCGACTGCCAGCTCGACCTTCTCGGAGTCGTCGTCGTAGGCGTCGAGTTGGTCCAGGTCCAGCTGGGCCACCTCCTCCATGAGGTGCGCGTACCGCGAGAGGATCTCGGGCCCGCGCGAGAAGCCGAGGCGGGTCAGTGTGACGACGGTGGTGACCAGGGTGCGGTAGGTGGGGGAGATGACGCCGATCTCGCGTGCGTGGTGCCAGCCCATGTCGCCGAGGAACCGGTCGACGGCCTCGGTCACCTGCACCGTCAGCGGGTCGTCCGCGGGTGCCTCGGGCGGCTGCGGCATCGCCCACAGCGCGGCGCCGAGGCGGAAGGTCGTCCCCAGGGACTCGTCGTCCACGTGCCCGAGCACCTCGCGCACGGTGGCCACCGGGATCCGGCCGATCTGGATCATCGCCCTGATCAGGCCGAGCCGCCGCAGATGCGCCTCGCCGTACGCGGCCTGAGTGGCGCTGATCCGCTCACCCTGCGGCAGCAGACCCTCGCGCAGGTAGTACTTGATCGTGCCGACCGGCACCCCGCTGCGCTCGCTCAACTCTGCCAGTCGCATCCCTTGTGCCCCTTCTTGGAAAGTGTCACTATCCAATCACGGGTCAGGGGACCGGGGGACCCCTGACCCCCTGCCAATGACCGACGGAACTGGGGGAGTTGTGTTCGCGAAACCGCATCTTGGACGGACCACGGCAGCCGCCGAGGGCGACGTCGTCGTCTTCCTCATCGGCATGCGGATCAACCACTTCTGGGCGGTGCACCGCTGGCTCCCGGTGATGTACGCGATGCCCATGATGCTCAGGGAGCTGGGCAGGAACCGAACCGCGGGCCTACTCAATCACGTCCTGCTCACGGCGAATCCGCGTACCTACTTCGTCGTCCAGTACTGGGAGTCGAAGGACAAGCTGCTTGCCTACGCGGCCGCCCCGGACCAGTCGCACCGCTCCTGGTGGGCCCGCATCAACGGCTATCTGCGCAAGAATAGGGGGCACGTCGGCCTGTGGCACGAGACCTACGTCGTGCCCGCGGGCGCGTATGAGTCGATCTACGGTGACATGCCCGCGTACGGCCTCGGCAAGGCCTACGGCGTGCGGCCGCTGAGTGACGGTGTGCAGGCGCAGGACCGGCTCGCGGCCTGAACGCTCGCGCCCCGCGAGCAGAACGTCACAGAACGTACGAACAGGCTAAGAAAACGGCCATCCCGACGGGCCGAATCGGCAATCCGGGGTTCGTGATGAAAGGATTGCGTCCATGGCAATCAAGACCTACTTCGACATCACGATCAACGACGAGCCCGCCGGGCGGATCACGTTCAACCTCTACGAGGACGTCGTCCCGAAGACCGCGGAGAACTTCCGTGCCCTGTGCACGGGCGAGAAGGGCTTCGGCTACGCCGGCTCGTCCTTCCACCGCGTCATCCCGCAGTTCATGCTGCAGGGCGGCGACTTCACCGCCGGGAACGGCACGGGCGGCAAGAGCATCTACGGCGAGAAGTTCGCCGACGAGAACTTCCAGCTCAAGCACACCAAGCCGGGCCAGCTCTCGATGGCCAACGCGGGCCCGAACACCAACGGCTCGCAGTTCTTCATCACCACCATCGTCACCGACTGGCTGGACGGCAAGCACGTCGTCTTCGGCGAGGTCGAGGACGGCATGGAGCTCGTGAAGAAGATCGAGTCCCTCGGCTCGCGCAGCGGCTCCACCTCCGCGAAGATCACGATCTCGGAGTCCGGCCAGCTCTGATCCAGGCCGATCATCCGGCGCGAGAAGCCGGGACCCCCGCCGAGGGGTCCCGGCTTCTCGCGTATCCGGTGCGAGCCCAACTCCTCTGTGCACGGCACGGGTTAAGGTCTCGGTCGGTGGATCACTGATCCGCCGCACCGTTTCCTCGACCCAAGGAGGCATCCGTGCGCCTGCGCACCATACCCACGCTGCTGCTGTCCGCCGCCCTCACGGCGGGCGCCCTCGCCGCCACCGCGGCACCGGCGACCGCCGCGCCCGCCTCGTTCGAAGACCAACTGCGCGCGCTGCCCGGTGTGACCGTCACCGGCGTCACCGACAAGGAGGGCTTCCCGCTCTACTCCTTGTCGATCACGCAGCCGGTCGACCACGCCAGACCCGGCGCGGGTACGTTCCAGCAGCGCTTCACGCTCTGGCACAAGTCGACGGCCAAGCCCGTCGTCTTCTACACCGGCGGCTACGGACTGTCGTCCTCGACCCGTGAGCCCACCACCCTCCTCGACGCCAACCAACTCAGCGTCGAGCACCGCTTCTTCGAGGAGTCCGTACCGGCCGGCGGCACCCCCTGGGGCAAGATGACCATCCAGCAGGAGGCGGCCGACGAGCACGGCATCGTGCGCGCCGTGCGCCCGCTGTACGGGAAGTCGTCGAAGTGGCTGGCCACCGGCGGCTCCAAGGGTGGCATGACGGCCACGTACCACTACCGCTTCCACCCCGAGGACTACGACGGAGTCGTCGCCTACGTCGCCCCCAACGACGCCAACAACAACGACGACAGCGGTTACGAGGACTTCTTCAAGAGGGTCGGCACCCAGCAGTGCCGCGACGCGCTCGCCGCCGTGCAGCGCGAGATGCTCGCGCGCCGCGACACCCTGCTGCCCAAGTTCGAGAAGACCGCGAAGGACGAGGGCTACACCTTCACCAACACCCTCGGAACGACCGACCGCGCCTACGAGTTCGCGGTCCTCGACCAGGTGTGGAACTTCTGGCAGTCCGGCTCCGTCGACAACTGCCCCACCGTGCCCGACGCCAAGCAGGTCTCCGACGACGACCTCTACAAGTGGTCCCTCGACAACGGCCTCTCCGTCTACGAGGACTCCACACTCGGCGCCAACAGCACGGGCCCCTACTACCGGCAGGCCGCCGCCCAACTCGGCTGGGCCGGACTGAAGTTCAAGAACCTCAAGGGTGTGCGCCACTACCCGGACATCTACCAGCCGAACTCCGTGCTGCCCGCCGACATGCGCACCACGTATGACGGCACGGTCGCCAAGGGCGTCGACAAATGGGTGCGCACGAAGTCCCAGCGGATGCTGTTCGTCTACGGGCAGAACGACCCGTGGAGCGCCGAGCAGTTCACGCCCAGCAAGAACGACTCGTTCAAATACGTCGTGCCGAAGTCCAACCACAATGCCCGGATCTCCGCACTGCCCGCGAACGAGCGGGACGCCGCGACGGCGACGGTCAAGCGGTGGGCCGGAATCCGGTAGGCGTCACCCGAAGCGCTCGATGCGGATCCGGTCCACCGGCTGACCGAGGCCGACGAGCAGCTGGGAGGCGTGCTCGGCAAAGGAGTTGGAGCCGCACACATACGCCTCCCACTGCGGCGCGCCTTCGGTGAAGCACGGCGCCAGATGGTCCGCCGCCAGGCGCCGGTGCTCGCCCTCACGGGTGAGCACCGGCGTCGTCTCGGCCCCGTACTCGTCGGCGTAGATCAGGTCCCCACGCGTGCGTGCCGACACGAACAGCCGGAGCGGGACAGTGAGTTCGTGCTGCCTGTGGTGGCGGATCATCGACATCAGGGGCACGACACCCGAGCCCGCGCCGAGCAGCAGCGCCGGCCGGTCGCCCGGCCACGCGAAGAAGCCGCTGAGCGGGCCGCGCATCTCCACCTCGTCGCCGACCCGCGCCTCGGTGTGCAGAAAGCCCGACACCTCGCCGTCCACGACGTGGTCGAGGGTCAGCTCGATGTGCCCCGAGTCGTCGGGGGCCGAGGCGAGCGAGTAGTGGCGCTGGGCGGCGTACCCGTCCTCGGCGGTCAGCCGCAGCATCAAGTGCTGACCGGGCAGGTGCCCCTGCCAGCCGGGCACCGCGAAGCGGAACGTGGAGGCGTTCGCCGTCTCCCGGCGGATCTCGGCGATGACGGCGCGCTGCCACAGGGCGGCGGCCTGCCCGGCGTCGATGCGGCCCGGCACGGCGAAGCGGGTCGGCGGTGTGAAGGTGGTCCTCTGCGGCACGGTCTGCTCGCTCTGCACGGTCTCAGTCACCTGCGTATCGCTGTTCTTCCCAGGGGTTGCCCCGCCCGTGGTACCCGTTCTGCTCCCAGAAGCCGGGCTCGTCGTGATCGAGGAGCCGAAGGCCCGCGACCCACTTCACGCTCTTCCAGAAGTAGAGGTGCGGCACCAACAGGCGGGCGGGGCCGCCGTGTTCGGTCGGCAGTGGCTCGTCCTCGTAGGTGAACGCGAGCCACGCCTTGCCGCCCGTCACGTCCGCGAGCGGCAGGTTCGCCGAGTACCCGGTGTGCGAGTACGCCATGATGTGCGTCGCTTCGGGGGAGGGACGGACGGCGTCGAGGAACGTGTCGAGCGAGACACCACCGAAGCGCACCCCGAACTTCGACCACGTCGTCACGCAGTGGATGTCCCCGCTGTACGAGGCCGGGGGCAGTGCCTGCGCCTCGTCCCACGTCCAGGTGTTCTCCTCGGCGACGAGGCCGTCGATCGTGAACGTCCAGTCCTGACGGTCGAGCTGGGGTGTCACCTCGGCGGACAGCACCGGCCAGTCGTCGCCCGCGTCGTACTGGCCCGGCGGCAGGCCGGGGTTGTGGACGCGGGGGCGGCCGACGAAACCGCGGGTCGCGTGGCCGGTCATACGAGGGCCTCCAGATCGGCGAGGACCGCGCCCTCGTCGAGGGTCGTGAGCGTACGGTCGCGCATCAGGACCCTGCCATCGACGACGGTGTCCCGCACGTCGGAGGCCTGCGCGGCGTAGGCGAGCATCGCGTACGGGTCGTGGCGCGGCGTGAGGTGCGGCCGCTTCAGGTCGAGAACGGCCAGGTCGGCGCGCTTGCCGACCTCGAGCGAGCCGAGCCGGTCGCCGAGGCCCAGGGCGCGGGCACCCTCGATGGTCGCCATGCGCACGGCCTGCTCGGCGCCGACCGCCGTCGGATCGCCGTCCGCCTTGTGCACCAGCGCCGCCTGCCGCACCGCACCAAGCACGTCCAGCGTGTTCGAGCTGACGGCGCCGTCCGTGCCGAGACCGACGGTGACACCCGCGCTCAGCAGCCGCGGCACCGGCGCGATGCCGCAGCCCAGCTTCAGGTTCGACACCGGGCAGTGGGCGACCGAGGCGCCCGCGCGGGCGATCGCCGCGATCTCGCCGCCGGTCAGGTCGACGGCGTGCGCGAGCACCACGTCGGGGCCCAACAGGCCGAGGGATTCGAGGAGTTCCACGGGCCGCCTGCCGTGCGCCACCTCGACGCCCGCGACCTCGGCGGCGTTCTCCGCGGCATGCAGGTGGATGAGCGCACCGAACTCACGGGCC
Organism: Streptomyces sp. NPDC002754; assembly: GCF_053592315.1. Taxonomy (NCBI): domain Bacteria; kingdom Bacillati; phylum Actinomycetota; class Actinomycetes; order Kitasatosporales; family Streptomycetaceae; genus Streptomyces; species Streptomyces sp. NPDC002754. Next base: position 1,332,793 of record NZ_JBSFVM010000001.1, read on the forward strand.
AGCGCGAAGCACTCGACGAGCTGCTCGGGGGAGAGGGTGTACGTCGAGTGCGCGAACACGACCGGGCGGGTGCCCGCGGGGCGCCCGGCCAGCTCCCGGCGCGCCCACTCCATGCGCTCCTTGTACGGCCGTCCGTCCGGCGGCTCGGGGACGTCCATGAACAACGGACCGGTGTGCAGCCGCCAGCCCGCCGCGCGCGCGGCCTCCTCGGCGGCCTCGTGGAACCAGTACATGTCGAGCGCCGAGGTCACACCGGAGCGCACGCTCTCCGCGACGGCCACGCGGACGGCGGCTGTGACGGTGGTGGGATCCAGAAGGCGCGACTCGGCGGGCACCACACGGCCCAGGAACTCCTGGAGCGTCACGTCGTCGGCGGTGCCGCGCAGCAGCGTCATCGCGAGGTGCGTGTGCGTGTTGATCAGGCCTGGCAGGACGAGACCGCCGGACGCGTCGATGGTGTCACTGGCGGCGTGGCGTGCGCGCAGCTCGTCGGTGGGGCCGACCGCCACGATCTCGCCGTCGCGCACGGCGACCGCTCCGTCGGCAAGCACTGTCGACTTGTCGTCGACGGTGAGGACGGTGCCGCCGTGCACCAGCAGATCGACGGACTCGGTCACAGTTGCTCCTCCGTAAGAATGCGCAGCGCCTCCAGGGCCACGACGCTGCCGCGCGCGACACCCTCGGCGACGACCTCGCGGTGCGGGTCGTAGCCGCCGGTGCTCGCCTCGTCCACCAGGTCGTCCGCGTTCACGCCGTCGACGACGAGCACGGCGCCCGCGACGAGCCCGCGCAGCGACGCCGTGACGAACAGTGCGGACACCTCCATCTCGATCGCGGCAAGGCCCGCACCGTCGTACTGGTTCAGTGGGATCAGTCCTGGTTGGAACGCCGCCCGCGTCCACACGATTCCCCGGTGGTGCGGGGCACCCGCCTCGCGTGCCGCCCGCGTCAGGGCGAGCACGGCCTCCGGAGCGGACACCGCCGGGTACTCGGCGGGCACCAGCTGACCGGTCACACCGTCGTCGCGCACCGCGGCCTCCGCGACGACCAGATCGCCGTCGCCGATCCCCGGCCGCATCGCACCCGCCGTACCGAACCGCACGAACGTCTTCACGCCCGCGTCGGCCAGCTCCTGGAACAGCAGGATGGCTCCGGGCCCGCCGACGCCGTGCGAGGCGATCACGACTGGCGCCCCGCGCCACGTCCCGCTGAACGTCCGGTACTCCCGGTTGTACGACACCTCCACGGCGTCGTCGAGCAGCGCGGCGACGGCCGCGGCGCGCTCCGGGTCGCCCACGACGACGGCCCGCGGCGGCAGCCCCGTACGCGGGATTCGGCTCAGCGGGAGCAAGGAGTGGGGATCGGGTGCGGGGGCACTCACGAGGTGGCTCCAGTCATGCGTCGGCACGGCATCGGGTTCGCAGGGGATCCGGGGATCGTATCCCCAGGTCGGAGGGGGTTCGAAGCGGGGGAGTGACTATGTGCGCGGTCCCACAGAGACACCGAGCGGCCGGGCGAGACCGGAGATCCCCTCGTCGAGCCGCTGAAGGTGACGCAGCACACGGAACGTCACGGTGTTCGCGGCCGGCACCCCCAGGCCGTCCGTCTCCAGCATCGCCGCGATGCTCGCGCCGGACTCGACGGTCCCCGTCAGGTCGGCGTCGTTCACCTGCGCCACCAGCACATCGATGTTGTGCGCGATACGCCGCGCCGCTCGACCGAGCCGCGGATCGGCGGCCACATGCTTGCTGTACGGGACGAGCTCGGCCGTCGCCGCGAGGGAGCGCGCGTGGTAGGCGGACGTCTCCAGGAGAGCCACCAGATAGCGCACGGTCTGCCGCCGCTCGCGCTGCGGGGCGATCGCGTGTGTCAGCGGCTTGGTGGACGCGCGCAGATCATCCAGGGCGGTGTCCAGGTCCCGCGCCCGGTCGAGCAGGTCCGCGGCCGGGCCACCGCTGAGCTGCTCCACCGCGCCCGCCACGACATCGCCGAGGCGCTCCAGGACGGTGGCGAGCAGCTCGTCGGTGCGGTGGTCGGTGCGGACCGGAAGCACCAGCATCGCCGCGATGATGCCGCACGCCGCACCGAGCGCGGTCTCCTCGATGCGCAACACCAGGACGTCGAAGCTGTAGGTGTTCAGGAGTGTGTACAGCAGGCCCAGCATCGCCGTCACGAAGAACGACATCAGCGCGTACGAAAGCGGGGCGGTGAAGAACGCGGCGAACACGCACAGCAGCACGAGGGCGAACGCCGACCAGGTGTGATTGCCGACCGCTCCCGCGAGCAGTACTCCGGCGAGCACCCCGAGCACCGTGCCGAGGACGCGGCGGTAGCCCTTGATGACGATCTCGCCCGTGGACGCGGTGTTGAGGAAGACGACCCAGCAGGTCAGGACGGCCCAGTACCAGCGCTGACTGGAGAGGAACTCGCCGCCGACGATCGCGAGGCCGGAGCCGACGGCGACCTGGAAGGCGGCGCGGGTGGTGGGCCGGTCGAGGCCCGAGCGGTCGTCGTCCTCCTCCTCGTCGGCCTCCTTCTCGGTGCCGACCATGGCGACGGTGCCGGTGATGGACATGTCCTCCGCCTCCAGCTCCTCACGCGAACGCGTCGTGGCGGGGGAGTCGTCCGACTCGTCCTGCGGGCCGTCGAGGGCGATCCGCAGCCCCATCACCGCGCGGGCCGCTTCACCGATGCCGCGGAACACGTCCTGCACGGCGAGCGTGGCGCCCGGAGGCACCCGCTCCTCGTCTCGGTAGCCGAGCAGACGGTTGCGGATCTGGGCGACGGCCGCGCCCCGGTTGGCATCGGCGGGGCGCACCACCATCAGGTGAAGGGCGCCCAGATCACGGCGGAGGGTGGCCGTCGACTCGTCCTCGTGGTGCAGCAGCTTGCCCGCCGCCGGCGCGGGCGCGTGGGGGAGGTGCAGGGTGAGCGTGTCGGCGCGTTCGGCGCTGCGGGCGTTGAGCAGCAGCATGCCGAGGCGCTCCGCGGAGATCTCCGCGTCGGCGATACGGCGCTGGATCAGCGAGGCGGTCGCCGCGTCCCGGGCGCCGTCCTCCAGACGCCCCTGGATCATCAGCGCCGTCTCGTGCAGCCGCGAGGTGTGGTGCCGCAGGTCGTCCAGCACGTCGTCGACGTCCTCCGGAGCGGCGTCGAGCAGCTTCGTCTGCGCGGTCACCAGCTGCGCGAGCCGCGCCCTGAACGCCCCGCGCAGCCGCCCGAGCACGCGCTGCGGCGTCTCCGGCACCAGTGCGAACCGAGCCACCGCGCTACAGGCGACCGCCACCGCCAACGTGCCCGCGAGATTCGGCAGTTGATCGGGGGTCGCGTTCACGAACAGCGATACGAAGTAGACCTGAAAACCCATGAGGCCGAGGGCCGTGCCCCGGTCCCCGAACCGGCGGCAGTAGACGGCGCCGAAGATCAGGGCGATGAAGAAGAGATCACCGGCGACGACCCTGCTGTGCAACAGCGCGCCCAGGCTCACGGCCGCGAGCGCTACCGGGAATCCCCAGGCGAGCGTGATCGCCTGCCCGCGCAGGTTCTTCTCACGGATCGCGAACGTACTCACCATCGCGGCCATCGCGCCCGCGACCATGTGTGTCACATCCGTGCCGAGCAGCGCGAGCACGGTGAGCGTCAGCCCGATGGCCGCGACGATCCGCAGCCCGGCCATCAGGCGCAGCAGCCCCGGATCGGATGCAATGAAGCGGTCCCAGGTGTCCCTCGGCCGTCGCGCCACCAGTACTCACTCCAAGATCGGTCCGTCGGCGTCGCCCCCGAGCATACGAGGAGGTGGGCGCGGCCTTGACACGAGTATCGACAGGTGGACGGTTCCCGACCTGGTCACATGGCGACTTCTGGGGGATTTCCCCCAACGAGAAGTGGGGGTCGGCCGGATGGTGTGCCGGGCTCGGGACCGCGAATCTTGAGCCATGGACGAACTCGGCACGATCTCGAGGGGAAGGCCGGCCCGGCGAGGTGTACTCGCGGCCGCCGCGGCGCTGTTGGCCCTCGGCGCGGCGCCTGCGGTGGCCGCCGCGCCGAGGCGGATGCGCCTGCGGTTACCGGCTCCGAGCGGCCCTTACCCGGTGGGCAGGGTGGCGCTGCGCCTGGTCGACCGGTCCCGCCGCGACCCGTGGACGGCGGATCCCGCACGGGAGTTGATGGTGGACGTGCGCTACCCGGCGCGCTCGGTGGCCGGTCACGGGCGGGCGCCGCAGATGACGGCACGGGAGGCGGCGGGCTTCGACCGGCTCAACAACTTCGAGGGGCTCCCCGCGGGCCGCGTCGATTGGGCGGCCACGCGTACCTTCGCCCACACCGCGGCGCCGCTCGACCCGCGTGCGGCGCACCCCGTGGTGCTGTACTCGCCGGGGGTCGTGGACCCGCGCTCCCTGGGCACGACGCTCACGGACGACCTGGCGTCCCGCGGCTATGTGGTGATCGCCATCGACCATCCCTATGACGTGTCGGCCGTGGAGTTCCCTGGTGGGCGGGTGGCCGTCTCCCGGCTTCCGCAGGAGTTCGGGGAGGCGCAGCGGTCGGGCCCGGCCGCGGTGACCGCGCTGCTGAAGAAGACGGCGGGCGTCCGCGTCGCCGACGCCTGTTTCGTTCTCGATGTGGTGCAGCGGGCCTTCGACACGCACCGGCTCCGCAGAGCGCCCATCGGCATGTTCGGGCAGTCCGCGGGAGGCTTCGCCGCGTTGCAGACCCTGCACGACGACGAGCGGCTCGCCGCGGCCGCCAACCTCGACGGTGTGCTCGCGTACGTCCAGGACGACCATGACGAGGGCGGCCTGTCCACCGTCGCGGCCGAGGGCGTGGACCGGCCGGTGCTCCTGATGGGCAGCGAGGGCATCGACCGGAGAACCGTCCCCTCCTGGCGGGAGCTGTGGCGGCACAGCGGCGGATGGCGACGCGATCTGACCCTGCGCGGCTCCCGGCACGCCACGTACACGGACGCGACGACGCTGCTCCCGCAGATCGCGGCCCGCCTCGATCTGCCGCACGAGACACTGACCACTTGGGTGGGCTCGGTGCCCACGGAGCGGGCGGTCGCGGCTCAACGGGCGTATCTCGCGGCCTTCTTCGACCGCTGGCTACGGGGCGGGGACGGCGCGCTCCTGGACGCGCCGTCCCCGCGGTACCCGGAGATCGCCTTCATGTGAAGCGGGCTCCGCGTCCGTTCCGTCAGCGCATTCCGAGCGCACCCATCGTGGCGTCCGCCATCGCCGACTCGCCCAGCGCGTTCGGGTGCACGGGGACGAAGTTGGTGCCGAAGAGGGCCGGCTCGACCCAGCGGGTGCCCATCGGCTGACAGGCGTCGTGGCCTTCGGAGGACCGGGTGAAGTCCACGTAGGTCACGCCGGTCTCGCTCGCCGCGCGCTGCACCGCACTGTTGAGGTGGGACTGGATGTCGCGCACGTACGGGACGTCGCCGGACGCGATCGGCATCTTCACGAAGCAGCCCTTCTGGGCGGCCGGCGGCATGATCCACGGGTAGCCGAGGATCGCGACCCGCGCGTTCGGTGCCTTGTTCTTGATCGCCTCGAGCGCGGACTTCACCGCCGGGTACGTCTTGGTGTCGATGTCGTTGCTGAACTTGTCGCCGTACTTGGACTGGCACGGGTTGCCCTGGCCGCCCGAGGCGATCCCCGATGCGGCGCAGGACAGGATCGTGTTGATGAAGGTGCTGTTGTCGTTGCCGCCGATGGAGAGCGTCACCAGGTCGGTGTCCTGGCCGAGGGCGTCGAGTTGCGGTGGCACGCCGGGGTACTGCGCTCCGGCGAAGTCCTTGGTCTGTGCGGCGCCGCACGTCACGTCCTTGAGCGCGGCGCCCGTGCGCTTCGCGATGACATGCGGGTAGTTGGCGGTGGAGCGGGCGCACAGCGGGCTGGTCTTCGGGTCGAGCGGGAGCACACCGGAGGCGGCGCTGTAGCTGTCGCCCAGGGCGGCGTAGGAGAGGGGCTCGGGGGCCGCGTGTGCGGGCGCGGCGAGGGTGACGAGGACGGCGCCGGTCGTGGCCGCAAGGGCGGTGAGTCTGCCGTTGAACGCGCGGAGGGCCATCTGATGCTCCTTCGAAGCCTTCGGAAGCCGCGAAACCGGACCGGGGCATGGCCAAGTTCCGTTTGAGGCAAGGGGGTTCAGCGCGCTGGTAGTTGAAGCTACCGACGAGTTTGAATTTGAGTCAATAGGCGTGCACGGGGTCGTGTGCAGGGTCGTGACCAGGGGAGAGTTGTGCAACACGGGGTTGTCAGTGGTGCTCGATAGCCTCACAGACGGATGGCGGACCCGTCGGCAGGCCGCCCGGCGTGTTCACCGATAGCGGTGGCGGGGGCGGCGTGGACGGAGACAATCGAACACACCGATTCGAGACTGGCGACGCCGCGGATTCCCGTCGGCGGCCGTGGACACCCGATGGAGACATGATGAGCAAGGTCGCGAGGACGGGGACCCCGTCGGCACCGTCGCACCCCGCCGACAGCCACGACCTGATCCGCGTGCACGGCGCGCGGGAGAACAATCTGAAGGACATCAGCATCGAACTGCCCAAGCGGCGCCTGACGGTGTTCACCGGGGTCTCGGGGTCGGGCAAGAGCTCGCTGGTGTTCGACACGATCGCCGCCGAGTCCCAGCGGATGATCAACGAGACGTACAGCGCGTTTCTGCAAGGCTTCATGCCGACGCTCGCGCGGCCCGAGGTCGACGTGCTGGACGGCCTGACCACGGCGATCACCGTCGACCAGCAGCGGATGGGGTCCGACCCGCGCTCCACGGTCGGCACCGCCACCGATGCCAGTGCCATGCTGCGCATCCTCTACAGCCGGCTCGCCAAGCCGCACATCGGTGGACCCGGCGCCTACTCGTTCAACGTCGCCTCGATTTCCGCGCAGGGCGGGTTCACGGTCGACCGCGGCGCCGACAAGTCCAAGGTCGAGAAGGTGTCCTTCAGCCGCACCGGCGGGATGTGCACCCACTGCGAGGGCCGGGGCACGGTCTCCGACATGGACTTCACCCAGCTCTTCGACGACTCCAAGTCTCTGAACGAGGACCCGTTCGACATCCCCACCTACACCGGGGACGGCTGGGTGGTGCGCGTCATCAGGGAGTCGGGCTTCTTCGACCCGGACAAGCCGATCCGCAAGTACACCAAGAAGGAGCGGCACGACTTCCTCTACCGGGAGCCCACCAAGGTCAAGATCAATGGAGTCAACCTCACCTATGAGGGCCTGATCCCGAAGATCCAGAAGACCTTCCTGGCCAAGGACCGGGAGTCGATGCAGCCGCACATCCGCGCCTTCGTGGACCGCGCGGTCACGTTCCAGACATGTCCCGACTGCGAGGGCTCCCGGCTCAGCGAACTGGCCCGCTCCTCGAAGATCAAGCGCAAGAGCATCGCCGACCTGTGCGCGATGGAGATCCGGGACCTCGCGGAGTGGGTGCGCGGCCTGACGGAGCCCTCGGTCGCCCCGCTGCTCGCCAAGCTGCGGCACACCCTGGAGTCGTTCGAGGAGATCGGCCTCGGCTATCTCTCGCTCGACCGGGCGGCGGGCACGCTGTCCGGCGGTGAGGCGCAGCGCGTCAAGATGATCCGCCACCTCGGCTCCTCGCTCACCGACGTCACCTACGTCTTCGACGAACCCACCATCGGTCTGCACCCGCACGACATCCAGCGGATGAACAGTCTGCTCCTGAGGCTGCGGGACAAGGGCAACACCGTGCTGGTCGTCGAGCACAAGCCGGAGGCCATCGCGATCGCCGACCACGTCGTGGACCTCGGCCCCGGCGCGGGCACGGGCGGCGGCAGCGTCTGCTTCGAGGGCACCGTCGAGGAGCTGCGCGCCAGTGACACCATCACCGGGCGCCACCTCGACGACCGGGCTGCGGTCAAGGACACGGTGCGCGAGCCCACCGGCAAGCTCGCGATCCGCGGGGCGCACGCGCACAACCTGAGGGATGTCGACGTCGATATTCCGCTCGGTGTGCTCACGGTCGTCACCGGTGTCGCGGGTTCGGGCAAGAGCTCGCTCGTGCACGGCTCCATCCCCGCCGACGACGGAGTGGTGGCGGTCGACCAGACCCCGATCCGCGGCTCACGGCGCAGCAACCCCGCCACGTACACGGGTCTCCTCGAGCCGATCCGCAAGGCGTTCGCGAAGGCCAACGGGGTGAAGCCCGCACTGTTCAGCGCCAACTCGGAGGGCGCCTGCCCCACCTGCAACGGCGCGGGAGTCGTCTACACCGATCTCGGGATCATGGCGAGCGCGGCCGCCACCTGCGAGGAGTGCGACGGCAAGCGGTTCGAGGCCTCGGTGCTCGACTACCACTTCGGGGGCAAGGACATCAGCGAGGTGCTCGCGATGCCGGTGACCGAAGCGGTGGAGTTCTTCGGGGCAGGGGAGGCGCGCACTCCGGCCGCGTACAGGATTCTGGAGCGGCTCAAAGACGTCGGGCTCGGCTACCTCACCCTGGGCCAGCCGCTGACGACGCTCTCCGGCGGCGAGCGGCAGCGGCTCAAGCTCGCCGTGCACATGGCCGACAAGGGGGGCGTCTACGTCCTGGACGAGCCGACCACGGGTCTGCACCTGGCGGACGTGGAGCAGCTGCTCGGTCTGCTCGACCGGCTCGTGGAGTCCGGCAAGTCGGTCATCGTCATCGAGCACCACCAGGCGGTGATGGCGCACGCCGACTGGATCATCGACCTGGGCCCCGGTGCGGGACACGAAGGCGGCAAGGTCGTCTTCGAGGGAACCCCCGCCGACCTCGTCGCCGACCGTTCCACTCTCACCGGTGAGCACCTGGCGCGGTACGTGGGCGCCTGACCGGTTGCCGTCGGCCCGTGGGGGAGGGTCGCGGCGGACGTGTCGACAGGGAGGGCCGGCCGCGGTCGCGGTCAGCCCTCCTGCGTGGGGGCGGGGGGCTGCGGGGCCTGAAAGGCCTGGAAGTGCGGCGCCTGCGGTGCGTGGTGACCCTGGGGGGCCTGCGGTCCCTGCTGGCCGTGCGGCTCCTGCGCCTGGTCGGGGGTGGCGGACTGGGCAGCCTGCTGGTCCTGGAAGGACGGCGAAGCCTGGGGGGACTGCGGAGCCTGCGGCTGCTGGAGGGACTGCGGAGCCTCGGGGGCCTGCTGGTTCCGGGGGGCTTCCGCGTGCCCGAAGTCGAGCACGCCCTCCGCGGTGCGCTCGGCCTTGTGCGCGGCCTCACGCGCGTCGGCGAGCACATCACCGTGCTCGTCGACGAGTCGGTCGTAGATGGGCGCCGGGGCTGTGGACGGTGCGGGCACGGGAAGAGCTCCTGGTCGTCGAGGTACTGATGCCACCCTTCGGGTGAACAAAAGGGGACCCTACGTCGATCAGGTGACGTGGGTACATCCGGGGTGGGCTTGAGGAGCCCAGAACTGTCACTACGGGTACGTACGGCAACGGTGTCGAGCCCGCCGCGGGGACTGCGTCGCCCCGTACGCGCCGGCCTCACAGTCGGGGACCGCAGTGCTGCGGCGCGGCGTCGATCGGGGCGGGCCGAGAGGTCTGAAAGGCTCAACTGGTTGCCGCAGTACGCCAGTTGGTGGAGGCGTGGCCACGTCCGTGGCGTATTGACCGTGCGTATACACCCGGCGTATACACCGAGGTATGACCGTTCCACTGGCGCTTCTTGGGCTCCTCGAACGTGAGTCGAGCCACGGCTATGACCTCAAGCGGAATTACGACACCTACTTCGGGCGCGGCAAGCCACTGCCCTACGGCCAGGTCTACTCGACGCTGCGCCGCCTGGCCCGGGACGGGAAGGTGGCGGTCGGTGAGACCGAGCCGGGGGAGGGGCCCGACCGCAAGCGGTACGTGATCACCGACAGCGGGGTCACGGAGGTGGAGGCCTGGCTCACCGAGCCGGTCGCGCCCGAGCAGCACTTGCAGACCGTGCTGTTCACGAAGGTCGTCATGGCTCTGCTCCTGGAGCGGGACGCCCAGGCGTACCTCGACACCCAGCGGGGCGCCCACATGGAGCGGATGCGCGAGCTGACCGAGCTGCGTCGCACCGGGGGGCTTGTCGACAGGCTGCTGGCCGACCACGGTCTCTTCCACCTCGAAGCCGACCTGCGCTGGATCGACATGACCGTGGCGCGGCTCGGCGTGCTGGCGGCGGAGGTGCGGTCATGAGCCTGCTCGAGGCACGTGACGTGCTGATCTCGTTCGGCAGCACCCCCGCACTACGAGGCGCCGAGCTGTCCGTGGCGCAGGGCGAGATCGTCGCCGTGACGGGGCCGAGCGGCTCCGGCAAGTCGACACTGCTGCACTGCCTCGCGGGCATCCTGGTGCCCGACGAGGGCGAGATCCACTACGACGGGCGGCGCATCGACGCCCTGCGGGAGAGCGAACGCAGCGCGCTGCGCCGCGACCGCTTCGGCTTCGTCTTCCAATTCGGCCAACTCGTCCCGGAGCTGACGGCCGAGGAGAACGTGGCGCTGCCGCTGCTCCTTGCGCGCGGCCGTCGGTCCAGCGCGCTGCACGAGGCCCGCGGCTGGTTCGCGCGGCTCGGCCTCGACGGCCTCGAAGGTCGCAGGTCGGGCGAGTTGTCCGGCGGTCAGGCCCAACGCGTCGCGTTGGCAAGGGCGTTGGTCGCCAGGCCCCGAGTGCTCTTCGCCGACGAGCCCACCGGAGCCCTCGACTCGCTCACCGGGGAACAGATGATGGACCTGATGGTCGGCTCCGCCCGCGAGCAGGGCACCACGGTCGTCCTCGTCACCCACGAGCCGCGCGTCGCCGCCTTCGCCGACCGCGAGGTCATCGTCCGCGACGGCAGGGTGACTTCGCTCTCCGTCGGACGGGCCGTTTCATGATCCGGCTCGCGCTCCGTCTCACCGTCGCGGGCGGCCGTGAGGCCCTGATGCGACTGACCGTGATCGCCGGCGCGGTGGCGGTGGGTGTCGCGCTGCTGCTCTCCACGCTCGCCGCCATCCAGGCCACCCGGACGCAGAACGACCGCAACGCCTGGCTCAACACCGGCGCCGAGTTCACCCAGAGCAGGGACGCGCGGGCCGCGGACGCCGACCCACTGTGGTGGCTGCTGCGGGCCGACCACTACGACGGCGGGCTCATCGGCCGCGTCGACGTGGCGTCCACCGGGCCGAACGCGCCGGTGCCGCCGGGCCTGCCACGCCTTCCGGGCCCCGGCGAGTACTACGCCTCCCCGGCGCTCGCCGAACTGCTCAAGGCCAGGCCCGCCGGTGAGTTGGCGGACCGCTACCCCGGCCGCCGGGCGGGCACGATCGGCAGCTCCGCGCTGCCGGGACCCGACTCCCTGCTCGTCGTGGTCGGACACCGCCCCGGTGAACTGGCGGGGAAGGAAGGGGCCCGGCGCGTCACGACCATCGAGACGCACTCGCCCAGCAGTTGCAACGGTCCCCAGTGCGACGTCGCCGCCGGCATCAACGCCGAGGGCATGGCGCTCATCCTCTCCGTGGTCGCCGTGGCGCTGATCTTCCCCGTGCTGATCCTGACCGGCACGGCGAGCCGCCTCGCCGCCGCCCGCCGCGAGCAGCGGTTCGCCGCGATGCGCCTGGTCGGCGCGACACCGGGCCAGGTGTCACTGATCTCCACGATCGAGGCCGCGGTCGCCGCCGTCGCCGGTACGGCGGTGGGCTTCGCCCTCTGGTACGCCCTGCGGCCCCTGATGGCGCGGGCCAACCTGACCGGCACCCCGTTCTTCACCGCGGACCTGTCGCTCGGCGCGGTCGACGTGCTGGGCATCGCCGTTGGCGTGCCGGTCGCCGCGGCGGTCGCGGCGCGTGTGGCGCTGCGCCGGGTGCGGGTGTCGCCGCTCGGCGTCAGCCGCCGGGCCACGCCCCGTCCGCCGCGCGCCTGGCGGCTGATCCCGCTGGCGCTCGGCATCGGGCAGTTGTGGTGGGTCATCGGGCGCGTTCCCGAGGACAGCTCGGGCCAGATACTCGCCTTCGTCCCCGGCATCCTGCTGATCCTGGTCGGCATCGTCCTCGCCGGCCCGTGGCTCACGATGGCTGGGGCGCGGCTGCTGGTCCGCTTCACCCGGCGGCCTGCCCTGCTCGTCGCGGGGCGGCGCCTCGCGGACGACCCGAAGGCCGGGTTCCGCGCGGTCAGCGGGCTCGTACTCGCGCTCTGTGTCACCAGTACGGCGGTCGGGATCATCACCGCGGTGGTCGCGGAGAGCGGCGTGCCCGAGGACAAGGCGTCGCTCGGCAGCTCGGTGGTCGCCCACTATGAGCGGCAGTTCGGGCCCGGCTCCAAGCCGAAGCTCCCGGCAGAACTGCCCGCCGCGACCCGGTCGGAGCTGGAGTCCATGTCCGGCGTCGAGAGCGTCATGGTGATCCGCACGAATCCGCTCGGTATTTCGGATCCCACTGAACCGACCTCGCAAGAGGGGCAACCCAACATCCTTGCGGGCCTGGTCTCCTGCCGCGAACTGGCGCGGATGCCCGAGCACAACGAGTGCCCGGCGGGGGCCGAAGCCGCCGCGATCCCCCCGGACTTCTCCCGCCTGGGGGTGCAGCAGGACCGGGACTGGCCCGACGTATGGCCCGTGGCGAAGATCAGCGCGCAGCGCCTCGAGTCCCTGCCGGTGAGCCAGATCATGGTGACAACGGACGGCTCCACCGCCGCGGTCGAGGGGGCCCGCACGCTCCTCACCACGGCGTACCCCCACGCACTGCCGCCCTATACCGTCGCCGAGGACTACGCGCAACGGTGGGGCGGCATCGAGGAATACCGGCAACTGGCCACCATCGTCATCGTGGTCAGCTTCCCGATCGCCGGATGCAGCCTGGCGGTCGCGGTCGCCGGCGGGCTGAACGAACGCAAGCGGCCCTTCGCCCTGTTGCGGCTGAGCGGAGTACCGCTGAGCACGCTGCGCCGTGTGGTGCTCCTGGAGAGCGCGGCGCCGCTGCTGATCGTCGCGGCGCTCGCCATCGGGATGGGCTTCCTGACCGCGCAGCTGTTCCTGCAGGCGCAGTTCGACTACTCGATACGAGCGCCGGGGACGGGCTACTACGCCCTGACCCTCGCCGGAATCGTCGTCTCCCTCGCCGTCATCGCCTCCACCCTGCCGCTGCTGCGGCGCATCACGGGACCGGAGACGGCACGCAACGCCTGACCCGCGACACCCGACTCCGCGGCGCCCGCCCTCACCGGCGGGCGCCGCTCACGCCTGCGTCGCTCGACCAGCGTGTCCCGCATGAAGTCCGCCGGCCAGCGCTGCGCCGGAGTGCGGGCGCGGCCCCTCGGAGAACAGCGGGATCCGCTCCACCCGCGGCGAGAGGCAACATTGATTGGAGCACGGTGGACTTTATTTCTAGGATCAACCACATCACCGCCGGTCAAGGAGGAGTCTGCGCATGCCGACCGCACGCCGGATCGCCCACGCGTTCCTCGAGCGCCAGGGCCTCACCACGATCTTCGGGAACCCCGGCTCGAACGAGCTGCCCTTCCTGGCGGGACTCCCCGAGCCCTTCCGCTACGTCCTCGGACTGCACGAAGGCGTCGTCGTCGGCATGGCCGACGGATACGCGCAGGTGACCGGCCGTCCCGCACTGGTCAACCTGCACGCCGCGGCCGGTTCCGGCAACGCGATGGGCGCGCTCACCAACGCGGTGTACGCGCGCTCGCCGCTGGTCCTCACGGCGGGGCAACAGGTGCGTTCCACCATCGGCCTGGAGGCGATGCTCGCCAACGTCGACGCCCAGCAGCTGATGCGGCCGCTCGTCGGGCACGCCGCCGAACCGGCCTGCGCCGCCGACGTCCCGCGCTCGCTGGTCCAGGCGGTCTTCGAGGCCGAGCTGCAGCGCCGCCCGAGCTATGTCTCCGTCCCGTACGACGACTGGGACGCCGAGGTCCCACCCCACGCCGGCGACGTCCTGGCGCGGCGGGTGCGGCGCGGGCTCACCCCCGATGCGGAGCAACTCGACGACCTCGTACGGGACGTGGGCGCGGCCCGCAATCCTGTTCTCGTCCTCGGCGGTGACATCGACGCCGCCGGACACTTCGACCTGGCCGTGGCCTGCGCCGAACACCTTGACCTGCCGGTGTGGGTGGCGCCCTCCCCGCACCGCCTCCCGTTCCCCAACAGGCACCCGCTGCTGCGTGGTGTGCTGCCCGCCGGGATCGGCTCCGTGTCGTCGGCGCTGGCCGGGCACGACCTCGTGCTCGTCGTCGGAGCGCCCGTCTTCCGCTACCACCAGCACGTGCCGGGCCCCTACCTGCCGGATGGCGCCCGGCTGATCCAGGTCACCGACGACGCGGGCGCCGCTGCCCGCGCGCCGACGGGGGAGGCGTTGGTCGCCGATCCGGGGCCTGTACTGACGGCGCTGATGACACGGCTGCCACAACGGACAATCGGGTCAAGGGAGTTCACGCCTCCGCCCGAACCCGCCACCGCTTCCGGAGGCGCCGTCCTCCACCCCGAGGAGGTCTTCGCCGCGCTCCGCGACACCCGGCCGGCCGACACCCGCTACGTCGTCGAGTCGACCTCCACCAACGGTGCCTGGTGGCGGCAGATGGACCTGCGGCGCCCCGGCTCCTACTTCTTCCCGGCCTCCGGCGGACTCGGTTTCGGGCTGCCCGCAGCCGTCGGCGCGGCGATGGGTGACCCGGAGCGTCCGGTCGTCGCGGTCGTCGGGGACGGCTCCGCCAACTACGGGATCACGGCGCTGTGGAGCGCCGCCCACTACAGGTGCCCGTCACCTTCGTCATCCTGCGCAACGGTACGTACGGTGCGCTGCGCTGGTTCGGGACACTGCTCGACACCCCGGACGTGCCGGGCACCGAGATCCCCGGCCTCGACTTCACCGCGCTCGCCGCGGGCTACGGGGTGCCCGCCACCGCCGTCACCGAACTCGCCGATCTGCGCGAGCAGTTGAAGAAGACCGCGACCGATGGGCCCCGCCTCATCCAGGTCGACACCCACCCCACCTCACCGGAGTGAACATGACTCTCCTCGAAAACCCCGTATGGCACGAGCGGATCCACCTCGACGGCTGGACCGCGGGCAGCGGGGGCACGTCCGCCGTCGTCGAACCCGCCACCGGGCAGCGGCTCGGTGCGATCGGCAGCGCCACCGCCGACGATGTGTCCCGCGCCGCCAAGCGGGCCGCCGAGGCCCAGCAGGAGTGGGCCCGCACCTCGCCCGCCGAGCGCGCCGCCGTGCTGCGCAGGGCCGGTGACCTGTTCGCCGAGCACGCCGAGGAGATCAAGGACTGGATCGTCCGCGAGGCCGGCTCGACCCGCGCCAAGGCCGCCGTCGAGACCGACTTCGCCGCCGCCGAGTGCTACGAGGACGCCGCCCTGCCCGCACACCCGCTCGGCGACGTGCTCAGCAGCGGCGAACCCCGCTGGTCGTTCGCGCGCCGCGTACCCGCGGGCGTCGTCTCGGTCATCGCGCCGTTCAACTTCCCGCTGATCCTCGGCATCCGCTCCGTCGCGCCCGCGCTCGCCCTCGGCAACGCCGTGCTCCTCAAGCCGGACCCGCGTACCGCGGTGTGCGGTGGTGTCACCATCGTCCGCATCTTCGAGGAGGCGGGCCTGCCCGAGGGGCTGCTTCACCTGCTGCCCGGCGACGCGAGCGTCGGCGCCGCCGCCGTCGAGGCACCCGAGGTCTCCGTGGTCTCCTTCACCGGGTCAACTGCCGCCGGACGCAAGGTCGGTGAGGCCGCGGCCCGCAACCTCAAGAAGGTCCACCTCGAACTCGGCGGCAATAACGCGCTCGTCGTCCTCCCCGGCGCCGACCTCCCCGCCGCCGCCTCGGCCGGCGCGTTCGGCTCGTACCTCCACCAGGGCCAGATCTGCATGGCGACCGGCCGCCACCTCGTCCACGCGTCGCAGGTCGACGAGTACGTGGCGCTGCTCGCGGAGAAGGCGAACCGGCTGCCCGTCGGTGACCCCGCCGCCGGCGACGTCGCGCTCGGCCCGATCATCGACGGCCGCCAACTCGCCCACATCGACCAGGTGGTGACCGACAGCGTCGCCGCGGGCGCGAAGATCGCCGCGGGTGGCAAGCCCGACGCCCCGTACTACCCGGCGACCGTCCTCACCGGCCTCGACGACGACAGCCCTGCCTGGCGCGAGGAGATCTTCGGACCCGTCGCGCCCGTGCGCGCCTACCGGGACCTCGACGAGGTGGCCCGCATCGTCGACGCCTCGCCGTACGGCCTGTCCGTCGGCATCCTCGGCGATGTCGGCACCGCCATGACCCTCGCCGACCGGATCCACTCCGGGAAGGTGCACATCAACGAACAGACCGTCATGGACGAGCCGGGCGCGCCCTTCGGCGGCGTCGGCGACTCCGGCAACGGCTCCCGGTTCGGCGGCGCGCAGGCCAACATCGAGGCGTTCACCGAGACGCAGTGGGTGACCGTCCGCCCGCAGATCGCGCCGTATCCCTTCTGATCCCCGCAGAAGGTCCTCTGTCCCCCAGGAGCAGCGCGTCCCCGCAGCGGCGGCAGGGCGGCCCGGCCCGTGCCAGACTCCGCACCATGAAGATCAGAGACATCCGGGACGGGGACTGGGAGCGGATCTGGCCGTTCTGGCGGCGGATCGTGCGCGCGGGCGAGACCTACGCCTGGGACCCCGACACCAGCGAGCCCGAGGCTCGCGCCCTGTGGACCGAGGGCGCGGGCAAGCGCGTCCACGTCCTGGAGAACGACGCGGGTGACGTCGTCGCGAGCGCGTACGTGAAGCCGAACTACAGCGGTCCGGCGCGGGACATCGCCAACGCCGGATTCATGGTCGACCCCGACCACGGCGGCCACGGGCACGGCCGGGCGCTGGCCGAACACGTCCTCACCACGGCGACGGCGGACGGCTACCGCGCCATGGTCTTCAACGCCGTCGTCGAGACCAACCCGGCCGTCCGGCTGTGGACTTCGCTCGGCTTCACGATCCTCGGCACGGTGCCCGCGGCGTTCGAGCACCCGCGGCACGGCAGGGTCGGGCTGCACATCATGCATCGCACGCTATAGGCCCTGGTGGGGTGGGGCGGACGCGAGCCATCCGTTGAGTTAGGGTTACCTAACCAACGGGATGGCCCCCGTGTTCTCCGCCTGCCCACAAGGAGCCCGCATGACGGCGACGCCCGCCGCCGAGCAGCCGACCGCCCCCGCGCCCGCCCGGCCGAGGGACCCGCGCCGCTGGCTCATCCTCGGCGTGATCTGCCTCGCGCAACTCGTCGTCATCCTCGACAACACGATCCTCAACGTCGCCGTCCCCACCCTCACCGCCGACCTCGGCGCCGACACCGCCGACGTCCAGTGGATCATCAACGCGTACGTGCTCGTGCAGGCGGGACTGTTGCTCGCGGCGGGCGCCGCCGCCGACCGCTACGGCCGCAAGAAGCTGCTTCTGAGCGGTCTCGTACTGTTCGGCGCGGGCTCCCTCGCCGCCGCACTCGCCCACAACACCGGCCAGTTGATCGCCGCGCGCGCCGGCATGGGCGTGGGTGGCGCCCTCCTGCTGACCACCACCCTCGCGGTGGCCGTGCAGGTCTTCGACGACGACGAACGCGTCCGCGCCATCGGCGTCTGGGCCGCCGTCAACGCCCTCGGTTTCGCGGCGGGACCGCTGGTCGGCGGCGTTCTCCTCGCCCACTTCTGGTGGGGCTCGCTCTTCATGGTCAACGTGCCCGTCGTGCTGCTCGGCCTGTGCGCCGTCGGCGTCCTCGTGCCGGAGAGCCGGGCCGAACAGAGCCACCGCCCCGACCTGTTGGGCGCACTCCTGTCGACGGTCGCGATGGCCTCGCTCGTCTACGCCGTCGTCTCGGGACCCGACCACGGCTGGTCCTCCCCGTACGTGCTCGCGGGCGCGGGGCTCGGGGTGTGCGCGCTGACCGGGTTCGTGCTGTGGGAACGGCACGTACGCGACCCCATGCTCGACATGAGCTTCTTCCGCAACCCGACGTTCACCGGGGCCGTGATCGGCGCCGTACTGATCACGTTCGGCAGCGGGGGAGCGCTCTTCCTGCTCACGCAGCAGCTCCAATTCGTCCTGGGCTACGGCCCGTTGGAGGCCGGGCTGCGCACCGCGCCCTTCGCGCTCACCGTCGTGCTGCTCAACTTCACCGGAGTGTCGGCCCGGTTGAGCAAGCGGCTCGGCATCCCGGGGTCCGTGGCCGTCGGCATGACCCTCCTCGCCTGCGGACTCGCCGCGGTCGCCCTCGCCGGGCGGGTCGTGGACGGGTACGGGGGCCTGCTCGTCGGGCTCGTCCTCATGGGTGTGGGCTGCGCGTTCGCCAACCCGGCGATGGCCGTCGCCGTGATGGGCGCGATCCCCCGCGAGAAGGCGGGGGCCGGGGCCGGCATCCAGGGCACGGTCACCGAGTTCGGCAGCGGAATCGGCGTCGCCGTCCTCGGCGCCGTGCTCAGCGCCCGCTTCTCCGCGCTCGTACCGGTGGCCGCGGCCTCGCTGCCCGCCGCCCTCGCCGCGACCGACTCGGCGGCCGAACGGCACACGGTGACACGCTCCTTCAGCTCGGCTCTGGAGACCGGTCAACTCGTGGGCGCGGCTGCCGTGTTGACCGGAGGCCTGGTGGCGGCCACGCTGCTGCGCCGCGCGGAACACGCGACGCAACCGGAGGCCGAGGCGGTCACGGACGCGGCGGTCACAGATCCAGCGTGAGCCGCTCGCCCTTCGCCCGCGAGACGCACACCATCATCGTCTCGTTGGCGTCCCGCTCGGCCGCCGTGAGCACACTGTCGCGGTGGTCGACCTCCCCGGCGATCACATCCGTCTCGCAGGTGCCGCACGTACCCTCGGCGCAGGAGTACAGCACCTGGATCCCGGCCTCCTGCAACGTGGCGAGGATCGTCCGGTCGGCCGGGACCTTCAACGTCCGCCCGCAGGACGCGAGGTCGACCACGAAGGCCGTGTCACCACTGGTGTCGGCCTCCGTCGGGTTGAACCGCTCCGTGCGCAGCGCCTCGGCCGGCACCAGCTCCTCGACGGCGGCCAGCAGCGGTTCGGGACCGCAGGCGTAGACGAGTTCACCGGGTCGCAGATCCGCGAGGACCGCAGGGAGGTCCAGCAGGCCCTCGACGAGTTCGAGCCGCCCGCCTGCGTGCCGGGCGGTCAACTCCTCGGCGAACGCCATCGTCGAGCGGGAACGGCCCCCGTAATGCAGGGACCACTCCGCCTTCTGGTCGGCCGCCGCGGACAGCATCGGCACGATCGGCGTGATGCCGATGCCGCCCGCGACGAACCGGTATGCGGGTGCCGGTTCGAGCCGGAAGTGGTTGCGCGGCCCGCGGGCACGTACCGCCGCGCCTTCCTGAAGCTCGCCGTGCACATGCGCCGAGCCACCCCGCCCGTCCCGCTCGCGCAGCACGGCGATCCGCCAGGAGCGGGCGTCACCACCGCACAGCGAGTACTGGCGCTCGAGCCCTTCCATGAGCAGCAGGTCGATGTGCGCGCCCGCCTCCCACACGGGCAGCGGAGCACCGTCCGGGCGGCGCAGCAGCAGCGAGACGACGCCGTCGGCCTCCGGGCGGCGTTCGGCGACGACGAGGTCGTACGTGTCGGGGCGGTCGAGCGGGTCGCTCACGAGGTGCGGTCCTTCTGATCGGGGGCCTGCGGGTGGTCCGGGTGGGCGAGCATCCACTCCCACATGCTGACCGGGTCCTCACTCATGGCCTGCGCGCCGCAGTGGCAGCGGCCGTCGAGGAGGTCGGTGCCGGGGAGCCATTCGATGCGGTAGACGGGCCTGTTCACCGCGCCGCCAGCTTCCCGAGGATGCGGCGCGCGGCCAGCCCGCCCGTGTCGATGTTGATGCTGAGCTCCTGGTAACCCTCCGGCTCGGTGTCCAGGGTGCGCTGCAACAGATTGAGCGCGTCCACGTCCTGCATGACGACGGTGTGGTTGAAGTCCCTTAGGAACGTGGTCACTTCATCGTCCTCGGTCGCGAAGTCCCGCGACACCGCCCAGAAGTCGTACACCTTGCCCGGCGATGACGGCGTGATCGCATACGTGATCTCTGTGCGGAACGCGGGTGTCTCCTGCCCCGACGGGCTGATCGTGCTGTGCAGCAGATACAGGCACGGCGCGTGGTACTCGATGTCCTGGCGCCGGTCGATGCGGCCCTCGATGCCGGTGGAACGGGCGTAGAACGGCGGGCACTCGGCGTCCTTCATGTGTCGCGACACCCGCACGATCCCGGACTCCTCGTCGACCTCCGTTGCGATGGGTGTCTCGGCGACCTCGGGCGTGCCGATGTAACCGCCGTGCAGATACGTCTCGTGGGAGAGGTCCATGAGGTTGTCGACCAGGAGCATGAAGTCCGCGTCGATCGGCTCCATGCCCTCCACGGTCACGAAACCGTCCGCGACCAGGTGCGGGGCGCGTGGGATGACGGACGCGTCGGCCCGCTCCGGGTCACCGACCCACACCCACACCATCCCGTCGACCTCGGCGACCGGGTACGAACTCACCCGTGCTGTCCGCGGCACCCGCTTCTGCCCCGGCACGAACACACACGTGCCCGTCGTGTCGTAGGTGAACCCGTGGTATCCGCACACCACCCGGTCCCCGTCGAGCCCGCTCGCCGACAGCGGATAGCGGCGGTGCACACAGCGGTCCGCGAGCGCGACCGGCTCCCCGGCCTCGGTGCGGTAGAAGGCGATCGGTTCGCCGAGGATCGTGCGGCCGAGCAGCTCCCGGCCCACCTCCTTGGACCACGCGGCGACGTACCACTGATCGCGGGCGAAGTCCGAGTAAGACGAGTTGCCGGTCATGACGGGCGTCCCTCCAGTCACCGCGCGCGGCACCGTCGCCGCGCGTCACCGACCACAGTGGTGAGCTGGACCACAGCCCCACAACGGCACTTCCGTCAGACGGAAGCCGGGGGCACGCTCGAGACGGGTTGCCACCCCAGAGCACGCGAAATGCCGCGTCCGGCCAACTGCACCGCCGGAATCAGCGCAGGCGTCCGCGCGCCCTCGACCGGTACGACGACGGAGACCGCGGCGACGACATCCCCACGCGGACCGCGCACCGGCGCCGCCACCGACAGCGCGTCGTCGGTGACCTGACGGTCACTCACCGCGACGCCCACGCGCCGCACTTCGGCCAGCATCCGGCGCAGCCGCACCGGATCGGTGACGGTGTACGGGGTGAACGCGTCGAGCCCGCCCTCCGGGTAGCGGTCCTGCAGATCGAGGCCGCCGTGCGCGAGCAGCACCAGGCCCACGCCCGTCGCGTGCAGCGGCCAGCGTGCGCCGACCCGCGAGTGCACGCCCACGGCCGAACGACCCGACAGGCGCTCGATGTAGACGACCTCACGGCCGTCGCGCACGGCCAGGTGCACGTTCTCGTGCGTGGCCTCGTACAGGTCCTCGAGGAACGGCAGCGCCGCCTGGCGCAGGCCGAGACCGCGCGGGGCGAGCGCCGCGATCTCCCACAGGCGCAGCCCCACGTGGTAGTTCCCCGCGTCGTCGCGCTCCAGGGCGCCCCAGCGGGAGAGCGCGCCGACGAGCCGGTGCGCCGTGGGCAGCGGAAGATCGGCGCGGTGCGCGAGCTGGGTCAGTGTGAGCGACGGGTGTTGCTGGTCGAAGGCGCCGAGCGCGTCGAGCAGCCGGTCGCTCGCGGAACGGGTCACAGCCCTGCCCTATCCGGTCGGGCAGCGGTCGCGGAGGAAGTCCAGGAGCACGGCGTTGAACAGCTCGGGCTGCTCCACGCCCGGCAGGTGCCCGGCCCCGTCGATCACCCGCAGCACCGAGTCCGGCACCAGCTTCACGATCTCCTCGGCGTCCGGGACCGGCGTGTACACGTCGTCCGCGCCGACGACGACGAGGGCGGGAACCCGGGCCGCCGCGAGGCTGTCCCGGTAGTCGGGGCGCTCGGCACGGCCGCGCAGCGCCGCCGCGGCCCCGCGCGGGTCGGTGACCTGCATCATGCCGAGGACATGCGCGGCGACCTCCGGCAGCGCGGCCACGTTGTAGCGCGCGAGCATCTTGTCGATGACCTCGCTCGCGTACCCGCCCATGCCCTCGGCGAGCAGCCGCACCGCGAGCCGGTTGCGGTGGATCTTGCCCTCGGGGGTCTCGGGCGGCGCTGAGGTGTCGGACAGGACGAGCGCGCGGGTGCGGTCCGGGTGCCGCAAGTGGAACTCCATGGCGATCTGGCCGCCCATGGACACACCACCGACCACGGCGGTGTCGAGGCCCAGCTCGTCCAGGAGTGCGGCGATGTCGTCCGCGAAGCGCGCCAGCAGCACCTGCCCCGGAGTGACATCGCTCTCGCCGTAGCCGCGCAGATCGGGCGTGAGTACCCGGTACCCGGCCGCCGCGAGCGCCTCCGCCTGGGTGGCCCACAGGGTCCGGTTGAACGGATGCCCGTGGATCAGCACGACCGCGACGCCGTCCGCGGGGCCGAGATCGTCGTACCGCAAAACGGTGCCATCCAGCGTGAATCGGGGCATGGCGTGCTCCAGGTTGGGTTGGTCCCGCGCGGGGGTGAGTGCCGGAACCGTACGGCGCGGGCGTGCGCATGATCAAGAGTGTTGGCCGGTCAGGGCGGGGAGGGTGGCCCTTTTAGACTGGTGGTGCCGCGCCCGCGCCCGGGGTCCCGCGGCCCGCACCACCGAACCAGGAACCACCGTGAACACCCAGCACCAGGCGGCCGCCGCCACCCTGCCCGACATCCGCCTGGTCGTCACCGACATGGACGGCACGCTCCTGGACGGCGACGGGAAGATACCGGATTCCCTCTGGCCGCTCCTGGCCGAAATGAACCGTCGCGGCATCGCCTTCTGCCCCGCCAGCGGACGGCAGTACGCGACGCTCGCCGCCGAGTTCGAAGCCGTCGACGACAGCGGCATGGTCTACGTCGCGGAGAACGGCGCGTACGTCGTGCGCGGCGGCGTCGAGGTCAGCTCCGACCCGCTGGAGCGGGGCGTCGTCGAGTGGATCGTGAAGTCGGTGCGCGCCCTCGTCGACGAGGGCGGGGCCGACGTGGGCGTCGTCGTCTGCGGGAAGCGGTCCGCCTACGTGGAGCGCTCCGACGAGGCGTTCATGACGCAGGTCCGCAAGTACTACGCCGCCCACGAGATCGTCGCCGACGCCACCGCCGTCGAGGACGAGTTCGTCAAGGTCGCGCTCTTCGACTTCGGCAACGCGCAGGACACCACCGCCCCGCTCCTCGCGCCGCTCGCCGATTCCCACCAGGTCGTCGTCTCCAGCCGGCACTGGATCGACGTCATGAACCCCGCCGCGAACAAGGGTGCCGCCGTCCGCAGGCTCCAGGACGCCCTGGGTGTCACCCCCGCGCAGACCGTGGTGTTCGGCGACTACCGCAACGACCTGGAGATGCTGGACACCGCCGACTGGTCCTACGCCATGGCCAACGCCCACCCCGACGTCCTGGTCCGCGCCCGGCTGCGCGCCCCGGCCAACACCGAGAACGGTGTGGTCCGCACGGTCGGTGACCTCCTCGGGATCACGGTGCGGCCGTAAGTTACTGAACCGTAACGTTCCCGGTGCTACCCGCGGTAACGGTTGTCTGGATAGCGTCCGGCAAGGCGCGCGGTGGCGGTGGGACGACCGCTCCGGACGCGCCGTCGGCCTGCCCGGTTTTCCGGCCGACAGCCGCCAGGCGGGGGTCGACTCCCGCCCGTAGACCGGAGGTTCGCCATGCCCGCCGCCCCCACCCGCCTACTGGCCGCCGCTGTCACCCTCGCCGCGTGTGTCGGTGCGCAGGCCGTGCCCGCCGCGGCAGCCACCGGAGCGGAGACCTCCGGTGACACGGTCTCGCGCGGTGTCACGATCCCCGCGTTCTACAACCCGCCGGCCGAACTGCCCGGCGCCAACGGGTCGTTGATCCGCAGCGAGGGGCTCCCGCTCGCCCTCAGCCTGCCCGGCCTGAACGGACCGCTGCCCGGCAAGGCGACCCGCATCATGTACAAGACCACCGACTCCAACGGGAAGCCCGCCGCGTCCACGGGGGCGTACATCGAGCCCAGCGCCAAGTGGCGCGGCTCCGGCCCCCGCCCACTCGTGGCACTCGCCCCCGGCACGCAGGGGCAGGGCGACCAGTGCGCGGCGTCGATGGGTCTCGAGCACCCTCTGCGCATCAACGGGCGGACACTGGTTGCCGGTTACGAGGACCTGGCGATCTACCGGCTCCTCGCGAAGGGCGTCGCCGTCGTCGTCACCGACTACATCGGCCTGGGCGCCACGGACCGCCTGCACACCTACGTGAACCGGCTCGACGAGGCGCACGCCGTGCTCGACGCCGTGCGGGCCGCCCGCGCCCTCAAGGACGCCACGATCACCAGCGGCTCGCGGGTCGGCCTCTTCGGCTACAGCCAGGGCGGCGGCGCCACCGCGGCCGCCGCCGAACTCCAGCCCACCTACGCGCCCGAAGTCACGCTCTCGGGCACGTACGCGGGAGCGCCGCCCGCCGACCTGACCGCGACCACCAAGGCCATCGACGGAACCGACCTCGTCGGCGCGCTCGGCTGGTCGCTCAACGGGTTCCTGCAGTCGGACCCGGAGCTTCAGGCGATCGCCGACAAGCACCTGAACGACAAGGGGCGGGCCGCCCTGAAGGACTTCTCCACGGCGTGCGTCGGCGACGCCATCCTCGGCTACTCGTCGAAGAAGAGCTCGGCCTGGACGAAGGACGGCCAGACCCTCGAAGACATCATCAAGGCCGAACCCCGCCTCCAGGAGTTCCTCGACCAGCAGCGCATCGGCACCATCGAGCCGCAGAGCCCGGTGCGCGTCGCCACAGGTGTCAGCGACAACCTCGTCCCGCACGGCCAGGCCCGCCAGTTGGCCGTCGACTGGTGCGGCCGCGGAGCCCAGGTCACATACAAGCCGGTGAAACTCCCGGACGTCGGCCGCGCCCTGATCAACCACTTCGCCCCGCTCCTCACCGACCAGGGCCCGGCGATCACCTGGCTCACCGACCGCCTCTCCGGCGAACCCGCGACCTCCACCTGCGCCGAACTCCCGTCACACAGCTGAGCGTTCGGGTACGAACGGCGCGCGAAAGCCCCGACTCCCTTGCGTGGCAAGGGAGTCGGGGCTTTCGCAGCGGGGTCAGGTCGATGTCACCTTCACCGGTTCCGTCTCCGCGGAGCTGTGGCGTTCCGCCCAGTTCTCCAGGGCCGTGCGGCACGCATGGTCCAGGTGGTGGAGGCCGGACAGGTTCAGCTCCACGGGGCGGTCCTGCGGGAGTGCCTCCAGGCTGTCGAGGATCTTCGGCAGCTTGAGGAACGTCGCGTTGCCGGACAGGTGAGCCTGCACCGGGCCCGCGCCCTTGTCTATGATCTCCAGCTTGATGTGCGAGGCCTCCCAGGCGGTCTTCACGATCGACAGGGCGAGGCCGATGAGCACGCCCTCGAACATGCTGACCGCCACGATCGACACCGCGGTGACGACCAGGATCAGCGCCTCACCGCGATGGTCGCGCCAGAGCTTCACCAGTGCCCGTACGGGCACCAGCTTCGCCCCGGCGTGGACCAGCACACCCGCGAGGGCCGGGATCGGGATGAAGGCGAGCAGCGCGGGCAGCAGCGCGGCGAACAGCAGCAGCCATACGCCGTGCATGACCCGCGAAGCCTTCGTCTTGGCGCCCGCCTGCACATTGGCCGAGCTGCGCACGATCACCGCGGTCATCGGCAGCGCGCCGAGCACGCCGCACACCGCGTTGCCCGCGCCCTGGGCGAGCAGCTCCTTGTCGTACGCGGTGCGCGGACCGTCGTGCATCCGGTCCACGGCCGCCGCGCTGAACAGCGACTCCGCCGAGGCGATCAGCGTGAACGCCACGAGCATGCCGAGCACACCGACGGAGAGGAGCTCACCGAACGCCTCGAGCGGCGGCGGCTGGATCGAGCCGAGCAGACCGTTGACCTCGACCATGGTGACGGGCGCGTCGAACACGAACGCCGCCAGCATGGCCAGGCCCACCGCGGCGAGCGGACCGGGAACGACGCGCGCCTTGCGCGGCATGTGCTTCCAGAACACGAGGATCGCGACGGTCCCGGCGCCCAGGGCGAGCGAGGCCAGCGCACTGGTGCTGCCGAGCGCGTCGAGGAACGCCTCCGGGAGCCCCGCTATCTTGCCGATCCCGGACTCCGGGGCCTTGGCGTCGAGTACCGAGTACAGCTGGCCCGCGATCAGGACCAGGCCGATGCCGGCGAGCATGCCCTCGACGACCGACACCGAGATGGCCCGGAAGTAGCGGCCCACCTTCAGCGCGCCCATCGCGATCTGCAAGAGGCCGGTCGCCAGCACGATGACACCAAGGACCGGCAGACCGAACTCGCGCACCGCTTCGTACACGAGCACGGTCAACCCGGCGGCAGGCCCCGACACTTGGAGGCTGCTGCCCCGCATCAGGCCGGTGACGATGCCGCCGACGATGCCGGTGATCAAACCGAGTTCGGCGGGCACACCGGAGGCGACGGCCACGCCGACGCACAACGGAAGTGCCACCAGGAACACGACGAGCGAGGCGGTGAAGTCCGCCTTGAGATGAGGGAACTTGGGAGTCGGGGTGTGGGGGGTGGGTTCGGTCACGGTGGCGCTCACAGAGTCTCGAACGCGTCGGTGTCGACACGGTGTTCGCGGACGCCGCCGGTGTGCACCTCGTAGTACCAGCCGCGCAGCGTGAGGCGGCCGTCGGCGAGCCCGCGCTCCACACACGGGTAGGAGCGCAGCCTGAGCAGCTGGGCGAGGACGTGCTGTTGGACGGCCGAGGAGACGGTGACGTCGGCCGGATCGCACGCGCCGGGCTCGTCCGCGGCGTGCGCGAGCCAGTCCCTGACGGCGGGCACGGCCGCGAGGTCGTCGCCGCGCACCAGCGCGCCGATCGCCCCGCAGTGCGAGTGCCCGCACACGACGATGTCCTGGACGCCGAGGACTTCCACGGCGTACTCGATGGTGGCGGTCTCCCCGCAGGGGCTGCCATTGGCGTACGGGGGCACGATGTTGCCCGCGGTGCGGAGCTCGAACAGCTCACCGGGGCGCGCGCCCGTGATCAGGGCCGGCACGACGCGAGAGTCGGAGCAGGTGATGAACAGGACCTGCGGGGACTGGCCGTCGGCGTGACTGGCGAACTCCTCAGGGCGCCGGCCGAACGTGCGGGCGTTGTCGATGAGGGGCTGCATGTGTGGTGATTCCTCCTGGCGCGCCGGCAGGGCGCGTCGGACGGGCAGGACAGGTGGGGGAACAGCTGTCGGGAATCAGCAGCGGAAGACCTGAAGGGACGCCGCTGTCAGCTCGTCGATGGATCTGACCGGTCTGGCGTACGAGGCGTGTGGTGCGATCGCCGATGCGGCGGTGATGCGCGGCGCGAGTGACTCGGCGTCGGGGTGGGGAAGCTGGGACGAGCCCGCGGCCGTCCGATGGCGGTCGCGGGTACGGACCGCTTCGGCGGGCCCCTGGGGGGCTGTCCCGTCGCCGTGGCAGGCCTTCGCGTCGGCCGGCGCCGCGACCGGGGTATGTGCGGAAGCGAACGAATGTCCGGACGCGAGCAGGGGGAGCGACAGCAGCAGGGCGATGACAAAGGCCATCGCTGTGCGCTTGCTCCCACCTCGGGACATGGTTTCCCCTCGCATATCTCTCACCAAGAGATAGCCAACGTACGGTCAACTGATGGTCAAGAGACAGGTTAACTCTGCAAAGGTGGCTCGTGGGTTAACGGGGTGTTTCGGGTCGAAGGATGCGTGAAAGGTGGGGCTGTTTGGCGTGAATGGCACCCCTGGACCCGTGATCTCGCCCTAAGTCACGATCCTTCGTGTGCGTCCCGTACGAGGCGGATCTCCCGGCCCTGCCAGCGTTCGCGCAGCCGGCGGTCGTGGCAGGCGACGACGATGGCGCCGGGCCCCGCGCCCAGCGCGTCCTCCAACTCGTCGCACAGCGTGGGGGACAGATGGTTCGTCGGCTCGTCGAGCAGCAGCAGCTCCGGCGGATCCGCCACGAGCAGCGCGAGCGCGAGCCGGCGCCGCTGGCCGACCGAAAGCCGGCCCACGGGCTTGCCGAGGTCGGCCGGGCCCAGCAGGCCGAGCCCGGCCAGCGGCACCGCCTCGGCCCGCGCGAACCCGAGCTCCTGCGCGTACGTGTCCCGGGCGGTGCGCTCGGGCCGCGCGAACACGGAGTCCTGGGCGAGCAGCCCCACCGACAGTCCCGCCCGCCGCCGTGTCCCGCCGCGCGCCGTCAGCTGCCCGGCAAGAACCGCCAACAGGGTTGACTTCCCACTGCCGTTGGCACCCGTGACCAGTAGGCGGTCGTCGGGCGTGACGTCGAGCCGGTCCAGGGTGAGCCGTCCCGGAACATCGACCGCCCGCAGGGACACCAGCGGCTCATCGATGTCCTCGCCCTCGCCCGACCACCTGTCGGCGAGGCGGTCGGGCCGAAAGCGCAGCGGCGGGGGAGGCGCGGCGACCTGGGTGCGCTCCAACTCCTCCAGGCGCCGGGTGGCGTTACGGACCCGGCGTGAGATCTGACTCTGCACCCGGTTGGCGCGGACGCCGTACCCCATCTTCTCGTTGTCGCGCGGAGCACGGTCCGGGGCGACGCGGCGCGCCGAGACACCGGCCGCGTGCCGCAGCGCGACCAACTCCTCCTGTTCCTCGGCGAATCGCCGCTCCCACCGCCCCCGCTCTGCTCGCTTCTCCCCGAGGTAGGCGCTGTAGTTGCCGCCAAACCGCACGGGCCCCTCCACTGCCGGATCGAGGTCGACAAGGTCCGTGCAGACGGCGTCGAGGAACGCCCGGTCGTGGCTGGCGAGGACGACCACGCCGGGCAGTGCCCGCACCTGTTCTTCCACGAACAGCGCGGCGTCGTCGTCGAGATGGTTCGTCGGCTCGTCGAGCAGTAGCGCGGCGGGGCGGCGCGCGAGCAGCGCCGCCAGGGAGAGCCGCCCGCGCTGGCCACCGGAGAGCGAACCCAGGGCGCGGGTGTGGGCGAGCGACCCGAGGCCGAGCCCGGCGAGGGTGATCTCGGCGCGCCGGTCCGCGTCCCATGCCTCGCGTTCCCGGGCATCCTCAAGCAACTGCCCATAGGTGGCGAGGAGTTCCGGATACGTGTCGGAGTCCTCCGGTGTCCGGGCGAGCTCGTCGCCGATCCGGTCGAGCTCGGCGAGTGCGGCGCGGGTCTCGCGCAGCGCGTCGGCCAGCACGTCCGCGATCGTCGTCGTGGCCTCGTACGGCGCCTCCTGCTGGAGGAAGCCGAGGTCGGGCGGCCGTACGACGCTGCCGGAGTCGGGTGTGTCGACGCCGGCGAGCAGGCGCAGCAGGGTCGACTTGCCGACCCCGTTCTCGCCGATCAGGCCGATGCGGCGGCCGGGAGCGGCGGTGAGCGACACACCATCGAGCACGCGGCGGGTGCCGAGGGTGCGGATCAGGTCGTGGGCGATGAGGGCGGTCGTGGCCATGAGCTGTGTTCCGTCCGACGTGAGCAGCGGTGGGGCCCGCCGGGCGTACACCTCGGGCGGGCCATGTCGTCACGCCGGCGGGTCACATCTCGGGCGCCCCCACCTCGGTCAGCTTGCCGCCCGCGAGCCGCAGCCCGCGCTCCACTCCGATCCGCGCGAGGAACCGCTCGTCGTGGCTGACCACCATGAACGCGCCCTGGTAGGAGCCGAGCGCGCTCTCCAGCTGGCCGACGCCGACCAGGTCGAGGTTGTTCGTCGGCTCGTCGAGGAGCAGCAGCTGCGGGGCCGGCTCCGCGCACAGCACGCAGGCCAGGGTGGCCCGCAGCAGCTCCCCGCCGGACAGCACCCCGACCGGCAGCTGGGCGCGCGGGCCGCGGAACAGGAACCTGGCCAGCAGATTCATCCGCTCCGCCGCCGGGCGCCCCGGCGCGAACGCGGCGAAGTTCTCGGCGACGGTGCGCTCGGGGTCGAGCAGGTCCAGACGCTGAGACAGATAGGCGATCCGGCCGTCGGCCCGCTTCACGCTGCCCCCGCTCGGCTGGAGATCACCGCTCACGAGCCGCAACAGGGTCGTCTTCCCCGCCCCGTTGGGACCCGTCAGCGCGATGCGCTCAGGACCCCGCACCGCGAAGTCGAGGCCCCCGGCGGAGAACAGGTCCCGCTCGCCGTGGCGGACCTGCGCGTGCTCGGCCAGTACGAGGGTGCGGCCCGCGGGCACCTTGGTGTCGGGCAGATCGAGGACGAGGCGCGGATCATCGCGCACGGCGCGCTCCGCCTCGTCGAGACGTGCCTTGGCATCGCCGACGCGGGCCGCGTGCGTCTGCCCGGCCCGGCCCGCGGACTCCTGGGCGCCACGCTTCATGGTCCCCGCGAAGATCTTGGGCAGTCCGGCGCTCTTCAGGTTGCGCGCGGCATTGCTCGCACGCCGCTCGGCGCGCTCACGGGCCTGCTGCAACTCCCGCTTCTCGCGCTTGACCTCCTGTTCGGCGTTGCGGACGTTCTTCTCGGCGACGTCCTGTTCCGCGCTCACCGCCTCCTCGTACGCGGTGAAGTTGCCTCCGTACCAGCGCAGTTCACCGTGGTGCAGTTCGGCGATCCGCTCCATGCGTTCGAGGAGTGCGCGGTCGTGGCTGACCAGCAGCAGGCAGCCGTTCCAGCGCTCCAGCACGTCGTACAGGTGGCGGCGTGCGTCGAGGTCGAGGTTGTTGGTCGGCTCGTCGAGGAGCAGCACATCGGGTCGGCGCAGCAGCTGGGCGGCGAGCCCCAGGGAGACGATCTGACCGCCGCTGAGCGTGTCGAGACGCCGGTCGAGACCGAGGGCACCGAGGCCGAGGGAGTCGAGTTCGGCGCGGGTGCGCTCCTCGATGTCCCAGTCGTCGCCGATGACGGTGAAGTGTTCCTCGCTCACATCCCCGGACTCGACGGCGTCCAGGGCACGGACGATCTCGGCGACGTCGAGCACCTCGGCCACGGTGAGCGAGCCGGCCAGCGGCAGGTTCTGGGGGAGATGGCCGAGCACACCGTGCACGGTCACCGAGCCGCCGGTCGGCTTCAGCTCACCGGCGATCAGCTTGAGAAGGGTGCTCTTGCCCGCGCCGTTCGGGGCCACGAGACCGGTGCGGCCCGTCGGCACGGAGAAGGAGAGGCCGTCGAACACCGGGGTGTCGTCGGGCCAGGAGAAGGACAGGTTCGAGCTGACGACCGAAGCGTCGGACACGGAAGCAGACCTCGCGTGGGAGACGGACAGACCGATACGGCTGCCCGGAACAGGAAAGGGGACGACTGTGAGGCCACTCCGGCGATGCATCCGCGCACCGGCCGCTGGCCTGTGAGAGCCGGGTCATCACCCGGAGATGTCGTCGTCCACCGCCATGTTCGTTCTCCTCGATCAAGCGAAAGGTCCAAGAACACTAACAGCTACGGGCCCGCGGTCACCAGCTTTGCGGGTAGCGCACGGGGTGTCCGCCGATCCGGCCCGGCAGCAGTCCGACGGCGACCAGCAGCCCGGTGCCCAGCGCGAGCAGGGAGAGGAAGGGGACGGGGTGCGGGGCCTGCAGCACGACGATCACCGCCGTGGCGGCGGCGGGGGAGTGGGAGAGGTGCGTGAGCATCATCGCCCCCAGCGAGAGACCGGCGGCGACGGCCGCGCCCCACCCGTTGCTCCCCGTCACCGCGAGCGTCCCGAACCCGATGGCGGCGGAGATCAGCTGGCCTCCGACGAGATTGCGCGGCTGCGAGATCGGCAGTCCGGGCGCGCCGTGCACCAGGGCGGCGCTCGCGGCGAGCGGGGGTATCAGGAGCGGCTGCCGCAGCAGCACGCCGACCGCGACGAGCACCAGCAGGGCGCCGATCGCGAAGACGGTGGCCCGCAGGGCGTGCAGGGGATGAGGGCGGGAGGCGGCGGACGGGGGCGTGGACATGCGATCTCCGGGCAGGACGAGCGGGAACCCGGTGATCATAAACAAAGTGTTGAAGCCTGGGCGTTTTGCTTGCCTCTCGGGCAAGAAAGGGCAAGCAAGGCCAGGACGGACCGCTACTACCGCCGGTTGTCCTCCGCGATCCGGGTCGCCCGCGAGCGCACATCCGCCTCGGACATGCCCGCGTCGCACACGATCGTCATCACGCTGCCGTCGTCCAGAGACACCTGCCGCATCTCGACGCCCAACTTACTTGTGCGCTGCGGCTCTTCGTCGGACATGAGAGCTCCTCACGATCGACGCGGCGCGGTGCCCCGTCGATTCAACAATTGACGAACTCCCACCGTAGACGGCCCCGGTGGTGCGCGGGGTGCACCACCGGGGCGCAGTCACACGATCGGGCCCGTGGGCCTCACCGTACGGCCTGGCGTGCCGCCTCCGTCTCGGTGTCGGCGTCACCGGTGCGCAGGGCGCCGCCCGCCGTCTCCAGGTGGGCGCGGACGAACCACTGGAACTTCTCGAGGTCGCGCAGCTGCCCGATCAGCAGGTCCTGGGTGGCCAGGTCGATCGCGCCGGTCCGCTCGACCGCCTTGCGGACGTCCTCGACGAGACCTGTGTAGACGACGTCGAGGGCGCCGAGGTGGGCGAGCGCGTCCGCCCGGCCGACGCTGTAGTCCTCCCAGGTCCGCGCGGCGACGAGCGCGCCGGGTGTGCCGTGGCTGACGCCGCCGAGCGCCGCGGCGCGCTCCGCGACCTCGTCCGCCATGTCCCGGACCTTGTCGACCTGCGGGTCGATCATCTCGTGCACGGCGATGAAGTGCGGTCCGACGACGTTCCAGTGGATGTGCTTGAGCGTGAGGTGCAGATCATTGAGGGCGTGCAGGCGCAGTTGCAGGATGTCGATGAGCTCGCCGGCCTCGGTGACGGAGAGGCCGGGGACGGTGTACTTCGGGTTGCTCCGCAGAGCCATGGTGCGTGTCTCCCTTCGGAGTTCGAGCGGGATGAGCTGCACTGACGGACTACCCCGCATGCCGGATCCATTCATGGTCGGCGCCGATCGGGGCACGGTCCCCGGGGTTCCCCGGCCGGTAAGGTTAGGCTAACCTTCAAGTCGTGAGATCTGGTGAACGCGCAGGTAGCGCCCCTCGTCCGCGCGGTCACGAACTGTCGGCCGAGCATGTGACCGTGTCGTACGACGGCGTCGACGTCGTGCACGACGCGGCCCTCGTCCTCAAGCCCGGCGAAGTGACCGCCCTCGTCGGCCCCAACGGCAGCGGAAAGTCGACGCTGCTGCGGACCGTCGCACGGCTGCAGAAGCCCCGGCACGGCACCTTGAGCCTCGATCCGGGCACGTCCGACGCCGCCGACGGCTTCGACCTCACCGCCCGCCAGTTCGCTCGCCGGGTCGCCCTGTTGACGCAGAGCAGACCCACGCCGGGCGGGCTCACCGTGCGCGACGTCGTCGAGTTCGGCCGCTACCCCTACCGCGGCCGGTGGGGCCAGGCCGACGCCGACGGCCCCGAGGTCGTCGCACACGTCCTCGCGTTGACCGGCGTCGAGACGCTCGCGGACCGGGGCGTCGACCAGCTCTCCGGCGGGCAGTTGCAGCGCGTGTGGCTGGCGAGCTGCCTCGCCCAGCAGACCGGCGTACTCCTCCTCGACGAGCCGACCACCTACCTCGACCTGCGCTACCAGATCGAACTCCTCGACCTCATGCGGGACCTGGCGGACGACGGCGGCATCGCCGTCGGCGTCGTCCTGCACGACCTCGACCAGGCGGCCGCCGTCGCCGACCGGATCGCGCTGCTCAGCGACGGCCGCGTCATCGCCGACGGCGCCCCCGAGGACGTACTGCGCTCCGAGCGCCTCTCCGAGACGTACGGCATCCGCGTCGACGTCGACACAGACCCCTTCACCGGACGGCTGCGCACCCGCGCGATAGGCCGTCACCACAGCAGAAGCGAAAGGCTCCAGAGCACCTCATGAGACGCCCTCTGATCATCGCCTCGGCGGCCGCGGCCGCGGCCCTCGTCCTGTCCGCCTGTGGCTCCTCCGAGCCCGCGAAGGCCGGCTCCGACGCCAAGTCCGAGAAGATCACCCTGACCGGTGTGGACGGCTCCAAGGTGAGCCTCGACGGCCCGGCGACCAAGGTCGTCGGCACCGAGTGGAACGTCGTCGAGTCCCTCGTCACGCTCGGCGTCGACCCCGCGGGCGTCGCGGACGTCAAGGGCTACAAGGCGTGGGACACCGCCGCGCCGCTCACCAACTCGCCCAAGGACATCGGTACTCGGGGCGAGCCCAGCATGGACAGCATCGCGGGCCTCACCCCCGACCTCATCATCGCCACGAACGACCTGTCGGCGTCCGCCGTCAAGCAGATGAAGAAGATCGCCCCGGTCCTCCAGGTGAAGTCGGCCGACGGTGCCGACCAGGTCGGCACGGTGTTCGAGACCCTCGACACCATCGCCAAGGCCACCGGCAAGCAGGACGAGGCCAAGGCCACCAAGAAGGCGTACGAGTCGAAGCTCGCCGAGGGCAAGAAGGCGCTCAAGGACGCGGGCGCCGACGGCTCGAAGATCGCCACCGCCGACGGCTACTCGGCCTCCAACCAGGTCTCCGTGCGCGCCTTCACCGGCCGCTCCCTGCTCGGCACCGTCAACGAGGACCTCGGCCTGAAGAACGCCTGGAAGGTCAAGGGCGACAAGGACTACGGCCTGGCCACCACCGACGTCGAGGGCCTCACCGGGCTCGGCGACGACGTGCGGTTCACGTACATCAGCAACAAGAAGGCCGGCGGCTCCGACGTCTTCGCCAAGGACCTCGCCGACAACTCCGTGTGGAAGTCGCTGCCCTTCGTGAAGTCCGGTGACGTGCACCGACTGCCCGACGGGACCTGGCTGTTCGGTGGACCGAAGTCGATGGAGCACTACATCGACGGCGTCGTCGCCGCCCTGACGAAGAAGTAGGCACGTGGCCGTCACCTCACCTCCCCGCACTCTGACGGCGCCGTCCTTCGGCGCCGTCGGGGTGACGGCCGGGCTCGTGCTGCTCGTCGCCGTGCTCGCCGTCGTCGACATCACCTACGGCACGGCCGATGTCGGCGCCCGTCAGGTGTGGCAGGCCCTCACCGGGCAGGCCGAGGCGGGCGACGCCTCCGTCGTCGTCGCCTCCCGGCTGCCGCGCATGGTGGCCGGGCTGCTCGTCGGCGTCGCGCTCGGCGCGGCCGGCGCCGTGCTGCAGGCGGTCAGCCGCAACGTGCTCGCCTCGCCCGACACCCTCGCCGTCAACGCCGGTTCGTACCTGGCGCTCGGCGTGCTCGCGGTCACCGGCGCGACCGCCTCCGTGTTCGCGTCCTCCGCGGTCGCCTTCATCGGCGGACTCGCCGCGGCGGCCGTCGTGCTCGGCCTCGCCGGGCGCGCCGCCACCACCGTCCGCCTGGTCCTCGCGGGCAGCGCCCTCGCCCTCGGCCTCAACGCCGTCACCGAGTCGCTGATCCTGCTCTTCCCCGAACAGACCGAGGGCCTCTACCAGTGGAACCAGGGCAGCATCGCCCAGAACGGTTTCGCCGGTGTGGCCCGCATGGCGCCCATCGTGGTGGTCGCGCTCATCGGCCTCATGCTGATCGCCCGCCGCGTCGACGGGCTGACCCTCGGGGACGACGCGGCGCGCGGCCTCGGTATCCCGGTGCGCGGCACTCGCGTCACCGCCGTCGTGCTCGCGGCGCTCATCTCGGCGGCCGCCGTCACCATCGCCGGACCGATCGGTTTCGTCGGCCTGTGCGCCCCGGCCCTGGTCAGGCCGGTGGCCCGTCGCGTGCGCTCGCTCGTTCCGCACCGGGTGCGGATCCCCGTCGCGGGCCTCGTCGGCGCCGCGCTCGTGCTCGGATCCGACCTGCTGCTGCGCGCCGTGACCTCCGCCCAGGTGGCGGTGACCGTGCCGACGGGCGTGGTCACCAGCGTCGTCGGCGCGGTGTTCCTCGTCGTGATGGCGATGCGACTGCGCGACGGGGACGCCGCCGCGCCGCCGGACCGGCTGCGCATCCCGAGCCGCAAGGTCTTCGCGGTCACCGTGGTCGCCCTGGCCGCCGTGCTGGTCGGCACGGCCGTCGCCGGCGTCCTCCTCGGCGACAGCACCCTGCTCCTCGGCGACGTCGTCAACTGGGCGGGCGGACAGGCCGGTCAGGCCATCACGTTCGTCCTGGACACCCGGGTTCCACGCGTCCTGGCGGCCCTGTGCGCGGGCGCGGCGCTCGCCCTGTCCGGCACCCTCGTGCAGTCCGTGACCCGCAACCCGCTCGCCGAACCCGGCGTCCTCGGTGTCTCCGGCGGCGCCGCGCTCGGCGCCGTCCTCATGGTCACCACGGTGCCCGGCGCCGGCTCGTGGAGCATCGCCGGCGCGGCGTTCGCGGGCGCCGGAGTCACCTCGGCGATCGTGTTCGGGCTCGCGGCCAAGGGCGGGTTCCAGCAGAGCCGGCTCGTCCTGATCGGTGTCGGCACGGCGTCGGGGACGGCGGCGTTGATCAGCCTCCTGATCGTGCTCACCGACCGGTTCAGCGCGACGAAGGCCCTGGTGTGGCTGTCGGGTTCGACGTACGGGCGCGGCTTCCAGGACGTGCTGCCGGTCGCGGCCGTGCTCGTCGTCGGCGCGGTCATCGCGGTCGCCCGGCGCAAGGAGCTCGACCTCGTCTCGCTCGACGCGGACACGCCCCGCCTCCTCGGCCTCGACCTCGCGCGCGGACGCCTCGGTTTCCTGGTGCTCAGCGTGCTGCTCAGCGCCACGGCCGTCGCGGCCGCGGGCACGATCGGCTTCGTCGGCCTCGTCGCACCGCACGCGGCCCGCGCCCTGGTGGGACGCAAGCACGTGCGCGTGGTGCCTGTGGCGATGCTCCTGGGCGCCGCCCTCGTCTGTGTCGCGGACCTGCTGGGCCGCTACGTCATCGCCCCGGCCCAGCTGGGCGCGGGCCTGATGACGGCCGTCGTGGGCACGCCGTACTTCGTGTACCTGCTGGTCCGCGGACGGCGTTAGTGAAGGCGGGCCCTCAGCCCGCCTTCGTACGAAGCACCTCGAGAGCTCGGTCCGCGTGCGCGCTCATCCTGAACTCGCTGCGGACCACCTCGAGCACCTGCCGGTCGGTGCCGATCACGAACGTGGCGCGCTTCGTCGGCAGCGGGCCGAAACCGCGCGCCACCCCGAACCGGCCGCGCACCTCGCCCTCGGGGTCCGACAACAGCGGAAACCCGAGGGTGTGCCGCTGCGTGAACTCCCGCTGGCGTTCGACGGCGTCGGAGCTGATCCCCACCGGGCGCGCGCCGACCGCCGCGAACTCCGCCGCCAGATCCCGGAAGTGGCAGGCCTCCGCGGTGCAGCCGGGGGTGAGCGCGGCCGGGTAGAAGAACAGCACGACCGGCCCCTCGGCGAGCAGGGACGACAGCGAGGTCGGCGCCCCCGTCTCGTCGGGCAGTGTGAAGTCCGCGACGACGGATCCGGCTTGGACGCGGGCGGACGTGGGCATGGGGCCTCCCAGGGCAGAGCGGTGAACGTGTGTGCCGTCCACGTATACCGGACGGTAAGGACCGCCGAACAGAATGTGCCCCAGGGATGTTGAGCCGGTGCCGTCTGGGTAGGGGCGCCTCATGGACGTGTCGCATGACCAGAACGTGGAGACGGCAGTGGCTGCTGCCGCCTTCCTCTCCGGACAGCAGGTCACCGAGAAGCAGTGCGGTGGCTGCGGAACCGTGGTGGCAGGCATCAACGGCCGCTACGCGTGCGGCGCTTGTGGCTGGATCAACCACTGGTCGGACGGTGACACCCACCTGCCCGCAGGGGAGGACGACGTCTGACCGGCGTCCTGGGGGAGCGGTGCGGTCGAACGTTCCTGCGGTGTCCGCCCCTCGCGTCGAACTGGCTGTGAAGGCCCTCTGGTCATTCGCGCATATGCCACTCGGCGTATACCCCTTGGCCTAAGGTTGGGAATGTCGCCCTTGTCGGGCGGCAGCACAGTCCGGCGGGAGCGGTGATGGGCCGGGCGACCCCACGCACCGGCAGTGCCGCCGGGTGCGGGGCATGGAGTGGTGAGTGCTCCCGCACAGGTGCGACAGCAGGGATGGGGTGAGTCAGGGTGAGCCCTGACGAACGGCACACGTATGGGCGCCTGGAGGCGCTGACCACGGGAGTTCTCGCCTACCCGGACGGCGAGGGGCTCGCGTGCGAGGTCCAGTTGCGGTACAGCGCGGACGACCCCCTGGTCGTCCGGATCATCGTGCCCAAGGGCGCGGCGCGCGGCGGGAGTTGGGTGCTGTCCCGTGATCTGCTCTCCGCGGGACTCAGCTGTGCGGCGGGCATCGGCGATGTCACCGTGCGGCCCGTCGCGCAGGAGGGCGAGCCGCTCGGCGTGGAGATCGAGATCCGCGGAACCCACGCCGGCGAGCCGGTCCGCTTCGTGATGGGGCACCGGGCGCTGCTCACCTATCTGGAACGCAGTCACGCCCTCGTCCCGTTCGGGGCGGAGGCGGACCAGGGCGCGATGGAACGGGAGTTGGAGCTGTTCCTCGACGAAAGGGGACGCCCGGGAGAGGCCGGAAATGCGTGACAATCCGCGCATTGCGCCTTTCGTGTGATCCTCGGTCCCGGCCGCAACCGGTACATGGCTCCCGTGTCTCTCTGCCTTCGAGACAACGGCGTACGCCACGAAGGAGGCCGGCATGCACACCATCGCGACCGGGCTGGACGAAGAGCAGATCCGCGCCATCGACTGGGCCGACGACTGGCTGCTGGCCCCGCCGAACCCGGCACACCGACTGCCTCCCCGGGTCGACCCGAAGGACATGCGCCGCCTCGAACTGCACGCCGTGCTCACGGCGTCGGGCATCGCGCCCTCGCCCGGCGACACGGAGGCCATTGAGCGGCTCAGCGCGCTCCCGGACGGCGTGCACGCGACGTTGCGCCGCTGGCTGGGATGCTGCGGTCAGTGCGGATGCGCCGCCTGAACCCTGCCGTGACACCAACGGGCCGGGCCCCTGCACACCTGGTGTGCAGGGGCCCTGGTGTGTCGTCACAAGCGGCGGGATACGTCCTGTGCCGCCTGCCCCACCGCCGCGGCGAACCCGGCCAGTTGCTCCTCGGTGACGAGGAAGGTGAGCGAGGAGACCGAGATGGCGGCGACCGGTGTGCCGTCCGCGTCGAGGACCGGGGCCGCGATCGAGCAGATCGACGCGTCCGCCTCCTCGTAGTCGGTGGCGTACCCGGCGTCGCGGATCGCGGCCAACTCGTCGATGAGCGCTGCCCGGTCGGTGTGCGTGTGAGGGGTGCGGGCGGGCAGTCCGGTGCGGTCGAGGACGGCGGCGGCCTCCCCGGTCGGCAGATGGGCCAGCAGCGCCTTGCCCGCGGCCGTCGCGTGCAGCGGTAGCGGGGCGCCGACGTCGGTGGCGATGCGGTAGGCGTGCCCCGGGTCGACCTTGTGTGTGTACGTGGCATGGTCCCCGCTCGGCACCGCCAGGTGCACGGCCTGTCCGAGCCGCTGCTGCAGCGCGCGCAGCACGGCGTCGATGCCGACCGCGTCGTCGGCCAGCACCTGCGCGGCCATCGCGCGCAGTTGGTTGCCGCAGCCGTAGCGTCCCTCGCCGTCGGCGGCCGCGTACCCCTCCTCGACGAGTGTCGCGAGGACCCGGTGCGTGCTGGCCTTGGAGACGCCGGAGCGCTCCGCGATGTCGCCGAGCCGGTGCGGTCCGTCCGCACGCGCCACGGCGTGCAGTACTCGAAGCGCCTTGACGACGGAATTCGCGGGCTTGCTCGGTTCCATTGACCCTCCGAGGAGACGCGGGCTATGTTTCCACTCGATCCGCAGAGCGGAATGCCATTCTACTCCACGGAACGAACTCGGGTCCTCAACTCGTGCGCCCAGCAGCCGTATGCGCTGCCGCGCTCCGGCTGTGCCCGTCGTCGTACGCACCACTTTCATGCCGGGAAAGGTCGCCGTCCATGGCTGTGCACGCAGCTCCTTCCGAAGATCCGCAACGATTCGATCTCGTCGTCTCCGGTGGCCTGTTGGCCGACCCCCTGGGCCCGGAGCCCTACGCCGGTGACCTCGCCGTGCGGGGCGGCCGGATCATCGCGACCGGGGACCCCGGCACGCTGGACGGCGCGGAGCGCGTGGATGCCACGGGCCTGCTCGTGGCACCCGGCCTCATCGACCTCCACTCACACGTCTATGCGCCCCGCACCTCGCTCGGTGTGCCCGCGGACACCGTCGGCGTCGAACAGGGCGTCACCACCGTCGTGGACGCGGGCAGTTGCGGCAGCGACCACTGGGACGACTTCGCGGGCAACGTTGTCAGCGCCGCCGCGACCCGCGTCCTGAGCTGGCTCAACATCTCCCGGCACGGCCTCGTCCACGGCCGCACCGAACTGGCGGGCGGCCCCGGTGACATCGACGAGGCGGCCACCGAGAAGCTGTTGCGCGAGCACCCCGACCGGGTGCGCGGCATCAAGGTGCGGATGAGCTCCTCGGTCCTCGGCGACAGCGGCCTCGCACCCCTGCAGGCCGCCAAGCGGGTCGCCGCGCGGGTGGGCCGGCCGGTGATGGTGCACGTCGGCAACGAGCCGCCGCGCCTCGCCGACGTACTGGACCTGCTCGGCGAGGGCGACGTCGTCACGCACGCCTTCCACGGCAAGCCCGGCGGCCTCTTCGGCAGCGAGGGCGCCGCGCGCCGGGCGGTGGCGCGCGGCGTGCGGCTCGATGTCGGTCACGGCAGCGCGAGCCTCAGCTTCGCCACCGCGGAACGGGCCCTCGCCGCCGGCTTCACCCCGCACACCATCAGCACCGACGTGCACGTGGGCAATGCCGAGGGGCCGGTCCACTCGCTCGTCACCACGCTCAACAAGCTGCTCGCGCTCGGCCTCACGCCGCACCAGGTGATCCGCTGCGCGACACTGCACCCCGCCCAAGTCCTCCGCTTGGACGGTGAGTTGGGCACCCTGCGCGTCGGGGGAGCCGCCGACCTGACGCTGCTGCGGCTCGCCGAGGGCGCCACCGTACTGACCGACGCCGACGGCGACACACGTACCACCACCACCCACCTGAAGGCGGTCGCGACGGTGCGCGCCGGACGTCTGCACACCCTCGGGACCGCACCCGGCTGAGTCCCACCCACCGACCGCTCCACCGAACCACCGAGAGGCCCGTGAATGAGCACGCCCCTGATCGAACGGCTCGCGACGGCCGTCCAGGACACCTCGCAGCCCGTCACCGAAGAGGACCGGGTGGACCTCGCGGAGTTCCTGCCGCTGGCACGGGCCCACGCACAGGTCGCCGGGGTCGACTTCGACGAGACACGGGTGCTCGCCCTCGCCGTGCACGCGCTCGCCTTCGTCCGCCGGGTGCGCACGGGCGAACACCTCGACCCGCTCGACCCGGAACTGGCCTCCGAACTCGGCGCGGACCGCATGGCGGCCGCCCGCACCCTCATCGACACCTACTGCGCCCCGCGCGAATTCCTCGCGGGGGACACCGAAGTCCTGCTGCTCGCCCTGCACTTCGAGGCGGCGGCACAGCTCCAGCACCAGTCCACCCCTCAGGCCTGACCCACACACCAGGGAGCACCGCCATGACAGTCAAGATCGTGATCGGACACCGGCTCGGCAAGGGCCAGGCCGTCGCCGACGGCATCCGCGCGGCGGGCGGCGAGCCCGTCCTCATCCCGGGCCCCGGCGCCGACATGAAGGTCGGCGACGTGATGGACGCCGAGGGCGCCGCGCTCGGCATCTCCTTCTGCGGCAGCGGAGGCGCCGGAGCGGTGACCGCCAAGGCCAAGTACGGCCACGACATCGAGTTCGGCATGCGCTCGGCGCAGGCCGGGGTGACCGCCGTCGAACAGGGCCGCACCGTCCTCGGCTTCGGCTTCCTCGACAGCGAGGAACTGGGCTTCAAGGTCACCGAGGCGCTGATCAAGAAGCTGGGGAAGGACGCCTCGTGAAGCAGACCCGCCACACCCTGCGGCTCACCGGCTCCGGCCCCACCAGGGACAAGGCGTTCGCCACCGCCATCGGGCAGGTGCAGTCGTCGGTCGACAAGGTGACCGACGGCGTGTGCTTCCGCGTCGAACCCCTCGAACTCGAGGTCGTCTCGGCCGTGGAACACCGCTGGACGGAACGCTTCCTCGGGCTCCTCTTCCCCCGCACCCGGCAGCGCTACGAACTCACCCTGCGCGTCGAGGTGCAGGTGGCCTCCCTCGACCTGGAAACCGTCGACTTCACGGTGCGCGAGGAGCGGCTCTCGCCGGTCCAGCACGCCCTGCACATGAGGTGACCCGATGAACGAGACCCTCACCGTCCTGCTCGAGTCCCTCGTCATCGGCGGACTCATCGGCTTCGGTGCCTCCGCGGGCGTGGCCCGCATGTTCCACGCGCCGAAGGTCCAGGGCATGGGCGCCTTCCGCACCCTCGGCGAGCTGAACGCGTGTCAGAACGACCCGGTCGCCCACTTCTCGTTCGGTCTCGGCTTCCTCTTCAACGCCTGGTCGAGCGCGGTCGGCACCGGCGCGCTCACCTCCGACGTGGACCACCGCATCGTGCCGCACTGGACCGCTTCGGTCGCGATGATCAAGAACCGGAAGCTGGCCGAGACGCTGCACAACCCCCGGCGGATGGCGCTCACCGGCACCGTCGTCGGCATGCTCCTGGTCGCCCTCCTCAACACCACGGCCGCCTCGATCCCGCACTCCCTGCAGGATGTCGCGGCCAAGGTGCTCGGGCCCGCGTCGGAGTGGCTCATCAACCCCGTGATGCCGATCATCTTCTGGATGGCCGCCGTCGACGCGGGCCGGCGGGCCGGCGCCTGGGGCACCGTCCTCGGCGGTCTCGGCCACCTCGTGATGGGCAACGCCGTGCCCGGCATCGTGCTCGGCATCGTCATCGGCAAGGGCGTCGACGACCTGGGCTGGACGAAGGTCACCAAGTCCCTCGCGGCCGTGGTGCTCACCCTCTTCGCGGCCAGCACCTTCCTGCGCGGGGCCGACCTCACCCTGCTCCAGCAGCTGAACGTCGACATCCCGCACTGGCTCACGCACTTCCACGACGTGACCGGCACCAAGCCCGAGTGAGGCAGGCAGCGACATGACCGACACATCAACCTCCGCCACGGGCGGCATACCGGCGCAGTCCGGCTCCGGCTCCGGTTCCGGCGAGCAGCCGGCCAAGGGCGGCTTCCTGACCAAGGTGCCGGGCGAGGGCAGCTTCTGGCTCTCCGAATGGGCCTTCCCCGTCTTCGTGGCCTGCCTGGCCGCGGGCATCTTCACCGGCACCCAGCTCTACTACACGTACGGGACCGGCGTGTTCAGCGACGTCGCGGTCGCCTCCATGCTCAAGGCCGGTATGGAGAACGGCAGTTACGGCGCCGCGGCCGCCTTCGGCGCGGGCTTCCTGTTCGCTCGCGTCATCGAGGGGCCCATGGTCGGCATCCTCGACATCGGCGGCTCCCTCCAGACCGGCGTCGGCATCGGCATCCCCGCCATGCTGCTCGGCGCAGGGTTCACCGCCCCGCTGGAGCACTTCTGGCTCGCGATCCCGGTGGGCGCTGCCCTCGGCGGTCTGATCGGCGTCGCGATCCTCGCGATCCGGCGTGCCACCGTGAACTCCACGGGTGGCACCTCCACGTTCGGCGCCGACGTGATGATGGGCGCGGGCAACTCCGCAGGTCGCTATCTGGGCCCGCTCGTCATCATCTCCGCCGCCACCGCCTCGCTGCCCGTCGGCATCGGCTCCACCGTCGGCGCCGCGCTCTTCTACAAGTGGCAGAAGCCGCTGACCGGCGGAGCCATCATCGGCGCGATGATCGCGGGCCTCTTCTTCCCGATCCCCGGCAAGTGACCGCCCCCAGGCCTTAGGACGTACCGTGCACACTCTCCACCACGACCTCGGCACACCGCCTGCCATCAACGCCAGCGGGAAGATGACGGCTCTCGGCGGCAGTGTCCTCAGCGACGGTGTCATCGCCGCGATGGGCGATGCCGCCCGCCACCACGTCGTCATGGACGACCTGATGGCCGCCGTCGGCCGCGAGATCGGCCGCGCCACCGGCACCGAGGACGGCTGCCCCACCACGGGAGCCGCCTCCGGCATCGCCATCGCGGTCGCCGCCGTCATCGCGGGCACCGACCTGTCCCGCATCGAGGCCCTGCCCGACGCGGGCGACGCCCCCTGCGAGGTGATCCTGCCGCGCGGCCACTCCGTCCACTTCGGCGCGCCCGTACGGCAGATGGTCGCGCTCGGCGGCGGCCTTGCCGT
The DNA here is from genome assembly GCF_053592315.1 of Streptomyces sp. NPDC002754. NCBI lineage: Bacteria > Bacillati > Actinomycetota > Actinomycetes > Kitasatosporales > Streptomycetaceae > Streptomyces > Streptomyces sp. NPDC002754. The sequence continues at coordinate 1,376,873 of NZ_JBSFVM010000001.1, forward strand.
CGAGGTCGGCTCCGCGAACAAGGTGACCGCCGACCACCTGGCCGGCGCGATCGGACCGCGCACCGCGGCCCTGCTGTACGTCCAGTCCCACCACGCCGTGCAGAAGGGCATGGTCTCCCTCGCGCAGACCATCGAGGTGGCCCGCGCCCACGACGTCCCGGTCATCGTCGACGCCGCGGCAGAGGGCGAACTGCGCCACTGGCCCGCCACCGGCGCCGACTTGGTGATCTACAGCGGCGGCAAGGCCGTCGGCGGACCCACCTCCGGGATGATCTGCGGCAGCGCCGCGCACATGGCGGCGTGCCGGGCCCAGTACGGCGGCATCGCCCGCCCGATGAAGGTCGGCAAGGAGACCCTCTTCGGCCTCGTCCAGGCCCTGCGCGAGTACGGCAGCGCCCAGGCCGGCGGGCACCGGCCGCGCATGGAGAAGCTCGCCGCGCGCCTCGCGGACCTGCCGGGCCTCACCACCCGGGTCGTCAGCGACGAGGCGGGACGCGACATCCACCGCACCGAACTCACCGTGGACCCCGACACGGCGGGCCGTGACGCGGCCACCCTCGCCGCCGAACTCGCCGCGACCGGCGTGTATCTGAGGGACCATCACGCCGTCACGGGGCGTCTCGCCATCGACCCGCGCCCCATGAACCCCGACGAAGAGGAACAGCTGGTGAACCGGCTGACCGCACTGCTGGACGGAGAGAACAACCGATGACCGTCGTCGAACGCCGCCTGGTGGTCACCGAGGAGGCCGGCCTGCACGCCCGCCCCGCGACCGCCTTCGCCCAAATAGCCGCCCGCGCCTCCTGCGATGTCACCGTCGCGCGGGAGGACGGCCACGAGGTCCCCGCCCGCAGCGTCCTGTCGCTGATGACACTCAGCGTCCGCTGCGGCGACGCCATCGTGCTGCGCGCCCGCGGGGCCGACGCGGAGTCGACCCTGGACGCCCTCGCCGAGATCGCGGCCCCGGCATGACCACAGCCCGCACCCCACCGGAGTCCACCATGCACGCCGAAGTCATCGACGCCCTGCGCGCCGCCCGCGTCACCCCGACCGTGCGCGAGGCCGACGCGGACACCGCCGACACGGTGGCTCGCACCCTCGTCGAATGCGGCCTCACCGCCTTCGAGTTCACCGCCACCACACCCGGCTGGGAGGACCTGGTCGCGGCCTGGGCGAAGGAGTTCCCCGAGGTGACACTCGGCCTCGGCACCGTCACCTCGCCCGACATCGCCGAACGTGCGCTCGCGGCCGGTGCGCACTTCCTGGTGAGTCCGTTCCAGGTGCCCGAGGTACGTCCCATCGCCGATGACGCGGGCCGGCTCCTGGTCGAGGGCGGCCTCACCCCGAGCGAGCTGCGCGTCGCGGCGGACCGGGGTGTCGCCAAACTGTTCCCCGCCCACGCCGGAGGCATCGCCTACCTGAAGTCGGTGCTCTCCGTACTGCCCGGTGCCCGGATCATGGCGACGGGCGGTGTGAGCGTGGACGACGCCGACACATGGCTCGCCGCGGGCGCCTTCTCGGTGAGTATCGGCAGCGACCTCACACGCGGCGACGTGGCGGCCAACGTGGCCCGGCTGAAGCAGCGCGTCGGCTGACGGCAGGTCAGGCACACGTAACGGAGCGATCTCGGCGCTGGAGTCCGGGCGGGCGGATGCGTTGTAGTGGGCCCATGACATCCGAGCCGACAGCGCAGGCACGCGGCGGTGCGGGGTGGCGACGGGGCATGGGTCTCCTCGCCACCCTGGTGCTCCTTGGTACCGCCACGGGCGCCCGTCACCACGAGGGCTACCCGCCGGTCCTGGACAGCGCCTGCGCGGCGTCGGCGGCAACCGCGAAGAGGTCGGGCACACCCGCCCCCGACCTCGACGGCGACGGCCGCCCGGACCTGGCGCTCGGTGTCCCGGCGAGCAACGGCGACGTCTACGAGACCGGCCGGATCGCCCTGTTGCACGGTGCGCGGGCCGACGAGCGCACGGTGTTCACGCCCACCGACTTCGACCTGCCCGAGCACGACTACATGACCGACGAGGAGACCGGCCCGCTCCTCGCCGACCTCGACGGCGACGGCCGCCTCGACCTCGTGGCGGGCGGCACCGCCCATGTGCAGTGGGGCGGCCCCCAGGGCCCGGACCCCGGGCGCAAGGCCACGCGCATCGTGATGCCGCACGACGATCAGCCCGTGGAGATCAGCAAGGGCCACTACGACTACCTGGAACCGCCGGTGGCCGGCGACTTCGACGGCGACGGCCGGGTCGACCTGGCCGCCTACCGCACCGTCCGGGGCGGGTATCACCTCGTGGTGCTGAACGGCCCATTCACACGGACCGGCAAACCCGCGCGGATCACCGAACGCGCCGACCCCTACAGCGAATCGGCGGGCACCGTCGTCGGCGTTCGGCTGCTCGCCGCGGAGATGACCGGTGACCGGGCCACCGATCTGTTGTTGTACGAACCCGGAGAGCCGAAGACGCCGCGCCTGCTGAGCGGGGGAGCCGACACCGCGAGCGGCCTTGCCACGCGGCCTGTGTCGCTGCCGACGGGCGAGAACGTCGCTGTCGGCGACTTCGACGGCGATGGCAGGCCCGATATCGCGCTCGGGAACAGTGGCGTCCCGTTGGACGACGAGTTCGCACCACGCGACCGCAAGGGCAAGGTGACGATCCGTTACGGCAAGGCGCCCGAGTCCCCGGTCATCATCGACGGGGGTGTCCCGAAGGGCGGGTTCGGCATCGGCCTGATGGCCGCGGACGTCAACGGCGACGGCTGCGACGACCTCGCGGTCCGCAGCGACGCCGACCGGGTGGGCGGGCACGACCGGGTCGACATCCTGCGCGGCGGCTCCTCGCCGGGCCTCGGCTCGCGGCCGTGGCACGGGCCGCAGTCGGGCAACCTCGTGGCGGCGGCCGACGTCGACGGTGACGGCCGCGACGAACTCGTCCTCGGCTCGGGCCACACCTGGCGGTTGGTCGACGGCTCCGGGAAACGGCTGGAGTCGTTCGACGTCCGCAAGGTGGCGCGCCCGCAGAGCTAAGCGGCCGGTGTGCACCCGTTGCGCTCGTGGCGGGCGCCCGTCGTGGCGCTGAACTCGCGGCGGGTCGGATAGAGGCTGTACGCCGCGAGGGGGCGCACCTCGACCGAGCACACCACGTCGTCACCGGCTCCCGCGCCCACGTGCTCCAGGAGCAGCGCCAGGATCCGCTGCGACAGGCGTGTCATGGTCCGCTCGCTGCGCCCCGGGAGCAGCGCCACCTCCACGTGCACGACCGGCACGTCGTCGTGTTCGCTGCCGACGACGTAGGTCTCCGTGGCAGCGCGGAAGAACGTCTTGCAGGTGCCGCGCGAGCCGGAGCCCTCCACGACCAGGGCGTGCAGCGCCGTGGCGAGGGCGGCCCGGTCGAGGGTGTCGGTGAGTCGGGGCGAGTAGTCGACGGTGATCTGAGGCACGGCGCCTCCAGGGCGGGCACAACGGGTGGCAGGTGATTGGGTTTTACATCTACCTGTCGGCCACTTTATCCCGTCGTCCAACGCACACCGAACACGCGGGTACGTGTGAGGGCCCGGCCGATCCCGGCCGGGCCCTCACACGTCATGTCACGCCTCGCTGGCGTCCAGCATCTCCGCGCGCTCCACGAGCTTCACGCGCTCGCGGCCCTGCGGCTCGCCGAGCGCCCTCTCGGCGGCGTCCAGCTTGTACCAGCCGTCCCAGGTCGTGAACCGGATGCCGCGCTCGCCGAGGAACTCCTCGACGGACTCCGGGGTGGGCGAGACCGGCGTCTGCAGGCGGCCCTCCGCGTGGTCGGCGAGCAGGTTCGCGACCGCCTCGTTGGCGTCGCCCTTGGTGTGCCCGATGAGGCCGACGGGGCCGCGCCGGATCCAGCCGGTCACGTACGTCGACTGAAGGTGCTCACCGCTCTCCTGGATGACCCGGCCGCCCTCGTCCGGGACGGTGCCGGACTTGATGTCCCAGGGCAGCTTGGGGAGTTCGTCGGAGAGGTAGCCCACCGCGCGGTAGACGGCGCCGAGGTCCCAGTCGGTGAACTTGCCGGTGCCCTTGACGTTGCCCGTGCCGTCCAGCTCGGTGCGCTCGGTGCGCAGGCCCACGACGCGGCCGTCCTCGCCGAGGATCTCGGTCGGCGACTCGAAGAAGTGCAGGAACAGCTTGTGGGGGCGGTTCCCCTCGTCGCGGATCGCCCAGTTCTCCAGGGTCTTGGCGACCATGTCGGTCTGCTTCTCGCTGCGGCGGGCGGCGATCGAGCCCTCGTCGTAGTCGATGTCCTCGGGGTTGACGATGACCTCGATGGACGGGGAGTGGTCGAGCTCGCGCAGCTCCATGGGGCTGAACTTGGCCTGCGCGGGGCCACGACGGCCGAAGACGTGGACCTCCAGGGCCTTGTTCGCCTTCAGGCCCTCGTGCACGTTGGCCGGGATCTCGGTCGGCAGTAGCTCCTCCGCCGTCTTCGCGAGCACGCGCGCGACGTCGAGTGCGACGTTGCCGACGCCGAGGACCGCGACCTTCTCGGCCTCCAGCGGCCAGGTGCGCGGGACGTCGGGGTGGCCGTCGTACCAGGACACGAAGTCCGCGGCACCGTAGGAGCCCTCGAGCTCGATGCCCGGGATGTCGAGCGCCCGGTCCGCCGTCGCGCCGGTGGAGAAGACGATCGCGTCGTAGAAGGCACGCAGGTCGTCGAGGTCGATGTCGCGCGGGTAGTCGACGTTGCCGAACAGCCGGATCTGCGGCTTGTCGAGCACCTGGTGCAGGGCCTTCACGATGCCCTTGATGCGCGGGTGGTCCGGCGCGACGCCGTAGCGGATCAGACCGAACGGGGCCGGCATGCGCTCGAAGAGGTCGATGGACACCCCCGGCTCGGAGGCCGCTTCGGACTTGAGCAGGGCGTCGGCGGCGTAGATGCCGGCGGGGCCGGCTCCGACGATGGCGACCCTCAGGGGGCGAGGCATGGTTCAAGTTCCCTTCGAGTGGTTCCCGTGGGCCGTACGCGCTGGTCGGGCCACGAGTGCTTGAAGGGAAGCCTAAAGTAAGGCAAGCCTTAGAAAGTAGGCGGGTCCGGTCTATGGACTCATAAGGCCACCTTATGGGGGCCGATAGCTTCGCTTTAGGGGCTCGGCATAAGCTGGAAGATCTGTGGGTCGCGCGCTGTTGCACCCGTTGGATCTGTTCGTCGTGTCAGGTAGTGCAGGGAGTGGCGTATGTCGGAGGTAACCGAGAGGGCAGTGCTGGCAGGCGGCTGCTTCTGGGGGATGCAGGACCTGATCCGTGTGCGGCCCGGCGTGCTGTCGACGCGCGTGGGGTACTCCGGCGGTGACACGCCGAACGCCACGTACCGTAACCACGGCGACCACGCCGAGGCCATCGAGATCGTCTATGATCCCTCCGCGGTCACGTATCGGGACCTGCTGGAGTTCTTCTTTCAGGTCCACGACCCGACCACGAAGGACCGCCAGGGCAACGACCTGGGCCGCAGCTACCGCTCCGCGATCTACTACACGGACGACGCGCAGCGCCAGGTCGCCCTCGACACCATCGCGGACGTCGAGGCGAGCGGCCTGTGGCCCGGCAAGGTCGTCACCGAGGTCGAGCCGGTCGGCGATTTCTGGGAGGCGGAGCCGGAGCACCAGGACTATCTGGAGCGCTACCCCGAGGGGTACACCTGCCACTTCCCGCGGCCGAACTGGAAGCTGCCGAAGCGTGCTGCCTGAACGTGCGCCGTGCGGGCGTCACTCCCTGCGGGGGAGTGGCGCCCGTCGTCGTCTTCTCGCCCGCAGGCATCTTGTTTCCGTGTACACGTAAATACATGATGGCTGCATGCATAAGCGGGAGTCGAAGACCACGAGCCCCTTCAAGCAGCCCAAGGCCGTCTGGGCCGTCGCGTTCGCCTGTGTCATCTCGTTCATGGGCATCGGTCTCGTCGACCCGATTCTGCCCGCCCTGGCCGACAGTCTGCATGCCACGCCCAGCCAGGTGTCCCTGCTGTTCAGCAGCTATCTCATCGTCACGGCGGTCGCGATGCTCGTCGTCGGCTGGTTCTCCAGCCGCTTCGGCGCCAAACGCACCCTCGTCATCGGCCTGAGCGTCATCGTCGTCTTCTCGGCGCTCGCCGGAGCCACCGGCTCCATCAACGGAATCGTCGGCTTCCGCGCCGGCTGGGGGCTCGGCAACGCGCTGTTCATCGCCACCTCCCTGGCCGTCATCGTCGCGTCGGCGAGCGGCGGGTTCGGCGGCGCGATCATCCTCTACGAGACCGCGCTCGGCCTCGGGATCGCCGTCGGACCGCTGCTGGGCGGCGAGTTGGGGGCGATCAGCTGGCGCGGGCCGTTCTTCGGCGTCGCCGTCCTCATGGCCATCGCACTCGTCGCCACCATCGTCCTGGTCCCCGATCTGCCCAAACCCAAAAAGATCACGTCGCCGCTCGCCCCGCTCAAGGCGCTGCGCCACCGCGGTCTGCTGACCATGGGCATCATGGCGCTGCTCTACAACTGGGGCTTCTTCACGATGCTCGGGTACGCGCCGTACCCCATGGAACTCGAGGCCCATGAACTCGGCCTCGTCTTCACCGGCTGGGGACTCCTCGTCGCCCTGTTCAGCGTGTACTTCGCGCCGCGCCTCCAGGCGCGCTTCGGCACCGCGGCCGTCCTGTACGCGAATCTGTTCTGCCTCGGCGTCGTGATGGCGGTCATCGCCGCCGGGGTCTCGACGCCCACCGTGGTGATCGTCGCGGTCATCGTCAGCGGCGCCTTCATCGGCATCAACAACACGCTCACCACACAGGCCGTCATGCTGGTCTCACCGGTGGAGCGGCCCGTCGCCTCGTCCGCGTACGGCTTCCTGCGGTTCATCGGCGGCGGCCTCGCGCCGTACGTCGCGGGGAAGCTGGCCGACGCCATGGACCTGAGCGTGCCGTTCTACCTGGCCGCGCTCACCTTCCTCCTCGCCATCCCGGTCCTCGCCAGCGGCCACCGGCTGCTGGGGCAGGCCGAGGCGAACCTGGGCGGAGGCGAGCCGGTCCAGCCCTCGCTCACCCCCGTGGGAGCGCTGGCCCGGAGCGCCGACCCGCGCGTCGTCGTCGCCGTCGGGGACCACGACCGGGCACCGGCCATCGTCGACGCGGCCGCGCGCCTCGCCCGGGACACCGGCAGCCCGCTGGAGGTCGTGCACGTCCGGCAGACCGCCGTGGTCGACGACCAGGCCGCCGACGCCGAGGACCTGGCCCAGGCGCGGGCCGCCGTGAAGGAACACCTCGACCGGCTCGCGGGCCAGGGCATGGCGGCCACCGGGCAGGTCCTGGACAGCGTCGGGGACCACGCCGCCGCCGGCCGCTCGCTGGCCCGGCACGCGGCGGACGCCGGCGCCCGCGTCGTGGCCGTCGGGCACTCGCCGCGCGGCCCGCTCACCCAGTTCGCCGACGGCAGCTTCACCACCGCCCTCACCCACGCCTGCGCGTGCACGGTCGTCCTCGTCGGCACCGACACGGACGCCGCGCCACGCCCGCTGACCGCGGCGGCGCTGGCCGAACTGCGCGGCGCCGGGGCCTGAACCGCGGAACGTTTGATCCGACGCGTATCGGTTAGGTACGGGATCAGTTCAAAAACGGGGAGGTACGGGGATGTTCGGTCCCGCGAGCGGACACTGGGTGCGTACACGCACCGAAGAGGACACGAAGGCCTTCATCAAGGAGAAGGAGCTCGAACGGGAGCTCGCGAGCCAGTCGGGGATGGGCACCGCGATCCTGACCGCGATCGTGGTGCTGTGCCTCCTCGGCTGGGGCGTGTACGCCCTCGTCCGCTGACCCTCAGCGTACGGCGCGTACACCGTCGATGAGGGCGCTCACCCCGCGCTCGACCTTCGAGCGCGGGCAGCCCACATTGAGCCGCACATGACCGGTCGCGCCGTACGCGGTGCCCGGCATGATCGCCACCCGCTGCCGCTCGACCAGCTCGCGCTGGAGCGCCTCCTCGTCGACACCGAGGGGGCGCAGATCGATCCAGGCGAGATAGCCGGCCTCGGGTGGCGTCCAGCCCAGCTCGGGGAACGCCTCGGCCAGGCGCTCGGCCACGTAGGACAGGTTGCCGCGCAGGTACGTGCCGAGCGCGTCCAGCCAGGCACCGCCGTCCCGGTAGGCCGCGATATGGCCGACCACGGACAGCACCGCGGGGGACGACAGGCCGTCGGCCTCCTTGAGGCGGCGCAGGTACGCGTCGCGGGAGCCGGGGTCGCCGACGATGCCGTAACTGCCGGTCAGCGCCGGGATGTTGAAGGACTTCGACGCGGACGTGACGACGGCCCATCGCGTGCCGGGGCCCGCGTGCAGCGCCCACGGCCGGTGGACGGTCGGCGGGTGCGCGAGGTCCGAGTGGATCTCGTCGCTGATGACCGCCACTCCGTGGCGGGCACACATGTCCGCCATGCGGTCGAGCTCCGCCGCCCGCCACACGTGACCGGTGGGATTGTGCGGGGAGCACAGCAGCAGCACCGAGGTGTCCGGCAGCGACAGCAGCCGCTCCAGCTCCGCCCAGTCGTCCAACGGGCAGGTGAGCAGCCGCCGTTCGTGCGCGGCCACCGTCTTGGGGAAGGCGTCGTACGTCGGTGAGTGCGCCACGACGCCGTCGCCGGGCCGCGACCACAGGCGCAGCAGCTGACCGACCTGGTAGATCACGGACGGGCCGTAGACGATCGACTCCGGGTCCACGGGGGTGTCGTGCCGGGCGGCGTACCAGTCGACGATCGCGGACAGGAAGTCCTCGTGGCGCCAGCGGGAGTAGCCGAGCACGCCGTGGTCGAGCCGGGCGCGCAGCGCCGTGAGGACCTCGGGGGCCGTCTCGAAGTCCATGTCGGAGATCGTGAACGGCAGCAGACCCGGCACGCCGAAGCGGTCCTCGACGTAGTCCCACTGCGTGCACCAGGTGCCGTGCCGGTCGACGACGGTGTCGAATTCGTAGGCGGGGGAGTCGGGGGAGGCGTGTCGCATGGTTCAGCCCACCGGGATCATGGTGGCGATGGCGTCCTTCACGGACTGCACCTGAGGGCCGATGACGACCTGCACGGTGTGCGCGTCGAGTTTCACGACGCCGACGGCGCCCAGCTTCTTCAGGCGCGGCTCGTCCACGCGCTCCGCGTCCTCGACCGTCAGCCGTAGCCGGGTGATGCAGTTGTCGAGGGACGTGATGTTGTCGGCGCCGCCGATCGCGGCGAGGATCGCCACCGCGTCGTACTTCCCGGCGATCAGCTCACGCGGCGCCCCGGACTCGTCCGCATCCTCCGCGGGCTCGTCCGCCATCTCGTCCTCGCGCCCCGGCGTCTTGAGGTCGAAGCGCACGATGGCCCAGCGGAACAGGAAGTAGTAGACGGCGAACCACACCGCGGCGATGACCGGAATCAGATACCACTTGGTGGTCGTCCCTTGCAGGACGCCGAAGACGACCCAGTCGATGACGTTGCCGTCCGTGTTGCCGATGAACACCCCGAGGACGGCGGCGGCGAGGAAGCCGAGACCGACGAGGACGGCGTGGAGCAGGTACAGCCACGGCGCGATGAACAGGAACAGGAACTCCAGCGGCTCGGTGATGCCGCCGACGACGCAGGCCACGACGCCGGACACCAGGAGCGCCTTGATCTCCGGCCGCATGTTCCTGCGGGCGCAGTGGTACATGGCGAGCGCGGCGCCCGGCAGACCGCCGAGGTAGGCCGCCATCTTGCCCTGCGAGAGGAAGTGGGTGGCGTCGGTGACGGCGGCCGTGGGCGGCTTCGAGCAGTTGAGCTGCGCGTAGAACATGTTCAGCGCGCCGGACACCTGGTCCCCGCACACCGCGCCGGAACCGCCGACGTCCGTGAAGCGGAACATGGCGACGAGAATGTGGTGCAGGCCCACCGGGCGCAGCAGCACCTCGCCCATGCCGAAGAAGAACGGCCCGAAGACACCCGCGTGACCGATCGCGCGACCCAGGTCGGTGATCCAGCCGTTGAACGTCGGCCACACCAGCGGGATGAGCAGGCCGAGCACGCTCAGCGTGAGCGCGGAGACGATCGGCACGAACCGCAGACCGCCGAAGAAGGCCAGCGCGTCGGGCATCCGCTGCGCACGGAACCGCTGGTGAAGCAGGCTGACAACGATGCCGACGGCGACCGCGCCGAGGAGTCCCGTGTCGATGGACTGGATGCCGATGACATCGGCGATGCCGTAGTGGGCGATCGCCTTCGCGTCGTCGAAGTCCACACCCTTGGCGGTGAGGTAGAAGTTCACCGCGAGGTTCATCGCGGCGTAGCCGACGAAGCCGGAGAAGGCGGCCACGCCCTTGTCCTCGCGGGCCAGCCCGAGGGGGATCGCCATCGCGAACATCACGGGCAGGAACGTGAAGGCGACCTGGCCGGTGTTGGCCATCCACGTGAAGACCAGGTGGAAGCCCTGGCCCTGGAGGAAGGTCAGGTTGTTGGTGACGGCTTCGCTGGAGAGCGAGGAGCCGATGCCCAGCATGATGCCGCAGAACGCGAGCAGCGCCACGGGGAGCATGAACGTCTTGCCGAGGCTCTGGAGGAACTCCCAGAGCGCGGCCTTGGTCTTCTGCATGGGGGGTGTGTCGACTTTCGGGCCTGGACGGGAGGCTGGCACAAGCCGGCCACCTGGTCACAAGCCGACCGGGACGGTCGGTCACCTGCCGCGTACAGGCATCGCCCGTCGAGCGGCGTCGAGGGTGTCCGGTCCGCCGAGACGGATGAGATCACAGCAGCTCGCGCCGTGTCTATGGCCGACCTGTCCCTGGCCGATCCCGCCCGCCCTCAGGCCTGGCCCCGAACGTCACCTCCGAGGCCGCCGCGATGCGGGCGCCCATGTTGCGCCGCATCATCTCCAGCGCGGCGTCCGCGAGCTCCGGATGGATGGCGGCCACCGCGTCGTGCGGCACCGTGGTCCGCAGATGACGGATGTGCGCGTCGAGCGCGGAGTAGAGCACACACTGCTCGGTGACCTGGCCGCACAGCACGATGTGTCCGACGCCCAGTTCCCACAGCAGATACGTGAGCGGGGTCTCGTAGAAGATCGAGTGGCGGGCCTTGACGACGAAGAGGGAGTCCTCGTCGGGCCGCACCGGCTCCACCAGGTCGGCGTGCGGCCCGGCGAGCGCCGTCTCCACCAACTCGCCGTGGTGCGAGCGCCATTCGCCGAAGTTGTCGTTGACGTAGATCACAGGAACGCCGGCCGTGCGCGCCCGGTCGAGGAGGTCCACGACGGCCGGGACGACGGCGCGGGACGCGGGCAGCAGCAGCTCCGCGTCGTCGTGGTCGTATGTGTTGATCATGTCGATCACGACGAGCGCCGAGCCCTCGGTGGGCTGTGCGCGTGTGCGCTCGGTCATCGCCCGGTCATCCGAAGGTCTCGCGCAGGGCGGGCAGCAGCTTCCTGGTGGACCACTCCTGGAAGCCGTACTGCTGGTCGCCGCCGATCTGGACCAGGGCGAGACCGGTGAACCCCGCCTCGGCGAAGGCGCGCGCGGCCTCCACGAACGTGTCCACGTCGTCGCCGCAGGGAATCGACTCGGCGACGTCGTCGGGCCGCACGAACTGGGTCGCGCCCTCGAACGAATCGGGGTGCGGCAGCTCGGAGTTGACCTTCCAGCCGCCGCCGAACCAGCGGAACTGCTCGTGCGCGCGGGCGACGGCGGCCCCGCGGTCCGGATCGTAGGAGACCGGCAGCTGTCCGATGCGCGGCTTGCCCTCGCCGCCGTGCCGGTCGAAGGCGGTGAGGAGGTCCGCCTTGGGCTCGGTGGCGATGAGCAGATCGGCGAGACGGCCCGCGAGATCACAGGACCGCTCGCCGGACACGGCGATACCGATCGGTGGGGCGGACCCGGGCAGATCCCACAGGCGGGCCGACTCGACGTCGTAGTGCTTGCCGTGGTGGGTGACATGCCCGCCATCGAAAAGGGCTCGGATGATCGTGACGGCCTCCTCCAGCATCTCGTGCCGCACGTCCACCGTCGGCCAGCCACGGCCCACCACGTGTTCGTTGAGGTTCTCCCCGGAGCCGAGCCCGAGGCGGAAGCGGCCCTCGGACAGCAGCTGCAAGGTCGCCGCCTTCTGGGCCACCACCGCCGGGTGGTAGCGGAAGGTCGGGCAGGTCACGTACGTCATCAGCGGCAGCCGCGACGTCGCCTGCGCGACGGCGCCGAGCACACTCCAGGCATACGGGGAGTGGCCCTGGGAACGCAGCCAGGGGAAGTAGTGGTCGCTGGTCACCGAGAAGTCGAAACCCGCCTCCTCGGCCCCGACCGCATGGCCCACCAGCTCGCGGGGCCCCGCCTGCTCGGTCATCAAGGTGTATCCGATGTCCATGTCCACTGCGTCCCCGATCATCAGGAGGTCTAACAGTTTCGGTGGATATGTTCGGCATTGCCGACCGCAGGGTGGAAGTTTCCCGCACTGGTTTCCATCACTGATTGAAAAGTGTGCCGGGCCGTGCTGTCCTGTGCCCATGCCCACCGACACCACACGGGCGGCACTGCTCGACGCCGCCGAGCGGCTCTTCCTCGCCAAGGGGTACGAGCAGGTGTCGGTCCGCGCGGTCAACGCGGCGGCGGGCATGAACCCGGCCGCGGTCCACTACCACTTCGGCACCAAGGAAGACCTGGTCGCCGCGCTGCTGCAGAGCCGGCTCGGCCCGCTGTGGGCGCGGCCGCTCGCCGACGTGGAGCGCGGGACGGCCGACGGAAGGGCCCCGCGCGTCGAGGAGTTCGTCGACGTACTGGTGCGACCGCTCGACGAACTGACCCGGACGCCGCACGGCCGTATGCTGCTGCACCTGCTCGCCCGCGTCGTACTGAGCCGCCGTCAACTCCCCTTCGACGAGCGGTGGTTCGAGTATCGGTCATGGCGCGCACTGCTGTGCGCCGCACGGCCCGACCTCTCCCGGGCCGAGGCCGCGCACCGTCTGCGCATGACGTTCGACCTGCTGCTCCAGCTCTACGGGGAGCCGCAGCTGGCCACCGCCGAGCTGGGCGGCACACCGCGCCCTTCGGCGGACACGGTCATCGCCTTCGTCGCGGCGGGCCTCAACACCCGTCCGTGAACCGACAGTTGAGGAGTTGCACAGCCATGAGCACAGCAGACTCCACCCGCGACACCACCGGGCCCGCACCCGACCTGCTCGCCCCCGCGCGGCTCGGCCCCCTCACCCTGCGCAACCGAGTGATCAAGGCGGCCACCTTCGAAGGTGTCACGCGCGATGCCCTGGTCAGCGACGAACTCATCGAGTACCACCGGCGACCCTCGGCAGGCGGCGTCGGCATGACGACCGTCGCCTACTGCGCCGTCGCCCCCGAGGGGCGCACCGAACGCGACCAGATCCACATGCGGCCACAGGCCGTCCCGGGCCTGCGCCGGCTCGCGGAGGCCGTGCACGCCGAGGGCGCCGCCATCTCCGCGCAGATCGGCCACGCGGGCCCCGTCGCCGATCCGGTGTCCAACGGGCTGCCCGCGCTCGCGCCGAGCCGCTTCCTGAACCTGCAGTCCTTCCGCTTCGCCCGCGCGGCCACCCGAGAAGACATCGCGCGCGTCACCCGGGCCCACGCCCGCGCGGCCCGCACCGCCGTCGAGGCCGGATTCGACGCGGTGGAGATCCACCTCGGCCACAACTACTTCGCGAGCTCGTTCCTCAGCCCGAAACTCAACAAGCGAAAAGACGAGTACGGGGGCGCTCTCGCGAACCGGGCCAAGGTCGCCCGGGGCGTGGCCCGCGCGGTCCGTGACGAGGTCGGCGACGAGATCGCGATCACCGCCAAGCTCAACATGGACGACGGTGTGTCCGGCGGCATCTGGCTCGACGAGAGCCTGCGCACCGCCGCCTGGCTGGAGGCCGACGGCAGCGTCGACGCCCTCGAACTCACCGCGGGCAGCTCGCTGTTGAACCCCATGTACCTGTTCCGCGGGGGCGCGCCCGTGCGCCAGTTCGCGGCGACGTTCCCCCAGCCGCAGCGGTTCGGCATCGAGCGCGTCGGCAAGAAGTTCATCCGCGCCTACCCGTACGAGGAGGCGTTCCTGCTCCCGTCGGCGCGTCAGTTCCGGGCCGCGCTGAAACTGCCACTGATCCTGCTCGGCGGCATCGCGGACCGTGAGACCGCCGAACAGGCCATGACCGAGGGCTTCGAGTTCGTGGCCATGGGCCGCGCGCTACTGCGCGAACCCGACCTCATCAACCGCTTCGCCGCGGACCGCGCAGCGGACCGGCCCACGCACTCGCTGTGCATCCACTGCAATCGCTGCATGCCCACCATCTACACCGGCACGCGCTGTGTCCTCATCGAGCCGGAGCCCTTCCACGCGCGCGACCACTGAGTACGTGACCCCACGCGCGCCGGGCGTCACTTCCGCCAGAAAAGATGGTGCCGCACCCCGCCCGTCGGGCTCGGCACGACATCGAGGTGGAAGCGGTCGAGGAGATCGTCCGGAGAGTTCCAGAGCCTGGAGCCGGAGCCGAGCTCGACACCGTCCGCGACCGCCACGTGCAGGGTGTCGACGAGGTCCGCCTCGAGGAACTCGCGGATGACGGTGGCTCCGCCGCCGAGCCGGATGTCCTGGCCCTCCGCCGCCACCCTGGCCTGCTTGAGGACGGTGCCGGGGTCGGCGTCGACGAAGTGGAACGTGGTGTCGGAGAGCGTGATAGACGGGCGTGTGTGGTGGGTCATGACGAACACCGGGGTGTGGAACGGCGGCTCCTCGCCCCACCACCCCCGCCACTCGTCGTCCTGCCAGGGCCCGCGCTGGGGCCCGAACTTCCCCCGCCCCATGATCTCTGCGCCGATGCCGTGGTGGAAGTCCCGCGCCAGATAGTCGTCGATGCCGCGGGAACCTCCCGGCTCCGTGCGGTTGGGCCAGCTCGCCGTGGCCCCGGTCCAGGCGAACATCTGCCCAGGGTCGGCATGGCCGAACGGCCGTTCCTGGCTCTGGCCCTGGCCGGCGCCGAAGCCGTCCGCGGACACGTTGAAATTCTGGACCTTCAGCAGTTGCTGTTTCACGGCGCTCCTTCTGCGTGATCGACAACTGTGAGACTGCCACGGCGAACGAAACTCATCGCGCAGGCGACGGGCGGGGTGTCACGCGGTCACGCGGCGCCGTCCTTCGCCCCGGCCTTGCTCTCCACCGCCTTGTCCTGACCGGTCTTGGTGTCCGCACCGCTCTTGCTGTCGGTGGCTCCCTTCGCGGACGCGCCCGGACCGGGCACGGCGACGTAGAACACCGAGCGCTGCTGGCGGGTGCGCTCGGCGCGGGCCTTGGCGACCAGGGCCTCCAGCGTGTTGCGGACGACCTTGGTGCTGAACTCCCGCTTCGGGTGCGTCTTTTGCAGCGTCGAGGTGATCTCGGCGGCCGAGCGGGGGCTGGTGTCGGCGTCCAGCTGGGACACGATCAGCTCGACGAGCGTGGAGCCCTGCGGCTCGCTCTTCTCGGCCGCGGGCGCGGCCGGCTTGGTGGTGGCCGCGGCCTTGGCGGGCTTCGCCTGCTTGGCCGCCTTCGCCGGGGCTCCGGCCGCGGCCTTCTTGGCCTGCGCGGGCTTGGCGGTTGTCGTCTCCCGCGACTTCTGCCGCGGAAGCTTGCCCGCCGCCTTGCCGACCGCCTTCTCGGCGGCGGGCGCGGGCAGGGTCGGCAGAGCGCCGGTGCCGAGAGAGTTCAGCATGCTCTCCAGGAGCGTGCGGTTCTCCTCGAGTGTGCCCAACTCCGCCTGCAGAGACGAGATTTCCTCGCTGATCCGCTTCAACTCGCCCTCGTTCTGCGCGATGTCGTCGCGGATCCGGTCGGCGTAGCGGGACTTGAGTTCGGTCTGGGACGTGGTGTCCGACATGGTGACTCGCTTTCGTGGCAAGGAGGATCTGTCGGTGTGTGTACGTGTGTGCCGTAGGGCCGGATGGTACTCACCCGGGTGCCCATCGCGTGGCACGTCAGCACAGATCGGTCACCTTTTACGGTACGGGAGTTGGCGTGTTGACGTGCTCTAGGGCTTGCGTCCGATGCCACCGAAGCTGCTGACGGGCTCCGGGAGTTCACCCTCGACGTCGTCGGGGCGCCACTGGGACACCGAGGTCAGACCCGGTTCGACCAGCTCGAATCCCTCGAAGAAGCGGCCGATCTGCTCGGGGGTGCGATTGGTGCGCGGGTTGTCACTGGTGCTGTTCCACTGCTCGACCATCGCCCGCGTGGCCTCGGGGTGGTACACCTCCGTGCTGTCGCACAGAACCAGGTGACTGCCGCCGGGCAGTGCGTTCTTGAGCTCCTCGACGATCGGGTAGGCGCGATCGTCGGTGACATGGGCGACGACCCCGAGCAGCATCAGGGCGACGGGGCGGGTGAAGTCCAGCGTGTCCGCGGCCTGCCGGAGGATGTCGGCGGGGTCGGTGAGGTCGGCCTCGATGTAGTCGGTGGCTCCCTGCGGAGTGCTGGTCAGCAGGGCCTCCGCGTGCCGCAGCACGACGGGGTCGTGGTCGACGTAGACGATGCGTGCCGTGGGGTCGTGCCGCTGCGCCACGTCGTGGGTGTTGTCGATGGTGGGCAGTCCGGTGCCGATGTCGAGGAACTGGTCGATGCCCACGTCCCGTACGAGGTGGGAGACGGTGCGGGCCAGGAAGGCGCGCTGGGCGCGGGCCACCCGCACGATCCCGGGGTTGACCTGCTGAATGGCGTCACCTACCTCGCGGTCGACCTCGTAGCAGTCCTTGCCGCCGAGCCAGTAGTTCCAGATGCGGGCCGAGTGCGGTGAGTCACTGTCGATCAGTGGACGGTCCTGGGGCACGAGTAGCTCCGAAGGGTCGGTGGGTCGCTGTGGATCATGCGTCAACCAGGGTATTCCATGCGGGAGTTGATACGTCGGCGTGGCATGGGGTCGACCGGTGTGCGGGGCGGTGGCCGACGTGCCGGGTGCGTCGTGGGTGTGTGGTGGGTGTGACGCCGGTGACCGGCGTTGCGGCCGATGGCTGCCGCTCCGTCGCAGGTCAGGCGTTTGTGCAGGTCGGAGGGGGTGGCGTAACACCCGCGAAATATGAAGGGGCGTACGGTCTGCCGTCACATGCACCACGGAGAAGGGACGGGCATGGAAGACCGTGACGGATCGCGGGCCGACCGGGCACGCCGCGTCGCCGATGTGCTCCGCCAGCGCATCGTCGACGGCGCGTACGACGGTGTGCTGCCGGACGAGCGCGCCCTCGGCCTGTCCCTCGGAGCCACCCGCAACGCCGTGCGCGAGGCGCTGAACATGCTGCGGGACGACGGTGTCGTGACCCGCCGGCGCGGCATCGGCACGCTCGTGACCGGTCACAAGGCGGAGCACGGACTCGCCCGGCTGGTCGGCCTCGCCGAGGAGTTGACCGCGTACGGCACGGTCAGCAACGAGGTGCGCGAGGCACGCGTCGTGTCGCACGCCCCGCCCGCGATCACCCAGCGCCTCGGCCTCCCGGAGCGCTCCGAGGCGGTCTACATCGAACGCCTGAGATCTCTCGACGCGGAGCCGCTCTCCCTGGACTCGACCTGGCTCGCCCCCGACATCGGCCGCCCGCTGCTCGACCGCCACCTGGCGGGACGCGACCTCTTCGCGCTCATCGAGGAGACCAGTGGCACGCGGCTCGGCAGCGCCGAGGTGACCGTGCACGCCGTCACCGCGGACCCGGACACCGCGCGGCTGCTGGACGTGGCGGAGGGCTCCGCGCTCTTCACCATCGACCGGCTGACCCGGCTCGCGGACGGCCGCCCTGTCGACGCCGAGTCACTGCGGGTGCGCGCGGACCGGTTCGCCCTACGGGCCGTCCTGCCGAGGGACTGAAGGAGTTGTACGTGCGAGGCGAACGACCAAGCGACCGGCAGTACGGGCAGGAGCGCACATGACCCTGGACACGACACACCTCGTCCTCCTGGCGGTGGCCGGGCTGCTCGGCGGCATCGGGATCACCGCCATCGGACCCGGCGGAGTGCTGCCCACCATCGGCCTGTTCCTGTTCTCGGGCCTCACGCCCGCGGGCGTGGCGGGCACCGCGATCGTCACCCACGTCGCCACGGGCCTGCTCGGCACGGCGGCGTACGCCAGATCGGGACAGCTCCGCGACCCGGGAACCCGGCGTTGCGCCGCCGCGCTCGCCGGCGCCGCCCTGGTGGGAGCGCCGCTGGGCGTGCTGTGCAACACCCTGGTCGCGGGCCGCGGCTTCGGAATCCTCCTGGCCTGCGCGGTCGTCGTCACCGGCATCCTGGTGTGGGTGCGCGACCGGCGCGCCACGGACGGCGCCGAGGCCGCCCACATCCCGCTGGGCCGCACGGTCCTGATCGGTGTCGTCGTCTCGGTCGTGGCGGGCCTCTTCGGGCTCGGCGGCCCCATGCTGAGCGTGCCCCTGCTCGTGGTGGCCGGACTGCCGGTCCTGTCGTCGCTGGCCGCCGCCCAGGCCCAGTCGATCGTGATCGCGAGCGTGGGCACCGTGGCGTATGTGGCACACAGATCCGTCGACTGGCGGCTCGCGGCCCTGGTGGGCATCCCGGAGCTGGCCGGCGTGCTCATCGGCTGGCGCATCGCACACGCCCTCCCGGCCCGCCGCCTGAAGTACGCGATGGTCGCGTTCCTGCTGGCCTCGGCACCGTTCCTGGCGCTGCACTGACGGCAGTGCTTCGGGAACGGCCTTGCCGTCCAACTGCACTGTTAACGTGGCCGTGTTGACCAAGGGGCGGAGGCGGCGGATGACATCGGGCACGTTTCGTAACCCACCGCGCCCGCCTCGACCGACTGGCCGCGCGGGGTCAGAGTTCCTGAAGCGTCACTTCGCCGTCACCCTCCACGACGGCCGCCACCCCGTTCGCACCGTCCCGCACCACCCGATACGTCGCGGCCACGCCGCCGTGCAGATCGGGCACCGTCACCGTCACATCCTCCGCGTCGGGCGTGACGAGCAGTGTGAGGCCGGTGAGCCAGTCGCCGTCCGGGCGTGAAGTGTCCGCGCCCATCGGGAGGACCGCACCCGGGCGTACGTACAGCGGCAGGCTGTCGAAGCCGTGCCGTTCGCGGCGCCAGGCCGGGCCCTCGACCCGCTCGCCGGTGAGGAGATGGGTCCACGTGCCCTCGGGGACGTAGAACTCGACGTCGCCGTCCGCGGAGAACACCGGCGCCACCAGGAGGTCGGGGCCGAGCATGTACTGGCGGTCGAGGGCGCGCGCGGTGGGGTCGTCGGGGAAGTCGAGCAGCATGGGGCGCATCAGCGGTACGCCCGTCGTGTGCGCCTCGGCCGCGGCGCCGTACAGATACGGCATCAGGCGGTGTTTGAGGCGGGTGAACTTCCCTGCCACGTCGACCGCTTCGTCGCCGAACTCCCACGGCACCCGGTACGAGGACGAGCCGTGCAGGCGGCTGTGGGAGGACAGCAGACCGAAGGCCAGCCAGCGTTTGAAGACCGCCGCGTCGGGGGTGCCCTCGAAGCCGCCGATGTCGTGGGACCAGAAGCCGAAGCCGGACAGGGAGAGGGACAGGCCGCCGCGCAGCGACTCCGCCATCGCCCCGAACGAGGACCAGCAGTCGCCACCCCAGTGCACCGGGAACTGCTGTCCGCCCGCGGTCGCCGAGCGGGCGAAGAGGACGGACTCGCCGCGGCCGCGCTCCTTCTCCAGGAGGTCGAAGACGACCTGGTTGTACAGGTGCGTGTAGTAGTTGTGCATGCGCTCCGGGTCGGAGCCGTCGTGCCAGACGACATCCGTGGGGATGCGCTCGCCGAAGTCCGTCTTGAAGCAGTCGACACCCTGGTCGAGCAGCACCTTGAGCTTCGTACGGAACCAGGCGCAGGCCTCGGGGTTCGTGAAGTCCACGAGTGCCATGCCCGCCTGCCACAGGTCCCACTGCCAGATGTCGCCGTTGGCCCGCTTCACCAAATAGCCGTGTGTCGCGGCCTCCTCGAACAGGGCGGACTTCTGGGCGATGTACGGGTTGATCCACACGGAGATGCGAAGACCGCGCTCCTTGAGGCGGGCCAGCATGCCCTCAGGGTCGGGGAAGACCGCGGGGTCCCACTCGAAGTCCGACCACTGGTACTCGCGCATCCAGAAGCAGTCGAAGTGGAAGACGCTCAGCGGGATGTCGCGCTCTGCCATCCCGTCGACGAACGACGTGACGGTCTCCTCGTCGTACTGCGTGGTGAACGACGTCGTCAGCCACAGGCCGAAGGACCACGCGGGCGGCAGCGCCGGACGGCCGGTGAGCGCGGTGTAGCGGCGCAGCACGTCCTTCGGGGTGGGTCCCGCGACGACGTAGTACTCCAGCGACTGGTCCTCGACGCTGAACTGCATCGCGCCGACCGACTCCGAGCCGATCTCGTAACTCACCCGGCCGGGGTGCGCGACGAACACGCCGTAGGCGCCCGCGGGGGAGACGTGCAGGCTGAACGGGACGTTCTTGTACGCCTGTTCACTGCTGGTGCCGCCGTCGGCCTGCCACATGTCGACGACCTGGCCGTTCCTGACGAACGGGGTGAAGCGCTCGCCGAGGCCGTAGACCTGCTCACCGACGCCGAGCGACAGCTGCGCGGACATGTGGTGCGCGCCCTCGCCCGTCCGGAAGAAGGCGGTGCCCTTGCGGTCGGACGAGGTGACCTCGCGGCCGTCGGCGTCACGGAAGGACAACTGCCAGGGCGCGGCCTCGTCGAGGGACACGGCCAGCGGCCCGCTGGACAGCTCGATCCGTGTGCCGTCGCGGCGCACCGTACCCGTGCCGGCGTCCTCGCCGGGCAGCCGGAAGTCCGGCCCCGTGCGCCGCTTTCCCGCGTGGTGGGTGACGCGGACCCCGATGACGCCCTCGGCGGGGGTGAGGCAATCGACGGTCAGCAAGGGGGAGTTGAGGGTGTCGCCGCGCCGCTCGATCCGCTGGGTCGCCGCGTACGCGGTGAACCGGTCGGCGTCGACGCGCAGGTCACGGACCTCGGTGGCGTACGAGGCCTCGACCCCGTCGCGCATCAGCCAGAAGCCGTCGGTGAACTTCATCATCTTCCTCGGGGTGGGCAATGTGCGGGAGCAAGGCGCCTCTACACGGCATTTGAGCTCACGCGCATCGAAAGATCAAGAGGTCGAGACGAGTATTCGTCGAAGCGCTTCGATTCGATTGCAACGGGGCGTAGCAGGCTGTGTACGGGTGATGAAGTCGGCCCCAAGGTCTGGTGTCGAAGCGCTTGATGACGTATTAGTCATGGCGGAAAACAAAAACGCGCTCTGCGTGTGCGGCGCGGGCCGGAGTCGTACCGCGTGATGTGAACACCTCGCCGGGACACGGGAGTTCCGTCGGGGCCGGCCATACCTCCAAGGCTTGGGTATCCACCGTGACAGCAGCACTTCCACCGGACGGGCCGCGCCCTCGGCGCGGCCGCCGCGGCCGAGGCACCACCGCGGCACTCACCGCCTGTTCCGCACTCGTCGCCTGCGCGGCGCTCACCGGCTGCGGCGCGGGGCGCGACCCCGGTGTGTTCACCGTCCTCAACTCCTCGACCGACGCCTCGTACCACGGCTGGGACGCCGCCACGCTGAAGCGTTGCAGCACAAAGCTGGGTCTCACCATCGAGCAGCAGAGCGTGCCCGCCGCGCAGGTCATGCAGAAGTCGCTGCGCATGGCGTCGTCGAAGTCCCTTCCGGACGTCATCCAGTTCGACGCCTCCGAGATGCCGACGTTCGCGGACGCGGGCGGCCTCGTCGACCTGCGCTCGCTCGGCCTGTCCACGAAGGACATCCCGAAGGGCATCGTCGACTTCGGCTCGTACGAGGGGACGTACTACGGGGCCGCACGCACGGTGAACACCCTCGCCCTCTTCTACAACAAGGACATCCTGAAGAAGGCCGGCCTCGACGTACCCACCACCTGGGACGAGATGCGGGCGACCGCGAAGAGACTCACCGGGGGCAACCAGTACGGCATCGCGCTGAGCGCGGGCGGAGCGGAGGACGGTGTCTTCCAGTTCGCGCCGTTCATGTGGTCCAACGGCGGCGACGAGACGGACCTCGACACACCGAAGGTCGCGGAGGCCCTCGACTACTGGAAGGGCCTCATCAAGGACGGCTCGCTGTCGAGGTCGACCGTCAACTGGACGCAGGCCGACGTCAACGACCAGTTCATGGCCGGCAATGCCGCGATGATGATCAACGGCCCGTGGCAGGTGGAGACGCTGAACACCAAGAAGAACCTGCATTGGGGCATCGCCCGGATCCCGGTTCCAAGCAGCGGCGACGAGTCCGTCGGCCCGCTCGGCGGCGCCGTCCTCACCGTCCCGAAGACCGAGGACACCGGGCGCCAGAAGACCGCGGCGAAGATCATCCGCTGTATGTCGTCCGAGCGCGAGCAGATCACCTACGCCCGCAACAGCTGGATGGTCCCCGCCAACGAGAAGGCCGCCGCGACCTGGCGCAAGGAAGTGCCCGAACTCGACGCGCTCGCCGACCAGGTGGCCACCGCCCGCTCCCGCACCGCGAAGGTCGGAGCGCGCTGGTCGTCCGTGTCGCTGGCCCTGCAGAGCGCCTTCCAGTCGGCGCTCACCGGGCAGTCCAGCGAGGCCGCGCTGAAGCGGGCGCAGTCCCGCGCCACGAGCGGGAACTGAGGGGGTACTCACACCATGTCGACCACCACGGCCACCGCACCTGCCGTCCAGCGCACGGCAGTTCAGAAGAAGACCGACCCGGCGCGCGCGCGACGCCGTCGCAGGCTGAGCCAGTGGGGGTTCATCGCCCCCGCCGTCGTCTTCATGCTGCTGTTCTTCGGCTACCCGCTCGTCCGCAACGTCGTGATGAGCTTCCAGGACTTCTCGCCGTCCACGTTCTTCGACGGCAAGTCCCCCTTCAGCGGCGCCGACAACTGGACCAAGGTCTTCCACGACGACCTCTTCGGCAAGGCGTTGTGGCACACCATCGTCTTCACGATCGGCTCGCTGATCGGCCAGTTCGGCATCGGGCTCGCGCTCGCCGTCTTCTTCACCAAGCGGTTCCCGCTGAACGGGTTCCTGCGCTCGCTGATCCTGCTGCCGTGGCTCGTCCCCATGGTCGTCTCGGGCATCGTGTGGCGCCGGATTCTCGACCAGGACACGGGTGTCCTCAACTCCTTCGCCGACGTACTGGGGTTGGGCGGGCACACCCCGTGGCTGACCAGCCCCGGCATGGCCCTGTTCTCCGTCATCATGGTGAACATCTGGATCGGCATCCCGTTCAACATGGTGATCCTCTACGGCGGACTCCAGGAGATCCCGAAGGAGTTGTACGAGGCCTCGTCCCTGGACGGCGCGTCCGCCTGGCGCACCTTCCGCTCGATCACGCTGCCGCTGCTCAAGCCCGTCATCACGGTCGTGCTCGTCCTGGGCTTCATGTCGACGGTCAAGATCCTCGACCTGATCCTCGCGCTCACCGACGGCGGCCCTGCCGACGCCACCCAGACGCTCGGCACCCTCACGTACCAGAACTCCTTCGTCCAGCTCGACTTCGGCGCGGGCGCCGTGGTCGGCAACGTCCTCATCCTGATCTCCGCCGTCTTCGCGGTGTTCTACCTGCGGGCCAACCGCTCCGAGGGGAAGTGACCGGCATGGCGAACGCCACCACCACGACCGGGCGCCGCTGGGGCGCCACCGTCGCAGGGATCGTCATCCTCGGCGTGATGCTGTTCCCGCTGTACTGGATGATGAACACGGCGCTGCAGCCGGAGTCGGGGCTCCTCGAAGTCTCGCCCATCCCCGGCGAATTGGACCTCTCCGGCTTCACCTCCGCGATCACCGAGCAGGGCGGCCACCTGCTCACCTCGCTCGCCGTCGCGCTCGGCGCCGTCGTCATCTGCCTGGCGATCGCCGCGCCCGCCGCGTACGGGCTCGCCCAGTTCCGCCTCCGCGGCAGCCGCACCATCGTCTTCGGCACCCTCATCACGCAGATGGTGCCGGGCATCGTCATCGCCAACGCCCTCTACAGCGCGTACGTCGATCTGGGCCTGGTCAACTCCTACTTCGGCCTGATGCTCGCCGACGCCTCGCTCGGCATCCCCTTCGCCATCGTCCTCATGCGCTCCTTCATGGTGGCGATCCCGAAGGAGGTCATCGAGGCGGCGGAGGCCGACGGTGCCGGCAAGTTGCGCACCTTCCTCCAGGTCGTCCTGCCGATGAGCCGCAACTCCCTGATCACGGCGGGCCTCTTCTCCTTCCTGTACGCGTGGAGCGACTTCATGTTCGCGCTCACCCTGAACACGACGGACGACGTCAAGCCGGTGACCCTGGGCATCTACCAGTACATCGGCGCACACGTCGGCGACTGGGGCTCGGTCATGGCCGCGTCCGTCCTGTCGGCGATCCCGGCCGCCGTCCTGCTCGTCCTCGCCCAGAAGTACATCGCGGCCGGAATCACCGGCGGATCCATCAAGTAAGGCTGCACATGAACCACTTGCCCGTATTCCCCGACGGCTTCGTCTTCGGCGCGGCCACCGCCTCGTACCAGATCGAGGGCGCCGCCAAGGAGGACGGCCGCGGCCCCTCCATCTGGGACACCTACAGCCACACTCCCGGCCGCACCCACGAGGGCGACACCGGAGACGTGGCCTGCGACCACTACCACCGCTACCCCGAGGACGTGGCACTGCTACGCGACCTCGGAGTCGACTCGTACCGCTTCTCCCTCGCCTGGCCGCGCATCCAGCCGACGGGGGAGGGCCCGGTGAACCAGAAGGGCCTCGACTTCTACTCGCGGCTCGTCGACGAGCTGCTGGAGGCGGGCATCGAGCCGGCCGCCACGCTCTACCACTGGGACCTCCCGCAGGCCCTGGAGGAGCGCGGTGGCTGGCGGGTGCGCGAAACCGCCGAACGGTTCGGCGAGTACGCGGCGATCGTCGCCGAGCACCTCGCCGACCGTGTCCCGCGCTGGATCACCCTCAACGAGCCCTGGTGCAGCGCCTTCCTCGGCTACTCGGTGGGCCGCCACGCGCCCGGAGCGCAGGAGGGAACCGGCGCGCTTGCGGCAGCACACCACCTGCTCGTCGGCCACGGCCTGGCGATGAAGGCGCTACGGGCAGCAGGCGTACGCGAGGCGGGCATCACCCTCAACCTCGACCGAAACGTCCCGGCCATGGACACCCCCGCGGACCGCGCGGCCGTCGTCCGCGCCGACACCCAGCACAACCTCGTCTGGACGGAACCGATCCTCGCCGGCCGCTACCCGACGACCGAGGCCGACACCTGGGGCGAACTGATCGCGGCGCAGGACTTCCGCCGCGAAGGCGACCTCCAACTCATCGGCCAGCCAATCGACTTCCTCGGTGTCAACTACTACCGGCCGATCGTGGTCGCCGACGCCGCACACCGCGAGCCGGACCCGGCGCACCGTGTCGCCACCGACAACCGGTACGAGGAGCGCCCCTACCCCGACGTACGGCGCACGGCGATGGGCTGGCCCGTCGTCCCCGAGACCTTCACCGACCTGCTCACCACACTCAAGGACCGGTACGGCGACGCCCTCCCGCCGATCCACATCACCGAGAACGGCACCGCCGAACACGACGAACCGGCCGCCGACGGCGCCGTGCACGACACCGACCGCGTCGCCTACCTGCACAGCCACCTCACGGCGCTGCGCGCGGCGATGGACGCGGGCGTCGACGTACGCGGCTACTACGTATGGTCGCTGCTCGACAACTTCGAGTGGGCCCTCGGGTACGCGAAGCGGTTCGGTGTCGTCCGCGTCGACTACGACACCCAGGAGCGCACGCCCAAGGACAGCTACCACTGGTACCGAAAGCTGATCGCGGCGCACCGGGCCTGAACGCCCCGTCAGGCGGTGATGTCTTCCAGGCTCCGGTCCCGCGTCGACGTACCGAACACGGCGACCGCCACCACCGCGACCACGATCACGGCGCACAGCAGCAGGAACACGCCGACGAATGTGAGCGAGGCGTAGGCGGCGCCGAGGATGATCGGGGCCAGGGCCGCGCCCACCCGGCTGAAGACGGCGGACGCGCCGACGCCCGTGCCGCGGATCCACGTGGGGTAGACCTCGGGCGTGTACGTGTACAGGGGCGCGTACGCGCCGTTGAGGAAGAACGCGAGCGCCACGCTGCAGACGATCACCACCGCGTCGCTGTGGGTCGTCGCGGCACCGAGCGCGGCCAGCGCGCCCGCCAGCAGGAAGATGACGATGCTCCACTTGCGGTCGAGGCGCTCGGACAGCACGGCTGCCGGGTAATAGCCGACGACCTGGGCGACCTCGATGAGGATGGAGTAGCCGAAGCTCTCGCTGATGGAGAAGCCCCGGTCGACGAGGAGCGTCGGCAGAAAGACGAGGAAGCCGTAGTAGACGAAGCTGAAGCAGAACCAGAGCACCCAGAGGAGTCCGGTCTGTCGCAGCAGCGGCGGACGCCACAGCGCCAGGAACCTTCGCAGTCCGCGCGGTTGGTCCACGGCCGGAGCCGTGGCGGCCGGGCCTGTGGGCACGGGCGCGGGCTCGGGCAACGGCGCGCCGGTGGCCTTGCGGACCTTGTCCTCCAGGCGCTCCACCTCGGCCATCGCCTCGTCGACCCGCCCGCGCGAGACGAGATAGCGCGGTGACTCGGGCAGACTGCGCCGCCAGAACACGGCGAGGATGATCGGAAGGCCGACGACGATCTGCGCGACGCGCCAGCCGCCGTCGAAGGCCTGGATGATGAAGAAGCCGATCAGCGCGGCCAGCACATAGCCGAACGCGAAGAACCCGGCGAGCGAGCCGACGAAGTGACCGCGCCGGGACGGCGGCGAGAACTCCGCGAGGTACGGCATCACGATATTGGCGTTGATGCCGATGGCGATGCCGCCGACGATGCGGGTGGCGACGAGCACGAAGGCGTCGGGGGAGAACGCGCCGAGGATCATCGCCGCGCTGTAGCAGGTCATCGACCAGACGAGGAGATTGCGCCGGCCGGTGCGGTCGCCGATGACGCCGACGAGCAGCGCGCCGATCACGGCGCCGATGAGGGACGAGCTGCCGAGCAGGCCCTGTTCCAGGCCGGAGAGCGCGAACACTCCGCCCACGATGGGCAGCAGGAACGAGACGATCCCGTTGTCCATGCCGTCGAAGGTGGTGCTCAGTCCGCCCTTGAGGAGGATGCCGCGTTGGACGCGGGTGACCGGTAGCCGGTCGAGCCGGGCCGCCACTTCGCGTGTGGCGCCGGTGAGTTGGAGGGATGGGGTGGAGGTCTGTGGGGTCACGGTGACCGCCCTTCGGGACCGGGAGGAGTGGGGGCTGTCTCCTTGCGGTGGTGCGGGTGGTGCATGTGGTGCGTTGGTGCGTTGGCATGGGTGGTGCGGGCGCCGGGGCAGGGCGGGGCCACGCCCCGGCGCGGGGGATCGCACGGTGGGGGTCAGGCCGGCTTGAGGACCTGGCGGTAGAAGCGCAGCCAGTTCCCGCCCATGATCTTGGCGACCTCGTCCTCGTCGAACCCGGCGTGCTCGGACAGGCACTGGGCCAGGGCCGGGAAGTCGGCGGTGGATTCCATCCAGGTGATCGGCGGGGCCTTGGTCTGGGTGCCGGAGAGGGAGGCGCCGCGCTGCTCGGTGCGCGTCCAGCGGCCCTTGCGCATCCACTGGAGTTCCGGCTCGCCGCTCTTGCGGCTCAGGTCGGTGCCGATGCCGACGTGGTCGATGCCGATCAGGTCGACGGTGCGGCGGACCATGTCGCACCACTCCTCGCGGCTGCCTGCCCACGGCCCGCTGATGTTGCGGTACGTGGCGAGGCCGAGCATGCCGCCGCCCGCCGCGAGCGCCTTGAGCAGTTCGTCTCCCTTGTTGCGCGGATGGTCGTACAGGGAGCGAGGGTTGGCGTGGGTCACGGCGACGGGCCGCTCGGAGACACGGATGGCGTCGAGGCCGGTGCGCTCGCCGACGTGGGACAGGTCCACGACCATGCCCAGCCGGTTCATCTCCTGGACGACCTCGCGGCCGAACCGGGACAGGCCGCTGTCCTCGGGCTCGTAGCAGGAACCACCGATGGCGTTCTGGTTGTTGTACGTGAGCTGTATGACCCGCAGGCCCATGTCGTGGAACAGCTCGAGGTAGCGGATGCGGTCCTCGATCGGCGAGGAGTTCTGGGTGCCGAGGAGGATGGCGGTGCGGCCGTCGCGGTGGGCCTGCTCGATGTCGTCGGCGGTGCGCGCGATGCGGATCAGGTCGGCGTTCTCGCGCTCCAGGTCGCGCCAGCGGCCGATCTCGTCCATCGTCTCCGTGGCGTTCTCCCAGAACGCCAACGTCGGTGTAACGCAGGCCAGTTGGCCCGCGCGGAGTTCCTGGAAGACCTCGCGGTCGTAGAGGCTGCATTCGAGGCCGTCGATGTAGAGCACGCCGTCACCTTCCGTCGCTGAGTATGGGGGCCGGGGCGCTGCCCGCCGGCTTGGCGGCCCAGTCCTCGCCGACCTCGCCGACGATCCGGCCGCTCTCGTCGAACACCGAGCGTCCGGTGTGCTGCCGTGACACGTCCGAGTCCGGGGTCAGGGCCTCGTTGCCGAGGTGGAAAAGGCTCCACCACAAGTCGGCAGGTACATCCAGACCGTGCCGCAGTACGCCGTCCAACGGGGGCGCCAGGGTTGCTTGTTGAAGCGGAGCGCAGTCCAGGATCCGCTCGCCGGGCGCCGCGCCGTCGCCGACGGTGAGCGCTACGCCGAACTCGGCCGCCTGCACGGGCAGTACGTCGAGCAGTTCGGGGCGTACGGCGTCGGTCACGGTAATGCGGGCCTTCACGTGACGGTGGGTCAGTGCCACCGCCAGGTCGAGGAGGTCGGGCGCGGCGGCCAGCGCGTGGCGGCCGCGGGCGTCGACAACGGTGTCGGGGCCGTCCGTGCGGCGGTGGCTCCGCAGTGCCGCCGTCGCACGGACGGTGTCCGCGTCCGCGTGGAGTCGGCGCAGCGCGTCGAGGCCGAGGGCCTGCGCGACGACGGCCGTGTCGCGGGCCGCGGGGGCCGCGCCGCGCGGCACACCGAGTGCGCGCAGCACGCGACCGGTCACCAGCAGGCACTCGCGCAGCGAGACATTGACGGCTGAAGAGCCCTGACAAGTGCCCTTACTGGAGGGGGGAGTTGAGGTCACGATCAGTCACGCTCCTCGGGGCGGCGGGGGTAGATCCAGTCGAAGGCGCGCCCCTCGGCCAGGTCCGTGCGGGTTGGCGCGCCGTGGAAGAGGAGGCCGAGCACGCTGCGGCCGAACGCGTCCACGGTCTTGTCCAGGCCGTGGAACGCGGCGTTCATCAGCCGCACGATGTGCACCGGGACGAAGTTCTTCGCCAGCATGTTCATGTGCGGCGAGTGGTGGTGGCGCCCCGCCAGGCCCTGCGCACGGGTCACCGTCCAGCGCTCCTCGGGACGGTCGGCGAGGAATTCGCCGACGAGGGTGTCACCGGGCACCTCGTCGAGGGCGGCGGCGAGCCGCTGAATGTCACCGGGCAGGTCCAGGGCCCACTCGAAGCCCCCGGGCACCTCCTCGACGGGGCCGCGGCGCGGCTCCTCGGCGTCCCGTGACTTGTACCAGCGGAAGTGCCGTTGGTCCGGGTCGTCGAGGTCGTGGGCGAGGGCCCAGGCGTACTCGCGGGTGAGCAGGTCCCGCAGTTCCGTGACGGTTTCCTGCGGACGCCTGCGCAGTGTCTCGTCCGCGGGCTGGTGGCTCAGCAGCGCGTCGGTGTGCTCCGGGCGCAGTTCCAGCAGGACGGCGTCGAACACCTCGACGGCCTCCTGGCACACCCGGTCGTCCGGAAGCCCGGCGAGTACATCACCGAAGACGGCGTCGGGCCCGGCGCCCGCGAGGCGCTCGACGAGGACGCGCAGCCCGTCCGCAACCACGGAAGAGGCCGTGAAGTCGTGGTACGTGAGCGGGTCCTGGTCGTGGAAGTCGACCGCCCGCGCCAGGAGTTCGGCGGCCCGGTCCGCCTCCGCCGACCCCGGCACCACCGGGATGCGGCGGGCCTCGGCCACCGCCGTGCGGCGCAGGGTGAGCCAGCGGTCGAGCAGCACCGGATGGTTGTTCGCGAAGAACACGAGGCCCAGCGCGGAGCCGTTGCCGAGCCCCAGGAAGCGCCGCAGCTCCGGGTCGAGTCGCGCGGCGTGCGGGTCGCGGCAGCGGGCGAGGTGCTCGACCAGGTCCACGGAGAACTCCCGCATCAGATACGCGGCGAGCATCTGCGCGTGGTACGGCAGGCGCAGCGGATGGTCGTCCTCCAGGGCCCCGTAGGAGCGGGTGCCGAAGGTTCCGTTGCCGTCCAGGCCCGTGTTGCGCATCAGATAGCCGACGGGCCACAGCTCCGCGACGCGCGGCTGCCGGCCGGCCGCGAGGTGCTCGATGACGTGGTCGAACAGGCGCAGGCTGCGATTCGAGCGGCACCACACGAGACTGCCGGGCGTGGCACGGCCCGCGTACAGCTTCGGCATCTCCTCGCGGGTCGCCCGCAGGTCCTCGTCGTCGGTCTCGCCCTCGACGAGCGCGCCCATCATGTCCCAGTCGGTGCCGATGATGCGCCCGGTGCGCCCCTCGAGCTTCGGCTCGAAGGAGAACACCATGAAGTCGAAGACGGCCGTGGGCGTGCGCACGCGGTACACCGCCTCGCCCCGTGCGCGCTCGTCGATGTCGAAGCGGACGAGGTCGACCGTCCACCGCTCCCGTGTCATCAGGTGCATGAGCGAGCGGCTTGCGCTGAGCCTGCTCGGCGCGAGGGTGGCGAGCCGTTCGGGGCGCATGAACGCCGTGGCGGGTTCGGGGTGGTCCTCGGGGGGCCGGAGTTCGCTCCGGGTGGTCATGTGACTCCCTTCAGAGGGGGGCTGCGAGGTACGCAGGAGATGCCCTGCCTGTGAGGTACGCAAGGGGCTGCGCGGTGGGCGGGTCAGGCGGACCAGGACGTGTGGTCGTCGCCGAGGCCCGCGGTGAGCCGGGCCAGGTCGGCGGCGCCGTTCGCGAGCACGTCCTTGGCGGACAGCGGGTCGAAGCTGGTCGCGGGGCCGACCGCACAGAGCGTCACGGTCGGGCGGCCGGTGCGGCCGAGGAGCGGGAAGGCGATGGCGGCGAGGCCCTCGTCGGCGTACTCGGGGATGAGCGCGTAGCCCGACTCCCGGATCTCGACGAGTTCCTCGTCGTCCGGGAGCGGGACTCCGCGTTCGCGCAGCGCCGCCAGTGTCGCGTCGTCGGCGTGCGCGATCAGCACCCGCCCCGTCGCGCCGCCCCGCAGCGACATCCGGCGGCCCAGCGCGAGGGTCACATGGGCGGCGGTGCCGGGTTCCGCGCGCTTGACCACGCGGGTCGCGTCGTCGTCGAGGACCGCGAGACACACCGACTGGCCGAGGCGCTCGGCGAGGTCGGAGAGGACCCGGGAGACGCGCTCCCCGAACCCGGCGTGCTGCAACGCCGCGTTCCCCAAGTGGGCGGCCTTCACGGTGAGTTGGTAGCCGCCGTCGGGGAGCTGCTCCATCCAGCCCGCGGCCACGAGCGTGACCAGCTGGCGGTGCACCTCGGAGCGTGTGGCACCGACGGCTCGGGCCAGCTCCGCCACTCGCACGGGGTCGGTGGTCTCGCCCACCACGTCGAGCAGACGCAACAGCTTGAGGGCGGAACTCATGGGCTTTGTCGTGTTGTTCGCTTCATTGGTCGTCATAAAATGTAGGACACCATCCCGTATTTCGTGACGCCAATTATGAAGACCAATCCCGGAGATGAGTCAAGAGGTCGGCAACGACCAAATGTGCGGGGTTGGTTGGCGCGTCGTCCCACGTCAACGCATGTGTGACAAGAAGGCCTTCGTGAACGCGTCGGTCGACTGGCGCACACCGCTGCACGTCGCCGCCGCGGGGCCGCCCGGCCCATCGGGGCACGCGCGGTCGCGGGCTGCCGACCACAGGGAGACCCAGGCCATGCCCTTGGACTGGGCGAACGCACCGAGCTCGGCGGCGTCGGAGAGCGTGAAGACCTCTTCGTCGATGTCGTTGACACCGATCATCGGGGTGACGGCGACGTGCTTCCACACCGAGCTGTCCGAGCCGCCGATGATGCCCTTGAGCTGGGAGTGCGTGGACCGGGCGGTGTCGATGGCGTACCGGCCCATCCGGCCGCGCGGGTGCGGCGCGGGGGAGGAGCCGAAGTTCATGGCCATGGCGTTGACGGAACCGATGTCGACGCCGTGCTTCTTGGCGTTGCGCAGCAGGGAGAGGCCGTCCGCGGTGATGCCACGGGGAAGCGCCGGGAGTGTGAACGACACGTCCAGGCCCGGGTGTTGGCGCTGCAGCGCCGCGACGACCCGGCTCCGCCGGTCCACGCTCGTGCGGTCGGTCAGCGCGTCGCCCTCGATGTCGAAGTCGACCTTGGTGAGCTTGTAGTGGTCGATGACCTGCTCGTACGCGGAGGTGAGCCGTGACATCGACGTACAGCCGCGGGCGAGTTCGTTGCCGCTCTGCCCGCCGAAGGAGACACGTACGTCGCCGCCTGCCGAGCGCAGTGCCCCGATCTTCGCGGCGACCGGGTCACCGTCGAGCGTCGACCTGCCCCACTGCGGGGTGCAGTCACCCTTGGGCTTCACGAAGGCGAGGGTGTAGGTCTTCACGCCCGTGCGGCGGGCGGCCCGGGGTAGATCGAAGGCGGGGGAGAGGGAGGTGTCGACGTACGGGGCGAACGAGACCGGCCCGGATGGGGCGGTGGGCTTCGGCTTTGGTGTGTGCTTCTTCGGCGCGGAGCGGGAGGGCTTCGGTGACGGCGAGGTGCTGTCGCCGGGGTTCGGGGCGGGTATCGCGCCGATGGTGCACGGGGTGCCGTCGACGGAACAGTCCGTGGGCCGCGCGCCGGCTGTCGAGCGGACCCTGAGGGCGAGGGTGAGCGACTTCCCGGCGGCGAGCGGGGCGGCACCCAGGCGGGCCTCGGCGGTCACGTGCCGGCCCTTCGCGACGTAGCGCGCGCCCGACAGGGACGACAGGGTCGAGCCCTTCGGCAGTCTGAAGGACAGCTTCCAGTCGGAGGTCGCGGAGCCGCCGGCGTTGTGGATCACGTACCGGCCGGAGAAGGCGCCGTGCGTAGTCGCCGTGCCCTGATAGCGCGCGGTCAGAGCGGCCGGTTCGGCGCCGCCCGTGGCCAGCAGGGCGCCGCCGACCGTGCCCGCCACCAGTAGCGCGCCACCGGCGACGAGCACGCCGGTGCGGCGGCCGGCCAGGGCGACCCGTGTGCGTTCCGAGCCGGCGGACGCACGCGCTGACAGCCATGCGGCGGGCGAGGTGCGCGGCTTGCGCCGTTTGCCGGCGGAGCCTCGGGGCGGGGGCGCCATGCGGGTCCTTCACGATCGGGTGCGGGGCACGGCGGCACATCGTAGGCGCTGTGCCCGACCTGTGTCCGCCCGGTGCCCACCGGGCACAACTCGCCCCAGCCGAAACGTGACGTTGAGGTTGCAGTCGCCCGCGCCGCCGGGGTGTCCATCGGTGCGTTGCAGCACCACTTCGACACACGCGACGACCTCTTTCGTGCGGCCTTCGAGTGGTCCATCGAGAAGTTGATCGCCCGCTGGCGGGCCTCGGCGGCCGACGAACCGGACCCGTGGCACCGCTTCGAGCTGCTCGTCCAAGCCCTCACCCAGGACCCGGAGTTGGAGCGCCGCTGCGCGACACGCGGATGTGCTGCTCGGCACCGCACGCGCGATGTTCGGCGTGCGCGCACAGTGAGACGCGAACAGGCCGGAACCGTAAGGAAGTTGCCCGGCGCCGTGGCGCGCCGGAACGGAGAGGCTGTCACTCGGACAGTGCCTCCGAAACGCCCGACCGGTACACACTCGGCGGCACCCCGAAGTGTTCCCGGAAGGCGCGGCTGAAGTGGAACGGGCTGGCGAACCCCGAGGCCCGTGCGACCTGCCCGATGTCCAGGTCGGTGGCGTCCAGGAGTTGCTGGGCGTGGCCGAGGCGCGCGGCGCGCACCGACTGCATCGGCGTACGGCCGCTCTGCTCGGCGTACAGGTGCGCGAACCGTGAGGGGGACAGGCCGACTTGGCGGGCGAGGGAGCGGACCGTGTGCGCGCCGCCCGGGTCCGCGGCGATGATCGCGTCGGCCTGCCCCATGCGCGGATCGTGCGGAGCCGCGGCCGCCCGGCCCGCGGCGGCGGTGGATCCGGTGGCCAGGAGCAGCACCTCCTCGATCGCGCCGAGCGCCAGTTCCCTGCCGGGCCCGGCGGAGGCGATCGCGATGCCCGCCGGATCCTGGCCCGGCGGCGCCTCCCCGTCCGCCCAGCGGGCGTCGGCGTGCAGCCGCCGGAAGGCCGCGTCGACCCGGCCACGCGCCGCTGCGGGCACGCCCGCGACGCAGTACACCCCACCGTCCCGGCCGTGCCCGCGCAGCCAGGCCGGCCAGGCCGCGCGCGGCTGGAAGTGCACCCACCAGCCGCCCCAGGAACGTACGGAGGGATCGGTGCGGTAGGCATGCCGGCGGCGGGCGGGGAGCACGGCGAGGTCCCCGGGCCGCTGCGCGATCCAGGGACCGCTGCCCCGCACCTGGCCGCGACCCTCGGCGGTCCACATGAGTAGCCAGTTGGCGGCGCCCGCGGCGCGCGCCACCCGGTAGTCGGCAGGCTGCGAGAACCGCGAGGCGACGAGCAACTGCGCCGGCGGGGAAGGTGTGTCCGCAGCAGTTTCAGGCATGTGCGCGCTGGTGCCCGTCATTCGGTGTCCACCGCCCCCGGCCGTAGTTTCGGATCAGACCGCTTGGCGCGCGGACCACGAGTGCGCAGCAGTCCAGCACACGGTCCGCGCGTGCTCAAGAGATCTCAAGAGAGCCGACGTCCGAGAGGAACACCCAGTGCAGAGACGCGAGTTCACCGCCCCCGACTCAGTGGCCTTCCAGGAAGAGTTCCGCACCCGTGGCTACGCGATCGCCCCCGCCCTCTTCGACGCCGCCGAAACACGCGAACTCACCGACGAGTTCATGCGCGTCCAGGCCGCAGGCCCCGTGCCCGGCCACTTCGAACCCGAGCCGCAGCCGGCCGGCGCCGTTCTCGATCCCCTCCTCTCCCACCCTCGCGTGATGCAGCCGCACCGCTTCAACGACCTGGCGCGGCGCCGACTGCTCGACCCGCGCCTCGCGGGGATCCTCGCGGGCCTCTTCGGCGAGGAACCGTTGGCCGCGCAGAGCATGTTCTACTTCAAGCCGCCCGGCGCCCGCGGTCAGGCCCTGCACCAGGACAACTTCTATCTCCGGGTCGAACCCGGAACCTGCATCGCCGCCTGGGTCGCCCTCGACCACATCGACCGGGACAACGGCGGGCTCGAAGTGGTCCCCGGCACCCACCTCATGGACCTGTTCTGCCCCGAGGAGGCGGACGCGAGCGTGTCCTTCGCGCGCGAATACGTGCCGCCGCCCCCCGGCCTCGTACCCGAGCCCGTCGACATGGAGCCCGGCGACGTCCTCTTCTTCAACGGCACACTGGTCCACGGCTCCGGACCCAACCGAACCCCGGACCGCTTCCGCCGCTCGTTCATCTGCCACTACGTCGGCCGGTCCACCGAGCGCATCGCCGGCTACTACGGCCTGCGCACGATGGACGGGCAGGCGGTGGACGCGGAGGAGAGTACCGGCGGCGGCCCGTGCGGAACCGAGTTCGCACCGGCCCCGCACTGACGACCTCACACCGTCTCGGGACCCGCCCGTCCATTGATCTTGTCGATGGCCTGCCGGGCCTGCTCGCCCGGGGCGCGGCCGTTCGGAACGGACACCGTCAGCGCCGCGGCACTGGGCTGGGGCGGCTTCGCGTGGGAGGCGGGTGGACGGGAACGCAGCCGGTGGCTCACCGCCTCGTCCAGCGTCACGGCCCGCTGCGCCCGTTCGGCGAGCCTGCTCGCCTCCTGCCCGATCGCGGCGACGTCCTCCCACGTCAACCGCAACACCACGGCGAGTTCCGCCTCACCGTCCGGCAGGGCGTGCAGCGGTGGTTGGCCGGATTCCGACATCTCTACGGTCCTCCTCCACGCCTCACAGCGCGTAGCGAGCAGTGCGTCACACAGAGATACGCACGCCCCTGCGGGCGCGTTCAGTATCCGACCGGGCGCGTGGCCGATCACGCGGACCGGCACACGCGAGAGCGGGGCGGCAGATCGCTCTGCCACCCCGCTCTCTTGCTGCCGTCAGTCGTCAGGACTGGGGACGGCTGCCGTGGTTGGCGCCGTTCTTGCGGCGGGCCTTCTTCTTACGGCGTCGCTTCGAGGACATCGATACCTCCCAGGGTGTGGTGTTTCCTGTCGTTCTCCCTGGATCTGTCCAGGCAGCGTGCGTGCGCATACCCGTGATCATGCGTGCCCAATGTGTGTTCTGGGTCACATCATCTAGGGTCACGTGATTCTGATGCGGACGCGGACGTGCGACCGGGGCGGTCCGCGGGCAAAGTGGGGAAGGATCTCCTGGAACGGGGGGAACGATGTTCCGCAGCGAGTCCCTCGAGGACGGTCAGCAGCTGCTGACCAAGCTCGGCGCGCTCACCGCTCGGGCGCAAGAGCTCGCGCAGCTGCAGCGCTCCCGGGTCGAACTGGCGG
The DNA here is from genome assembly GCF_053592315.1 of Streptomyces sp. NPDC002754. NCBI lineage: Bacteria > Bacillati > Actinomycetota > Actinomycetes > Kitasatosporales > Streptomycetaceae > Streptomyces > Streptomyces sp. NPDC002754. The sequence continues at coordinate 1,413,367 of NZ_JBSFVM010000001.1, forward strand.
TGGCGCTGCAACGGGGCATGCTGCCTCTGGATCTGCCCCACCCCGAGGGCGTCCGCCTCGCCGTGGGCTACATGCCCGCCAACCGCGGACTCAACGTCGGCGGCGACTGGTACGACGCCTTCACCATGGCCGACGGGAGCATCGGCCTGTCCATCGGCGACGTCCAGGGGCACAACATCCAGGCGGCCGCGTACATGGGACAGGTCCGCGTCGTGCTGCGCGCGCTGGCCTCCGTCACCGGAGATCCGGGGGAACTGCTGGCCCGCACCAACGACCTCCTGGTGTCTCTGGACCGGGACCTGTTCGTCACGTGCACCTTCCTGCGGCTCGACCCTGCCACCGGCACCCTGGAGAGCGCGCGTGCCGGTCACATCCCGCACATCTGGGCCACCGCCGACGGCCGGTCCGGCATCGACGAGGAGGAGGGCGGGCCGCCGCTCGGCGTCCTGGCGGGCGCCACCTTCCCCGTCGCCTGCCACCGGCTCACCACCGGTGGCGTGGTCGTCCTGCCCACCGACGGCGTCGTCGAGGGGCCGGACCTCGACCTCGACGACGGTCTCCGCAAGGTGCAAAGGCTCGCCGAGGTGACCGCCGCGGCCGGTCTCGGGGTCGACACACTCGTCGGGGGTGTGATGAAGCTGGCGGATTCGGTGGGTCACGAGGACGACGCCGCCGTCCTCGTCGTCGGCCACGACGTCAACGCCGCGGGGCGCCGCCCGCCGGCCGGCTGAGGAGTCCGTACACACGCGGAACACGCGCGGAGCGCCTCGCCTGGCCGAGGAGCCCCGCCCGGTGTCTGATGGCTGAGTGGTGGTTTCTCGGCGGTTAAGGCCGGTCATGGAGATGGCCCTCAAGGCACTCGCCGTGGCCGTCTGCTATTACGTGGCAGGGCGACTCGGCCTGCTCGGCCAGGTAGGTGTCGAGGGCGTGGTGGTCACCCCGATCTGGCCGCCGACCGGCGTGGCCGTGGCCTGCCTGCTGGTGTTCGGCCTGGCCGTCTGGCCCGGTATCGCCTTCGGTTCCTTCCTCGTGATCACCTCTCTCACCACCCCCGACCTCACGACGATCGTCACCGTCGCGGGCAACACCGCGGGACCGCTCTGCGCCTGCCTGCTGCTTCGAGCGGTCGGATTCCGGCTCGACGTGTCACGGCTGCGCGACGGAACCAGCCTCGTCTTCCTCGGCGGGCTCGGCGCCATGCTGATCAGCGCGACGGCCGGCGTCGCGCCCCAGGTGTGGACGGGGTCCCTGGACGTCGGGGACTTCCTGTCCGTGTGGCTGGCCTGGTGGGTGGGCGACGCCATGGGCGTCCTGCTCGTGACTCCGCTGCTGCTCGTGCTGTTCCGGGGCACGTTCCTGCCCCGCCGGCGTGAGACGCAGCGGATACCCGTTCGGCGTTGGGTGGAGGCCGGGTGCCTGGGGATCGCGACCCTGCTGCTCGTGCCGTTCGCCGTACTGAGCTCGCCCGGCATGCTCTTCCTCGTCTTCCCGCTGCTGATCTGGGCGGCGCTCCGCTTCGAGCTCGCCGGAAGCATGCTCTGCGCGCTGTTCGCGTCCGTGCTCAGCACCTACGCGGCGAACGAGCTGCGGGGCTCCTTCCTCGACCTGTCCGACATCGAGGTCATGACCAAGCTCCAGGCCTTCAATGGAGCCGTCGCGCTGACGGCTCTCCTGCTGTCCGCGCTCGTCACGGAACAGCGCGCCATGCGTCACTCCGTACAGCACGCCTGCAACGAACTCGCCGAACTGCTCGAACACCTCGCCGCGGGCGAGGACCCGACGGAGTCCTCCGGCAGGCGCACTCCCGAGGCCCCCGACGGGTGACTCCCCGTGCTCAGGGATGCCGGGCCCGCGCGGCCGGGGCCCGGGTGTCAGACAGGCCGCTCCGGCGCCCGGCTGCAGTCCGCGCACCGGCCCCACCAGGTGACCTCGGCCTCGTCCACGGTGAAGCCGCTGTCCTGGACCGGGTCGAGGCAGGGCGCCGCGCCGACGGCGCAGTCCACGTCCTCGATCCGGCCGCAGGAGCGGCAGACCAGATGATGGTGGTTGTCCCCCACGCGCAGTTCGAACCGGGCGGGGGAGCCCGCCGGCTCGATGCAGCGCACGAGGTGGACACGGGTGAGGTCCTCCAGGACGTTGTAGAGACCCTGGCGCGAGAGACCCGCGGAGGAACCCTCGGGCCTGGACCGACCGATCCACTCCTCCAGATCGGCCGCGGACGCGTGCGACCGGCTCTGGAGCGCGGCCAGCACCGCGCGCCGCTGCGCCGTGCTGCGCAGGCCCTTGCGCTTGAGGAGATCGCCCGCGTCCTGGCCTGTCATTACGCGGCCTCGGCGGCCAGGCAGGTGCGGCAGACGACGCGCCGCCCGGCGAGACGGCTGGTCGAGCGGCTCATGCCGTTGGCCCGCTGTACGTGCGTGGCGAGCACGCGCGCGTGGTCGTGGCAGGTGGCCAGGCCGCAGCGGGTGCAGATGCCGATGCCGGTCGAGTCGGAGCGGTTTTCCTGGATGCAGTCGTAACAAGCCATGTGCGGCCTCCGTGGTGATTTGTTACCGGAGGTGGCAGGCGTCACTGGCTGCGCTGATATGTACCTCGGTCTCTTTGATAGTAGATCCCAGTCTGGATCGAGTCCAATCTAGGTCCGCTTTACGTACAGGCGGTTGCCCTGCGGCCCGGTCCACTCCAGGCGTGCGACACCGGCCACCGCGGCGTCGTCGGAACGCGACGGATCCGCCCAGTAGCCGAAGGCGGGATTGCGGAAGAACGTCGCCCACAGTCCGCCGCGGTGGTCCTCGAAGAAGTTGTTGTGCCCGGCGCCGACACCCGCGGTCCAGCGCTTGGAGTACGGGCCCTCGAGGTGGTCGGCCACGGCGACGACCGCGTCGTACTGGTACTGCGTGCGGCCGGTGCCCGGCGGATCGTAGGCGTGCCGCGCGCTGCCGTCGGTCCCCGTCGAGGTGCGGTCCCACGCCGCGTGCACCAGGAAGTACTTGCCGCCGTACTTGAAGACGTACGCGCCCTCCAGGTACGGCTCGGGCGAGTACGGCGTCTGCTGGAACGCCGGAAGGTTCGTCGTCGGGACGATGTCCTCCATGTCGGGACGGAACTTGGCGTACAGGTTGTTGTGCAGGACCAGCCACGCGTCGTCGCCCTCCGTGTAGAGGCCGCCGTCGATGTGGTGGTACGCGCCCGGCTCGATGAACGAGGGGCCGCCGATGAACGAGTCGCCGAACGGCTTGTCGAGATTGCCCTCGACGAGCCGGTAGGGACCCTCGACTCCGCCGTCGCTCACCAGCATGAAGGAGCCGACCAGTTGGGAGTGGTCGCCCATGCACGCGACGATGTACCACTTGCCGCGGAAGCGGTGCAGCTCGGGCGCCCAGGCGTTGGCCCGCTTGCCGAACTGCTCGTCGTGCCAGTACTCCTGCCACGGCGCGACCACCGTGCGTCCCGGCCGGTTCTCGTCCACGAACTCCGGCGACCAGACCTTGCCGCGCTCGGCGCCGGGCCGGATGCCGGTGGTGTCGGCGAGGCGCCACGGGCCGTGCAGCGACGGGGCGGTCCACACGAAGATGCCGTCGTTCCAGGGACCTGCCGCCGAGAGGCCGGGCACGCGGGTGGTGCCGGTGGCCACGTACAGCGGACGGCCGTCCACGACGAAGCAGTTGACGTAGGTGTCGCGCATCCACACACGGCCCAACTCCCGGTCGCGCGGCCGAAGTTCGAGCGGCAGAACGAAGGAGTTGTCCTCGCGCGGCCAGAGGTCCTTGCGGGTGTCCGCGAGCCCATACGGTTCGAGGGTCGGCCAGTTGGGCGGATACGGCCGCCCCGGTGCGGGCCGGTCGGGCTGTGCGAGCGCGGAGCCCGCGGGCAGTGCCACCGCCCCCATGGTCCCGGCGATGCCGGCCAGTACGCCGCGGCGGGCGATGTGTGCTGCGTTGGTCTCTTCCCGGGTCATCAGGTGTGGCTCCTCGGCTGGTCGGTCTGGGGTGTGCGCAGCATGTTTCAGCGTGCTCACGATTTAAGTCAAGAGCACCTACATAAATGGGTGCGGGAGGTGCGGACCGGCAGTGGCAAGGCCGCTGGTCAGCGGCGAATGTTGCAGTCGTGTGGCGTTCCCCGGACCTCGCGCGGCCCGGTCGCTACGTGCGGACTCCTGTGTCGTCGCAGGTCAAGTCCGGTGCGGGGGAGTGGTGTTCCGGGCGAGGTTCGGCGCGAGTATTTCGTTCCGACTCATTGACGAAAATCGTCGGCCCTCACATGCTGTGCGGCATGCACGAACACGACGGCCCGCTGACGCGGCTCCGGCGCGGCCACGAGCAGTCCGTTCTCGAGCTGCTGCGCAAGCAGGGCCCGCTGAGCCGCGCCGAGTTGGGCATCCGCAGCGGACTCTCCCGCACCACGCTCCACGACATCGTCGCCGCCCTGGTGGGCAGCGGCGCCGTCGTCGCGAGCACTCCGCAGGTCGAGACCCGCAAGCGTGGCCGACCGGTGGAGAAACTCAGCCTCAACCCGGCCGCGGGCGAGGCGGTCGGCATCGACTTCGCACGCCGCGCCGTGCACGTCGCAGCCGTCAACTTCGCCCATGAAGTGGTCGGTTCGGCGAGCGAGCCGCACGCCCCGGACCTCTCCTGGCCCGAACGCGTCGAGCACGCGGAACGGCTCCTCGACGCCCTGGCCACCGGCCCGCCCGACGCCGATACGGGCGAGGCAGATGGCCGGGGCCGATCCTCGGGCGTACACCTCGACGCGCTCACCGCCATCGGAGTCGGCGTCGTCGGACCGATCGCCGACCCCGGCAGCGAACACGCCCACGCCCAGGGCATCGACGGCCTGCCCGACCTGCTGCGCAAACGGTTCGGTGTGCCGGTCCTGCTGGACAACAACACCCGGCTCGCCGCCCTCGCCGAAGCGGTCTGGGGCGCGGCCGCCGACAGCAGCGACGTGCTCTACCTGCGCCTGTCGCACGGCGTCGGCGGCGGCCTGGTCGTCGGCGGCGCACTGCACCGCGGCCGGTACGGCCTGTCCGGCGAGTTCGGACACATCACCGTGGACCCGGTGGGCCGCACCTGCGAATGCGGCGGCACCGGCTGCCTGGAGACCCGCGCCTCGCTCGACGCGGTGCTGTGCCGCTACCGGGAATCCGGCGGCCGGGCCGAGGACCTCGCCGGATTCCTCGCAGCGGTCGATGCTGCCGAACCGACGGCCCTGGCCATCCTCGAGCGCGTCGGCAGCGACGTCGGCGGGGTGCTGGCCGCCGTCTGCCACGTCGTCGGCGCGGGCGTCATCGTCGTCGGCGGCGAACTCGCCGAGGCGGGAGGCGCCCTCCTCGACCCGGTCGAACGCACCCTGCGCAGGCACCTGATGCCGATGGCCCACCCTCACGTGGACCTGCGCCGCGCGACGCTCGGCGAGGCCGGCAGCGCACTCGGCGGCATCGCCCTCGTCCTCCACGAATCCCCCCTGCTCACCCAGTATCCGCAGCCCGTCTCCGAGGAGCACGCGTGAAGCCATCAGCGAGGAAAACATGGCTGTGATCACCCCCGCGCAGAAGACCACCGCCGACACCCCGCGGCAGCAACCGCGCCGCGGCCGCGGCAGACCCCTGATCCTGAACGTCGTGGCCGTGGCGGCGGGAATCGCCGTCTGGGCCGTCGTCGCCGCCCTGGGCTGGGTCGAGAACCTGCCCACCCCGGCGGCCGTGGCCGAGAAGGCCGGCACCATGATCTCCGACGGCACCCTGGCCGACGACACCCTCGCCAGCCTGCGCCGCGTCCTGTCCGGCTACGCCCTCGGCGTGCTCGCGGCGGTGCCGGTCGGCTTCCTCATGGGCTGGTACCCGACGGTGCGCGCCCTGGTCGAGCCGTACATCCAGTTCTTCCGCACCATCCCACCGCTCGCGCTGATCCCGCTGGCCGTGGTGCTGCTCGGCATCGGCGAGGTGCCGAAGATCGCCGTGATCTTCCTGGCCTCGTTCATGTCCTGCGTCGTCTCCTCCTTCCAGGGAGTCGTCGACGTCGACAAGACGCTGATCAACGCGGCCCGGGTGCTCGGCGCATCCGACCGGACCATCTTCGCCAAGGTGGTCGTCCCCGCCTCCACCCCGTTCATCCTCGTCGGCATGCGCATCGGTCTCGGCGCGTCCTGGGCGACCGTGGTCGCCGCCGAACTCATTGGCGCGCAGGAGGGGTTGGGCTACCGGATGCAGAAGGCGTCCACCTGGTTCGAAATGGACACGATCTTCGTGTCCCTGATCTCCATCGGTGTGCTCGGACTCGTCATGGACCGGCTGCTACTGCTGGCCGAACGGCGGCTCACCGGCTGGCAGGAGCGTCGATGAACGGCAAGACAGCACACCACGGGACGACCGACAGCAAGATCAGTTTCCGGGACGTGGTGAAGACCTTCCCGCTCAAGGGGACCACCTTCACCGCGCTGAACGGGATCAGCCTGGACATCGCCGACCAGGAGTTCGTCACGGTCGTCGGCCCCTCGGGCTGCGGCAAGTCCACCCTGATGAGCATGGCCGCAGGCCTCCAGGACCCCGACTCCGGCGCCGTCCTCGTCGACGGCACCCCCGTGTCGGGGCCCGGACCCGACCGCGGCGTGATCTTCCAGCAGTACGCGCTGTTCCCGTGGCTGACGGTCCGCCAGAACGTGGAGTTCGGGCTCAAGTTGGCCTCCGTACCCACCGCGGAGCGTCGCCGCCGCGCCGAAGCGGCCATCACCCTCGTAGGACTCGACGAGTTCGCCGACGCCCTGCCGAAGACGCTGTCCGGCGGCATGAAGCAACGCTGCGCCATCGCCCGCGCCTACGCGGTCGACCCCCAAGTCCTGCTGATGGACGAGCCGTTCGGCGCGCTCGACGCCCTGACGCGCGTGCAGCTGCAGGACCAGCTCCTCGCGACCTGGAGCCAGGAGAAGCGCACCGTCCTGTTCATCACCCACGACGTGGACGAGGCGGTCTACCTCGCCAGCCGCGTCGTGGTGATGGCCGCGCGGCCCGGCCGCATCCACCGCGTCGTCGAGGTCGACCTGCCCTACCCGCGCACCGAACAGATCCGCCTGTCCACCGAGTTCCGGCGCATCCGCAACGAGGTGTGGACCTCGGTCTACCACCAGGACGCACCGACCAACGCCGCCTGACACACCATCACCCCCGCTCGCACGTACCACCCCGAGAGGACATCCAGCATGCCCAGAAACAGGTTCAGGCGCACCACACTCACGGCGCTGCCCGCCGCCCTGATGCTCTCGCTCTCCGTCACCGCCTGCTCCGGCAGCGGTTCGGGGGACGACAACACGGTCCGCTTCGGCTACATCGCCGACTACAACGGCGCCAGCCTCCTAGCCATCGCCGAGAAGCAGAACCTGTGGAAGAAGGCGGACCTGACCGCGAAGGTGAGGGCCTTCAACAACGGCCCCGTGCAGATCCAGGCCCTCAGCGCCGACAGCCTCGACTACGGATACATCGGCCCCGGCGCCATGTGGCTGCCCGCCTCCGGCAAGTCCAAGGTCATCGCCGTGGACACCCTCACGTATGCCGACCGTGTCATCGGGCAGCCCGGCATGAAGTCCATGAAGGACCTCAAGGGCAAGCGGGTCGGTGTGCCCGAGGGCACCTCCGGCGACATGATCCTCAACATCGCCCTGGCGAAGGCGGGGATGACGACGAAGGACATCACCAAGGTCAACATGGACCCGTCCACCATCGTCTCCGCCTTCTCCTCCGGAAAGATCGACGGCGCCGGCTTCTTCTACCCCGCCATCGACACCATCAAGAAGAAGGTCCCTGGCCTGCACGAGATAGCGAGCACCAAGGACACCAAGGACTCCTTCCCCACCGCGTTCGTCGCCGGGAACAAGGTGCCCGAGGCGAAGAACAAGAAGGTCATCAAGGTGCTCCAGCAGGCCAACGACTGGCGCCAGGAACACCCCGAGGAGACCATCGCCCTCACCGCGAAGATGCTCCAGGTCACCGAGGCCCAGGCCAAGGCCGACGCCTCACACGTCGAGACACTCTCCACCAAGGACCTCGTTGCCAAGACCAAGAACGGGGAAGTGGACACGTGGTTCAAGAAGCTCGGTGACTTCTTCGTACGCAACAAGCAACTGGACGACAACACCGACCCCGGGAAGTATTACGTGGCCGACCTGTACTCGGAGGCGTACGCCAAGTAAAAGGGAGCACCGACACATGACACCCGTTCCAGCCCTCCAGGTCACCTCGCTGACGACCACCGCCATCAAGGGACTCGGGGTCGTGCCGCGCGACGAGATCGGGCTGACGAGAACGGGAGTCGCGGGCGACCGGGCCTTCCTCATGGTGGACGCGGAGGGCAACCTGCTGTCCATGACCCGCACGGGAGCCTGGGCCGGACACACCGCCCACTACGCGGCGGAGTCCGGGACGCTGACCGTGACCTGCCCGGACGGCACCGCGGTCACCGGCGAAGTGCGTCTCGGCGGCGCGCTGGAGGTCGACTTCTTCCGGCACCACACGGTCCCCGGACGCGTGGTCGAGGGCCCGTGGTCCGAACTCCTGGCGGACCGCGTGGGACAACCGGTCCGCCTGGTACGCCCCGACACCGACCACGGCGGCGTGGACCTGCGGCCCGTCACCCTGCTCGGCGACGCCTCCGTGGACGAACTGGCCCGCAGGTCCGACCTCGACGCGGTCGACAGGCGTCGCTTCCGCATGACGCTCGGCTTCTCAGGCGGCGCGCCCCACGCCGAGGACACCTGGCAGGGCCGCACGGTGCGCGTCGGCGGGGCGGTGCTGCGCGTCGAGGGCCCGGTGAAACGGTGCGGCGCGGTGAACCGCGACCCGGTCGACGGCTCCGGGGGAGTGCGGGCCCTGTCCCTGATCAAGGGCTACCGGGGCCTGGGCCAGAGCACGCTGGGCCGCGGCGTCCTGTTCGGCGTGTACGCGGACGTGGTGACACCGGGCCGGATCGCACTCGGCGACACCCTGGAACTCGACGCGGCGCAGGCGGCGTTGAGCCGCTGAGGGGCCGCCCGCCACGCATACCCGTCAGGACACCCGCGGCGGCGCCGTCGACGCGCGGAGCACCGGCGCCGCGGGCACCCGGGACGTCACCGTGCGCCGCTGCCCGCCGACCAATTCGTGCAGACGGGTCACGGCGAGCGTGCCGACCTCCCGCAACGGCACGTCCAACGCGGTCACCGGCGGCGTCGTCGCCCCGAGCGTGCTCAGGTCGTCCGCCGCCGCCAGGCTGATGTCCTCGGGAACACGCCGCCCGGTCGAACCGAGCCCGTGCAGCAACCCCAACGCGAGATAGCTGTTGTACGCGAGGACGGCCGTGGCAGCGCCCGGCAGGGAGCGCGAGGCCTCGATGCCCGCGTCGAACGTGGGCGGCAGCGGGCCCAGCACATGCACGCGGGCGCCCGCATTCGAGGCCTGCGCGGTGAGGGCCGAGCGCCGCTGCTCGTCCGCCCAGGAGCCCGCGGGCCCGGACACGTAGGCGATCTCGCGGTGGCCGAGGTCAAGCAGGTGGCCGAGGAGTTCGGCCAGGCCCGCCGCGGTGTCCGCCACGACGGCGGGCAGCCGCCCCACCTGTCGGTCGACGAGCACCAGCGGGCGGCGCCGGAAGCGCTCGCGCAGCGCCGCGTCCGTGCCGACCGGAGTCACCATGATCAGCCCGTCGGCCTGCTCGGACAGCCGGTCGGCGAGGGCGGCCTCGCGCTCCGCGTCGTACTCGGACACGGCGATCAGCAGATGGCTCTCGGTGTCCTCCGCCGCCTGCTGCGCCCCGATGACCAGGGGAGCGAAGAAGGGGTTGGAGAGCGTCGGCACGATCAGGCCGATGAGCCCCGTGCGGCCCGTGGTCAGGGCGCGGGCCGCGGCGTTGAGCTGGAAACCGAGCCGGTCCGCGGCCTCCCGCACCCGCAGCCGGGTGCCTTCCGCGACCATGTCGGGGCGGTGCAACGCCCGCGAGGCGGTGGCCTTCGACACCCCCGCCGCGTGCGCCACATCCAAGAGCGTCGCCACTACTGCCCCCTGCTCGCCGTCCCAACCGGTGGTCCCGGCCGGTTGGTCCCGACCGAGGTGCCAGGACCGGTGTCCCGAGGTTTCACCCGGGCCGCTGTTCACTTTCCCTTTATGCCGTGTCATGATACCTGCAACCGGTCTCTGCAACCGGTTGCAGAGACCGGTTGCAGAGACCGTACCCAGCCGGGTGCCCGCACGCCCCGCGTATGCCTCGCGCCGACGTCGCCGCGGACCGCCCCTGCCCACCCCTCATCCCGCCGAGGTCCCCATGTCCACCACCGCTCCGCCCTCCGGCGAGCAGGCCGACGCCGCACCCGAGTCCGCGTCGCTCGTCGAGCGGCTCTTCCGCGTCCGTGGCCGCGGCAGCAGCCCCCGTACGGAACTCGTCGCCGGCGCCTCGATGTTCATGGCCGCCGCCTACGCCGTCGTCGTGGTCCCCGGCCAGCTGGCGGGCGCCGGCGTGCCGCACGGCGCCGCGACCACCGCCGTCATCATCGCCATCGCGCTCGCGACCCTGGCCATGGGCCTCGTCGCCAACCTCCCGTTCGTCGTCGCGCCCGGCCTCGGCGGGGTGGCGCTGATCGCCTTCACCATCGTCGGCCAGGACCACGTCCCCTGGGACACGGCGCTCGGCATGGTGTTCTGGTCCGGCGTGGCCTTCCTGGTACTGACCCTGTTGGGCATCCGTGACCTCGTCACGCGCCTGATGCCGATGAACCTCAAGTACGCCATCAGCGGCGGCCTCGGCCTCTACATCGCCCTCATCGGCTTCCGCGACGCCGACCTCGTCGTCGGCAACGCCGACAAGGCCGCACTCGCCGTCGGCGACCTGTCGAAGCCCGCCGGACTGCTCGCCCTGGGCGGCCTGCTGCTGCTCACCGCGCTCGCCTCGCGCAAGGTGCCCGGCGCCTTCCTCATCACCATCGCGGCCGTCACGATCGTCGGCATCCCGCTCGGTGTCACGGACGTCCCCTCCAGCCTCTTCGCCGCGCCCGCCTCGCCGGGACCGCTGCTCTTCCACATCGACATCCTCGGCGCGCTCAAGCCGGAGTACTTCCCGTACATCTTCGCCTTCTTCGTGTCCGAGTTCTTCTCCATGACCGGCACGCTCCTCGCCGTCTCGGGCCGCGCCGGGCTGCTCGACAAGGACGGCAACATCCCCGGCTCCCGGCGCCCCTTCCTCGTCGACTCGGTCTCCGTGATGGGTGGTTCGGCCGTCGGCGCCCCGTCGATGACGGCCTACCTGGAGTCGTCGGCCGCGGCCGACGCGGGCGGCAAGACCGGCCTCGCCTCCGTGTGGGCGGCCTGCGGCTTCGGCCTGCTGCTCCTCGTCACACCGTTCGCGACGCTGATCCCCTCGGCGGCCACGGCGCCCGTGCTGATGTACATCGGCCTGAACATGCTCGGGGCCCTCAAGAACGTCGACTTCAAGGACCCGACCAACGCGATCCCGGCGGCCCTCACCGTCGCGACCACGCTGTTCTTCGGCAACTTCGGTACCGGCATCGCGGTCGGGCTCGCGGCCCACGTCCTGGTCAAGACCGTCAGCGGCCGGGTCCGCGAGGTGCCCTGGCCGCTGTGGATCGTCATGGTCCCGTTGGGCTACTACTTCTACACACTCGTCCCGTGACGGCCTGCCCCACACCGAGTGACGCACCCCTTCCGAAGGAGCACGACCCCATGAGTGAGCAGCACGACCTCCGGATCAGCGGTGGGCGCGTGGTGTCCACCTTCACCGGCGAGGAGTTCGCCGCGGACGTCCTCGTACGAGGCGAGACGATCAGCGCGGTGCTGCCCCCCGGCACCCCGGCCGACGCCCGCGAGGAGATCGACGCGAGCGGCATGCTCGTCGTCCCCGGCTTCGTCGACGCGCACATGCACATCGAGAGCGCGTTCCTGACGCCGCAGGAATTCGCCGCGGTGACACTCGCACGCGGCACGACGACCGTGCTCGCCGACCCGCACGAGATCGTCAACGTCGCCGGGCGCGACGCCATGCGCTGGATGATCGACGCCGGCCGGGAGACCGCCCAGACCCAACTGTGGGGCGTCCCGTCGTGCGTGCCCGCCCTGGAGGGCCTGGAGCACGCCGGGGCCGCGTTGTCCGCCGACGACATCGCGGAGATGCTCCGCTGGCCCGGGGTGATCGCGCTCGGCGAGGTCATGGACTACCGGGCCGTGGTCGCGGGCGACCGCCGCATGCACGAGATCACCGCCGCCGCCCGCGCGCAGGACGTCATTTTGGACGGCCACTGCCCGAACCTGACCGGAGCCGAACTCAGCGCCTACCTCGCCACCGGCGTCGACTCGGACCACACCAAGAACCGCACCGAGGTGGTCCTGGAGAAGGCCCGCCTCGGCATGACGATGATGCTTCAGGAGAAGTGCCTCACCGAAGAGGCCGCCGATGCCCTCCTCGCCCTGCCGCAGCTCCCGCCGCTGTGCCTGGTCACCGACGACCTCGCCGCCGACCACATCGTCGACAAGGGCCACCTCGACCACATCGCACGGGTGGCCGTGGCCGCCGGATTCCCCGCACACGTCGTCCTGAAGGCGCTGACGTGGACGCCCGCTCAGCGCCTTCGCCTCCACGACCGCGGCGTCGTCTCGCCGGGCAAGCGCGCCGACCTGGTGCTGCTGCGCGGCGAACTCGCCGCGTTCGAGCCGGAGTTGGTGCTGTCCGGTGGCCACGTGGTGGGCCGGGGCGGCGTGCCCGCCCGCTCGGAGGAGGTCGGTGACGCCCCGGCCGTCACACCGCTCGGCAGTCGCATCGACGTCGAACCGCAGGACGCCGACACGTTCCGCTGGACCGTCGAACTGCCCGACGGGGTGCACACCTTCCGTGCCATGCGGGTCAACGAACGGGACACCTACACCGAGGAAGCCGAGGTCCAACTCCCGGTCCACGGGGGCGAGGTGCAGTGGGAGGGCCGCGCCACCCTCGTGCGCGTCCGCAACCGCTACGGGCGTCAGGGTGCGGTCTTCGCGCCCCTCCTCGGCCGCGAGCTGACCTCCGGCGCAGTGGCCTCGACGTACGCCCACGACAGCCACAACCTGCTGACCATCGGCACCTCCCGCGCCGCCATGGCCGCCGCCGCGGCGACCGTCGTCGCGGACGGGGGAGGCGTCGCCGTGGTCGCCGGGGCCGAGGGCGAGTCGATCGCGGCACGCATGCCGCTGCCCGTGGGTGGTGTGCTGTCGGCCCGCCCGGCCGGGGACGTCGCCGACCAGGCGGCCGCGGTGCGGGGCGCGTTGGAGAGCTGGGGCTGGCGCCACCTCAACCCGTTCATGAGTGTGTCGACCCTGACCCTCGCCGTGTCACCCGCCCTCAAGATCACCGACCGCTCGCTGGTCGACGTCGTGCGCCGTGAGGCCGTAGGGGCGACGACGGGTAACTGACCGCAACGACGCACCATTTGTCCGTTTCGAATCGTCAATTGACCATGTGTTCAGAGGGGGTGGGGTGCGCGGCCTGCACGTATGGCCTAAAGTGACGACTCGGCTACGCTGAGAGGCGACACGGAGAAGGGGGCGGCAGCAGTGCGCGAAGAGCAGCTTTCCAGGTGGGATCAGGCGGCCTGCCGGACAACGGACCCGGACGAGTTGTTCGTCGAGGGAGCCGCGCAGAGCAGCGCCAAGCGCATCTGCGGCGGATGCGTGATCAAGACCGAATGCCTGGCCCACGCGCTGGATCAGCGTATCCAGCACGGGGTCTGGGGCGGGATGACCGAGCGCGAGCGTCGCGCGCTGCTGCGTCGGCGGCCGACCGTCACCTCGTGGCGACAGCTGCTCGAGGCCGCCCGCGCCGAGCACGAGCGGCCTGTCCGAGCGGTGCATGCGGGGGTGTCGTGAGGGGCGTTGCCCGCCAGGGCCCGACCCAGAGCGACAGGCCCTAACCCCACGCTCCGAGCGTGAACTCGGCGATGACGACCGAGAGCAGGAACGACGCGGTGATGGCCACGAGCCCGACCGGGACGATCTTCCACCCGATGCGGCGCAGCAGCGGCAGATCCTTTCCGAGGGAGAGCCCCGCCAGCGTCAGCATGATCGTCGCGATGGACAGGAAGTCCACCGACGACACCAGGCGGTTCAGTGTGTCCGAGGCGAAGAACCACGGACTCGACACGTACGCGCCGACGGTGGTGATCCACACGATCGCCGAGACCTTCCGGCTGACCTTGGCCAGCACGATCCCGACCAGCACCAGGGCCAGCAGCACGGCGTAACCGCCGATGATGTCGAGGCCGAGGTGCCCCGCCGCGACGGAGGCGGTGCCGATGCCCAGCACCGTCAGCACACCGAGCGACAGCCACAGCGGGAGCTTGATCTCACCCGCCGCAGAGGCCACCTGCTCGCGGAAGGCGCGGTTCTCCGCCGCGCTCTGCTCCGTCTCGACCGGTTCGGTCCGTGCGGTCACTGCCGCCTCCGTACGCCCGCCACGCGTCAGAAAGCGGTAGAAGCGGTCGGCCAGCGGCAGCGCCAGATAGATGCCGACGTAGACACCGAGGATCGTCGTGATCAGGTTGGAGACCGCGGCCATCCCCAGGATGGCCTGCTCGTCGCCGGGATAGGCGGCCACGATACTGGCCGAGGACGCCGCCATCATCGACCCGGAACCGACACCGGCACCCATCGCCAGGGCCAGCGGGTCGAAGATGTTCCAGTTCGACACCAGCGAGGTCAGGAGCGTGATGAAGACCGCTCCGAACATCGTGCCGAACACGTACATGGCGAGGACACCGCGGTACTGATCGGAGTCGGGACCGTACTTCTCCGAGACCATCGCGAACGACGGCTCGCGGTCCAGCGAGAACGTGGCACCCACCGTCGCCTTGCCCATGCGCAGCAGCACGGCGAGCGGCAGCGCGATGGCGACCGTGCCGAGCAGATGCCCGATCTCCTGGAGCAGCAGCGCGGGACCGGCGTCGGCGAGCGTCGGCAGACTCGGACCGATGTTGAACGCCAGCCGCGCCACCAGGATCATCACGGCGACACCGACGAGCGCCGCCGCCACCTTCTGCAGGTCGATGCCGAGCGGCCGGAACTTCTGGATCGACACCAGCAGACCCAGCAACAGGCCCCACACCATGGGGAAGATGATGATGGAGCCGATGCCCAGGTCGATGTCGAGTTCACCGATGAACTGCACGACCAGCGCGATCACCAGGGCCAGCCCGGCGATGGGCAGCGTCTGACGGGTCCGCGTGCCGCGGTCGTTCGGCTTGACGAGGGTGGACATGTCGTCACCCGGCCCTTCTGATGTCACGGTGGAAGGCGGCCTCGACGAACCGGGCGCGCTGCTCCGGATCGCTCGCCGCGTCGACGACGGTCCAGGCGAGCGCGCGGGCCGCTTCGAGCATCAGCCCGTACGCCGCGTCGGTGTCGGCGACCGCGGTGAATCCGTGGGAGTGGATGGGCACTTCGGCCCCCGGGATGCTCAGCCAGGGGTGCAGACTCGGGATGACCTGGCTGACATTGCCCATGTCGGTCGACCCGCCGCCGAGCCGGCCGCCGGACGTGGTGTCACGCCCGAACGACTCCATCGCGGCCGTCCAGTACCCGGCCAACGCCTCGTCCTGCACGAGCGGTTCGTACAGTGGCTCGGTCGCCTCGATCGCCAGCTCGGTGCCGCTCGCGAGCGCCGCCCCTTCGAAGCAGCGCCGTACGCGGGCGAGGAGCGCCTCGTACTCGGGCAGCGTGAACGCGCGGCACTCGAAGTCGACGACGGCCCGCTCGGGGATGATGTTGGTGGCCACGCCCGCCTCCGACACGAACAGGGCCACCCGATGGTCGCCTGGGATCTGCTGGCGCAGCAGCCCGATGGCGACCTGGGCGAGGGTGGCACCGTCGGCCGCGTTCACACCCTGGTGGGGCGCGGCCGCGGCGTGCGCGGCACGTCCGGAGAACACGGCACGGTAGCGGCCGACCGCCTGCGCGGTGGTCCCCGCCGGGTTGTACGAGACACCGTCCTGCACCGGGTGCACCATCAGGGCCAGGCCCACACCGTCGAACGCGCCCGACTCCAGGAGCAGCGACTTGCCGCCGCCGTGCTCCTCGGCCGGGGTGCCGATGGCCTTGAGCGTGATGCCCAACTCGTCGGCGTACGGTGCCAGGGCGAGGGCCGCGGCGACCGACGCCCCGGCGATGAGATTGTGCCCGCAGGCGTGGCCGACCTCGGGCAGCGCGTCGTACTCGACACACAGCGCCACGGTCAGGTCGCCGCTGCCCGCCGTCGCCGTGAACGCGGTGGGCAGGCCACCGGTCCCGTGCTCGACCGTGAGCCCGCCCTCCGCGAGCAGAGCGGTGATCGCCGCGGCGGACTCGGTCTCCTCGAAGGAGAGCTCGGGCCGGGCGTGCAGGCCGCGGGCGAGCGACAGCACCCGGCTCTGCCAGTTGGTGACACCGGCCGAGGTGTCCTTTTTGAGTCGGTCGCCTTCGGCGACGGTGTGTGTCTGGCTCATCGAGGACTCCTCAGTAGCTCAGCGACGGGAACGGGGAACCGGCGGCACGCGTGGGGGTCCACACGGCTTTGGTCTGGGTGTACTCGTCCAGTACGCCGGGGCCGGAGGACCGGCCGTGCCCGGAGTCACCGAAGCCACCGAAGGGCACGGCCACGTGGATCGTCTTGTACGAGTTGATCCAGAAGGTACCTGCCTTCACCGCGCGAGCCACATGGTGGGCCCGCGCGACGTCCTGGGTCCACACCGCTCCGGCAAGGCCGAAGGTGGTGGCGTTGGCGCGCTCGATGGCCTCGGCCTCGGTGAAGAAGGAGTCGACGCCGACGACCGGACCGAACACCTCGGTGGTCTCCAGCACATTGGCGGGGCTGACCCCGTCCAGCACAGTGGGAAGCACCCAACGCCCCTCCGTCAGTGGCGAGTTGGTGACGTGGGTGGGAAGGCTCGCCGCCGTGGCCCGGTGGGCGCCGCCCGCGATGCCCGCCTCGACGAGCGAGGTGACCGTGGCGAACTGCGACTCCGTGATGATCGGGCCGACCTCGGTCCGCGGGTCGAGGGGATCGCCGACCCGCAGCCGGGCCGCTCGCTCCGCGACACGTGCCACGAACTCGGCGTGCACCGACCGCTCCACCAGCAGCCGCGAACCGGCCACACACGACTGCCCGGCCCCGGAGAAGATCGCGGACACGGCCCCGTCCGCCGCCCGGTCCAGATCGGCGTCGGCGAACACGATGTTGGCGCTCTTGCCGCCGAGCTCCAGGACCGTCGGGATGCCCGCGGACGCCGCCGCGACGGCCACCCGCCGCCCCGTGCCCACCGAGCCGATGAAGGACACCTTCCCCACACGCGCGTCGCTGGTGAGGGTGGCGCCGACCGTGGAACCCAGGCCGGTGGCGACGTTGAACACACCGTCCGGCAGACCGGCCTGGTGTGCCAGCTGCGCCAGGCGCACCGTGGAGGCGGGGGTGAACTCGCTGGGCTTGACGACGACGGCGTTGCCCGCGGCGAGCGGCGCCGCCGAGTTCCAACCCCCGGTGAACAGCGGCGCGTTCCACGGAGTGATCGCCACGACGACACCCCACGGGACCCGCTCGGTGTACGTGTGCCAGTTGCCGGGGACCGGGATGGTGTGTCCGAGCAGCTTGTCCGCCCAGCCCGCGTAGTAGCCGAACATCTCGGCGACCTTGGCGGCCTCGCCGCGGGTGTCGCGGATCGGCTTGCCGGTGGTCGCGGACTCCAGCGCGGCGAGTTCCTCGACGTGCTCGGCGACACTGCGGGAGACCTCACGCAGGATCGCCGCCCGCTCGAAGGGGTCGGTGGCGGCCCACACCTCGGCCCCGCGGGCCGCGCTCGTCAGGACGGCGTCGGCGCCCTCCGTACCGGCGTCGGCGTAATCGGCCACCCACTCGGAGGTGGCGGCGGATGTGAGGCGGACGGCTTCGCCGCGGCCGGGGACGACATGGCCGTCGACGAACGAGCCGAGTCCCTGCGGGAAGTGGGCGTCCAGGGCGGCGCGGGCGGTGGCGGCGCCGGAGGTGGCCGAGGCGATGGAGAAAGCGGTGCTGTTCATGGTGCGTCGGTCCTTAACGCGTGAGGGTCGGTGCGACGGTGCGGGCTATCTCGGAGAAGTCGGCGGCCGGGCCCAGTTCGGCCAGGGCCTCCTGCCACCGCTCGCTCGCGGCAGCCAGCAACTGGGGTGTCTCACCGCGCTGCTTGGCGGTCTCGACGGCCAGGGCGGCGTCGCGCGCCATCAGCCCGAGCGAGAACCCGGAGTCGTACGTGCCACTGAGCACCCAGTCCGGATACATCGCGGCCGACGCCTTGCTGGCACCGGACGCGCCACTGATGCCCGCAGCGGAGGCGGCCGGGTCGACGCCGTAGGACTTCGCGACGGCCAGTGCCTCGCCGACCGCCACCAGGTTGACCGCGGCAAGCATGTTGTTGAGCAGCTTGACCACGTTGCCCGAGCCGGGGCCGCCGAGGTGCCGGAACTGGCCGCCGGTGAGCGCGTCCAGGACGGGCCGCGCGGCATCGAGGGCGTCCGCCTCGGCGCCCACGAACGCGGTCAGCCGACCGGCCACGGCGCCGGTGCGGCCACCGGACACGGGCGCGTCGACGAAGGACACACCCTTCTGGGAGGCGAGCACCGCACACGCGGCCGAGATGTCGGGCTGCGACGTCGTGGTGTCGACGACGGCCACCGTGCCCGGCTGCGACAGCAGGACGGGCAGGCTCGCCTCGACGACCTGGGCCGACGGCAGCGACAGCACCACGTACGGCGTGCCGGCGAGCTGCTCGAGCGTGTCGACGGCGTCGACACCGGCATCCTGCGCGGTGGCCCGCGCCGCGGCGGAGGGATCGTACCCACGCACCTGCCAGCCGGCGGCGACCAGAGCGGTGGCCATGGCACCGCCCATCGACCCGAGGCCGACGACGGCGATGTGCTTACTCATCTGTGCTCCTTGCGGGCAAAAGGCGCGGAGCCCGTCGCCCGATGTGACGGTCGAGATGTCGGGATGCCGGGTTCTCAGTCGAGATAGATGTCCAGGTCCCGCCACAGCTGCTGGGTGCGGCGGATCGCGGCACGGCTGCGCTCGGGCCGAGCCTCCTGCATGCCGGCGAGCAGCCCGTAGACGACCGACGTGGCGGCGGTGACGGACTGGAAGAACGAGATGCCTTCGGAGGGCACGATCAGCAGGTGGTCGGCGATGGAGGTGGCGAGCCGCCCCCGGCGCATGTCGGTGATGGCGACGACGGTGGCCCCGGCCTCGTGAGCGGCCTCCGCGGCGGCGATGACCTGCTTCGTGGAGCGCCACATGTTGACGACCAGGAGCACATCGCCGGGGCCGACACTGTTCACGGCCGACGCCAGGTGCACACCGGCCCGGTTCTCCAGCGTGATCGGGTAGCCCATGGTGGAGCCGAGGTGTGCCATCACCGTGGCGGGACCCGAGAAGGATCCGACCCCGACGACGAGGATCGACCGGGCCTCGGCCAGCGCCGCGATGGCGGCCTCGGCCTCCGCGGCGGAATTGCTCTCGAGGGTCTGGCGCAGATTCTCCAGGTCGTGCGTCAGTGCGTCGTGCAGCGGGCTGCGGTGCTCGCCGTGCTCGGTGAGCGTGTCCTCGGTCGAGATCTGCACCAGGTAGCGCGCCCGCAGCTCCCGCTGCAGGTCGGGCCAGCCCTGGTAGCCCAGGGTCTGCGCGGCCCGGACGACCGTGGAGCTGTTCACGTCCGCGCGCTCGGCGATCTGCGCGATCTCGGCGTACGAGGCGAGCTGCGGGTTGCGCACGATGACATCGACGACGCGGGTCTGCGCCTTGGACAGGGGTACATCGGGCAGGGCATCGCCCAGCCAGTCGGCCTGGCCGGGGTTCTTGGGGGTGCGGGATGAAGGCACGGGCGTTGCTTTCTGAGAGAACGAGCAATCTGCAAGTGCGATTGCATAAAAGTACCTCGCAATTTCAATTGCGGGAACCCCTGTGTTCGGCCTGCCGCCGGCTCCGTCGCAGGTGGCTTCAGCACAGGTGACTTCGGCGCCAGTGACTTCGGCACAGGTGATAGAGATGGTCCTGCCGTGATCTTCACCGGAAGGAACCACCGTTGAGCTCCGACGCCGCCCCCGTGCTGCGGGCCGTCGAGGGACGCGCCGCGTACCTCACCCTGAACCGGCCCCCCGCCCTGAACTCCCTCACCCACGCCATGCTGCGAGCGACCGCAGAGGCACTCGACACCTGGGAGGGTGACCCCGCCGTCGGGACCGTCGTGCTCCAGGGGGCGGGGGAGCGGGGCCTGTGCGCGGGGGCCGACATCCGGCTCTTCCACGACGACGCGCGCAGCGGGGACCACCGTGCGGCGCAGGCCTTCCTGCGCGACGAATACCGGCTCAACTCCCGTATCGCGCACTACCCGAAGCCCTACGTCGCCGTCATGGACGGCATCGTCATGGGCGGCGGCGTCGGACTGTCCGCGCACGGCGGCATCCGGATCGTCACCGAGCGCTCGAAGGTCGCGATGCCTGAGGTCGGCATCGGCCTGGTCCCCGACGTCGGCGGCACGTACCTGTTCACGCGCGCGCCCGGACACCTCGGCACCCACCTCGCGCTCACCGGCATCGCAGTCGGCGCGGCCGACGCGATGCTGTGCGGTCTCGCCGACCACTACGTACCGTCCGAGGCGCTGCCCCAGCTGCTGCGCGAGCTGGCCGAGGCGGAACCGGACGAGGCCGTCGCCCGCCACACGCGGCAGGCGCCGCCCGGAATCCTCGCCGAGCAGCGCACATGGATCGACACGTGCTACGCCGCGGACACGGTCGAGGAGATCGTCGAGCGGCTCTTCGCCACCGGCGATGTCGCCGCCAAGGAAGCGGCGGACCTGATCCTCTCCCGGTCGCCCATGGCCGTGAAGGCGACACATGAGTCCCTGCGCCGTGCGGCCCGCCTCGACTCACTGGAGCAGGCCCTCGACCAGGAGTACCGGGTGATCTGCGCGGCCCTCGACACCCACGATCTGCCCGAGGGGATCCGCGCCCAGATCATCGACAAGGACCGCGACCCGAAGTGGTCCCCGGCGACACTGGCAGGGGTCGGGGACGCCGACGTGGAACGCTACTTCGCGCCGCTGGGGGAGCGGGAGCTGGGCCTCGGCTGACCGCCTGGAGGGTAGGCCACGCCCGTGTGCGTTACGGAACGCGGGCGACACCGACGTAGAAGCCGCTCAACTCCTCGGCGGGTGCGGGCCCTGACCTGTACCACCGGGTCGCCGTCACCAGTCCCGGCTCCACCAGTTCCAGCCCCTCGAAGAACGGCTCGACCTCGGACCGGGTGCGCATCCGCAGCGGAATCTCGCCCTTGCGGTACGTCGTGGTCACCGACTTCACCAGATGCGGATGCTCGTCGGCGGTGCCGTGCGACAGCACCAGGTAGCTGCCGGACGGCAGCGCGTCGACGAGCGTCCTGGTGAGGCCGTAGGGGTCCTCGTCGTCGCCGATGAAGTGCATCAGCGCGACCATCGACAGGGCGACGGGACGGGAGAAGTCCAGGAACGTACGCGCGTGGTCGAGGATCCGCTCGGGCCTGCGGACATCCGCCTGGATGTAGTCCGTGGCCCCCGCCGAGTGGCTCACCAGCAGGGCCTCCGCGTGCCGCAGCACGATCGGATCATTGTCCGCGTACGCGACCCGCGCCGACGGCACGATGCCCTGCACGATCTGGTGGAGGTTCGGCTCGGTCGGGATGCCCGTGCCGATGTCGAGGTATTGGTCGATGCCGTTGCCGGCCAGCCATGCGGCGGCGCGGTGCATGAACGCGCGGTTGCGCAGGGCGTTCTGCCGCGCCTCCGGCGGCAGCTTCTCCGCCACCGCCTGGTCGACGGGGTAGTGGTCCTTGCCGCCCAGCAGCCAGTCGTAGACGCGCGCCGGGTGCGGCCGGCTCGTGTCGATGCGGTGATCGGAGGACGGTACCGACATACGTGACTCCCGCGGGTAGGGGTTCGCGGATTATGTCACCGCCGGAACCTCCCCCGTGATCGGCGGCACCTCCGCCTCCGAGGCCCGCACCAGCCGCGGCCCGTCCGGCCCGTACACCGCGCGCGGTTCCGGGAAGGCGAACAGCAGGGCCAGGTAGACGACGGCGGCGAGGGCGAGGCCGACCGGGAGGGAGATGTCCGTGCCACCCGCGAGCGCGCCGAGCGGCCCGACGAACTGACCCGGGGAGATTCGTGAACAGCAGTGCCAGGCACGCCGAGACCAGCCAAGCCGTCAGACCACGCCAGTTCCAGCCGTGCGTGAACCAGTAACGCCCGCCCCGCTGACGCCGGTTGAAGACCTGGAGGGCCTCCGCGTCGTACCAGCCGCGCCGGGTCACGTAGCCGAGGGCCATGACGACCATCCATGGCGCGGTGCACGTGATGATGAGCGTGGCGAACGTCGAGATCGACTGGGCGAGGTTCAGGGCGAAGCGGCCGACGAAGATGAACGCGATCGACAGCGCACCGATGAAGACCGTCGCCTGCACCCGGCCGAAGCGGGGGAACACCGAGGAGAAGTCGAGGCCCGTGCCGTACAGCGCGGTCGTGCCCGTCGCCATGCCGCCGATCAGCGCGATGAGGCACAGCGGGAGGAAGTACCAGCCGGGGGAGATGGCCAGCAGCCCGCCCACGTAGTTGGGGGCCGCAGGATCCAGGTACTTCCCCGCCTTCGCGGCGATCACCGAAGCCGTGGCGAGGCCGAACAGGAACGGCAGCAGCGTCGCGAGCTGCGACAGGAACGCCGCGCCCATGACGCGCCCGCGCGGCGTGGCCGCCGGAATGTACCGCGACCAGTCACCGAGGAACGCGCCGAAGGACACCGGGTTGGACAGCACGATCAGCGCCGAACCGATGAACGACGGCCAGAACATCGGCGTCGACGTGGACGCGAACGCACCCGTGTACCCGGGGTCGAAGTCCCCCGCGAAGGCGAACACACCGAGCACGAACAGCGCCGACGCGGCAAGCACGGCGATCTTGTTCACGAACAGCATGAACCGGAACCCGTACACGCACACCGTCAGGACGAGCCCCGCGAACACCGCGTACGCGACCCCGTACGAGATGTCCGACTCGGGCAGCCCCGCCAGCCGGTGCGCCGCGCCGATCAGCGCGTCGCCGGACGACCACACGGAGATCGAGAAGAACGCGATCGCCGTGAGGAGTGACAGGAACGAGCCGACGACGCGGCCGTGCACGCCGAGGTGTGCCGACGAGGACACCGCGTTGTTCGTGCCGTTGGCCGGGCCGAACAAGGACATCGGCGCCAGCAGCAGCGCGCCCGCCACCAGACCCAGGACCGTCGCGGCGAGCCCTTGCCAGAAGGACAGGCCGAACAGGATGGGGAACGCGCCGAGCACACACGTGGCGAAGGTGTTGGCGCCACCGAAGGCGAGACGGAACAGGTCGAGGGGGCCTGCTGTGCGGTCCGCGTCGGGAATCCGCTCGACACCGTGGGTCTCAACTTCGGTGAGGCCGGGGGACGTTGGAGCCCCGGGTGTCGCGTCGACCATGCGTACCGCCTTTAGCGTCTTGCCGGACTTCATCGGGGAGACGGTATCCGTGACTGCGCGGCGGCCCGGGGCCCGGGTCCCGACTCGGCGGCCCCCAGGACCAGCACCTGAATCGCCAGTACGGCCCCACCGCGCGCCCAGTCGTGGAAATCGGAGACCTTGGTCTCCAGATTGACCGGATCGGCCCGCGGATGACGGTTCGCACGAATCGCCTCCTCGATCACGGGCGCCGCCACATCGACGAGACCGACCCCTTCCCCGGCGAGCAGGATCTTCTGCGGCATCGCGAAGTTCGCGATCTGCGCGACGAGCGTGCCGAGCGCGCGGGCCGCCTCGTCGACCACCCGGGCCGGGAGCGGCTCGCCCTCGACGGCGCGCGCGAGAATCTCCTCGTACGTGGCGTCCTCGCCGGTGGCGGCCCGCACCTGGCGGCGGATGCCGGGGATGGTGAGGAGGGAGACGGCGCTGCCGCGCGTGCCGTCGGCGGACAGCGGACCGGACGGATCGACGATCCAGAAGCGGCCAACCCCGAGCCCGTCCTCGGCGGTCTCCACCCGCCGACCCCCACTGACCAGCCCGTACCCGAGCCCCGCCCCGATCGTGAGCACGGCGAACCGGTCCAGGCCCCGTCCCGCCCCGAACCAGCTCTCGGCCTCGACGAGTGCGCTCACATCGTTGTCGACGACGGCCGGCAACCCGGTGCGCTCGCGTACGAGGCGCGCGAGCGGCACGTCCCGCCAGCCGAGGAACGCCGACTCGTCGACGACCGAACAATCCTGCGCCCGGCCGCCGAGCCCGATCCCGATCCCGCACAGCGAAGGAAACTCCCGGGCGAACGCGTCGGTCAACTCGCCGATGGCCGCGACGACTTGATCCGGATCCCGACTCGTGAGCGGCGTGTCCCGGCACGCCACGATGTCGCTCCTGAGCGTGGTGACGACGCCGTAGACCGTGTCCTCGGTGATCTTGAATCCGGCGAAGGCGCGGGACTCGGCCACGATGTCCAGCGGCAGGGACGGCCGGCCCTGCCGCGGCTCCGGGCGCTCCGGTCCCTCCGGCGCCTCGACCAGCAGCCCCGACTCGATCAGCGGTTTGGTCAGCCGGGTGAGACTGCCCGCCGACAGGGCGAGGCGCCGTGCGAGCTCACTGCGCGACAGTGGCCCACGCGTGAGCACTTCCAACGCCACGGCACGCTCGCCCGACGTGAGCGGCACCCAGGTGTCCGCCTTCGCGTTCATCGCCAACTCCCTGCCCTTTTCCTTCTGCTGCAAAAGGAATGACGTCACCATATGTGGCAGCAACCCCTTTCAGGTAGTCGCTGCACGCATCTTGACGGCTCAAAACTTCTGCCACGAAAGTAACAACGCCGAGGACGAGGCCGAACCCCAGACGAGGGAGCCACCGATGACCGTCGCTTCCAGCAGCCCGCCGAGACCCCTCCCGCTCGCCGACACCGCTCCGCGGGAGAAGAAGCGCAAACGCCCCCTCCGGGACGGCGCGATCGCCGCACTCTTCATCGCCCCGGCCATGCTCGGCTTCGCCGTCTTCCTGCTGTGGCCCACCCTGCGCGGCATCTGGCTGAGCTTCACCCGCTTCAACCTCCTCACACCACCGCAGTGGGTGGGACTGGCCAACTACGAGCGCATGGTCAACGACCCCATCTTCTGGGACTCATTGAAGGTCACCATCGAGTACGTCGTCATCAACATCGGCGTACAGACGGTGTCGGCGCTCGGCATCGCCGTCCTGCTGCACCGGCTCACCCAGTCCTCACTCCTGCGCGGCATCGTCCTCACGCCGTACCTGATGTCGAACGTCGTCGCCGGCATCGTCTGGCTGTGGATGCTCGACACCCAACTCGGCATCGGCAACGAGATCATCGCCGCCCTCGGCCTCGACCGCATCCCGTTCCTCGCCGACGAGACCTGGGCCATCCCCACCATCGCCCTCATCAACGTGTGGCGGCACGTCGGCTACACCGCGCTCCTGCTCTTCGCGGGACTCCAGGCGATACCCCACGACATGTACGAAGCGGCGCGCGTCGACGGTGCGAGCGAGTGGCGGATGTTCACCCGCATCACCATGCCGCTGCTGCGGCCCGTCCTCGCGGTCGTCCTCATCATGACGGTGATCGGCTCCTTCCAGGTCTTCGACACCGTCGCCGTGACCACGGCCGGCGGGCCCGCCAACGCCACCAACGTGCTGCAGTTCTACATCTACGGATCGGCGTTCGGCCGCTTCCAGTTCGGCTACGCCTCCGCGATGTCCGTGGCCCTCCTGGTCGTGCTCAGCGCGATCACCATCGTCCAGTACCGGATCACCCGCGCCGGACAGACCGACCTCGGCTGAAGAGCCGAAGAGAGGAGCACCGACATGGCCACCGCAACCGCACCCGCGCGCACCGTACGGCCCGCCCGGCGCCGCCCCTCCTTCGGGCGCGCCGTCGCCTGGACCGCGATGGGCGCGATCGTACTCATCACCCTGCTGCCGTTCTACTGGGTGCTGCGCACCGCGCTCTCCTCAAACCCGGGCGTCGCCGCGGACCCGACCTCCGCCCTCCCCGTGGACCCGACGGGCGGCGGCTTCGAGCGGGCGCTCGGCCTGCAGTCGACGAAGGAGGCCGTCGCCCAGGGCGGCGCGGGCGGCGGGCTCGACTTCTGGCGCTACCTGCTCAACTCGATCGGCGTCTCGACGCTGATCACCGTCTGTCAGATCCTGTTCTCCGCCATGGCCGCCTACGCGTTCGCACGCCTCAACTGGCGAGGCCGCAATACCGTGTTCGCGCTGTTCCTCGGCGGACTCATGGTGCCGACCGTCTTCACGCTGCTGCCCAACTTCGTCCTCGTGAAGGAACTCGGACTCATCGACTCCCTCCTCGGGATCGCGCTGCCCACGATGTTCATGACACCGTTCGCGGTCTTCTTCCTCCGTCAGTTCTTCATGAACATCCCGCGCGAGGTCGAGGAGGCCGCGCTCCTGGACGGCGCGGGCCGGATCCGGATCTTCTTCCGGGTGCTGCTGCCCATGGCGTCCACGCCCGTCATCACCCTTGCCGTCCTGACGTACATCACGTCCTGGAACGACTACTTCTGGCCGCTGATGGTGTCGTACAGCGACAGCTCCCGCGTCCTCACCGTCGCCCTCGCGATGTTCCGCGCGCAGACCCCGCAGTCCGGCTTCGACTGGTCGGGGCTCATGGCAGCGACCCTTATCGCTGCCCTCCCGATGCTGCTGCTCTTCGGAGTGTTCGCCCGCCGGATCGTCAGCTCCATCAGCTTCACCGGACTCAAGTAGGAGGCACCGGATGCGATTTCGTACGCTCGTCGCGCTGACCGGAGCGCTGGCGCTGTCGCTGACCGGGTGTGCGGGAAGCGACCCGGGAGCCCGCTCGTCGAGAACCGTCACGTACTGGCTGTGGGACGCCAACCAGTTGCCCGCCTACGAGGCCTGCGCCAAGGACTTCGAGAAGCAACACCGCGGCATGGACGTGAAGTTCACCCAGATCGGCTGGGGGGACTACTGGACCAAACTCACAGCGAGCTTCATCGCCGGCACCGAGCCGGACGTCTTCACCAACCACATCCAGAAGTTCGGCCAGTTCGCCGACCTGGAGGTACTCGAACCCCTCGACGACCTCGGCATCAAGGACACGGACTACCAGCCGGGCCTCGCCGCGAACTGGGTAGCCGAGGACGGCCACCGCTACGGCGCGCCGAAGGACTGGGACACCTTCTCGCTCTTCTACAACAAGAAGATGCTCGACGACGCCGACCTGTCGGCGAAGGGCCTCGACGCGCTGAACTGGAACCCCAAGGACGGCGGCACCTTCGAGAAGACCATCGCCCACCTCACCGTCGACACCAACGGCAAACGCGGCGACGAACCCGGCTTCGACAAGCACCACGTCAAGACGTATGGCCTCGCCACCAACGGGGGAGGGGACGGCGACGGCCAGACCCAGTGGAGCCCGTTCACCGGCTCGGCCGGCTGGTCCTACACGGACAAGAAACGCTGGGGCGAGAAGTACCGCTACGGCGACAAGACCTTCCAGTCCACCGTCGACTGGTACTTCGGCCTCGCGAAGAAGGGATACATGGCGCCCTTCACCGCCTGGAACGCCGGACTCAACCAGTCCAACGCCCAGTTCGCCGCGGGCCGCGCCGCCACCGCCTTCGACGGCGCCTGGATGCTCTCCACCTACGCCGGGTTCAAGGGCATCGGCTTCGGCACCGTCCGCAACCCCACAGGACCCACCGGCAAGCGCGCCACCATGATGAACGGCCTCGCCGACTCCGTCACCAAGGGCGCCCGCAACAAGGCGGGCGCCAAGAAGTGGGTCGCGTACCTCGCCTCCGACGCCTGCCAGCGGACGGTCGGCCGGTACGGGATCGTCTTCCCCGCGACACCGTCGGGGACCGATGCAGCGGTCGAGGCCTACAAGAAGAAGGGCATCGACACCTCGGCCTTCACCACCCCGGTCGACGACCGCGAGCACTACCGCACCTTCCCCTTCCCGATCACCAACTACGCCGCCGACGTGTACGCCCTCATGCACCCCGCCATGCAGGACGTCTTCGGCAACGGGGCGCCCGCGAGCCGCCTCGACGACACCAACGACCAGATCAACCTCCTGCTCGACCAGTGAGACCAGACAGACCAGTCGGACCAGTGAGACCTGTGACCACGCAGCACGTACCGAAAGGCATGCGCACATGACGTTCACCCTCGGCATCGTCGGCGCCGGACAGTTCGCCGGCGGCTTCGCCAAGCTGTTCCTCGCCCACCCCGGCGTCGACGCCGTCCACGTCACCGACCTGCTGCCGGAGCGGGCGGAGCAACTGGCCGCGAAAGAGGGCCTCGCCGGAACCTTCCCCTCGTACGAGGCGATGCTGGAGTCCCCCGACATCGACGCCGTCGCCGTCTTCACGCAGCGCTGGACGCACGGCCCACTCGTCCTGCAAGGCCTCGAAGCCGGCAAACACGTCTACTCCGCCGTCCCGATGGCCATCACCCGGGACGAGATCGCGGCGATCATCGACGCGGTCCGCCGCACCGGACTCACGTACATGATGGGCGAGACCAGCGAGTACAACCCGGCCACCGTGCACGCCCGCAACCAGATCGCCGACGGCGCCTTCGGTCGGCTCTTCTACGCGGAGGGCGACTACGTCCACGACATGGACCTCGGCTTCTACGAGGCGTACCAGTACAGCGGCGGCGAACGCTGGAAGGAGACCGCCAGCTATCCGCCGCTGCTCTACCCGACACACGCGGTCGGCGGAGTGCTCGGCGCGTGGCGGACCCACGCGGTCAGTGTGTCGGCGATCGGGGTGAAGGACGAGCGCGGCGACGGCGTCTTCGACACCGAGGTCAGCCAGTTCGACAACGACATCTCGAATGCCACCGCACTCTTCGAGGTCGCCGGTGGCGGCTCGTTCCGTACGAACGAGTTCCGGCGGGTCGGCTACCCCTCGCACATCAGGGAGTCACGCTTCCGGTTCTTCGGCACGGACGCCAGCATGGAGCAGCTCGCCACGGTCAGCTTCTGGCAGGACAAGAAGGGCGTGCAGGACATCACCGAACTCCTCGAACCGAAGCCGTCGCTCAGCCCGGACGACCCGTCGCTCGAGAAGATCGCGCCCGCCCTGCGCGCCGCGTTCACCTCGGGCTCGGCCCCCGTCCACGACCGATCCCGCCTGCCCAGCGTCTACGACGACATGCCCAACGGTCACGAGGGCAGCCACCACTTCCTGGTGGACGACTTCGTCACCGCGGTCAACACCCGCACCCTGCCGTCGGTAAACGCGTGGGTGGCAGCGCGCTACACGCTGCCGGGCATCGTCGCCCACGACTCGGCAGGCCAGGGCGGAACACGCCTCCAGATCCCCGACTTCGGGGACGCTCCGGGGGCCTGAGGGAGCCGCGAGCGGGGCCCGGAAGCCCGGCCTCGGCAAAGCAGCGGAAGAACGCCCGAGACAGCGATGCCTGTAGTGACGTTGATCAATGCAGGAAAATTTGCACGATGTGCCGCAGGCGCCGAACGCCTCGACGTGGGCATGATGGGGCTGGTGTGCCGGGGGAGGGGCGCAGGGCCGACCTTCGGCATGCGTGGAGTGGCAGCGAGGGGGTAGGCGCGCCGCCGGAGGCGCTGCGCGCAAGAGGGGCGCCTCGGCGGCTGAAGGGACGGTTATGGGGCAGGCTCGGGTTCGGTTCCCAGTGCGCTGGGAGGACGGAGGTGTCCTCGTCGTACAGGTCGTGGGCCGCTTCGACGCCGACGCCGCGGCGGAGCTGGGCGCGCTGATGGGACGCCTGGACGCGACGGGCCAGTCCGGCCTCGTGGTGGACTTCCAGGACGCCGAACACTGCGGAGCCGACGGGGCACAGCAGTTCGTCGCGGCAGGCCTGGACATGGTGGCGGGCGGCGGCGCGCTGGCCGTCGTGGCAGACGCCGCCGAGCAGGCCGTCCTGCACGCCGCGGGAGCGGACCGGCTTCCCCTCGGCGTGCACGACGACGTCGCATCAGCCCTCGAAGAAGTCTCGGGCCGCTCCGCCGACACCCTGGGTGACCGGGACGCGGACGCCGGATCGGGCTCCGCACTGCGCTAGGCACGCCGCCCCGACACCCGTGCGCACGCAGTGGACCGGAAACCGTGCAGGAGCGGCGTGAACTGGTCCTGACGAAGCCGGGGCCCGCCGGGCACCATGGTCCGGTGGTCGGACGGGAGGGCCGTCGTGTGCGCGAGGGTGCGTGACGTGGTGCGGGACGTGGTCGCCGAGGTGGCGCCGGACGAGGTCCTGCTGCTGGACCGACTCGCGCGCCTCGACGAGGGGAGCGTGACCCGCCTCTTCGAGCGCAGAGTTCAAGACATGGACACGGACCCGCACCTGGAACCGGACCGGGGCCCGCACGCGGATCGGCACACGGACCCACTCGAATGCGGTCACGTCGATGTCACCGCGCCGGTCACCCCGATCGTATGGCTCGCACTGGACGAGGCGGCCCGTCGCACCACCTGCCGGACCGACAAACGCCGCACGCCGCTCCTGCACCACCTGTTACGCCGCCGGCCCCAGCCCCCTCCCGCGATCCATCCCCTCACTGCGGCCCAACTGGACGCCGTACGGCACCTGGTACGCGACCACGTACGCTCGGCGCGACTCGGGGAGGACGCGGCGACAGCACTCGCCGACGCGGTGGCCTCCCGCCTGGCCCTGGAGCTGACGGACGCGGGCTGACGCCGACCGACGAGAGGGTCCTGGGGCGGGTCGGACCACCACGCACGGCGAAGGTGTCAGGACCGGGTGAGAGTGTAGGAGAGCTGGTAGTTGGCGCCGTCCTTGGTGAAGTTCAGGATGCCGCTGCCTTCCTCCGACAGGGTGTGCGACCCCAGGAAGTCGCTGCCGTCGCCCGGCAGTCCGTCGGCTTCGTGGAGCGTGATGGTGACGTCGCCGTCGAAGGCGTGGTACGCGTCGATGGCGTACTTCTGGCCCCCATTCATGCTCGGGAGCAGGATGTTCTCCCCGTTCACGGCGAGTTGAGGGTCGTCGTGGTGGAGCCAGTCCTCGGTCTCGACGCACTTGAGCGTCTTCAGGTGAAGGTTGGCCATGTTTCTGCTCCCCGTTCTTGCGGTCGAACTTCCGCCGGCCGGCGGGCCGTACCCCCGCAGGTAAGCATCGTGAACTGCGGGCCTTCCTGTCGAACGCGGGGTCGATACGCAATCTTCACGGGTGCGGCACGGGTCCCGGCGCCGCGACTTGGGTGGGGACGCGGCCCTGTGTTCGGATGAGGCGGTGATTGAGAACGCCCATCCCGAAGACTCCACACAGACCCCGGACACGCCCCCAGATGGCCAGGCCCCGACGGCTGACGACTCCGGCACCCCCTTGGACCGCAAGGCCCGCAGGGCTCGTCGACGTGCGGCGCGCAAGGTGCTGCGCTCTCCCGCTCGTACGACGGCGAAGGTGACGGCGACACTGGTCGTGGTGCTCGCGTTCCTCGCGCTGGGGGATCGCTGGGCGGTGCTCTACGCGGAGAACATGGCGGCCAAGAAGGTGCAGGAATCGCTGAAGTTGCACGCCGAACCCGAGGTGCACATCGACAGCTTCCCCTTCCTGGGCCACGTCGCCACGGGCACCATCGACCACGTGGAGGTCAACGTGCCCCACGTGCCCGCGGGCCCCGTCTCGGTCGCGCAGGTGAAGGGCTCGGTCGACGACATCCGCATCGTGGGCAGCCTCCCGTCCTCCGTCAAGGGCGCCGTCCTGAGCAAGGTCCGCGGCGACGTG
Source organism: Streptomyces sp. NPDC002754 (assembly GCF_053592315.1). Lineage (NCBI taxonomy): Bacteria > Bacillati > Actinomycetota > Actinomycetes > Kitasatosporales > Streptomycetaceae > Streptomyces > Streptomyces sp. NPDC002754. The sequence continues at coordinate 1,445,163 of NZ_JBSFVM010000001.1, forward strand.
TTCCTGGCCTTCGACGACCTCAACCGCGAAGTCGGCGCATCCCAGGTGACGTTGGCCCCCGGCAAGCAGAGCAACACGGTGCAGGCCAAGGGCGCTCTCCCGGTGGCCGGCAAGCAGGCTCAGATCCGGGGCCGCGCACACCTGGAGCGCACCGGGGACCGGGGCCTGGCGCTGTCCGTGGAGGACACCCGGATCGTGGTGCCGGGCCTCCTCACCTACACCCCGGGCCGGGGCGGCGGCCTGCAACTGGCCGCACCCACCGTCGACAAGATGGACCGCCGCGAGACCGAACAGGCCACAGGGCAGCCGCTCTTGCCGGGCCAACTGCTGAAGGGCGGCGCCCTGGACGCGCTGGCCGATCACCCCGCACTGCTCAAGCCCGCGGGCATCGACCCGTCACTCATCGAGGGTCTTCAGAAGCTCCAAGAGCCCAAGGTCGCCCAGAAGATGGAGTTCTCGGCCCAGCTGCCCAAGAACATGCCAGGCGACCTGCGCCTGCGCGACATCACCGTCACGCACGACGGCATCCGCGCCCAATTGTCCGGCAAGGACGTCCCCTTGGGCACCTGACACACGCCTGCACTGAGCGGTCCGCGAGCGGTCCGCGGGCGGCGGAGAGTAGTGCCCCCTGGGACAAAGGCCTCAGCGCATCGGCGTCAGGGGTGTGTGTTCCAGTGGGGTGCGGTGCGGGCCCAGGCGGTGTCCCATTGGGTGAGGTTGTGGCGGTTGATGAGTCGGCTGATGGTGGCGTGGGTCGCGAGGCCGGTGAGGGGGACGGCGAGGAAGGCGAGGAGTGCCCAGCCCATGGCGTGGTTGCGGACCTGGTCGGTGGTCAACGGGGGCCGGGTGATTTTGCCGTCGGTGTCCGTCCAGACCAGGACGGTGCGGCCGGCCGGCAGTCCTGGTGCCACGTCGGCTCTCCCGGTCCGTGTGTCGCCGTAGGGATCGACGTAGCGGACGGGGACCGTGTAGCGGGCTTCCTTCGCTTCGTCCGATCCGGGTTCGGGGTGGCGAGGTGTGTCGTGGGTGAGGGTGGCGGGGTGCTGGGTACGGGTGTGTGCTTCGTGCTCGGCGGTGGTGCGGTAATGGCGGTGGGCGCTGTCACCGGCCGCGAACATGGCGGCCGGTGCGGTGGTCAGTACGGCGAGGGCGAGAGTGAGTGTGACCCACGCCTGCAGCCGGTCGCTGGGCCGTCGCAGCGGGTTGCGCCGCCACCGCCACAGGGGGAGGTGGTGTGCCGGGTCGGGGTTGGTGGGTGGTGGCTGGGCGGAGGGGATCTCGCCGGCCATGGTGCCTCCTTCCGGGCGGCGGTAGCGGTGGTGGCGGGCGTCCGGGGTGTGTGGGGTGGTGTGGTGCGGGCCGGGACTCGCGGCTAGTGCGGCGTGTTCGATGGGTGGGTGTGTGCGGCTGTCAGGAGTTGCGCGGCGCCGCGGACAGCGGCGGTGTGCGGCGCCGGGACGGGGCGGAGCGGTACGTGCAGCCGGTCGGCGAGGCCGTAGGTGATCTCGGGGTGCAGTGCGCCTCCGCCCGCCAGCAGCGGGCCCCGGGCCAGCGCGTCGAGGGTGAGCGAGGTGCGGTCCTGGCGCCGCATCGCGGCCGTCATGTCGGCGAGGGCCTCGCCGATCTGTACGGGGTGGGCGCTCTGGTTGCGGGTGTCCTCGGTGCCCAGCGCGGTGCGGCGTGCGTCGTGGACGGCGCCGTCGGCCAGGAGAACCACCTCGGTGAGGTGCGCGCCGATGTCGATGACGAGCAGGGGCCGGGACAGGTCCGAGCCCGCCGCGTGGGCGATGGCGCGCGCGGTGGGGACGGTCAGCACGTTGCGCGGGTGCAGGACCTGCACGGCGGCGCGGGCCTGGGCGCGATAGGTGAACCCGTCGAGGACGGGGGTGGTCACCACGATCAGCGGGCGGGCGAAGCGGGGCAGCCGGTTGCTCAGCAGCCGCTCGAGCATCCGTGCGGTGCCGGGGCCGTCGACGATGGTGCCGCGCTGGACCGGGTGGGTGGCTCCCGTACCGGGGAACGTCACCGTCGGCACGTCCAGGACGAGCCCGCGCCCGGGAACCCAGGCGCGGGTGCGGGCGCTGCCCACGTCGAGGGCGATGCCGCTGCTGGTCCGGCGCAGTGGCCAGGGGCGGGGCCGGGGCTGGAGCAGGCTCATCGGCCGGCCGCCGGGGCCAGTTGGCACAGGGTGCAGTAGCGGGCCTGCGGCACGATCCGCAGGCGATCGCGGTCGATGGTGTGCCGGCAGCGGTGGCAGCGGCCGTAACGGCCCTCGGCGAGGCGGTCGAGGGCCGCCTCCACGTCGGCGAGCACCATGCGTGCGCAGGCCGCGAGTGTCTCCTGGACTTCCGCGCGCGCGGCGGAGTGCCGCAGAGACGGCCGTCCGACGCGGGAGGCGGCGGCGTTGATCTGCCGCAGCTGGTCCTCGCGGAAGCGCCGCTGTTCGTGAAGGTTGTCCCGCAGCGCCGCGAGATCCTTGGGTGACAGATGTGTGTTGCGGTCGAGGATGGTCTGGTGGTTCACCACTTCACCCCTTGGGGCAGGGCGGGAGGGACAAGGGACTGGCCGGCGGCCACGCCGGGCGGCCGACGGGGCCGGGGAGCGGGACGACCCGTCAGGTCGTCGCGCGGCGGCGACAGGTGACGCAGTACCGCGTGTACGGGAGGATTTCCAGGCGCTCTTCGGGAACGGGAGTACCGCAGCCCTCGCAGGCTCCATACGTGCCGTCCTCGAGCCGGACGAGGGCGGCGTCGATCTCCTTGAGCGTCTGCTCGACCGCGGTCTTCTGCGCGGGCGCCAACTGGTCCTCGGTGTGGCCGTCCTGGGTGAGGGCCTGGAGCTGGGCGAGGTTGGTCCGGTGAGCGTGCTCGAGGCGCCGGCGCGCTTCGTGAGCGGCGGGCCGCTCGGGGCGGGATTCGGTGCGGGAGGCGTCGAGAGACACGGCGGAGGGCCCCTTTGTCTTGGCAGGTGTGCGGGTGTGCGGGTGTGCCGGTGTGCGGATACGTCGGTGGGCGGATGGGTGGGTGCGCGGCATGCGGATGTGCGGGTACGTGGATATGCCGAGTGCCGGGCCGTCGGGGCCCGGTTACCGTCCACTCTGGTCGGGGGGCGGGAACAAACCCATCGGGCGCGGGCCCCATTTCCCGGGGACACGGGCTCCATGCCGGGCCGCCCGCACAGGTGCGGGCAGTCGTCCGGCGGGCCGCCGGGATCCGGGCGCTGTGCGGGAGCGTATGGGTAGTGCGTACCCCGCAATGTGGGGGCGCGGCCCCATGGCCCGGTCGGGCCCGCATGCGGCAGGCTGGCCGGATGCTCGGCCGCTCACCTGGACCTCGGTTCCCACCGAGGGCGCGCGATGACCGACAGTAGAGCCGTACATGGTCGTTCATGGTCGTTTCGTCGCTGAAGGAGGCGTACTCGCGGTGTCCCTGTTCTGGCGGGTCTTCGGGCTCAATGCGGTGGTGCTGGGGCTGGCCACGGCTCTGCTGCTGTGGGCTCCGGTGACGGTTTCGGTGCCGATCTTGCTGACCGAGGCGGTCGTCCTGCTGGCCGGCATGGGGGTGATGCTGGTGGCCAACGGGGCGTTGCTGCGCTGGGGGCTGGCGCCGCTGGCCCGGCTCACCGCGCTGATGACCACGGTGGATCTGCTGCGCCCCGGCCAGCGGCTGCCGGTGTCGGGCGGCGGTGAGGTCCCCGAACTGATCCGGACGTTCAACGCCATGCTCGAGCGCCTGGAAAGTGAGCGGGCTGTAAGCAATGCGCGTGTGCTGCTGGCGCAGGAGTCCGAGCGGCGCCGGATCGCTCAGGAGTTGCATGATGAGGTCGGGCAGAGCATGACCGCGGTGCTGCTGGTGCTGGGCCGGGCCGCGGGCGACGCCGACGAGCCGCTGCGCGAGGAACTTCACCAGGCCCAGGAGATCACCCGGGAGAGTCTGGGCGAGGTCGGCCGACTGGTGCGCCGGCTGCGGCCCGGTGTCCTGGACGATCTCGGTCTGGTCAGCGCGCTGTCCTCGCTCACGCAGGACTTCGCGACGCACACGGGTCTGCGGGTGGTACGTCGTTTCGACGCCGACCTCCCCGCGCTGGATCATGAGGGGGAGCTGGCGCTGTACCGGGTGGCGCAGGAGAGTCTGACCAACGCCGCCCGCCACGCCGATGCCGAGCGTGTGGAGGTGTCCCTGCAGTGCGCGGACGGCGCGGTGACGCTCACCGTCACCGACGACGGCCGCGGTATCGAGGAGGTGCACGAGGGGGCGGGTATCCGTGGCATGCGTGAGCGGGCGCTGCTGATCGGGGCCGACCTCGACATCACGTCCGCTGTCGGTTCGGGTACCCGTGTCCGGCTCACCGCACCCTTTCCCGGGAAGCAGTCCTGATCATGTCTGTCCTGTCCTGGCCCGCTCCGCGCGGGTATTCGGCGGCCCGGTCGGCGATGTCGGCCGTGTCCGTGTCCGGCGGGTCGACCGCATCTTCCGCATCTTCCGCGTCCGGTGTGTCGGCGGCGTCCTCAACGGCTTCTGCCGCCGCACCTGCGCCTGCGCCTGCGTATGGGGCGGGTTCGGCTCCTGCGCCGGTGATTCGTATCCTGCTCGCCGACGACCATGCGCTGGTACGCCGCGGGGTGCGTCTGATCCTGGACCAGGAGCCGGACCTCGAGGTGGTCGCGGAGGCGGGGGACGGGGCCGAGGCCATCGAGATGGCGCGCGCTCATGAGGTGGACCTGGCCGTCCTGGACATCACGATGCCGCGGCTGACGGGTCTGCAGGCGGCGCGTGAACTGGCGGCGCTGAAGCCGGGATTGCGCATCCTGATGCTGACGATGCACGACAACGAGCAGTACCTGTTCCAGGCGTTGAAGTCCGGGGCCTGCGGGTATGTCCTGAAGTCGGTGGCCGACCGGGACCTGGTCGCGGCCTGCCGGGCCGCGATGCGTGACGAGCCGTTCCTGTACCCGGGGGCGGTGACGGCGCTCATCCGCAACTTCCTGGACCGGGTCCGGCACGGCGAGGAGGCCGCGGGCGACCTTCTGACGCCGCGTGAGGAGGAGGTCCTCAAGCTGGTGGCCGAGGGCCATTCCTCCAAGGCGATCGCCGAGATCCTCTTCATCAGTATCAAAACGGTTCACCGGCACCGGGCCAACCTCCTGCAAAAGCTCGGCCTGCACGACCGCCTGGAGCTGACCCGGTACGCCATCCGCGCCGGACTCATCGAACCCTGACGGACAACGGGACAACGGGCTACGGGCTCTGCCTGAGCCACTGCCACCGGGCACCCACAGCACGACGTACGCAGTGAGCGACACGCAACGGAACGGAAAGGGGACGGTGCATGCGCTCCGCATCTGCCGGCACCGCCCCCGCCGTCGTCCACCGCGGCCGGTTCGCGAGGCTGCTCACCGTGCTGGCGGCGGTCCTGCTGCCCCTGTTCCTGGCGGCCCCCGCGTCCGCCGACCCGCGTCCGGATGCGGCCGCCGTCCTGTCCGTCGATGCGGTCGCGGCCCCCGATGCCACCCCGGCCGCCAATGTCACCCCGACCGTCGACGGCCCGTCGGCCGTCGAGCGATATCCGGCCTTCGGCCCGCACGCGGACGACGGCATTACGCCCTGTGTGGCCCAACAGCGGGCCCGGCCCGATCACCCGGCCGGACGCCCCTTCGCCCTGGACCACCAGGGGGCGCCCACGGGGTGCGGCCCGGGCACCGCCACGGGTGCCTTCACCCGGGACACGGCCGGCCCCGGCACGGCGCCGGCCTCGCCGGGCCGCACGGGCCACGACAACAACCGGGCGCCTCCCGCCTCCTGCGGCATCTGAGACACACCCGATCCGCACCCGACCCGCACCACCTCCTTTCTCTTCTGCCATCTTCTTGCGCCGCGGCCGCGGTCGGCCGCCGCTGCGGCGTGCCTGCCGGAGGCCCGTGTTGTCCCGCTCCCGACCCCTGCCACATCCCCGTACCCGTACCGGTAACCGCCCGCGTCCGCGTGCTCGTTCGCGTGCCCTGACCGTCCGCGTGTGCGTCGCGCTTGCTGTGCTGGCCGCGTCGCTGGCCATCGCCCTGACCACGCCGATCCGTCTCGGACTCGATCTGCGCGGCGGCACGCAGATCGTGCTGGAGACCCAGTCCACCGCCACGACCCGGGCCGACCGGGAGGCGACGGACCGCACCCTGGAGGTGCTGCGCGGCCGCATCGACGCCCTCGGCGTCGCCGAGCCGAGCATCGTCCGCTCCGGTGACAAGCGCATCGTCGTCGAACTGCCGGGCGTGCAGGACCCGAAGAAGGCCGCGGCCCTGCTCGGCCGCACCGCGCAGCTCACCGTCCACCCGGTCCTGTCAGAGACCAAGCCCCCCAATACATCCCCCCACAATCCCCGGACCACCCCCGACACCGGCCCCTCCGAGGAATCGGCCCCTGAGGGCGCCTCGGTACTGCCCGACGAATCCGGTCGGCAACTGCGTCTGGCGCCCGCCACCCTGACCGGCCAGGACGTCAAGGGGGCCGATGCCCGCTTCGACCAGCAGGGCGGGGCCGGCTGGCATGTGACCGTCGATTTCAAGGACTCCGGCAGCAGCCGCTGGCAGCAGGTGACCGGTGAGGCCGCCTGCCACGCGCCCGGCGATGCCCAGCGCCGGGTCGCCATCGTCCTCGACAAGAAGATCATTTCGTCGCCGCAGGTCGACCCCTCCGTCTCCTGCAAGACGGGCATCACCGGCGGCTCGACGCAGATCACCGGCTCCTTCGACGACACGCAGGCCCGCGAACTGGCCCTGCTGATCACGGGCGGCGCTCTGCCCGTGCCGGTCGAGACCATCGAACAGCGCACGATCGGTGCCACCCTGGGAGACGAGGCCATCGCCTCGGCCGCGCAGGCCGCGGTGATCGGTACGGCGTTGACGGCGTTGTTCATCATGGTCGTCTACCGCCTGATGGGGGCTCTGGCGGCCGTCGCCCTGCTCTGTTACGGCCTGGTCTCCTACGCCGCGCTGGCCGCGCTCGGCGCCACTTTGACGCTGCCGGGGCTGGCCGGGTTCGTCCTGGCGATCGGCATGGCCGTCGATGCCAATGTCCTCGTCTTCGAGCGGGCCCGCGAGGAGCGGGCCGCCCGCCCCCGGACGAGTATCCGGTCCGCGCTGAAGGCGGGTTTCCGGGGCGCCTTCAGCGCGATCGCCGACTCCAACGTCACCACCTTGATCGCCGCGGGCCTGCTGTTCTTCCTGGCCTCCGGCCCCGTCAAGGGTTTCGGTATCACGCTGGGGATCGGCGTTCTGGCCTCCATGTTCAGCGCTCTGGTCATCACCCGCGCGCTGGCCGAACTCGCCGCGAACCGCCCGGCCATCCGCCTCCGCCCGCACCTCACCGGCATCGCGGGCGCCGGCCGGGTCCGCTCCGCGCTGCTGCGCCGCAACCCGTTCTGGATGCGCCGCCCGCGCCGCTGGCTGGCGGTGTCACTGCTGGCCGTCCTGGCGGCGGGCTCCGGCATCCTGGTACGCGGGGTGGATCTCGGCATCGAGTTCACCGGCGGCCGCCTCATCGAGTACGCCACCACCGCCCCGGTCGACCCGGACCGGGCCCGTACGGCGCTGGCCGAGTCGGGCTTTCCCCGCGCCATCGTCCAGTCCTCCTCCGGGGGCGACCTGACGGTCCGCACCCAGCAGCTGACCGACACCGAGGCCGCCGCCGTCACCGACACCATCGCGGGCCTGGGCGGCGAGACCCGCACGGTGCGCGATGAACGGATCGGGCCCAGCCTCGGCAAGGAACTGCGCCAGGGCGCGTTGATCGCCCTCGGTCTGGCCATGGGCGCCCAACTCCTTTACCTGGCCGCCCGGTTCCGCCCGCTGCTGGCGACGGCCGCGGTCACGGCCCTGGCCCATGATGTGGTCATCCTGGTGGGCGTGTTCGCCTGGCTGGACAAGCCGCTCGACGGCGTGTTCCTGGCCGCACTGCTGACCGTGATCGGCTACTCGGTCAACGACTCGGTGGTCCTCTTCGACCGCATCCGCGAACTGTCCGGCGGCCCGCGCGCGGCCCCGTTCGGCCGCCTCACCAACGAGGCGATCCTGCAGACGTTGCCGCGCACGGTGAACACGGGCATGGGTGCGGTGTTCATCCTGGCCTCGCTGGCGGTCCTGGCGTCAGACCCGCTGACCGATTTCGCACTGGCCCTGCTGATCGGTGTGTGCGTCGGCACGTACTCCTCGGTGTTCACGGCTTCCCCGCTGGCCATCGCTCTCCAGGCACGCGGCCGCCGCGGCGCCCCGACCACAAAGAAGGCGGGGAAGGCGGGTGAGCTGGCACTGCAGAGCACGCTGCGGCGGGGGTCCCGGCCGTAGCCCGCCCTGGCTCAGGGGACCTTGGTCCAGCGGCCGGCCACGTGCCCTCCCGGAGGAACAGGGGCACGTGGCGGGCCCGCCCAGCCCTGAGGCCGGTCCCCAGCGTCAGCCCTCCGAAGCGTTCCCGGGCCGGCAGGGAGGTCCTGTCCGGCCCACGCCGGCCACGCCCGGCCCCTCCTGCTCCCTCTTCTTGCCTGTCTCTCGTGGGCAATGACCCGGTCGTCGTCCCGGTCGTCGGAGGTCGAGGCGGTCGGGTACGAACCGGTGGAGGACGCCAAGGCCGGGATGAGCAGTACCGGTTGGGTTGTGTTCACGCCGGACAATAAGACGCAGAAGCTCGTGTTGCGCTACAAGCGGCTTGCTGCCAAGGGCTCCGACGGCACGGCCGTCTCGGCGAAGAACTTTGACATCCCGCTGAACTGATACGGGCCGGTCGCCCGTCTTTGGCATGCGGCGGTCTCACGCGGGACGGTCGAACGAGCGGCCCTGTCTCGCGTGCGGTGGTGGCGCAACGGGGCCTTGTCCCGGGGCCGGGCAGTCGGCAGTGCCGCGCCCCGGCCGACGTCCTCGGTGGCCGGGCCACCGAGGACGAGGCGCAGCCCGGGGGCCGCATGGTGAACGCCCCGGCCCTGGAACGCGCCGGGAGGTGCGGTGGCCGGGCCGTCGGACTGCCGGACGGCGGTGCCGGCGTCGGGCTTCGGCAGTCCGGTTCGGGCCGAGCGGTGTCTTCGCGGTGGTGGGCTTCGGCCGGGTCCCCTGGGTTCTGTCCGGAGTTGTGATCCGGTCTCCCGGGGCTGTTGTCCTGGAGTGCTCTGGAGGCGCTGGTCCGCGGTGGAGTCTCCTCGCGGGTGAGCGGCCGGTGGGTCTCGTCGTTCTGGAAGTCGTTCTGGAAGTCGTTCTGGACGGGGGCGGGTTGGTGTTCAGTGACCGTCCTGGTGGAGGGGCCAGCAGGTGGTGGTGGTGAGGGTGTCCAGGTCGGGTTCCGTGTCCGAGGCCCAGGCTGCGTAGCCGTCGGGGCGGACCAGGATCGCCTGGGGGAGTCCGGGTACGGGTGCGGCGGGTGTGGCGCCGAGGTGGGGCGGGAGGATGCCGGCGAGGTCGAGCAGGACGGGTTTGCCGGTCAGGAACAGTGACGGGTCGAGGCCGGGGATGCGGTGGCCGGCCAGGGGGTGGTGGGGGCCGGGCACGTCGTAGGAGTGGGCCAGTCCCGACATCAGGCCTGCCAGGTGCCGGTTGGTGTCGGGCAGGCGCATCAGGTTGGTGAAGACCTCGCGCAGTTCGATGGTGTCCGGGCCGGGCCGGGGGGTGGCGAACACGCGCTGGGCCTGGGTGATGTGCAGGACCCAGGCCCCGGCCGGGTGCCGCTCGGTGTGGTAGCTGTCCAGCAGGTCCGCGCGGGCCCGGCCGTGCAGCGCCGCGGCCAGCTTCCAGCCCAGGTTGAAGGCGTCCTGGATGCCGAGGTTGAGGCCCTGGCCGCCGAACGGCGGATGGATGTGTGCGGCGTCGCCGGCGAAGAACACGTTGCCCATCCGGTAGCTGTCGATCTGGCGGGTGGCGTCGCCGAACCGGGACGCGTGGTCCACGCTGTCCAGCACGGTGTCCTCGCCGTACACGATGCGCAGCGTTTCGGCGATCTCCTCGAAGGCCACCGGCCTGTCCCTGGCCGGCTCCTGCTCGCCGGCGGCTCCGCCGGTGTAGCGGTAGCGGTCGTCGCCCAGGGGCACGAGCATCACCCAGCGGTCGGCGGCCTCGCGGGTGAGGGTGCTGATGTGCCCGATGGTCTTGGGCACCAGGGCGGATGCCGACGAGAGCCGGATGTCGGCCAGGACGGCCGTGAACGTGCCCGCCCTGCCGGGGAACGGGACGTCGAGCAGCTTCCTGACCGTGCTGTGCCCGCCGTCGCAGGCCACCAGGTAACGGGCTTCGATGCGCCGGCCGCCGGCCGTCACCACCACACCGGCGTCCGACTGCTGCACCGCTGTCAGCGGGGTGCCGCGCAGCACCTCGACCCCGAGTGCCGCGGCGCGCTGCTCCAGGACCTCCTCGATCTGCCACTGTGCGATGGACAGCGGGTAGGGGTGCGCGGTGTCCCATGCCGTGCAGTCGAGCGGCACGGGCAGCATGCCGAAGTGACCGCCCACCGGCTCGCGTGCCATCGCCTGGGCCTGCATCGGTTCCAGCAGGCCGCGCAGTGCGAGCAGTTCCTGCACGCGCGGCTGGATCACGCCGCCCTTGGTCTGCTGGATCCGGTCCGCCAGCCGCTCCACGATGACGGTCTGAACCCCGGCCAGGGCCAGTTCGCAGGCCAGCATCAGCCCGGTGGGGCCGGCTCCCGCCACGATGACGTCGGTCATTGCTCCTCCAAAGATTCGCCTCAGTGCAAATGTACACCGAGTGCGAAAAGTGGCTGAGTGCAGCCTCCTGTTACCCTGGAGCCATGACAGGGCTGCGCGAACGCAAGCGGGCACGGACCCATGCCGCCATCTCGGACGCGGCGATCGCGCTCTTCCTGGAGCACGGGTTCGACCGGGTGTCGGTGGCGCAGGTCGCCGAGGCCGCCGAGGTGTCGAAGCGGACGGTGTTCGCCTACTTCCCCACCAAGGAGGACCTCGTCATCCACCGCTTCGCCGACCACGAGGCGGAGGCGGCCCGCGTGGTGCGCGCCCGGCCGGCGGGCGTCACGCCCCTGGCGGCGCTCCGCGGTCACTTCCTGCACGGCCTGCACGAGCGGGACCCGATCACCGGCCTCAGCGACCACCCGCACATCCTCGCGCTCACCCGCATGGTCCGGGACACCGCGGCGCTGCGCACACGGGTGGTCCGCTTCCAGGAGGGCTCGCAGCGGGCGCTCGCGCAGGCACTCCAGGACACCGCTGGTGTCGCGTCCCTGACCGCGCGCCTGGCCGCCGGCCAAGTAGTGGGTGTGCAATGGCTCTTGGCGATGGACAACTTCGAGACGCTCGCCGGCGGCCGGTCCGCCGACGAGCGCTGCCCGCAGGCGGTTGCCGACGCCGAACACGCCTTCACCCTGCTTGCCGAGGGCCTGGCCGGGTTCGTCTAGAGCCCGGCGGCCGCTGCGCCCCGCCGCCTCTTCGGGGCCGGAGGGGTGCCGCGGGTCTCGCCGGGTGTCCGGCCGCATGGGACGGCGCCGTGGGCGGGCCGGCGGCCCCGGATTCCGCTCGCCCCGGGTGCTGTCCGCAGTGGTGATCCGGATCAGCGCACGGGGCGGTACGGGGCGGGGCGGGTGCGGTGGCAGGGCGCCTGGTGCGTGGTCCGTTGTGGTTCTGCTGCCGTGACCGGGGACCCCGTCCGCAGGGGCGGGCCGGCGGCTTGCGGGGTGTGGGCGGACCCCCGGCCGCCGTCTGCCGGCCGGGGGCGAGAGGTGAGGGGCGAGGGGTGAGGGATGGCGGGCTGCTCGAAGGGCGGGGCCCGGCCGTCGTGGTGAGGGGCCGTCATGTGGCGGGTGAGGTCCGAAGGGGGTGGACCCTCGTGCGGCGGTATGGGCGACACGCGCGGTGGTCCCGAAAATCGCGAGGTCGGGGGCTGGTGGCTGGGCTGGTTGGGTGCGGCCGAACGGGGTGTCCCGATTGCGGCCGGTATGTGCTGCTCGCACGGTTGCTGGGAGCACTACTCGCCAACCGCGAAAAGGAAGTTTCATGCGTATTTCCCGGAAAGCCGGCCTCCTTGCCTCCACCGCGCTGTGCGGTGCCCTCGCCCTCGGCGCGGCCGGCCCGGCCTTCTCGTCCGTGATGGACGCGCCGTCCCACAGTGCACCCGCCGCCCCGGTTCCGGGCGCGGACGCGCTGGCGAAGCAGAACGCGGCGCTGGCGGGGGCGGGTGATGTTGTGCAGCCGGTGACCGCTCTGGTCGCCGGTGTGCTCAAGGCCCCCGGCGGCAAGCTGTCCAAGGAGGAGGCCGCCAAGCACGCGGCCGGCGTCACGAAGGCGCTGGACGGCCTGAAGTCCGGTGCGAAGGGTGCGGCCGGCAAGGCGGCCGGCGCCTTTGGCGGCCGCGCACAGGCTCCCGGTGCGGAGCTCGTCGTGAAGGCGGCGGCGGATCTGCAGGCGAAGGTGGACGCCCTGGTGAAGGCGTCTGCTGCGGGGGATGCGAAGGCGACCGCCGCCGCCCTGCAGGCGACGCTGACCGGCACGGTCAACGTCGTGGTCGCGATCGTGCTGGGCGGTGACCTGCCGGCGCCCGACCTGAAGGGCCTGCCGAAGCTGCCGACGCTGCCGGGCGTGGACCCGGCACAGACACTGCCGTCGCTGTAGGCGCGCGCAGCACCTCGAGATGAGGGGAGGGGGCGGCCCGTTCGGGGCCGCCCCCTCCCTTTCCGTATGCCCTTTGCCCGCAGTGGCCCGTTGGCCGGCACCTCACGGCACTCCACGGCATCTCACGGGGCGTGGCGGGAGCTCGCGGGCGGGGCGCGCGGGTGGTGGCGGACGGCTCCGCATGATTCCGCCTGCCCTGCCCTGGTCGGCGGCCGGTTGGGGGTGTTCGGCCTGGTCCTGCGGGTGCGGGGTGGGGCCTGCACTCCACCGCCCCCGGACGAATCGTCTGCGAGGACGACGTACAGATCGTGGTCGTACCCCGCCGGCAGGCACCCGCCACCGGCCCCGGCACCACCCACCCGTGACCGCCGACCCGGCCGGGCCGCAGGGCCGGGCAGCCGGTGCCGTGGACGCACGGGATGTCCGGGTGGCCGGGGATGCGGGCGGGGAGGTGTGGGGCGGAGGTTTTGAATCAGGCTGCTGCGCCGGGGATGGTGTCGTGGTTGTGGACGTGGGGGGGGCGACGGTTGAGAGGTCGGTGTACGCGGCGTTGGACCGGGTGTCGCCGATGCGGCGGAAGGCTTCGTGTCCGTTGGAGAGCTTTCCTGCCGTGCCGTGCCGGGGTGCGGGTGAGTCCGAACACGCCGGTGAAGTGGCCCCGGTTGGTGCCGGTTGGTGTGGTGGGGCGACGGGCAGCGCCCGGCCCGGCCCGGCCCGGCCCGGCCCGGCCGGGGCCACGGACCGGACGCCCCCCCCGGCCCCGCACGGTCGGTGCACCGCGTGGACCTTGCTTGGGTGCCTTAGTGCCCCGGCCCGGGTGAACCCTCCCGCGCGGCACGCGTGAACCCTTGGGTGTTCCGCGTGCCGCGCGGACGCCCACACGGCGGAGGACCGGCGGGGTCAGGGGCGTGGCTCGTCGAGGTACTGGTCGGCCCAGGCGCTGATGATGTGGGCGGCGCGCTGCGCCTGCCCCCGTGCGGTCAGCAGATGGTCGGCGCCCTCGAGGGAGACGAAACTGCGCGGGTGGCGGGCCTCCTGGAAGATTTCCGCGGCGTTGTCGACGTCGACGGTGGCATCGGTGGGGGAGTGCGCCACCAGCAGCGGGAGGTCGAGTTTGCCGATCGTTTCGCGCAGGTGGGCCTTGCGGACGTCCTCGACGAAGGCGCGTTTGAGGACGAGGGTGCGTCCGCCGACGAACCATTCGTGGGAGCCGTCGCTCAGGACGCGGTCCAGGACGGTGTCGTACTGCCGCTCGACGTGGCTGGGGTCGACGGGCGCGGCGATCGTGGCCAGCGCGCGCAGTCCGGGGATCTCGTGGGCGGCGGCGAGTGCGGCGGCGCCGCCCCAGGAGTGCCCCACCAGCAAATCCACGGGAGTGCCGCGCTCGGCCATGAAGGCCGCCGCGCGGAGCGTGTCCCTGACCTTGACGGTGAAGGAACCGTCGCCCCAGTCGCCGTCGGAGTCACCGATACCGAGGTTGTCGAAACGCAGCATCCCGACGCCCTCGCCGGCGAGTTGCTTGCACACGCGGGAGGCGGCCGGTGAGTCCTTGCCGAGGGTGAAGCCGTGTGCGAAGAGCCCCCAGCCGCGGACCTCACCCTCCGGCAGGTCGATCACTCCGGCCAGTTCGGGGCCGACGACGCTCGGGAAACTGACTTTTTCTCTCATCTGTGGTGTTCACCTAGGCAGAAACTGATCAGGGGACGGGGCGCGGGCGGCACCGGGCGGTGCCACAGCGGGCCGGTGAGCAGCATGCCATGCACGGGTCACCACGTTCGACGGACCGGGCCCGCCCCGGACCGGGCCCCGGCAGTCCCCGCCGGGCGCGTACCGGGCGTGCAGCGTGAGGGAGGTGGCGCGGCGTCTGCTGGCGGATGGTTCAACTGGGCCGGGGAGAACGCCCGTAGGACAGCGAGCAGACTACGGCCCGACTGGCCCGACTGGCCCGTTGTGGGTTCTCATTTTGCGTGAGGCCCTAGCGTCGGCTACCTGAGCTGATGGCTCGCAGTCCCGCGCTAGTTTGAGATTGATCTTGATTTTTTGCCGACACGCACTTGGCCTGCAAGGACTACATCCTGAAAATCAATGGCCGTGATTCTGTGGTGCGGTGAGCAGGAATCCCTGTTGGGTTTGAGATTCCCTGATTCTCTTGAGAGCCATTATGGGGGACGGTTTTCAAGTGTGTTGGATGCGGCGGCTGTTGGGTGCAGCTCGCTGCGCAGCTGGCGGTAGCCGTTGGTGAGGCAGAGGGTCAGCTGCAGGAATTTGATGACCTGGGTGTGAGGCTTACCTGTCGGCGGTTCCTAGGTGCCCCCGGCATGCGGTTTGCGAACCTCCCGGAGGCCTTGAGTTGTTGGGACTGGGGCTCCGTGCCCCGCTGCGCGATCCGGGCCCGGAGTAGACGGAGAAGAAGATCGTTGAAGGAGACGAGGCGCTTCGCCGAGGTGTGTTCAGTGAGCTGTTTCCAACCTGTCGCAGCATGAGGCCTGTTGGAGACGGCCCCCGCTGCAGGACGCAGTGAAGCTCCTGGTAGACGAGTTCACGACCAAGATCACTCGCCCTACCAGGGGCTTCGTCGTGCTTGTCCACCTGTCGGCCATCGATCTGTCCAGCCGGACTTTGCGGTACCTGACCAGGCAACTCGCCTCCCGCCGCAAGGAGATCGGCACCCGGTGGCGGCGACTGACCGCCGGTCGGCAGGCCCTCCTCGCCCTGGCTCACCTGCGGTGCGGCGACACCTACGCCCGGCTCGCCGCCGGGTTCGGTATCGGCCTCGCAACCGTCTACCGCTACGTACGCGAGGCCGTCGATGTCCTGGCCGGCCTGGCTCCCACGCTCGACGAAGCGATGATGACCGTGCGCACCAGGGCGTTCGTGATCCTCGACGGCACGGTGCTGCCGATCGACCGCGTCGCCGCCGACACCCCGTACTACTCCGGCAAGAAGAAGCACCACGGCATGAACGTGCGGCCGCCTGTTGTGGGCCTCGCCGCCTTGCCCGGCGCCACTCACGATCTGACCGCCGCCCGCCACCACGGCATCATCGACGCACTCGCAACCGCGGGCGTGAAGTGCTGGGCGGACAGTGATGATGGCTGATGGCGTCACCGACGGATCTGTCCCTTGGGCTGACTGACCGGAATCTCGTGTCCTTGCCTTGATCCGTCGATCAAGGCGTACCAGGTCGCAGGTCGCCATGTGCGCGTGCCGTTCCGGGGCCGCCGACTGCGGCGGTGGCAGCGTCGCCACAACACCACCCACGCCAAGAGCCGATGTGTCGGCGAACAGGCCATGGCCGTCCTCAAGGGCTGGCGACTGCTCCGCAAGCTGCGCTGCAGCACCAACCGGATCACCGACGTCGTCAAGGCAGTCCTCGTCCTTCACCTCGCCTCAACGTGAGACTGGAAAAGGCTCATTGTCGACTGGTCCTGAACGGGTCCCGGAAGAGAGCTTCAGTCGCGCCCGAGCCGGCGGCGCGAGGAGTACAAGTGCCCTCGCGCCGGCCTACCGCGGGGCCGGAGGTTTCGGGCACGACCGAAACCTGTGGCTGGCGCAAGCACCCCCCACTAAACATGACGGTGTCCCGACAAACACGACCACGGGGGAAGAGATGATCAACCGTCGAAGGGCTGCGCTCAGCTGCGCCTCGCTGCTCCTGGCGTCTGGAACGCTGGCGGCCACCGGCAGTGTCGCAGCCGCGGAAACCGCGTCCGGTTCCGCAGCAGGGAAGGCTGCCCGTCTCACCGTCGAACCGACGTCACAGGCGACGTGCAACTACCGCGGATACGACAAGTCGGGGGCCATCTTCGAAGCCTGGAAGGGCAACGGACTACAGGACATCGGGGGCGGACGATCCCTGGGGCTGGCCACGGGGCAGGACAACGTCTTCGTCGACGGAGACCGCTCCAGTGCCCACCTGGAGAAGGCACAGAAGGGCGACAGCGCCTGGGTGGAGATCCTGACCCAGGAGGACCGGCCGGAGAGCTGGCGTAGCGGCGTGCCCTGCGGGATCACCTCAGAGCGGCACCCGCGGGCGACCAACCCTGGAGCGCCCAAGCGCTACTACATCCGCACGCAGTGGTACTGGCACAGCGGGCCGACGGTTCATGATCGCTGGATGCGGGCCTGCGCAGAGATGAGCGGCGACGTGAAGTGCGGAAAGTGGTACGACGACCACATTCACTGAGCGGCAAAGTCAGGGGCCGAAGGCCCCGCAGCAGTGAACCCACAAAAAAAAGGGGGCGCCTCAGTGGAGGCGCCTCCTGTGCTCGATGCTGCCTGGGGCGGGCGGGGGTTTCGTCATTGCCGTGGGGGTGGGCTGGGTACGCGTCCTGGGTGATAGACGAGAGCAGTGACGGGGACTGCTGTGTCTTCCTGCCCGATCTATGCGACCTGTGCGGCGTGGTGATCGCGGACGGTGGCGAGGTCTATGGACTGGTGCCGGATTCGTCGGCGGTTCATGCGGGGAGACGCGGCCAGGACGGGCTGCGTCTGGTGTGTGCGTGTTCCCCGGGGCACCTGGAGCTGCTGGATGAGCAGTACCGGCAACGGCCGTTCGTGGGCGAGGAATTGTGGGCGGGAAGGATCGTACGCGTCATGGACGGGCATCCTGGTGGCGAACTGTCCAGGGGACAGTTGGCGTATCCGGCCGGACTGCTGCCCGGGCAGATCGCAATGGCGGTGGCCTGGTTCAATGCGCGAGCCCGTGAGCGTTTCGGCGGTGGCGCGGAGGACTCCGCGCCGTGAATTTTCTGATGCGAGCGGGGCTGTTGTCTTTCGCGCGGGATGGTCGGGACGGCGAGTGCACCCCTTCCTCCGTGGCCCGGCCCTGACGGCTGGCCCCTGGCGGGAGACCTGTTCGACCTGAAGGTTCCATGACGGGGCGAGATCCGGCTTCTCGGGGAAGCAAGGGGCCTTGGGCCGGGCCCACGCCGTGGCGGGCGGATACGGGCCTGTACGCCGTGGGGCAGTGGTGGTAACCGGGTTCTACCCGGAAGGTCATGGGCTCAGCGCCAGTCGACCCCGCCCGCGCCCGTGCCCTGCGCCAGTCTTGCCTCGATCTCCTCGCGCACCTTCTGCATCACGGTCACAATCCGCCGCTCGCGCTCCTCGGTGAGTCGTGCCACCGGGACCGAGCAGCTGATCGCGTCCTGCGGCGGCGCTTCGCCGTTCACGCGCAGTGCGAAGCCGAATCCGACGATGCCGGTGACGCCCTCCTCGCGGTCGATCGAGTAGCCGCGTGCCCGCACCTGCGCGAGGTCGGCGATGAGCGCGGCCCGGGTGGTGCGGGTGCGTGGGGTCAGTGCCTCGTAGGGCGCGTCCGGCAGCGCCGTGTCCGGGTGGTGGGCCAGCAGCGCCTTGCCGAGTGCGCCCGCGTGGGCGGGAAACCAGCGCCCCACTCGGCTGAGGGTGCGGAGATACTCGTGCGACTCGCGGGTCGCGAGGTAGGCGATGTCCATGCCGTCGAGGCGGGCCAGGTGGATGGTCTCGCCGAGTTGCTCCGAGGCCTCGTCCAGGTAGGGGCGCACCATGCGGACCGCGGGGTCGGTGTCCAGATAGGTGGTGCCGGTGAGCAGTGTGCGCAGGCCGATTCCGTAGAGCGAGGCGGTGGCGTCGGTGCGTACCCAGCCGCGTGCGATGAGGGTCTGCAGCAGCGCGTACATGGAGCTGCGCGGTACGCCCAACGCGGCGGCGAGTTCCTGCAGTCGGGCAGGCCGGTCGCCGCGGTCGGCGAGGAGTTCGAGCAGTTCGACCGTGCGGGCGGCCGACTTCACCTCGCGCACGCCGGACTCGGACGGCCGGGCCACGGGCTCAACAGATTCGGGCATGGGGCGATCGTACGTACCGTCCTGACCTGCGTGTCCACGCCTGCACTTGATGCGGAATCGCTTGCTCGAACCCATTGACGAGGTGGTTTCCCGAGCCTAATGTCCATCCTCATGTGCGAACGTCATCTACATACGGAGACAGCATGGTGACTCGGACCCCCCTCGCCGGCACTGTGGCGCGGCTGCGCGACGGCATGGCCCAGGGCGTGCTGTCGTTCCCGCTCACCAGCTTCCAGGCCGACGGATCGCTCGACCTCGACGGCTTTCGCAGCTATCTCGCCGGGCAACTGGAGACGAACCCCGGCGCGCTCTTTCCGGCCTGCGGCACGGGGGAGTTCAGCGCGCTGGACGAGGACGAGTACGGCCAGGTCGTCGCGGCCGCCGTGGAGGTGACGGCGGGCCGCGTCCCGGTCGTGGCCGGGACCGGCTACGGCTACGCCCAGGCGCTGCGCTTCGCCCGTATCGCCGAGGACGCCGGAGCCGACGCACTCCTCGTCCTGCCGCACTACCTCAACAAGGCCCCGCAGGACGGGCTGGTCGAGCAGCTGAACCGGATCGCCGACGGCACCCGGCTGCCACTCATCGCCTATCAGCGTGACCACGTGACGTACGACGCGGAGACCGTCCGCCGGATCGCAGCGATCCCCGGCGTCATCGGCCTCAAGGACGGCCACAGCGACCTCGACCGGCTCCAGCGCAGCACCCTTGCCGCCCCCGACGGTTTCCTCTTCTTCAACGGCGCCCCGACAGCCGAGCTCCAGGCCCGCGCCTATGCCACGGTCGGCATCCCGGCATACTCCTCGGCCGTCCACGCCTTCGCCCCGGAGATCGCCAACGCCTTCTTCCAGGCCCTGTCGGCAGGCGACGACGGCCGCGTCGACAAGCTGCTCGCCGACTTCTACGTGCCCTTCGTGGAGCTGCGCGACCGGCGCCCCGGCTATGCGGTGTCCCTGGTCAAGGCGGCGGCCCGACTGCGCGGCCGCCCCGTCGGACCGGTCCGCGCGCCTCTGACCGACCCGACCCCGTCAGACCTAGCAGACCTCGAAGCACTGCTCACCACCGGCCTGAACCTCGTTGGAGCCACCCGATGAACGACCTGACGATCACCGACGTCCGGCTGACCCCGATCCTCGTCGCAGACCCGCCGCTGCTCAACGCCCAGGGGGTGCACCAGCCGTACACCCCCCGCCTGATCATCGAGGTCACCACCGCGGACGGGACCACCGGCCTCGGCGAGACCTACGGCGACACCAAGTACCTGGAGTTGGCCCGCCCGTACGCCGAGAAGCTGGTCGGCCGGTCCGTCGCAGACCTCAACGGCCTGTTCACCCTCGCCGACGAGGTCGCGGTGGCCGAGGAGCGGGTGACGAACCAGGTGGACGTGGGCGGCCTGCGAGGCGTCCAGACCGCCGACAAGCTGCGGCTGTCCGTCGTCTGCGGCTTCGAGGTCGCCTGCCTGGACGCACTCGGCAAGGCACAGGGCCTGCCGGTCCACGCCCTGCTCGGTGGCAAGGTGCGCGACGCCGTCGAGTACAGCGGCTACCTCTTCTACAAGTGGGGCGAGCACCCGAAGGGCGTCGAGTCCGAGGCGGACGACTGGGGCGAGGCCGTCGACCCGGCCGGCATCGTCGACCAGGCACGCAAGTTCACCGAGCGCTACGGCTTCCGCTCCTTCAAACTCAAGGGCGGCGTATTCGCGCCCGAGCAGGAGATCGCGGCGATACGGGCCCTCGCCGAGGCGTTCCCCGAAAGCCCGCTGCGACTCGATCCCAACGGCGCCTGGTCCGTCGAGACCTCCATCAAGGTCATCGAGGCGCTGCAGGACGTCCTTGAGTACATGGAGGACCCCACGCTCGGAACGCCCCATATGGCCGCCGTCGCCGCCCGTACCGACGTGCCGCTCGCCACCAACATGTGTGTGACGACCTTCGACGAGGTCAAGGAGGCGTTCATCCGCGACGCCGTCCAGGTCGTCCTGTCCGACCACCACTACTGGGGCGGCCTGCGCAACACCCTCGAACTCGCCGCCATATGCCGCACCTTCGGCGTCGGAGTGTCGATGCACTCCAACACCCACCTGGGTATCTCGCTCGCCGCGATGACACACGTGGCGTCCACCGTCCCGAACCTGCACCACGCCTGCGACTCGCACTACCCCTGGCAGTCCGAGGACGTGCTGAACGAGCGGATCGACTTCACGGACGGCAAGGTGACCGTCTCCGACGCCCCGGGCCTCGGTGTCACCCTCGACCGCGACAGGCTGGCCGTCCTGCACCAGCGCTGGCTGGACGACGACGGCACGATGCGCGAGCGCGACGACGCGGCCGCGATGCGCGTCGCCGACCCGGCCTGGAAATCTCCGGCCTTCCCCCGCTGGTGACACCAACTGCCTGACGGGAGCCGGGCGTTCGTCACACCCGGCCCCCGGCTTCTGGCTGCGGGAGTTCCCTGCCGGCGACACCCCGGCCTCGGCGACTCCCGCCCCTGCCGTACCCCGCATTCACGATCGGAGCCGCTCGTGTCCGCAGTACCCCACCGCGCCGTCAACGGCGCCGTGCAACACCCCCCGGCCGTCGAGTCCGCCATCAAGAAGATCTTCAAGCGCGTCATCCCGCTGTTCTTCATCATGTTCGTCGTGAACTACATGGACCGGGTCAACATCGGCTTCGCCAAGGACGAACTGAGCGCCGACACCGGTCTGTCGGCGGCCGCGTTCGGTGTCGGCGCAGGCATCTTCTTCATCGCTTACGCGATCTTCGAAGTGCCCTCCAACATCCTCATGGAGCGATTCGGGGCACGGATCTGGCTCACCCGGATCATGATCAGCTGGGGGGGGCGTGGCCACCGCCATGGCCTTCGTGAACAGCGCCGAGATGTTCTACGTGCTGCGCTTCCTCCTCGGCGTCGCGGAAGCGGGCTTCTTCCCCGCAGTCATCTACTACTTCTCCCGCTGGCTCCCCGACTCCCACCGCGGCCGCGCCACCTCCATCTTCCTCATGGGCTCCGGCACGGCGACCGTCATCGTCGGCCCGGTCTCCGGCGCGCTCATGGAGATGCACGGCCTCCTCGGCCACGCCGGCTGGCAGTGGATGTTCTTCATCGAGGGCCTCTTCTCGGTCGTCCTCGGCTTCGTCGTCTACCGCTTCCTCGACAACAGCATCGAAAGCGCCGACTGGCTCACCGATGACGAGAAGCAGGGCCTCGTCGCCACGATCGACGCCGAACAGGCCGCCCGCGAGAGCAAACGAGGCACCGCGAAGGTCTCCCGCTGGAAGCTCCTCGCCGACCCCCAGCTGCTGCTCTTCCTCTGGATCTACGTCGCGATCAACGTCGCCCTGTACGCGGTGACGTTCTGGCTCCCCTCGATCGTCGACGACATGGGCAACCTCTCCGAGTTCCAGGTCGGCCTCCTCACCTCCGTCCCCTGGCTGTTCGCGATCGCCGCCGTCTGGGTCTCCGGCCGGATCTCCGACCGCTCGGGCAAGCGCCGCTCCCTGCTGATCACGCTCCTGCTCATCGGCAGCCTCGGCACACTCCTCGCCGTCTACGTCTCGCCGTGGCTCGGCCTCGGCGCCCTCTGCATCGCCGCGGTCGGCTTCAAGCCGGCTTCCCCCATCTTCTGGACCATCCCGCAGAACTACCTGGACGCCCGCGCCGCCGCCCCGGGCATCGCGCTCATCAACTCCATCGGCAACCTGGGCGGCTTCGTCGCCCCGACCGCCTTCGGCATCCTGGAAACCACGACGGGTTCCACCAAGGGGGGCCTGGTCGGCCTGACAGTGGTCGGAATTCTGGCCGCACTCAGCGTCCTTGCCGTTCGAGGAGGCGGCAGGAACGACAGCGCTGGAAGCGGGGCAGTGGACTCGGC
Source organism: Streptomyces sp. NPDC002754 (assembly GCF_053592315.1). Taxonomy (NCBI): domain Bacteria; kingdom Bacillati; phylum Actinomycetota; class Actinomycetes; order Kitasatosporales; family Streptomycetaceae; genus Streptomyces; species Streptomyces sp. NPDC002754. The sequence continues at coordinate 1,467,462 of NZ_JBSFVM010000001.1, forward strand.
AGCCGACGCCTCGTCAGCGGCCGATCCCAAACCCGCTTCCGCCTGACAGAGAGGACCGGTCGCCGCATCGCCCGGAAGCCCGGCTCTCCGCCCGACTGACGCTTCGACAGTCCCGGGTGGGAAACGTCAGGCTTCCGGGCGATGCCGCCCGGCGCGTGGCCGCCCGGACTCCCTGACGCGGGCCATGGGGTCGTGGGCGCTCGGGGCACCTCCCTCGCGCGCGAGGGAGGTGCCTCATTTCTGCGGGTGGGCGCGAGCAGGTCCTGAGGCACGGTCACTGTTCCAAGTGGGGGCGGCCGTACTGCGCTCATGCTCCAGACTCTCGTTTCGGGAAATCAAGGGCCGGGCAGCTGCTCGAAAGCGACTGCCCGAACACATGGGTTGAGCGCGAGGCACATGCCAATCAACGTCTTTCCAACTCAGCCCGTCACCGACCAGAACTTCAGAGGATCCGCACCCAACTCCCTTGCTGTCCGGGGCGATGGGTCGAAGGCCGATCTCGTCGGAACGTCCTAGACGTCGGCGCCCGGGAGTGGACCTGGCCGTCACTGCCGCTCAGCGGTCTCAGTCCCGGCCAAGAGCAAGGGGGGGAACGTCTTTGGAAATCTGGCGTACAACCAAAACCATGCAGACACAGGAAGCGTTCTGCGTGCGATGCGGCAGCGCAGACACCCGAGTTACCCGCCTGGGCGAGTCCAGAGCGCAAGGCAACTGCCTCCGCTGTGACCTGCCCTCCAACGCCCCCCGCCCCAGCTGCGGAGGCTTCCGCATCGACGGTTCCTTCGGCGTTTCCGGCACGCGGTTTGTGAACCTCCCGGAGACGGTGCAGTGCTGGGACTGCGGCCATCGCAATCGGCTACGCGACCCCGGACCCGAAGAGGAGAGCTGACGGCATGGAGCCGCGGCTCCATGCCGCCGGGAACGGCGCCGTGCGTCCTTCGCGCAGCTGACTCGTTGGGCTGGCATGACGACGTACAACACCGCTCCCCGGCCAGCTCCGAAGGCGGAGGGCGCGATCCCGACGAGAGTCCGCTTCGACCCGGGTGAGTCCCACGAGATCGACCATTGGCTCCTGGACCTGAGGGCTCAGACCGGCGTTCGCTGGGACAAGGCCGAGGTGATCCGTGAACTGCTCCGGATGGCGCGCGCGTCCGACGGCATCCTGCGCGACGCGCTGGTGGCCCGGGCAAAGCGGGTGGGCGCCTGACATGCGCGAGAGGGCACGCCCGACTCTGGCATGTCCCTCTCTAATGGGACGTCAGCGGCCAAGGTGCGGCGCTGCCGGGTGTGTCCTTGAGGTTCGTTCGCGCAGTCCATCCCAGTGCCATGAAGCGGGGCGCCCTCGAGCGGGTAAGGCCACGAAGGCCACGGCCACGGCATTCCGAGCCGCTCGCCGCGGGGTGGGGAACTAGTCACGCCCCGTCGCTGAGGCAGCCTGACCAGGGCCGAGCTGCTACTGGATCTCCTTGTGAACGGCCTCGATGTTGTTGCCATCGGGATCGCTGACGAACGCACAGTAGGCGCGATACTCACTCCAAAGCCGCGGAGTGTGCCGGGAGGCGCCTCCGGCTGCCACCGCAGCGGAGTGGAACGTGTCTACCGCTGCTCGACTCCCGGCGTCGAATGCGAGGTGCATCCCCCGAGTCGCCGTAGCGGACGGATCCGCGCGTTCCAACGACACCGAGGGAGTATCCCGATCCGGATGCCAATACTCGGCGACACCTTTTCCTCGATATCCGGCAGAGATCCCGAGCGGCTCAAGCGCCGCGGTGTAGAACCTTTCACTCGCCTCGAAGTCGGAGGCGAACACGCCAAGGTGATGGATGAAAGACATCGCTGATCCCATGACAGTGGAGCCTACGGCTGGATCAATCGATACCTCGAGATCAGGACCGCCAACCGGCGAACCTATGAGGTCAGAGCACTAGCGAGCTCACGTCGCCCAGCCGAGGCCGAGGCCGGCGAGCGCGGACAGCTAGCCCCTGCTGAGCTCCGCGCGTCGGCGAATGGTTCACCCCCAAGCTTGACCGGGTGCTTCCGGCCGAGCGGAACGAGTCAATCGCAAACCCGCCTCGGATAGCCCGCGAGCCAACTATCCGGCGTCTGCGCAACTTTGGTTTCGCGACGCCTGCGGTGCCGCAAGGATGCCGGGGGGCCTGTCCGCGCGGAGGGGCACGGAGTGCTGGAGACTGCATCCAAGGAGGGGTTTTGAGTTGGGTTCAGCCGGTCGCCAATGGCCTGCGGACGGATCACCCGGTTCCGGGCTTGCCGTTCATCAATGATGAGCGGTTGCCGTTGGAGAATCCCGACGCGATCGAGCGAAACGGGCCGTAACCAGGGTGAGGGGCTGTGGGGACGCACGGACCGTCTGCGCGGTGGGGGATGGGTGGCCTTCACGAGCGAAACGAAGAACCGCGCCTACGCGTGGGCCGTCCATCAGCACCCCGTTCACGGGCGCACCGTGCTGTTGATCCATGACGAGGACGTGAGCTCCCTTCACCACGAGTGGATGTTCGGGCGCAACGGGTTCCTCTACCGGCATTGAGGCTACTGGTGGGACGGAGCCGTATGGCACCGGCCCCAACTGTACGGAGACGTTGGTGGCGCGGGCGGCGACCGGGCCTCGTTCCGACTCCTCCGGATCCGCATCCTCACCCGACCATGAGCTTCACGGAACTGCGGTCTGAACCGGATTCAGATAGCGCCATCAACCGGCACATCCTCGGCCGCTGGGCCACGACCAGGGCCCACGCCACCGCTCGGCAGGACGGGTCGAGAGGCACGATCCGCCTGGGCGCCAACCTCGACCGCACTCGCGGCCGCCACGACGATCACCCCCTGTAACTGAAGGGTGTACCTCCAGATGTCGGCCGGGCAGAAGGGCCCTGTTGTGGCCGGGTATTTGGTCACTAACTGTGCACTCTTGAGGTGCTTTCACATGTCTGCGATGTCTCCTACGGAATGCCTTGATGTGTGCCGCCTAGCTTCATGAGTACGCGGTCGACACGACGCGTTCGACTCGATCGACCCACTCGAATCATTCGACTCATGGAAAGGGGCCGGCGCATGCAGACCTCTCGTATTGTCCGCACGACCCTGGCATCCGCCGTTATCGGTCTCGGTGCCGTGACCGCCCTCGCCGTGACTGCCGAGGCCGCTCCGGCCCATGCCGCCCCCGCGGCTACCGCCCGGCACGGTGACGCGGCGGGTCGTACCCAGACCCTGCCGCTCAGCGACGGCAGCACCGCGCACGTCACCGAGCTGGCGAACGGCACGTACCAGGCCTGGGTCACGCACAAGGGTGTGCGGATCGCGGCGCTCGACTCCGCGCACAAGAGTCAGCGCGTGCACGGTTACACGTACGTGCTCAACCAGGCGAACGGCTTCGTCGGAGTGACGCACCCCGGTGGCTGGCACAGCGAGCAGAACGTGCCGCAGCACCCCGCGAAGAAGGATGCGCGGCACAAGAAGCACCACAAGAGCCAGGTCGGCAAGACGCACGACGTGCGGCTCGCCGACGGTGACTTCGCCCATGTCACCAGGCTGGCGAACGGGACATACAAGGCCTGGATCACTCGGCACGGCGTGCGCGTCGCTGCCCTGGACGCCGGCCACAGCACGGCCCGTGCCCACGGCCACCACTACGTGCTCAATGCCCACACCGGAGCCGTCCACCTGCGCTGACGCTCCCGTCGGCGACCACACACGGCTACATCGAGCGAGCTTGATTTCGAACTCGCCGTGTTCGATGGCGCGGGGGACGGTCGGTGTGGCCGAGGAACGATTCGCCGGGCGGTGGCGGGCCCCGCCACCGCCCGGCGCGGGGAGAGCCCCACACGCGTTCGCCGGGACCGCGATGTGCACGAGGTACCGGAACGACAACAACGGCCGGGTTCCTGCCGGCGATTCGTGTGGACCGGGCGGGTGTGTCGTTCAGTCGACGTCCGCCTGGGACGTGCCCATCTTCAGGCCGGCGACCCAGTTGATGGAGGCGGTGCTGGTGTCTGTGCCGAAGTAGGTGCCCCAGCGTGGCTTGTTGCCCTCGTCGTCCCAGGTTCGGGCCCCGGTGCGGGAGGCGAACCGAATCCCGTCCTTGTACACGGACAGGGTGCCCTGCCCCGCGGAGTTGGTGGTGATGCCCAGTCGGACGGAGTGCCAGGCACCCTCGGTCCACGGTGTGCTACCGATGGATATCCAGGTCTCGCCGGGCGCGACATACCAGGCCTTGAGCCGCCCCTCCTCGACCTTCATGAGGACGGGATAGTTCTGGCTGTTCTGGTCGTTGGTGCCGTTGGACTTCCACGGGTATACGGTCTGTGCGTTGCTGGTCTTGGTCATGGAGTCCCAGCCGAACCAGTACGTGCTGTTGTTCCTGGACGTGTACTCGCCTGTCGAGGTGCGCACGCCGTGTCCTTCACAACGCGCCGTGCCGATGGGCTTGTTGAACTTGAAGAACGTGCCGTGTCCGTCGTTTCAGTTGCCCGTCGTGACACTGTCGGGGCTGTCGCACAGTGTGTTGGTGAAGACGCCGGTGCCCTGGGAGGCGTCGCCGTCCCAGATGACGGAGGTGTGCGCGGGAGAAGCACAGAACGTGAGGGCGCAGCCGGCGGCGGCAGCCGCGGTCGTGCATGTGCGCAGGGCCTTTCGGTGCATGGGGTCACCTTTCGGTGGAGGGTGGGGGGGAGAACCGGGGTCAGGTGACAGCGGTGGTGATCGCTGCGCGGGTTGCTGGTCCGTAGCGGCCGAGAGGTTCGGGGATGGCCTGTGCCTGCTGCATGCGCGCCACCGCAGCTGCGACGTCGTGACTGTAGTGTCCGTCCATGGGGCCTGTGTAGAGCCTTAGTTGCCGTAGTTGTCCCTGCATGCGGACCACTGCGCTGCCAGTACTGCCGACAGTGAGAACATCCTGGTCTCCGTCTTCTGGCTCCGGGCTCGTGTGTGGGTTGGACGTGCCGGGGTTCGCCGGGGGAGCGGATTGATGCGCGGGTTTGTCGGCCGAGGACGGTGGGCTCGCGTGAGCGCTCGCGGGCGGGTGCGGAAGGCTGGACACGTCTGGCTGGTGTGGGGCTGCGGTGTGCGGTCGGCTGGGTGTAGAGGTGTGCGTCGGGGCCAGGAACGAGGCGGTTGCCAGGGCGAGTACGGCCGCGATCCCGTAGCCCGAGCGCGGCAGCGGGACGCGTCGTGCGGGGCCGCCCCGTCCCGGTGCGCCGGCGTGGGGGCACCGCTCGTCCGGTTCGCCCTTGCGGCGACGCCTCTTGCCCGTCTTACGGGGTCGGGCGGGTGCGGTGGCCGACGGCACCGAGCAGGTCGGGCCGGCCTCTGGGCGTGACGACCCGGCCGTCCTGTGATGCCCGAGCCCTGGTGTCTGTGCCAAGTAGGAGGACAGGGCGGGGTACATGGACGGATCAGGGGCGGTTGCTTCGGGGCTCACGGGGGCGAATCTAATCGTCGGCGTGCGTTGAAAACGATCTCTGAGAGACCGGTCGGCGATCTTTAAGTCGGCCTTGAGGCCAGACTCAGCGACGGTTAACCACGAGCATCGGCACGAACGACAGCCGCGCTGACGGGTGGGAATCGAAACCTCGGTCAGCAAGTACCCGGCGGCACACCGCATCACTTTGATGAGCTGCAAGGGGCGGTCGGGGAGGGCAGCTGTTGCGTTGCCCGGCCCTCACTGCGGATCGCGCAGATATTGCAGCACCGCGAGCACCTGCCGGTTGTCGTCCGACGCCATCGGCAGCTCGAGCTTGGTGAAGATGCTGTTGATGTGCTTGCTGACCGCGTTCTCGGTGACCACCAGCGCCGCGGCGATCCCAGCGTTGGACCGGCCCTGGGCCATCAGCGACAGCACCTCGCGCTCTCGCCGGGTCAGCCGGGTCAGCGGTTCGTGCGAGTCGAGGCGTGAGACCATCGCGGCCACCACCTTCGGGTCGAGTACGGTCGCACCGCCGGCGACCTCCCGGACGGCGTCGATGAACTTCGGCACGTCGGCCACGCGGTCCTTGAGCAGATAGCCGATCGCCCCCTCGCCGGATTTGAGCAACTCGCGGGCGTACAGCTGCTCCACGTACTGGCTGAGCACCAGTACCGGCAGTCCGGGGCGCCGGATGCGGGCCTCGATCGCGGCGACCAGACCTTCGTTGCGGTAGGTCGGCGGCATCCGCACGTCCACGATCGCCAGGTCCACCTGCTGGTCCTCCAGCGCGGCCGCCAGTGCGACCGGGTCGCCCACCGCGGCGACGACCTCGAAGTCGTGGGCCGCGAGCAGCCGGGTCAGGCCGTCTCTGAGAAGGGTGAGGTCTTCGGCGACGACAACGCGCAACGCATCTCCAAGGTCACTTCGGTCGGACCGCCGACCGGACTCCGCAATGTGACGGCACCGTCGAACACCTCAAGGCGGCGCACGAGTCCGCGCAGGCCCGTGCCCGAGCCGAGGTCCGCGCCGCCCACTCCGTCGTCGCCGACCACGACGGTCAGGCTACCGGCAGCGTGTTTCAGGGCGACCCAGGCACGTCGCGCCCGGCTGTGCTTGACCACGTTGGCCAGGCACTCGTTGACCGCGAAGTACACCGCCGACTCCACCGGTGCCGCCAGTTGCCCGGGGACGTCCACACCGACCAGCGCCGTCTCACCCATGATGAGCCGGGTCACCTGGCCGGGAGTGGCGCCGACGCTCCGCAGCAGCGCCAGTCCGCCGGCCCGCTGCCGGGCCGCCACCGACAGGGTGGTGCCGACGGCGAAGGCCGCAATGATCGCGCCCCAGCCGCCGATTGCCGAGGCCATGATCGTCAGCACGGTCCTGTCGCCGGAGGCCACCGCGGGGCCGCCGGCGGTGTCGAGCATCGCAGCGAAGGCCATCACGATGGCCGCGCCGAGGAAGACGGACAGGAAGCTCGCGACGAAGCCGCCGCGACGGTGCCGTACGGAGGCGATCGCCAGTCCGGTGGCCAAGTCAGACTCCCTTCACGGAGTGCGGGCGGGCGGCGCCGGCGCCCAAGGCGGTTGCGGCAGCGCCCGGGTGGCGCGGATCGCAGTGCGCGGTGGCGGGAGTGCTCGGGCCCCGGCGGGCCGACAGGCCGTCCAGGTGTGCCATCCGGTCGGACACCGCCTTCGCGGTCGGGTTTGGCAGCCGGTCCACCAGCGAGCCGTCGCCCAGGAACAGCACCGTCCCTGCATAGGACGCCGCCACTGGGTCATGGGTCACCATCACCACTGTCTGGCCGAACTCCTCGACGCTCTCGCGCAGCAGCCCCAGCATCTGCCGTCCGCTGGCGGTGTCCAGCGCGCCGGTCGACTCGTCGGCGAACAGCACTGCCGGCCGGGCGGCCAGCGCCCGCGCGATCGCCACCCGTTGCTGCTGCCCGCCGGACAGCTCGGCGGGCAGCCGGTCAGCCAGGTCGGCGATGCCCAGCCGGTCCAGGATCGCGGCCCGTTCCCTGCAGTCCTCGCGCCCGCCCCGCCGGCCGGCGAGCTGCTGCGGGAGCCGTACGTTCTGCATCACAGGCAGGTACGGAATCAGGTTGTACTGCTGGAACACGAAACTGACGCGCGTCCGCCGGAACTTTGTCACCTCCGCCTCATCCCCGGTGGGCAACTCCTCGCCGCCGATGAAGACCTGCCCCTCGGGTCGGCCGGTCGAGCCCGGCCGCGCACTGCAGCAGCGTGCTCTTGCCGGAACCCGACGGCCCCATCACTGAGGTGAAGGTGGCGGATTCCAGGACCAGAGACACCCCGTCGAACGCCGCCACCGGCCTCGACACGCCCTCGTACACCTTCGTCACCGACGACAGCCGCAACGCCTCAGCGGTTGCGCCGCGCATGGGCTGTCCCTCTGCCACGCCGTGCGTGATCATGTCCGCGACCTCTCCTTGGTGCTCCTGGTCCTGCGATGTCATGCTTCGACGCTACGGAGATCGCGGGCGCGGGAACATACGGCCAGGATCCGGTTTCCGCACTACAGAAAACCCCACCGTGCCCTTGCCTGTGCCGGCCGCTCCGGGCGGCTTTCCGAGCTCGCGGGGGACCACGGTAGAGCGGTATGTGTGGTGGATCCCCACCGGGCCGCTCACGACCCTGCCGCTGCACGCGGCACAACGCCATGCCTGACCTGCCGCGCAGGAGAGCCGGCCGGTAACCGCACCACCGGTGCAACTGCCGGATGTTGGGCTGCGCGCGGCACTCAGGGGGACGCGACCGGGTACCGGCGTCAGTGCAGAATCCCGCACTTTCACGTTCCCATTGCAGGCCCTTGTGTCAGCCCCCGCCCTCTGAAGCGCTCAGCCAGTCACACAAGCAGATCCAGGGCCCGCGGCTGGTGTCGGGTCAGTAGTCGAGGTCGAGGTAGTCGATGTCGTTGAGGGTGACGTCGGAGAGTCCCGTGGCGCGGCCTCCGCCGTCTTGGAAGTAGATCTCCTTGAATCCCTCGGCGATGATCCCCCGCATCTCCTGATCATTGGCACCGGCGTTGCGGGCGTCGAACAGGCGTTGCGCGTAGGCCGCAGGGAGGTGCACGGTCAGCCGCCTGAAGCGTCCGTCGTCGGTGGTGCCGACCGGTGCGGTGTACCCGAAACGCGCCCTCGTCTCGATCGTGACCCCGGTCGCGGTGGCAGCCTGCTTCTGCCGACGCCTGCGGACCTGCGGCTGCCAGCGGGCCCGCACCGCGTCGTCGATCTTCACGGCGACGTCGGCGCGGGCGTGTTTGCGGGCGCCGCGGCGGTAGCGGTTGACGGAGTCAGCGGTCACTCCGATCTCGGCCGCGACGGCCCTGGCACTGCCCAACTGCTTGAGCAGGTAGCCGATTTGCCCCTTGAGCGTCTTGGGTGGCTCGCGAGTGAAGGCTTCCCTCTCGGAACGCTCGATCGCGTCGTCGATCTCTGACACGGCTTACTCCCCGTCCTCGAGGACAGCGTCGCCGCCCTTGATGTGGCGGGCCGGGTTGAGGCCCTGCTCCATCAGGTCAACCGCCCACAGCATCGACTGAACGCCCTCCAGCTTCGCCAGGCCAGGGGTGGAGCCGAGACGGAAACTGCCCGGCTGCGGCTTGCCGGACGCCGCATAGGGCAGGAAGTCGAGCGGGCTGTCGCCGGGGCTCGGGTAGACGACGCAGTCGGACAACACGGCGAGCGGGAACAGCCCGGTCATCCTCGACATGTTCAGCAGCTTGCGGTGCATATTGACCCGGGCCTTGGAGATGACGGCGGCGCGGATGTCGGGGCGCCAGGTCGGCCGCTGAAGGGCCGGCCACCGCTCACCCTCCCTGTAGGACTTGCCCTGCGGACGCTCACGCAACTTGCCGACACCGCCCTTCACGGTCGCCTTGATCGCGGCGAGCACCGCAGCCATCGCCGGGTCGGACTGCTTGTGCTGCTCCATCGCGGCCAGGAACGCCGCATCATCCAGGTCCTTGGTGACACCGAGGTCGGCGAGGGTGTCGACGTAGGCGGTCTTGAGCCGGTCGTGCCACGGGTCCAGATACGCACCCCTCTCGCGCCGCAGAAACGCCTCGACCGGAGCCACGTCGCATCCGAGCTCCTGGGCGTAGGCAACAGTGTGCGTCTGGTACCAGGCAGGCCCTGTTGGGCGGCTGCCATCCGGGGTGAACGGACTGGGCAGACGAGGGTCCAGCTCGATGGGGGACAGGTCAACCAGCCACGAGCCAGGAATCTTCGGGTTGAACGTCGGGGCGTGGAAGTGGTCCGGCGCGCTGAGGCCGACGACCAGACGGGCCGCAGCCGCGAGGAACGCAGTGTTGAGATCCAGGCCGACCGCGAAGGGCAGCATGCACTCTTCATCGCTGAGCGAGTCCACCGGCCGCACCCACTGGTACGCCTCTTCGTCGAGGAACCCGCCCGTCCAGCCGGAGTTCACTACAACGGGATGCTCGGCCGTCGCCTCCGGCGGCGCCGGGTCCATCGGCTCTGTGCCGAGCGAGCCCGGATTGTGGCCGGAGACCCAGTCCCCGGACTGCGCATCGCGCTCCGGCTTCGTCGGCGGGCGCAGCGCCGTCATCAACTCCAGCCCAGAGACCGCCGTCGAGCCGCGCGGGGTGATGACCCGCTGGGCGTACACGCCCAGGACGCGGGCGACGTCGGCCGGCTCCATGGCGGCAACGCCGGGCCAGGCCCGCTCATCGAGGGCGTCCCACGACAGGATCGCCAGCTGCACGCACTGCCGCTCGCGCCCCTGCGCCTTGCGGTAGATCCGCGCCCACGGCCCGAACCCGCGCTGCGTGAGCTGCCACTTCGCCTTCGCCACCTGCTTCACGACCGGGTGGTCCTCGGGCAGCCGCAACGAGCGGCGCTGCTCGTGGCCCTCCAGGCGCTCGGGCAGCCCGAGCTTCACGGCCGCGGCCGCGGTGAGCACGATCAGCGGGTCGGAGTCCTTGCCGTAGCGGTTGAGCTTCGCCGCCCCGAGGCCGGACTCGCGCAGCGTCCATTCCACGAGCTCCACCACCGTGGTGGCCGGGCAGTCCAGCACGATGCCGTCGACGCCGTACGCGGAGCCGTTGCCGTCCAAAACGGCGAGCGGACCGTGCGGGAACCGCGGATCGGCTACAGGCCGAGCTGCCTCCCTCGCAACCGGATGCCGCGATGCCGCAGACGGCCCAGTGACGGGACGTGCTGCAGGCCCGGCGGCTGGAACGACGGCAACCTGCGGAGCGTCTGCCAACTCCGCCTCGCACGCGACCGGTTCACGGGACGCTATCGCCGATGTCGTTGCGGCACCCGAGTCTGCACCGTGTGCAGGATGCTTCGCCGCCCACCCGTTCAGCAGCCGCTGGTAGGCGTCCAGGCGCGGCGACTTCGGCTCCGAGCGGCCGTTCTCCCAGTTCTTCACCGACTGAGTCGTCGTCTTCAACGCGGTGGCGAGGCGGGCCTGCGTTATGCCAGCGGCCTCACGCAGCCGGGCACGCTCCGCCGGAGGCGGGAGATGCGGCTCCTCCTCCAGCAGCGCATCGACGTTCGCGAACAGCTCTTCCTCAGATGCCATCAACGTGCACCTTCATGTCAGGACCAGAAGCGGCTTAACCATAAACTTACCCCACCACTTAACCCTCCCGTGCCCACTCCAATCCCAGCGCTTCGAGCGTGGCGAGCTGGCCGGCGCCGAGCTTGGTGCGCCTGCTCTTCTGATTCATGACCCAGACCCCAAGCTTGATCTGGTGTTCTTGGCCGTCGACGACGATCGCCTCTATGTGCCCCCTGGGGATCACCACAGAGCCCGTGCGCTCCTTGTACTGCGCCAGGGCCCGAACACCCTTCTCGAAGGCACTAGAGGACGCCCCGGAGGACTTCGCGGGCCCGGCCTGCTCCGCCTGCTCCATGGGCGTGATGCCGAGCTGCTCCAGGAGCGCACGCTGCCCGTCCTGAAGGCCGCGCCAGACGGCGGACTGGCGCTGCTTGGCGAGCCACTTGCCGATGTCCATGCCGTGGACCGTGACGCCCGGCAGTACCTCGGCCTGGCCGTCCTCGTCACCGACCAGCGCGCGCAGGGCGGCGTAGTGCCGCTGCCAGGGCAGGGGCCAGGACGGGTTCCAGTGCGCGTCTACCTCGTCCAGCGCCATCTTCCACTCCGGGTGCTCCTCAAGTGCGCCGGGGCGACGGAGATTGGACAACCACTGCCCCACGGGCCGGTCGAGCATGGTCGCCGACCGCGGCGCGCACAGGGTCCAGTGCTGCTCGTAGTAGGCGCGGGCCGCCTCGAGGTTCTCCTGGAACCGCTCATCCGCCGGTGACCACACCATGTCGAGCGCCTCCAGACGCCGCGCCCGATGGCCGTTCATCTGCCCGGCCCCGTACGCCCGGCGCTGCTCCGCGACCCACTGCCCGAGCGGATACGGGCCCTCTTTGTACCCGTATGGGACTCGGGCGTGCCCTTCCCGGTCGCGGTACGTCTTGAGCGCGGACCAGCCGCGCGCCCAGTCGAGCTTCTCGGTGTCGATCACGTTGAAATCCACCCAGTTCGCGACCATCACCGGGTCCCGGGGAGCGGCAAAACGCAACAGCATACGAGTTTCCTCCCCGGAATCCTCCTCTTCCTCATCACCGATATGAACAAAAGGACTCACCAGCTCCTTCTGCGGCTCCTGCGGAATAGCCAGCAGTTCCACGGCCTCTTCATCGTGAGCCCTAAGCCCCTGCAATACCTTGACCAACGGCCGATACGAGCCGGAGGTGAACATGTCCTCCGGCACCTCACCCGGCGAGAGAAACACCGGCACGATCAGCGACGCCAGCTTCTTCTCGCCGGGCTGCTGCCGCAACGCGCGCCCGATCGCCTGGACGATGTCGTGCGGCGCGCCCTTCGGATCGAGGAGGGCCACGCAGTCCACGCTTCTGATGTCGACGCCCTCGCCCAGAACCTTGCAGTTGGAGAGCACGGCCCGCCGCGCGGTGATTCCGAACGAGCCGAGGACTCTCCGTCGTTCCTCGGGGACGTGGTCCCCGCACAGCCAGTCGGCCCAGATCTTCGCCGGATACGTCTCCGGCTGGTCCCCGTGCAGCCGCTTCGCAACCTTGCCCAGCCCCTTCGCGTACGCCTCGGCCTCGATCCTCCGGTGATGGAAGGTGATGCAGGTGTTCAAATCGTTCTGCGCCATCGTGTGCAACAAAGCTGCCTGCAGGGCCCCGAGGCGCTGCCCGCGCACCTCCTCACCATGCCGACCCTCACCCATCAACCGCTCCGGGGTGACCTGAGGGTCCCTCAGCTCCAGCACGATGATCTGGTATCGCGCCAGCAACCCCCGGGAGACCGCCGAGGCCAGCGACAGCTTGTACAGCACCGGCCCGAACACGGTCTCATCGTCCATAGAGGCCGCCATCTCCTCGGGGAGCGGATCCCGAACCCCCTCCGCCACCTCCCAACTCGGCGGCCGCTCCTGCCAGACCCGCGGCGTCGCCGTCATGTACAGCCGCCGCCGCGCCGGAACCACCGCCTGATCGTGGATCGCCGCCCACGCCTTGCCCATCGACCCCGAAGTGCGATGCGCCTCGTCGACCACAGCCAGGTCGAGCGGGGCGAGTTGCTGGCCATAGAGGCCCTCGAAGGCCTCCGCCAGCACACCGAGCGAGGCGTACGTCGCGTAGAGGGTGACCGGTCCCGTGCCGTGCCACAGCGCCAACTGCACCGGGTTCGTGGTGCCCCGCACACCCAGGTCCCACAACTCCGGGTCATCCAGCGGCCCGCACACCGCGACCGCCGGCCCCTTGTGCCCCACGGAGGCCCACGCCTTGATCGTCTGGGCCAGGAGATCAAGCGTCGGGACGAGCACCAGGACACGGCCCTTGGGCACAAGCCGGCGGGCCGCCGCGGCGGCGATAATGGTCTTTCCGGTCCCACACGCCGCGTGGACCTGCCCGCGCAAGCCGTCCGCGGGAATGCCCCCCGGCGGAATATCGAGGCCGCGTACGATGGCGGCAACCGCTTCGATCTGATGGTCTCGCAGCTTGACGGCCATTTCCCGGACTCTCCTTATCGCGGAACCGGCGCGAAATCTGAAAGGGATTTTCCCGAGCGGCACGAACAGCTCGGGTGTGGTGTCTGAGGCCAGACTCTACACAGTGCATCACCGTGATGCATCTACCTTGGTATAAGATGCGCAGCGTCGAGCAATCATGGCCGAATACTGCGCACGGGGATACGTCATCGTATATGCTGCTCGAAGCATTCTAGGAATTCCGTAACGGCGCTACACCGGCCGGAGGAGGGGTTCGGGTGGAGCGCAGCGGAACCCGTCACTGCATGAGGCCGACACCCTTTGAACCTGATGACCTGTCAAGCCCCATAGTGAGGTACCGGTAGAGAATCCCAAGCCCTACACAGGCCCGCACACGATGCACCCTTCTCCGTAGCCAGCCCTTAGTGATCGCGCTTGCGCGATCACCCACTATTCGCGCTTGCGCGAATAGTGTCGCCTTGAAATTCCGCTTGCGGAATTTATTCCCGCGCTTGCGCGGGAATTCAGCGGCGCGCTTGCGCGCCGCGCCGTTCTATGCCCCGGCTTGCCGGGGCATTACCCGCTCCGCGGGGATCCGCGCGGGGGAGTACCCGGCCACGTCGCGCAGCAACTGGTAGGCCTCGCCGATGAGTTGCATGTCGGCGTACTCGATGCCGTTGTGCACCA